>NZ_JBMHEZ010000001.1:0-1950515 GCF_050499005.1 Enterococcus sp. AZ101 | reverse complement strand
TTATTCCGGCATAGCTCAGTTGGTAGTAGCGCATGACTGTTAATCATGATGTCGTAGGTTCGAGTCCTACTGCCGGAGTTCCTTAATATAGGACTTGTGAGTAATACTTTGCTTCCTTTAACTCTGGAGAGTTGTCCGAGTGGCCGAAGGAGCATGATTGGAAATCATGTAGACGGTTAACGCTGTCTCAAGGGTTCGAATCCCTTACTCTCCGTATTAAGTTTTTATTGGCCCGTTGGTCAAGCGGTTAAGACACCGCCCTTTCACGGCGGTATCACGGGTTCGATTCCCGTACGGGTCATTTATATTTTTTGGAGGTTTAGCTCAGCTGGGAGAGCACCTGCCTTACAAGCAGGGGGTCGGCGGTTCGATCCCGTCAACCTCCATTAAATTACGGTTTGGTAGTTCAGCTGGTTAGAATGCCTGCCTGTCACGCAGGAGGTCGCGGGTTCGAGTCCCGTCCAGACCGTTTTATATTTTTTGGCGCAGTAGCTCAGTTGGTAGAGCAACGGATTGAAGCTCCGTGTGTCGGCAGTTCGATTCTGTCTTGCGCCATTTGGAGGAATAGCGAAGTGGCTAAACGCGACGGACTGTAAATCCGTTCCTTAGGGTTCAGTGGTTCGAATCCACTTTCCTCCATTATCTTAGTAGGGATATAGTTAAACGGTATAACTACGGTCTCCAAAACCGTCATTGTGGGTTCGATTCCTACTATCCCTGTTAATAGTTTATGGCGATTGTGGTGAAGTGGTTAACACAGCGGATTGTGGTTCCGCCATGCGTGGGTTCGATCCCCATCAGTCGCCCTTAGCTTTTAATTTTTATTATATGTTTTATGGCGATTGTGGTGAAGTGGTTAACACAGCGGATTGTGGTTCCGCCACGCGTGGGTTCGATTCCCATCAGTCGCCCTTAGTTCTAATTTTGGGGTATAGCCAAGCGGTAAGGCAACAGGTTTTGATCCTGTCATGCGTTGGTTCGAATCCAGCTACCCCAGTTTTCTCTTTTAGAGATTGTTTTATAGTTAAATATGGCGGTATAGCCAAGTGGTAAGGCAGAGGTCTGCAAAACCTTCATCACCGGTTCAAATCCGGTTACCGCCTTGCAAAATTATTTCATGCCGGCGTGGCGGAATTGGCAGACGCGCTGGACTCAAAATCCAGTGCCCGCGAGGGCGTGCCGGTTCGACCCCGGCCGCCGGTATAAAAAAACTACGATGATCATCGTAGTTTTTTTTTATGAAATTATGAAATATCGGCTCTTTGTCAACTAATGTTGGTAAAGAAAAACCAAAGAATTAAATCGATTAGTATGATCCCTAGAGGAACTTTCCTCTAGTTTTTTTATTTTCTTGAAAAAGAATCGTACCAAAACATAAAGAAATTCTCAACTTGAAATTGTAAAAGTTACGAAAGCCGTATGCATTTCTCTTCAACACTTTAATATGATTATTTAAACATTCTAATAGTCCATTAGAATAAGGCAATTCTAGCGCATTTTTAATTTCATTTTGGTACTTCTTAAAAGTACCGATAGTCTTTTGATAGTAGGAAGGAAGACGGCGGAAATCTTCGTCTAATAGTGTATGAAACCGATCAAAATCTCTTGTCTGTACGGCATAAAGAAAGTCCTGATAACAGGTGTAGCCACTTTTCAATTCGTCATCATACGCAAGTAATCGATCCACGACTTTTGTTTCAGTTAAATAAGTGCGGAAGGTGAGTCGATTGATTTTTTTAGGTTCATAAAATCGTTTCAAGACACGGTAAATAGAGGAAACTGAGACCTTCTTTTGACGCGCAATTTCACTCATAGAAGTGGTTTTTCTGAGCCGATCGGCAATGGATAACTTCACTTTAGTTGAAATCGAACAATGTTTTTCAACAAGACTCGTTTTAGCAACGAACGATCGATTGCAGGATTGACAGAAGAAACGGCGTTTCTTCAAGCGTAAATGAGTTTGATACTCCGAAACATCATTCAATAAAATTAGACAGCTTGTAAAGCCCCAACGGATAATCGCCTCCTTTTCTTCTCCTTCACAGTGAAGCCAACATGAGCAACATAATCGAGCGTACCTGAGAAGACCTGACAGATTCTACCTTTGATTCGTTCTTTTTTTAAGCCATTTTCATTAAAAGTAATGTTTAAGTCTAGAATATCTAAGGTTTCTTTGATAAGATTGGTGTAGGACATCTTGATTTCCTCCTTTTTGAATGGTTTTAGACGACTTAATTCTAAAGGATATCAGGGTGTCTTTTCTATTATTTTGCATTAAAAAGATGCCGGTGATTTCTCACCAACATCAGAAAGTATAGAGCCAAAATAGTTGATCAACTTATTCTTTTATAAACTAAAAAAAGTGGGAAATCAGAAGAAAATGATTTTTCACTTTTTTTAGTTTTAAAATAAAGATTCATTCATAAAAAATGCGGTAATATAAAAGATTTCATCTTCTGGAATTACAATGGCATAGTATGTTTCTAAAAATTGACTATTTTTTCGAACACTGGCAATTTCAGCTGAATATTTTTTTTTGAAAGCTAATGTTTTTGGAAAACTACTAACACTTTTACCCTTTTTTAGTCGATCAATCATGCAGACGACATGACAAGCTAAACCTACTTTTATTTCGTAAGAAACATTTGGATTGATTTCAGCAGCTATTGCTTCAACCCACTCTCGAACAGAGATTATTAGTTCTTTTCCGTGTTCATATTCTAGCATATTTGCGATATTATGTTGCATACCGTCAAAAGCAATCTCATAATCGATCAGTGATTGAATATTTTTAGTTTTAGTCTCATCTAAAGCATCTGTAATCGTAAAGTGTGGCGAAGTTAAGGAAAGTTGAAAAGTACCAATTGTACAAATGATTTTTCCAGAAAGAGTTAAATTTTTCAGCGTTTGTTCTAGTAATTTTTCGTCAGTAATTTGTAATGATATAAGTTCACAAGCATCTCCACGAAAGTTTAAGCGGTTACTCAGCATTTTTTTGATTAATTGAGCTGAGCCTTCACCAGTTGTACACAGTGTTAGAATATATAACTTTGATTCCTTTCGTTCATCGTCACTATTTTTTTGATAAGTAGAAAGGCCTTTAATGTTTCTGGTCGATTCAAATACCTCATTAAGTTCGTAACCTAGAGAAGCTTTTCTGCTCGCTTCCAGCACATGAAGAGTGCTGACTAGCTCAATACAGCGAATGTCAATACGCAGTTTTTGTTGCAACTCATCGCTAAAGTTGATTAACGACCCCATATCAACTAATAATAGGACGTCTTTTAGTTGATCTTTTGCTATTAGATAATTTTTAATATTGTTTAGAGTTACGATTGGTTTTTCCTCAAGAGACATATCAAAACCTACGGCAATTTGTTCCCCAAGTAATTTGTTGACAACACTTGCCATACTAGTTGCAGTTGAATCACCGTGAGCAACAACGATGACTTCGACTTTCGCTCTTTTTTTATTTTTGTTTTCATAAGAGGTAAAAAATAAGGCAAGAAAGCCAGCTTCATCTTCTGGAAGCTGAATACTAAAATCCGCTTCTATAACTGAGAGACAGTGTTGGGCTGTTTTGAAAAGGGTGGCATGTTCCTTTTTTATTTCTGTTATTCGAGGATTAATGATTCTTTGACCTCTCTTAACTCGTTGAATCGTATTATACAAATGAAGTGCCAATCCATAGCGAACATTATCAGATAAATGAAGATTTAACAATCGGGAAGCTTTTTCACATACTTTATTCGCAGTTGCAACAATCTCTGAACCGACGATTTGTTCAAGGTTCTTTAAATCAATGACTGAATCAGTATTATAGGAACGATAATAATTTGTTATCGTGGTATCAATGATTTCAGATGTTTGCGAAGTATCAAGGCCGATTCGCTCCATATCACTCATTTTTTGCTCGATGATTTGGTAGATATCATTATTTTTAGTGTCTTTTTGTAAAAATAAGGTTGTATCTTCATCATTAAACATGAAAAAACGTGCATTCATATTCGGAAGTAGTAGCCAAATTTTTGGACGATCTTCCGTGTTATAAAGGCCTTCACGGATGTAATGAGGCAGTTCATAACTACTGATTTTGATAGTTTCTTCTTGTCGAGCGATAAAGTGAGAATAGGCTTTTGCACAAAGTAGCTGTATATCGGCTTTTAGTTGACCTACATTATTAGGACAATGATAGCCCAATAATGCTCGAATCGTATTCGTAGAAACTTCTATCGGTGTTTTTAATTTCTTGGTTTCAGCTTGAAAAAAAGTTGAAATCAAGCTTAGCCGTTCGTCTAAACCACGATCTATTAAACTAGGAATTTTAATTCGCATGGGAATTCTACGGATAAACGTTTGTAGCAATGAAGAGGAAGTATCTTCAGTTGTTGCACAGACCAATAATACTTGGGCAGTTCTTTCACTATTGGTTTCACCAAGCCTTCGATAGATACCGCGATCAATAAAGGTGAACAGCATTTCCTGACCTTCAGGAGGGAGCCGATGAATTTCATCTAGAAAGAGAATACCGCCATTCGCTTTTTCCAATAGCCCGATACGATCATTATCTGCACCCGTGTAAGCACCTTTAAGAATACCAAAAATAGAACCTACTAATAATTGAGGATTGTTCGCATAATCGGCACAATTGAACGTAATAAAGTTAGAATCCGCTTTCAATTTAGCTTGGGAAACGGCATAGCTATAAATCAGTTCGGCAAACATACTTTTCCCGACACCTGTTTCTCCAGTCAATAATATATGCATGCCATTTGGCGGATATAGCACAGCTGCTTTAGCCTGTTCACCACAGTGAAATAGGCTAGGGCTTTTTTTGATGAAATCATCTAAAATAGTGCTTGTTTGTTTTTCTTTTGGACTTGTTGAACAAAAATAAATTGGTTTAGTACCACTTTTTTTAGCTTTTCTTAGCTTGACTAATTGATTCAAGTCACTGCTAACATTTGCACGTGTAAGATTCAATTGTTTAGCAATCTCACTGGCGGTTACCAGTTGATCTTCAGAATATTGTCCTAACAATTCTGCTATTTTTTCAATTCTTTTCATTTTTTTCCGACCTTTGATGAATAGTGTTTTTTTGTTCTATGCCCTTAAGTATAATGTTGAATAGTGAAATAGTCAAAGTCATCTGTTTTTGTATGCGTTAATGTGTTTTAATTTGTTGTTAAAATGTGTTTCGAAAATTATTTCTGGGAAACACATACAAGTGAAATCCTGCTTTATAGAGATTTTCTGTGTTTGGCACACTAGTTGCTTATATTAATATGAAAACGTAATTAGTGTTTGAAGGGAGACGGTCAAATGATTTCAGAGACAGATGTGATGCAAATCATCGTTTATGCAGGTAATGCAAAATCGCTGGCAATGAACGCAATTAAAGAAGCAAAAGGTGGAGAGATCACCGAGGCAAAAAGAATATTGGAGGAAAGCAAAGACAATTTAAAAATTGCCCATCAACATCATACAAACATTTTAAAAACCTTTGCAAGTAATCCAGATGAACCAGTAAATATGTTTTTGACTCATGCGCAAGATCATATGATGGCAGCAATTACAGCAACTGATTTTACAAAAGAATTTATTGAGTTACATGAAGAAATACAAGAATTGCGTACTTTAATTAAAGAGAATGCATAAAATCAAAATAGAAAAGGTGATCAGGATGAAAATTACATTAGCATGTGCAGGTGGAATGTCAACAGGAATGTTAGTTAAAAAAATGGAGGAGTATGCAAAATCCCAAGGAATCGAAGCGGATATTTCTGCATGCGGACTAAGTGAGCTAGAAGAAAAAGTATCAGGTTCAGATATCATTTTACTAGGCCCACAAGTGGGGTATCAATTAGATGATGTAAAAAATGAGTATCCAGATATTCCTGTATTGGTGATTGAAATGATGGATTACGGCATGATGAATGGGGAAAAAGTATTTAAAAATGCACAGGAAGTTATTGCATCGAGATAAGAATGAGTTAGGGGAGGATTACAAATGTCAGAAACAAAAAGAAGTTCATTTATCAACGGGTTGAATGTCTTTGTCAACAAATTTTCAAATAATACCTTTGTTAAAAGTATTGCGAATGGAATGATGATGACACTGCCGATTACTATTGTGGGAAGTCTGACAACGATTATTGGAATGATTCCAGGGTTGCCAGATATTGTTATGAAGGCTTGTTCATTAGGGACCTCAATTTCCAGTAATTTGATTACAATCTATGTAATTATTGGTATCTCTTGTGCAATGGCAAGAGAGAAAAAGGGCGATACGATTGCTTCAATCATTTTGTCTTTAGCTGCGTTCTTTGTTTTGACACCGATCACAGCTTTTGATATTGGGCAAGAGAAACCAGTCATGGCTTTTGAATTAACTTACCTAGGCTCAAAAGGTATTTTTGTTGGAATGATCGTGGCACTTATTGTGACTTGGGTCTTCGCAAAAATGGTAGAAAAGCGCATTACGTTTAGAATGCCCGAAAGTGTCCCAACGGCGATTGCTAAAACTTTTGAAGCAATTGTTCCAGCAGCTATTATTTTTATTGTGGTTATTATGATTAGTACGGCTTTTGCCGAAACTAAGTTCGGAAATATCCATGACTTTATTTATACGAATTTACAAACCCCTCTAGAAGCGTTAGGTGGATCGATTTGGTCAGCATTATTTATTATGTTTTTATCAGAATTGTTGTGGTTCTTTGGAATTCATGGAAGTATGGTAGTAAGTTCTGTCATTGCTGTTTTGTTTACAACTCAGGCTTATGCCAATATGGAAGCAGTTGCGGCAGGTGAAGTAGCTACAAATATTATTAATTCATTTTTCTTAGATGCATTTAAAGGACCAAGAGCATTGGCATTAGCTGTGATTTTAGTTTGGATGAGTAGAAGTGAAAAATTCAAATCAATTGGAAAAATTTCACTAATTCCAAGTATCTTTGGTATCACGGAACCAATGAAATTTGGTATACCAATGATCATGAACGCAATTATTTTCATCCCTTTGACACTTTCAGCTGCGATTTGTGTCGGTATTGCATATCTTGCAACGATTATTGGCTTTTTACCTGTCATTAGTGTAAATGTTCCCAAAAATCTACCGACGTTCTTATCTGGGTTTATGGCTGCTGGCTGGCAGGGATTGGTTGTACAGTTAATTCAATTTGTTGTGGTACTATTATTATATCTACCATTCATGAAAAAATTGGATAGCCAAGGAGTCACAGAAGAAGAAGCAACGCTTCAAAATCAATAGGAGAGTGAAATAATGCAAGCACTTCAAGTGAAAAGAATTGGGGATGAACTTGAGATTTGTATTCCTGATACAGTACAATTACCTGTGAAAGTGTATTATGGAACAGGTAGTACAACTGAAAATAAAACTGGATATATAGAATTTACTGAAAAAGGGTGGCAAAAGACAAAAGATCCCAATTTTCAAGAACGACTTTATTTTCAACTACAAACCGATTCTGAACTATTTATTGGAGCAGAACGCCGTTTGCCATTAAATAATTTGTACAATTGTCGTGATATGGGCGGTTATCTTACTACAGATGGTCGATTAACAAGATGGGGGCAGGTTTTTCGATCAGATGCGTTACATCAAATTGATTCTCAAGGACAAGTTTATATGGAACGGATGGTTATAAAAAAGATTATTGATTTTCGTTCACCAGAAGAAATAGTGAAAGATCCTAACAAAATGATTTCAACGAGTGAGACGTTTAATTTTAATCCTCATGCTGATTTAGCACAGCAGGCGAGTACACAATCTATTTCCAAAAAAGATGAAGATAAAATCGCTCATTTAGAACAACTAGTTCAGACTGAAGCAGGTCGAAACCAGTTGTATAAGAATCGAAATATGATGATCAAACAAATGGAACAATTGGTGATAGGAACAAATGCGATCGAGGCGTACAAACAATTTTTTAAAGTCCTATTGCAAGCTGATGTGACTCCTCTTATTTTTCATTGCCAAGGTGGCAAGGATCGAACTGGTTGGGCAGCTGCTTTGTATCTGGCTGCCTTAGGTGTGGATAAAGAGACAATTTATCAAGATTATTTACTAACAGATAAAATGAATGCACCTAGAAATGCCAAACGAATGGCTATTTATAAAAAATATACGGACAATGAAGAAGTTTTGCTATTTCTAGCATCGCTGCAGCAAACTAGAAAAGACTATTTAGATGGTGCTTATAAAACTGTGGAAGAACAGTATGGCACGATGACGAATTACTTAAAAGAAGTACTAGGGATAGACAGTGATCACTTAGAAATACTTAGAAATAAATATTTATATTAGTATTGTGTATGGAGGGAAATAACAAGGTAGACAAATAAAAGCTACCTTGTTATTTGTTTGCTATACGTTTCGTAACAATAATAGTTTAGTATCATTATTACCTGGTCTAAAAAAAAGCGTTCTTTTTTCCTTTGTTGACAACGCTTTACTTTCATGTTTTAATAACAAGAGAAATCAAGATTGTTACTGAATGTTCAGGCTATACTTAATTTCTTTTATAGACATTTTATTAGCTAGCTGATCTAATCTCATTGAGGAGATATTATGGAAGTAAAAAAAGTAATCAATAATAATATTGTAAAGTCTCTTGATGCTGAGGGTCACGAAGTATTAGTGATGGGTAAAGGTATTGGTTTTAAAAAAAATATCGGTGATATCATTGAAGATACTCTTATTGAAAAAGTGTATACTAGTAATGCTGATTCGAATACAAATAAGCTTACGCAGTTACTTTCCAATGTTCGCTTGGAACATTTACAAGTAGCAAATGACATAATTGGTTTCGCCAAAGTTTCTCTAGGCAAAAAGCTAAATGAGAATATTTATCTTACATTAACTGATCATATTGATTATGCGATTGATCGACATAATAACGGTCTGCCTGTTAGGAATGCACTACTTTGGGAAATCAAGCGATTCTATAATCATGAATATTTGATTGGTAAAGAAGCATTAAACATAATCTCCAATCGTCTAGATATTTCATTACCAGAAGATGAAGCTGGTTTTATTGCATTGCATATTGTGAATGCAGAACTAGATTTGTCACAAGTTAGTCAGGTTTCTGAAATGACAAAAGTCATTCAAACAATTATCAATATTGTTAAATATCATTATAAAACTGATTTAGACGAGTACACATTGAATTATGAACGATTTATTACGCACTTAAAGTTTTTTGTTCAACGCTTATTTAGCGGAATTGAGCTGGATAAAGACAAAGATGAAGGTTTCTTATTTATGTTAAAAGAGAAATATCAAGAAGAATATCTTTGTGCACTGAAAATTCGTGAGTATATCGGCAAAGAATTTGGTCGTGATCTACAAGAAGATGAGATGATCTATCTCACTATCCACATAAGAAGAATAACCAATAATTAGAGGATTGTTACTGCACAAGAGCAGGCTATACCTAAGAAAAATCTCTTTGACATAAGAGGTTTCTTAGGTATTTTTTCATGTTGTTTTATGCACTTTATGAGCTGTTTTTTTTAAAATAAAAATTTTATTACGACAAAAAAGGATCCCTCTGATTTCAAGGTCAAATGTTTTTATTACACGTTTAATTTAGGAGGAAAGAAATGAACTATCAACAATTAGCTAAAAAAATTATTGAAACTATTGGTGGAGAAAAAAATATCAGTGGCTTGACTCACTGCGCAACAAGATTACGTTTTAATTTAAAAGATGAAGGAAAAGCGCAAACTGATGTGCTAAAGAATACAGAAGGGGTCATGGGTGTAGTCTCAAAAGGTGGACAATACCAGGTCATTATCGGTAGTGATGTCGGTAGTGTGTATAAAGAGATCTTGAAAGAAAGTCCATCGTTAGATGAGCAACAAATTGAATCAACAGAAAAAGACGATCGTAGGGCAGCATCGAAAATTATTGATACGATTACTGGTATTTTCACGCCTATTTTACCTGCGATCACAGCAGCCGGAATGTTAAAAGCTGTTCTTTCGTTATTAGTTGTTTTTAATGCAATTGATAAAACTGGGCAAACTTATATCATAATTGATTTTATGGCTGACTCAGCGTTTTACTTTTTACCGATTTTATTAGCAGCCTCTTCTGCTCAAAAGTTTAAAACTAATATGTATTTAGCGATGATGGTCGGTGGTATTTTGCTTCATCCTAACTTTGTGGGAATGGTCAATGCAATTAAAGAAGCTGGTGAAGGCGGAATACATCTTTTTGGAATGCCGATTTCGGCTGTAACATATGGCTCATCAGTTATTCCAATTATTTTGTCAGTTTGGTTTATGTCCTATGTAGAACCAATTGCAGATAGAGTATCACCAAAAGTAATCAAGTTCTTCAGTAAACCATTGATTACGATTGCAATTGTCGGAACCGTGTCATTAGTAATCATTGGTCCAATCGGGTATTTGATTAGTGATGGGATCTCAAATGGCATCAAAGCATTAGAAAGTTTTAGTCCCTGGTTAGTACCAACAATTATTGGTGCTTTTACTCCGTTGTTTGTAGCAACAGGGACCCACTATGGACTTGTTCCAATCGGGATTAACAATCGGATGACCACAGGTTACGATACTGTGATTTATCCAGGTATGTTAGCCTCAAATTTAGGTCAAGGTGCTGCATCACTGGCAGTCGGTCTTAAAAGTAAAGATTCAGCAATCAAACAAATGGCGGCCTCAGCTGGTTTGACTGGTTTGTTTGGAATTACTGAACCTGCATTGTACGGAGTTAATTTACGATTTAAAACACCACTTTATGCAGCGATGATCGGCGGCGGATTAGGTGGATTATTTATGGGAATTGGCCGAGTAAAAAACTTTACAGGTGGTTCACCAGGTTTGTTAACACTTCCGAGTTATATTGGAGACGATACGTTAAGACATCTATATTTAGCCTGCATTGGTGCTGCAATTAGTATTACAGTCTCTTTTGTAATCTCTTATATCTTATATAAAGAACCAACTGTCAAAGCAACACAAAATGTTGTGAATGATTCAGCAGTAAATGAAGCCACAGTAGAAAATATCTTAGACGTCGCAAACCCAGTTAAAGGCGAGATCGTTCCTTTAGCATTAGTTGAAGATGGTATGTTTTCAGAAGAAATTTTGGGAAAAGGTTTTGCAGTTAAGCCTATTGAGGGAACTGTTTATGCTCCTTTCTCAGGAATGGTTACTGCTATTTTCGATTCTAAACATGCGATTGGTTTAACAAGTGATTCAGGTGTTGAGTTGTTAATCCATATTGGAATTGACACGGTTCAATTAAATGGAGTCGGTTATGAATATTTTGTTGAAAAAGGAAGAAAAATTCGAACAGGTGATAAATTAATTGAATTTGACTTAGATAAAATTGCTGAAAAAGGCTATAATATAATTACACCCGTTGTTGTAACAAATTCAGTAGATTTTGGTGATATTATTACATTGACCAAAGCATTGTCTGAACCAGGTGAGCAAGTAATGAAGGTTATTCGATAATAAGAATTCCTTTATTCTAATAAATTGGAGGATGATTTGACATGGCATTTAGAAAAGATTTTTTATGGGGTGGCGCAACTGCAGCCAATCAATGTGAAGGAGGCTATAACGAAGGCGGCCGAGGGTTAGCGAACGTGGATCTAGCACCAGTTGGACCAGACCGTTTTCCAGTGATCACAGGTGAGAAAAAGATGTTCGCTTTTGAGGAGGACCATTTTTACCCTGCACAAAATGCGATCGACATGTACCACCGTTATAAAGAAGATATCGCACTATTTGGCGAAATGGGGTTTAAAACTTACCGTTTATCAATTGCCTGGAGCCGTATTTTCCCTCTAGGAGACGAGACAGAGCCCAATGAAGAAGGGTTGAAGTTCTATGAAGATTTGTTCAAAGAATGCCGCAAGCACAATATCGAGCCTCTTGTAACGATCACGCATTTTGATTGTCCAATGCATTTAGTTGAAAAATATGGCGCGTGGCGCAGTCGTGAAATGGTTGGTTTTTATGAGAATCTTTGTCACGCAATTTTCAATCGTTATAAAGGCTTAGTGAAATATTGGTTAACCTTCAACGAAATCAATATGATTTTACATGCACCATTTATGGGTGCAGGTCTTTATTTTGAAGAAGGCGAAAACAAAGAACAAGTCAAATATCAAGCAGCACACCACGAACTATTAGCAAGTGCGATTGCCACAAAAATTGCTCACGAAGTTGATCCAGAAAACCAAGTTGGCTGTATGTTAGCGGCTGGCACAAACTATGCCTATACGTGTAAACCAGAAGATGTTTGGGCAGCGAAAAAAGCTGATCGTGAGAATTTCTTCTTTATCGACGTTCAATCTCGCGGAGAATATCCAGCATATGCGTTGAAAGAATTAGAACGTGAAGGCATCAAATTACCAATTGAAGAAGGCGATTTAGAATTACTGAAAGCACACACAGTAGACTTTATTTCATTTTCTTATTACTCATCACGTGTTCAATCAACGGATCCAGCAATCAATGAAAAAACAGCTGGAAATATCTTTGCCTCAGTGAAAAATCCATATCTAGAAGCAAGTGAATGGGGTTGGCAAATCGATCCACTAGGATTGCGTGTGACAATGAATGACTTATATGATCGTTACCAAAAACCATTATTTATCGTTGAAAACGGCTTAGGTGCAGTGGATGAACCAGATGAAAACGGCAATGTGATCGATGATTACCGAATCGAATATCTAGCGGCACACATCCAAGCGATGAAAGATGCAGTAGAACTTGATGGCGTAGATCTTTTAGGCTATACGACATGGGGCTGTATCGATCTTGTTTCAGCTGGAACTGGCGAAATGAAAAAACGCTATGGATTCATTTATGTCGATCGCGATAACGAAGGAAATGGCACCTTGAAACGTTCGAAGAAAAAATCATTTGACTGGTATAAAAAAGTCATTGCGACAAATGGGGAAGATTTGACGAACTAAGAATTTCTGTTTAAAAGTATACGAAAAAAAGTTGTCTTGGACATGTTATGCTCAAGACAACTTTCTTATTATAATTTACTATAATCATGGTGAGGTTTCGGACTGTGTTTTAAAAATGAAAGAGCAGCAAACATAATTGCTGATAATGTTGCTCCTGTAACCAAAATCTTTTTCATAATACCTCATTCCTTTCATCAGATTTGTATATAGGATTAAGTACATAGAGTGCACATACGTGGACGGTAGGATTCGAACCTACACCTCATCAGGTCGAGAATAAACATCCGTTAGTCCTCAAAGAGTTTTAACACCACGTTCATCCACAAAATTATTGGTTGTTTACTATGATTAAACTATAGCCTTAATAGATTAAATCAAACATAAAAAAGGTTGAAAAAAGTGTGAATTCATTTGAAGTTGTTATGAAGAGTATGAACTTCAATATGAGAAAAAATGGAAATAAGATACAGAATAATTGAAAATCAATGAAAACTCTTAAAGATAAATTTATGCTATAATAAAATGAATAGCAGTAGTACTGATTCCAGATGGAAAAGAGCGTGAATGAACAATGTGGAAAAGCAAAAAAGAGAAAATAGAGGCGTATGAACTTCTAGTCCAACAACAAGCTGCAATCATTGAAATTGAACAGGATAAAATTGCCAATTTAGCAAATTCTTCAGCATTGTTGGCGGATGCCTTACCGAATACAGTTTTCGCTGGTTATTATTTGTTTACAGGAGAAGAATTAGTTTTGGGACCGTTTCAAGGTAAAGTCTCTTGTACCCGAATCAAAATGGGGAAAGGAGTCTGCGGCGAATCTGCTGAAAAGCGAGAGACGGTGATTGTGACTGATGTGAAAAATCATAAAAACTATATTTCGTGTGATTCTGCTGCACGATCAGAAATTGTTGTACCACTGGTCAAAGCAGGAACGTTGTTTGGTGTTTTAGATTTGGATAGTTCAGTGACAGATGGCTATGATGAAATAGATCAAGAGTATTTGGAACAATTTGTTACAGCGCTCTTAAACAATACAGATTTTTCCTGAAAACGGAGCATTCCTTTCGCCTAATCTATTTTCACATGAGATAATCGAAAGAATAGATTGAGAGGATGATGAACATGTTAAAAGTGTATCTGAACTTTAAGAATGAGGCAGCTGCCGCAATTGCATTTTAAGAAAAAGTATTTGATGTAAAAAGCGAAGAAGTCATGACTTTTGCCGATGCTCCCGAAGATCCAGAACACCCCACACCTGCAGCATGGAAAGACTTGATCGTCAATGCGTCGATGACGATAGAAGGAGTTCCGGTTATGTTTTCAGATGTTCCAGACGGAATGGGCTGACGTTTGTGAGAGGCAATAATGTTTCTTTAGTGATCAATACGGATGATGAAGCAAAGCTTGATCTGTTTTTCGCCAGTTTATCAGAAGATGGGCAAATAACAATGCCGTTTGGGGAAACTTTTTGGTTTAAAAAATATGGGATGGTCATAGATAAATTTGGAATCAACTGGATATTAAATTACACTGTAGATCGTTGAGTTTATATCGGTGCGATTACATATAGTCGAATAAGAATCATCGAGGGATGTTGAATGACTAAATCTTTCGATGATTTTTTAGAGTAAGTAATGGAGGAGGAGAGTTATGTGATTGGATACTTGTATCTATTTGTTGCTATAATAAGTGAGGTCATTGCAACAAATTTATTAAAGGCAACGGATGGGTTCAGCAAATTACTACCATCAGTTGAATGCTTGATTGCTTATATTGTTTGTTTTTACAGTTTATCTAAAGCAATCAAATATATGCCTTTAAATGTAGCCTATGCGTTATGGGGAGCGATCGGGATCATATTGATCACTATTTTTTCCGTGATATATTGGAAAGAACAAATCAATACACCTACGATCATTGGTATTGGTTTTATTGTGATTGGAACGATTCTTGTCAATACATTTGGGACAGGTCACTGATTTTTAGAATGGTTGCGCCATTGTCAGTTTCTTTTGTTATCATGTATGAATAACGAGGCAGTAAATCAGCCTCTACTCCTTTGAAAGTCTGGAAAAATATGTTATACTAAGCAAAGCATAAAATATGCTATCAATCATAACGGGGACGTTACGGATTCGACAGGCATAGTTGAGCTTGAATCGCGTTTCGTAGGTTACGTCTACGTAAAAACGTTACAGTTAAATATAACTGCTAAAAACGAAAACACTACTTTCGCTCTAGCTGCGTAAAAACAGCGGGTGAAGATCCTCCCGGCATCGCCCATGTGCTCGGGTAAGGGTCTCAAATTAAGTGGGATACGTTAAATTTTTCCGTCTGTAAAATTTAAAAGAGATCATCAGACTAGCGAGAGTTTGGGCCTGTTATGCGGCATGAACTTCAGCGAAGCCTTAAAATAGTATGACTATGAGCGTAGAAGTTTAAGTGACAATGTGTTTGGACGCGGGTTCGACTCCCGCCGTCTCCATTTTTAGTAAATGTGAGAAGAAAAGTTGAAACGAAGAAATAGTTATAAACGCCTTTTTATAAGGGTTTATGGCTGTTTTTTTATTTTTTAGTAAATGGGAGAAAAAGGAAGTAATGCAAAAGTTACTGATTTTGTATTAGAAATAAAAAAAACGGCGTTAAGTATCAGCGTAAATTAAATTCATTAATCAATAATTATAGTTCTTGAACTATTAAAAATATTAAGAAGTCGTGAATCCGACAATAAAAAGAAGTAAGTTGGTCTAAATGAATGTTAATGTGCGTTATTCGTGTATTTCTTTTTATCCGTTACATATTTAAACGTTTCTTTGTGAAAAAGAGATTGTTTATAAGTGGTAGTTTAGTAGTTTTTGGGTTAATGTTGAATGCTTTATTACCAGTGGTGGCATCAGCCGAGGATTTATCGCCTAGCGAAGTATTTTATCGAGACCACATAGTCGTGTATAATGTGGCAGCAAAAGCACCACAATTAAAAAATGAGGCACCACTTGATCCAGGAGGTTCATTTATAAGTGGCGGTGGTTTTGTAGGGGCAAGATCAAGTTCAGGTAGATCAAGGCAGACAAGTTATCGAAGTAATTCAAATTATACATCTTCTAGTAGTAGAAGCTCATCTGGTCGTTTTTCCGCAGGACGGAGATAATAACAAAACAAGTAGATAGCGTAAAAGTGATCTACTTGTTTTGTTATTACTCAAAGTCTAAATCACCATGATATTAATTTTGGGTGTAATCCTGCTGAAAGCCTACATTATATCCACTTTTGAAAAGAATAATTTTATAGAAATTTCTAAATGATTATCCTTTCTCTCATCAAAATTTTGTATTCAACATCATGAAGCTTCAGCTTAAGGCTATTTTCATAAATAATTGAATTTTATAAAACACGACTTTTGATCGTTATACAAGTGAACGATTACAGTGAAGCTTTAATCATGCGTAAGAATTCTTTTGAAGCCCGTGAAAAGAATTGATCTTTTTTCCAAACAAGATTGACATTTGCACTCAATGGAGGTGAGAAAGGAACAAACGTTAGATTTGTATTGGTTGTATTCACAATACCATCGATACAAAGAACACTGGCGACATTCTCTTTCACCAACAGTGAAGCATTGTAAAGTAAGTTATAAGTACCAATCACATTAAAATGATCCATATTTCCACCAAGCCATTCGGAGAGTTGATTATCAACCAATGATTGGTTTGAAATGAGCAAAGGTGTACGTTGAATATCTTTTGGTTGGACTTTGTCTAGGTTCGCAAGAGGATGCAAGTTATTGACTAATATTCCCCAAGAATCGATTAGAGGCAGCCGAATATATTCGTATTTTTGTTTTTCTACAGGGTCAATAACGAGTCCAAAATCTAAAAGCCCTGTATCAATTTTTTCTAATACATCATCAGCATTTCCACTATAAAGATGGATGTCAATTTCCGGGTAGTCGTTTCTAAGATCGTGAAAAATACGACCAAGAAACTCAAACGCTTGTGTTTCTCCGCCACCGATCGTTATTTGTCCACTGATTATTTCATTTTTAATAAGGTTTGTTGTTGTTGACTCAACTAAAGATAGAATTTCTTTTCCTCTATTAATTAAATAGATACCATCTTCCGTTAAAGTGATAAATCGATTTCCTCTAGTAAATAATGTAACACCTAGCTCTTCTTCTAATTCTTTTAATTGTTTTGAAAGAGTCGGCTGGGACAGATGTAAGACTTCAGCGGCTTTACTAATTGTTTTTTCGCTTGCAACAGTTAAAAAATAGGTTAAAACACGAAGTTCCATGGACTATTCCCTCCTATAACTAAAATGAATAGTTATATATATTTAATTGGTATTAGTTAAGTATAACGGGTTTAGGTATAATTTGGATAGTGAAAAATGAACGAATATGTAAGGAGGGAAAATGAATGTCAGCTTTAGAGTTACAGCAGAAGATTATAGGGAAAGAGATATTAAAAGATTCGCCCTTATTTAAAGAAATCCATTTGGTCAAACAGGATAATGAACGATTAATAATGTTGTTGAATGCAAAATATTATTCCAATGAAGAGGTTTTACAGTATTTAGGGAGAATTACTGGACAAACAATTGATTCATCGGTAAAAATTTCTCAACCTTTCTATACTGATTTTGGGAAACATATCACTTTTGGTAAAGATATTTTTATTAATCAAAATGTTACGTTTGTTGATTTGGGTGGTATTACGATTGAAGATCAGGTGTTAATTGGTCCAGGTTCTAGATTAATTACAGTGAATCATTTGATTTCCCCCGAAAAAAGACGCGGAATTAAAGTAGAGGCGATTTGTATTAAGAAAAATGCGTGGCTTGGGGCAAATGTGACGGTTTTACCAGGCATTACTATTGGAGAGAATTCGATTGTTGCTGCGGATTCAACAGTAACAAAGGATGTTCCTGATAATGTGGTTGTAGTAGGAAGTCCAGCCAAAATAGTGCGAAAGATTGAAGAAGATGACGAAACGTAAAAGAATACGGGGCATTTTACTGCTAAGTGTAATAACTTGCTCTAATTGCACAACAAACGAAAAAATTAAAAGATCCACTTCCAATAAGAATTTGTCCGACTACAATCAACACAAAGTTATTCGCGAAAATTACAGACTGAAAAGCCGTTGATGGAATGTTTAGTTTGAGAAGTAAATCAAAGAAAATACGACTAGACCTCGACTGAGCAAATAGAAGGAAGAAGGCCAGAATAAATCATTTAGCAACTATTTGCGATGGCTGTTCACCTTTTTCGAAAGAAGGACACAGTTCAACTATCTAACGTCAAGAAATAAGAAGAACTTCCATCTTATTTCTTGACGTTTCCTTCGCTTTCAATTGACTGAGTCTATACAGCGAAATTTGAAAAGAGAAACTGTATCACTTGTTGAGTATTTTTTTGCCTATATATTGAAAGCATAGTATCCCAAAAATCAATATTGAAAAAATAACCGAAATTTTTTGAACCAATGTTTTCTTATATGAAATAGAAAGAGCATGCTCCCCTTCATTAAGTTTTACAGTAACGAGTCCTGCTTTATTATAGTTAGGAATCACTTTTTGATTATCAATGACTTCATAGCCTTTATAGAAAAACTTGGGTAGTTGGACTTCTTGAGTACCATTAGTTCGTAACGTAAAGTGGTTATAATTATATTTGTTGCTACTTGGATCAGAAAAATTAGTGGTAGAAGGAACGCCATCAATAATCAGAGCGGGACTGGCAAAATATTTTTTGAAGTCAGTGTCTTTTACTAAATATTCTTTCCCATGACCGATTTCCGATTCATAAAAATCAGAAAAATTTTCATTTGTCACGGTCACATTGTTTTGAATGCGAGCTTGCACTAAATTATTACTATTAAATCCAATTGTTAAAAAAATAGATAATGCAATAAATATTAGAAACTCCTTTTTAGAATCCAGTTGAAATTGTTCGATCAAATAAACTGCAAGTAGACTAGCAAAAAAAGAAGCAAATAATAATAGTCTCCAAGGAAATTGAATCGTTGCTAGGATTGATGTTTTAAAAAATGCCCATGGGAAAAGGTTAGTAGCCAGTAAAATAACAAAAAGAGTCAGTAACGTGAGTCGTTGAGTCGTTTTTGTGAGTTTAGGGTAACTAAATAGAGCAGCGATAATGGTTACTAAGAGAAACAAGCCAATATTCGGTTTTAGTTCGGTAAACGGGGCACTTAAGTTGGTAAGACTATTTATAAATAAATCGCCTAAACTAAAATGCAAACCGTTCGCCCATAATGTGGTGTTGTTAAAATTAAATTTTAGCTGTTCGATTTGTTCTAGATAAGGGAATAAAAACCAGGCGGATAAACCAACTGTTAATAAGAAAGCTTTAGTAAGGCTTTTTAGCTGAGCTAGCTTGCACTTTTTCCAATTGAATATGAGAAAAATAAGTAGCAAGAGAAAAGAATAAAAAGCTGTGATCAAATGACTGGCAATCAACAAGCTCATTCCTATTGCGAGCAGTTTCCAGTGATGTTGATGCGTATAAAAAAGGGTGTAAATACCTAAGACTAATAAAGGTAAAAAGGCAAATGCTAATGTTTCACCAAGTGCAGCTCTAACAGACTGATCGATTAAACGATAGGTAGATAGCGTATAAAAACAAGAAAATAGCAAGGATGATTTTTTTGAATGGTGTATAGAATAGAAAAAATAATAAGAGATAATAGCTGTAATAAAGCTGATAAATAGTTGAAATAGGTAGTAAGAAGATACGAAAGAAAATCCACCAATTCTAAAAAGTGCAAATGGCAGCAATAAAATAGAAGGATAAAATAAATCAGCACCGTATCCAAAATTTAGCCCCATTGTAGGAAAGATGCGTGGGAAAAAATCTAAATGCTTTACCGCTAAGGTGTAGCTTTCTAATCTGGTTCTGTGAAATAAAAGGTCATCTTGACTGAAAATATAGTTATTAAAAAAATAAGGAAAGATAGAAGTAATACTAATCAATATTAAAAATATAATTATAATTCCGTTTTTTCTAAATATAAAATTCAATTTATGTCGCCTTCTTTATCTTTTTTTCTTTATTTTAACAGAAAAAATAATAATTATGAAAATAATTGGACTAGTAGTATCAAAATAGAGAGGCGAAAAGACTTTGAATAAAAAGTGAACTAAAGGGTTGAAATTGATAACATGATGTAGTATTATAAATGTACCCTAACAGTATTTCATTTTACTCAATCCGAGTAATACTCCTTATCCCACCTTGAAAAAGGTGGGATATTCTTGTTTTAAGGTGATTTTAAAACATAAAATAGACTAAGTTTCTTTTAAAAGTCCAACTGAATAGCTGCTTAATAATTTTTCACCATCTTTTTCATGGGTGAGAATCTTTACTTCTTTTTTTACTTGTGCAGCCTGCAAAGTATCTCCAGTATTTTCTAGTAAGTGAATGAAATCATAGACACGTTCCATATAAAAGGGTTCGCCTTCACGAATGTAATTTAGAAGGTTCGACAAATACTGCAAATTCAATTTGAAACTATAATTCTCACTTTGTTTATCTTGTTTCTTAGCTAATCTGATATATTTTTCAGCACCAATATAATCTTTGGCATACAATTTTAAGGAGATTAGGTTAATCAGAATATTATAGGCAAATTTTTTAGTAGTGAAGTCTCGCTGTTCCTCATATTTGATGGGAAACATTCGAGCAACCAATAAATCAGCTTGTTTTGCGCTAAAAAAACGAGTTAAGTTCGCAGTGATTACATAGTCATATTGAAGATAAAATGATTTTTTTAATAGTTCTTCAAAAATATCATTGACTTCTTCTGATTTAATTGGCTCGACCTCTTTCCAGTGCGCGTGGAAAAAATTCTTAATCGCTATATAGTTTGACAGTTCTCTTAAGTTTTTTTCTCTTTTATCATTTAATGAATAAAAGTAAGTTAATAATTTTTGTTTGGTTGTTTTATTCTCTAAGTGAGCGCCACAATAATAAAAAAATTCTCTAAAATCTTGTTGCTCTTTGTCGAAAGTTGTAAAACTAAAGAATTCATCCGCATTAATAGAAATCTGTCCTAATATTTCTTCCAATTCATTTACTTTTAAAGAACGCTTACCACTTTCAATTTTTGAATACGTAGAAGGATCTGTGTATTCTGACATCATTTCTCTTTGTGTAAGTTTCAATTTTAATCTAAAAAAACGTAAGGTTTCTATGATATTCAAGCGTTTCTCTCCCTTCTTATGCGATTATAGCATGGAGTAATCATAAAATTCTTGTTTTTAATAAAAAAAGATGTAATATATTAGGTTTTTATGCCAATTTCGCACTTTTCAATATTTCTACTTTATTTTTTCGAGTCTGTTTGTTATTCTTTACTTAAGGAAAATTATTTGTTTGCAAACGTTGATCCGAAAAAAAATGATTTGGGGGTGCGCTAATGCTATCATTAATGGCTCTAGTCTCTAGTGTTATTTCTGTATTTGTTATTACTGGTGGGGGCTAGATAGATTATTAAGGTGCCTTATATTTGAGTTTTAGAAGACAATGATGTAAACAAATAATTTAACTAAAAAAAACTAAATGTATAAGTAAAAAGTGCGTAACAAAAAAAGTGCAAAATAATAGCTTCTGATTTACTTTTCCTGTTGAATGAAGTAAATCAGAGGCTATTATTTGTTTTTTTAAGAATCTTTAGCAAAAATGTCTTTGGCTTATGTTTCACTTATATATTGTTCTATCTGATAATTTTCTGCTAAAGATTTTGAGTAAACTTTTTCTTGAACTTTTTTCATATAATAGAAAAAGGCACTTTCGCTTTCGGTTGGTTCTTCTGTAACCAGAATCTCTTTATAATAAGTTAGTGCAATTTCCTCAGAAAAATAATAAGAATCGTTTTTTAAAATAGACAAACGAAGTGTATCGCCAAATAATATATTATTTTCTTCAGAAAAAAGATCTTTTTTCTGATCGACCAACCATGTATTATGGAAAGTCGTCGTTATTTTGATTAAATTTTGTTTCATTTAGTTGTTCTCCAATCGTTAGCTTAATAGACTCTACTTTGATTATATCAAATAGTCCGTAATTTTAAACAAAAAGATTGTTTAGAAGGATTGTTGATTTTGCTGAATGATTTAAATAATCATCAGATCAGGAAGAGATATGATAGAATAAGCAGTGGAATAATTTAGTGTATATGGAGGAGCAAATAAATATGAAAAAAATTACACCTAAAATGTTTATCACACTATTAGAAAATAAAGAAGAACGGTTTGTGGTGGTGATCAATCATTGGTTTTATTACATAGAACAAGGACGTATTTATAGATTTCAACAACATAATAACACGAAGATGCTAACACTGTTAAGTTCATTTTATGCAGATGAGATTGATGATCTGTTGATGAAGGATGGGTTGAAAAAGAGTATTATCGATCAAATAAAATATGATTGGTTTACAGACGTCTGGAAAGAGACGCTCATGGAGCGTATCGGACGTTCATACTATGATTTGGAAGTATTTTTTTTCTGAAAAATAGGAGAGCAAGACAAATCTATTCTAACAATAAGTTTTTTGTTTGCTCTCATGAGTAAAACTTCTTTCCTAGCTTTTTTAGTTAGATAAAGTTTACTTGTAAAGAAGTTGTAATTTCAGATTATTTTTGCTAAGATAAGGTTATACAAATAAAATGGTTGGGCGTAAGCTTCAAGGATCAGGTTCTTCAAGGGGTGAGAAGAATGTTTTTTTGAACTTATGCCCTTTTTTATTTTTTAAGGGAATAAGTTTGTGCTTTTTGTCAGTTAAAGTGCAGATTATTCCCTTTTTGATTGTAATAAAGGCTGATACGTACAATAATAAAATGGAAGAAGAACGACTTAAAAGATAGGGGTGAAAAAATGGTTTTAGAAGCTTTGGACAAAATTCGTGAAGCAGAAAAAGACGTAGAAGTAATGAGACAACTAGTTAAAGAAGAACTTACTGTATACGAGCAAGAAAAAACAGATGCTTTAAAGCAAAAAAAAGAGGAAAGTCAAAAAAAAGTAACGTGTTTACTTCAAGAGTTAGAGACACAAAAAGAACAACAACTGCAAAAAGAAAAGGACCTGCTATTAAGTGAAGCAAAAGAACAAAATCAAGATTTCGAAAAAAAATATGAAAAAAATAAAGAGTCGATCATTGATTATGTAATAGAAAGGGTGAAAGAAATCTATGGCAGTCAATAAAATGGAAAAAATGACAATTATTGCTGCGTCTGAAAAAGAAGAAGAGATTCTTCAAGCTATACAAGGACTGCAAACGATCGAGGTCAAAGATTTTTTTCATTCAAATGTAGATAGCTCTTATATAGAAAAACATTTTGCTTCAACATTGTTGAAGGAAGATCCAACGCAGCAAAAACATTTTGAAGCAATGTTATCTGAAATTCAAGAAGCATTAACTTTTATTGAACGATTTTCAGAGAAGTCCTCCAAAAAGAAAAGAATAAAAAGGCAAGTCCTGACTTTGGGTTCGTTAGAAAAAAAGTTTGATGAACCTAAAATCAGTAAGTATCTAAGAGAAATTGCCTTTCTTAAAAATGAGTTAACTAGACTTGCATCAACAAGGAAAGAATTAGTAACAAAAGAAAAATGGTTGGCTCGTTGGCAATATTTAGATGTAGTTCCTAAAAAAAATGTATTAGAAAGTAGCAATCTTTTATTGGGCTCAATCAATGCTGCGAACCAGTCCCTTTTCTTAGCAGATTTAGCAAATGTGAATTCTGTTTATGTAGAGGAAATTTATCACAGCCAAAATCATATATATTACAGTTTACTCTATTTAAAGAATCAAACTGCTGAAGTAGCGGAGGTTATTGCAAAATATAGCTTTAACGAATTTAATTATCCATACGATCGTTTGCCTAAGGAAGCATATCAACAAAATAAAGAAAAACTGACTGCACTTGTAGAAGAAGAAAAGCAATTAAAAGTTAAATTATCTTCTTATCATGCTTATTTAGAAGAGTTATATTTAGCTGAAGAGATGACTTACGCTTTTATTCATCGTGAAGCGGCTAAAAAGCATCTCTTGAACACTTCTTACTTTTTCATTATGCAGGGGTGGATTCCTGTAGACGAAAAAAACGAGTTATTGACTGTCTTGCAAGAAAATAGGCCAAAAGATGAACTTTACATCGTTTTTGACTTACCTACAGATGATGAAATTCAATTGGATATTCCAGTGAAGTTAAAAAACAATTCTGTAGTAGCACCATTTGAGATGCTGACAGAAATGTATAGTTTGCCCAAATACGATGAGATTGATCCAACGCCGATCATGACGCCTTTTTACATGGTGTTTTTTGGGATGATGGTAGCCGATATTGGCTATGGACTGATTATGTTAGTGGGAGCATTGCTTGCACTCAAGTTAATGGTTTTACCACGTGGAATGAAGCGATTTGCAGATTTCTTTCTGATCTTATCATTTCCGACGATTATCTGGGGGTTTATATATGGCTCGTTTTTTGGTGCTACTTTACCCAAAGTATTATTCAGAATACAGCTCCCGTTTCCTATTTTATCAACCACGGAAGATGTGAATACAATTTTGATTTTATCGGTTGTTTTCGGATTTATCCAGTTATTGACTGGTTTGATGGTCAATGGGATCGAGTTAACGAAGCGTAAGCGTTATTTAGAAAGTATCAGTGAAAGTTTTGCATGGCAAGGGTTACTGATCGGATTAGTGATCGTAGTTTTAGGTATGTTGATTTTTAGTAATGATGGGTTTGTTACAGTGGGAATCGTTGTAGCTGCTATTTCAGCCTTATCGATCATTGTCGTACCAATCATTCAATCAAAATCAAAAGTCAAAGGGTTAGCCAAAGGGTTATATGGCCTATATGGTTTGACAGGGTATATTGGTGATCTAGTTAGCTATACGCGTTTGATGGCTTTAGGTATTTCTGGTGGAAGTATTGCGGCAGCATTTAATATGTTAGTAGAATTTATGCCGCCTGCTGCACGCTTTACCGTTGGGATTGTATTGATCATAGCCTTACATGCATTGAATCTCTTTTTAAGTTTACTAAGTGCTTATGTACATGGTGCACGATTGCAATATGTAGAGTTTTTCGGAAAATTTTATACTGGCGGTGGACGGGCATTTAATCCACTAAAAGCTGAAGAAAAGTATATGAACATTGAAAAAAAATCAAAAGTAAAAGACTGATGGAGGAATAAAAAACATGATAGATTACTTAATTAACAACAATGGCGGCATTCTTTTCGCCGTTTTAGGAATGGCAATGGCAACAATTTTAGCTGGGATCGGTTCTGCTAAAGGGGTTGGTTTTACCGGGGAAGCTGCGGCAGCATTAACGACTGAACAACCAGAAAAATTTGGTCAAGCATTGATTTTACAATTATTACCAGGTACGCAAGGGTTGTACGGATTCGTTATCGCGTTCTTGATTTTTATTAATTTAGATAACAGCATGTCAATGGTTCAGGGATTGGATTATTTTGTAGCGTCTTTACCGATTGCATTTGCGGGTTTGTTTTCTGGTATCGCTCAAGGTCGTGTTGCAGCGGCTGGTATTCAAATTTTAGCTAAAAAACCCGAACACGCAACAAAAGGGATCATTTATGCTGCGATGGTTGAAACATATGCCATTTTAGGGTTTGTTATCTCATTCTTACTTGTACTAAATGTGAAGTAGTAGGAGGATAAAAATGGATGCAATTGAAAAAATTGTCGAACAGATTCTAGAAAAAGGTCGAATAGAAGTTTCTGAGCAAAAAAAAGTAGAAATTATGCGGATCGATCAAGAATATCAAGAACAAGAAGAAGCGTTGTATTTACAAGAAGCAAAACGAATTGAAAAAAATGAAGAGCAAACTATGAAAGCCTTTAAGCAAAAGCAAAACCGTCAACAATTAGACATAAAACAAGCAACTTTAAATCAAAAACAAGGTTATCTAGAACAGCTTTTTACAGAAGCAACTGAACGTATGAATGATTGGTCGGAAGTGGAATTTCAACAGTTTGTAGAACAAATCATTCATCAACTGCCAATAGAAGGACGAGCTGGTCTGAAACTAGGAGAGTTTTCCAAAAATAAACTGTCTGATCAATGGCTACAAGTACATTCGCCAGAGAAACTAGTTTTGGTTTTAGAAAAAGAAGTGATTCCAAACGCTGGAGGCTTTATCGTAGCAAAGGATGGCATTGAGTATAACTTTTTATTTTCTAGCCTTGTGCAAGAAATCAAGAAAATAGATAGTTTTAAGGTAGCGAAATTGCTTTTACAGTAACAAAGGTTCTTTTACTCATAGTGAGTTAAATTGGATAAAAAAGCTTTTTAATAACTAGATATAGAAATAGAAATGATTTGTTTCACTTTTTATGACAGGAGGATCATGATGAAAGAAACTGCGTATAATCAAATCAATCCTTTGATTCGTCTTAAAGAAACAGAACTGCTAAGCAATGCTCAGTACGAGCAATTATTGACTGCAAAAACTGTTGAAGAACTAAAAGATATCTTGAAAAATACAGTTTACAACGCTTATATGACGGATGATTTTGCTGAAAAGTTTGACTATATTTATGCAAAAGAAAAAGGGAAATTGTATGAGTGGCTGTACGAAATGGCACCCGAACCAGAAGTGATCACAATCTATACGTCAAGAGCCACTTTTCATAATTTGAAAGTATTGACGAAAGCAGAGCTAACAGGTAGGGACTTGGATTATTTATTTTTAGATGACGGACGATATTCTATAGAAACGCTAAAAAGTGCGATTCGTACCCGAGTGTCTACAGAATTACCTGAAGCTTTGATGGATGCTATTCTTGAAGTATTGGATTATTTTCAAGAATCATCTACATTGCAAGCAATCGATATCATTTATGATCGGAATTTTTTGACCTTTCAGCGCCAATTAGCTGAATCCTTAGAGAATAAAGATATTGTGAGAGAAGTTGCTGCATTTATTGATTTGACGAATATATCCACGATGGCTAGAGGAATTATTCAAGGGCAGCACGAGAATTTTTTATCAACTGTCTTATCTAGTTCAGGGACGATCGCAAAAGAGAATTTTCTTGCCTATGCCAAACAATCATTACAGGCTTTCACCGATTTTACATTAAATACAGCGTACGGTGGACTGTTAACAGCGATTGTTTCTACTAGTACAAAAGAATTAGATTTAATTGCCTTTGAAAAGGTTAAAGATAATTATTTAACAAGTTTGTATGACAAAGCAAAAATCATGGCCTTTGGGCCGTTGCCACTCTTGGCATTTCTAAATGCTAAGGAAGTGGAGTGGAAGAATTTACGGTTGATTTTAGTTGGGAAACGAAGTGGTTTTCCACTAGAAGTCATTAGAGAAAGGATGAGGATGACAGATGACCTATAAGATCGGCGTAATCGGTGATAGAGACTCTGTGATGCCTTTCAAACTTTTTGGCTTTGAGGTTGTCTACGCAATTTCGGAAAAACAAGTGAGAGAAACGATTGAAATAATGGCCAAAGATGATTTCGGTGTCATTTTTATCACAGAAGATGCTTCTGAATTAGCTGTTGAAACGATTGAACGTTATAAAAGTAAAGTCACACCTGCTATCATTTTGATCCCAAGTCATAATGGGACAAAAGGGATCGGGCTGAAAGAGATACAAGATAATGTGGAGCGAGCAGTAGGGCAAAATATTTTGTAGGATGTTAGAGTACTTTACAATAATATGTGGGATCTAGCTTTACGAGTCAGCTTTCGACTGAGAAACACAAGGAATAACTGAAATGATGTCGAACCGTAACAAGCGACTTTAGGAGCATTACTACATTTGATAGGAGGAATGATTTTGCAAACTGGTACAATTATTAAAGTATCTGGTCCTTTAGTCATGGCAAAAAATATGTCTGATGCAAGTATTCAGGATATTTGCCATGTGGGAGAATTAGGTGTTATCGGAGAAATTATCGAGATGCGGGGAGACGTCGCATCGATTCAAGTATATGAAGAAACAACAGGCATCGGACCAGGTGAGCCTGTCGTAACGACTGGTGAAGCGTTATCGGTTGAATTGGCGCCAGGATTGATTTCAGAAATGTTTGATGGCATTCAGCGGCCACTAGATACATTTGCACAAGTAACAGAAAGTAATTTTTTAAGTAGAGGCGTTCAGATTCCAGCATTAGACAGAAGTAAAAAATGGTTGTTTGAGCCAACTGTTGCTGTAGGAGATAATGTTTCAACAGGAGATATTATTGGGCTCGTCCAAGAAACGAAAGTAATCCCACACAAGATCATGGTTCCATATGGCATCAAAGGGAAGGTCAAAGAAGTGAAACAGGGTGAATTTACCATTGAAGACACCATTTATGTGATTGAAACATCGATAGGAGATCAAGAATTTACAATGATGCAAAAATGGCCTGTTCGCCGCAGTCGTCCGATTCTGGAAAAAGTAAATCCAGATGTTCCTTTATTGACAGGACAACGTGTGATCGATACCTTTTTTCCAGTAACTAAAGGTGGCGCTGCTGCAGTTCCAGGACCTTTCGGAGCTGGTAAAACAGTGGTTCAGCATCAAATTGCGAAATGGGCAGATGTTGATTTAGTGGTTTATGTTGGCTGTGGTGAACGTGGAAATGAAATGACCGATGTGTTGAATGAGTTTCCCGAGTTAATTGATCCAAATACAGGTGAATCTGTTATGGAACGCACCGTTTTGATTGCTAACACGTCTAATATGCCGGTAGCAGCGCGTGAAGCATCGATCTATACAGGAATCACAATTGCTGAATACTTCCGTGATATGGGCTATTCTGTTGCGATCATGGCAGATTCAACTTCCCGGTGGGCAGAGGCACTTCGGGAAATGAGTGGCCGTTTGGAAGAAATGCCAGGGGATGAAGGGTATCCAGCTTATTTAGGCAGTCGTTTGGCAGAATATTATGAACGTGCCGGCAAAGTTGTAGCTTTGGGTAAGGATCATCGTGAAGGCAGTATTACTGCAATCAGTGCAGTTTCGCCATCGGGTGGAGATATTTCTGAACCAGTGACACAAAATACATTGCGTGTGGTCAAAGTATTTTGGGGACTAGATGCGACTTTGGCACAAAAACGTCATTTTCCATCCATTAATTGGCTACAAAGTTATTCTTTGTATGATTCAGAAGTTGGCAAATATTTAGATCAACAGCTTCAGGTGAATTGGTCTGATATGGTGATGGAAGGGATGAGGATTTTACAAGAAGAATCGCAATTGGAAGAAATCGTTCGCCTTGTTGGGATTGATTCGTTATCTGATAAAGATCGTTTGACGCTAGAAGTTGCGAAGTCGATTCGTGAAGATTACTTGCAGCAAAACGCTTTTGATGATGTTGATACCTTTACTTCAAGAGAGAAACAATACAAAATGCTTCGCTTGATTTTGACTTTTTATGAAGAAGGACAAGTTGCTTTGACATTAGGGGCATATTTGTCTGAGATCATGGCTGGAACCGTTGGATTAAGAGATCAAATAGCTAGAAGTAAATATTTACCAGAAGATGAAATTGACCGATTAGATGGTCTAGTTGATGAAATCAAATTAACCTTAAAACAAATTATTGCTGATGGAGGGATGACAAGTGATTAAAGAGTATCGTACAATCAATGAAGTTGTTGGTCCCTTAATGATCGTTGAAAAAGTGGAAGGCGTTAAATATGAAGAATTGATCGAAGTCCGAATGCAAAATGGAGAGATCAGACGTGGGCAAGTGCTTGAAATAAATGGTGACAAAGCAATGGTTCAAATTTTTGAAGGAACGAGTGGAATCAATCTGCGTGATTCAAAAGTCCGTTTTCTTGGTCATCCATTAGAGTTAGGCGTTTCAGAAGATATGGTTGGTCGGATTTTTGACGGTTTAGGACGTCCTAAAGATAACGGACCTGAAATTTTACCTGAAAAAATGGTGGATATCAATGGTGAAGTGATCAATCCAGTCGCTAGAGACTACCCTGACGAATTTATTCAAACAGGAATTTCAGCGATCGACCATCTAAATACATTAGTTCGAGGGCAAAAGCTACCAGTTTTTTCTGGATCAGGTTTACCCCATAAGGAATTAGCCGCACAAATTGCTCGGCAAGCAAATGTATTAAACAGTGATGAAGAATTTGCTGTAGTTTTTGCCGCAATTGGCATTACGTTTGAAGAAGCTGAATTTTTCATGGAAGATTTTCGTCAAACTGGCGCTATCGATCGCTCAGTAATGTTTATGAATTTAGCCAATGATCCAGCAATCGAACGAATCGCTACACCAAGAATGGCATTGACGGCGGCTGAATATTTAGCTTATGAAAAAGGCATGCACGTTTTAGTGATCATGACAGATATGACTAATTATTGTGAAGCACTAAGAGAAATCTCTGCAGCGCGTCGTGAAGTTCCAGGACGTCGTGGCTATCCAGGTTATCTTTATACGAACTTAGCCACATTGTATGAACGTGCTGGACGAATTAGGGGCTTAAAAGGCTCTGTAACACAGATCCCAATTTTAACAATGCCAGAAGATGATAAAACACATCCAATTCCCGATTTGACAGGATACATTACCGAAGGACAAATCATTTTATCTAGAGAGCTGTATAAAAGCGGGATTCAACCGCCAATTGATGTACTGCCGTCACTTTCTCGTTTAAAAGATAAAGGGACTGGAGAAGGAAAAACTCGGATCGATCATGCGCCGACAATGAATCAATTATTTGCAGCTTATGCACAAGGGAAGCAAGCGAAGGAATTGGCTGTTGTCCTAGGCGAATCAGCACTTTCAGATGTCGATAAAATCTATGCTAAATTTGCGGATCGTTTTGAAAAAGAGTATGTAAATCAAGGCTTTTATACGAATCGTTCAATTGATGAAACGTTGGATTTAGGCTGGGAACTATTATCGATGTTGCCAAGAACGGAATTAAAACGAATCAAAGACGATATGTTGGATGAATACCTGACTGAAGGAGAGTGATCGAACATGGCACGGCTAAATGTGAATCCTACTCGAATGGAGCTCTCTCGTCTAAAGAAACAACTAGGTACGGCAACTCGAGGACATAAATTATTAAAAGACAAGCAAGATGAGTTGATGCGCCGTTTTATTTTACTTGTCAAAAAAAATAATCAACTACGGATCGATGTAGAACAAGAATTAACAACAGCTTTGTCTAACTTTGTATTAGCGAATGCAACGTTGAATGAAGCTTTTATCGAAGAATCAGTTGCAATTCCAGCAAATGAAGTCACACTAGATGTGATTGAAAAAAATATCATGAGCGTGACTGTACCAATCATGAACTTTTACTATGATGAAACGGTAGTCGAAGCACCATTGAATTATGGCTATCTAAATTCAAATGCAGAATTAGACGGAGTTTTTGATAGGATTTCGACGATTTTACCCAAATTGTTGGAATTAGCTGAAGTGGAGAAAACATGCCAGCTAATGTCAGAAGAGATAGAGAAAACACGTCGTCGAGTGAATGCATTAGAATATATGACGATTCCTCAATTAGAAGAAACGATTTATTATATCCAGATGAAACTGGAAGAAAATGAGCGAAGCGAAATTACTCGTTTGATCAAAATAAAAAATATGGGTAGTTAAATAAAATAGAAGTAAGTGAGAACATTAAAAAATTGATTTGTTCTTACTTACTTCTTCATTTTCTTATGGAAATCGTATAGTTACCGATATAGTTAGTGAGTGAATAATAGTTTTTATTTGAATCAGATAAAGTGGCTAAAACAGGTCTCCCTTCATTTAGAGGAGTAGACGAATTAAAAGAAGTACCGTGATGGTTTACGATTATTTCTTTCGGTGCTTTATATCATGATCATTCAATTTGGCTGTTAGTTGTTGAATTGCTTGAAGTAATGACCGTTTCTAGTTGTCGAGATTCTCCTTTATACATAATCATATTTTTTCTTTTATAGTTAAAAATTCTGATGATACTTCGGGTAATTATTTTAAATCATCCGTATAAACATGGATATAAAAGTCAGTTTTGAGACTTTGAAAATTTAAAGAAGTATCAGAACGGCTAGAAGAATAAAACGATTGATTACTTACATCTACTTTATCAGATATCCAAGTAAACTCAGCAGGAAAATATGCAAGAGCTACACCATCAGGACGTTTAAACTTGATTACAACTGAAAATTTGTCTTTACTATAAATAGGAATATGTTCTTTCAAACGAACGGTTTCAAAACCTGGTGATTCTTTTATTCCTTCTGCAACTTTGATCAGATTTTTCAGGTTTTTATTTTCAGTACCATTAGGATTTATATAGATTTCATAAGGCGTATTATATTGAACGGTACGAATTCCAATGGCTTTAATAATTTCATGATTATTTTTTGGCGCATCATAGTTGTTACTAAGGTAGTAATGTGGACTATCAATAGAATAACTTGATTCTGTGCTAGGGGTAATGAAATCAGTTTTACTATATTGATGTTCATAATTATTATTGTTTTCAATAGAGCTGATAGCATGTGAGTCGTTCGTCATAAGATGATAATCTTCATATGACACATAAAAATAACCACCATCATTATATGAAGTCCCCCAACTGTTTTTTACTATAAACGCACCATTTTGTGATGGCGGGGTAGAAAAATTATTTTTGCTGAAATTATCATCCCAACCAACAATTAGACACACATGATTGATAGCACTTGGATTATTCTTTATCGCAGTAAAGTAAGAATCAGTTTTAGCATTGTAGTGTGCGTTCGTTGATTGTAAATATTTACCATTGTTGCGAAAGGTAACACCACCATTGGTGAGTGTTTCTTTTTTTATTTCATTGACTCTGGCTACTTGTTCAGAATTGGTATAGTCTTTGCTCAATTTTGGTATATCAACAATTCCTTGGACATGGAAAGGAGTTGGTTTATCCAAATCTATCAAGGACAATGGCTTAAGTGATAATTGAAAAGGCATATCTTTTTCTAAAACTGGAGATTTCCATCGAATTGAACTGTAAAACGTAGCGGCTTCTTGTCCACCTGCCCCTAAGTTACGATTATAAGCTAAAGGGTTCTCATTTAAAATAGAAGTGGCATTTCTTGCAAAAAAATAATCACTATGACGTTCAGAAAGGGAAATCGGTGTTCCATTTTTTTTCTCGTAATGATGTTCCAATGCTGCATTTGAAGCGAAGGCCCAGCAGATATTTAAACTGCCTTGGTTTTTAACGGCTAAATTATTCGTGGTTCTTGGATCATGAATTCTTGGTAACGTTGTTCTTGTTTGTCTTTCCAATAGTTTAGGTTGCTCGATTGCAGGACTATTATCAGGAATGACACCATTTGTTGGTGGGGAGGCTAGGACCTCATTTGATGGATACAAGAATAGAACACTAAACAATAACAACCCACTTTGTTTAAACAATCTTTTTTTCATGATTCTCCCCTTGATTTTATTTTGTCACGTAATTATTATAATATATTTTAATTTATATGTACAATATATTTAACTTTATTTTTGGTCTATAATTAGTGAATAGGTTTTATTTCCGAAAAAAAAATTATTGAGGAAGTTATGAATTGATAACTTCGCTCAATAATCTGTTTAAAAATGATTATTCATTTGGATAATTATTTTTTTGAATCGTCCACAATTGATCAGTGATCGTTGAGATAAAAGCAATACCAGCATCTGTTTGACCCTTTGTAAACACCGTCAAGATAAAAGGCTGTTCTGTTTCCAAAATACCAATGTCATGTATAAAGCCTTCATAAGAACCAATTTTATGGGCCACTTTACCTGCGGTTGTTGGAGTCTCCATTCGTTCATGGAAAACAGTGTTTTTCATATAGTCATAAATCGTTTGATACTCCACATTTGATGCTTTTTCTTTATACAAAATCTTAAGAATCTTAGCCGCATCTTCAGAGGTGAATTTTGCGTCATCCCAATCCGTTTCTTTTTGTAAAAAATGAGCATAAAGTGCTTGTTTTGCTTTAACATCACCACCAAAAGTGTCATATAACATGTTTTTTGCAATATTATCAGAATAGGTGATGTTATATTCTTGCAAAGTTCTCACCGAATATTGTGGCTGGATATTATTGATAATGATCCCGGTTCCATCTTCATAATCTTCTTTTTCATTAAAAGTAAGCTGATCTTCCCATTTTAGACTACCTGATTCAGCTTTATCCGCAATCATCATTGCTAAAGGAACTTTGATCGTACTAGCGCTGTAAAATTCTTTCGTTCCATTTACAGAAATTTGCTTGCCTGTAGTTAAGTCAACATAAGTCATACCTATGTCGCCATTAAATGTTTTGGCAGCATCTATCATTGTTTGGTTGATTTTATGGTAGAAATCCGTCAGCTCAGGAGTTTCTATAGTTTTTGGTTCAGGATTTTTGTTTGCCGAAACAGCTGCTGATTTGATTGGAATACTAATTTTTTCACTTATTTCTGCTTCGTTTGCATAATCTACTGTATGAGCAGAAAAAAAGAACGATACGATCAAGAAGAAACAAATAGAGAAAATCATTCCATATAGAGTCATTTTCTTTTTTTCCAAATACCTTTCGTTCCTTTCTAACAATTGTAAGATAGCAATCTTATCTGATACTTATTTATCTAGTTCATTAAAAATAGAGCCACAATCATTTAATCATTTTTCTTGTAGATTTGCAAGGTTAGATATGGACGAAAATAATTGAAATCTGTATTTAAGGTTTGTTTAAGGTCCGTAAACTAAAGTAGTATCTGTCCAGAAGAAATAGTATTAATTGCTTTGGCAAATCATTAATACAGATGGATCAGCTAGAGTTGGCGGATTAATTTTTAGGAACGATAAAATGAGTCCGTTGCGTTTTTTATTTAAGGAGGAATTATATGAATTTTATCAAACGAGCAGCATTAAGTATGAAAGCTAAAAAGGGACGAACATTTTTATTATGTGCTGTTTTTTCAGCGATTTTAATTTTTGTTTTAGCTGGATTAACCATTCAAAGCGCTGCAATCACTGCAACAGAAAATGCCAAGAAAAGTGTTGGTGCCAGTGTCACGCTATCGGCGAATCGTGAAGCTGCGATGAAGAAAAGTCAAGACAGCACTACCAGTACAAAACCAGATCCAGGTAGTTTTAGTTTGACGCCAGTTTCATTAGCAGATGCGCAAAAAATCGCTGCTTTAGACAATGTGAAATCCTATTCATTTTTAGCCTCTTCATCGGCTGGAGCAGGTGATGGGATCACACCGATTTCAACTGATTCGGAAAGTGAGACGACAACTTCTTCAACAAGTAATAATGAACAAGCTGTTAATGAAGGGGAGGAACAAGCTCGAGGTGATGGACAAATGGGCGGTGGACCGATGGCTATGCAGCAGCAAAGCGATTTTCAAGTAAGTGGCGTAATGGATTTGTCGATGTTGAGTGATTTTTCAGACGGCATTGCTGAAATCACAAGTGGTGAAGCAATCAGTGAGGCTGATGTGGAGACAAATAATGTCGTTATTGAGCAAACCCTTGCTGAGGCAAATGAATTAAACGTTGGCGATACATTTAAACTGACAGATCCCGAAGATGAGACGAAAACTTATGAATTAACGATCAAAGGAATTTATAAGACATCTGAAAACGGAGACAGCATGGGGATGCAGTTCAATTTCTTGAATCCAGCGAACACCTTATATACATCATATACCTTTGCAAATACCTTAAAAGGAGATGACGCAACAGGAACGATTGATTCAGCAAGCTACACACTTAGTGATCCAAAAGCAATGGACACCTTTGTTGCCTCTGCTGAAAAGCTGATTGATACAGACAGCTTTAGTTTGCAAACTAACGATCAAGCCTATCAACAAATGCTACAACCTTTGAATAATGTTGCAAGTTTTGCTAAAAATATTGTGATTTTAGTCGCGGTCGCGGGAGTAATTATTTTAACTCTGATCGTCATGATGACAATTAGAGAAAGGCGATATGAAATCGGTGTATTATTATCACTTGGAGAATCACGCTTTAAAGTTGTCTTACAATTTTTCAGTGAGATCATTATTTGTATGGTTGTTGCTTTAGTCATTGCAACATTTAGTGGGAATATTGTCGGAAATGTTGTCGGTGAACAATTGATCAACCAACAATCTCAAAATGCTCAACAAACGGAAACGAATCAAGGTCAACCAGATAAAATGGGCGGTGACGGACAACAGCGCCAAGGCGGTCCAGGAGGAGCCATGGGTCGAATCGGAGCAAGCTCTGTTGAAGCAGCAGAAGCGATCCAAGAGCTAAATATTTCTGTACAACCAAAAGAAATCGCACTATTAGCAGGTTTAGGTATTCTAATTAGTTTCTTCTCGATAGTTTTATCTTCCGTTGGTATTTTGCGATTGCAACCAAAAAAAATCTTGACCACATAGAAAAGAGGAATTGCGATGTTACAAACACAAGAAGTAGGCTATTGGTATAAAAATGAAGACGAATTTCTTTATAAAAATGTGAATTTAACGTTTCAGCGAGGAAAAATGTACGCTATTTTAGGAGCGAGTGGTTCTGGCAAGACGACATTTCTTTCTTTAATTGCAGGACTAGACTTGCCAAAGGCTGGAGAGATCCTTTACAATGAAGAATCCTTGAAAAAAATTGGTCTTAGAAATTATCGTAAAAACGATGTCTCGATTATTTTCCAAGCGTATAATTTACTCCCTTATATGTCAGCGCTGGATAATGTTTTAACAGCTATGTCAATATCAAGTTCAAAACAGGCTGATAAAAAGACCTATGCTCTAGAAAATTTAGCGAATGTTGGGATTGATGAGGTCCTTGCCACTAAGAATGTGACCCAGCTTTCTGGTGGACAACAACAACGTGTGGCAATTGTTAGAGCGTTATGTTGTGACCATGAACTGATTGTAGCCGATGAACCTACCGGGAATTTAGATGAGAAAACATCCAAAGAAATCGTTCAGTTGTTCCAAAAAGTGGCACATGAACAACAAAAATGCATAATTATTGTGACCCATGAACAAGAAGTAGCGAATGCTTGTGATGCGGTTTATGAACTAAAGAATCAACGATTTGAACTGGTTAAGTAAAAAGGAAAAACGTGGAACAAAACTGTACTTTGGTTTTGTTTCACGTTTTTTTAGTTAAAAAGCTGATTGACCAGAATGTTTCAATTGATTGTTTAGCTGCTGTGTTTCTTTGATCAAAGTATGACCAATCGTTGTATCTTTGACCTTTAAACGTTCAATTTTCCGGTCAACGATTTGGCGGGTAGAAATAATATCATCATTTTTTTCGATGGCAGTTTCTTGATCAGAGAAGGGTTTATGGGCGGCTAACTGCATTCCAAAAGAATTATATAAAAGTGTATAACCGCCAATTCCAGTGACTTTTTGATACGCTTTTGAAAAACCGCCATCAATAACGATCATTTTGCCGTCAGCTTTGATTGGTGATTCGCCTTTGATTTGTTTTACAGGAGTATGGCCGTTGATAATGTGGCTATCAGGTTCATTAAGCCCGAAAGCTTTTAAGATATTTTGGCATACTTGAGAATCATTTCTTAATGAGTAATAAGCATTTTTTTCTTCCACGTGGGTTTGACATTCTTCAATAAAATAGCGCTCGAATGTTTTCATTGCTTCTTTTCCAAAGAGTGATGAACGCTCACCACACCATAAGTACCAAACGAGATCTGTTGAAAAATCTTCGGTTAACCATGGTTTTGAAAAGGCCTGCTGTATATTCGTTTCAAAAAAATCTAGTAACGCTTTACCCGCATACTTATTTTTGTTAAAGCTGATTTCTTGAAATGATCCATCATCATTAAGAGGAATACAGCCATGAATCAATAAATTGTGGTTATAAGACAGATACAATGCGCCTTTTTCCATAAGAAAAGTCATGTGCTGTTTTAATTTTGGGGAATTTTGAAACTGCTGCAATAAATCAGTGATGACCAATTCTTCTTCTGCTGATAATTGATAAGGCTGCTTCCAGTCAACTGTTTGAAAACATGTATTGACTAACTGATAAGCTTGACCATCGATCATAAGCTGATTTTCATGAATCTTGTCTAATAATAATCGATGGTCCATTTGAAATTCGGGACGGCGCTGAATTAATTGTCCTTCTAATTTTTCTTGGATCATTGCCATCGCCTGCTGGATTTTCATTGCATCTGTGCTTTCTAGAGTTGTAAGTTCTCTGTAAGGATTTTTTTTAGGGAAAAAATCCTTATTTTCCTGATAGATTTTACGGCTAAATGATTTTAGTAACTGTAAATCAATACCGTAGGCCTCTTCCAAGAGGTCTAAGTTGCCATAACGGGCACAAATTCGTAATACATTCGCTAAACAAGCTTTAGAGCCGCTGACAGCGCCAAGCCAAATGATATCGTGATTGCCCCATTGAATATCAAGTGAGTGGTAGTCGAGCAAAGAATCCATTATTTTATCAGGGTGAGGTCCTCGATCATAGATATCTCCAATCACGTGAAGATGGTCGATCACAAAACGTTGCGTTAAATAAGACAAGTCGGCTATAAAACGTTCAGCTTCTCCAAGTTCGATGATTTTTTGAATGATTTGTCGATAATAGGCTTTTTTATCTGTGGTTTCATCGTATTGATAAATCAATTCTTCTAAAATATAGGCGTAAGTTTGTGGTAATGCTTTACGGACTTTAGAACGTGTATATTTACTTGATGCAAATCGGACAATGATCAGTAACTGTTCAATCGTTTCAAACCACCAATTTTGCGGTAAACTTTGCGCCTTCTTTAATGACTGTATCTTTGCTTCTGGATAATAGATTAAAAAGCAGAGTTCATCTATTTTGTCTTGAGAAAGTTCTTGACTGAACAGCGTACTTACTTTGTCACGAATACTTCCTGAGCCATTTCTCAAGATATGATTGAAGGCGGCAAACTCACCATGAAGATCACTGATGAAATGTTCCGTTCCTTTTGGTAAATTTAAAATAGCTTCTAAATTAATAATTTCGGCAATCAGCTCATTTGAGTGAAGATTACTCATCAAGAGGACTCCTTACTATTGGTTTTGTGCCAAATCTTCGATTATTGTTGTCGTTTCTTCAATTGATTTTTTATCAACATTGATCACTAGGGCATTATATTTTTCAAAGATTCGATTAGCATAATCTAGCTCTTCTTGGATACGCTGCGCATTTGTATAAGCAGAATCTTCTTTCAATCCCAGTGAATGTAAACGCGATTTGCGAATGCCCATCAAGCTATCAATACTGGTTGTTAATCCGATGATTTTCTTTGGATCGATCTGGTCTAGTTCTGCAGGTAAAGCAACTTCTGGAATCAAAGGTAAATTAGCTACTTTATGATTGCGATTGGCCATATACATACTTAATGGCGTTTTGGATGTACGTGAAACACCTAATAAGACATAATCAGCGTCCAAGAACCCTTTTGCATCTTTTCCATCGTCATATCTTACGGCAAACTCAATTGCAGAAACGCGGCTAAAATACTGTTCGTTTAGCTTGTGAATAGCACCTGGTTCTTGCAAAGGCTGAACCCCAAAAGTTCCCTCAACAATTTCACTTAAAGGACTCATGTAATCAACAAATTGTAATCCAGTTCGAGTAGCGAAATCTTTCACTAAATTGACTAGTTTTTTGTTGACTAGCGTTGTAACAACGATTGCTTTATCGTGAAGGGCATCTTTTAGAATCGGCTGTAATAATTCTTCATCTGTAATAAATGGGAATCGTTGAATATCGCTCATATCAATGCTCGGATATTGAGCTGAGACAGCAGAAATGATTTTTTGTGCGGTTTCTCCAACTGAATCTGAGACTAAATAAATTTTAATTTTATCCTTTTGCATGAATACACTCTCCTAATTTTTAAAGGTTCGGTTGTTTGATCCGTTTTTTGATTAATAATTTTCCTTTTCAATATCATTGCCTGCATTGATAAAATAGGCCATCATTCTCGTTTTTGTGACTTTTCCAATCACTTTTTTTGGTTGATCAAGTGTAACAACGGGCAAGGTATCAATACTATGCTGCATCAATAAGCCGCCAGCTTCTAAAATCGTACGATCACGAGTGATGGTGATGATGTTGGGCATACGACTCATGATCATGGCTACTGGTGTTTTTTCAGTATTTGGATTACTGATAGCTGCTCGAAGCAAATCCTTGCGAGAAAGGATACCATTCAACTCATCATTGTCATCTTTGACGTATAAAGAACCAACATCATACATGAATAAATTGGTTACAGCATCATAAACTGTCGTACTTTGATGAATGAGGATAGGAGGTAACATGATGTCTTCCACCTTTTTTTTGTACAATTTTTCATAGAGTAAGGGTTCAATTGTTTGACCAGTATAAAAATAACCGACTTTTGGTCTAGCATCAAGCAAACCAGTCATCGTCAAAATAGCTAAATCACTGCGCAAGGTCGCCCGACTCAATCCTAGTATTTTTGCAATATTATCACCACTGATCGGTTCATTCTCCTTAACGATTTTGATGATTTCTAATTGCCTTGAGGTAAGTTTCATTTTATTGACCTACTTTCTAAATGTGACACACTAATTATTATATATTTCTTATAAAAATAAAGCAACCATAAAAATAAGATACACTAATAATGATTGACAATAAATGTGATACACAATATAATGATTTTTATACAAATGTGATACACTATTAGAGAGAAGGAGAGTTTGCGAGTGAAATATGTGATTGATTTTTTAGAAGGAAGTAAAGAACAAGCTGATTTGTTAGGAGGTAAAGGAGCAAATTTAGCGGAGATGACGAAATTGAAATTACCTGTTCCTACTGGTTTTACAATCACAACAGAAGCATGTTTAGCTTATTTAAAAGAAAAAGAGCAGGTCTTAAAGGAACTGAATGAAGAGATTCAAGTGCATATTCATAGTATGGAAAAAAGCACGGCAAAAAAATTTGGAAATGTCGCTGATCCATTATTAGTTTCAGTAAGAAGCGGATCCAAATTTTCAATGCCTGGCATGATGGATACTATTTTGAATTTAGGGTTAAATGATGAGACGGTGCTTGGTCTGGCTAAAAAGACTAGTGATGAACGTTTTGCATACGATTGTTATAGGAGATTGTTGCAAATGTTTGGTGATGTTGTTTGTGGTATTGATAAAAATCGTTTTGAAGAACAATTGGATTTTTATAAGTCAAAGAATAACTATCAGTCGGATACAGAGATGCAAGCGGCTGATTGGCAAGAATTGGTAACGGTTTATAAAGATATATTTTTGGAAGTGATCCATCAACCGTTTCCGCAAGATCCTTACGAGCAATTGACTCTAGCAGTTGAAGCTGTTTTTCGTTCGTGGAATAATCGCAGAGCTATCACTTATCGCCGTCTACATGATATTTCTGATTCACTAGGAACGGCGGTCAATATCCAAGAGATGGTCTTTGGTAACTTTGGGACTGATAGTGGAACAGGGGTAGCTTTTACAAGAAATCCTGCTACAGGTGATAAAGGAATTTTTGGAGAATTTTTACTCAATGCACAAGGGGAAGATGTTGTGGCAGGAGTAAGAACGCCACAACCAATCAGTCAACTTGAAACGTTGATGCCAGAAGTTTATCAAGAATTTTTGAAAATAAGTCATTTATTGGAATGTCATTATAAGGATATGCAAGATATTGAGTTTACGATCGAAAATCGAAAATTATATATTTTACAGACGCGAAATGGTAAGCGGACGGCCAAATCTGCGTTTAAGGTCTGTATTCAATTAGTAGAAGAAGGAATTATTTCTAAAAAAGAAGCAATTCAGCGAATTAATCCAACAATGGTGACGCAATTACTCCATCCGGTTTTTGAACCAGATGAATTAGAAAAAGCGACTATTTTTGCGAAAGGTCTGCCAGCAAGTCCAGGTGCTGCTAGTGGAAACATTTATTTTACAGCTGAAGGGGCAAAAAAAGCGAGTGAACAAGGAGAAAAGGTCATCCTAATTCGGCAAGAAACCTCACCAGAAGATATTGAAGGGATGGTAGTGAGTGAAGCAATCGTCACTTCTAGAGGTGGTATGACATCGCATGCTGCAGTAGTCGCTCGTGGGATGGGCGTTTGTTGTGTTGCCGGTTGTGAAGAAATATATGTTGATGAATTTCTAGAGCAAGCCACAGCAGGAAATGTTATTTTACGTCAAGGAGAGACGATTTCTGTCGATGGAACAACAGGAACCATTTATAGAGGTAGTATTCCCTATGTTGAAGGTGATGAATGGCAGTTGCTAGAAACGATCACGGATTGGGCAAAAGAAGAAGCCAGTATTGGTGTAAAAGCAAATGCAGAAACACCTGCAGATATTAAAACTGCGCTAAAATTAGGAGCCGAAGGAATTGGCTTGGCGAGAACAGAGCATATGTTTTTTGGTGAAAAGCGAATATTCGAAATGCGCAAAATGATTTTGGCGGAAAATGAAGAGTCACTAATGAAACCGTTAAATAACCTAAAAGAATTTCAAAAAGAAGATTTTCGGACGATGTTTACGTTATTAAACGGCAAAGCTTGTACAATTCGTTTATTAGACCCACCCTTACATGAATTTTTACCACAGACGGAAGAAGAAATTGCCCATTTAGCCAGTGCGACACAACGAACAATAGAGGAAATCAATCATCGAATTGAAGAACTGCATGAACAAAACCCAATGCTTGGGCACCGTGGTTGTCGTTTGGCGGTTACCACACCACAAATATATGAGATGCAGGTAGCTGCTATTATTGAAAGTGCTTTGGAGATTTCTCAAAAAGAAACAGACAGCGTGATTGTTCCTGAAATCATGATTCCACTGATTGGCAGTCAAGCAGAGATGAAATGGCTAAGAGAACGTTTGGAGCAAACAGTTCAATCAATTTTTTCTAAAACAGGCCAAGCTATTGCTTATAAAATTGGTACGATGTTAGAAATTCCAAGAGCGTGTTTAACTGCAGAAAAAATTGCTGAAGTTGCTGACTTTTTTAGCTTCGGTACAAATGATTTAACGCAGTTGACGTATGGCTTTTCACGAGATGACTCTGGTAAATTTATCAGTGCGTATCAAGATCAAAAATTGCTAAAAGAAGATCCCTTTCAACATATTGATGAAGACGGTGTGGGTATTTTAATGAAAATGGCTGTAGATAAAATAAGAAGTTATGATGCGACTATTAAAATTGGCGTTTGTGGTGAAGTTGGTGGAGATCCTCAATCGATTCGTTTCTTGAAAAAAATCGGTGTCGATTATATTTCATGTTCTCCCTATCGAATTCCCGCTGCAATTTTAACAATTGCACAAGAATAGAAGCAACTCATTAATTCAACATTTTTTTCATAGCTTAAAGAGCTGGAATATGACTTATTGAAGTCAGTTCCAGTTTTTCTATTTCTTAGTATTCTTTATTTCAGTCAGCTAATGCTATAATTTAGTGGAAGTAATTGGGAAAGGAAGAGATATTCGTGAATCGACTACGTAAACGAGTTCTTTTAATAAGCGTGTTCTGTTTACTTGTAGTGCTGGCAGGTGGTTGTTTCTTTTACAAAGAGTATCATTTAATGGAAACTAAACAGAGTAAACAAACGGAGACTGATACTACATCCAGTCGGCAAGAAACAATCGATCAAATCATCAATGATTCTCATTTTAAAGGGACGGTCTTATTGATCGACCAACAAACAAAATTCTATGAAAAAAGTTATGGCTATGCAGATGTGAATAATAAGTATCCAAATAAAATTGAGGGGATTTTTCCTATTGCTTCATTACAAAAAATAATCACAGGAGCCATTATTTTAACATTAGTGAAAGACGGAAAGCTTGAATTAGATGCGACCTTAGACAAATTTTATCCGCAAATCGATTTTAGTCAAACGATTACGATCCAGCAATTACTTGATCATCGTTCTGGTATTTCGATGGCTGAAGAAGCACCAAAACAACTGTTGATTAACGAGGAAAGTCAGTTGGAGAATGCATTGGATACGTTGACTGTAACGCATAATAAAGAATTTGACTATACAAATGGGAACTATACTTTATTAGCTGGAATTATTGCCCAAATCACTGGACAATCATATGAAATGGTTGTAAAAAAATGGGTGATCGATCCATTATCATTGACTCAAACTTATTTTTGGGATCAGTTACCGACGGATGAAATAACTCCGCAGCCTTATTTTTATACAGGGCAAGATTATCAAGACGATCCTTATCCAGCAAGCAAAAAATTATTTTCTAGCTTATTGGGTGCTGGTAATTTATATATGTCAGCGGAAGATTTTTGGCTAGTTATACAAGGCTTAGCTGACGGTCGACTTTTCCAACAAAGAGAGTATGAACAACTTGCTGATATCGATCAAGAAGGATATCGGGCAGGGCTGATTTATTTTGATGATTTAAAATATTCTCAAGGAAGTCTTGGTGGGTACGAAACGGCCGTGTATGGTGATCAGGATAATCAAAAACTAGTGATTCTTTTTGCAAATCAGCCAGCTTTTGATGGCATGAGAAAGCTAAGCGAAAAGTTATATGAGTATTTGTCACAAATTTGAATGGTTCGTTATAAAAAAATGGAAAATAGATAGGAAGTTTTTCATTTTTGTGCTATTATTTTTAATAAATCTGTTGAAGAAGGTGAAGAGATGCCACTATTATTTGGAACGGCAAAATTTAATGAACAAGAACATTTAACAATCGGTGGATGTGATACCGTTGTTTTAGCTGAAAAATACGGAACACCGTTATTTGTTTATGATGTTGCTCATGTTCGTGAACGCGCTCGAGGATTTAAACAAACATTCAATTCTTTAGGTGTAAAAAATAAGGTGATTTATGCCAGCAAAGCTTTTTGTTGCTTGGCTATGTACAAACTTTTAGAGGAAGAAGAATTAGGTTGTGACGTGGTTTCTGGTGGAGAACTCTATACGGCAATCAAAGGTGGGATGTCTCCTGAAAATATTGAATTCCATGGAAACAATAAAACAAAAGAAGAACTAAGTTATGCAGTAGATCAAAATGTTGGGATGATCATCATTGATAACTTTTATGAGATCGATTTATTAAGTACTATTTTAAAAGAAAAAGGAAAGCAGCAAAAAGTGATGTTTCGTATTACACCTGGTGTGGATGCCGAAACCCATGAATATATTTTAACTGGACAGGTCGATTCAAAATTTGGTTTCGATGTTATGAGCGGACAAGCGACAGACGCGCTAGAAAAAATCTTAGCGGATGAGAATTTGTTACTAAAAGGAGCGCATTGTCATATTGGCTCACAAATTTTTTCTGCAGAAGGATTTTTGGCGGCTGTTGAGAAGATGTTGTTGATTTTGAATGATTGGAAAAAAACGTTTGGTTATACTGTAGATATTTTAAATATGGGTGGTGGTTTTGGTGTTCAGTACACTGAGGCTGATGATCCGCTAGAGCCAGAAGCGTTCGTCAAAGCAATTGTCAATGGCGTAAAAGATCAATGTGAATTGTTAGATTATGCGTTTCCAGAAATTTGGATTGAGCCAGGTCGTAGTATTATTGCAGAAGCAGGAACTACGATTTATTCCATTGGATCGCAAAAAGTGATACCAGATGTCCGTCACTATGTTTCAGTAGATGGTGGTATGGGGGATAATATCCGACCAGCATTGTATGATGCTGTATATGATGGTTTTTTAGCTAATCGAATTAGTACAGAGGCGACCCAAGAGAGTAGAATTGTTGGGAAGTATTGTGAATCAGGTGATGTTCTAATCAAAAACATCGACTTACCTCCAATGAATCCAGAAGATTTGTTTGCGATGACTAGTACCGGTGCCTATGGTTATTCAATGGCAAATAATTATAATCGTAATTTAAAACCAGCCGTTGTTTTCGTGGAAAATGGTCAAGACAAACTAGCCGTTCGACGTGAAACATTTGAGGATCTGATTGCATTAGATTGTGAATAAATAGAGTATTTCTAAATCGTATAATGAAAACCAGCATACTGCAGATAATGCAGAGGCTGGTTTTTAATTTAGTCCCGCAGAAATCGAATTTTTTACTTTTTTGTTTTTGAGTACATTCATACTTTTTTTCTTAAATAAGAGTATACTTAAGAGAGAAATGAAAATAAAGAATCGAGGTGTCATTATTGAAGTGGATTGTGTTTGGTTTAGTGATTGTAGTGATTTTCATCGTTGCGGCTTCATTTTATGCGGCTAATTTTTTCTTGAGCGTAGCTCTTTTTAGAAACAATAAGTGGTATGACAAAACAGGTCACAAGATGATGAATCCAGATAATTTTAATAAAGGGACATCAAAGTATGACCTAACTGAAGAGCAGCAAAATCAACAAGGAGAAGTTTTTTGGCAGCAAGAAGTAGCTAAAGATTATTGGTTGGAAATAGGTCGTGAAAAGCTATATAGTCGTTTGATCGTTTCCCATCCTGATAGCAAAAAATGGGTGATTTGTGTTCATGGTTATCGCTCATATGGTAAACGGGACATGGCTTTTGTTGCTTCAAAATTTTCTGATCAACAGTATAATATTTTAGTTCCGGACTTAAGAGCCCATGGTAAAAGTACAGGTAACGTGATCGGCATGGGGTGGTTAGATCGTTTAGATTTACTAAAATGGATTCAAGAAGTGATCACGATCGAACCATTGGCTGAAATCGTTTTATTTGGTGGGTCGATGGGTGCATCTACTGTGATGATGACAAGTGGGGAGAGACTACCTAAAAATGTCAAAGGTTTAGTGGTTGATTGTGGGTATTCTTCGGTTTATAGTGAATTTGGCGCGATGCTGAGTTCGGCCTTCAAATTGCCTGCCTTTCCCATTTTGACTATTGCCAATCATTTAGCGAAAAGAAAAGTGGGCTATTCACTGAAAGAGGCGTCCTCAATTTCTCAACTGGCACAGAACAAATTACCGACGTTGTTTATTCATGGGACAGGAGATAAATTTGTCCCACATCAAATGCTCTATGAAAATATGGAAGCTACAAAAGGCGTAAAAGAAAGTTTGATAGTGGAACAGGCACCGCATTTGTCTTCGTTTATTTATGAACCAGATCACTATTTTGACACTGTTTTTGAATTTATTCATCGTTATTGTTAAGTGAGGGGGAAGTGGGATGGATGAAAGAAATAAACAACAGAAATTAAGTTTGGGTATTTTACTGATTTTGATTGCTGCAACATTAAGTAGTTTAGGTCAATTGGCATGGAAATTTGGCGCTGATGGAGTTGGGAGTTATGCAATTATACTCTATGCTATTGGTTTCGTAGCAGCAGGAGCAGGAATGTTTGTGATGATGGCCGCTTTTCGTTACGGTGAAGTTTCCATTTTACAGCCAATGATGAGCTTAGGTTTTGCACTGTCAATTGTTTTAGGGGCATTATTCCTAAATGAGAGCATTACGTGGTATAAATTGTTGGGAACAGGCTTCATCATTGTAGGCTCGATCCTTTTAGGAATCGAAGGGAATGAGGAAAAAATATGATCAATTATGCAGCGATTTTAACGATTTTGATCATTACGACTTTTTCGGGGAGTGCTGGGGCTTTAGCACTTAAAAAAGGGATGAATGATTTGCCTCAAATGAGTCTTAAGTTAGTATTGACTAATGCCTGGATTTATTTAGGGTCTTTCTTATATATTTTGAGTGCTGTGACGAATATTGTGTTATTGAAATTTTTAGATTATTCAATTGCGTTTCCGATGACGTCATTGACGTATGTTTGGACAGTTATTATTAGTTATTTTATTTTTAAAGAAAAGCTAAGTATTCGTAAAGTATTAGCGGTTGTGTTCATTATTATTGGGGTGTTTATTATCAGTCAATGAAGCGATTTATTGGTAATGATTTTGTTCTAGTTGTACTATAGAGATAGAAACAACAGGAGGGGTTACTATGACCGTCAAATCAAAAGGTATTGATAAAATCAAATTGGTTCAGGCAGTTACAACGATTGTCACAGGAATCATTATGTTGAATGCCGTATTAAAAGCAAATAAAAAATAAGTGGATACATTAACCAGATTACTGTGGAAACTCATCTGTAGAGTATCTACAGTTTCGATCCGATTGCTCATGACAGCTAATGGTTTCTAAAACAGCTTGAAAGAGAGTAATGAGAGTATCAAAAAGCTTTCTAGCAACTATTATTGAGGTAGTTACTAGAAAGCTTTTTGTTGTGTCCTAATGGTAATGTTAGCTAGTATCAACGGATTCCTAATGCAATTCGTGCGTAGCGGCTCATCTTATCAGTCGTCCAAGCTGGATACCAAACAAGTTTTACTTCTGGATTTTTTACTTCTGGAATTTCTTTTAATGCTTCATGGATTTGTTCAGTAAGAACGTCAGCTAATGGGCAACCCATCGTTGTAAGGGTCATTTTGATGACAGTATCACCAGTTTGTGCAAATTCTACTTCGTAAATCAATCCTAAATTAACGATATCGATCCCAAGTTCAGGGTCGATCACTGTTTCTAGAGCTGTTAAAATCTGCTCTTTGATATCTTCAATCTCTTCAGCAGACCATTCTTGATTTGTTTCAGTCATTGTATCTACTCCTTTTTCTTAGTCGTCCGTTTGATCAATGCGCGCATATTTGCGGGAATAACGGCACTCCTTTACAGTTTGTTCTTCCAATATAATACCTTTTTTTAAATACTTTGTAAATGAGAATCTTTTTCAATAAAATAGGAGCACCAAGCAGTTTCAGTTAGTGTAAATAACTAAAAAAATCAAAATTGCAGCGTAAACAGCATTAATTCATTTTCCGTTGCATTAACAACATTATGTTGAGTGTATGCTTCTAAAAAGATTGCATCGCCTTCGTGTAAAGTAAGTACTTCATCTTTTAGTTCGATGGTGGCTTCACCTTTTAGAATGTAGTTGATTTCACAAAGATTATGAGCGATTTTTCTACCGCTAGATGATGATTGAGCATCAATTGAAATTTTTGAGATAACCATGTTATCCGTATGTACGGGTAAATTAAATAAAGTATCATAATAAGTAGAATTTGTATGCCATGGATTATAGATAGTACCTGAAGAGTTTCGAATTACTTTATAACCATTTTCAGTCGTTTCATCTTCGTGTTGGATAACTTGAGGGGCTTCATTTGCCAAAAGATAAGCGACAGTGACATTTAGTGCATCAGCGATTTTTCTTAATGCTTCCAGTGATGGGCGATTGATACCACGTTCGATTTGTGATAAAAAGCTAGCAGAGTAACCTGTTTTTTCTCCTAATTCAGTTAATGTAATCCTTTTTTCTTTTCGTAAATTCTTGATTTTTCTAAATTCCATCTATAGCCGTCCTTTGTTTAGAGTCCTTTTTTCATTCATATTATCTCGAATTCGTTACAAAATTACAAGCACTTAGATTTTAATGAAAAAAACCACAGTTAATTCTCATTAATATGTTGACAATTCCATAGAGGAAACTTAAAATTGGAACTAATAATTCAAAATCTTCAATAAAATTTAACTAGAAATTAAAAAAAGAACGTTTAATATTTCTTTGAGAATGATTTAAATATTAAAGAGTAATTAGAGATGCGAATGAAATATAATGATGACTACTGGGGGAAATATTTTGAAAATCACGAAAATTAATGTAGCGGCAAAAGCGGTAAAGTTAAAAGAACCAATTACGATTTCATTAGGAACGATCGAGCATTCAATGAGCGCAATCGTTGAAATCGAAACAGATGAAGGGATTGTTGGCTATGGTGAAGGCTCACCTGGAATCTTGATTACAGGTGAAACCTTAAAGGGGACAACTGAGTGTATTCAATTATTTGAAAAACAGTTACTAGGTACTGATCCTTTAGATATAGAAAAAGTTCACAACGTCATGAATTCTGTTGCAGCAATGGCGCCTTCTGCAAAGACTGCAATTGATATTGCTTGTTATGACTTACTTGGAAAAAAAGCTAACCTACCAGTGTATAAACTTTTAGGGGGATTTGATTCTGCGGTCAAAACAGATATGACGATCGGACTTGATACACCTGAGATCATGACTGAAAAGGCGAAATTGGCTGTTTCTCAAGGATTTGATACGTTGAAAATCAAAGTAGGAACGGGTTTTGCAGCGGATCTTGCACGAATTAAGGCGATTAGAGAAGCGATCGGTAGTCAAATAAATCTGCGATTAGATGCCAATCAAGGTTGGAAACCAAAAGAAGCTGTAAATACAATCAATCGTTTAGCAGAATATGGTATTGAGTTAGTTGAACAGCCGGTAGCCTATCATGATATTGAAGGGTTGACCTTTGTTACAAATCACGTATCAACGCCGATTATGTCTGATGAAAGTTGTTTTAATTCTAAAGATGCACTGCGTTTGATCAAAGCACATGCTGTTGATTTTGTGAATATTAAACTAATGAAATGTGGTGGAATTCATGAAGCACTTAAAATCAATAGTATTTGTGAAGCAGCTGGAGTTGAGTGTATGATCGGTTGTATGGTTGAAGAAACCAACATTGGTGTAACTGCCGCAGCGCATTTGGCCGCCGCAACTAAAAATATTACAAGAGCTGATTTAGATGCAACTTTTGGATTGAATGAAGTCGCGATTCCAGGTGGTGTTGGCTTAGAACCGACCAGCTTGATTACGTTATCCGCAAAGGCAGGCTTAGGTTTGAGTAAATAAGAAAGGGGAATACAAGATGTATTATGAGTTAAACTATATGAGCGTACCGTTACCAGAAGACGTAATCAAATTAAAAAATTATGGGGATTTTGATGGTGCTGGGAAATTGATTGACTATCTACTTGAAAGTGAATTACCACAAGCTTTAAAAAAACGCTTAGAGATCGAACAAGATATTATTCGAATCGTTGGCATTAATGAATATCCATTTGACTTCGTCGAAGCAAATAAAATGATGAAGGAAACCTTTAAAGAGTATCAGGAGCAGGAACTAACTATTTTGAAGGAAACAGGAAAAGTTGATTGGCTCTATATAGATGGCAAGGTCCATTTCCAACGACGTTTCTTAATGAACCTGATCAAAACTCAAGCCGATTATGAAGCAAGATTGATCGTCAAAGAAGATAATGAGACAGATCGTCTACGCAAACAAGAGTTAACTCAAAATATTCAGCTAATGAAAGAACGTGGCTATCGGAAAGTAAAACTACATTTGAAAACAAGTATTCAAGTAAAAAAAGAATACGAACGACCAGGAGAAACAGTCAAGGTTTATTTACCATTGCCAAAAGACTGTAAACAAATTTCGGATATACAAATCATAAAGACAACACCTGAGGCAAGTTTTATTGCTCCTGAAAATGAAGCACAGCGTACTGTTTGTTTTGAAACAGTTTTACAAGAAGATCAAACTTTTTCAGTAGAATATAGCTATGTCAATCAAGTCGATTATGTTGATTTAGATCCGAACAAAGCCTCAGAGCTACAACCAGAATTCGAATTAAGCGAGCAACTTCCGCATATTCGCTTTACGCCGTACTTGGAACAAGTGTTAGCAGAGATTTTAGCAGGGGAGACTAATCCAATTATCAAAGCACGTAAAATCTATGACTTTATTACAACAAAAGTCAATTATTCGTTTATGCGGGAATATTTTACAATTGAGAACATATCGGAGTATGCTGCTGTCAATTTAAAGGGCGATTGCGGTGTTCAAGCAATCTTGTTTATCACCTTATGCCGAATGGCTAAAATTCCGGCAAAATGGCAATCAGGCCTATATGTGTCCCAATATTATACCGGCTGTCATGATTGGGCGCAATTTTATATTGCACCGTATGGTTGGCTTTTCGCAGATTTATCATTTGGCGGCGGTGCTCGTAGAAATGGTGATTTAGATCGTTGGAATTATTATTTTGGTAATTTAGATATTTTTAGAATGCCAGCAAATAGCGAAATTCAAACCGATTTTAATCCACCAAAACAATCTCTCAGAGCTGATCCCATCGACAATCAGCGGGGAGAATTCGAATATGAGAACCAAGGACTTCCATATGCCTATTTGGATGTAAAACAAGAGTTAGTTGCTATGGAAGAACTTGTCTAATAAATAAAAATGAAGGAAAAGGTGGAACGTATGAAAAAAGGGTTAAAACAAAGTTTAACAGTGTTAACAACAGTGCTGCTGCTTTCGGCTTGCGGGGGAAATTCAAGCGATAAATCAGCAAACAGTACAGACAAGAAGAATGAAACTGGGCAAAAATCAGCAAAAGTCTTAAACTTGATGGAAGCTTCAGAAGTAGGATCGATGGACACGATTTTCACGCAAGATGAACCAAGTGTCAATGCCCAATCCAATGTTTTTGAAGGACTCTATCAATTAGATGAAAAAGATACAATCATTCCTGCTGTAGCAAAAGAATTACCAGAAATTTCGGCAGATGGTAAAACATACACTATTAAACTTAGAGATGATGCGAAATGGTCAAATGGAGATAACGTAACAGCCAACGATTTTGTTTTTGCTTGGAAAAAGATGGCTGACCCTAAAAATCAGGCAAACTACTTCTTCTTGATGGATGGCACGATTCTCAACGGGACAGAAATCGTAAATGAAGAAAAATCAGCAGATGAACTAGGCGTAACAGCTATTGATGATTACACACTTGAAATCAAAATGGAAAAGCCTGTTACTTATTTCACTTCATTATTAGCATTTTCACCTTTCTTTCCGCAAAATGAAAAATTTGTAACGGAAAAAGGTAAAGAATACGGAACATCTAGTGAAAATATTGTATCTAATGGCCCATTCTTGATGGAAAACTGGGATCAATCATCAATGTCTTGGGATTTGGTTGAAAATCCAAATTATTATGATGCAGATAAAGTCAAATCAGAAAAAATCCATTTTGAAGTGTTAAAAGAAACCAATACGGTTTTCAATCTATATGAATCAGGCGAATTAGATGTAGCGATTCTGACAGGAGATTTCGCTAAGCAAAATAAAGATAATCCTGATTATGAAGCAGTTCAACGCTCAAAAGTTTATTCTTTACGAATGAATCAAAAAAGAAACGACAAGCCATCGATCTTTGCAAACGAAAATGTACGTAAAGCTGTTGCCTACGCGCTTGATAAGAAGAGCCTAGTAGAAAATATCTTAGCAGATGGTTCCAAAGATATTTATGGTTATATTCCAAAAGACTTTGTTGCAAATCCTGAAACAGGAGAAGATTTTAGAAAAGAAGCTGGGGATCTAGTGAAAACAGATGAAAAATTAGCCAAGGAATATTTAGAAAAAGCGAAAAAAGAATTAAATGGAGACGTGACCATCGAATTATTATCTAAAGATGGTGATGGCGATAAAAAAGTGGCAGAATTCATTCAAGGTCAATTAGAAAAAACACTACCAGGTTTAAAAATCAATGTGAAGACAGTTCCATTGAACAACTCCATCGAACTGATGAAAAAAGGGGACTATGAACTTTCTGTCAGCATGTGGGGTCCAGATTATCAAGACCCTATGACCTTTTTAGAAAGCTCAGTTAGTACCAAGAATAAAACTAGCTATCGTAGTGAAAAATATGATCAATTAATCGATGATGCGTCGAACAAATATGCAAACGAACCGGAAAAACGTTGGGAAACATTGATTGCAGCTGAAAAAGTCTTGGTAGAAGAAGATGTTGCATTGATTCCATTATACCAACAAGCAAGAGGACAATTAGTTCGACCGGGTGTCGAAGGAATCGAGTACCATAACTTTGGTGCAACTAGCACGTATAAAAACGCTTTTATCAAAGAGTAAACGAATATCGATTTAAGATTTTACTAAAAAACTAAACATCTTCGATCAGAAACACTTGACCTCAAATTGATTTGCTTGTATTATACTACTTGGGCACCTTTGAGAAGGTCAGAAGTTTACAACGAATTTCAGCTCCCTATTCATTTTGGATAGGGAGCTTTTGCTTTTTGTTTTCAGAAAAAGAAACAGTTCATTGTTTGCTTCTCTCTACAAATCTATTTTAAGAAAGGGTTTTTTTATATTATGACAAAATATATCTTTGTTACAGGCGGCGTAGTTTCTTCGATTGGTAAGGGAATTGTCGCAGCATCTCTAGGACGTTTATTAAAAAATCGTGGCTTGAAAGTAACGATTCAAAAATTTGATCCATATATCAATGTGGATCCAGGAACAATGAGTCCTTATCAACATGGAGAAGTTTTTGTCACAGATGATGGTGCCGAAACAGATTTGGATTTAGGTCATTATGAACGATTTATTGATATCAACTTAAATAAATATTCAAACGTGACAACAGGGAAGATCTATTCAGAAGTATTAAGAAAAGAACGTAAAGGTGAATACTTAGGCGCAACAGTACAAGTGATTCCTCATATTACAAATGAAATCAAAGATAAAATCATGCGTGCAGCTAGTATGACGGATGCGGATATCATTATTACAGAAGTTGGTGGAACGGTTGGTGATATTGAATCATTACCTTTCTTAGAAGCTTTACGCCAAATGAAAGCAGAAGTAGGCAGTGATAACGTGATGTATATCCATACGACCTTGATCCCTTACTTAAAAGCAGCTGGCGAAATGAAAACAAAACCAACCCAACATAGCGTAAAAGAATTACGCAGCTTAGGAATCCAACCAAACATTCTAGTTGTTCGTACAGAATTACCTGTTTCTCAAGGGACAAAAAATAAATTAGCGCAATTTTGTGATGTAGAACCAGAAGCAGTTATTGAATCACGTGATGTAGAAACACTTTATTCTATTCCATTAGCCCTACAGGCGCAAAACATGGATCAAATTGTTTGTGATCATTTAAAACTAGATGTACCTGTTGCTGATATGACAGAATGGCGTACATTGGAAGAAAAAGTTTTAGGCTTGAAGAAAACGACAAGAATTGCTCTAGTCGGAAAGTATGTCGAATTACCTGATGCCTATCTGTCAGTAGTCGAAGCATTGAAACACGCTGGTTTTGCTTTTGATTCAGACATTGTGATCGATTGGATCGATTCACAAGAATTGACTGCAGAAAATACTGCAGAAATTTTAAAAGATGCCGATGGAATCTTGGTGCCAGGTGGATTTGGTGATCGTGGTGTGGAAGGGAAGATCGAAGCGATTCGTTTTGCCCGTGAAAATGATGTGCCGTTTTTGGGAATTTGTTTAGGCATGCAAATGGCCTGTGTTGAATTTGCGCGCAATGTCGTTAAATTAGAAGATGCTGGTTCTGCTGAAAACAATCCAGAGATTTTAAATAACATTATTGATTTGATGGCAGATCAAGAAAACGTTGAAAATCTTGGCGGAACATTACGCTTAGGCTTATATCCATGCAAACTTAAAAAAGGCAGTGTCACTGCAACTGCATATGAAGGACAAGAAGTCGTGCAAGAGCGTCATCGTCATCGTTATGAGTTCAATAATAAATACCGTCAATTATTTGAGGAAAAGGGCTTAGTCTTTTCGGGTGTATCGCCAGATAATCGTCTAGTTGAAATTGTTGAGCTGCCAGAGAAAAAATTCTTCGTCGCTTGTCAATTCCATCCGGAATTGATTTCTAGACCAAACAGACCACAACTTTTGATCAAAGGGTTTGTTGAAGCAGCTTTAAATAATCAATAAGCTAAAAAGGTACGCTATCATGAATAGATAGCGTACCTTTTTTTGTTTCTATATCAGTCAGAAGTCGAACGCCTTCTGACTGAATTATTTTGTATAACAGGAGGAACAGATGATTGTTCTGGCGGATCACTACTTGGCAATACCTCGCTTGGGGATGTTGACACCGGTGGCTCAGGTTGCTGCGTAGAAGTAGCAGGAATTTCATTAGGCTCTGTTGCAGAAGGTTCAGTTTGTGAAGGCATTGTCGAGCTGCTAGACGTCGAATCAGAACTTGTTGAACCTTCAGAAGATGAAGAAGTTACAGAGCCTGTATTTGAAGGCAATAGTTGTTCTTCATAAGCACCTTTAACATACAACTCGCTACCAGAACGTATCACCGTATCCGGCATGACCCAATCATCATTAGAAACGCCTTCTGAAAGATAAGTCATCATTTCTCGATAAACGTCTGAAGCTGTTCCCCAGTATTCGTAAGGAATAGGGGTTAAGCGCTGCTTATAGCCTGTCCAAACCGAAACTGCATAATGAGGAGTATACCCAACAAAAGTGCTGTCAGGGGCAATGCTGGACGATTCAGAAGCGCCCATTTTTGCAAGATCCTCCTCTGTATAATTGGCTGTACCTGTTTTCCCAGCTTGTATCAAACCAGGAATGCCTGCATTGAATGCTGTACCGCCAGATATAACGTCTTTTAGCATGTCAGTCATCATATAAGCTGTGGAATCTTTCATTGCTCGTTTACTTTCAGTTTCTGTGACATCTTCAGAACCGTCTTGATAAACAACTTTATTCACGTAATAAGGTTTATTATAGACACCCATATTAGCAAATGCAGCATAGGCAGCTGCTAATTTTAAAGAAGAAACACCATATTTATTGCCATCTAGTTCACTGGTGTTACTAGAGATCGCATTTGCGGCAACAATTTCTTTAAATTCAATACCTAAATCTTTTAGGAAGGCAGCAGATTTATCACTACCAACAGCGTCAAATGTTTGAATAGCTGTTGTATTACGAGAATACATAATGGCTTTACGCATCGTTAATGCACCATAATATTGCATGTCCGCATTGGTAACTGGAATAGTTGTTCCTTCATAAGTAGTAGGTTTATCCATCATGATACGACCAGTTGAATAGTTCAGGTTTTCGATAGCTGGACCATAATCTGCAATAGGTTTCATCGTTGAACCAACATCTCGATCGGTTTCGATAGCAGAATTTGTACCTAATTGTACATCATCAGGGATATTCCGTCCGCCAATTTGAGCTTTGACTTGCCCGGTTTTGACATCGATGACGGTTGAAGCAACTTGGAAATCGGGATCAGGATATTGGACATAAGTGTCACTGTTAATAATATCATAGAGTCGTTTTTGGGCATTCATATCAAGATTTGTATGGATATCTAAACCATCGGTGTAGACATTTTTCCCCATAGCTTCGACTTCAGCGATCACTTCTCGGATATAATTATCAACGATTTTACGATTTTCATTCGATTGTTTTAGTGGTTGTAGGCCATCATCGATTGGAGTCGCTTTAGCTTCATCATATTCTTTTTGTGAGATTTTTTCATTTTCTTTCATGGTGTATAACACAACGTCACGTCGTTCTTTTGCGACATCCGGGTTGACATATGGGTCGTAATCATTGGGCGCTTGCGGCATACCAGCTAGTAAGGCAGTTTGTGGAAGGGTTAGTTCAGCTAACGGTTTTCCATAATAAGATTGAGCTGCCGTTTCCATGCCATATAAACCATTGGCCATATATACTTTGTTAATATAATAGGTTAGAATCTCTTCTTTTGATTTTTCTTTTTCTAGTTTCATTGCTAGCCAAGCTTCTTGTGCTTTTCGTTTAAGATTTTGATCTTTTTCTTTGGTAGAAAAATAGGAAAGTTTGATAAGCTGCTGGGTTAGTGTACTACCACCTTGCAGACCGCCTGTTTTAAAGTTTGAAAAGGCCGAACCAATGATTCGGATCGGATCAACACCGCTATGCTTATAAAAACGTTTATCTTCAACAGACACAACAGCATCTTTCAGTAAGTCTGGAACGTCCGTAGGTTTGATGATTTCGCGTTTTTCAGCACCTAATTCTTCAAAAACTTCATTATTTGCGTCATACAATTTGGAAGATACAGTTGCACTTAGTTTATCATCTTCTAATTTTGGTGCGTCCTTTGCATAGGACCAGAAGAGTCCAAGGCCTGCAAGGAAGCCTAGAATACCAAGCAGAACTAATCCAAGAAAGAGTTTCAGAAAGATTCTTTTTTTCTTAGGTTTTTTGCCACCATTAGAGGGCGGAATGTCAGCGCCTGTGGATGTAGGTATATGCCCGTGTCTGGCAGCGCGTGATCCTATTTCATCAGTTGTCATTAATCGCAACTCCTTTGTTTGATTGAATATGTTGCCGAACTGCGTCTAAATAAGGGATTCTTGGCGCAATTCCAATTTGGATTTCTATCCCATTTTTTTCAATAATAGATAAAGGCAACGATTTTTTTCCAGTGCTTTCTTGTTCTGACCAATAGGTTACTAATTCTTCTCCGCTAAAAAAGAAACATTTATTCAATGAAGAAAACCACAATAAAACAAAGCAAATTCCTTTTTGCGCTAAGCACTGCTCCATATGATCAATCTGGTGTTGGTGAAAGTTTTTTAAAGGAAAAGAAGTTTTATTCTTAGTTTCCTTTGCTTCAAAATCCAGATAGTAACCATTATAAACACCATTATAATCAGTTGTAGAGGCTTGTCTAAAATAAGCTTCCTTGATCACAGCGGCACTGCGGCTTGGATAATCAACTTTGACAATTTGAAGAGGAGTAGGTTTTTTGTGGACAACCGCAGTATTGCGCATTAAATAGTACGCATTACTTTTATTGATTTCTTCCTCAAAATCCATGCCACGTTTACCAAATTGAATTGATTTTTGTTTTTTTACTTGTTTTTTTGATTGGGGTGCTTCATGATTATTGTAGGGAGTACCATTAGGATAATGAAAAGCCATTTCTATCACACTCCTAGCCAACATTATAACAAAAAATCTTTATGAAAGAAAAGGAATGTCTATGGAAATTGTAAAAACACTTTATGTGACTGGCTATAAAAGCTTTGAAATCGGGGCTTTTCAAGACAATGACCCTAAAATTACAGTTATTAAAAATCTATTAAAAAAGGAAATCATAGGCTATTTAGACATTGGATTAGAGTGGGTTTTGGTTTCTGGTAACCTTGGAACAGAGATTTGGGCAGCAGAAGTCGTTGCGGAGTTAAAGAATGATTATCCAGAACTAAAATTAGGGCTTGTTTATCCTTTTAAAGACTTTGGTAGTAACTGGAACGAAAAGAATCGAGCAAATTTAGAAAAAATCGAACTATTAGCCGACTTTGTAGATTCAGTAAGCCACCAGCCTTATAAATCACCGGCACAATTAAAAATGCATACCAAATTTTTACTAGAACATTCTGGTGCTGCTTTATTGATATACGATAAAGAATATCCAGGTAAAACGGAGTATTTTCTTAAGGATGCGGAACGTTTTTCTGAAAAATTTCCTTACGAAATCCGCCTGATAACGATGGATGATTTACAAAACTCGATGGATTTGTGATAATCTGTTTGATTTTCTGACGATTTTCCGATACAATAATGCTGTTGAACTATGAACTTTTATCCTAATCAAAGAAAATAATGAGGTGTAAGTATGGCAAATTTAGTATACAGTCCAAAAGATATTTTACAAAAAGAATTTAAAACAAAAATGCGCGGTTATGATCCAGTGGAAGTTGATGAATTTTTAGATAATGTAATCAAAGATTATGAAGCTTATAATAAAGAGCTTCTAACTTTACAAGAAGAAAACAACCGTTTATTAGCTAAACTTGATCAAGCGTCTAAGGTACAACAAGCAATGCCAACACGCGGCGCCCAAGAGATGCCGAAAAGTGCTGCTGTTACTAACTTTGACATTCTAAAGCGTTTATCTAATTTAGAGCGTGAAGTATTCGGGAAAAAATTGGATGATACTCCTGCTTCAAATCCAATTTCAGGTATGAGTCATTCTAACCCATATGAAAGTAATCTACACAATTCTTATGAACGTGAAATCGACCACTCAGAAACACGTCAGTTTTAATTGATAAACATCAAATTTTGTAATTTTCGGGTGATCGCGGTTTGAATTTTATTCAAGCTGAGGAAAGTCCATGCTCGCACAGACTGAGATGTCTGTAGTGTTCGTGCTTAGCGAAATCATAAGCTAAGGTATTCTAGTAATAGAATAACGGCAGGAAAAATGACTAAGGTTTCGGCTACGTCAAAGTACCCTTGAAAGTGCCACAGTGACGAAGCAATTTTGGAAACGGAATTGGTGGAACGCGGTAAACCCCTCGAGCGAGCAACCCAAACAATGGTAGGGGCACTCTTCTAAAGGAAATGAACGAGTAGAAGAGGCAGATTAATTTCTGCAGATAGATGATGACCGTCGAATGTTTTCTCCTGAGAGGCATTCGATACAGAACATGGCTTACAGAAAATTACAAGTATTCAGGATGACCTTCCAACTTTGTTGTGAAGGCTTTTTTTAAAGTAAGAGATAAATAGAGTTACGAAGTTCTTAACGATAACAAGAACAAGAACAAGAGGAGATATAATGACAAAAGAAAAAACATTTAAACTTGTTGCAACGGCAGCAAGTGGTCTAGAAGCGTTAGTAGGAAAAGAATTACGTGATTTAGGTATTCCTTGTGAAGTAGAAAATGGCAAAGCCTTGTTTGAAGGAACCATGGAAACAATTGCGACAGCAAACTTATGGCTCCGTACAGCAGACCGTATTAAAATTATTGTCGGTGAGTTTGATGCCTTTAGCTTTGATGAGCTATTTGAAAAAGTCAAAGCGTTGCCTTGGGAAGATTATCTACCGATGGATGCTGAATTTCCTGTGGCTGGAAAATCAATTAAGTCCAAATTATATAGCACACCTGATTGTCAATCCATTACGAAAAAGGCCATCGTTAATCGCTTGAGAGAAGTGTATCATCGTCCAGCAACAGTGCCATTGGCTGAAACAGGTGCTTTTTTTCAATTAGAAGTGGCTCTTTTAAAAGATCATGTTACTGTAACGATCGACACGACTGGTCCGAGCTTATTTAAACGTGGTTATCGTATTGAAAAAGGTGGAGCACCACTAAAAGAGAATATGGCTGCAGCCTTAGTGATGTTAACGAATTGGCGCAAAGACCGACCATTCTTTGATCCTGTGTGTGGGTCTGGGACGATTTGTATTGAAGCCGCACTTATCGGACATAATATTGCGCCAGGCTTTAACCGTGAATTTGTCTGTGAAACATGGGATTGGTTTGATGCTGCTGTTTTCGAAAAAGTTCGTAAAGAAGCAGATGAAAAAGCCGATTATGATATCGAATTAGACATCATGGGTTCAGATATCAATGGAAAAATGATCGAAATCGCCAAAGCAAATGCAGAAGAAATCGGATTGGGTGACTCAATTACCTTCAAGCAATTAGCTGTGCATGATTTTACAACAGAAAAAGAATACGGTGTAATGGTTGCAAATCCACCTTATGGAGAACGACTTGGGGAAGAAGAATCTGTTCGTAAACTTTATAAAGAGATGGGAGAGGTTTTCCGTCCCCTTAAAACTTGGAGTAAATATATCTTAACGAGTGATTTAACATTTGAACAATATTATGGGGCTAGAGCAACCAAGAAAAGAAAACTTTATAATGGTGCCCTGCGTACCGATTTATTCCAATATTGGGGCGAAAGACCGCCAAGAAGACCAAGAGAAGAGTAGGTAAAATAATATGAAAGAACAAGAATTTTTACAAGAGATAAAAGAAATCGAATTGCTGAAGGAAGCATTGGGATTACTGGAGTGGGATAGCCAAACAGGAATGCCAGAAGCTAGTAGTGCCTTTCGCGGAGAAACTGTAGGCTATCTATCTGGGATGGCATTTGAGCGCAGCGTTGGGCCAAAAATTCAAGAAGGATTGACTTATTTTGACACACATTCGGATGAGCTATCAGAACTAGGATTAGCGGTTTACAAAAAGGTCAAAGAAGAGTATGAGCTAAATCACAGTATTCCAACGAATCGGATGCAAGCTTACAATACGGCACTTACTAACGCGCATAATGCTTGGCTACAGGCTAGGAAATCTAAAGATTTTGCTCAGATGAAAAATGAAATTCAAACAATCGTTGATTTTTTGAAAGAGTTCATTCCATATTGGAAGAAAGACGAAGCCACAAATTATGATGTGCTATTAAATCAATACGAACCAGACCTAAGTGTTGAAAAACTAGATCAGATTTTTGGGCAAGTGAAATCTGGTATTATGGAGATCAGAGCGAAAATTGCTGAAAAAGGAACGATACCACGTACAGATTTTTTATCGAGACGTGTCACAAAGGAGCAGCAAAGAACCTTTGTTATAGGAGTTGCAGCGCAGTTAGGCTATGATTTTTCTCGAGGACGTTTAGATGATACCGTTCATCCATTTATGTTGGATTTAAATCGGAATGATGCGCGAATCACGACACGTTGGGATGAGTTAAATTTTGCGATGGCAACATTTGGCGTTATTCATGAAGCCGGTCATGGTATTTATGAACAAAGTATTGACCCAAAATATGATCATACACCCCTTTCGGCAGGTGCTTCGATGGGAATCCATGAATCTCAGTCGCTATTTAATGAAATTATTCTTGGAAGTAATAAACATTTTTGGAAAAAACAGTTCCCTTTTTTCCAAAAATGTACAGAAGGTACTTTTGATGATATTGAATTTGAGACTTTCTACGATTCCTTAAAGGAAACGAAAGCAAGTTTAGTCCGAATTGAGGCAGATAGTTTAACCTATCCACTGCATATCATCATTCGTTATGAAATAGAGAAGATGATTTTTAATGAAGGGGTTTCTGTAGCGGACTTACCACAAATCTGGAATGACAAATATGAAGAGTATTTAGGCATTCGTCCGATTAATGACTTAGAAGGAATTGTTCAAGATGTTCATTGGTCAGGCGGTAGTTTTGGCTATTTTCCTTCGTATGCTTTAGGTTATATGTACGCTGCGCAATTACGTCATGCGATGGGCAAAGAAATCAATGTAGATGCCGTTTTAGCTAGTGCAGATTACTCATCGATCAAAGACTGGTTAACAGAGCATATCCACCAATATGGTGCTTCGAGAAAGCCAAATCAATTGATCTTAGATGCAACAGGTGAAACGCTGAATCCACAATATTTGATCGATTATATGAAATCAATTTATTATGATGTCTATAAAATTAAAGAGTAATGCTGTTATTGAGCAACAGAAACGAGGGAGCGGTTATGTTATCAATCAAAGAATACCTAAATGCTGGTGAAACAACTGTCTCCAATTTAGTAATCGAGAACTATCAGAAAATTGGTCTAACCGATGAAGAGTTTCTATTTTGGCTACAATTATTTCGTTCTCAAGCTAAAGGAGATTTATTTCCAGATTTGGCTGAGATCAGTTTGATCATGGGAAAACCTATAGATGTTATCTATAAATTATTGAATCAACTTGTTTCACGTGGATTTTTAATCATTGAAACAAAACAGAATGATCAAGGCCAAATGATGGATACGTATGATTTACTACCCATTTTTGAAAAGATCGGTCTTTTACAACAAAAGCAGATAGAAAAACAAAAAGAAATCACATCAGAAGAAACAATCAAACAGCTTTATCAAGGATTTGAAAAAGAGTTTGGTCGCCAACTATCGCCAATCGAGCTTGAGATGATCGGTCAGTGGTTAGAAACAGATCACTACCAACCGGAACTTATTCGATTAGCATTAAGAGAAGCAGTGTTAAATCAAGCTTATAGCTTAAAATATATCGATCGGATCTTATTAGCTTGGGAGCGTAAAAATATTACGACAAAAGAACAAGTTGCAGAAGATCAAAAACGACGAAAACAAGTGCTTATCCAAAAAGAAATCGAACAACAAGGTGCTCAAAATGAGCCAATTCCAAAAGTTACCTTACACAATTGGCTTAATCCAGAAGATAGTGAGTAGGAGGTAGATAAATGCTTTCTAAAGAGAAAACAATGGAAGCGATAGAAATCATGTATGATATGTTCCCAGAAGCAGCATGCGAACTTACACATAAAAGTCCATTTCAACTATTAATTGCTGTTATTTTAAGTGCCCAAGCTACGGATGTTTCTGTTAATAAGGCCACACCTGCCTTATTTGCTGCATATCCAACACCTGAGGCCCTTGCGGTAGCACCAATAGACGATATCATTCAAAAAATCAAAACGATTGGCTTGTATCGAAATAAAGCAAAGAATATTAAAGCTTGTGCTGTACAATTATTAGATCAGTTTGATGGAAAAGTGCCTGAAACTCGTGAAGAGCTGGTATCTTTACCAGGCGTCGGCCGTAAAACGGCAAATGTTGTGATGGGTGATGCATTTGGAGAACCTGCGATTGCAGTTGATACACATGTAGAGCGCGTATCAAAGCGTTTACGCATTTGTAAATTAGAGGCAAATGTTATGGAAGTAGAAAAAACATTGATGAGAAAAATTCCTAAAGAATTATGGGTCAAAACACACCATACGATGATTTTTTTCGGTCGTTACCACTGTTTAGCTCGAAATCCTAAATGTAATATTTGTCCGCTTCTATACCTGTGCCAAGAGGGGAAAACTCGAATGGCTTCTAAATAAAAAAGAGTGAACTATAAAAAAATTATATGAAGTGAGACCCAATAGTTAGACCATAACCCGACCGAAGAAATTTGGTCGGGTTATTATGCGGTCATCCGTTTGCGATATTGAACGGGACTGCAGCCGAGCCTTGTTTTGATTCGGTGATGATTATAGTAATTAATCCACTCTTTAATTGCCCTCTTCAACCTTTTAAAGCTTGTATAAATCACACCATAATAAATTTCTTGCTTTAATAGACCAAAGAAGCTTTCCATCGGTGAATTGTCAAGACAATTCCCTTTTCGGGACATGCTCTGGAATATTTTTTTCTCCGCTAAAGGCTTTCTATAACCATTCATCTGGTAAGCCCAGCCTTGGTCAGAATGGAAAGTCCGACGATAGGGGCAGTCCGCGGTTTGTTCTATGGCTTCTTTTTGAGCATCAAGAACGGCCTTTGCATTTGGTTTTTCTGATATTCGATAGGACAGAATTTCCCCGTTAAACAGATCTAGGAATGGGTCTAAATACAGCTTCTTGATGACAGGTTTTCCGTTCGTATCTTGTTCATAATACTTAAATTCAGAAGTATCAGTTGTAATCTTTTGATGAGGAACCGAGGTAACAAATCGTCTGTGAATCCGATTCTTTGCCACTCGTCCAACAGTCCCTTTGTAGGAATTGTACTTACGTGATTTGCGTGTAAACTTTACGCTCTTCAGCCCAAGCTTACGCATGATTCGACGGATTTTCTTTTGATTTACCTTTACTCCCTGTTCGTTCAGGGCGATTTGAATCCGACGATACCCATAGTTCCCATCGTTTTCTTCGAAGATTTCTTGAATGGTTTCCTCTAGCTTGGCATCTGGATTCCCACGATTCAATCGCTTTTGCCAATACATATATGTCGCTTTAGGAAATTTTGTCGCTTCAAGAAGAATCGTTAATCGGAACTCCTTTCGGAGTTCGTGGATGATTCGTGCATCTCGTTCTTGAGTCGATCTGGGATATTCATCCCTAAAGCTCGGAGCTTTTTTACGAAGGCCAGTTCTGCACGAAGCAGTTCATTTTCTCGTTCCAGTTCTTGTTCACGCGTTAACGGCCTTTTTGGTATTTGTTTCTTCTTTTTCTTAGTCATTGAAGGCCTTCCTTTCAGTTTCGGTAAGAGACCTTCAATGCCTTCACGCAGAAATAGTTGGTGCCAATGTTGGAGTAGATTTCCAGATGGCAATCCATATTTCAATGCGACATTAAGGTAAGAGTCACCGCTAGTCAAATAATAGTGTATGACATCTTGCTTGAATTGGGAAGAATAAGTTTGTTTATTTTTACGTCGGTTTAAGGCATTAAAGTCCAATTTTTCTACAATCTTTACCCATTTTCTTACTGTTGAATCAGCTGGAATACCGTATCGGCGAGCTAGAGCCACATACCCACCTTCTCCCCTCTGATACGCTTCAACTACTGATTTTTTAAAGTCATAATCATATTTAGCCACTATAAAAAGCCCCCTAAGTTAGATTTTCTGGTCTAACTTAGGGGGCTCACTTCAATAGTTCGCTCTTTTTATTTAGCCAATGCCAATAACAAAATGAAGTAATTTATCTGAATAAGTTAGCTCATCTAAATCAGTTTTAATTGTTTTATTAAGTAATTTCAATTCATCGGTAACAATGCCGTCCACGCCATAAAACATCATACGTGTCATCGTATCTTCATCATTAACAGTCCAAGCATAGACTTTTTTACCATCATTATGGGCTGCATTAATAAAGTTTCGGTTTAATGTCGTATATTCCATTGTAAAAAAATCTACGTTTGAAACAGGCGGCCCAACGATATTGAATGGCAAAATATAACCAACATAAAATTGCGGTTCCAGTTCCTTTAGTTCTGTTGCTGTACTAAATGTCAACGTTTGTAGAATATGCTTCTCAGATAAAATAATCGGGCGGTATTTCTTGGTAAAACGGGCAACTAAATCTGGACTATCTTGCGGTGTCGTTTTGATTTCAATCAATAACTTCTGCTTGAGTTGTTTGGCTTTAGTTAAATATTGATCAAAAGAGCAAACACTCGCCTCCATCCCATTCTCCTTGGCAGTCAGTTGAGTCAATTCAGCTAATGTTAATTGATTAGGTCTTTTATCTATACCAGTCAGTTTTTTTAGATTGAAATCATGCATCACGACAAATTGTTTGTCTTTTGTTTCCTGAACGTCCATTTCTATATAACTGGGCTTCTCTAAACTTGTCTTCTCAAGAGCAGTCAAAGTATTTTGAACACCATTTGCTGCATCGACTCCTCTGTGAGAAATGGTTAATGGCTCTGTTAACGAGGGTCTACTTAGAAAGTCTGTATTATAAGCTCCCACACCAATACCAAAAATCGTTGCAATAAAGGCAAATGTTCCAACTTTTATGGCTGTCCATTCCTTTTTTTGCTGTTGTGGCTGATCAAAAAACCACTGGGGTAAATCTGGCAAAAAGCCTTGGTCATCCATATAATCGATTGTTACATAGAAGATTCCCACAGTAGAGAAGACAATATTAAGTAGCAAAATAAACTGTAAAAGCGTCATTCCAATAACGGCACTCACTAAAGCGTAGTTTGGGAATGTTGTTTCAATAATTGCTTGAACACTTAAGATCACTGTCGAACTGATAATAAAAACCAGAAGAATGCTACCACCGATCACGATAAACTGTCCTAAGATTTTAAAGAAATGCTGTTTTGTTGAGCGCCAACTTTCAGTAACAGCTTGACGAAAGGGAACATCCCTTAAAATCATTTCTGGTAAGGCAAAAATCAAACGAATAGACAGATAGAAAAAGAGCAAATAGCCTAAGATAACGAATGCAATGATTGTTACACGATTGGCAAAGATAAAGTCCATAATAAATGCTGGAATCTTTATTTTTGCAAGTAAATCTGAGTTAAAACCCAATCCACTCAATGGCAAAACCAAGAAAAAATAAAATAAAAAGAACAAAATGGTACTGAATTTAAGTTTCTTTAGTTGAAGAAGTGTTCCTTTAAGCAAATTAGTCAGTGCAATTGGTTCTTTTTTCTTTATGAAAAAAATGCTCAAAAGCAAAAAAGTATATTCAAAAAAAACAGCAATGACAATCATCAATAAGACAATAATCAAAGCAAGTAGAACGACTGGATGTCTTGTCAAAATAACTGGAATCGTATCATAAGATAAATAACTGATATTTCCTTGTTTTAATATAAAACGAGTAGAACTAGCTAAAAGCGGTAAGAGAACAAAAAGCATAAAACCATGCATCAATAAAACATCACGAAAATACGCTGAAGTCCCTGAGAAAAAATCTAACATATTTTTAAAACTATTTTTTAAGTATTTCATCATCTGATCCACCCTTATACAAATTAGAAGAAAAGAAAATAGGATACAATTGCATCCTATCATTACAGTTTCTATTATATATTTTTACGCTCTAAAAGCCTAATAAACCGTTTAAAAATGTGCCGCCATAGATCAAAGCTAAACTATATAAGAAAATGGAAATAGGTTTTGCTAAAATAATGATCAATGTAAATTTCTTTAAAGACATTTTAGTTAAGCCTGCCATCAAACAGAGCGCATCATCAGGAGCTATTGGCAGAAAAATTGCTAAAGCGAATAAACGCTCAAAACGTTTTTCATTATCCAACCAGCCAATGTATTTATTATAAGTCTTATCACTAACTAAACTTAAAATAAACGGTTTTCCATACTGACGACCTAATAAGAAAATGATGACAGAGCCAATCGCAATCCCTACATAATTATAGATGAATCCTGCGAAGGGACCAAAGATCAGTACACCAGCAGCACAACTAATGCCTCCAGGAATAATCGGGATCACCACTTGAATAATCTGGATCAGCATGAATAGTATTGGACCTAAGATAACTGAGTCACCCACTAACCCTCTCAAAGCGTCTACATCTTTAAAAACACCTAATCGTATAAAATAAATCGTCACAGCAATTGTGGCTATAATCCCCACGATTGAAATGCAATTGATAATTTTTCTTGAAAGCGCGATGCTCATTTGTATCATCTCCTTAAAATTACTATCTATAGTATAAAAGTCTTCTATCTATTTTACCATTGTTATTTATCAAATCTTACGAACAAAGTTGTAAGGAGGTAACTTATCTAAAAACATTATACAAAAAAGAACGACTAGAAACATCCTACTTTAGCCCTAAATAAAAAAATAGCCAAAGGTTTTCTATTTACAAGCAACAATGAGAGGTCTATAATTATGTTAAATATTATGGTGTCCCTAAAAAATAAATAATATAAACCTGATGATTTATAGTTGGAAGAAGGATAAATGATGAAAGAAGATAAAAAGGAAGCAGAAAAGTTGTTGGATTACGCAAATGGTCCTAGTTTAGAAGAAATTAATAATACTGTTGATGTTCCCAAAAATGCTAGTTTTTGGCGGACATTGATGGCTTATAGCGGCCCCGGTGCATTAGTAGCAGTGGGATATATGGACCCAGGGAACTGGATTACTTCCATTGCTGGCGGTGCTGAATATAAATATGCATTATTAAGTGTTATTTTATTATCGAGTTTGATTGCTATGCTACTTCAAAGTATGGCAGCCAAGTTAGGGATTGTTACAGGTAGAGACTTAGCCCAAGCGACACGCGAACATACTAATAAGAAAACTGGGTTCGTTTTATGGATTATTACAGAGTTGGCAATCATGGCCACAGATATTGCCGAAGTGATTGGCGGCGCGGTCGCTTTGCAATTATTATTTGGTTTTCCATTATTGATTGGTGTATTGATTACGACATTCGATGTTTTGTTATTATTGCTTTTAACAAAGCTAGGATTTAGAAAAATTGAGGCAATTGTAGCCTGTTTAATTGCTGTTATCTTTTTTGTATTTGCATATGAAGTAGCACTGGCTGATCCAAATATTGGCGAAGTACTTCGTGGCTTTATCCCTGATCCCAAAATTGCTAGTGACAAATCAATGCTTTTTTTAGCGTTAGGGATTGTTGGGGCAACTGTTATGCCTCATAACCTATATTTACACTCTTCAATTGCCCAAGCAAGAAAATTCGATCGTAATGATGATAAAGAAAAAGCCAAAGCCATTCGTTTCACGATTTGGGATTCAAATATCCAATTAACTGTGGCTTTTATCGTCAACTGCCTATTACTGATTCTAGGTGGCGCTTTATTTTATGGAACAAATAGTGACTTAGGCAAATTTGTAGATTTGTTCGATGCATTAAAAAACCCAGATATTGTTGGGAATATTGCTAGTCCGGTTTTAAGTATCTTATTTGCAGTTGCATTACTTGCTTCTGGTCAAAATTCTACGATTACAGGCACACTTTCTGGACAAATCGTTATGGAAGGCTTCATTCATTTAAAAATGCCTTTATGGATGCGTAGAGTCGTCACACGTCTGATTGCGATCGTACCGGTGATTATATGTGTCATTCTTTATGGTGGTAGAGAATCAGCAGTGGAAGATCTATTATTGTATACCCAAGTATTCTTAAGCATCGCATTACCAATTTCAATTATTCCCTTAACGATGTATACAAGTGATAAAAAAATTATGGGCAAATTTGCCAATCCTATGTGGGTCAAAGTGCTAGCTTGGATCATCGCTGTTGTTTTAACTGCCTTGAATTTATTCTTGATCTATGGAACAGTAACAGGAGTTAACGCTTAATAGGATAAAAAAGAAAGTAATTCTTTTTAGAATGGCTTTCTTTTTATTCTATATAATAGAATTCGTTCTATAGAAATGGTAGAATGAAAAAGACAAAATATTGAAATGAGGGTTTTAAGTGACTGAATATTTAAACGTTGGAAAAATCGTCAATACTCAAGGCTTGAAGGGAGAAGTTCGTGTGATCTCACAAACTGATTTTCCAGAGCTGCGTTATAAAAAAGGATCGGTATTGATGCTATTTCAAGAAAAAAAGGAACCAATTGAATTAACGATCAAAACCCATCGGAAACATAAAAATTTTGATATTGTGACTTTTGAAGATCATTTTTCGATCAATGATGTTGAAAAGTATCGTGATGGGATTTTGAAAGTGTCAAAAGAGGACCTGACAGATTTACCTGGGGATGAATTTTATTATCACGAAATCATTGGTTTGACTGTTGTGGATGAAAATAACAAAGAGTTGGGAAAGATAAAAGAAATTCTTTCACCTGGCGCAAATGATGTCTGGGTTGTTCAAAGACCGAAGAAAAAAGATGTGTTGATTCCTTATATCGAATCTGTTGTTAAATCTATTGATTTAGAATCAGGCATCGTTCGTGTAGAAATTCCTGAAGGTTTGATTGACGATGAAAATTGATGTATTGACGCTTTTTCCAAGAATGTTTGAAGGCCCAATGGGGGAGTCGATCATTGGGAAAGCTGTAGAGAAAAATTTACTGGAAATCAATATTTCCAATTTTCGTGATTACTCAGATAATAAGCATCAGTCAGTGGATGATTATCCTTATGGCGGTGGTGCTGGGATGCTTTTAAAGGTTCAGCCGATTTATGATAATTTACGAAGGATCGAAGAAGTATCACCAGAAACTGAAAAACGTGTGATTTTGCTAGATCCAGCGGGGAAACGATTCAATCAAAAAATGGCGGAGGAATTTTCTGAAGAAGAGCATCTAGTTTTTATTTGTGGTCATTATGAAGGATACGATGAACGGATTCGTTCTCTTGTTACGGATGAAGTTTCTTTGGGAGATTATGTTTTGACAGGCGGTGAGTTAGGTGCGATGGTTATGATTGATGCAACGGTTCGTTTGTTGCCAGATGTATTAGGGAATAAATTGTCCGCTCAAACTGACTCGCATTCAACAGGTTTATTGGAACACCCGCAATATACCCGTCCTGCTGAATTCAATGGTATGAACGTGCCAGAAGTACTTACAAATGGAAATCATAAATTAATTGATGAATGGCAGCAAAAAGAGTCGTTACGAAGAACCTTTGAGCGTAGACCAGATATGCTTAAAAAAGTAGAATTAACTGGACAACAATTAAAATGGTTAGAAGAAATCTACAATGAAAAAGTGTAGCATTAGCCTAAATTGAATCATATTAGAGGAGGTGTATCGATGGTCATACCAGCAACAGTTATTGATCAAAATAAATGGGAGCGTAAAGAACACTTTGATTTTTTCTCTAGTAATAGCCTACCTCTGTATGATATCACGACTCAAATTGACGTAACGCATTTTTATCACTACGCAAAATGCAATGAGATTTCCTTTTATTATGGCTTGGTATATGCAACGACCAAAATCATTAATCGCATCGAAAACTTTCGTTATAAAATTTGTGACAATTAGGTAGTTTTGCTCGATTATCTAATTCCTAGTTTTACTGATTTAAAAGCAAACAGTGAACTATTCCATATTATGACACTTGATTTTGAAGGAACGATGAAGGAATTTTCTGATGAAGCGAAAAAAGTAAGTGCTGCCCAACAGATGTATTTTCCTAAATCAGAGTACCCGCAAGATACAATGATACAGTTTTCTTGTCTACCGTGGTTTTCATTTACAAATTTAGGGAATGAATTAAGTTTAGACCGAGATGATTCGATTCCAAAAGTAATATGGGGTAAGTTTGAAAAACATGGGAATCATTTGTTATTACCTTATTCAGTTCAAGTTAATCACCGTCTTATTGATGGCATTCACCTAGGTAAGTTGATAAATCAATTGCAACAATATTTGGATCTGCTTGTGATAGAAGGGACTATTTAAAGTGTAACAAGAAAAATCTCTTTACAGCAAAGAATAGCTATGTTACACTATTTCAGTGAGTGCAAAGCGCTCAACTATTACGATATTCCGCTGTGGCAGTGCCATAAGAATGTTTGGAATGAGGAGAAAAAAGAATGAATCCATTAATTCAAGAATTAACACAAGAACAACTACGTACGGATATTCCTGCGTTTCGTCCTGGAGACACTGTTCGCGTACATGCGAAAGTGGTCGAAGGAACACGCGAACGTATCCAATTATTTGAGGGAGTTGTTATCGGTCGCCGTGGCGCTGGTATCAGTGAAACTTATACAGTACGTAAAATTTCTAATGGTGTTGGTGTGGAACGTACATTCCCATTACACACACCACGTGTTGCTCAAATCGAAGTAGTTCGTTATGGTAAAGTTCGTCGTGCGAAACTTTATTACTTACGTGCATTACATGGTAAAGCAGCTCGTATTAAAGAAATTAGAAGATAAGTGTTTCTTAGATTGCCCGAGTAAGAAAAAAGTGCGAAAGTCCTTGATATCAAGGGCTTTTTCTTTTGGCTTTGTTTAAGAAAATCGTGCGTATTTGCTGTGATTGTCCTTGATTATCCCAACTTGACTACCTGTGTTGTCAGAAAACAGGTGGAAATCATAGGTGAAATTGACGACAAAAAGGATTCCTAAAATACCAAAACGATGCCCCAATTTAGTAGATTAGGGGATGAGTCTACTAAATATAGAGAAGAACCTGTGCAGTTGGTGCAGGTGTAAAATGGACAAGCCAAAGTACTTTTTTACAAATGAAAGGGTGAGTGGCTGATGACAGTAAAAGATCATCGAACAATTTGGAAAGAAAAAAATGATTTAGAATTGATGGTATTAATTCAAGAATTTATTGAATTTGAAGGTATCACAAGTGAAGGTTTGTAACAGATTTTGAACTCTTAACAAGCCTGAAAAATTAAATTGTTCGATTGAACTTGGAAGAAAGCTTATCTATGACCGAATTTAGGAAAAGATACGATAGAGAAGCCTTACCATCAATTGATACGATTATGAGACGAACAAATAAAAATTGGGAAGAGCTACTAACTGAAATTGGGTACGATTATCGACCAATTAAGATAAGTAGACTTTTACAAAATTTAGAAAATTAAATAGTAGAAACAAGTGAACATCAGAAACTTGAAGCATGACACTAGAGCAAGATTTTGTACTTAAAAATCTTGCTCTTTTTTTCAAAGAATAAATAAAACAAGTAAATAGTCAATATAAAAACTTTTTGTAAATCAGGGTTTTTTTTATACTTTCATTTCTTGATGGAAGGAGTTGAATTGTTTTACAAAAAGTAAGTAATTACTTATTATAATCGCAGACATAACTAAGAGGAGCAAAGTTATTATGACAAGAAAAATATACAATTGCGAAAATGGTTGTTCTGTTGAATCAACCTTACAATTAATTTCAGGTCGTTGGAAAAGTGTTATTTTATACCATTTGATGTTTGATGGCGAATGTCGCTATAACAAGTTGCAGAAGCTTATTCCAGGAATAACTAGAAGAATGATTTCTCTACAATTGAAAGATTTAGAAAGGGATGGTTTGATTTATCGCAAGGTAGTTCAAGAGAAGCCCCTAATGGTTGTATATGGTATGACCGAATATGGTAATTCATTAAAAAATGTGATTGAACAATTATACAGTTGGGGAGAGGAATTTAATCACAAAAATGCGGGTACCCTTGAAGAAGAATGTTTAAATTGCTATTAATCAAAGAAACTTGGAATAACGAGGGCTATTTTCAAAGGAGAAAAAATGATTACAAATATCGAAGAATTATATCAAACATTGAGTGAAGCGATGGATCACTCTATCTGGTGGAATACGGAGAACCCATGGGAAATCGTGGTAGGTTCAATTTTAGTTCAGAATACTAGTTGGAAAAATGTTGATTATTCATTAATTAATATTAGAAATGAAATTGGCTTTATACCGAAAAAATTAGCGGAGATTGATCTGTTGGTACTGCAGGACTTAATCCGTCCTAGCGGGTTTTACAAAAATAAATCACAGACGTTAAAGGAAGTCTTTGTCTGGTTTCGAAGCTACGATTATAACATTGCCACTTTACAAGAAAAAGATTTGACTGTGTTGCGTGAAGAGCTATTGAATATTCAGGGGATCGGACATGAAACTGCCGATGTATTACTGGTTTTTGTTTTTAAGAAAATCGTATTTATTGCTGATAAATACGCACAACGAATTTTTAACCATTTAGGACTAGAAGAGGCGCTCACCTATCTTAAATTACAGTCGTTAATTGAGCTACCATCTGACTTTACCAATCAACAGGCGCAGAACTTGCATGGATGGCTGGTTGATTATGGTCAGGTTTATTTGAAATCAGAAGAAATCTGGCAAACAGGATTTTTGAGTAATTTTAAACTAGTGCTAGCATAAGGATCAAAGGTATAAAAAATTCCCTAATTTACATTTTATTTGGTGAGGTTTAATCTAGTGATGTCACAAAATAGAATATTAGTTATCAAAGGAAGATGTAATATGAATGATCCATTTTTAGGTTTACAAAACGTCTCATCATTCGAGGTTACAAGTAAAGATATTGTTGATGGCGCACTTTCCAATGTGAAATTTATGTCTGGTGATTTAGGTATCGAAGGTGGTCAAGATATTTCCCCAGAGATTAGCTGGTCAGACGCTCCAAATACCACGAAGAGCTTCGTTGTTACCTTGTACGATCCAGATGCACCCACCGGATCAGGATTCTGGCACTGGGCAGTATTAAATATTTCGGCCTCAGTTAGTGAATTGCCACAGGATGCTGGCAACAAATCCAACTCAAAATTGCCATCAGGAGCGATTCAGTTGCCAAATGATGCGCGTGTAAAAAAATATATCGGTGCTGCACCTCCTAAAGGCCATGGTGTACATCACTATTTCTTAACTGTTTGGGCTTTAGATATTGATAAAGTAGAAAATCCTGAGGATTCTACCCCTGCATTTTTAGGCTTTAATATGTTTGGTCATGTCTTAGCATATGGTGTTTTAAATTTTGAAGTAGAAGTGAAATAATTTTTATCCGTTAGAAAGGGAGATACAAGATGAATTATCCAAAAGAAAAATATTTCGGCGAACTAGAACAAGTCCATGCATTTTACGACGAAATGCCAACTGGTGTTAGTATATCAGAAACTGGAAGAATTTTTATAAATTTCCCTGAATGGGGCGACAATGTCAAAGCAACCGTGGTCGAAATAGTGGATGATAAATTAGTTCCTTATCCTAGTCAAGAAGCTAATATTTTTGATCCAAAAAATCCTGAAAGTGGATTCCTAAGTGTACAAAGTATTGTTGCTGACGGCGAAGGTACTTTGTGGGTATTGGATACTGCTGCACCCAATTTTGATGTTCCTGTTAAAGGAGGAGCAAAATTGGTTGCGGTTGACCTAAGTACAAATCAAATTCGCAAGATATATACATTCTCAACAGATGTAGTTCTTGAGTCTACTTACTTGAATGATGTACGGATTGATTTGCGTCGTGGTTCTGAAGGCGTAGCATATATTACCGATTCTTCCATTACCGGACCAGGTGCGTTGATTGTGGTTGATTTAGGTACTGGTGATGCGTTTCGTATTTTGGATGGGACTCACTCAACTGCGGTTGATCCAGAATTTGTTCCTAAAGTAGAAGGTGAAATTTTGATGAATCGTGAAGCTGATGGCTCAACTTCCGCTTGGCAAGTAGCGGCTGATGGGATTGCAATTTCTCACGATGGCGATACCTTGTTCTTCAGTCCCTTGTCTAGTCGGCATTTGTACTCACTCGAAACTGACTTGATCTTTAACAAAGACATTGATGACAATGAACTAGAGTCACATGTTAAAGACTGGGGTGAAAAAGGGGCTTCTGATGGCATGATTACAGCAGAAGATGGTACCCTATATGCAGGTGACTATGAAAATAATAGTATTCGCGTCATCAATCCCGACGGCTCAATGGAAACCTTAACCCACGACCCTCGTATTTTGTGGCCTGACACCTTATCAATTGGTCCTGATCAATATTTATATTTTAATGCCAACCAATTACAGCGACAAGCTGGCTTTCACAAGGGTGAAGACCAACGAGAAAAACCTTACAGTTTATTCCGGATATTCATTGGTAAGAACCCTGCAAAAGTAAAATAATTACGGACTCTAAATTCGAACGCTGTGAACAAAATCGGTTTTTATGGTTGAAAAGTAACGATAACTGCTGGCTGTCTAGATGCTAGTTCCAACATTTTCTTAATTCATAATTTGTTTAGCCGCTTAAAATAAAGAATAGGCATTTTCTTACAAAGAACAGGAGGAATTTTTATGTCAGATAAAAAAAATATGCATGTAATTGGCTTCTTTGAAGGTCTGCCAATTGAGGATTCTCAAAGCTTTATTGATGAAAAAGAAGGAATACCTGATCTAGAACCTCGTGATTTATTAATAAAAGTAAAGGCCGTTTCTGTCAATCCAGTAGACATAAAATTACGTCAAGATACTCTTAAAAGAAATGCACTGCGCGTTTTAGGCTTTGATGCGGTCGGTGAAGTACTCGCTATCGGAAAAGAAGTAGAAAAATTTGAATTAGGCGATCGAGTTTTCTATGCAGGAACCACTACACGAGCAGGAAGCAATCAAGAATATCAAGCAGTCGATGAACGGATCGTTGCTTTGGCTCCTAAAACTCTATCCGACGAAGAAGCAGCTGCATTGCCATTGACCTCATTAACCGCTTATGAATTACTTTTTGAAAAATTTGGCTTGATTCCCGAAGAAAATGCCAATCAAGGTAAAAGTATTCTGGTTATTAACGGTGCTGGCGGCGTCGGTTCAATATTAAATCAGCTGGCTCATTGGGCTGGTTTGACAATTTATGCTACCTCTAGTCCTGAAAACTTTGAATGGTTAAAAAAAATAGGCGTGGATTATCCTCTAGATTATCATAAAGATCTAAGGAGTAGTTTTCGAGAACTAGGAGTTCTTGATGTAAATCATATCGCTGTATTGTTTGACATTACACGTTACTTAGATCAAATCAGATATTTGGTGAAACCCTTTGGTCATGTAGGAACAATTGTCGGGATCCATGAACCGATTAATTTAAGTGAATGGAAAAACTTGTCTGTTAGTTTTGACTGGGAGTATGTGTTTGCTAAAACAGATCATGATTATGCAATTGAAACGCAAGGTCAGGTTTTGGGAGTGATTGCCGACCTAGCAAATAAGGGCAAGCTGACTACAACTTTGAGTAAAGTGTATTCAGACGGGATCAATGCAGCTAATCTGAAACGAGCAACTAAAGATGTTGAAAGTGGTCACATGCTTGGTAAAGTAGTTGTTAGCGGTCCGTTCAATGGTAATGATTAAAGAAATTAGAAGATAAGTGTTTCTTAGATTGCCCGAGTGAAAAAGTGTGAAAGAGCTTGGGACGCATAAGTCCCAATAAAAAAGCTAGATACCAGTCGAATTGATTGGCATCTGGCTTATTTTTTGTATAAAAATAAGAACACCTTTAATCATGATGCAAAAGAAGTGTTCATGAGCATGAATAAATAAAAATGTTTAAACGTGGCGAACGCTTTTCCATTAAATGGCGGGATCTGGATGAGTTTCGTGTGGAAATTAGATAAGGAGAAGAATGCCATTGACAGGTTTACTCATCACCCTAAAGAGGGGGATTTACAAATTTAATAATGTATTAATCGAACCAACATATTCAGTAACACTCATTCAAATAGTCGAAGAATTGCAAGAGACAGCACAAGCTGATAATTAAATTTTAAAGCTTAAAATTACCAGGGCTACATAAGCTAGAATACAAATACCTGCTACAACAATAACAATAGGCCAATCAACATTATGGATAAACTGTTTAAACGTTTGGGATTTTTTACCATTTGCTTTATTTTCAAGGTATTGTTGATAATTGGATTCTGCTATAGATATGATTACAAAAAGAATAAATAGCCCAGAAACAAAAGAGGGCAAACGATCAAATTTATTAATGGAATAAAAATAAGCAGCAACAATTACTAGGTAAGAAAATAAATGACGAGAGATTAAACGACTAATAAATTTTGGCAAAACAATCACTCCTTTTTTAATAATTGTATCACCAGTAGAGCAGGAAAGAAATACACATTCGAATGAAAGGAAAGAGTAGGAATCAAAAAAATCTCTATTACTTATCTCAATCAAGATAAAAAAATAGACCGCCATTGGTTCGAAGACGCACCGATTGATTGGTGATGTTCTATTTTTTTATCAATAAGGGCAGTATGTAAAGTCTAATTTCATATTGGGCTTTTTTTCCTTATATAAGTATTTTGATTAAATCTATCAAACTTTTTGTTAGTTTACTTGTATCTGTGGACTTAATCGCAATTTTTAATGATTTTTCAGTCCTCAGTTGTTATTAATCTATTTACAAAAGATCACTAGGGTTATGATTAAAAAAACTCCACCTAAAGTCCTCTATAAAATCAGGCTATAGAATGATGATAAAAAAACATTCGTTATTTATAATGACTAAGTAAACAAAATAATGAAAGTAGGAGATTGAGAAATGAAAAAGAAATTGTTGATAGGGGCATGGGCTATTATTATTTTAGGAGTAGGTGTTTTTGTCTATCAGAATACACAGTCAAAAGAAACTGAAACAGCTAAGAGTATTAGCCTATATGAGGTAGAAAAACAAACACCACTTCATCTAAAAGGACAAGTCCAAGCTAAGTGGACTCAGTCTGTTTTACTAAGTACAGACAAAGGACCAGTCAAAACAATTCATTATAATTTAGGAGACCATGTAACCAAAGATGCTGTCTTAGTAACCTATGAATGGGGCGAAAAAATTAAAGCTGAAAGAGACAGTATTATCGCCACAATGAATCAAGATGCAAAAAATGATCCTTCTAAACCCGTAATGGTATTAAAAAGTACTGAAAATGAAATTAAAGGTACGGTTACAGAATATGACAAAGAGAAATTAAGTAAAGACATGGAGATTAAAATCGACTATGTAAATCAAAATAAATCAGTAACTGGGAAAATCACTACAATTTCTGAAATAAATGCTATTGATGACACTAGTTCAACAAATGCAACAAGCAATTCAGCTACCATTGTAAACTATGATTTTACTGCGCAACCAGATGAGAATATTCCGTTAGGCTACAGTGTAGAAATCCTAATTCCTCGAAATGAGATTCATTTGCCAACGAAAAGTATTCAGGAAAAAGATGGGAAATTTTTTGCTTATCTGATTAAAGATAAAAAAGCACAACAAAAAGAAGTAACTGTCAAGGAAGAAGATGGCTTTTACACTTTGGAAAGCGGCTTAGACGAAGGAAATAAAATTATTAAAAACGTTAAAGGAATCAAAGATGGAATGGAAGTGGCAGTTCAATGATCAAAATGGAGCATGTCAACAAATATTATTCATTAGATCAAGAAAGAATTCATGTTTTAAAAGATATTAATTTAGAAATACAAGAACATGAATTTGTTGCGATCATGGGACCATCAGGGTCAGGAAAATCCACTTTGATGAATACAATAAGTTTTTTAGACGGTAGTTTTGAAGGGAGTTATCTTTTCAATGGCGAAGATGCTTATAGCTATAATGACAATAAGCTATCAAAAATTCGGAATAAATCAGTAGGGTTTGTTTTTCAATCGTTTCAATTGATTGAAAATAATACGGTTTTTGAAAACGTCGCTTTACCCTTGTTATACGGAGGAATGAGGTATGGAAATACCAAAGAATTGGTAATGAAAGCTTTAGAAAAAGTTGGCATTCCAGACAAATACAACAAACTGCCAAAACAACTTTCTGGTGGGCAGCAGCAAAGAGTTGCAATTGCCAGAGCGATTGTTGGAAATCCTAATTTTATTGTGGCGGATGAACCGACTGGCGCTTTGGACACTCATACTTCAGCTGATATTATGGAATTATTCCAACGATTGAATGATGAAGAAAAAGTTACGATATTGATGGTTACCCATGATAGTGAAGCCGCCCAATACTGCAAACGGATCATCACTGTTCGAGATGGTGAGATTATTGAAGGAGGAGCAGGCTATGCGTTTTAGTGAAATTTGGAAAACATCGTTGAAATCTATTTTGAAAAATAAAAGGCGCAGTTTTCTAACGATGATCGGTTTGATCATCGGAGTTTCTTCGGTTATTACGATTTTTTCAATTGGACGTGGATTTGAGCGGTATGCGGCTGATTTTATAGGATTGGATAATTACGACTCCAGCGTGTATTTTAACTTTGCTCCGAAAGATCAATCGTTTTATGAAACTAATTTAGCTTCTTTTTCTGAAATTGATTTCGAGCGGATTGAAAATGTGGACGGTGTTAAATCCGTTGAGTACTATGATAACGAAGAGAAAGGTGCTAAGTACTATTCACAGCAAATTGATGAAGCAAGCACTGCATCAACGCAAGGCTCATTTAAATTACTAGGATCAGATGGTACAGAAACTATTTATGGGCGAAAAATAAAGAGCACGGATAATATCAATCGAAATAAAGTAATTGTCATTAATGAAACGATTGCCAAAGCTATAAAAAAAGACAATCCTGAATCATTGATTGGGAAAAGTGTAACGATTCAAGGACAGCTTTTTGAAGTTATCGGTATCATGGAAGATCGTGATAATTCTGGATTTATTTCAACACAAGAAGATTATGTTGTTGTAGAAGTACCTTCAGCAAGTTATGAAGAATATTTTGAAAGTCCGAAAGATTCGATTTTGGTTAAATTAGATACGGTTGCTGATCCTAAATTAGTAACAAAGGACATAGAAAAAATGTTGGATAAATATGGATCACTTAGAAATATGGGCGCATATGAAAGCCAAGACCTTGCTGGACAAGTTAGTCAACTTAGGATGATTCTAACTGGAATTACCGCTATTGTTTCAATAATTGGTGGTATTTCATTGTTTATTTCAGGGATTGGTGTTATGAACATGATTTATATCTCTGTATCTGAACGAACGAAAGAGATTGGTGTCCGTCGTGCGATGGGTGGGACTAAAAATAATATCATGATGCAATTTTTGCTGGAAGGCATCACACTGACTTTGATTGGTGGCGCAATTGGGTATGCATTTGGCATGTTGATTGGTTATGTAGTCGGAATGGTTACACCGTTTACAATCGTTCCAGATTTCTTTACGGCTATGTTAGCTTTAATTCTTTCGATTGGAATCGGGATTATTTTTAGTTGGTTACCAGCCAAAAGTGCTGCGAAGAAAGATATTGTTTCGTTGATTCGTTAGGTTATCCAGTTTTGAAAACAGGGCTGACAAAAAGTTTCTTAGTAAACAATACAAAGTAGTTAAAGTAAGAAAATATAAATAGAAGGCCTATGATAGTAATTTTATCATAGGTTTTTTCTTATTTCCTGTGAAAATGAAGGTGTACAAAGTATGTTAGTTATCAGTAATAGTTGGTTTCCTTTCAGCACCATAACTATACCAAGCATCTCTTATTTGGTCTCTTAACCAATTAGTAACTATTTCTTAAATCAAGAAAATATAATAAACATTTTTTTAAAATATCATCCGTTCGGTTGATAGGCAGTTTATAGTTCTTTTTCTATACTAAAGACATAAAGGAGATGGACAAATGCAACCATTAATAGAAGTAAGACATTTAGAAAAAAGTTATCAAGCAAAACAAGTCATACAAGGGATATCGTTTGAAATTAAGCAGGGAGAAATTTTATGTCTTCTAGGCCCCAATGGTGCTGCTAAAAGTACGACAATCAATATTATCTGTGGCGCTTTAGGCTATGATTCAGGCGAAATCTTATATCAAGGGAAACCGATTGAGAAGAACATCAAAGGCTTCAAAGAGAAGCTAGGAATGGTGCCACAAGATTTAGCATTATATGAAGATTTAACCGCAGAGCAAAATATTCGTTTTTTTGCCTCATTATATGGACTAAAAGGCACTGCATTAGCAGAAGGAATTGAGTTTGCTTTACATTCGGTAGGGTTGACTGCACACCGTAAAGAAAAAGCCAATACATTTTCAGGGGGGATGAAGCGTCGTTTAAATATTGCTTGCGCCATTGCTCATCAACCAAAATTATTGATTATGGATGAGCCAACCGTGGGCATTGATCCTCAATCTCGTAATCATATTTTAGCTGCCATTCGTAAAATGCAAAAAAATGGGATGACCATTTTATATACCACGCATTATATGGAAGAAGTTGAAGAAATCTCTACCAGGATTATTATTATGGATCATGGAAAAATGATTGCAGAAGGAACAAAAGAATCCTTAAAAGCCTTATCAGGTGAAAAAAATATTGTCATTGAATTAGCAACTAGCACAGTCTTTTCCTTAGATGATTTTTATCACATTGAGGGGCTTAAAGAAGTGAAAATGGAGAAGCAACAATTAATCGCGACAACGATTCAAGGAGTCGAAAACTTAGATAAAATCATCAGTGTTTTAATTCAATTAAATCAAAAAATTCAAAATGTTGAGATACAATCAAATAATTTGGAAACCGTCTTTTTAGATTTAACAGGACGTTCCTTAAGAGATTAGGAGGGGTTCAATCATGTATCGTTTTCTAAGAATTGTTCAAAGAGATACCATTAATTTATTTATTAACCCAATGTGGCTATTTTTTGGCATTGGCTTTCCCTTCTTATTAACAGCTGTTTTAGGCGTCTTGAATGAAGGGGTATATGGGAATAGTATTACAAGCTATGATTATTATGGTGTGACAATGTTGCTCTATAGTACCTTATATGCTGCTACTTTTTCGGCCAATTCTTTTTTAGAGGAAAGAATTAGGCAGCCTAATTTGCGGATTATCTATTCACCCATCAAAAAATTTTATATTCCCCTATCCAAAATAATTGCCACCTTCCTTTTTACCACCGTTTTTTATACGATTGCTGGGGGCATCCTGCATATTATCTTAGGTGTAAACTTTGGCAGTGCGCACCTTGGAAAAATTTGGGCACTGTTTTTAGCAGTAGACTTTTTCTTTAGTTGCGTTGGTGTTTTAATGTGTTGCCTCTTTAAAAGTGAAGGGGTTGCCAATCAAATTATTGGGATTGTGACCACTTTATTTGCCATCTTATCTGGTTTGTTTTTTCCAATAGCAAGTCTTGGTGAACAAGTGGTAGCCGTCAGCAAGTTTTCACCCATAACAAAAGTCGTAGATTTGATCTTTTCACTCATTTACGATACTGCTACAACTGGCTTTTTTAAAACAATGTGCCTACTTATAGGTGTGTCCATGTTACTTATTTTATGCTGTGGTGGCTTATTTAAAGGAGAGGATTACTTATGAAAACGACTATTAAAAATGATTGTCGTAGAGCTTTGGAAAATAAAGCACGTATTTTAGTGATGTTTGCTTTAATGATAGTGGTACTTGGTGTTGCTATCTTTATGAGTGGGCATTCGAAAGAGACGTTACGCATTGGGTTTGTTGGAGAGCCAAATGAATGGACAGTTTCATCAGAAGCACTGGATGTAACCTACTTAAAAGCAGTGCCACTAACTTCAGAGCTAATTAAAGGAACCTATGATGCAGTCGTTCAAAAAGAAGAGGAGCATCTTACAGTACAAACAATAAAAAATGAGGCACTTCAAGTAAAGTTAGAACAGTTACTAGCAGGAACTGCTGAAAATGAGACGACACTCACTGCCTCAAGAGGCGTAGGTAGCATGATTATTGGTTATTTACTTATGTTCTTATTAATGGCCAGTTTAACAAATATGTTTACTTTTAGTGAAGATAAAGAGAAGCATCTACTTGAACGGATTACCACAACGCCCACTTCTTTAATGCAGGTTTTACTAGGACATACCGTATTTTCCTTTACCTTGTTATTTCTGCCACTCCTATGTATGATTGTGGGGGCTAAGTTTATTTTCCAAGTAGATATTGGTTTCGGATTATTTGAGTATCTTTATTTGTTCGGATTCATTTGTCTATTTGCGACAGCTTTCTCTTTATTTATGGCTTCACTCTTTAATGATAGTGATCGTTCAAATATGTTAGGCTCTATTCTTGTCATTATTACCACAATGCTTTCTGGTAGCTTTTTCTCTTTTAAAGATGGGAACAAATGGCTAGATTACTTGATTCAATTTTTACCACAAAAAAGGTATTTAGACATCGTTACAAATTTAGAAAATGGGGCATCAATGACGACCATGGTAACAAATATCTCCTATTTGCTTATTTTTACCATTATCTTATTCCTATTTGCCTTATTGAAAACACGAAAAGATTATGTGAGAAGATAAGAATTCCTGTTATACTAGAAGTAATATTAGCAGGTAAAAGGAGTAGTCAGCATGGAAAAAAGAATATTAAATGGTAGAATCAGACAACCTGAAATTCGAAAAAAATTAGTCAATCGACCATTGTTGGTGAATAAAATTCATGGGATTACTGCTAAAAAATTACTTGTGGTAGAAGCAGGAGCAGGTCGAGGAAAAACCACAGTCGTAACAGCTTTTTTGTCAGATTATCCAAAGGAGCAGGTAAAATGGGTGAGTTTAGGCAAAGATTGTAATCATCTTTACGTTTTTTGGAGCTATTTAGTTGAAGTTTTACAAACACAATTAGGGGAATTAAAACAGGAATTTTTAGTCTTTTTCCAGGCAACAGTAAATAAGGAAACAATAGAAGATGGGGTGTCATTTTTAAGTAATGGTTTATTTGAAAGTGATGATTTCTTTTTAGTCTTAGATGATTTTCATTTGATAGAAAATGAAGAAGTGCTGCAATCATTTGAACTATTTTTATCACAAATGCCAGCTACCGTACATGTTTTACTTTTAACCAGACATCGTCCTAAGCTTTATTTAGGCGATCTTGAAATGGATGACCAATTACAATATATTGCTGAAAAGGATTTTTTTTTATCACAGAATGAGGCACGCCTATTTGTTGAAGCTGCTGCGGGAACAGCTTTAACGCAAGCAGAGAAGCAACAATTCATCACGATTGCAGATGGTTGGATAGGTGGTTTACAGCTCTTAGTAGCGGCCAATCTTCGAACAGGCATGATGAAGCTAAAAGAATTAGAAAAAAATGATAAAGTGCTATCTGATTATTTATCTAAAGAGATTTTTCAGCAATTAACAACAGAAGAACAGGTGTTTTTAATAAATACGGCTTCTTTTTCTTATTTAAATGAAGCCCTTAGTGGTGCGATTTTACCTGAAATAAGCTTTCATCAACAGATGGTTCATTTAATGCATAAAAATTTGTTGATTGAATGTGTCGATATCAGCCATCAAATTTATCAGTATCATCCAATTTTAAAAGATTTTTTAATGATCAAGTTTGAAAAGCAAGCTTTAGCAGAACAAATAAGGATTAAACAAGCTGCTGCAAGCTCATTTATTCAGCAAGGAGATTTAGATGAAGGAATGCGGTTACTACTTGAAATCCAAGATTATACGTAGCTGATGGAGATCATGCTAAGCTTGCCACAAACGATTCGCTCTGCTTATTATGTTGGAATGGTTCCCATCTCTAAAGCCATTCAAAATATTGATTTTGCCTATCAAAAGCTTTTTTATCATCATTCGAATTTAGAGTATTCGGTTTGTCAACAACTCATTGATGCCTTAGAAAAAAAGTATCCTGAAAAAAATGAAATTAAGGCGATTGCCGGAATTAAAGTATTATTAGGTATCCATGAATTTACAATTGAACAACTACCGATTCCTGTTGGCAAAATTCATCAATTACAGCTAACATCCACATCAAAAGCGTTTATTTTATTAAAAAACGCAACGATTCTATACTTTCGCGATCAATTTGTTAGAGCTATTGAATTAGTTGAAGGAAGTATGGCTTTAAATCAAGTGACTAAGAATTCGTTTTTACTTTACTATAATCAAACCCTCTTGGCTCAGTTATATGAAGAAATTGGGGAATTAAATAAAAGTTTGATGTTATTAAAAACAACCAAACAAACAATTGAAGCAGGAAAATATGGCAAATCCATTCAAAGGAATTATTTACTCACTTTTCATATCACCATTTCTGGAATTTATCTGAAACGCTTAGATTTAGAAAATGCTGAAAAAAATTTACTGAAAGTGAGTCAGCAACAGCATGAACATGTTAGGTCAGTCTATCTTTATAATCAAGCAGAGTTCTTATATTTAGCTAATCGACCAGCTGAAGCCTTTCAAGTAGTTCAAAAAATAGAGGATGAGTCATCTGGACACTATGATGTGTTAGCAAAATCTATTTTGTTGAAATATTGTTTAAAGCACAATCAATTAAGCAAAGCTTTTCAAGACTCTTTTGTAGCGCAATATCATCAAGATATCACGAATCAAAGTTTAAATAATCAGCTATTTTATAGTATGATTTTAGTGAAACGACAACAGCCCAAGCAAGCATTAGAAGTGATTGATCAGATCCTGATCAAAAGTCTTAAAAATCAGATTTTTCTTAAGATTATTGAAGCGAATTTATTAAAGTTATCCATTCTTTTAGCGCAACCTAATGCTGATCAACGCCTACTGAAAAATGTATATTCTGAAAGCTTGTATTATGCCAGTGATAATGAAATCAAAGCCCCATTTTTTTTCTATAAAGAAGTGATTTGTCAGGTTGATACACAGTTTAGTCAAGAGCTTGCCACACAATTGGAACCCAAAGAACAAGCGTTTCATCAGCAGTTATTAGCTGTTTGTGATGTAACAGAAAAAAATTTATTGACTGTCAGAGAGCATGAAGTGTTAATTGAAATTGCAAAGGGAGCGACAAATAAACAGATGGCAGGAAAACTTTTTATCTCAGAAGCTACCGTCAAGACACATATTCTAAATATCTACCGCAAGCTTGAGGTAAATTCACGAATTACAGCTGTGTCGAAAGCACGAGAAAAAAAGCTGCTATAGAGGGTGATGGAGAGCTATTTAAGTTTAAGCGTTAGACGATAGAATAAAAGACTAAAAAAAATAACCGTTCAGGCTCGTCACGGTTATTTTTTTATTAGTTTACAACAGATCATTTGTTTCGAGCGTTTTGGCAATATATTGTTCTAAAAAGAGATTACTGCCTTAAATCAGTTAAAAGGTTTAAAGCTTGTTCTTGATTCATCAAACCTATTTTTAGTTTTTCTGCAATGATATCGATTTCTGTCCCTTTTGCACCAACAGACATAGCCAAAGAACGAGCTTGTAAAGACATATGACCTTGTTGAATTCCTTCTGTGACTAAAGCACGCAATGCAGCTAAATTTTGTGCTAAACCAACAGCAGCTATTATCTCTGCTAACTCTTTTGCAGTCTTTACATTTAAGATGTCTAAAGCGGCTTGTGCTTTAGGTAATACACGAATTGCTCCGCCAACTGTTCCGATAGCCAACGGTAATTTAATTGTCCCTTTTAAGCCATCTTCTACAAGTTCCCATTGGCTTAACCCACGATAATTTTCTTTCACAGCATATGCATGAGCCGCTGCTGCAACAGCTCGAGTATCATTGCCAGTGGCTAAAACTACCGCTTCAATTCCGTTCATAATGCCTTTATTGTGGGTTGCAGCACGATAAGGATCTAGTTGAGCTACTTTTGAAGCTGCAGCAATCTTTTCTGCAATTAATTTTCCAGAAGCCAAATCTCCTGTTTTACTCAAACTAGCAAATGGAATGGTGCAAGTTGCTGTTACTAGTGATTCGGTTGCATAATTACTTAGGATACTAAATAGAATTTCCTCATCAAACCATTGACGGAATAGATTGGCTACGCCTTCTAAAATAGAATTTAGAATGTTCGCTCCCATCGCATCTTTTGTATCAACAAGTAAATCCACTGATAAATACCTATCATCTTCTGGAAACTGACGGACTTGAATTCGTTTTAAACCACCACCACGTTTTACAATAGAAGGATAGCTTTTTTCAGCTTGAATGAAAATTTCGTTAGAAGAGCGTTCGATGCGCTCTTTTATGACAGTGCCATTAGTAACGTTCATAAAGACGATTTGCCCTCTTAGTAGTCCTTCGGCAAGTTTACTTTGAATACCACCGTTTTTTCGCAACATTTTAAACCCATTGCTGCATGCGGCAATAACGGAGGGTTCTTCTGTTGCCATAGGGACTTGATAATGTTTATCATTTACTAAAACATCCGTAACAACGCCCATAGGCAACGCCAGTTCACTGATTTGATTTTCGATTAAGTGATTAGCAACATCTTCATCTAAAGACATATTTTCTAACTCTTGTCTGTTTTCTGGAGAGAGGTGTCCATTATCTTGTAAAAAAGTTAATCGTTCGTCTCTTGATAGTTGATAAAACTTTTTATCAGCTGTTTTTTTTTTAGGTCGTTCAATAAGCATCGCAAGCCCTAAACCGCCGCCAACGCAAAGCGAAGCTACACCATATTGCGTGTCCGTGTCTTCTAATTGGTGAGCTAAAGTCGAGACGATTCGAGCACCGGAAGCGCCGATCGGATGTCCTAAAGCAATGCCACCGCCCCAAATATTGAGTTTTTCTTCTGGAATTGCTAATTCATTTTGAACAACGATAGAAGAAGCAGCGAAAGCTTCATTGATTTCAAATAGATCAATATCTTTGACATTCATATTATTTCGTTCCAATAGGGACTGGATCGCCTTTATGGGTGAAATTCCCATTATACTTGGATCAATTCCGATTTCAGTCACATCTTTTATGATGGCAAGATAAGGAATATGATGTTTTTGTGCAAAAGCTTTTGAGGTCAGCAGCATTGCTGAAGCACCATCATTGATTGTCGATGCATTTCCAGCTGTGACTGAACCATCTTCTTTAAACACGGTTTTTAAGGTATTTAATTTTTCAAAAGTACTCTCTTTTCGAATACCTTCATCATGCTCAAAAACAGTACCCTCAATATTCAATGGAACGATTTCTTTCACAAATTTGCCGTTGGTTTGCGCTTTGGCAGCTTTTATTTGCGAGTGAAGCGCAAAGGTATCCTGCATTTCACGAGTAACATTAAATTGTTCTGCAACATTTTCTGCTGTCATTCCCATCGCTTTTCCACTAAATGCATCTGTTAAACCGTCTACAATCATAGTGGGAACAGGTTTCGAATAAGTATCATCTTCTTTATACGTGATAGCGGGAGCTGTTGTCATACTTTCTGTTCCGCCAGCTAAAACGACATCCGCTTCACCTAATTGAATCGCTTGTTTTGCTAAACTGAGCGCTTTCATTCCAGATCCGCAAACTTCATTTACTGTAAAAGCAGGGATTTCAAAACTTAATCCACTATTGATAGCAATTTGTCTTGCAGGATTTTGCCCATTTCCTGCTTGCAATACATTGCCAAAGACGACTTTTTTTATATGTTTTGCTACGTTTGTATTTCTTGTAAGTAACTCTTTTGTCACAACCGTTCCTAGCTCAACTGCTGATAATGATTTTAATTGTCCTCGATACTTCCCTATAGGTGTTCTCAAGGCGTCGATAATTACGATTTCCACGACGTCACCTCCAATATGAAATATACCATGGTTTGTGAAAAAAGAATACTCTATAAATCATAATAAAAAAACTTCTTAAATTCTTTAACAAATTTTAAATTATCCTTTTTTCTACCAATCTTCCTCGATTATATGATAAATTATAGGAGGTAATGAATGAGAATAATGACAAAGGAGATATAAAATGAACGTTGGCATAGATAAAATTAGTTTTTTTGTCCCACCATATTATGTGGATATGACCGATTTAGCATTAGCAAGAGAGGTCGATCCAAATAAATTCCATATCGGAATCGGACAAGATAAAATGGCTGTTAATAAAAAAACACAAGATATCGTGACCTTTGCTGCAAATGCTGCAAAAAATATTTTAACAGAAGAAGATCAAGCACAAATCGATATGGTAATCGTAGGAACGGAGTCTGGTATTGATGAATCGAAGGCCTCAGCTGTCGTTTTACATCGTTTGTTAGGGATTCAACCGTTTGCACGTGCATTCGAAATAAAAGAAGCTTGTTATGCAGGAACCGCAGCTCTACAATTTGCTTTAGCCCATATTCAACGTCATCCCAAAAGTAAGGTATTAGTAGTCGCATCTGATATTGCGAAGTACGGATTAGCTTCCGGTGGCGAACCAACTCAAGGAGCTGGGGCTGTTGCTATGTTAATCTCAACTAATCCAAGAATTTTGGAATTAAATGATGATAGTGTGGCATTAACACAAGATATTTATGACTTTTGGCGACCTGTGGGTCATGATTACCCGATGGTTGATGGACAATTGTCGAATGAAACCTACATTGAAGCTTTTCAAAAAGTTTGGGATGAATATCAAGAACGACATAAAAAGACAATCAAGGATTTTCAAGCACTAGCTTTTCATATACCTTATACAAAAATGGGGAAGAAAGCCTTATTAGCTGCGTTGGAAGCTGAATCATCAAAAGAACAAGAACGTATTCTAACAAAATATGAAGCAAGTATTACCTATAGTCGCCAAGTCGGTAATCTTTATACTGGATCTTTGTATCTTGGGTTGATTTCGTTGTTGGAAAATGGTCAGTTGAATGCAGGAGATGAAATTGGTCTTTTTAGTTATGGATCTGGTGCTGTAGCTGAATTCTTCAGTGGGAAACTTGTTGAGGGTTATGAAGAATATTTATTGACTGATCTTCATCAAAAACAACTAGATGAACGACAAATCCTGTCGATTTCAGAGTATGAAGAGATGTTCAATGACCATTTGGATATTAATTTAGATCAAGACTATGAAGATTCGCTTTTGTATAGTATTGTCTCTGTTTCAAATACAGTAAGATTTTATAGGGAAAAATAACTAATTTAGTAAAAAAGTCGATCGATAATGTTGCGTATTAAAGTGCTGTGAAAAACAGTCAATACGCTGCATTATCGATTTTTTATTACCAATCTAATTCGCAGTCAAGGGAACGACAGACTTCAATAAACTTATTATCAGGTTTTTGATCAAGAATGAGGGTATCGATCGCTGCATAGGTTGAAAATGTAAAAAAATTTTTCTTATATGATTTAGAGAGATCGCTCATTAATATCGCAGTTTTAGCTTGCGAAATCATATTGTTCTTTAAATACCCACTTGTGATGAGTAAAGGACTTAAAATGTATCCACTTATAATTATTGTCTTGGTGTTGATCACAGGGCAGATGTTTGGATTAAATGGAATGATTGTTATTTTACCGGGGATAGCAGTATTATGGATTGATGATTATTCGTGAAAGTAAAAAAGAAAAAACAACCGTAGAAAAATAAGAGTACATGTTGTTTTATTAGAATTAAAAAAATAAATATGCAAGAAAAAATCAGAACATGATGCTTAAAATGATGTTTTGGTTTTTCTTTGAATAAATTCGATTATTAAATAGTTGTAAAATAAAGTGTTGTGTTTTAAACTGATAAGTGAGAGGTGATGATAATTATGATTTTTAATCTAGAAAGTTTAGCAGAAAGGATTTATCAACTTAGTATTTTGCAGCAAAATGAAGTCCTTACGCAATTAAAAAAGTTACAATTAAATAGTTTACAGGCTCGCAGCCTTACATATATTAGCCAATATCCTGGAACGATGCAGCGTGATGTAGCAATTTACTTAGGCAAAAAACAAGCAACGGTTACGAATATCTTAAAAGGATTGCAAGAAAGACAATTTATCTATCGTGAAATCCCTAAAGACAATGAACGACAAAAAAATATTTTTCTTACTAGAGAAGGAAAGCAAATCGTCAGTCAAGTAAATCAAATTTTTGAGCAATTAGATGAGAAGGTACGTAGTGGTTTGACGAAAGAAGAACAAAAACAGCTAAAAGAGAATTTACTCAAAGTTGAAAATCATTTTAAAGAGCAATAGTAGATTTTTTTAAATGACATTGGAGGTTTTTTTATGATGACAGAAAGACAATTCGGCAGTGGAGACAATTTTTGGGTCAATATCAATTCTGATCAAGTAGCGATCGATTCAGATTTATATAAGCAATATGGCATTGATAGTGAAATTATTTCTTATGCACTAGATAAAAATGAGCGCGCCCGTATCGAGTATAATAGTGAATTGAATGCATTTATTTTGATTTATAATGTTCCTCAAAATAAAAAGAGTGATAGCCATTATGAAGCAACACCAATGACGTTTTTAATAAAAAATAACCAATTATTGACTATAACTAATCATCAAAATGTGTACATTACCCAATATATGGAAAAATTTTTGAATGATAATCCTGATATTTCTGTTTTTAAATTTCTTTTTTCAAGTTTATTTATGATTACTGACAAATTCTTTCCAGTAATAGAAGAGATGAACCGCGAACGAAATCATATCAATGATATGCTGAGAGAAAAAACATCCAAAAAGAATTTATTAGCATTGTCAGATGTAGAGACAGGTGTTGCGTATTTTATCTCCGCAACAAAACAAAATGCGGTTTTACTTGAACAAATAAAAACAAATGTTATTTTTCGGTCGCTCAATGAGATCGAAAAAGAACAGTGGGAAGACACCTTGATTGAAGCCAGGCAACTTGTTGAGATGGCTCAATTGACTTCTCAAGTTTTACAGCAATTATCTGGAACATATAATAACATCTTGAATAATAATTTGAATGATACGATGAAAATTTTGACAATTCTTTCCATCTTATTAACAATTCCGACAATCGTGACAGGCTTCTTTGGTATGAATATGCCTCTACCGTTAGAGCATAATATTTTAGGATGGGTGATAGCTATTGGTATAAGTTTGATTGGGTGGTTTGGTTTATCATTTATTTTGCGTCTTATTCTAAAGTAAAGATTTATTGTGATAGTTCAATTTAAAATGTAAATGTACTAGAATATGTGTGTTTTTTATATAATACTCGATTTGAAATAATTTTTAGTTATAAAATAAACTTGTAATGAACATAACGATGTGCTGTTGTTATGACAAAGAGATATAAACGGAAGATTCATTCTGGATAATGGGAAGTTGAGGACTAGATTCTGACAGAGAAGGTGGGAAAAGAAAAGACAATAAGACTTTAGCATGATGCTAAAGTCTTATTGTCTTTTGATTGTTTCTATCTAGATTTTTAATAGCGACAAGAAAGAAAGGAAAATATAAAAAAAGTAAATTTGCTCGTTGCCAAAGTCCGCGATAGGGAATGTGCAATTGAGTTACAAGAGGGATTTTAGGTGCGGCAAATAAAAACATAAAGAAACAAGAGCAGAAAAAAATAACAATCAGGATTCTGACAAATAAATAATGATGCTCTAAAGTATAGAGCTTGATCAAAAAGAATGTCGCCATTAATAGTGCAATAAAACCAACACCGGATAAGTAGTCATGAATGAGGGCTTCAACATCTAGTTGAGCCGTATTAGTTGTGCGATCAAAAATAGCTGTCACTAAGCAATCTCCAATAGAAAAAATAGCTATGGTGATACTCAACCATGTTGCTAGTGGCTTAGAAGTGTTGTTGAACCGTGCATAAAAGCTTGGAATCGTTAAAATAAATAGACTACCATCAACCAATTGCCAAACTTTAAAGACTAGTTTTACAGGACTTCCATCTTCACCAAAATCACTGATCAACATTGTTACTGGATTATAATTGGGGTAAAAATGAGCAAAAATCAAAGGGAATGTTAGTTCACTAATGATAACTAGAATCATAATACCAAATCCATATCTTTTTAAAAAATTCATGGAAAAACCTTCTTTTCTTTCAAACGTTTTAGTCAATTTTTATTATACTACAGACTTATTTTTTAAAGAACAATAATGATGTAAACCAAACAGGAAAAGACCGCTCCAGACTATTTAAAAAGATTAATTCAGCCTCTTGCAGTTCTACATCTTTTCGTGGATAATAAGGAGCTGAATCTAAATAGTAAAAATAGACGTTTCGTTAACATTAGTTTAAGCAATAAACGAAAAGAATGGGGAAACAATGAATAATATAAATTTTAGCAGCTATCCGCTAAGCGATGTAATCTTAAAAGCAATTTCTGATTTAGGCTACGAAATACCTACACCGGTCCAACAGCAAGTTATTCCAGCTGTTCTGGCTGCGAACGATGTTTTAGTTCAATCTCAAACTGGTAGTGGCAAAACGGCTAGTTTTGGCATTCCTTTGTGCGAAAAAGTTGATTGGATCGAGAATAAGCCCCAAATTCTTGTACTGGAACCGACAAGAGAGTTAGCACAGCAAGTGCAAGAAGACTTGATCAATATTGGTCGCTATAAACGGATCAAAGCAACAGCAGTTTATGGAAAAGCATCTTATGTAAAACAAAAGTCAGAGCTAAAGCAAAAAAGTCATATTGTGGTTGGAACACCTGGACGAGTATTGGATCATATTATCAAAGGGAGTCTCCCGCTTGAAAAAATCAACTGTTTAGTCATTGATGAGGCAGATGAAATGCTTAATATGGGGTTCATCGATCAAGTAAAAGAAATTATTGCGGCGTTACCAAAAATGAAAAATACATTATTATTCTCTGCAACAATGCCACAGACGATTGAACGTATGAGTATTGCCTATCTACATGAGCCAATCGTTGTAAAAATTGAAGCAACAGAGAAAACAACGCCTAAAATTCAACATGCTTTTTTAGATACCACAGATGAAAACAAACTGACCGCTTTAGAAGCTGTAACGATCATGGAAAATCCAGATACCTGCATTATTTTTGCTAACACACAAGAGAAGGTTAATGTTACCTATGATTTCTTAGTAAAGGCTGGATATCCTGTTGGCAAATTACATGGTGGCATGATGCAAGAAGATCGTTTTGATGTAATGGATGCGTTTAGAAAAGCTAAGTTTCGCTATCTTGTCGCAACAGATGTAGCAGCGCGAGGCATTGATATTGAGAATATCACGCATGTTATTAATTTAGATATTCCTTATGAAAAAGAAAGCTATATTCATCGTGTCGGTCGAACCGGACGTGCTGGCAAAGAAGGCTTTGCTTTAACGTTTGTAACCCCGAAAGAAGGCGCACTAAAAAGAGAAATCGAAACATTTGGCGAACTAACGATGACTCAAATCACCCTGCCCAATGCTAAGCTAGTTGCGCGCAGCAAATCTGCTTTTGAAGCGAAAATAACGACAAAACAAAAAATAAAACAGCCTAAAGCGAAACGAGTGAACGAAGAAATTACTAAAGTCTATTTCAACGGTGGGAAGAAAAAGAAATTACGTGCACTTGATTTTGTCGGGACTATTTCAAAAATTGAAGGAATCACAGCAGAAGATATTGGCATTATCACCATTCAAGAAAATGTAACCTATATTGATATCTTAAATGGCAAAGGACAACTTGTGATTCAAGCAATGAAAGAGCGGACAATCAAAGGAAAACAATTGAAAGTTCATGTGGCAAGAAAAAAATAATGCTACTAAGGTATTAGGTCGAGACAAAAGTATTCAGCTTATTGCCAAAGACCGTCAACTCTTAGAGCTCTAGCTCTTAGAAGTTGATGTAATCGAAGCACAGCGTAGTCTACTTATTTCTCGCCATTTATTCGGATATAGAGAGCGAAACAAAACTGATTTTTAGTTTTGTCCCGCTCTCTTCCTTTTTTATTCAACTATATAAAATATTAATAATCTGTTGTCATGGTTAAGGATTTCCAATTTTCAATATCTATTTGCGCTAGTTCTATTCTTCGATTAGCATGTAGATAGGCATCACTTCCTAATAAAAGGCGAAGAGGTGGTTCCAGTGAATTTTCAGTTATTTGGATCATTGCCTCAGCAGCTAATTCTGGATTGCCTGGTTGATGTCCGCTCAATTGTCTAAGACCATGAATATTTTTTCCAGCTGTCTTATCATAATCAGAAATGTTCCTCCTACTTTCTTTTGCTGATCGTCCAGCAAAATCGGTCTTAAAATCTCCTGGCTCAATCAACGTTACATGTATCCCTAATGGTAAGACCTCTTGGTAGAGCGACTCAGAGTATCCTTCAATTCCAAATTTTGTTGCATGATAATAACCAAATCATGGAAAAGCGATGAGTCCACCAACAGAAGAAATATTTAAAATATGTCCTGTTTGTGCTGTTCTCATGTAAGGCAACACCTGATTTGTTACATTTGCTAAGCCAAAAAAATTCACATCAAATAATTTTCGCACTGCCATTTTGTCTGCCTCTTCAATCGAAGAAAAATACCCAATTCCAGCATTGTTTACGAGTACATCGATATGACCGAAATACTCGATCGCACGATGTACAGCCTGTTCGATCTGGCTTTCTTTTGTGACATCTAATGGCAACACTAAGATATCAGTTTCAGTTGTAAGATAATTCTCAATATCTTGGGTATTTCTTGCTGTAGCAACAACACGATAGTGATATTCCAATAATTTTAAGGTAAGTGCTTTTCCTAATCCTGTTGATGCACCAGTGATAAACCAGACTTTTTCATTATTTTCCATGATGATTTCCTCCTCGAAATTATATTGTATTTGAGCGCGATAATGAACCTAATTTTCTCGTGCTCTAGTGACACTATAGCCCCTTAGAGTAACTCTCAGTCAACTAGCAAATAGAAAGAAGATGATAGAATGTACACAGTACATGACGTAGCTAAAAAGATGACTATTTCACCACATACGTTGCGCTTCTATGAAAATCAAGGATTATTCCCGCATGTGACAAGAAATCATGCGAACGTTCGTCAATTTTCAAATGAAGACTTGGAGTGGGTCAGGATTGTTCAAGCATTAAGATTGACTGGTATGAGCTTGTCAGAAGTGAAACGGTATATCATGCTTTGTGAGGCGGGAAATCCAACGATTGATGAACGCTCTCAACTTATTACAACACAACGAGAACGTGCAGAAAAAGAGTTAATAAACATCAAAGAAAAAATCAAAGTATTAGAAGAAAAAGAACAGTATTATCAAGACTTAGCTTTACAGGAAAGAAGAGATTACTGAAATCCTAAGCTAAAGTACTAAATTTACTTTTAGTGGGAGAATACTCTAATTTTTGTTTAAGATGAGTAGTGTGAATAAAAAAAAGCAGATAAAAGAGGTAAAATACAAAGGGATAATCATTTAAAAATAGAACTTGGAGATAAGCTAGAATGAAAAAAATAAAAGACTGGTTTGCGCATCATAATCTTTCTACAACTAAAAACCGAAAAAGAGTAGGGATCACTGTTTTATTTTTGACTATTCTGATTTTTGTACTATTTACGGTACGTTTATCTTCAATTTTAATAACTGGTAAAGTTGCTGGAACTACCCTTTCAGAAAAGACAAAAGATCTTTATGAAGTCCATGAAACATTGGAAGCTAAAAGAGGGACGATCTTTGATAAAGATGGGAATGTGTTAGTCGAAGACTCAAGTGCATTTTCACTATATGCTATTTTAGATAAAAACTATACTGATTTAGAAGGTAAAAAATTGTATGTACAAGAAAAGGATTGGTCGACAATCGCTGAAATTTTTGAAAAATATGTCAAAATTGATAAAGAGACAACACTAAAACAGTTAAGACCGAGTGTCAATGAGTCAGGGGAGCCTATAACGACCGTTGAATTTGGAACTAATGGTAAAAACTTGAACTTTGAAACAAAAAGGCAGATTCAAGAAAATCTAGATAAACAAAATATTTCAGGTATTTATTTTAGAGAAGAAAGAAAACGTGCGTATCAAGCAGGAAATTTTGCCTCCTTTTTTATAGGCTACACGCAACAAGACGATAAAGGCGATGAGCTGGGAGTTATGGGCATCGAGGAGGCTTATAATAATCAGTTATCAGGTGTCAATGGCTCTAGGAGTTACGAAATAAACTCTGCAAAAGGCGATGTAAAACCAGGAAGTGTGAAAGAGAAAAAGAAAGTTGATGGCAGTAATATCTACACGACATTAGATAGTAATCTTCAATTCTATTTGGAGGAGCTATTGGATGATGCTGCTAAAAATTATCAACCAGAGCATATCACCGCAACGTTGATGGAAGCTAAAACAGGAAACATACTAGCAACCGCTCAACGCCCCTCTTTTGAACTGGATACAAGAAACGGTGTCGATGATCCAAATTTCAAGTGGCGCAATATTATTGTTGAAGATGCCTTTGAACCAGGTTCGACAATGAAAAGTCTGCTGATGGCAACGGCCATTCAGGAAAATAAATTTGATGAAAACGAGCAATTTACTTCAGGCAGTATTAAAGTGGATGATGCGACGATTAATGATTGGAATAACGGTGTTGGTGCAGGGAACATGACCTTTAGGCAAGGTCTTGCGTGGTCAAGTAATGTAGGAATGGTGACGCTTCAGGAACGCATGCCTGAACTGTGGCAAGACTATCTCACAAGGTTTGGCTTTGGCAAAAGTACTAATTTCGGCTTATCTGGTGAAGCGGCTGGTGAAATTCAGAATAAAACAACAGTTGATCGAGCGATGACGGCTTACGGACAAGGAATCTCAGTAACGCATTTACAAATGCTTCAGGCCTATACCGCAATTGCAAATGGTGGAGAAATGTTGAAACCGACGATTATCAATAAAATCGTAAACGCCAATGGCGAAGAAACAGTGACGCAACCAGAAGTTGTAGGCACACCAATATCACGCGAAACGGCTGATAAAATGTTAGAGTACATGAAAGATGTGACGATTGATCCTAAATTTGGTATGGGAAAAGAATATGCCATCGAAGGACTGAATGTTTCAGCTAAAACAGGAACAGCAGAGTTTTTTGAAAATGGTAGTTATCAAAAACAAGAATATTTACATTCTGTGGTTACGATTACTCCAACTGAAGAGCCAAAGTACATTTTTTATATGACGATCAAAAAGCCTGTATTACAAGGTGTATCAGCCAATAAAATCATTTCGGATGTGTCAAATAAACTAGTACAGCATGCAATGGCTGCTCGAAATTAGTTTAAAAAAGCTTCGAACTAAAGCACTTGTCGGCTTTGTTCGAAGCTTTAATTCTTGTGTTCATAACGAAATTGGCTGTTTCTTATCAATTAGAACGAAACGTTGTTGGATTATTTTCTTTTAGAGTCTCTAATAACTGTTCATCAGGGGTTACATAAAGTGTTTTTTGGTTCTCATAAATCACATATCCTGGTTTTGCGCCGTTTGGTTTGTGGACATGTTTGACTTGAACATAGTCAACTGGTACTTGAGCAGAAAGACGATATTTAGAATAATAAGCGGCAAGATTAGCAGCTTCCATCAATGTTTTATCAGAAGGTGCAGCATTTTTAATGATTACATGTGATCCAGGAATATCTTTTGCATGTAGCCAAACATCGGTTTTCTTTGCTGTTCTTAGTGTAAGCTGATCATTTTGCAGGTTATTCCGACCAACTAGAATTAAATCACCTTCACTTGAATAGAATTCTTCTGGTTTGCTCTTTTTTAATTGTTTTTGTTTTTTAGCACCACGTTTTTTTACATATCCTTGTTCGATCAATTCCTCACGAATCATCTCAATATCCATAGGACCAGCTATTTCTAATTGTGATAAGACAGATTCTAAGTAGCTGATTTCTTGAGTTGCTTGTTCAATTTGTCCATGAACGACTTTTACTGCATTTTTTAGCTTTTGATATTTTTGAAAATATTTTTGTGCATTTTGATTAGGTGTTAGAGCAGGATTTAATTTTATGGGTAATAATTGATCTTCCTCATAATAGTTTGGCAATTCAACGAACTCAGCGCCTTTAGGAACTTGAGCCATAAAGGTAGTTAATAGTTCACCATCGCGACGATAATTTTCAGCATGTTCTGTGTCAGCTAAGGTTTGTTGAAGTTTTACAACTTTACTTTGATTACGTTTTAATTCGTTTTCGATTTTATGGATCAATTCACCGCCTTGTTGTTTGACGCGGTCTTTTTCAGCTTTCCCACCATAAAAGGCATCAAGTAACTCACTTAGCGTGTTAAAGGATTGTTGCTTTCCTTCAAGTGAAATGAAGGGAAGTGGGGTAAAGTATTCTTTTTTTGCAGCTATTGTCAATGTCGGTGCAACTTCGTTTTCAAGGGAGGCCCAAAAAGATTGCCATACAAGCATTTTTTCATTTGGATGTTCCTTTAAACGAAAGGCTAATTCATCGGCAGTGTCTTTCCCTAAGCCTTGAAATTGACTTTGTAAGTATTTCCCATTGACTTCACTGGTTTTAGAAAGAAGCTCAAAAACCTTTTCCTTACTTGCTGAGAAGGGATTTTGTTGTTCTTGTTTTGGTGGTTCGATGTATTCGACGCCAGGAAGCAAAGAACGATAACTATTTTGAGAGCTACCAATATGTTTGATGGCATCCAAGATTTTTCCATTTTCTTTATTCATCAACACGATGGTACTGTGTCTGCCCATCAATTCAACAATTAGCACGATATTTTGCAAATCACCTAACTCATCTCGTTTTGTAAATGTAAAATGGATCACCCGATCATTCTCTACCTGATGAATGTGTTCTAAAATAGCACCTTCGAGAAACTTGCGTAACATCATCACAAAGTTAGGTGGTGTATCAGGATTCGCATAAGCAATTGCTGTCAATTGTACACGAGCATAACTAGGATGAGCAGATAAAAGTAATTTATGATTTTTTCCTTTAGAGCGGATCACTAAAACAATTTCATTTTCATACGGCTGATGAATTTTAGAAATTCGGCCAGCTACTAACTTCTCAGACAATTCTGAGATCATTCCATGAGTAAATACGCCATCAAATGACATAAACATCCCTCAATTCTATATACATAATAGTATTATTATAACGGAGTTCTTTTTAATTATAAAGGAAGTGGAAAAGAAAAGTCATAGAATGAGAGTTTATTTCATTTGATACATAAATGACTGCGCTTTCCTGTTGTTTTTAGTATAATAGAGTTAAAGTAATTTATTTATTCTTTTAAAGGCTATCCTTTTTGGAATATAGTTTCCTATTTTTCAGTCAGAACTAAACGAGCCCATTACGCTTTTATGTTATCTAGCTGCATGGGCTAGTTCTTCGGAAAAAAGAGAAGCTAAAAAGGAGGTAAAAAACACCTCAATTTTAGTTTCCTATTTTTCAGTCAGAACTTAAAGAGCCCATTACGCTTTTAAAATAAGGAGGAGTCAATATGGTAAAACGGTTAATTAGTGCAAGTTATAGTGAAGTGGCAAAAATGACGGGTGAAGAGTTGAAGCAGTCGATTAAGGCAAGTGAGGGGCGGACGATTTTATCTGAAAATGTTGTTGTAGCTTCTCCCCAAGCCGGAGATATCAGTAATGCGGAGGTTGCAGCGGCATTTGGCGCGGATTTGATTTTATTAAATGTTTTTGATTGTTTTAATCCCATCGTCCAAGGAATTCCCGGGATGTCTATGGAAGAGATCATGACCTATTGGCAAAATCCAGAAAAAAATAAAATCAACCCTATACCGATCTTGAAAGAATTAGTGGGACGTCCGATTGGTGTGAATTTAGAACCAGTAGATGATTCATCTACCATGTTCAGCGAAAAATTGACCATCAGCAATGGCCGGACAAGTTCAAAAGAAACTATTCAAAAAGCTGAAAAAATGGGGATCGATTTTATTTGTTTGACAGGAAATCCAGGAACCGGTGTAACGAATTTAGAAATTGCTAAAGCTGTGAAAGTTGCAAAAGAACATTTTTCTGGTTTGATCATTGCTGGGAAAATGCATAGCGCAGGCTCAGATGAACCTGTCGTTTCTACAGAAGCAGTAGAAGCGTACGCTAAAGCTGGAGCTGACATCTTATTATTGCCAGCTGTAGGAACTGTTCAAGGCTTTACGGAAGCGGATATGAAAGAAGCCGTGGCAATTGCTAAAAAGTATGATTTGTTAACAATGTCAGCAATCGGAACAAGTCAGGAAAGTGCAAGCAAAGAAACGATTCGCCAAATTGCATTGACAAATAAAATTTGTGGCGTAGATATTCAACATATAGGAGACGCTGGTTATGGCGGACTAGCACCTGCAGAAAATATTTACGAAATGTCTGTTGCAATTCGAGGAATGCGCCATACCATCAATCGCATGGCTCGTTCAGTTAATCGATAAAATAACAAAAAACAAGAAGCTGGTTTGCACCAAACTTCTTGTTTTTTGTTATGCATCTTGCCAAACACGTTTAGCGGTATCAACAACTAGTCTGACTTTGGCCCATTGCTCGGCTTCAGTCAGATGATTTCCTTCTTCAGTAGAAGCAAATCCGCATTGTGGAGACAGACAAAGATTTTCCAATGGGATAAAGGGGGTTGCTTCATTAATTCTGTTGATTAAACCTTCTTCTGATTCTAAAATAGGAAACTTGGAAGTTATTAACCCTAAAACTACTTTTTTTGTAGGATTATTTTTAAAGATTTGCCCTAACGGTTCAAATCCACCAGAACGATCATCATCGTATTCTAAGAAATAGCCATCGATATTTAATTGGGCTAGATAAGTAGCAACATGATCATAAGGTCCAGCGATGGCCCAATCAGATTTATAATTACCGCGACAAACATGCATGGTAATGATTAAATCATCCGGTAGTCCTTTAAGTAACTGGTTAATAACAGTAACGCCGGCTTCACATTGTTGATGCCAATGCTTGATTTCTTCTTCTGATTTAGCATTTTCGATAAATCCTGTATACATTCCCCAAGAAGTATCATCCAATTGAAGATAACGACAACCTAGATCGTAAAATTTTTGGATAGTTTTATGATAGGCTGTGGCTAAATCATCAATAAAAACTTTTTCATCTGTGTAACTCGCATAAGTAAAAGTATCACTTTTTCGATTAAAAAGTAGTGTGGGTGAAGGAATTGTCGCTTTAGGTATGATTCCTTCTGGTGTATGCTCCTTTAAGAACGTGAAAGCTTCGAAAAAGGGATGATCTGGGTTGAAAGTGACTTTATCTGATATCTGATATGAAGCAGCTCTAGTTTCTACTTGATTGAATTGATAGCCATGCTCAGGTATGAGTTGATCAACACCATTCAATCCCCATAAAAAATCTAGATGCCACCAGCTACGACGAAATTCACCGTCTGTCACAGCCTTCAAACCATTGTAGACTTGTTTGTTGATCAGTTCAATAATTGCTTGGTCTTCGACTGATTTCAGCTCAGCCACAGAAATTGTTTGCTTTAGAAAATTTTCTCGAGCTGTTTTTAGTGCATCAGGGCGTAAGAAACTCCCTACTTGGTCGTAGCGAAATGGAATATCTTTGATAGCGGTCATGTTATTACCTCCTTTTTATTTAAGCATCTTGCCAAACTGTTTCAGCCACGGTTTTTAAAAGTTCGATTTTTTGCCATTGGTCGTCCTCAGTTAAGTGATTGCCTTCGTGAGTTGAGGCAAATCCACACTGTGGCGATAAACAAATTTGCTCCAACGGTACAAATTGAGCAGCTTCGTTGATTCGTTCAACAAGCATGTCTGAACTTTCTAGTTGACCATTTTTTGTTGTAATCAATCCTAGAACAATTCGTTGGTCCTTTAATTCTTTCAGAGGCTCAAAGCCGCCAGAACGTTCATCATCATATTCTAAGAAAAAACCGTCAAAGGCATCGATTGAAAATAAATTTTTAGCGATTTTTTCATAAGAACCATTATAAAGCCAATGGGATTGGAAATTTCCTTTACAGAAGTGGAAGGTAACAGCTAGATCAGCAGGTTTGTTTGCTAAAGATTTTTCAGTTACTTCTTGAAAATCAGTTAATAGTTGATCAGCATCTAAGCCATTCGCTTTAATCATTTCACGGAATCGATCATCGAATAAACCACCCCAACTTGTATCATCCAGTTGTAAATAGCGACAACCCGCATCATAAAAAGCTTGGATCGCATTTTGGTATGTTTGGATCAAATCTTTTTTGAATGCTTCTAATGAATCATAGATTGGTTGTTCATTGTATTGCTTTGATAAAATCAAGGAATCCAAGAAAATCATATTTGGTCCCGGAATTGTTTGCTTCGCTAAAGCAGGTGAAGCATATTTTTGTGTAAAGCGAAAGTGCTCAAGGAAAGGATGATTGTCAGAAAACGATAGAGGGCCACTAACGTATGTCCCTTGAGCTTCCGTAGTTAAACCAAAGGCAGTTGTTTGGAAATCATAAACAGTAATACCATTTAAACCAGCAATAAAATCTAAATGCCACCAACGACGGCGAAATTCACCATCAGTTACAGCGTAGAGTCCAGCTGTCTTTTGTTTTTCAATTAATTCGATAATCGCTTTATCTTCTACTTTGGTTAATTCTTCCTTAGAAAGATCACCGTCGGCGAATGCAGTACGTGCATTTTTTAAGTGTTCTGGTCGTAGAAAGCTGCCTACGATATCGTAACGAAAAGGGATTTTTTTGTTGCTGTTTGGCATAATATTTCCTCCATTTTTTAGTCAGATTTAGTTGAAAATAAAAAAAGCCCTCTACTTTTTTTTGCAAAAGTAAAGGACGACTGAGCGTGTTACCACCTTTATTCAAAAATCTCTCACAAGATTCTTCTCAATGAGTACAAATCTATTTAATCAATACTCGGACGCTGTATTGGGCGTTCCCAAACTTGGCTGTACAGTGTTGACCAAGATTTACTTAAAGACCATCTTCCTGTTTTTTCAAATTACCTCTTTTCAGCTACCGAGACTCTCTAATCAACTTTCTAAAACAGTACTCTTCTTTTCATTGTATTTTAATATATTTATCATTAATGAAAGTATAGGATAGCGCATCCGTTTTGTCAACAGGTGAATGAATCAATCATAATATTATTGTTTTTTAATATTTAGGTGTATATAAGTAGAAAAATATCCTTTTTTTATTAAATATCAACTGCTCATTGTTTGTTATACTAGGCAAAGGAATCAACTACTAGTATAATAAGAGTATAAGTTGTAGAGGAGCAGACCCATGAAGAAGAATTTTGTTGATGTTAAAGATGATTTTGTAGCATCTATAAACAAACAGAAAAAACTGAGTGCGATTATTTTAGTAGTGCTTGTTTTATTTATTATTAGTCTATTTATAGTGGTGCCTAAAGTACAGGCTAATATTCGATCATCTGAGATCAACTCTTTAGTAAATCAAGAAAGGCTTACTAAAAAAGCCAATTATTTAGAGGCGAAAACAGCTGATAAAACAATTAGTGAAAAGACTGCAATGACTGTTTTATTTTCAGTACCAAGTGGGAAAACATACGAAAATGTCATCGCTGTTTTAAAAGATTCAAATCAAATGAAAGAATTTAATCATAGTATTTATATTTATCCAATTGTTTATGAAGCCGAAAAAATTGAAAAAAAATATAATATCAAAAAAAATGAAGTCACGATTCTTTTCTTTGAAAATGGGAAAGAAAAAAATAGAATCACCGTGGATGAAAGTTTAGACACTAAAACAATGTTGATTCCTGCTTTAAATCAGTTGCCATTGTCTGGTGTAGGGCAAAGCGTTCAACCTCCTACAACAACTTCAACAGAAGAAACAACAGAAACAACAAAGGAAGATCAAACCATCAATGAAGAAACAGTGGATGATCCGAATACAGAAGCTGATTCTATAGTGCAATAAATCAATTTTGGAAAGAAGGGCTTGATATGAAAGAATTTATTTTATTCAGTTTATTGGGACTTTTTACAATGAAACCTAGATTGCAACGTGTATACGTAAGAAGTGAACGACGTGACAAGTATTAAATGGCGGACTTTAGCGACTGACTTAATAAGAAAGAGGACTCAGCCTAAAACTGAGTCCTCTTTCAAACGTAATAGGTCTAAAAAAATTCAAATAACAGAAAAAATCTATTTAATCCCCTTTGATAAGCTTCGTAAAGAATCATTAAAATGGTATCAAGATCCAGAGAGTATGTATCATATCGTGGGTGCTAAAATCACGTATTCAGAAGAACAAATTCAACAAATGTATGAATGGCAAGATGAGCATGGGTTACTTTATTACATTGAATATAAAAACGGCGACCTTGTTCAAATAATCGGTGATGTCTGGCTAGCAAAAGATGATTATGCCATTGTGATCGATCAAGCGTTTCGCAATCGGCATATTGGACGGGCGGTCACAAAATACTTTATCTACAAATCAAAAAAATTAGGTAGAGAATTTATCATGGTAAGTGAAATTTTTGATTGGAATAAAGCATCTAAGCAAATGTTCACAAGTTTGAATTTTTATCCGTTCAAAGAAAATAAAGATAGTTGGAGCTATCGAAGACAGTTGAAAAAGAGCAAAAGAACCAGTGAAGAGTCAAAATAATTTCTATTTAATACATTTTTAGACTTGACGAATAAATTCTCTATAGTGTACACTTGCTGTAACAGAAAAAACTTGTAGGAGTGATTACATGAACCAACTATCAAAACCAATTAGCAAATTGAATCATTCATGGCAAAACTGGCGTAGATAGTTGTATGTATGAGACTCTCATAGATACAACTTTAGAAGATGATTTCTAAATTTTGTATCTATGTCGGTATATTAAAGCTGTATTTTTGACCGCATAGATGATTAGTCTATGCGGTTTTTGTTGAAAAGACAACGACTGCTCCTTTTTAGGAATTGTCGTTGTCTTTTTTTAATACTTTCATACAGAGCTAAAGAAGCCAACTACGTATTCACATTTAGGAGGAGAATTTATGAGAAAAAATCGTTTATCATTTGTTGTAGCAATTATTGTTATTTTTTTAATTGGTTCATTTTTTTTCGAAAAAAAAGAGACGTTCAAAGAGGAGTTGCCAACCGTTGGTGTACTGCAATTTGTTAGTCATCCTGCACTGGATCAAATCTATAAAGGCATCCAGACGGGGTTGAAAGAAGAAGGCTATGAAGATGGTAAGAATATAACCATTGCTTTTCAAAACGGACAAGCTGATCAAAGTAAATTAGCTACGATGAGTCAACAATTAGTGCAAGAAAAAAAATCTAATGTCTTGATAGGAATCGCTACACCAGCAGCACAAGCTTTAGCTAATACAACTTCTGAAATCCCAATCGTTCTTGGTGCGATTACTGATCCGGTTAGTGCTGGACTTGTAAAAAATGATCAACAGCCTGGTGGCAATATAACGGGTGTCAGTGATAAATCACCAGTTGATGCACAATTTGAGTTAGTAAAAGAAATTTTGCCGGAAAGTAAAAAGGTCGGTATATTATATGCTTCATCTGAAGAAAATTCTAAGTATCAGGTTGAGGAAGCAAAAAAAATTGCTGAAAATCAAGGATGGAGTGTTAAGACCTATGCAGTCCCTTCCAGTAATGAAATTGCGCAAACAGTTCAAGTCATGACAAGTGAAGTCGATTTTATTTATATTCCCACTGATAATACGATTGCCAATGCAATGCAGACGGTTGTGAATGAGGCAAATAAAAGCAAAACACCCATTATTCCATCCGTAGATACGATGGTTGAACAAGGTGGACTTGCTACTGTTGGAATCAATCAATTTGATTTGGGTATACAGACAGGTAAAATGGCGGCTGATATTTTATCAGGAAAAGCCAAACCTGCAACAACGCCAATTTATACATTTAAAACGGGAGATATTATCATCAACGAAAAACAAGCTGCTAAATTAGGAATTTCAATTCCTGAAAATATCAAGTCAAAAGCAACGATTATAGAATAGGGAGAGGATCAAATGATTGTTTCAGCGATTGGACAAGGAATGTTATGGGCAATATTAGGGTTAGGGATTTTTATGACATATCGTATATTAAATTTTCCGGATATGACAACAGAGGGGTCATTTCCTTTAGGTGGTGCAGTTTGCGTTACGGCAATTACATCCGGTATCCATCCGATTTTAGCAACATTACTAGGTGTTTTAGCGGGGATGTGTGCAGGTTTAGTAACAGGTTTACTATTTACTAAAGGAAAAATTCCCGTAATCTTAGCGGGGATTTTGGTTATGTCAGGTTTGAATTCTGTTATTCTTTATGTGATGCAAACACCAAATTTATCTTTATTGAATAAACCAAAAATTCAAGATTTCTTTTTACAACTAAACTTACCTAATTATTATGATATTATTTTTTTAGGTGTGATTGTTTTAGCCATCATCATCAGTTTACTACTGTTTTTCTTTAACACGAATTTAGGTCAAGCATATATTGCAACTGGAGATAACGAGCATATGGCCCGTTCGATCGGAATCAAGACGGATTCTATGAAAATATTAGGGTTGACATTATCAAATGGTGTCATTGCATTGTCTGGGGCGCTAATTGCACAAAATGATGGCTACGCGGATGTCAATAAAGGAACTGGCGTAATTGTCATTGGTTTGGCTTCCATCATTATTGGAGAGGTCCTCTTTGGTGAACTGACATTTGCTGAACGTCTTGTGGCAATTGTCGTAGGAAGCATCATTTATCAACTACTTATTTTGCTTGTCATTAAACTGGGCTTCGACACAACGTATTTAAAAATCTTTTCAGCAGTGATATTGGCGGCATGTTTAATGATTCCACAACTAAAAAAAGCATTGAATCTTCACTTTTTACCACAAAAGGAGGCAGACAAATGAGTACAGTGTTAGAGCTTAAAAATGCGACAAAACAAATTGATAATGGCTTAAATGAAACAAAACTGATTTTGAATCATGTAAATTTAAAAATTGCACAAGGTGAATTTGTCACGGTACTTGGTGGGAATGGTGCGGGGAAAAGTACGTTATTTAATAGTATTGCAGGAACTTTGGACCTAAGTGAAGGGGAGCTTTTTATAGACGGTCAGAATATTACAAATTATTCTGAAGAAAAGCGCGCAAAGTACTTTTCTCGAGTGTTTCAAGATCCAAAAATGGGAACGGCCCCAAGGATGACAGTTGCAGAGAATTTATTATTAGCATTACATCGAGGCAAAAGACGAGGGTTACGTTTACGAAAGCTGAATGAAGAAAGAACTTTTTTTACAAAGATTTGTAGTGAAGTTGGCAATGGTCTGGAAAATCATTTAGATACGCCAACTGGAAATCTATCAGGCGGACAAAGACAAGCTTTAAGTTTATTGATGGCAACGTTGACCAAACCCGAGCTATTACTTTTAGATGAGCATACAGCTGCGTTAGATCCTAAAACATCAAAACAGTTGATGCAACTGACAGATCAACGAATCAAAGAAGGTCAGTTGACCTGTTTGATGATTACGCATCGTATGGAAGATGCACTACACTATGGCAATCGTTTGATCGTCCTACAAAAAGGAAAAATTATTAAAGATTTAAATAAGGCAGAAAAAGAAAAACTAAGCTTACAAGATCTATTATTATTCTTCGAAGAAGCAGCTGAAGAAATTTCGGTTGATTAAAAAAGGCGAGATAAAAGCGTTTAGCTCCGAAGGATTTACTTTTTCCGCGCTGTTTATTCGAATTTAGAGCGCGAAACAAAACTGACCTTTAGTTTTGTCTTGCGCTCCTGCTTTTTTTTTCTGTTTTTATCTTATGAATTATTGATTGTCGATCTATTTTTATCAAAAAATTTTTTCAATAAACGTTCAACGATACCAGTCACCATAAAACCAGCAGCAATTGCACCGGCTGTCAGGATTACTTTGATGATCGAGTGAAATCCTCCAACATAATCACCTAAAACGATGCTTCTAACTGCTTGATAGGCAGCTCCACCAGGTACTAATGGAACTAAGCTGGGAATATTAAAGATCGTCATCGGCATTTTTTTTCTACGTGAAAAATAAATACTTAACAAACCAATACCAATAGCACCCAGAAAATTAGCAAAAATTTCTCCTGCTTCCAAATTTTTCGTGAACCAAAAAATCATCCAGCCTACAGCACCAGTGAGGCCGCAAGCGTTTAAAACTTTTCTAGGGACATTTGTAACAATTCCAAAGGTTACCGTACTCAGATAACTAAATAAGCAATGTATAATAACTTCCACAGAATTTTCTCCTTACATAAATAATTTAAACACAATGGCGATCCCAATCCCAATCGAGCCGGCCACAAAGATGGCTTCGGTGGCTCGTGCAGTTCCACTCAAAAGATGGCCGGCTAAGATATCTCTAAACGAGTTTGTAATAGCTACTCCAGGCACAAGTGGCATGACGGCACCGATAATAATATTATCGATATTTTCAGCTACATGAAACTTTACTGCTAGATAAGCTAAAAATCCAATTGAAAAAGCCGCAAGAAAATCATCTAAAAACTTGATATTTAACCACTCTTTAGTAAAAAAAGCTACACTAAAACCGATCATACCGATGAAAAAAGTAGCGAAAAAATCATTCCAAGTACCACCAAATATATACATCAACATACAGCTGACCACTCCTGCTGAAAGAATTTGCAGAAGAGTAGAATAAGTGGGTGCTTCATGAGTGATGTTTTTTAGCTTTCGATTAAGTTCTTCCAATGTAATTTCTTTGTTAGCAAATTTTCGGGAAAGGTCATTAACGATCGCAACATTTTCTAAATTGATACTTCGTTCTGTAACATTTTCTAATTGGGTATAATTACTAGAACGAAAGCCCATAAAAAGTCCTGTCGCTGTAACGTAGCTGACACTTTCTTTTTGACCGGCATTTTCAGCAATACGATTCATCGTATCTTCAACTCGATATACTTCAGAGCCACTTTCGGTCATGATTTTTCCAGCCATTAAGCACGTATCTAAAATAAGTTGTATTGTTGATTGTTTATCTGTTCTCATAATAAAAAAACTCCTTACCCTAAAGGTTACAATAAGGTTAGTGTATCACTTTTTTATCCTGTTTGAAATGACTAGCGTATTATCTAGAAAAATACCAACGAGCAGAAATATTTAGAATTCTCTTAGAATTATAAGGAAACCCTAAAAAATTGTAGAAAACTTCACAGATAGCTAAAAGTTCCTTGCTTTTTCCAAGTAAAAGTCCTATCCTTATAGATAACAAACCGAAGGGGTCTAGATATTATGGATAAGCAATGGTCACTTTATTCAGTAAGCAGTCTGATTTTACTTGTATTGTTAAAAAGAACGTTCGATCAGGGACATATGGGATTAAGCATAATCCTGCTTCTTCTCTTACTGATTCAAGTGACAGGAACCGTTATCTGTGTTCATCAAAAAAGACATAAAAAAGAAATCCCATCTTCTAAATAAGAAGTGGGATTTTTTAGTGTAATTTAGTAGAGCACTTCGTTAAATCAAGTCAAAATGTTTCAACGCATGAACAATTCCGCCGTCAGTATTTTTTTTGGTGATAAAGCTAGAACGTTCTTTTAATTCGCTACGTGCATTGCCCATCGCAATTTTATGGTCACAAGCTTCAAATAATGCAAGATCATTAATCCCATCTCCAAATGCAAAAGTTGGAACTTTAGGCAGTTCTAGTGTCTTAAATAGATTTTGAACACCACTGCCTTTAGAGACACCTTTTCTTACAGTATCAATTGAATAAGGACCATTACGATAAAAGGTCATTTCTGGGAACTGCTTTAGATAATGCTCATCCCCATCTTCGGATAGTACTAACATCATATTTACAGTTTTCTCAGCCAAATTGGATCGATCAATATCAGGAACGTCAGAATGAATAAAAGCATAGGCATTTCTTAAGATGTCGCTGTGACCAGAACACCAAATTTGTTGATCATTATAAAAAGAAATCTCATGTCCAAGACTTTTGACCTGTTCATACATTTTTAGACATTCTTCATAGGAGAATTCATCTGAATAAACTTTCTTTCCTTCTACTTGAATAAATTGACCATTCATTACAATCGCAGAATCAATGCCGCTATCTTTCATAATATGCTCAATTTCTACAACGGTTCGTCCAGTCGCGATCAATGGTAAAATTTGATTGGCTTTTAATGCACGAATTGCGCTTGTAATCTCGGGTGTGATTTGGGACTTATCATTCAATAAGGTTCCATCCAAATCAAAAAAAGCAACTGCTTGTATATTTTCCATGAATTTTCAACGTCCTTTCAACACTTATCTTATCAAAGATTGAATAAAAGACAAAGCTTTTTTGAAGAAAGGTAGAAGTTATTGGAGCTAAGCCAATTTTAGAGTATAATATAAATGACGTTAAACTAGAAGGGAAGAGGCGATTAGATAATGAATGTCTTAATGATAGAAGATAATGAATCTGTTTCAGAAATGATGCAAATGTTTTTCTTAAATGAGGGGTGGGAGGCAACATTTAAATATGATGGGAAGGAAGGTTTAGATGCTTTTTTAGAAAATCCTGAGAAATGGGATATGATCACTCTAGACTTAAACTTGCCTACAATGGACGGAATGGCGGTCTGTCGTGAGGTCCGTAAAGTTTCAAATTCGGTTCCAATCATTATGTTAACAGCACGTGATTCAGAAAGCGATCAAGTAATCGGATTAGAGATGGGAGCAGATGATTATGTTACAAAACCGTTTAGCCCGCTAACGTTGATTGCTCGAATAAAAGCCTTGCATCGCCGCTCTGAAATTGGAGAACATAATTTAGATGGCGCAGACCGTTCAGATGATCAGTTCGATGTCGAAACAGATCACTTTAAGATGAATACGAAGACAAGAGAGGCCTATCTTGATAATCAGCCAATCGATGGATTAACACCAAAAGAATTTGATCTTTTATATACGTTAGCTAAAAAGCCGCGACAAGTATTTTCACGTGAGCAGTTGCTTGAAATGGTTTGGGATTATCAATATTTTGGAGACGAACGTACAGTTGATGCGCATATAAAAAAATTGCGTCAAAAAATTGAAAAAGTTGGACCACAAGTAATTCAAACGGTTTGGGGCGTAGGGTATAAATTTGACGATTCTGGAGTAGCTTAGATGAAATATTTATACCAACAATTACTAGCTTTTTGGGGTGTGATCATACTGATCATTTTAATTGTGGGCACATCCTTTACACAACTAACTAAAAAAACGATGCAAGATACAAATTATGAGCAGCTTAGAGGGTATGCGCAATCAGCTTGGCAAACAAAAGATTCGATCAATCGCTACCCAGGAATGACTGAACAAGAGCTGCTAAATATGTCGTTTACTTTATCTGAAAGCGTATTGAGCAATCAGGATGTTCAGTTTATATTTATAGATCATGATATGACGATCCAATATCCTGTGAACACTAAAAAGAAGTTTGATTATTCTCTGATAGAAGAAAATTGGGCCAACTTGATGCAAGGTCAACAGGAATATACTACAATCGATAAAGATATTTATGGAAATAAACATATGTCTTCCTATGTGATGATGCCAGTTACGAAGACCAATGTTCAAACAAATGAAAATTCAATCGTCGGTGCATTAGTGGTTACGCAACCTGCTAAAAATGTTTCTGATAGTGTGGATGCCATAACTGCAAACTTGTTCAAAGGATTTATCATATCAAGTATTGTAGGCTTAATTTTAAGTTACTTTTTTGCTAGTTTCCAAGTGAAACGGATCAATCGTATGAGAAAGGCTACTAAAGAGATAACTAGTGGGAATTTTGATGTCAAATTAGTCACACATGATAAAGATGAATTTGATGATCTAGCAGAAGACTTCAATAAAATGGCCGAGTCCTTGAAAGAATCCCGAGAAGAAATCGATCGGCAAGAAGATCGCCGGCGCCAATTCATGGCAGATGCTTCTCATGAGATGAGAACGCCATTAACGACGATCAATGGTTTATTGGAAGGTCTTCAGTATAATGCGATCCCCGAAGGTCAAAGAGAAAATGCCATTAAACTTATGCAAAATGAAACCTCACGTTTGATTCGACTTGTAAATGAAAATTTAGACTATGAAAAGATTCGAACCAATCAAATCAGTATTGTCGTCAAAAAATTTGATGCCACAGAGACATTGAAGAATATTCTTACGCAATTAGAGGGGAAAGCAGAATCAGCAAACGATAAACTTATCTTGGAAGCTGAGAATGCAATCGATGTATATGCTGATTATGATCGATTTGTTCAGATCATGGTCAATATTATTCAAAACGCAATACAATTTACTCGTGACGGTGAGATTCGAGTTCGTCTGCAAAAAGGTTATTTAGAGACGATTGTAACGATTTCGGATACAGGTATTGGGATGACAGAAGAGCAAGTCCAAAATATTTGGGATCGGTACTATAAAGTCGATCCTTCAAGGAAAAATACAAAATATGGTGAATCTGGTTTGGGCTTATCGATCGTACAACAATTAGTTCGTTTGCATAAGGGAAAAATCAGTGTAACAAGTGAAGAGGGCAAAGGAACAAGTTTTACTATTTCTTTTCCTGATGTGGAAATAGAAGATGAAATGTAAAAAGTACCGGTTAAACAATTTTGTTTAACCGGTACTTTTTATGCAATTTTGATAACTTTATCCATGTAAGGACTTTCAGCGATCTGAATGTCATTTGTTAAAACCAAAATGGCTTTTTGTTTTTCTTTTGCTATTTTTTGAAGCAAAGGTAGGAGCTCTTGTCTTTGACCAATAGACAGTTTTTGGAAAATGTCATCAATAATGATAACATCTTTTTCTATGAGCATAAGCTGAACTAAATGAAGCTTAATTTGCTCAAAAGAAGTTAGTTCTTCTTCTGATTTGTTTAGTACATTTGTAGCAAGTCCCACATAAATAAATAGATCATCAAGCCGTTTCTTTTTATCCTTTTCTTTGATGGAAGAACCTACAAACAAATTGTCTCTGATAGATAGATAAGGTAAGAAAGTATTTTCAGATGAAATAAAGCCCACAGCCATCGATTGTTTCATCTCAAATGTTTTATCAATAAGAAAGTAAAAATCGGCTTGAATACTACTTTGGTCTTCTAAAACAACGGTCATATGTTGTTGTTGAAATAATTCCTTAAAACTTTCTTCAGTCCAATTTTTTGCTAAAGGAAAATTCATACACTCACGTCCTAAATACTTTTTTTGAATTTCTTGAAAGAAAATAGGTTGAAGCAAAAGTAACTCCAGTTGTAATCGATAATAATAAAAGACAATTTTTTGAAAAAGCCTTGAAAATCGTAGCAATCGGTAAACTGCTAATTCTTAGGGATAAAAAGTGTGTTTCTCCAGTTGAATTCATCACTTGGTTAGGTGTGCTTTCTATAAGTACATTAGAAGAGAAAAATGCCACACGTTTAATTCCCAGTCCTTTTGCAAGTAGTGGTCTAACTTGTAATAAAATAAATTCATATGTATGCTGACAGACAATAAGAACTACTCCAGTGGTGATTATTCCAACTGTAATTGGAATGATACTTTCTAAAATAGATTGCTTCACAATAAAACGATTTGAAAAGCCCATAATACGCCATTTCATCATATCTTGTTTTTTTATATTTAATGAAATAAAAACTAACAGAGTAATTAGCATTGCCCACAGTAATATAAAAACTAAATATAAAGTAGAATACAGCTGCATAATTTTTTGATAGTTAGAATGGTACTCAGAGTTATTGATTAAGTCGCTTACTTGATCATATAAAGACGTTTCTAGATCTTTCAAATTCAACAGACTAGTCAATAAAAATAGAAAAAAAGCAGAGCAAACACCAATACAAAAAGAAATCCTTTTATGATAAGAAACGCTGGCAAACGCGTAACGAATATTTTTCAAATAGGTTCACCTCACTAACGTAAGTATAAAAGAAGAATATGAATTAATTATGAATAAGATTTAAAAAAGCTTGAGTAATTTACTCAAGCTTTCATGATTGTTCTGTGTTATTGTCCAGATTTTAAATAGTCTTGATAAGATTCGGTATGGTATTTATCAACGGTAGAGGTGTTATCATTTTTGCTGTAAACACTTGTTGATTTTTGCCCTTTATCTGCTTCTATTTTTTCTAGTTGTTCCAATTGATCTTTGTAATTATAATCGTCTGGATTGACAGGCGTCAATCCGCTATTTGTATAGAAACGGAGCAAGTCACCATTTGTTGTTTGATCAGACATTTCAAGTTGTAAGTTCGCTTTGTCTTTCAAGGCTTGCGCTTCTTGTTTCTGTTGTTCAGTTGGTTCTTCGATCAAACGACCAGTTGCCGTGTCATAGATACTAGAACCTAGCATTGTATACTTAGGTGAAACATAATTTCCGTTTCTAAAAGCAACAAGTTGTGCATTTTCTTTAGAGAATAAATCTTGTCCCATTTGAATATAATTTTTAGTATCGATACCCATTAGATGTAATAAAGTAGGTAAAGCGTCGATTTGACCACCATAAGTATGATTGATCCCGCCATTTGTTTGTCCTGGAATATGAATCATATAAGGAACACGTTGCATTGTTGAATTGTCAAAATCATTCCAAGTTGATTTTGATTTCCCAACAAGTTCTGCTAAGTTTTGATTTCTAGAAGTAGAAACGCCATAGTGATCACCATAAAGTACGATCACAGAATTTTCATATAATCCAGAAGCTTTCAAATAATTAAAGAATTCTTCAACTGCTTTGTCAAGATAATTTGCTGTAGCAAAGTAGCCGTTGATCGTTTCATCATTTGTTTGTGCAATCGGGAACCCAGCTTCATTGTTTGTAAATTGTGAATAAGGGTAGTGATTTGAAACAGCAATAAATTTAGAATAAAACGGTTGTTGTAAATGTTCCAAGTATTGGGCTGACTGTTGGAAAAACGGTTTGTCATGCAAACCATATTGGAACGAATTATCTTCATTCACATCATAGTAGTTTGCATCAAAGAAATAATTATATCCTAAGTGTTTATACGTTTCGTTACGATTCCAAAAGTTACCAGCATTTCCATGAAAGACAGCACTGGTGTAACCTGCTTCTTGACCCAAGATAGCCGGAGCTGCTTCAAAAGTATTTTTACCACCCACTTGGGTGAATAAAGAACCTTGATCTAAACCAAATAATGAATTTTCAAACATTGTTTCAGCATCACTTGTTTTTCCTTGTCCCACTTGGTGGAAGAAGTTATCAAAACTATAGGTGCTATTGCTGTGATACAAGCTATTGATGAAAGGAGTTACAACGTGTTCAACACCTTGCTCATCTTTCAATTTGTAATCGATCAAAAATTGTTGGAAACTTTCTAAGTGAATGTAAATCACATTTTTACCTTTAGCAATCCCAAAGGTATCTGGATTTGGTGCAGCATGATGTTCTTTAACGTAATCAGCTACAGCATCCATATCATTTTCACTCGCTTCAGCACGAACCTGGTTAGTTTGATAAGTTGTCACACCATCATAGACCGTAAAGGCATTCAAACCTAAAAATTTAACGATATAATCACGAGAAAATTGGCGACCTAATAATTGCGGACGAGCTGTTTCAGCTAATGTTAAATTGGTAACGAAAAATAAAGCAGACAACATCGTAATGGAAACAGCGACACGTGCTCGAACAGGACGTTCATCCATTTTGATCTTTTTAGTGAGCAATAACACACCGATAATAATGAAGTCGATCCAATAAAGTACGTCATAAGGTCTAAACAAACGTAAAGCACTTTCGCCAAGACCGCTAGCAACTTTTCCAGCACCAAGCATTGTGTTGACAGTGATAAAGTCAGTAAATTCTCTATAGTAAACGACATTTGAAAAGACCAGTAATGTCATCAAGAAATAGATCACCATCATAGTAATATATGAGGCTCTCTTTCTTCTAACATACAAAGCGATAGCCAATAAGAAAAAGGTTGAGGCGATTGGATTAATAAAGAGAATGAAATACTCGAAAGCATTTTCGATTCTTAAATGGAAATCAACCGTATAGGCAAAAATATTTTTTAGCCAGATTAATACTGCCACAAACCCAAACAGTCCTAGTCTAGTGTTTAAAAAATTAGGCATATGTATTTTTTTTATATTATTCAAAATAAACGTATCCTTTCCGAAGTCAAATCTAAAGGAAAGCCTAAGAAACAATTCTAAGAGCTTTCCGTATACTGTTCTAATTCTACTCTGTCTACAATTCGATGTCAATTTAAATCAGGATTGTCCTCATAAAAGTTAATGAAATTTTACTTTTCTTAAGATTATCAGACCCAATCAGTTGATAATGTCTGGCGACAGAAGAAATAATTTTTGCTATACTAGCAAATGGTGAGCTCTATAGTAGTTTTTACTAAGGAATCAAATTTGGCAAAGGAAGTAACGAAAAATGAATATAATGGTAACAAAGAAATCAGAAAAAAAATTTAAGGGAAGATACCCGCTAATTCAAAAAGAAGATTTATTGGAAATACCGAAAACATTCACTGATGAGTGGATCAGATTCGTGGATAGTCAAGGAAAGTTTCTTGCTACAGGATATCTTGGTAAGCAAAATAAAGGAATTGGCTGGTTGGTTAATTGGGAAGGAACGATTGATTCACTTTTTCTAGAAAATTTATTTTTAAAAGCGAAAGATCAACGGCAAGTTTTTGATCAAGAGGAAGCTACGACGGCTTACCGTTTATTTAATGGAGAAGGGGATGGGTTAGGCGGATTGATCATTGATCGTTACGATAAATTCGCTGTTTTCTCTTGGTATAACGAAACCTTGTATCAGAAAAAAGCAACGATCATTCAAGCGTTTAGAAATAGCTTTCCAGAAATTAAAGGAGCCTATGAAAAAGTCCGCTTTACGAGTGATACATTACCTGAATCTCAAAAATTATTTGGGTTAGAGGCACCTGAACCGCTATTCGTCTATGAGAACGGTGTAAGGTATGCTACGTATTTAAATGATGGATTGATGACAGGGATTTTTCTAGACCAAAAAGAAGTAAGAGGGCGTTTAGTTGAAGGCGTAGTAGCTGGCAAGACAGTCTTGAATATGTTTAGCTATACAGGCGCATTTTCAGTTGCCAGCGCAATGGGCGGCTCTAGTACAACGACTAGTGTAGACTTGGCAAAACGAAGTTTACCGAAAACAAAAGAACAATTTGAAGTGAATCATTTAGCCGTAGACGATCAAAAAATCATCGTTATGGACGTTTTCGACTACTTTAAATATGCGTCACGTAAGCAGTTACATTATGATGTAATCATTTTAGATCCGCCAAGTTTTGCTCGAAATAAGAAGAAAGTATTTTCCGTAGCTAAAAATTATGGGGATTTAGTGAAAGATTCAGTAGATATTTTAGAACAAGAAGGCTTATTGATTGCTTCAACAAATGCTGCAAATATTTCTTTAGAGAAATATAAACACATGATAGTTCAGGCATTAGAAGAAAAGCAAGTTCGGTATCAATTTAAAGAAACCTATCAACTACCGAATGATTTTAGAACCAATAAGCATTTTGAAGAAGGTAACTATCTAAAAGTATTTTTCATTGAAATTATAAAATAGCAACAAGAATCGTTCTCTCTCAGGAACGATTCTTTTTGCTATTCATAAAACATATTTTGAGCAAACGAGACGATAAATTCTTTAAAGCGTAAGGCAGCAGGTGATAAAAAATGATCTTTTTTCGTAGCTAAATAGATGTAGCGAGGAAAAAAATTATCTTCAAGGGTAATCATTTTGACATTATAGGCTGAAATTGAAGGGATTTTAGGCATCAAAGCTATTCCATAATTGTGGGCAACAAATCCAAGCATGGTGTGATCTTCTTCCACTTCACAAATAATATTTGGTGTAACAGAGGCGGCTGTTAACATCTTATCAAGGTAAGGGCGCAAACCACTTCTCTGATTAAAGTAAACAAAGGGATAAGCACTTGTTTCTTTTAAAAAAATACTGTCGTAGCTTGCCAGGGGATGGTCAACAGGTACAATCAAAACGATTTCCTGCTCTGTTAAAATTTCATAATTTAGTTGTTCATCTTCTTTTAACTTAGAAGTGATTGCAAGATCAACATCTTCTTTTAATAATAAATCAGTCATATCTGAAGAATTTCCTTGAAATAAATGAAAACGAATTTGCTCATTACCTGGGTATGCAGAGAATTCTTTCATCAACATAGGAGCTAAAAAAGAGCCAGCAGTATAAATAAAACCAAAGTCGATCAACCCTTTTTCAGGACTGACTAATTCTTTTAAGGCACGTTCACCTTTCGCTAATTCTTCTAAAGCAGTTGACACATAGGTGTAGAAAAATTTTCCGTATTTGGTCAGTTGAATATTTCTGCCTTTTTTTTCAAAAAGTTGGGCGTCTAATTCTTTCTCTAGTTCAGACATAGAGTGACTTAAATTGGGCTGTGTTGTATTTAATAATTTTGCTGCGTGGGTCATATGTTGGGTATCAGCTAACATTCTAAAAAATTCTAGTTGTCGCAAATTCATAGGTAAAAACTCCTTATTGGTCATTCATAAGCATAGTTTATCAATAAATACTCAAACATGCATCAAAAAAGCCAAAATCATTTTAAAACAATATATAAATATTGTTTATCGGAAACATAAAAAACATTCATTGGAATTTATTGATCGACTGGATTACAATAAAATCACAGTAATTGTGAAATGTTTAACAATTGATGGAATTGATATTTCGAATCAAATAATTACATAGAAGTAGGAGACATCTATTTTTTTATAAAATAAAATAGATTCAAGTTAGCTTTTTCACGATCAAGTTTTGTAGCTAATCTATTCTACTTTAAAAATAGGAGGAAATCATGAATAATTATCAAGCAATTTTTGAACCATTAAGTGTAAAACGAATGACTTTAAAAAATCGGGTTGTCATGCCGCCAATGGGGACGAATTTCGCTAACATGGATGGTACTTTCAGTATGCAGCATGTTTCTTATTACGAACAACGTGCTAAAGGTGGAACCGGTCTGATTACGCTAGAAAATGTTTGCATCGATTATCCAATGGGAACCAATGGGGCTCGCCAGCTAAGGATGGATAATGATCAATATATTTCAGGTCTATGGAACTTTAATGAAAAAATGCATGCTTATGGAGCGTGTACTTCTGTACAGATCAACCATGCTGGAGCATCGGCTTATGGTTTACGTTTAGATGGAGAGCAACCAGTCTCAGCATCTAATATACCCTCTAAAAAAGGGAACCCGATTCCACGACCTTTAACAGAAGAAGAGATTTATGGAATTGTTGACCGTTATGCAGATGGGGCTTTAAGAGCGCAAAGAGCTGGTTTTGATTGTGTAGAAATTCACGCAGGGCATTCTTATCTGTTAAGTCAATTTTTATCTCCATTATATAATAAGCGAACAGATAAATTTGGAGGTAGTCCGGAAAATCGTGCACGCTTAACGAAACTAGTGGTAGAAGCTGTTCGAAAAGCTGTAGGGCCATTTTTCCCAATCTCACTACGTTTTAGTGCGGATGAATTACTAGAAGGTGGTAATACTTTAGAAGATACGATTGATATTTTAAGCTACTTTGCGGAAGAAGTAGATATTTTGAATGTCTCAGCTGCATTGAACGACAGTTTGCAATATCAAATCGATAAAATGAACTTACCAGATGGCTGGCGTGCCTATATGTCAAAAGCTGTGAAGGAACGTTTTCCTGATAAAATAACAGTTACTTCTGGAAATATTCGTAGTCCTAAAAGAGCGACAGAAATTTTAGAATCAGGTGATGCCGACCTACTTGCGATGGGACGTGGTTTGATTGCTGAGCCGAATTGGGTCAATAAAGTTGCGAACGGACAAGAAGATTTACTTAGAAAATGTATTTCCTGTAATATTGGTTGTGCTGATCATCGCATTGCGAAAGCACGTCCAATGCGTTGTACGGTTAATCCAGATTTACATTATGAAGATGACTACAAAATGAAACCAATTTTGCATCCAACCAAAATGGTTGTGATCGGTGGAGGGACTACAGGGCTTGAAGCTGCTGCAACAGCTGCTGAAGTGGGCGTTAATGTGGAACTTTTTGAACAAAAAAATTATCTAGGTGGTTTAGGGCACGAGATTGCTCGCTTCCCTGATAAAAAAAGAATCGACGATTTTATTACCTATCAAATCAATCGTTGTAAAGAGCTCGACAACTTAGCGATTCATTTGAATCAGCCTGCATCACTAGCTGATATTGAAGCCATTGGACCGGATATTATTGTTAATGCAACGGGGGCAAAACCATTATTACCACCTATAAATGGATTAAAAGAACAGTTAGCTAATCCAAATCGGAAAATTTTCTCTATTTTTGATATTTTGGATGATATGACGAAATTTCAAGAGTTTGAAGGCAAAGAAATCGTTGTAATCGGTGGTGGTGCTGTTGGGCTTGATGTGGTGGAATATTACGCTGAACGTGGAGCGAAAAAAGTTAGTATCGTGGAAATGCAAGGAGAAATCGGGAAAGATTTAGATTTGATCACAAAATTAGCAATGATGGAAATTGTTGAGAAATTTGGTGTGGAAGTCCATGTAGAGACTAAGTTGACAGAAGTTAGAGAAAGTAGCTTCTTAGTTGAAAAAGATGGTGAGTTAATGGAACTACCATTCGATTTAGGCTTTGTCTGTCTTGGCATGCGTGCAGAGGCACCTTTGATTCGAGAACTAGATAATTATGCTAGAAGCAATGGAGCTGTTCTATTGAATATGGGGGATAGCAAGGTAGCAAGACGAATTATGGAAGGAACTCGGGAAGCACGAGATATTTTAAAAACAATCGAAGTCTTAGAAAATACAAGAACGCAAAAAATGCTATTCGAACAAACAAAGAGCTTACAAGCAACACAAACTATATAAAGTGAGGGAATTTAAAATGACAGAAAGAATTGACGGACACACATTATTAATCAGCTTGATTGCAACACCGATTCGCCACAGTTTATCACCAACCATGCACAATGAAGCTTTTGCTAAGCTAGGCTTAGATTATGCTTATATGGCGTTTGAAGTTGGAAACGAAGAGTTAAAAGATGCTGTTCAAGGGATTCGTGCGCTAGGAATTCGTGGTTCGAACGTTTCAATGCCTAATAAGCAAGCCATCATTCCTTATTTAGATGAACTTTCACCAGCAGCGGAATTAGTTGGTGCAGTGAATACAGTGACCAATAAAGAGGGTAAAGGGCACTTAGTTGGTCATGTAACAGATGGTACGGGGGCAATGCGGGCCTTAAAAGAAGAGGGCGTTGAAGTGAAGGGGCAAATCGTTACGATGACCGGTGCAGGAGGCGCTGGAACAGCAATTGCGATCCAAGCTGCTTTAGATGGGGTAAAAGAATTACGGATTTTCAATATCAATGATCAACACTATCAAACAGCAGAAGAAACGGTTAAGAAAATCAACGGAAACACAGAATGTGTTGCAACATTGACAGACTTATCTGACCAAGCAGCATTTAAGCAATCTATCAGCGAGAGCAGTATTTACATCGATGCAACAGGTGTAGGGATGAAACCATTACAAGAAGAAAGTCTAATTAATGATCCAGAAGTAATTCGTCCAGATTTAGTTGTTTTTGATGTAGTCTATATTCCAAAAGAAACAAAATTATTAAAATTTGCCCGTGAACATGGCGCAAAGAAAACGATTAATGGCCTTGGCATGATGCTTTATCAAGGTGCTGAAGCGTTCAAACATTTTACTGGTGAAGATATGCCAGTTGATTATATTCGTGAGCTATTATTTTAAACAAAAAACAATGTTACTTACAGGAGAGAAATGAATGAAAAATAAATATGTACCAACAGCGTTAGGGCTGTATATCAACTATATTGTGCATGGGATGGGCGTTTTGATCATCATGCAAAACAAAGATGCATTAGCTGCACAATGGAACACGAATATTGAAGGTGTATCTGGTGTTGTGGCAATGCTCGGGATTGGGCGATTAGTCGCGATTTTGATTTCTGGCTGGTTATCAGATAAATTTGGCCGTAAGCCGTTTGTTTATCTAGGTATGCTGATTTATGCATTATTTTTTGTTGGAATTTTATTCAGTCCAAGTGTACCAGTTGCGATGGCATTTGGTGTGATTGCAGGAATTGCTAATTCTTGTTTGGATTCAGGAACTTATCCTGCTTTAATGGAGTCTTTTCCTAAAACAGCTGGGACAGCAAGTGTGTTAATCAAAGCAGCTGTCCAAATTGGTCAATTCGCTTTACCATTTATTATTGCCTTTTTAGGAAGCAGTGGTTTATGGTTCGGCTGGTCCTTTGTTGTGTGTCTTGTTTTATTATGTGTCAACGCTTTGTTCTTATTAAAACTACCTTTTCCAGATTCAGATAATAAAGAAGCTGAAAAAGAAGGCATTGAAATTGAAGCAGCTCCAGTTACAATATTCAAAAGTAAACCTAAAATGCATATCGAAGGCGTTGCATTTGTCATTTATGGCTTTATTTCTCAAGCAACATTTTATCTGATTAGTCAATATATTGCAGTATATGGACAAGAAGTTGCAGCTATGTCAGAAAACTCAGCCAAGTTACTTGTTTCATATTATTCAACAGGTTCATTAGTCTGTGTTGGTGTAACGGCAGTTGTTGCAGCTAAGGTTCGTCCAGTCAATCTAGTATTGCCATACACGCTCGCTTCATTTTTATCCATTACAGCTATGTGGTTGTTCCCAACACCGACAGTATTGATTGTTGGAGCCGTTTTAGTTGGATTTTTTGCAGCCGGTGGTGTAATGCAGTTAGGATTAACAGTTATGGGAGAAATGTTCCCAGCTGGTAAAGGCACTATAACTGGAATTTTTTATACATTCGGAAGTATTGCTTCCTTTGCTATTCCTGTTGTTTCTGGTAGAATCGCTAGTAGCAACCCTCGTGGCATTATGCTATTAGATACAATCATTGCGGGAATCGGTTTTGTATTAGCGGTCATTATTTTTATCCGCTATCGTCAAACGATCGATACATCTAAATAGGGAGGAAAAACAAATGAATACCGTCACAGTTAAAAACGTGACTCTCGGAAGTGGGAGTCCTAAGATTATTGTTCCTCTAGTAGGTAAAAATGAAAAAGAATTAATAGAAGAGGCGAAACATTTAGTAACGATTGATTGCGATCTTGTTGAATGGCGTGTTGACTTTTTTGATCAAGTAGCAGATTTTCAAGCGACGGCAGAAATGTCTAAGAAAATTGCAGAGATTTTATCAGATAAGCCAGTTCTATTCACATTCCGCACGAAACAAGAAGGTGGAGAAATTGCATTTTCAGATCAGCAATATTTTGATTTATATAAAACAGTTATTGAAAATGGCGCAATTGACTTATTAGATGTTGAATTGTTTATGGAAGAAGATGCTGTCAAAGAAATCATTCAATTAGCGCACCAAAAAACAATCAAAATCGTGATGTGTAATCATGATTTTGACAAAACGCCTAGCAAAGAGGAAATCGTTTCAAGATTATGTACAATGCAAGAAAAAAATGCAGATATCTGTAAAATTGCTGTAATGCCTCAATCATCAGATGATGTTTTAACCCTTTTAGAAGCTACCAATGAAATGCAAACAAAACATGCAGATCGTCCGATTGTCACTATGTCGATGGGTCAAAAAGGGATGGTCAGCAGAATGTGCGGTGAAGTTTTTGGATCAGCAATGACTTTTGGTGCTGCCAAAAAAGCATCTGCCCCTGGTCAAGTACCTGTAGGTGAATTGCGTGAGATTCTTAACACATTAGCGTTATAAGAATAAGACTAGCTTAGAAATGAAAGACTAATTTCTAAACTAGTCTTTTTTCTTGCATCCATAACGTTCTTTGATACACTTAAGTATGAGGTGAGTAGAATTGGCCAAGAAAAAGAAAACACAAAAAACAAATGCGATGCGCATCGTGGAACAACATAAGATAGCTTATAAGGAATATGAATTTGAGTGGAGTGAGGATCACTTAAGTGCAGATAGCGTTGCAGAAAAACTAGCGATAGAAGAGGGGGAAATCTTTAAAACCTTAGTGACTGTAGGGAATAAAACAGGACCAGTTGTCGCTGTTATCCCAGGTAATAAGGAACTAGATTTGAAAAAACTGGCTAGTGCAAGCGGTAATAAGAAAGTTGAAATGCTCCATCTGAAAGACTTGGAAGAAACAACTGGATACATCAGAGGAGGTTGTTCACCCATTGGCATGAAAAAGTTGTTTCCAACTTATCTTGCTAAAGAAGCCTCTGATTACACTACAATCATTGTCTCAGCAGGTAAAAGAGGCCTGCAAATTGAATTACCTGCTGCTTCGATTCTTCAAGTAACAAATGGAGCCATAGTTGATTTGACAACGTAAAACAAGATTATTGATATTTTTGCAAAGCTTGTCGCGCTAAGCTATCAGCACCTTTATTTTGACTTTCAGGAATCCATTTTATTAAAAGTAAAGGAAAGTTCTTCTCCAATTGTTGGAACGTCTCTAAATAAGGTTGAAATAAAAGATTCTTAGTATATCGTTTTTCAATCGTTTGAACAACGATTTTACTATCAGAATGAATTAAGATTGTTTGATCATTTAACTCTTTATCGATCAGTAGTTGAAGAGCATTCATAAAAACTTTAAATTCTGCTTCATGATTTGAGTGCTCACCAAGTGGAACGTGAAATTGTTCGTGAATCCCGTCACCAACAACGACAATTCCACCGCCGCTTGGACCTGGATTTCCTTTTGTTGCAGCATCGACATATATTCGTAACATAAATATCTCCTTATTTCTTTTCGTTAAAAGTTGAAATATGTTACTATTATAACATACTGAATTTTTATTAAGGGGTCGCTACATGAAGAAAAAAGTCTATCATTGGCAACCAGAATTATCAACAGCGATAATTTATTGGTCTTGTACATTTGGCATTTTATTTTTAAGTTTGATTTTAACATTGGAACATACTCGTCCTTACTTAACAAGTAATATTGTCTTGGGTATTTTTATTTTCTTTGTCTTTTTAGGATGCAATCGTTATTTTATAATAGACGGAAAATACTTGGTCGTTCATGCTTTATTACCAGTGAGACGAAAAAAAATTACATTGAGTGCAATTGAAGCTATTCGAGTGGGACCTAAATGCATTGAACTAAAATCGTGTGATTTCAAAGAAGGAACACAGATGTTTATTATGACTAAAAAGAATAAAAACGCATTTATAGAAACAATCAAGCAGCATAAATCATTTAAGGCAACAATTATAGATGATCCTGAGCTGACTATTAGTAAACATTATTAAAAAAACAGCATCCTGTATAAATACAGGATGCTGTTTTTCTATATTTTCTTCACATGAGCTGCTTGTAGCCCACGTGTGCCTTCCATTACTTCAAATTCGACTGCCTGATTTTCTTCTAACGACTTAAAGCCATCTTCTTCAATTGCTGTGAAATGAACAAAGATTTCCTCGTCTTCATTGTAACCAATAAAGCCGTAACCTTTTCTATTATCGAACCACTTGACGAACCCTTTTTCCATTCAAATCACGCTCCTTTATTTTCTAAAGTCTAGCATCATTATAAAGTGAAAAAACGAAGCCGTCAATCTTTTGTAAAAAAGTAATGTTTGTGATAAAACGCTCCGTATGGAAACGTTTAAATTGGTGGCAGCTTAATAAATTTTATTAAATAAGAACAAAAAGTTCGGGAATAGAGAATTTTGATGCTGGTTGATACAGAAATTTATCAAGAAATCGATTTATTACTTATAAAATAAAAGCAACTTCTTTCTTCCAGTCTACGGTTTTTTGTTATATACTTTAAACTAAAGCTCGAGGAGGGATATACATGATGATTCGTTGTACTAGAAATACCGGATTTTATGGAATGGGTAGTCCGATCGAGATTAAAAAAGAGCAGAAAAAATGGTTTTACTTAAGTCAAAATCAAACGAAACAAGTTGAGTTAGATGAAATGAAATGTACCATTCAAGCTCAATTCTCTTTTTTAAAGAGCGCTCCTTTTACAGTTGAAGACAGTGGGCAATTGATTGAGTTAGAAATAACGATGAATCCAACCTTGATAGTTGTTTATGTTATACTCTTTGTGGGGATGTTTATGATTCCTGTGCTACATTTATCGTTGTGGGGTATCTTGTTGCTCATGATCCTTTATTTTATCTTTGTATTTTTTATGCTAAATAAAGCGTATATAATTAAGGAGAAAACTTAATGGGTGAAAGAGCAGAGGCGTTTTTAAGTAGTTTCAATCGTATTGAAAAATGACTTCGTGAGCAGTTGAATAACTCAACAAATATAGGGTTCAGTGAAATGGTTCGGCGTTTAGCTAGAAAAAGAGAAAGTCAAATTTCGTTGTTCCAAGATGATTTACTCCAAATGGCTCAATTAAGAAATGCAATTGTACATGAACAAATCTCAGCGGATTTTGTTATCGCTGAACCAAATGAATGGGCAGTCAAACGTTTGCAGGAAATTGAAAAAGCGTTGATTAGTCCTGAAAAAGTTCTGCCGAGTTTTTTAAAAAAAGTAACAGGTTTTGATGTCAATATCTCAATTCAAGAGATTTTATCGATTGTGGCCCGCAAACAATATTCGCAATTTCCAATTTATGATAATGGTCAATTTAATGGTTTGATCACCGTTCGTGGTTTAGGGATTTGGCTAGCTGTTGAAAGTTCTAAAGGAGCTATTCAATTAGACGGAAGAAAAGCATCAGAGCTTTTAGTTAGTAATTATAAAGAAAGCAATTATCGATTTGTAGATAAAGAAACAACTGTCTTTCAAGTAGAAGAACTGTTTGCGCATCACATTCGATTAGAAGCAATATTGATTACAAAAGATGGGAATCCAAATGGCAGTTTACTTGGAATTATTCGTCCAAGAGATTTATACAATAATTTAGAGAAGGAATGAAGCATTTGTTAGCAATTTATTTGATTATCAGTGCCGCATTGATTGGGCTCGATCAATGGGTAAAATATTTAACGGTAGCCAATATCCAACTAGGAGACACAAAAGAATTTATTCCTGGGTTTTTATCCTTTACGTATATTCGTAATACAGGTGCAGCTTGGAGTCTTTTAGAAGGGAAAATGTGGTTCTTTTACATTGTGACGGTAATCGTAGTCGCCGTCGTTTTGTACATTCTCGTTAAAAATATTAATGGAAGCAAGTGGTTTACGGTCGGTTTGACTTTAGTTTTAGCAGGAGCGATCGGAAATTTTATCGATCGTGTACGTCTAGGTTTTGTGGTTGACATGTTCCAAACGGAATTTATCAGCTTTCCTATATTCAATGTTGCTGACTCAGCGCTAGTTATTGGCGTAATATGTATTTTTATTTATCTTATTTTAGACGAAAAAGCAGCGAAGGATGGAAAAAATGAAGCAAATTAATGTAAAAATCAAACAAGAAAAAGGACGGATCGACAAAGTTTTAAGTGATCTATTAAAAGAGCATTCCCGTTCGCAAATTCAACAATGGTTAAAAGATGAACACATAACGGTCAATGGTGAAGTGACTCGTTCTAATTATAAAGTCAAGGAGCAAGATGAGATTAGTATCGATGTACCAGAACCTGAAGAATTGAATGTTCTAGCTGAAGATATCCCAATTGAAATCGTTTATGAAGATGATGATGTATTAGTCGTCAATAAACCACAAGGGATGGTCGTACATCCATCAGCTGGACATCAGCATGGCACATTAGTAAATGCATTGCTATACCATATCAAGGACTTATCCTCGATCAATGGTATCATTCGTCCAGGAATCGTTCATCGCATTGACAAGGACACTTCGGGTTTATTAATGGTTGCCAAAAATGATCAAGCACATGTTGCATTAGCAGAACAATTAAAAGATAAAACATCCCTTAGAAAATATATCGCTTTAGTTCATGGAGAAATTGCACATGATAAAGGTGAAATCAATGCACCGATCGGCCGCTCTAAAAATGATCGAAAGATGCAAGCGGTAATAGAAGGTGGAAAGCCAGCTGTTACGCATTTTGAAGTGTTAGAGCGCTTTGAGGGCTATACATTAGTTCAATTACAATTAGAAACAGGTCGAACGCATCAAATTCGCGTTCATATGAAGTATATTGGCTATCCAGTTGCCGGGGACCCATTATACGGGCCAAGAAAAACCTTAAAAGGCAACGGACAATTTTTACATGCTGAAATGCTAGGATTCAAACACCCGACAACTGGCCAAATGATGGTTTTTGAAGCACCGCTACCCGACCTTTTTGAAAAAACTTTAGATCAATTAAGAAATAATGATTGATTTATTTAAAAAGAAAAGGTAAACTGATTTGAGAAAGAAAATTAAATAAGTAATCCTTTAAGAGTAGTCCCGTGAGGCTAAGAAGGAAACATGCAGAACAATATCTAGGTGCGCTTAGAAAAAATCTGTGTGAAATGAATAGTATCTTTGTATAGATAAATTCAATCCTCCTATCCGAACACGGGTGGGAGGATTTTTGTATGCTTTGAATCACTAAGATTGCTTCATAGAGCAGATGATGAACAAGGCTTGGCGAATGAAGTGAGAGAAGTCACCGTACAAAAGCGCTAACTACTCCAAATTAGGAAGAACAAGCACCAACACCAAACAAAAAAGAGTAAGTGTAACGCCTTTACGCTGAAACAAGTCACGCATAAGGTGGCAAGAAAAACTATATTTTCAGGAGGAGACAAAAATGCAAACAAAAGAAGTCGTTGATGCAGTTACTATGAAACGTGCCTTAACCAGAATCACATATGAAATCATCGAAAGAAACAAAGGAGTCCAAGATATCGTATTAGTAGGAATCAAAACGCGAGGGATCTATATTGCACAACGAATTGCTGAGCGGTTGAAACAATTAGAACAAATCGAGGTTCCTGTAGGTGAGCTTGATATCACATTATACCGTGATGATATGGATGGTCAGACAATGAAAGAACGCTCTTTGGAAGAACCAGAATTGCACTCGTCAGACATACCTGTTTCATTAGAAGGAAAAGAGGTTATTTTAATTGATGATGTCCTGTTTACAGGTCGGACGATCCGAGCAGCAATGGATGCAGTCATGGATCTGGGACGACCAAGAAAAATTTCATTAGCAGTCTTAGTAGACAGAGGACATAGGGAACTTCCAATCAGAGCTGACTACGTTGGAAAGAATATTCCAACATCAATGGCTGAAGAAATCATTGTGGAAGTAGAAGAAAAAGACGGAACAGATCGAATTTTGATCGCTAGTATAGAAGAGTAAACAAATAGATTAGTAAAAGATAGGGTAGGTTGAGATGACAGAAAAAGAATTTCGTAATGAAGAAGCAGTTTTAGATATACATGATAGACCGAAGACAATACATTGGATAGGTTTGAGTTTACAGCATTTATTCACCATGTTTGGTGCAACAGTTTTGGTTCCGATTTTAGTAGGAATCGATCCAGGGATTGCCTTAGTAAGTTCTGGATTAGGAACAATCGTCTATCTGTTTGTGACGAAAGGGAAAATTCCTGCATACTTAGGAAGTAGCTTTGCTTTTATAGCTGCCATGCAGATGCTGATGAAAACTGACGGTTATCCAGCAATCGCCCAAGGAGCGATTACAACGGGTCTCGTTTACCTAATTGTATCAATCATCATTAGTAAAATTGGTTCAAGCTGGCTAGATAAAATTTTACCGCCAATCGTCGTTGGCCCCGTGGTTATGGTGATTGGGTTGGGACTCGCATCAAACGCGGCAAATAATGCCATGTTCAATAATGGTGAGTACGATTTTAGCTATATTGCAGTAGCACTTATTACACTAGGCTTAACCATTTTTTATAACATGTTTTTCAAAGGATTCCTCGGTTTGATTCCCATTTTACTAGGGATTGTGAGCGGATATCTAGTGGCTTTGTTATTCGGGATCGTTGATGTCGAACCGATCAAGGCAGCTGCATGGTTTGCCATGCCGAATTTTGAAATTCCATTTGTGCAGTATCAGCCAAAATTACATTTAAATGCTATCACAACGATGGCACCAATTGCCTTCGTTACAATGACAGAACATATCGGGCACTTAATGGTCTTAAATAAGCTGACCAAACGCAACTATTTTCAAGATCCCGGTTTATCCAAAACACTAATGGGCGACGGAGCGGCTCAAATTGTCGCAGGGCTAGTCGGTGGCCCTCCCGTAACTAGTTATGGTGAAAATATCGGAGTTTTAGCCATTACTCGGGTTCACAGCGTCTTTGTGATTGGCGGAGCGGCAGTTTTCGCTGTTGGACTTGGTTTTGTTGGGAAATTAAGCGCCATTATCCTAAGCATCCCTGGTCCAGTGATTTCCGGTATCAGCTTCGTTTTATTCGGAGTGATTGCTGCTAGTGGATTAAAAATCTTGATTGACAATCAAATCAATTTTGATAAGAAAAAGAATTTATTGATCGCTTCTGTAATCTTAGTGATAGGAATCGGGGGATTAGTTTTTAAGCTAGATACGTTTGAATTATCATCAATGGCATTGGCTACAGTTTTAGGAATTATTCTAAATTTAATTTTACCAGAAACAGCACGCAGTGAAGAAAAGTCCATCTAGCAACAGGAATGAATAAGTTGTCTAGTTTCAAGGCTGAATGAGTTCTTTCAGCTTTTAAAATAGGGAGGAATGAACGTATGATCATCACATCTGAACGTATTAGCTTGAAACACCTTTTAACTGTAGAAGCATTAAGTGATCAAGAAGTTATGGGGTTGATCCGACGCGCACAGGAATTTAAACAAGGAGCGACGTGGCAGCCGGAAAAGAAACAGTACTTTGCGACAAACTTATTCTTTGAAAATAGTACACGAACACATAAAAGTTTTGATGTAGCTGAAAAGAAACTTGGGATTGAAGTCATAGAATTTGAAGAGAGTATGAGTTCAGTCAAAAAAGGTGAGACGCTTTATGATACGGTGCTGACAATGTCGGCAATCGGAGTTGATGTGGCGGTTATTCGTCATAGTGAAGAAAATTATTACGATGAACTGATCCAAAGTAAAACGATTCAATGCGCTATTATCAATGGTGGTGATGGCAGTGGGCAACATCCTACACAATGTTTATTGGATTTGATGACTATCTACGAAGAATTTGGACACTTTGAAGGACTCAATATAGCTATCGTTGGCGATATCACCCATTCACGTGTAGCTAAATCGAACATGCAGATGCTAAAGCGACTTGGCGCAAAAATCTTTTTCTCAGGCCCAGAAGAATGGTATGACAAACAATTTGAAGCCTATGGACACTACATGCCACTTGATGAAGTTGTGGAAACTGTTGATGTGATGATGATGCTTCGAGTACAACATGAGCGGCATGACGGTTCAGAAATATTTTCGAAAGAGGAATATCATAAAAATTTTGGGTTAACCATCGAACGAGCAAAACATTTGCAAAAACAAGCAATCATCATGCATCCAGCACCAATTAATCGTGATGTTGAATTAGCAGACTCGCTTGTTGAAGGAATCCAGTCGCGGATCATTCAACAAATGAGTAATGGCGTATATATGAGAATGGCTATTTTAGAAGCAGTACTACAAGGGAAGGCATAGGTGAACAACATGAAAACACTTATCAAAAATGGGAAAATTATCAAAAAAGACAATCAACTGATTACAGCAGAAATATGGATCGAAGATGGCAGAATCAGGGCGATTGGAGAGTCCTTTGACGAGACTACTTTTACCGAAGTTTATGATGCTAAAGGTCAATTGATCACACCAGGCTTAGTTGATGTTCATGTCCATCTAAGAGAACCGGGCTTTACCTATAAAGAAACAATCGCTACTGGTAGTAAATCAGCAGCCAGAGGCGGATATACTACTGTTTGCGCTATGCCTAACTTGAACCCGGTTCCAGATACTGCTGAAAAATTAAAAGAAGTTTATCAAATCATAGAAAAAAATGCAGTAGTGAAAGTGTTGCAATATGCTCCTATTACCGAAGAGTTACGTAGTGAACGATTAACGGATCAAAAAGCATTGAAAGAAGTTGGCGCCTTCGCTTTTACCAATGATGGCGTTGGTGTGCAGACCGCAGGCACGATGCACCTTGCAATGAAAGAAGCAGCAGCACTTGATATGGCAATCGTAGCACATACAGAAGATGAATCGTTATTATTCGGTGGTGTGATGCATGAAAGTGAGGTTTCTAAAAAATTAGGATTACCAGGTATTTTAAGTTCGACTGAAGCATCACAAATCGCACGAGACGTTGTGTTAGCTGGTGAAACAGGCGTTCATTATCATGTTTGTCATGTTTCAACCAAAGAAAGTGTCCGCGTGATCCGTGACGCTAAACGTGCTGGAATTAATGTAACGGCAGAAGTTGCGCCTCATCACTTGATTTTGGTTGACGAAGATATCCCCGAAGACAATGGTTTTTGGAAAATGAATCCGCCGCTAAGAGCTACTTCTGATCGCAATGCACTTATTGAAGGCTTACTTGATGGCACGATCGATTGTATCGCAACAGACCACGCACCACATGGGTTGGAGGAGAAGAATCAAACATTCTTAAAAGCTCCGTTTGGGATTGTTGGTAGTGAAACGGCTTTTCAACTAATTTATACGCACTTTGTCATACCAGGCAAATTTACTCTTGAACAAGTTATCAATTGGATGGCAACAAAACCAGCCGAAATATTTGGCTTAGATGCGGGGACATTAACAATCGGCAGTCCGGCAGATATTGCAGTATTTGATTTGCTAGCAGAAGAGGCAATCGATGATAAAAAATTCGAATCACTAGGGGTCAATACACCTTTTGTTGGCTGGAAAGTCAAAGGGAATACATTAATGACTTTTGTTGATGGACAGTCAGCTTGGTCTAAAGGAGATGCATAAGTTTGAAGCGATTATTGATACTAGAAGACGGTACTGTTTTTGAAGGAAAAGCATTTGGTGCAGATGTTAATGTTGTTGGAGAAGTTGTTTTTACAACTAGTATGACAGGCTATCAAGAAACCATCACTGACCAAAGTTTCAATGGTCAGATCATTACGTTTACTTACCCAATGGTTGGTAATTATGGTATCAATCGCGACGATTATGAATCGATTTCTCCAACTTGTAAAGGAGTTGTAGTCAAAGAGCAGGCTCGCTTGGCTTCTAATTGGCGGGCCCAAATGTCACTAGACGAATTTTTAAAAAGAAAAGGTATTCCGGGAATTGCTGGAATTGATACACGGGCTTTAACGAGAAAACTTCGTTCTGTCGGGACGATGAAAGCGGCATTTGTAGATGCTGATGACGATTTGACTCATGAATTTGATCAGTTGAAGGCGACGGTTTTACCTAAAAATCAAGTCGCACAAGTTTCAACAACCAAACCATATCCTAGTCCTGGAATTGGTCGTAATGTAGTAGTAGTGGACTTTGGCTTAAAACACAGTATTTTAAGGGAATTATCAAAGCGCCATTGCAATTTAACTGTTTTACCCTATAACACAGATGCAGAAACAATTTTAGAACTTTCACCAGATGGTGTCATGCTGACAAATGGGCCTGGGGATCCTAAAGATGTACCAGAAGCAATTGAAATGATTCAAGGAATTCAAGGAAAAGTACCGATTTTTGGTATTTGCCTAGGTCATCAGCTATTTGCCTTAGCAAATGGAGCGGATACGTACAAGATGAAGTTTGGTCATCGAGGGTTAAATCATCCTGTTAGAGAAGTGGCGACAGGTAGAATCGATTTTACTTCACAGAATCATGGCTATGCAGTAGCTGAAGCAACGGTCGATCCTGAGAAATTACTGGTGACACATGTCGAAGTTAATGATGGTTCGGTTGAAGGCGTCAGACATCGTCAGTATCCAGCATTCACTGTTCAGTATCATCCCGATGCTGCACCGGGGCCACATGATGGTCTGCATTTGTTTGATGAATTTATGGAATTAATGGATGCATGGAAGGAGCAAGACTAATGCCAAAAAGAACAGATATCAAAAAAATCATGGTAATTGGTTCCGGTCCAATCATCATTGGACAAGCCGCAGAATTTGACTATGCAGGCACGCAGGCTTGTCTTGCTTTAAGAGAAGAAGGCTATCAAGTTGTGTTAGTCAACTCAAATCCAGCAACGATCATGACTGATAAAGAAATTGCTGATCAAGTATATATCGAACCAATCACATTAGAGTTTGTTTCACGAATTTTACGAAAAGAGCGCCCAGATGCATTATTACCTACCTTAGGTGGCCAAACAGGATTAAACATGGCTATGGAGCTAGCTGCTTCAGGAATTTTGGATGAACTGAATGTAGAATTATTGGGAACAAAATTAAATGCGATCGATCAAGCTGAAGATCGTGATCTATTTAAACAATTAATGAACGATTTAGATCAGCCAATTCCAGAAAGTGACATTGTGAATACTGTTGAGCAAGCTGTCGAATTTGCAAATAAGATCGGCTATCCTATCATTGTTCGTCCAGCTTTCACCTTAGGAGGAACTGGCGGTGGGATGTGTGATAATGAAGAGGAACTAAGAACAATTGCCGAAAACGGCTTAAAATTATCTCCAGTGACTCAATGCTTAATTGAAAGAAGTATAGCTGGTTTCAAAGAAATTGAGTATGAAGTAATGCGTGATTCAGCAGATAATGCAATCGTTGTTTGTAACATGGAAAATTTTGATCCTGTAGGAATTCATACAGGGGATTCGATTGTTTTTGCCCCAAGTCAAACCTTATCAGACCATGAATACCAAATGCTTCGTGATGCATCTTTGAAAATTATTCGGGCATTAAAAATAGAAGGTGGCTGTAACGTCCAATTAGCTCTTGATCCTCATAGCTTCAATTATTATGTCATCGAAGTAAATCCACGTGTTTCTCGTTCATCGGCCTTGGCTAGCAAAGCAACCGGTTATCCTATCGCGAAATTAGCTGCTAAAATCGCAGTTGGTCTGACTTTGGATGAGATGAAAAATCCAGTCACAGAAACGACTTATGCAGAATTTGAGCCAGCCTTAGATTATGTGGTAGCGAAAATTCCGCGCTGGCCTTTTGATAAATTTGAAAAGGGCGAACGTCGCTTAGGAACGCAAATGAAAGCAACAGGAGAAGTCATGGCAATCGGTCGAAATATTGAAGAATCGTTGCTGAAAGCTGTTCGTTCACTTGAAATTGGGGCCTATCATAATGAATTAAAAGAGCTGCAAGATGTTAGCGACGAATTATTGACTGAGAAAATCGTGAAAGCACAAGATGATCGATTGTTCTATTTATCAGAAGCAATTAGACGCAATTACACAATCGAAGAGTTGGCAACACTTACTAAGATCGATTTATTTTTCCTCGATAAACTGCTGCATATTGTTGAATTAGAAACTGCACTACAAGAAAACATCAAGGACCTTGACACGCTGAAAGAAGCCAAGCAAAATGGTTTCACTGATCGAAAAATTGCTGAACTATGGCAGATGACCGAACAAGAAGTTACGGATTATCGCCATGAACAAAAAGTTTTGCCCGTTTATAAAATGGTTGATACGTGCGCCGCAGAATTCGAGTCTCAAACGCCTTATTTTTATAGCACTTACGAATTTGAAAATGAAAGTATTCGTTCTGAAAAGCCTTCAGTATTAGTTCTAGGTTCAGGGCCAATTAGGATTGGCCAAGGTGTGGAATTTGATTATGCAACGGTTCACTCAGTTAAAGCGATTCAAGAAGCAGGGTTTGAAGCCATTATTATGAATAGTAATCCGGAGACCGTCTCAACAGATTTCTCGATTTCTGATAAACTCTATTTTGAACCATTGACTTTAGAAGATGTGATGAATGTCATTGAATTAGAACAACCAACAGGCGTTATCGTACAGTTTGGTGGGCAAACAGCCATAAACTTGGCAGAGCCGCTAGTCAAGCAAGGGGTCAAAATCTTAGGAACGTCCATCGAAGATTTAGATCGGGCGGAAAACCGAGATTTATTTGAACAAGCGTTACAAGAATTAGATATTCCTCAACCTCTGGGAGATACGGCAACTAGTGCAAAAGAAGCAGTAGCTGTGGCAAATAAAATTGGCTATCCTGTCTTGGTTCGACCAAGTTATGTACTTGGTGGGCGTGCGATGGAAATCGTAGAAAACCGAAAGGACCTAGAAGATTATATGCGTAACGCGGTAAAAGCTTCACCAGAGCATCCAGTCTTGGTGGATCGTTATCTTTTAGGAAAAGAATGTGAAGTTGATGCAATTTGTGATGGGCAAACCGTTTTAATACCGGGCATTATGGAACATATTGAACGTGCGGGTGTTCATTCAGGAGATTCAATGGCGGTTTATCCACCACAAAACTTATCAAAAGAGATCCAGAAAACCATTGCTGATTATACAAAAAAATTGGCGATCGGGTTAAATTGTATCGGGATGATGAATATTCAATTCGTGATTCATGAGGAAAAAGTGTACGTAATAGAAGTCAATCCGCGGGCTAGCCGGACAGTTCCATTTTTAAGCAAGATTACAGGAATTCCAATGGCTCAAGTGGCTACTAAAGTAATTCTCGGTCAAAAATTAAAAGATCTAAACTATCAAGATGGCTTGTATCCAGAAAGTCAGCAGGTACACATTAAAGCCCCAGTATTTTCTTTTACAAAACTACAAAAAGTCGATACGTATTTAGGACCTGAAATGAAATCGACAGGTGAAGTGATGGGTTCTGATTATAGTTTAGAAAAGGCCTTGTACAAAGCATTTGAAGCATCTGGTCTTCATTTGCCAAGTTTTGGTGCAGTCTTGTTTACGATTGCAGACGAAACGAAAGCAGAAGCACTGTTTTTGGCGAAACGTTTCAATGCAATCGGCTACAGCCTGATTGCAACACAAGGAACTGCAGAATTTTTGGAAAGCCATGGCTTACAGGTCAAATCCGTTCTTAAAATCAATCAAGGCGGTGAAACAGTTCTTGATCTTATTCGTAGCGGAGAGGCGCAAGTTGTGGTGAATACGATGGATAAAAATAGATCAGATTTAAATCAAGATGGATTTCTGATTCGTCGCGAGGCTGTCGAGCATGGCGTTCCATTGTTTACTTCACTAGACACAGCAGAAGCTATCTTAAAAGTGTTAGAATCACGAGCATTTTCATCAGAGCCGATTTAATTTGAAAAGGTTAAAATGAAATAAAAGTGTTTACTCTGAGAACCAATTCATTACTGTTTGTTACAAGTTTTCGCTTATCTTAGACATTTTTACTACATTAATAACGTTGTAAAGGAGAAACATACATGAAACAAGAAATAATGACGATCATCTCTCAACAACAATTAGCGCCTAGAATTTTTCAAATGACCTTAACAGGTGATTTAGTTAATGAAATGGAAAAGCCAGGGCAATTCATCCATATAAAAGTGCCTAGAGCAGATATGCTTTTAAGACGCCCAATCAGTATCAATCAAATAGATAAGCAAGCAAAAACATGCACCATCATTTATCGTACAGATGGAGATGGGACAAAAGTTTTTTCAGAGTTAGTATCGGGTGATACTTTAGATGTTATGGGACCTTTGGGGAATGGATTTGATGTTGACTGTATAGCAGCTGGTCAAAAAGCATATGTCATCGGCGGCGGAATTGGGATTCCGCCAATGTACGAATTATCAAAGCAACTAAAACAAAAAGGTATCGAAGTCATCCATTTTCTTGGCTATGCTTCTAAAGAAGTTGCTTATTTTCAAGATGAATTCATTGATTTAGGGGAAACACGTTTTGCAACAGATGATGGTTCGTTTGGTGTTGAAGGAAATGTGGGTAACCTTTTATTAGAAGCAATAAAAAAAGAAGAGCCTGACGCTGTTTATGCGTGCGGTGCAAACGGTATGTTAAAAATGGTTGCTCAAGTCTTTTCAGATAATCCAAACGTTTTTCTATCTTTAGAGCAACGCATGGCTTGTGGCATGGGCGCTTGTTACGCTTGTGTTTGTCATGTACCAGATGATGAAACTGGCACTAAAAGTGTTAAAGTGTGTGATGAAGGGCCAATTTTTAGAGCCAGTGAGGTGGTATTATAATGAACAATCCTTTAGCAATCAATATTCCTGGTTTAGCATTGAAAAATCCAATCATCCCTGCTAGTGGCTGTTTTGGTTTTGGTGAAGAATATGCTCAATATTATGATCTAGGTATGTTAGGATCGATCATGATTAAAGCAACGACTCCTCAAGCCCGCTTTGGTAATGCAACACCACGAGTTGCAGAAACACCTAGTGGAATGCTGAATGCCATTGGACTACAAAATCCAGGATTGGATGTGGTTATGACGACCAAACTCCCAGCTTTAGAAGCATATGATGTACCGATCATTGCCAATGTTGCAGGGGCTTGTGAAGAAGATTATGTTGAAGTTTGCAGTAAAATTGGTGACGCGCCGAATGTCAAAGCCATTGAATTAAATATTTCTTGTCCCAATGTTAAACATGGCGGGATCGCTTTTGGAACGGATCCAGATGTCGCATTTCAGTTGACTCAAGCCGTAAAAAAGGTCTCGACTGTTCCAATTTACGTAAAACTTTCTCCGAATGTAACAGATATTGTTCCAATCGCACAAGCCATAGAAGCTGGTGGAGCAGATGGTTTTTCAATGATCAATACGCTCTTAGGGATGCGGATTGATTTAAAAACACGTCGTCCAATCCTAGCGAATCAAACTGGAGGATTATCAGGTCCTGCGATTAAGCCAGTTGCGATTCGTCTAATTCATCAGGTCTCTCAGATTTCCAACTTGCCGATTATTGGTATGGGTGGTGTTCAAACAGTAGATGATGTTTTAGAAATGTTTATGGCTGGAGCAAGTGCAGTCGCTGTTGGAACGGCCAATTTTACGGATCCTTATATTTGTCCTAAACTAATTGAGGCATTACCAATACGAATGGCGGAACTAGGGATCGAATCATTAGAACAATTGATCAAAGAAGTCAGGGAGGCAAAAAATCAATGAGTCAACGACCAATCATCGCATTAGATTTCCCTTCAAAAGTTGAAGTAGAAAGTTTTTTAGAAAATTTCCCTGTTAAAGAGTCACTTTTTGTTAAAGTAGGGATGGAATTGTTTTATCAAGAAGGACCAGAAATTGTCCGTTGGCTAAAAACATTAGGTCATTCTGTTTTTCTTGATTTAAAGTTGCACGATATACCAAATACTGTTGAAAAGGCAATGATCGGCTTAGCTAAGCTTGGTGTTGATATGACGAATGTTCATGCAGCAGGTGGTGTAAAAATGATGGCTGCGGCCAAAGCAGGTTTGTTAAAGGGAACAAAAGAAGGTGCAGAGGTTCCTCTACTGATTGCTGTTACTCAATTGACTTCAACAAGTGAAACTGAAATGCAACAAGATCAATTGATCAAAGTCTCATTACAAGATAGCGTGATCCATTATGCAAAATGTGCTGAACAAGCAGGATTAGTTGGCGTTGTGTGCTCTGCTTTAGAAGCACAAGATATCCATAGTGCAACGAGTGAAGAATTTATTTGTTTAACGCCGGGCATTCGTCCAAGCGGTAGTGCTGTAGGAGATCAGAAACGCATTGTGACGCCGACAAACGCTAAAAAAATGGGTTCAACTTATATCGTAGTTGGTCGCCCCATCACACAAGCTAAAGCACCCTATAAAGCCTATCAACAGATCAAAAATGAATGGAATGGAGTAAACCAATGACCGAATTAGCAAAAATCATCGCCAAAGATTTATTAGAAATTGAAGCAGTATTTTTAAGTCCAAGTGAACCCTTTACTTGGGCGAGCGGAATCAAGAGTCCAATCTATTGTGATAATCGAATAACAATGAGTTATCCTGTTGTCCGTAAAGATATCGCCAAAGGACTTGCTGATAAAATAAAAACAGCATTTCCCGATGTACAAGTGATTGCTGGAACAGCTACAGCAGGAATTCCTCATGCAGCATGGGTAGCAGATATTTTAGATTTACCAATGGTGTATATTCGTAGTAAAGCAAAAGAACATGGCAAAGGCAATCAAATTGAGGGCCGAATTTTCAAAGGTCAAAAAATGGTCATCATTGAGGATTTAATCTCAACTGGTGGCAGTGTATTGGAAGCAGCTGATGCAGCAAAATGTGAAGGTGCCGAAGTCTTAGGCGTTGCTGCGATCTTTACGTATGAATTACCTAAAGGCAAAGAAAATTTTGAAGAACACAAGATGGATCTGCTTACATTGACTAATTATTCAACACTGATTGAGGCAGCTTTAGAATCAAACTACATTGAAGAAAAAGATGTTGTATTATTAAAAAATTGGAAACAAGATCCGCAAAATTGGTTAATAGGATAAATAAGAGAATTCAAGCATGATTTTTGATCATTTTTCAAAGATCATGTTTTTTCATGATTTCACGAATTATCCATGTATGCTATACTTTGATTACCAAAAATGTCAAAAAAGTTTTGAGAATTGACTGTTGATTCTAAATAAGCTACAGTTATTCAAATGATAAAATCAGAAGGTGGGGTTTGATGAGAAATATTCGAAATATGGATGTAGAGTGGGGCTATGAAGGGGAACTTGGCCCAGATCATTGGCACACATTATGTGATTGGTTTTCAACAGGTGCCAAATATCCCTATCAATCACCAATTAATTTATCGAACGACTTAGTCAATGGTCAATCTGCGAATCGTGCAATTGATTTTTGTTATAAAACAGAAGAATTTACAGAAAAAGAATTTAAAAATACGTTTCACTTTGTTCCGCCAAATACAGAAAGTTACGTCATTTTTGAAGAGGAAAAATATTATTTAACAGATATCCATTTCCATACTCCAAGTGAGCATACTTTTGATGGAGAACATTCGCCATTGGAGTTTCATCTGGTTCATATGAATAATTCTGGTGAGAATTTGGTTGTGGGCTGTTTGTTTACAATCACAACACATGACAATAAATTTTCAAAAAAGCGTTCAACGATTGAATGGAACTTAGAAACGCACCAACAATGGTTTGATCCGTCGATATTTTTACCTGAACAAAAAACTCATTTTCATTATTTAGGGTCACTAACAACACCACCAACAAAAGGACCTGTCCATTGGTTTGTTTTCGATACTATCCAAGAAATGGATCGTGATTTTTTTGAACGGATCGATGAAGGGATGCTGAAATTCAATAATCGTCCAGTTCAAGCGCTGAATGGACGCAAAATCTATTTTTCTGAATAAAGTGGAGGAAAACGATGAATATCCAACAAATGAAATATGTTGTGGCTGTTGCAAACAATGGTAGTTTTAGAGAAGCGGCGAAAAAACTCTTTATTACTCAACCCAGTCTGTCAAATGGTATTCGTGAGCTTGAAGAAGAAATCGGTGTCACTTTATTTATCCGCACGAATAAAGGAGCTTCCTTGACTGAAGAAGGGTTGACTTTTTTAGAGCACGCTGAAAAAATCTTGACCCAGATGGAAATGATAGAAAATCGCTATCAAGAAGTAACGAAGAGCGAACGTTTTTCAATTTCTTCTCAACATTATGATTTTTTAGGAGAAGTAATGGGAAAAGTGATCCAACAATTCAAAGATCAATATAAAAATTTTCGTGTGTTCGAAACAACAACGCTGAAAGTTATCGAAGATGTGAAAAGTTATCATAGTGAGCTTGGAATTATTTATTTAAACAATCAAAATCAATCGGGCATTGAGCGGTATTTAGAACAAGCAAATTTAACATATGATGTTGTTGGAAGTTTTAAAACACATATTTTTCTTGGTAGAAACCATCCTCTGGCGAAACAAACTAAAATCGAATTAGAACAATTATGTTGTTATCCTCAAGTTCGTTTTACGCAAGAAGGGAGTAATTTTGCTTATTTTTCAGAAGATCTCATTGAAAATCAAGAACAAGAAACGGTGATTTATACAAATGATCGCGGTACCCTGATGAATTTACTGGTGGAAACCGATGCGTATGCTTCAGGTTCAGGTGTTGTCACTGGTTTTACCAAAAAAGAAATTCGTTTAGTTCCACTAGCTGAAAGTCCAAACAATAAAATCTGTGTTTTATCTCAAAAAAATAGAACAATCAGTACGATTGGACAATACTTTATTAAAGAGTTGAAGCAATTATTTTAAACTCTGTTGTGGATTTATTTTGTATTGTATGATCACTTGTAATGATTTATAATCGATTTAATTGGCTTTATGAGCCGATTTTATTTTGTAGGAGTAAAGGGGAGTTACAAATGAAAAGAAAACAACTAGAAAAAGCTGTTATTGTTTTGGGATTAGGGGTTCTTTTAACCGGTTGTGGTACAGTCGCAAAAGAGAGCCAAGAAGTGAAGCACTCTGAAAAAATTGAAAAGAAAAAAGACCCAATCAAAGCAAAAGACGATTCTTCGACTAAAACAACGGTAGAAGCATCTGAAGAAGTGATTGAAACTGAAAATGGAACATTTTCCGTTAAGCTACCTGATGGATGGGAAGAAATTGAACCAACGGATTTAAACGATGAAGCTGACATAGGTCTTGAAAATGAAGAGAAATCTCTTTATTTGGCAGTTTTAAGTGAATCCGAAGAAGATTATGATGGATTTGACGGATATAAAGAAGCCATTGAGTTTTCTTTAGATGTTGTAGAAGAAACGGAAAAACCAATCGATCTTAATGGCTGGAAAGGTACACGTCGTTTCATAACGGCTAAAGTTGACGGAATGAAGGCCTACTATGTCTATGATGTCGTTGCGTCAGATGCTGGTCACTACGCTCAAAGAATGGCTTGGACAATGAATAGTAAGAAAGATAAGTATGGAAAAGAATTAGAATCTGTGTTGGATTCTATTAAAGATGTCACAAAATAATAGACCCTAAAAAATCATCCTGGATTAGGGTGATTTTTTTTACGGTCTAAATACTGGTAAGCATCCAACAATTTATCATTTATCATTATTTTGTAAATAATTAACGAGTAATTGCTGGACTTTTTCCATTTCTTCTTGTGTTCCAATAGATACTCTTAAATAATTTTTCAAACGGTCAATAGTAGAGAAATAACGAACAAAAACGTCTTGGCTCTCCAGATAGTGGTAAAGCTCTGTTATTACTATGTCTGGATGAGTTAAAAGTATAAAATTCGTTTGTGAAGATAACGCCTGAAATCCTAGATTACTAATGCTCGTTGTGAACCAGTTTCGAGTTTCACAAATCTTATTCGTTATTTTTGTATAGTATGTATCATCCTCAAGCGCTGCCACAGCTAAACATTCAGCTAACATATCAACAGAATAGGGATTAAAAGATGATTTTATACTTTCGACAACTTGGATATAGGTGGGGTTGCCAATTGCATAGCCCACACGCAATCCTGCTAAAGAACTGGATTTAGATAAGGTTCGAACGATTACTAAGTTTGGATAGTTATCAAGCAACGAAACTGCGGATTCAGTTGCAAAATCAATATAGGCCTCATCAATAATTACGATGACATCTGGATTCATTTCCAATAATTGTTTTATTTCGGCAATTGGCTTGAATAGCCCTGTTGGCGCATTTGGATTCGCAATAATGATGCCGCCATTTGTTTGTGTATAGTCCTTTAAATCAATAGCAAATTGTTCATTCAAAGGCAACTCTCTATAAGGAATGTGGAACAAATCAGCCCAAACTTTGTAAAAACCATAGGTGATATCAGGAAATAAAAGTGGGTCTGAACTGTTAAAAAAAGCAAGAAAACAGAAAGCCAAGACTTCATCAGACCCATTACCAATGATAAAATGCTTTGGCGATAACCCATGTTTAGTTGCTAAAGAGGCTTTTACATCCGGATTATTGACAGAGCTATATCGTTTTAATTGTTCAGTATCAAAATTATTTAAGGCAGCCTTCACTTTTGGTGAGGGCGGGTAAGGGTTCTCATTTGTATTTAATTTGATCATATCTGAGTAATTGGGCTGCTCTCCAGGAACATAGGGGGTGATTTTTCTAATACCTTTCATTTAGCTGGCTCCCTTCGTTTCTTATAACTATAAAGAAGACTAAAACGTTTAGCAAGTATAATCTGTGAATTTGAAAAGAAAATAGTGTTTTTTGAAATACAAATTTCATTTTCGCTTGAATTATGCTATTATAAATCCATTAATAAATTTAGGATGACTATATTAGCGCTTTGATCTCAGCAGTTTGAACGTTGGATCAGCAGTTAAGAGGAGAGGGTTACATGGATTTAACAAAAAGATTTAATAAACAAGTAGACAAGATCGCTGTTTCAATGATTCGTCAATTTGATGAACAAGTATCGGATATTAGAGGAATCATAAAATTGACATTGGGAGAACCGGATTTTAATACGCCTGACCATGTAAAAACGGCAGCTCATGATGCCATTAAAAATAATTTTTCCCATTATTCTGGTATGGCAGGGTTAACGGATGTACGTGAAGCCGCCACTTTTTTTATCAAAGAAAAATACAATTTATCCTACAAACCAACATCAGAAGTTTTAGTGACAGTTGGAGCAACTGAGGCTATTTCAGCAAGCCTATTATCTATTTTAGAGCCTGGAGATAAAGTCTTATTACCCGCTCCGATCTATCCAGGATATGAACCTGTCATTACTCTGGCGCAAGCAGAACCGATATATATTGATACCACCTCAAACCAGTTTGTGTTGACTCCTGAAATGATTGAAGTCGCAATGGTAGAGCACGGTAACCAAGTGAAAGCCATTATTCTAAACTATCCAAGTAATCCAACAGGTGTTACCTATGATCGACAAGAAGTGAAGGCCATTGCAGATGTTCTGAAAAATTATCCGATTTTTGTGATCAGTGATGAAATATATAGTGAGTTGACCTATGATGAGCAACATGTATCAATTGCTGAATTTATTCCAGATCAAACAATTTTGATCAATGGTCTATCAAAATCTCATGCAATGACTGGCTGGAGAATCGGCTTTATTTTTGGTCCTGAGCAGTTGATTACTGAAATCATTAAAGTGCATCAATACTTAGTTACAGCAGCATCCACCATTTCACAAAAAGCAGCTGTTCGAGCCTTAATAGAGGGGATGGATGATGCAGCTGTTATGAAAAAAGAATACCGTAAACGGCGAGATTTTGTGTATGAACAAATGACATCTTTTGGTTTTGAAGTAGCTCGACCTAATGGTGCTTTTTATATTTTTGCTAAGATTCCCAAAGGTTACGAACAAGATTCGATGAAATTTTGTGTAGATTTAGCCCAAAAGCAAGCCATTGCGATTATTCCAGGTGTTGCTTTTGGTAAAGAGGCTGAAGGCTATGTCCGAATCAGCTATGCAGCTGATTTTGATACATTAAGAGAAGCGATGGATAGAATTGGGAACTATATGATCAGCGCACTAGATTAAACACATAAAAAAGTAGTATGAAACTGAACCGACCCCAAAAAGTTAGACCAAAAATCTAATTTTTTGGAGGTCGGTATTTTTATGTCTAAATATAGCTTTGAACTTAAACTAAAAATTGTTCAAGAATATCTGGTAGGGAAAGGAGGAATACAAGCTTTAGCAAATAAGCATGGGGTTAAAGCGGCGGAACAAGTCCATAGGTGGATCAATGCTTATCAAGAATTTGGTGAAGAAGGTCTTTTACGAAAACGTCAAAATCAGAATTATTCTGTTCAATTCAAGCTAAATGCGATAGAGTTATATCAAACAAGTGAGCTCTCCTATCGTGAAGTTGCCAATATTCTTGAAATGAATAATCCAACTCTTATTGCCAACTGGATGCGAAAATTCCGAAAAGAAGGAATCGATGGGCTCTCAAAAGAGAAAGGGCGTCTATCTACCGTGCAAAAAAAAGAAGAACAGACAAAGAAGCATTTAATGAAAGAAACGCTAGAAGAACAGAATCGCATCAAAGAATTAGAAAAGCAGGTTCGTACTCTTCAAATTGAAAATGCCTTTTTAAAAGAACTGAGGAAGCTGCGAAAACAGGAAGCTCAACAACGACGAGTGAATCAATCGCGCGAATCATCGCAAGCCTCCGAGGACAGTTCAAATTAGTTGAGCTTCTTGAAGCATTGAATTTTTCTAAATCAACCTTTATATATTGGCAAAAACGATTTGACCGAAAAAATCCAAATCAGGAAATTGAAACAGAGATGCTTCATATTCGTCAAAAGCATAAAGATTACGGCTGTTTACGAATGACGAACGAACTAAGGAGCCGAGGATTCCACGTGAATAAAAAGAAAGTTCAACGCTTAATTCGAAAGCTAAGGATTGAAGTCCGCTCTTATACACGGAAATCCCGTCGCTATAGCTCGTATCGTGGAAAAGTTGGAACGATTGCCAAGAACCGAATCCAACGTCGCTTTTACACGAGTGTTTGTCATCAAAAAATAACGACAGATACAACAGAATTAAAGTATTTTGATTGTGATCCCAAAGGAATCATTCGTCAAAGAAAGTTATACTTAGATCCTTTTATGGATATGTATAATAGTGAAATTCTTTCTTATCGTATCTCAGAAAAACCAAATGCACTGGCAATAATGGAAGGATTAGAAGAAGCAATCAGACTGACGAATGATTGTCCTTATCGTCGCACCTTTCACTCAGATCAAGGTTGGGCGTATCAAATGAAAGCTTACAGCTATAAACTGAAGAAACAGAACATTTTTCAAAGTATGTCTCGAAAAGGCAATTGTCTAGATAACTCAATCATGGAGAACTTCTTTAGTCTTTTAAAACAAGAAATTTATCACGGGAAAACCTATTCTGGTTTTGAAGAACTAAAAATGGCAATTGATAACTATATCTATTATTACAACAACGAACGAATGAAAAAGAAACTGAACTGGAAAAGTCCTGTACAGTTTCGAATAGCCGAAAGTAAAGCAGCTTAATAACGAATAAAAAACGGAGTAGATTTCTCTACTCCGAAAAAAGTCTAACTTTTTGGGGTCACTACAAACTAGATTTTAGTTTTGTGCTACTTTTTTAGTACACAAAAGCTTTACATTCCTTTACTCATTATTTACAGAACGTTGAAGTAGACTTAACATCCAATTGCTAAACTAAGCTTGTAACTAATTGAAAAGGACGTGTAGGAATGAAGAAACGTTTATTATCGGCAGTAGTTTTAAGTGTAGGACTTTTAATCGCAGGTTGTGGCAATCAAGGTGCCGCAACTGGTGAGAGTAATAATAAATTGAAAGATAGCGCGAGTAATAACAGCGAACCTGTTAAAATCGTGGCGGTTGGGTCTACTGCATTACAACCTTTAGTCGATGCGGCAAAAGATCAATTTGTTGTGGAGCACCCCAACTATACGATATCTGTCCAAGGTGGAGGCAGCGGCACTGGACTTTCTCAAGTTAGCGATGGAGCTGTTACCATTGGAAATTCAGATGTTTTTGCAGAAGAAAAATCTGGCGTCGATGCGTCTAAGCTTGTTGATCATCGTGTTGCTGTCGTAGGTATGGGACCAGTTGTTAATAAAGAAGTAGGGGTAAATAATATCAGTAAACAAGAGCTGATCGCTATTTTTACTGGAAAAACAAAAAATTGGAAAGAGCTTGGTGGTAAAGATCAAGAAATTGCAGTAATTAATCGTCCAAGCGGAAGTGGGACAAGAGCAACATTTGAAAAGTGGGGCTTGGATGGAGCTAGTGCTGTACAATCACAAGAGCAAGATTCATCAGGAACTGTTCGCCAAATCGTCGCACAAACACCAGGTGCCATCAGCTACCTCGCTTTTTCTTATATGGACGATTCTACCACAGCGTTAAGTATAGATGATGTAAAACCAACAGAAGAGAATGTTGCAGACAACTCTTGGAAAATTTGGTCATATGAACATATGTACACCAAAGGGCAGCCTGATGATAATGTCAAAGCCTTCTTAGATTATATGCTGTCAGATGAGGTACAAGATGGTGTTGTCAAAGAGTTAGGTTACTTACCGATGACAGGGATGAAAGTTGAAAGAGATGTCTCTGGAGCGATTACAACGAAATAGATTTTCTCAAACAAAAAAGGCTGAATGTGAAAAACATTCGCCTTTTTTTTTACGTTGTTTTGGGTAAGTTTACGGTAAAAGTTGAACCTAACCCTAAATGACTAACTATTGTTACGGTGCCTCCTAGTAGTTCAGTATAATTATGAACGATCGATAAACCTAAACCTGTACCGCCAGAATGTCGGCTTCTTGCTTTATCGACTCGATAAAACCGTTCAAAAATCCGTTCTTGATCTTTTGTACTAATCCCAATTCCGCTATCTTTCACCATAAAAAAGAATTGTTCTTTATAGCCAAAATCAATTGTAATCGTTCCACCAGTTTTAGAGTACTGAATCGCATTTTCAATCAAATTTTTAACAATAGGGTAAAAGAGTTCATATTTTGTTGTATATGTGAGAGTATCTGCTCCTAAAATGGTTATTTTCAAATTCTTCTCTTTAATTGTTTTACGATAGGAGCTCAGAATTTCTTGCGTGAAAGAAAATAACATCACTTGCTGATCATCATAGGTTATATTTTTTCCATCTCGTGAAAGCTGTAAAATTTCTTGAATCAATTGTTGCAGACGCAAAGCATCTTTTTGCATGATTTCTAAAAACTGTGTCAGTGTTTCAGGATCTTCTTTGGCACCATCTAATAAAGTTTCTGTAAAACCTAGAAGAGAAGTAACGGGCGTTTTTAATTCATGAGAAACATTGCTTACAAAATCTTTTTGCATTTTTTCTAATTGCCGAACACGAGTTAAATCATAGGCAATCCCTAAGACTTGATAGTCGTTGCCATCTTCTTCGATGAAGCGTAAAGACATATCTAGAATCGTTTCATTTAATAAGTTCGTTAGTTTGATTTCTTGATGGACTGTGTTTTTTTCTGTCATAACATGATGGATCAAATGAATGAGTGCAGGTTCTTTGATTACATCAAAATAATCTTTGCCAGCATCACTCTTATCAAGCATCAAGATATCGGTCATTTTAGGATTGATCAATTGTAATTTTCCATCAATATCAATAATAAATACACCAATCATCAATTCATCCAGCAACGCATGGAATTGTTCATCGGTTGAGGTATATGCTAAATATGTTTGGCTCATTTGCTGACTTAAAAGATTAACCGTTTGATAGAGTTCGTTCCACTCTGGAGAATCTTGGATGATAGAACGAGCTTCATCAGGATACTTCACGATTTTTTTTAATACTGGTAAAACTGTAACGAGGGGTTCGTTTTTTTGATGCAGTAATAAAAAAACAAATGCAGTAATAATCAAAAATAAAATACCTAAGGTAAATAAAATGTAGCGGCGAAACGACTGAATACTATTAGAAAATTGTGTTGTTTCCTCTGCCACACGAATAATACCGATAAGCTTGCCATTTTCCTGAACAGGCAATGCTAGATAAAGCAATTCTTCTTTTAACGTTGCACTTTTTCTTAAAGCAGAACCAAAATCAGCACCAGAAAGAATCGCCTTGATTTCAGGTCGATTACGGCGTGATTCATGGAGTGCAGACGGTACACTATCATAAAAAATTTCTCCTGCTGCATTCATCAACGTCAGTCGCTCATTTTGATCAACGGAGTAATGATCAATGAGTTTTTTTTCTTGTGAAGAAAAATCTTGTTTCAAAAATAAATTGGGAGACAGCTGATCAATTAACAAAATTCCCTTTTTTTGTAAATATTCTTCCTGTTGAGAAAGTAATTCTTGCTTAAAAAAATGATTGGTTAAAAAGACACTTCCGATAAATAAGGCCAACATCATGATTCCAACAAACAAATATTCAATTCGTTGTCTTTTTTTCATTTTTTAGGCTCCTGAAAACGATAACCAAAACCTCTAACGGTGATCAAATAGGCAGGGCGTTTTGGATCAATTTCAATTTTATCTCTTAGATGGCTGACATGTACATCAACAATCCGACTTTGGCCAGCAAAATCATAATTCCAAATTCGGTCTAATAAAGTATCACGGTCAATCACACGATCTTTACGTTTGATAAAGTAGACCAGTAATTCAAATTCTTTTGGGGTCAATTCGATTTTTTGACCACGAACAATCACTTCATAATTTTGTTCATCCACAACAATCTCGCCTAATGTTAAAGGCGCTTTTACCATTTCGTTAAACTCTTCTGTTTTTGTCGAAGTTGGTGTTAAGCGTCTAAAAATAGCTTTCATTCTCGCTAAAACTTCTCTAGGACTAAATGGTTTTGTTAAATAATCATCCGCTCCTATTTCTAACCCGATAATCTTGTCAACTTGATCATCTTTAGCAGTCAGGATCAAAATCGGTGTATCGATTTTTTCTCGTCGTAATGATTTTGTGATTTCTAAACCATCCATATTGGGCAGCATAACATCTAAAATAATGAAATCAAATTTGTTGGATAAGGCCAGTTCATAGCCGACAGCACCATCAAAGGCGGTCATCACTTCATAGCCGTCTTTTTCTAAATTAAAGGTTAACAACGTTACAATCGACGGTTCATCATCGACAACTAATACTTTTTTCATTGATTGGCTCCTTTAGATATGAAATGAATACAACGTCATTTTATCACAAATCCTTCGGTATCAAAAACTTTATGGAATGTTTCTAAAACTACTTTCAAAGCAAAAGAAATGGTATAATAATGAAGACTGAAATGAGGGAAGTAAATGATTGGAATCAGCGCATGCTTGGGTGGTGTTTGTTGTCGTTATGATGGTCAAGCAAAAGAGATCTCAGCTTTAAAAAAATTAGTAGCAAGTGGTCAAGCAATATTGGTTTGTCCAGAAGTTTTAGGAGGCTTGCCAATACCTAGAGAGCCTGCTGAAATTATTGGTGGAGATGGATTTGATGTGTGGAATGATACTGCACAAGTTTTGACGAATACTGGAGAAGATGTGACCGATCTATTTAAACAAGGAGCAATCACTGCTTATCAAAAATTGAGGGAAGAAAAGATCACAACGATTATTTTGAAAGAAAACAGTCCATCATGTGGAAACAATACGATTTACGATGGCACATTTTCCGGCAACCATCGAAGCGGGCCAGGAGTAGCGGCTGCATATTTTATCCTTAAAGGGCTAGAAGTGGTTTCAGAAAGTGATTGGCGCATCGTTATGGACCGTGAGGAAGTTTAGATGTCAGAAAATGAAGTATTAAAAACGTTTGATAGCCATTATCGACAAATTGGTACCGCAACAAGACAAGCGGCGCATACTTATGGCTTCTGGCATGAAACATTTCATTGCTGGTTTTATATCATAAAAGAACATGAACTTTTCATTTATTTTCAAAAGCGTTCAGCTACAAAGAAAGATTTTCCTAATCAATTAGATATTACCGCCGCTGGTCACTTATTAGCAGAAGAATCTGTGACGGATGGTTTTAGAGAAGTAAAGGAAGAATTAGGGATTGAGATCACAATGGATCAAGTGGAATGTTTAGGTGTGTTCCCAGTTGAAATTTGTTTGAAAAACTTTATTGATAATGAATTTACAAATGTTTACTTAGTAGAACAAGAAATCTTATTAGGAGATTTTCAATTACAAGAAGAAGAGGTAGATAGCTTATTTTCTATCTCGTTGGCTAGTTTAAAAAAACTATTTAATGATCCTAGTGCAAAAATGACTTTAACTGGGTATCGACAGAAAAATCTACATCAAGAAGTAGTAGAAGAGAGCTTTTCTAAGCAAGATTTTTGTACCAATGCACAAAGTTATTATAACCGACTGATCTCCTCTTTTGAAAAAATCCTTGAAAATCAAAGAAGAACTATTGACTAATCACTCTGAAATCGGTAACCTAAAAGGGATTGAAGATGGGAGTAACAATTATGGAAATTGAAAAAACCAATCGAATGAATGCTTTATTTGAATTTTACTCCACTTTGTTGACCGAAAAACAAATGAATTATATGGAGATGTATTACGCGGATGATTTTTCTTTAGGTGAAATTGCTGAAGAATATGATATCAGTCGACAAGCAGTTTATGATAATATTAGGCGTACTGAAAAAATTTTAGAAGAGTATGAGAAAAAACTTCATTTATTTTCTGATTACATCGTACGTGGTGAATTACTAGATAATTTAAAAAAGTACGTGAAAGAGACCTATCCGAAAGATACAACGATCGTCCAATATATAGAACAAATACAAGAAGTAGAGGAATGAGATTATGGCTTTTGAAAGTTTAACAGATCGCCTACAACAGGCAATGAGCAAATTACGTCGTAAAGGAAAAGTATCTGAAGCTGACGTAAAAGAAATGATGAGAGAAATACGTTTGGCTTTATTAGAAGCCGATGTAAATTTACAAGTGGTGAAAGATTTTACCAAGCGTGTTCGTGAACGTGCGGTTGGAGTCGAAGTTCTTGAAAGCCTATCACCAGCGCAACAAATCGTTAAAATTGTTGATGAGGAATTAACAGCAACATTAGGTTCAGAAACAGTAGGCTTGAACAAGTCAGAGCGCATTCCAACAGTGATCATGATGGTCGGACTACAAGGGGCTGGTAAAACAACTTTTGGTGGTAAATTAGCCAATCATTTGATTAAAACAGAAAAGGCTCGTCCATTAATGATTGCAGCCGATGTTTATCGTCCAGCAGCGATTGATCAATTGAAAGTGTTAGGTCAGCAATTAGATGTACCCGTTTTTGATATGGGCACAGAGGTTAGTCCAGTAGAAATTGTTCGTCAAGGAATGGAACTAGCCAAAGAAAAGAAAAATGATTATGTCCTGATCGATACGGCTGGCCGTCTACATATTGATGAGACGTTGATGGATGAACTAAAACAAATTAAAGAAATCGCACAACCAGATGATATTTTGCTTGTTGTTGATGCAATGACAGGGCAAGATGCGGTCAATGTTGCGGATAGTTTTAATCAGCAATTAGGAATTACAGGGGTTGTGATCACTAAACTTGATGGGGATACGCGAGGCGGTGCGGCACTTTCTATTCGTTCTGTCACGGGCGCACCAATCAAATTTATCGGTTCTGGTGAAAAACTAACCGATTTAGAAATTTTCCACCCAGATCGTATGTCCAGCCGTATTTTAGGGATGGGCGATATGCTGACCTTGATTGAAAAAGCCCAACAAGATTACGATGAGAAAAAAGCTGAAGAACTTGCAGTAAAAATGAAAGAAAACAGCTTTGACTTCAATGATTTTATTGAGCAGCTAGACCAAGTAATGGGGATGGGACCAATTGAAGATTTATTGAAAATGATTCCCGGCATGAATAATATGCCTGGCTTAGAAAATGTCAAAGTCGATCCTAAAGATGTAGCGCGTAAAAAAGCAATGGTCCTTTCAATGACACCTGCTGAAAGAGAAAATCCGGATCTATTGAATCCAAGCCGCCGTCGTCGAATTGCTGCTGGTTCTGGTAATAATGTTGTTGAAGTTAATCGAATGATCAAACAATTTAAAGAATCTAAAAAAATGATGCAGCAAATGTCTAAAGGCAACATGGATATTCCGGGCATGGATCAAATGCTTGGTGGAGGTATTAAAGGAAAACTTGGAAAAATGGCCATGAATCGCATGGTGAAGAAAAACAAGAAGAAGAAAAAGAAGAAAAAATAGAGACAAAAATAAAGCTGTCCGAAATCTAAAGATTTTGACAGCTTTATTTTTGTAGAGAGTAGTAACTATTATTCAATACGAATACTATCTTTGATTTGCTGTTTCTGATTGAACCATTCCTGAAATTCTTTTCTAAAAACCAGATATGTTCCAATCATAGCTGTGATGATTCCATAAATTAACAAAGCAGGAATAGGGGATGGCTGGTCTTCACCATAATAAACGCCTTGACTGAATACAAGAACGATTGGAACATAAATCGTCATGGCAACAATAACGGGTATTTTCAGCTTGTCAAACAGTAAATAGTTTCCTCTCTTCTCCAACGTAAGGGAAGGAAATAAAATAGCACCTAAAACAAATAGCAGTAATGATGAAACAACAGCTAACATAATTGGAACAGTAGAAATCGGATCTTTTGTGACGGTGTAGACGAAAAATTTTCCTGTTATATATACATCTGTTGTCGCGTGAGTGAAGTAATACCACGCATTTGTGATACCAGTGATGAAAAACTCTAATGACACACAAAAGCCAAAAGCCGTAAGCGGTCCTAACAACATGTTCCCTGTTACTAGCCCAATAAAAACCGAAACAAAGAAATAGAGAATACAAGTGGTCCAACTGGCTAAAATATTCTTAGCGAGATCCGTCATACTAATATTCACATACTCAGCAGGAATTCCTGTTGTAATAATTCCAACAAATAGAATTTTTGCTAAAAGGATACTAAGTAAAATTGGCAAAGCAATCAAAACGAGTTTCGAGTAATAGATCCTCCGCTTAGAAACACCTAATGAGAAAAGAAATTCATTGAAAGAAGTTTTTAAATCAGCAAAAAATAGAAAGAATCCAATTGTTGACACAACTGCGATTAAGAGCAGCGAGTTTTCATTAAAATACATAGAGTAATAGGGTTGATCTTTGTCAGAATCGGAAATTATTTTTCCTTGTTCATCATAAGAATTCGTTTGATAAAATAAGCTTAATCCTTCTTTTTTATCTAAAGCTAGGCGTTCATTTACTGACAAGCCTTTATATCTAGGATTTTCTTCGTCTGCTATCTCATTTAAATCTTTGATGTATTGTTCGGAGTCATAATAACTTTCCATTGCTTTCCAGCGATTAACGTCATTAATTCCTAGATAGCCATAAAATACTAAAATCAAGAGACTTATAACGATCAAAGCAAGTCCATAGCGTTTTTTCAAAATAATCATTAATTGTTTATTCATAAAATTACTCCTCCCAAAGAATTGACTTCGTTCTTATTGGCAAGATTTGCTTCAAAGACATCTTCTAGTGTCAAGGGCAGTTCCTCAAATAAGATAGGTTGCTCAGCTTGTATCAATGTTTTTAATTCTTCTGTATAATTTTCAAAAACGGCTGTAATAACGCGTCCTTGAAAATGTAGAAGCTGACTATTTTCTTTAACGAGAGTTGGGACTTTTTTTGTTTTGAAAACCAGTTGGATTTTGCGAGCGTTCTCTCTTAATGCTTCTAGGTGATAATCCAATTGAATCCTTGTATGTTTTAAAATCAATGCACGATCGATAATACTTTCTAACTCATTTAAATTGTGAGAAGAGATAATGATCGAACGGTTATTTTCACTGACATCATCTAAAAGAATCCCTAAAACATTTTTTTTAACAATCACATCGAGCCCATCTAAAGGTTCATCTAGCAAAAGATACTCAGCATTCGAACAAATAGCCAAAATCGTCTTATAAAGTCCCTGCATTCCTTTAGACATTGCGCGATATTTAAGGTGAGGATGTAGCTTGTTTTTCTTAGTCAAGCTTAAATATTTTTCTTTGTTAAAGCCGGCATAAGCATGTTGATAAAAGAACAATAGTTTGTTTAATGAATAGCTTGAGAGAAAGTTGTATTGTTCATCGATATAAAATATTTTTTGTCTAAGTATTTTATTGATTTGAATGTCTTCTTGATTGATAAAGATTTTCCCTTGATCCAACTCGTAGTGACCAGCTAGAGATCTAAAGAAGGTAGTTTTACCAGAACCGTTCCGACCAATCAAGCCCACGATTTCTCCTTGTTTAAATGTCAAATTGATATCTTGTAAGATGTCTTGTTGATCAATTCCTTTTTGTAAATTCTCTATTTTCATATAGATTCTCCTTTCAGCTGTTGATCACTTTCCTCCAGCCAGTGCGTTAATTCGTCTTTAGAAACGTTTAGATAATTCGCTTCAATAATTAGCTCGTTAAATTTATTTTTGATTTTTTGTATTTGGTATTCGTCACGGAGTGTTGGATCAATTTTTTTTACATAAGTGCCTTTGCCTTTAACCGTAACGATGACTTCTTGTGCTTCTAATAGTTTATAGGCCTTACTAACTGTATTAGGGTTCATCATAAGCTGACGAGCCATTTCTCGTACGGAGGGGAGGCGGTCACCAGATTGTAATAAACCGTTCAGGATATCTTCTTTGATCCCTAACATTAATTGCTCATAATAAGGTTTACTACTAGTTTTATTAATAGAAACCATAGATGTCTCCTTTCTAAAAAGAGTGTTTGTTGTGTACTAGTATACATAGTACAGTTCGGGTTGTAAACATTTTTTTAGAAATTTTGGTAAAATAAAGAGAAATGACTAAAATCAAAGTCTTGGGAGGGGATCAGTTGAAACAGAGATGTTCTTGGGCACAAGAAAATGAAAAAATGAAACTCTATCATGATACGATTTGGGGTATTCCTTTATATGACGACCAGCGCCTATTTAGAAAGTTGAGTTTAGATATCAATCAAGCAGGTCTAAGTTGGCAAACTATTTTAAATAAAGAAGATCATTTCGATGAGGCATTTGATGAGTTTAACTTAAAGAAAGTTGCAGCTTATGATGAAAAAAAAGTCGAAGAACTTTTAACTAATCCAGGAATCATCCGTAATCGCAGGAAAATCGAAGCCACTATTCACAACGCTCAAAAAGTTATTGAAATTCAAAAAGAATTTGGTTTGTTCTCAGATTATTTATGGGCATTCAATCAGCATAAAGTTTTAAAAAATGCTTACACTGACCAGACAGAAGTTCCCACAACAAATGATTTATCTGATACCATTACGAAAGATTTAAAGAGAATAGGCTTTAAGTTTGTTGGTAGTACGATTATCTATGCTTTCTTGGAAGCCGTGGGCATCATCAATGATCATGTAACAACTTGCTTTCGATATGAAGAAATCCAATAATAAATAGGCTAAACCAAAACTGAATACCGTTTTGATTTAGCCTATTTATTATTGGATTAACTATTTTTTTCTAAAAAAACAAGGTAAGAGTCAACAATGGTTTTGAAAAAGCTCATGGTATTTTCAGTAATCGTCCCATCCTCATTAATTAGGCTGACAACATTTCCAATATAAGCTTCTGGCTGTTGTAAAGTTGGTACATTAAGGAAAACAAGTGATTGACGCAAATGATGGTTTGCACCGAAGGCACTTAGAGCACCAGGCGATACACTGACAACAAGCCCCGGTTTGCCATCCCAAACATTTTGACCGTAAGGACGTGAGCCAACATCTAAAGCATTTTTCAACACGCCCGGAACAGAGCGATTATATTCTGGTGTGACAAAAACAAGTCCTGAAAGTTCTTTGACTTCTGCTCTAAACTTTGTCCAAGCTGCAGGAGGGGTCCCTTCATCATCTAAATCCTGATTATACATCTCTAAATTATCCAAATGAATAAAAATAGGTTCATAATCCTCTGGGAATAAACTGGCAAGAGCAGTTGCTACGGTTTTACTATAAGAGCCTTTTCTCAAACTTCCGACAAAAAAACCAATTTTTTTCTTCATAAATAATTCCTCCATTCGATAAATAACATATTTTATTAAATTTTAAATCTAAAAGCTTGATTTTGCAAGAATTCACTCTTTTGCTCAGCAATCAATCTACACTATGTAAGTAATGAAAGATAGATCTAGTTAAGTTACTGAAACGAAATCTCGTAAATTAATCAAGGATTGGAAAAGAGACAAATTGAAAAATGAGGATGGAATGTTTCATTGTTTTTCTTTGAACGTTCCTATATAATCAACCTAACTTAGGAGACAGGAAAGGAGCAAGTATGACAATAAGACAAACAATTCAAAAAAAATTAAAGGCATATGAAGTCAGCGCTATTCAAACATTAAAAGAAAACAATAGCTTCCTTTACTCTATTGAATACAAACTTGATTTAAGTTTTTTTAAATTTCAAAATAACAAAATAAATCACTTGTTATACTGGGATAAAGATGAATTAGTCGGCTATGCTGCGATGAGCAATTTTGATCCTGAAGCACTAGAGGTAACACTCATTGTGAGACCTGACCAAAAAATTCTCAACGAAATGAATAAGACAATACGGACGTTTAGCCAACAAGAAAAAATCAATAAAATTTTATTAATCACAGATCGAAAGGATACTTTTTTTAGGAGTTATATGGAAGGGATAAATCAGTATAAATATGTCTTTTCAGAATACTCAATGATTTTAGTAATCAATCAATTTGAGCCCAAATCTACTAATGTTTCGCTAGAACCTGCAAAAAAAGAGGAAGCAGGGATGATTGCTTCGTTAGAAGAAAATCAACTAGCGAATGAGACTATGCCATTAGATCCTGAAGATTTAGAAAAGACACTTGTTCTAAGAAAAAATGAGCAAGTCATCGCAAGTATCAGAGTAGAAAATGAAGGGAATTCTTCTGGACTTTACGGTTTTGTGGTAAGATCAGAATTTCGAAATCAAGGAATAGGTAGAAAAGTAATCAGCCAGACCATCCAAGAATTACTGGAAAAACAAGCAAAAAACATTTATTTAGAAGTAGAATCAACGAATGAAACAGCACTTCATTTATATCGCTCCATAGGATTTACGGAGCAGACGCTTTTTGATTACTATATTTACGAAATAACTGACTAAGATAATCTAAAAACAAGCTACGAACGACGACAAAGAATTACCTTTTTTTCGTTCATAGCTTATTTTTGTTAAGCAAGTGCTGATTGCCCCTGCCAAGGTGAAATAAGTATACCATATGAAGTTAAAAGTGCCAAAAATCAGTGCTTTAAAGGTTTTTATAAGGTGTCAAGAAAAAACTCTTTACAGGTGATTGGAAATCTGTTAAACTAACATTTGTGATTAAGTTAATGGAGGTGTAATATATAAAATGTCAGTAAAAATTCGTTTAAAACGCATGGGTTCTAAAAAAAGTCCTTTTTACCGTATTGTAGTTGCAGATTCTCGTTCTCCTCGTGATGGACGTTTCATCGAAACTGTTGGAACTTACAATCCTTTAAAAGATCCTGCAGAAGTAGTTTTAAAAGAAGATTTAGTTTTAGACTGGTTGTCTAAAGGCGCTCAGCCTTCAGATACAGTTCGTAACATCCTTTCAAAAGAAGGCGTTATGAAAAAACACCATGAAGCTAAACTTGAAAAGAAATAAGGTGATCGATGATGACAGATGTGAAAGAGTTAGTCTTAACTATCGTTCGTCCATTAGTCAGTCAACCTGAGATGGTCAAATTAGAAATAGAAGAATCTGATGTTTTTTTAGAGTATAATCTGACTGTATCACCTGAAGATATTGGCCGTATCATTGGCAAACAAGGACGTGTAGCGAAAGCAATTCGTACAATTGTTTACAGTGTGCGTGTGGATGGGCCTAAAAAAGTTCGTTTAAATATCGTAGATGGTAAATAACTTCAAATTAAAACACTCAAATATTTGGGTGTTTTTTCTTTGACTTACAAGAAATCAAAGAAAGTAGTGGACTTGTGCGAAATATAAATAAAAAGGCAGAAAAGCTAGTCAATGTGAGGCAATGGCTAGTTCTTCTGCCTTTTTAAGATACCGTTACTTTTTTCTAAATACTTTAATTTCGAAAAGAGGAGCATCAAAACTAATTTCTGCTTCGTCGATCATTAAACCTAATAAATGATAATCTTCTTCTTCATGATGGGTGATCCCAAGCAATTCATCATAATAACTTTCAATACTTAGATCCCTAGGTGTATTGAGTAGCTCTAATAAATGAAGGAGATTGTCAGGCTCTTGTTCAGTTTTCCCTTGTATGCTTATATAAAAACCTTCCAATGTAAAATCTACGCCAATTCGGATTTCTTCAATATCGTTTGAAAAGAAGTAAGTCAATAATTCATCTATAATTCGCTTAGCCTTGTCTCTTTCTTGCATGTTGTTTCACCTTTCTGATCTGTAAAATATTATCAAGTAATGGTACCATGACTGCTGCGACAAAACCAGTAGAAAATCCGTTATTATAAAGATTTAGTCCACCATGAAGATAGCTGACATTTGTGACCAATGACATATGTAAAAATCCTGCAATTAGGCCAAAAGTAATACCATAATACCCAGCAATCGGAGCTAAGCTAGTCCCGAAAATGCCAGCAAGTACGACGGTTGTTTGGCTAACTTCAAAGACCGAAGACCACAAAGCTGTTAAATAGACGCTGATTAGTAGCGGTAGACTGTTAAAAAGATGATTCCCAAAGGCACTGAACCCAACAGCAGACAAAATTGCCCCCACAATTGGACCATTAAGAGTAGTTTTACTAACTTGAGTGTAGCCAACAAGTAATAATCCCATTAGAGCCATATTCATCATAGTAGCACCAACACCTGCTATCGAAATGAAATCAGTAATTAATTTTCCAGACGTTTTACTGATCTCTTTTAATCCATTCAGTGAACGATGATTAACAAAAAAACCAACTAAAAACATCAGAATAAATAAAAATATCAGAAAGAAAAGAAGCCTAATATGATACGCAGTAGAAACCAAATTTTTCCCTTCGATTTTCCAGCCAAACATCCTGAGGATTCCAGTGAACATCATTGCAATAAGCCCCGAAGTAAAGCCAACATTATACAAAGAAAAACCTTGATGAAATGTTAGAATATGAGAAGCTAAAGGAGGTAAAATCAAGCCGATAAAAATTCCTACTAAGTAACCTAATGGAATCGAATAGATTAAAGGTAACGAAATACCGAATGTAAGATAGCTAATAATAGGGGATAAGGCACTGCCAAATAAGCTAACGACGATAAACTGTGAAAAAGGTTTTTTCACAATTTTTGCATAAAATAGTCCGCCAATAATGATCGGAATCGAATTATATAAATTTTTTCCAAAAAAAGAACACCCAGAAACAGTAAATAATGCTGCAATCATAGGCCCGTTGATTGGTATTTTTTCTTTTTTAGCTAGTAAAACGCTGATCAAAGTAAGCAAACCGCTGTTGACAAAAGCACTGCCAAAGGTTCCAAGTTCAATATAATCAGTCAACAAGTTACTAGGTGAGGTCAAAATACGTGACATTCCTGACCATAAGATCCCTTGTGGTTCACTGAACAATCCAATAACAATTAAAATGAAACAATAGCCTATCAGAAAATAATAGCTAAAATTTTTTTCTTTCAAGTTTGACTGTTTTTTATCTGTATGTAAAAAAAGTGTCTGGCTATCATTTTTAGCCATAAAAAAATACCCCCGTTATCTATCATTAACTTAACTATAGCCTTTATAGCGTTCATTGGTCAATGATATTTCAACAAAGTTTTCAAAATTATCAGCTTTTTTCAAGATAGTGGTAATTATTGAAAAAATAAGGCGTTAAAAGAGTGTAAAATGAGTACTAGTAACCAGTAAAATGGATAAAGGTAACCGATAAAGGAGTGATTTTTTTGGTTAGAAAAAAAGTATACAAAAAACAACATATTTTAGCAGCTGCTCAAGAGCTATTGATTGAACAAGGATTTTCAGCAATCACTGCGCGAAATGTAGCTGAGTATATGGGAATTTCAACTCAACCTATTTATCTTGAATTCAAAAGTATGGAAGAATTAAAATTGACATTATTAAAAACAACTCATAAACATTTGGAAGCCAAATTCTTATCTAAGACGCAAACAGCAAATCAGATTGTTGATTTCGGATTAAATTATATCGATTTAGCAACTTCAAACAGCAAATTGTACATATCTTTATATATAGATCAACATTCGTACGGTCAAGAGTTACGTGAATTATCATTTTTAGCGTTTCAACAATCACTTCAAAAAGAAGAGAGATACGCAACCGCTACCAAAGAGCAACTTGAGCAGCTGCATTTAGATTTATGGATTGTTGTCACCGGAATAGCCTCGTTAAGTCTTTCTGGAATAGTAGATAGAACACCAGAGCAACTAAAGGTGATTTTTGAAACAATTGAACAAAATTGTACTATTTAACTAAAACAGTTGAACTAGATTGCCTTTTGGTTGATTTAGCTCAACTGTTTTTATATTTTTATATAAAGACGATCGCAGTATAACTAGCATCTATTTACAGCGACCGAGAAGTTTCTAAGCCAAAAGTATTAAATGAATGTCATGAATTCGACTGATTTATTTTGTTTCCTTTACTGCTAAAATAAGTTTATTAAATGAAACATGGAGGAAATAATGTGAAAACAATCAAAGCATTCGTTGTACTTATTCTACTTGGAGGAGCTGCTCTTTTCGGAGCAACAGTATATACAAATAATCAATCAGATGAGCTTTCTGGAACAATTGATCAGCTGAACCCACTTGTTAGCAAAGGGGAGGTATATGTTAAAACCAAAAAGGCAGATCAAATTATTGAACATGGCATTACGATCTATACACAAGAAGCTGTAAACAAGGATGGGAAAAAAAGAGCGATCACCTTTAAAGCAGATCATGAATTGATCACCGACCGTTACCTGAAAATATACAATAAAGGTGCGCACGTAGAGACGTACGAAGAGGTTTCTAGAGAAGCAGTTCCAGAGAAAGCATTGCAACTAATAGATTAAATAATAAAAAGACTGCATATATAATCCGACAAATGTCTCGATTATATATGCAGTCTTTTCTGTAATCAATTTGTTCAAATAGCCTGAGGTATAAAGTCAATTGTACATAAATCATTATAATGAAAATGAATCGTTGCCTTAATACGGCCATCTTCAATTAATTTTTGTGCAGTGTCTTTTACGTCTTCTTGGTCAAATTGCTGAAAATTGATTACCTTTGCTACGAAATGAGGAGCTTTCCGACTGGAAGCCTCAAGGATGAGCGTTTCTACTCGTGGATTGAACGTCATTAGCTTTCACCTCTTTTGTTAACAGTAACACTTTATTCGTAAATTGGATAGTCATTTCACTGTAGTATGAGGATATGGAAAGAAATAGTTTCACAATCTGTTTGGCTAATCGTTTGTTCTATAGGATGAAAAAGCATTATAACTTTTTAACACAGTTAGCTTTTTATGAGAAGAATCAGTTAGTTTTTGTAGTTCATAGATATTTTTTTGCTCGAAATGATGATTCCAAATCAACATCTTTTTTAATAAATGGAGAGAAGGTTGGTAATGTGCTTTTTCTTGCTTTGCGATTTGTTTGATATAGCGACTAAGGATTCGGTACACTCGAATAGAATAGGGAGGTAGCAATAAAAAAATAATATCAGCAGAATCTATTGCAGCCTTGATCCAGTCTTTCGTAGTAGTACCTTCGATAATCCAACGATCATTTGTTAAAATTACTTGTAATTTTTTTGAGGATTCTTCTTCAGAATATGGTTTATCTCCTGAGGGGTGTCGATTCCAAATTAAATTGTCTAGTTCATAATAAGGAACAGCAATTTTAGCAGACAATTGCTTGGCAAATGTCGTTTTTCCACTACCAACAGGACCTACAATCATTATTTTATTCAATTTAAACCTTCATGAAGAAAAAAAGAATGGCAACGAAGCACCATTCTTTTAACGTTTTACTTTTTTGCTTCCTGTAAAATGTTGATTTTTTCAATTTTAATATCTTTAACTGGAACGCTCTTTTCAGAACCAGATTCATTCATTTTTGTTTCAGTATCACTGATTTTGTTCACAATATCCATCCCTTTGATGACTTGTCCAAACACGGAGTAGTTAAAATCTAGGGCTGGTGTTCCACCATTTTTATATGCTTCGATAATTTTTTCAGGATACTCGTCTTTAAGCAGACCATCTGATTTATTCTCCTCATTTTGAACAATATAGAATTGACTTCCTTGTGTTTTATCCGTTACAGGACCGCCAGTTCTTGCCATTGCTAAAGCACCATTTAAGTGGTAAAGATTTGGTGAAATTTCTGGAGCAAATTCTTCATTCCAAATGCTCTCGCCACCAGTTCCATCACCTTTTGGATCACCACTTTGAATCATAAAGTCTTTCACGATTCGATGGAATGTTACATTGTCGTAATAACCATCTTTTGCATGTGTCATAAAGTTTTCAACTGCTTTTGGTGCATATTTTGGAAATAATTTGATTTCAATTGTTCCTTCAGTTGTGACCATTTCTACTAAATCTTCATCTTCACCGACAGTTTCTGACAACTGTGGTAAGTCTAATGCATTTAAATCGACCGATTCAGACGTCTTTGTTTCAGTAGCAGAAGAATCCGCTGATTTTTTCTCATTCTTAGGCCCGCAAGCTGCAAATAAGAGTAATGAAGTTACAAGCGCTGTAGCAGCAATGAATTTTTTTGTTTTCATAAGGTTAAGTCTTCCTTTCAAAAATAGGTACAATTCATAATAACAAATCCTTTATAGAACCGCTAGTCAAAACGGAAAATTTTTAAGATTTACAAAAGGTGTAGACCACTTTTTTTTATTCTGCTATAATGAAAATGGATACATTATAATCAATACAAATCTTAGGAGGCAGTAATAATGGGAAAATTAGGTATTTCTATTTATCCAGAACGTTCAACTTTTGAAAAGGACAAAGCATATCTCGATTTAGCACACAAGTATGGATTTAAACGTGTTTTTACAAGTTTACTTCAAATTACAGACGATAAAGAAAAGGTCTTGGCGGAGTTTAAAAAAGTTGTGGATTATGCTAATAGTCTAGGGATGGAAGTGATGGTGGACATTAATCCTGCCTTATTTGAACAATTAGATATCTCTTATGATGATTTGTCATTCTTTGATGATATGGGCGCTTATGGGGTACGTTTAGATGTTGGTTTTACTGGCGCAGAAGAAGCAAAAATGACACGTAATCCATATGGAATCAAAATCGAAATCAACATGAGTACTGGCACTAGCTATGTCGATAATATTATGAGCTATTCACCAAACACGGATAACTTATTGGGATCACATAATTTTTATCCACATCGTTATTCTGGATTGGGATACGATCATTTTGTTTTCTGTTCTGAAAAATTCAGAAAATATAATTTAAATACAATGGCTTTTGTTAATTCACATGACGCTACATTTGGTCCTTGGCCAACTCAAGATGGACTATGCTCTTTAGAAGATCATCGTGATTTAGAAATCGCAACACAAGTGAAACATCTTGTCTTAACTGGTTTGATCGACGATATTTTGATAGGTAATGCCTATGCTTCAGAAGCTGAATTAAAAGCCATGGCGGATGCATTCAACGCAGAATATCCTTCAATAAAAGTGGATACTGCGTCAGATATCACTGCTGATGAAAAAGAAGTATTGTTTACTAGTCTGCATAGCTATCGTGGTGATCGTTCTGAATATATTTTACGTTCTACGATGACACGTATTCACTTTAAAGACCGCGATTTCCCAGCTCATAATACAAAAGATATGACGAAAGGGGACGTATTAATCGATAATGTTGATTATGGACAATATAAAGGCGAAACACAAATTGCCTTAAAGCCAATGAAAAATGATGGACGTGTAAACGTTGTGGGTCGTATTTCAGAAGATGAGCTATTTTTATTAGACTTTTTGAAACCATGGTCTAGTTTTAAATTGATCGAAAATAAAAAATAATAGTAAAAATGAGCACAAGCTGAAATGATCTTCATTTTAACTTAGGCTCATTTTTTCTTTCTTAAGATTTTACCTAAAGTCTACTTTACAACTCTTTTTTCGATAAAATGGAAAGAAACGAGGTGAAACACATGGAAAAAGAATTAAGCATTTTGCTAACCAAGCTTCAAGGGATTGCTCAAACTGGAAAAAGATATGGAAAAGATGTCTTTGATCAAGAACGTTACGAAGAACTGTCTCAAGTAACGAAACAGCTGATGGCATGTCTTTATCCAACTGTCACAAAGCGAGAAATAGAGATTTTAGTTGACCGAGATGAAGGATACGCAACACCAAAAGTTGATGTTCGAGCGGTTGTATTCAATCAAGAAGGAAAGCTATTATTAGTGAAGGAGAAGAGTGATCACTCTTGGGCATTACCCGGCGGCTGGGCCGACATTGGCTACTCACCTAAAGAAATTGCAGAAAAAGAAACGCTGGAAGAAGCTGGAATCACTGTTAAAGCAAAACGCTTAATTGCAGTATTGGATAAAGCTAAACACCCCTATCCGCCATCCTTAACATATGTTTATAAATTTTTTATTCGCTGTGAACCTCTTGCGGGCACTATTCAAACAGGAATCGAAACAAGTGATGTTGGCTATTTTTTACTTTCAGAAATTTACACCCTTTCTTTATCAAAAGAGCGTACGATTATGGAGAATTATCAGATGATTTTTGCTGATTATCAAAAAGAAAAGAATGAAATAGTTTGTGATTAATATTGCGAAAACTCCTATAAAACATTATACTATTAAAGATTTGAAAAAAATCTGCATCATTTGTCAGTGAAATTGATACGAAATAAACGACATAGATGCTTTTTAACAAGGAGTAATTGGATGAATCGTGTAGTAAAAATCTTAATCGCTTTGGTGGTACTAATCGTTATCGTTTTGTTAGGAGCAGGAATGTACTTCTATAATTATGCAGTAGTTCCCTCACAAAAAGATTTTCTGGCTGGAGATACACCAGGAACAGATGTTGAAACGAAAAAGCCAGAAGAAAAATGGTTTCAAAATGAACATAATCGTTCTTATTGGGATTTGACCTCTAAAGACGGCTTAAAACTGAAAGCCATCTATCTACCTGCTGAAGCAAAAACTGATAAAAATGTTATTATGGCACATGGCTATATGGGGAGTGCTGAAACAATGGCAAGTTTTGCAAAAATGTATCACGACTGGGGTTATAACGTGTTAGTGCCAGATGCTCGTGGGCATGGTGAGAGTGAAGGAGATTATATTGGCTTTGGCTGGCCTGAAAGAAAAGATTATCTTCAGTGGATCGATAAAGTTATAACTGAAAATGGTAAAGAAGCCCAAATTACGTTATATGGCATTAGTATGGGTGGTGCTACCGTTATGATGACAAGTGGTGAAACGTTACCTAACAATGTCAAAGCAATCGTCGAGGACTGTGGTTACTCAACGGTCAATAGCGAACTTGCTTATCAATTAAAAGATATGTTTAATTTACCTTCGTTCCCATTAGTGCCAGTTACAAGTATGATCACTAAAATTCGTGCAGGCTATTTCTTTGGTGAAGCCAGTTCTGTTGCACAATTGAAGAAAAATACGCTTCCGATGTTGTTTATTCATGGTGATGCGGATAAGTTTGTTCCGTTTGAAATGCTGGATGACGTCTATAATGCTACAAATGGGCCAAAAGAGAAATATGTTGTTTCAGGTGCTGCACATGCTAAAGCCTTTACAGTCGATCCTAAAACCTATCAAGAAACAGTTGCAGCCTTTTTAAAAAAATATGTAAATTGACAATTATCGTCATTCAGTTGAAAAACTGGATGATGATCTTTTTTAATGCAAAATTTTCCTTATTTTGCCTAAAACTTCATTCTAACAATCTATTCTTATTAATTTTATGATTTTACTATACATAAGCTAGAATTCTTTGATATGATAATAAATAGAAATGAGGTAAAATAGATGGAAGAACAAATCATTGACTACTTGCATTTTTTACAAATAGAACGAGGCCTTTCTCTTAATACTAGGAAGAGCTATGAACGAGACTTAAACAAATATTTGGCATTTTTAAAAAATCAAAAAATCGATACTTGGCAGCTAATTGATCGCTATATAGTCATGGAATACTTACAACAGTTACATAATGAAGATAACTCATCAGCAACTATTATTCGCATGATTTCAAGTTTAAGAGGGTTTCACCAATTCTTAAGACAAGAACGAATCACCGACCATGACCCTATGCAACATATTGATTCTCCTAAAAAAGCGCAAAAACTTCCTAGTACACTTTCGGTCGAAGAAGTTACTTTATTGATTGAAACACCAGATACAACGAAACCTTTAGGAATAAGAAATCGGACGATCCTAGAAGTAATGTATGCAACAGGACTACGTGTCAGTGAATTAGTAGACTTGAAAATAGGTGATTTACACTTATCGATTGGCTTGTTGCAAACGATTGGTAAAGGAGACAAAGAACGCATCATTCCGTTAGGAGATTACGCAATTCAATGGATCGAAAAATACATGGAAGAAGCACGACCTATTTTGATCAAAAAAAATCAAAATGAGACCCGCTTATTTGTGAATCATCATGGGAAACCATTATCACGTCAAGGTGTTTGGAAAAATCTAAATCAAATTGTCCAAACTGCTGGAATCACTAAGAATATCACTCCTCACACACTCCGACATAGCTTTGCAACACATCTATTAGAAAACGGCGCCGATTTGAGAATCGTTCAGGAACTTTTAGGACATGCGGATATCTCGACGACACAAATTTATACTCATATTACGAAACAGCGAATGGCAGATGTTTATAAGCAACATTTCCCTAGAGCTTAATAATCAAAAAGCGAAAAGAAGGTGAGATCATGTTAAACTATTATCGAAAAGAGCAACGGAAGATTGCGCTCGGCTTATTGAGCTTTCATCAAAAAATGACAGAATACCAGTCGCTTTTAAAAGAACTTGATATGTATGAATCAGAAGAGAATTTACATCTACTTTTTTGGGTTCCGACCGGTGAACAAAATATTCAAGGAATCATTGGATTTGAAATAGAAACGTCTGAAGAGATGATAATACATGACATATCGATCAATCCTTCTTTTAGAGGTGAAAAATTTGGATTTGATTTGCTGGACGAAGTGGTAAAATTATATCCTGAAACAAAAGTTTACGGGACTTTGGCCACATCTAATTATTTATCTAAGTGGAAAGAACACAACACTTGATTTTTATGGTAAACTAAAGAGCTGAAAAAGAAAGTTGGATGAACTTGCAGGAAATTAATGTAAAATTAGATGTATTTGAAGGACCGCTGGATCTTCTTTTACATTTGATTCAAAAATTGGAAATCGATATTTATGATATTCCAATCGCTGCCGTAACAGAACAGTATATGACCTATATCCATACAATGAAAACATTGGAGTTAGAAATTGCTGGTGAATATTTAGTGATGGCAGCCACATTGATGGCAATTAAAAGTAAAATGCTCTTACCAAAGCAAGAGTTGGAAATGACAGAAGACGATGAAATTCTCGATGGCGAAGATCCGCGAGATGCTTTAGTTGCCCAGTTATTAGAATATCGTAAATTTAAATATGCGGCTGGTCTATTGCATGAAAAAGAGTCGGAAAGAAGTCTTTATTACACGAAAGAGCCGATGGATATTGATGAATATAAAGAGGACAACCCGTTATTAGAACCAAACCAATTAAATACAATTGATTTATTTTTAGCTTTTCATGCGATGTTGGAAAAGAAAAAAGGTCGCCAACCGGTAGAAACAACTGTTACTGGTGATGATGTGTCAATCGAAGAAAAAATTACAACGATTGCTAATAAAATGGCTCGACTCGACCGAGATACCCCGATAAACTTTGAATCGTTTTTCACAACGTATTCTAAGCAAGAAGTTGTGACCACTTTTATGGCTTTATTGGAATTGATGAAAAAAGGTCGCATTCATGTAGAGCAAGAAGACAATTACAGTACAATTTTATTATACAATAGATCTGAAGAGATTGAATCAAGTACGGAGGAAACAGCGTGACCACAGTTAGTCAAATCGAAGCGATTCTATTTGTTGTTGGTGAAGAAGGAATTGGATTAGAAGAATTATCTTTTCTATTAGGATTATCTACTGCCAAAACATACGAAGCATTGACCGCTTTAAAAGAACGCTATGAATCAGATAAACAAACCGCATTAAATATTTTAGAAGTCGGCAATCACTTTATATTGTCTACTAAAAAAACATTTGCGCCGTTACTCAAAAAATATGCGCAATCACCTATCTCAAATTCTCTATCTCAAGCTGCTCTTGAAACCTTGTCAATCGTGGCGTACAAGCAACCCATTTCAAGAGTAGAAGTAGATGAGATTAGAGGCGTGCAGTCAGCAGGTTCGATGCAAAAACTTGTTGCTCGTCAACTCATTGAAGAAAAAGGCCGGGTGGACGGACCTGGTCGAGCCATTTTGTATGGAACAACTGCTTATTTCATGGATTATTTTGGGTTGAAAAACTTAGAGGAGTTACCGGATATCCAGCAAATGGAAGAAGAAATCGCTGAAGAGTTACCTTTAGACCTCTTTTTCGACCGTTACAAAGAATTAAATGAAGAAGATGCAACAACGGACACAAACGAATCGGAGGAAAAAAACTAGATGGAAAGACTTCAAAAAGTAATTGCGCATGCAGGAATCGCATCACGCAGAAAAGCAGAAGAGTATATCGTCAATGGACGTGTGAAAGTAAATGGTAAAATCGTTCGTGAATTAGGCACGCAAGTCGGAAAAAGCGACAAAGTCGAAGTAGACGATGTGCCGATTTATAAAGAAGAATATGGGTATTATCTTTTTTACAAACCAAAAGGGGTCATTTCTGCTGTTTCTGATGATAAAGGTAGAAAAGTTGTTACAGATTTTTTCTCTCACATCAAAGAACGGATTTATCCTGTCGGTCGATTGGATTATGATACATCGGGCTTGTTATTGTTAACAAATGACGGTGAATTTTCGCAAAAATTAACCCATCCAAGCCATGAAATTGATAAAGTGTATGTTGCAAAAGTAAAGGGATTAGCGAAAAAACATGATTTACTTCCATTAACTAAAGGAATGAAGATCGAAGGCTATAAAACAGCACCCGCGGCTTTTGAGATTATATCTGTTGACCTTAAGACAAATACAAGTATTGTAGAGTTAACAATACACGAGGGACGCAATCACCAAGTGAAAAAAATGTTGCAAGCAGTGGGCTACCCTGTTCAAAAATTAAAAAGAGAAAAATATGGTGATCTCACCTTAAAAGGACTACGTCCAGGTGAATATCGTAATTTGAATAAAAAAGAAATTAGTGTACTCTTGAATCAATCAAAATAAGCATATGTTAAAGAGTATCGGCTAGCAATATAGTCTAATTTAGGCTGAGCAACAAAATGGATCGATTATTTTGTTGTTCAGTTTATTTAATTTTCAGATTCAGCTGAAAAACTAAAAGATTGCTTTTTTGTAATATCATTGTATAATGAACTTGTACAAAAATTTAATAAAGGTTCGTCTTCAGGGGCAGGGTGAAATTCCCGACCGGTGGTTATAGTCCACGACCTACTTCATTTGAAGTGGCTGAATTGGTGAAATTCCAATACCGACAGTAAAGTCTGGATAAAGAAGATAGGGCTTATTTGAATTGGCATTTTTCAGATAAGATAACTCTACTCTATTTTCCCTGTTGGAAAATAGAGTTTTTGCTGTGAATCACTACGACTGGCTTCGCCAGAGTAGATGATGAACAGTACTTGGCGAGCGTAGCCGAGCGAAGTGACCATACAAAAGAATCACAACCAGTTAGCTAACATTTCAAGAAATACGTGTTGAAAGGCATCATCAGAGTAGATGATGAACAGTACTTGCCGAGCGAAGTGACCATACAAAAGAATCACAATCAGTTAGCTAACATCTCAAGAAATACGTGGTTGAAAGGCATCATCAGAGTAGATGATGAACAGTACTTGCCGAGCGAAGTGACCATACAAAAGAATCACAATCAGTTAGCTAACATCTCAAGAAATACGTGGTTGAAAGGCATCATCAGAGTAGATGATGAACAGTACTTCTCAGAGCTAACATTCATACTAAAATACTGAAAAACTAAAAATGAGTGACTCTTTGGCACAATACACGCTCAATGGCTGTTGAACATTAGCCAAACAAACACAGCAAATCAAGAAGAATCAACTGAAAAAGTCAATTTAGAAAAGTTCGTTTGAAGATGGGTCCTTAACAGGAGGATTTCATATGCGGAACAACAAGGTACAAAAAATGGTAAGTGTAGCAATGTTAGCAGCAATCGGTGTCGTTTTACAATTTGTGGCATTTCCGATCATCCCTACTTTCAATTTTTTGAAAATCGATTTTAGTGATATTCCAGTGATGATCAGTATGTTTTTATTTGGACCATTAGCAGGAATTACAACAGCTTTTATTCGATCACTATTGCATCTATTCACTACAGGAGCATCACCGCAAAATTTAGTAGGAGATGTAGCGAGCTTTTTCGCAACAACTGTTTTCACCTTACCAATGTATTATTTTTTCAAGCGGGGAAGTAATAAGCTTTCCAACAAAGTATTAGGGGTTTTAACTGGGATCATCGCTTTGACAGTCTTTATGAGTGTAGCGAATTACTTTGTGATCACACCAATTTACTTAAAATTATTTGGCGCATCTGCTAGTGAGTACTTACAAATGTCTTTAGCGAAATATGTGACAATCGGTATTTTGCCCTTTAATTTGATTAAAGGAGCAATCGTAAGTGCTGTTTTTTTAGTTCTTCATGCCAAACTTTTACCATGGCTTACTAGAAAACAATATCAGCTAGGGAATAAAAATACGCTAATCAAATAACTTAATAATAAAATAAGGAAAGCGAGGCTGAGACAGAAGTGTTTAATCACGAGAAATAAGAAGGGATTCACGAAAATTGATCTTCAAATTTTTGTGAATTTCAGCTTTTTTCCAAAGGGATTGCTTCTGCTCCCACCGTTTATCCGGATTCTGTGTGAGTGGGATATGACTCAAAGAGTTATGTCCCACTCACGTTTTTTTAGGATCAAGTCAAAATCGTCTATCTCTTAGAGCATTTCTGATAAAATAGAAATGACGAAAAATTGGAGGGGAACTAAAAATGAAAAAATGGCAAAAAAGAGTACTTTGGCTAATCGGAGTCATTGCTGCGTTGATTCTAGTTGCACTTTTCTATATTAAAACGATTACCTACACGCCTACGACAGCTGCTATAGAGAGTGCGGAAAAAGCAACTGTCGAAAATGGAACTTTGGCTTTTAAAGGTGATCAAGAAAAGCCAGCTCTGATTTTTTATCAAGGCGCATTGGTTGAAAATACAAGCTACAGTATTTGGGCTAAAAAAGTAGCTGAGGCAGGTTTTTCTGTTTATCTGGTAAAAGAGCCGTTAAACCTTGCTGTTTTAGGTCAAAATAAAGCAGAAACGATCATTCAAAGCAATCATCTGACGAGTTACGTGATAGGTGGACATTCTCTTGGCGGAGTTATGGCTAGTCGCTTCGCAGCCGAACAAATGAAGGATAATGAATTGAAAGGGGTCTTTTTTTTAGCAAGCTATCCAGATGAAAAGGGGAGTTTGAAATCTTTTCAAGGCCAAGTTCTTTCATTAACAGGCTCTAAAGATGGTGTTTTAAATTGGGATGCGTATAACAAAGCTAAAAAATATTTACCTGAACAAACAATGTATCACGAAATTTCAGGAGGCAATCATGCTGGATTCGGTAGTTATGGTGAACAAAAAGGGGATAAATCTGCGCAAGTAAGTAACGATGAGCAACAAGAATGGATAGCGTATCAACTTATTGAATGGCTGAAAACAATCAACTAAAACACTGAGAAGAGAACTTCTGTATCTTAGGAGGTTCTCTTCTCAGTGTTTTATCCCATAAATTATTCGCTTTTCTTTATTTTTCATCGATCTCTATTGCACGAACAGGACATTTGCGGTACGCTGTTAACGCATTGTTTCTTTCTTTTTCAGGAACAAATTCTTGATAAGCAGAATGATCATTTTTTAAAATGACGATACCATCGTCATTATAATCAAAAATTTCTGGTGCATACACTTGGCATAATCCACAGGCAATACACTTTTCAGGTATTATTTTACATAACATATAAGCACATCCTATTCTATCATTGAAAGAGGTGAAGAGATGAAACCCACCTTTATTTTAGCGTTGTTACAACATGGATACAAGGTAAGAACATCAACTTTGTATCACTTATTAAAAGGCAAACGCACAAGTTCAGTGTTACTCTATGGTTTTTTATATGAAAATTTACGTTTTTTTCAATTCACTCCCGACTTGTCTGAAAGTAAATTTAATCAACTAATAACTCGTTTAATCGAGCAAAAACTACTCTACCAAACATCTGACGATAAAGTGCAGATTACGGCGCAGGGTGAGATGCTAGTTCAAGCTGCTGATAAAGATTTTTCACAGATCGATAATTACCGTTTCGGTAAAACCGATGAAGCAATTTGGCGCTTATTACAGTTCACTGTACAGGTCGTTTCTCATCTATCCTATGTAAATAAAGACTACATTCCACTAGAACAATCGCCATTGTATCAAAAGCAAGTGAAAATGTACATAAAATCAATGCCTAAATCACTACTGATCAAAAATGTTAAAGAAGAATGGCATTACATTTTTTCTTGTTTAGGCCGAAAAGATGCCAATTTTTTTGCGCAACAATTTTCTGGCTATGAACGAACAGGTAAAGCTTCTTTTCAATTGATGGAGTCCAGACAGAAAGCGTTTGAACAGTTCTTGATCAAAAAAGCAAAGTTACATCATTTACTATTTGTGATGGAGCAGCTACCAGAACGCAGTTTCCTAAAAAGATTGGTTGCACCGCTGATCAATCAAAATGAAAATAAAAGTATGGCAGAAACTAGGATGTATTTAAAAACAGAAAGTTCACTAGAAATATTAGCGCAACAAAGGGGCATAAAAGTCAGCACGATCAAAGATCATTTAATGGAATTGGCGTTGACCAACGATTTTCCTTTTGAGCGATTTATATCAAATAAGACTGGTCGCATACTAGCTGAGCAGTCAAAGCCTTATCAGGAATGGGAGTATCGAACGATCAAAAATATTTTTCCAGAACTAGACTACTTCGAATTTCGTTTGTATCAAATTCAAAAACTTCGGGAAGAAAGAGAATATAGCTAATGAAGATTGATTTAGAGCAATTATTATATGATAAATTTGGTTTCAGTAGCTTTAAACCAGGGCAAAAAGAAGTAATTGAACATTTGTTGGAAAAACACGACACGCTAGCCGTTTTACCAACAGGTACAGGCAAATCTTTATGTTATCAAATGGTGGGACAACTTGTCCAAGGAACAGTTATTATTGTTTCACCATTGCTGTCTTTGATGGAAGATCAAGTAATTCAATTACAAAAAAAAGGCGAAAACCGTGTGATTGCTTTAAATAGCAGTCTTTCATTTTTAGAAAAGCAATATGTATTGAATCATTTAAGTGAGTATAAATTTATTTTGATCAGTCCAGAAACACTCACACAAAAAGAGGTTCGCAACAAAATAGCGAACGTGAATATTGCCTTATTTGTAATTGATGAAGCCCATTGTGTGTCACAATGGGGAGTCGATTTTAGACCCGAATATACGAAATTGGCTAAAATACAGGAAGAATGCGGTTTTCCATTAACCTTAGCATTGACTGCGACGGCAACACCTAATGTAAAAAAAGAAATCCTCAAACAAGTATTTACTCAGCAAAAGGCTGTTTGTGAAGTGGTTTTCTCTGTGGATCGGCCTAACATTGGATTGATCGTCAATCGAACACTAGAAAAAAATGAGACGCTGCTTTCATACGTAACACAGTTGAAAAGCAAGGGAATCGTTTATTGTGCCACAAGGAAAAACACCGAAAAGATCAATCAACTGATTAATGAACAAACCGATTTGAAGTCTGCTTTTTATCATGGCGGCTTGACAACAAATGAACGGAGTTTGTTACAGCAACAATTTGTATCGAATCAATTAGATGTTCTTTGTGCAACAAATGCTTTTGGCATGGGCATCGATAAACCGGATGTCCGTTTTGTTATCCATTATGATTGTCCTGATAGTCTAGAAAATTATGTTCAGGAAATTGGGCGCGCCGGGCGAGATCAACAACCTAGCATTGCGGTTTTGCTTTATCAAAAAGGGGATGAATCGATTCACTATTATTTCCAGTCAGAAAGTCGGCTTGATCGCACGCTTTTAAATGATTTAGCAGTAAACCAAACAGAAGATACAAAAAAAATAATGCCAGAACTGAATGAAATTCAACAAAAATGGCTGCAGGGATATTTGGAAAAGGAATATACTATTGAGGAACTAGAACAGAGATTATTAAGAAAAGAGAAAGAACGTCAACAGCAGTTAAATGTTATGCTAAACTACATTAAAGAAGAAAAATGCCGTCGCACCTTTATTCAGAGGTATTTTTCTGAGGAGGTCACGAAATCATCACCAGAAAGTTGTTGTGATTGTTGTGGCTTATCCTTTGACAACTTCAAACGACAGATAGTACAATCACCAGAAGAAAAAGAAATCCCCGAACAATGGGAGGACATTTTGATAAGATTATTTAAAGAATAAAAATAATCTTTTTTTAGACTGCAGTTGATAAAAAGCTGTGGTATAATAGCAAACGAGAGAATTTTAGGAGGAACGATACGTGAGTAAAAAAGATAATAGAAAACCATCAGGTGCACGTGAACCTTGGGAGCAGTCAATCTATGATACAGATAAAAATACTGGGGGTTCCCGCTCAGAAAAACGTCAACAAAAAAAAGGGAATACGGTTTTCCTAACAATTTTAGTTATCTTATTACTGTTGATCATTACTCTGCCTGTCGGAACATACCTTTATGTGATGAGAGATAAACCGAGTGATAACAAACAAGCGAGTCAACCATCTTCTTCTGTTGTTGTTCAATCATCAACAAAAGAAAGTTCGGAACAACCATCATCAAGTACGTCACAAGAAGTTTCAGAGTCAAGCAATAGTGGAGTAGAAGAGACAACACCAACAAGTTCAGTAGAAGAGGCAGCAGCCTACACAGAGGTACTCAATGGTGAAGGACCAAATCAAGTTGCGACAAGAAATGGTATCTCAACTGAAGAATTATTACAATTAAATGGCTTGGGCTTGGATTCTGTATTACAACCTGGGCAATCACTACGTGTCAAATAACAATCAAGCAACAGTTGACTGATTACTTTTAAGGGTCTGAAACAAAACAATCAACGTTTTGTACCAGACTCTTTTACTATGTGACAAATAAAGGAGTTCAACATGAAAAAGATAAGCATTGCAATCGATGGACCAGCCTCTTCAGGAAAAAGTACAGTAGCGAAGATATTGGCTAAAAAATTAGGTTATATTTATTGTGATACAGGAGCAATGTATCGGGCATTGACCTATTTAGCAATTACAAAAAATATTGATTTTGAAGATGAAAAAGCACTAGTTGATCTGTGCCTTGAGCATAGGATTTCATTTGAGCAGACGGAAAAAGAACAATTAGTTTTCATTGATGGTGCGCAAGTTACAGAAGCTATCAGACAACCTGATGTGACGAACGCTGTTTCGATCGTTGCAAAACATGGTGCTGTACGAGCAAAAATGGTTGAACTGCAGCAAATGATTGGACGCGCAGGTGGTGTTGTGATGGACGGACGAGATATCGGTACAGCGGTACTGCCGGATGCAGAAGTCAAAATATTCTTAGTCGCTAGTGTGATTGAACGTGCGCAAAGACGTTACAAAGAAAATCAAGAAAAAGGAATCTCAACTGATTTTGAGACCTTAAAGAAAGAAATCGAACAACGTGATTATCTTGATTCAACGAGAAAAGTATCTCCTTTAAAACAAGCAGTTGATGCTGTTAAAATCGATACGACTGGGATGGGCATCGAGGAAGTTGTCAAAGCGATTGAAGAGATTATTTCAACCAAAAACTAAATGCTTTGTTCTAATTAACTTGCAATCAAGAAAGTATGACTCAAGTAAAAGTTATACTTTCTTTGTCTTAAAGCAAGAAAATCTCCTCTTATTTGCAAGAAAAAAAAGAAAATGAGAGAAATCGCTTTATTTTTCTTGCAAAATCCCTTACTATTAAAGGAGTAGGTCAGTTTTTTACGAATTTTTTGGTGGCATAGGAGGATAAGTATTCATGACAGAAGACAAAAAAGTGGAAATCAGCAATGAAACAATGGAAGATGCAATGAACAGTTTTCAAGAAGTGAGTGTTGGCGACATTGTAAAAGGTGAAGTGCTAGCAGTCGAAGACAAACAAGTAATTGTTGGAATTGAAGGTGCTGGCGTTGAAGGTGTGGTACCAGCAAAAGAATTATCTACGACACAAGTTGAAGATATCAATGAATTAGTGAGTGTTGGTGATACTTTAGAATTAGTTGTCATCACTTCAATTGGTAAAGATAAAGAGAATGGCAGCTATTTACTATCTAAACGTCGTTTAGATGCTAAAAAAGTTTGGGAAGAAATCGAAAAAGACTTCCAAGCAGGCAAAATCATCGAAGCGCCCGTTACAAACGTTGTAAAAGGCGGTTTAGTGGTTGATGTTGGTGTCCGCGGATTTGTTCCGGCATCAATGGTAGAAGATCATTTTGTCGCTGATTTTTCTGAATACAAAGGTCAAACCTTGACATTCAAAATCATTGAGATCGAACCTTCAGAAAATCGTTTAATTTTATCTCATAAAGCGGTTGTTGCAGCAGAGAAAAATTCTAAGAAGAAAGATATCTTAGCAACTCTTCATGATGGAGATGTTGTTGACGGAAAAGTTGCTCGCTTAACTGATTTTGGTGCGTTTATTGATCTAGGCGGCATCGATGGGTTAGTTCATGTTTCTGAAATTGCTCATCAACACGTCGGTAAACCAAGTGACGTGTTAACAGTAGGGGATGATGTAAAGGTTAAGATTCTCTCAATCAATCCAGATGAAGAACGTGTTTCTCTATCAATCAAAGAAACTTTAGCTGGTCCATGGGAAGATATCGAAAACAAAGCAGCTGTCGGATCTGTTCTTGATGGAACAGTGAAACGTTTGACTAGCTTTGGGGCATTTGTTGAAGTATTTCCTGGTGTGGAAGGTTTGGTGCACATTTCTCAAATTTCACATAAACACATTGCAACACCACACGAAGTGTTACAAGAAGGCGATGTAGTTCAAGTGAAAGTCTTGGAAGTTAATCCGGATGAACATCGGATTGCATTGAGTATTAAAGCGTTAGAAGCAAAACCTGAATCGCAAGAAGAACCAAAAGATGTGCAAGAATATGAGTTGCCAGAAGAAAATACTGGCTTCACAATGGGCGATATCTTAGGTGAGGCTTTAAAATCACAAGAGTCTGATTCAGAATGATTTGAATGAAATCAAATGGAACGAAGGGGAACCTTCGTTCTTTTTTGTTGCTTAGATAATAGTAAAATGGCTTGACTAAGCAGGTTTAGTCAAGCCATTTTACTCGATGATTAATTATAAATTACGCGCAAATCAGCTGGAGTATGCTCTCCTCGATAATATTTACGAAACTGATGAGGAGATTGTCCTACTTTTTTCTTAAATAATTTACTAAAATAGGTAGAATCAATGTAACCTACTGTTCCAGAAATTTCAGTAATAGATTCCTCAGTTTTCATCAATAGTTGTTTTGCTTTTTCAATTCGATAAGCAGTGAGATAGTCAATAAAATTCATACCAACTGCCTCTTTAAAGAAGCGGCTGACATAATGACGGTTTAAATGCATAATATCCGCTAATGTCGTCAAGTTGATCTCTTCATTATAGTGGTCATGAATATAATCCAAGATCGTATTGATTTGTTCTTTCGCTAAAACAGTTGGTTTATTGCTAAAGACATCCATTAAAGAGACTTGATTAAGAGCTTTCACACAACGATCGATGGCAAATTTTAGTTCATTAAAATCAATTGGCGTTAGTAAATAATCAATCACGCCACATCTTAAGGCTTGATGTATACTTTGAAAGTTATCTCGTTTTGTCAAGATTATCACCTTAATATTTGGCAGGTGCTGTACTATTTTACGTTTAACGACAAAACCATCGATATCTAAATGATCGATTGCTATCAAAAGAATTTCCGGTAGAAGCTTTTCAGAAATAGCCAAAGCTTCTTGTTCCGTTTCAGCAGGAGGTAACACTTTTATATTCATAAATGAATCATTGATAGAACGTTGCAATGTTTCTTGTTCGTTTAAATCATTACTGACAATCAATAATCGGCACATGAGCAAACCCTCTTTTCTTTGATATATAATAGTCTTTTGTTTGTGAAATTTCATCTACTACTCTATAATACCCTGAATAAAATCAGCTTTCAAGTGAAATTGTTTGTGAAAAAAATTCGTGAATAGGTAGATTTTGTCCATAATCTCCTTAAAATATTCCCTAACATATTGAATTAAATAGATTAAACTAGACTTGTAAGCGTTTAAAAAGAAAAATTGCTATCCCGTATACTTTAATAGCAGGTAGCGAAGAGTAACTCACAAAAAATAAAGGAGTGTTTGAAATGACTGAAGACATCAAAGTAAAAGAAATTGAAACACTAGTCACAACAGCAAAGAAAGCCCAAGCAAACTATGAAAACTATACACAAGAGCAGGTAGATGCTATCGTCAAAAATATCTATCAAAAAACACTTGATAATGCAGAAAAATTAGCTGTTTCAGCAAATAAAGAAACTGGTTTTGGTAAAGTTTCGGATAAAATAATTAAAAATACTTTTGCTAGTGAACAAGTATATGACAGTATTAAAGATTTGCCAACGGTTGGAGTGATTAATCGCCGTAAAGAGGATAAAATTATTGAGATTGGTATTCCTTTAGGCGTTGTAGCTGGTCTAATTCCTTCAACGAATCCAACTGCAACGGTTATCTTCAAATCGTTGATTGCGTTGAAAACTAGAAATGCGATTATCTTTTCTCCACACCCAAAGGCTCTAAAATCAATCTTAATGGCAGCAGAAATCATTGAGCAAGCTGCTGTTGAAGCGGGGGCGCCAGCAGGTTTAGTCCAAGTAATTCAGGAGCCTACCTTGGATGCTACAAGTGCGTTGATGAAGCATACAGATGTGTCCTTGATTCTTGCGACAGGTGGTAAAGCGATGGTTCAAGCAGCCTATAGTTCAGGCAACCCAGCCATCGGGGTGGGTCCTGGTAATGTTCCTGTATTGATTGATGCAACAGCGGATATTGCTCAGGCAATTGATTGCGTGGTCAGAAGCAAGACATTCGATAACGGAATCATTTGTGCATCAGAGCAGGCATTGGTTGTTGATGCTTCAATAAAAGCTGAGGTAATTGAGCAGCTGAAAGCGAAGAAAGCGTACTTTATGAATAAAGACGAATCAGCAAAAGTGAGTAAATTTATTTTGAGAGAGACAGGGGCATTAAACCCTGATATTGTCGGGAAAAGTGCATCAGACGTCGCAAAATTAGTTGGAATCTCTGTCCCAGAAGAGACAACTATTTTGATCTCAGAACAAAGTGAAATCGGCCACCATAATCCTTATTCAAGAGAAAAACTAACACCAATTTTGGGATTATTTACTGTAGATTCTTTTGAAGCAGGTGTAGAAACATGTAAAGCGTTACTAGTTAATGAAGGAACCGGGCACACCGCTGTCATCCACACTACATCGGATGTTAATGCCGAAACATTTGGATTAGAGATGAGAGCATCGCGGATTTTAGTCAATACCTTAGGTGCATTAGGCGCGATTGGTGCGACGACAAAATTAGCTCCTTCAATGACACTAGGTTGTGGAGCAATGGGTGGAAGTAGTACAACAGATAATGTAACAGCTCATCATTTAATGAATGTAAAACGCATTGCTTACGGTGTAGAATAAAAACAAACAGATAAACTATTTTGAATTAAATCAACGTATCCTGTAATTGCCGATGATCTGAAGTGGCAATTGCAGGATATTATTGTTGAAGTAAGTGGTTTAATTAACTTATTTCACTAGTTTTTCTTGCATCTTAGACAAGCTTTAGGTAAACTAGTAAAGATTGAAAACTTGTCAAGGAGGTAATTTGAATGGCAAATCCAACAATTGCAATTGTCGGGCGTCCCAATGTAGGCAAATCGACGATTTTTAACCGTATAGCTGGTGAGAGAATCTCAATTGTAGAAGATACACCAGGTGTAACAAGAGACCGTATTTACGCCACGGGAGAGTGGTTAGGGCGTGAATTTAGTATTATTGATACAGGTGGTATCGAACTCAGTGACGAACCATTTATGGAGCAAATCAAACATCAGGCTGAAATCGCAATCGAAGAAGCAGATGTGATCATTTTTGTAGCGAGCGGTAGGGAAGGGGTTACTGATGCAGATGAATTAGTAGCCAGAATTTTATACCGAAGCAACAAACCAGTGATTTTAGCTGTCAATAAAGTGGATAATCCTGAGATGAGAAATGATATTTATGAATTTTATTCTCTAGGGTTAGGCGATCCATTTCCAATTTCCGGAAGCCATGGATTGGGTATCGGAGATGTATTAGATGAAGCAGTTAAACATTTTTCAACCGAAATCGAAGAAGAAGATGACGAGACAATCAAATTTAGTTTGATTGGACGTCCGAATGTTGGTAAATCATCACTGATCAATGCCATTCTAGGTGAAGATCGTGTGATTGTATCAGAAATCGAAGGAACAACTCGTGATGCAATCGATACTCATTTTGAATCTGAAGATGGGCAAAAATTCTTAATGATTGATACGGCTGGTATGCGTAAACGTGGCAAGGTCTATGAATCAACAGAAAAATATAGTGTCATGCGTGCCATGCGCGCTATTGAACGCTCAGATATTGTTTTGATGGTTTTAAATGCCGAAGAAGGCATTCGTGAACAAGACAAGAAAGTTGCTGGATACGCTCATGAAGCAGGGCGTGGTATTATTATCGTAGTCAATAAATGGGATACAGTTGAAAAAGAAACGAACACCATGCGTGATTTTGAAGAAGAAATTCGAGATGAGTTCCAATATCTTGATTATGCGCCAATCATATTTGTATCTGCATTAACGAAACAACGGTTAAATAAATTGCCAGAACTAATTGAATTAGTTAGCATGAATCAAAATCTACGGATACCATCTGCGTTATTGAACGATGTTGTGATGGATGCGATTGCAATCAATCCAACACCGACGGATAAAGGAAAACGCCTAAAAGTCTTTTATGGCACACAGGTAGCAATCAAGCCGCCAACTTTTGTTATTTTTGTGAACGAAGAGGAATTGATGCACTTTTCATATGCTAGATTCTTAGAAAATCAAATTCGAAAAGCGTTCACCTTTGAAGGGACACCAATCAAGATTATCCCAAGAAGACGAAAGTAGAGCATTTTACCATACTTGTTTCAAATGTACAAACAAATTCATTGAGTTATAAAAAAAAATGATATTTTTAGAAAAAACTGGTTAAAACGCATCAAAAACCTTGCTATTACAAGCTTCCTATGATATCGTGATAACAGAATATTGATCCATTTCAATATTTGTACGTGATTTTTTGGACCACTCAAAAATAAACGTAAAGTAGATATCTTTTAGATATCCTATCCCTTGTGGAGGAGGTGAAATAATCCATGGCAAATAAAGCAGAATTAATCGAAAACGTTGCATCTTCAACTGGTTTAACTAAAAAAGACGCAACTGCAGCAGTGGATGCTGTATTTTCAACAATCCAAGAATCTCTTGCTAAAGGTGAAAAAGTTCAATTAATCGGTTTTGGTAACTTCGAAGTTCGCGAACGTGCGGCTCGTAAAGGACGTAACCCACAAACTGGTAAAGAAATTCAAATCGCTGCAAGTAAAGTACCTGCGTTCAAACCAGGTAAAGCCTTGAAAGATGCTGTTAAATAAGACAGTTCTTAGAACCCTTGACTAGTCGAGGGTTCTTTCTTTGTTTAGAAATGAGAAGACGTGATAAAAAGCCAATCTTTTTTAGATTGACTAAATGGATGCAGAATAACGAGCTATGTTAAAAATTGATTGACCTATGAACAATGTAAAATGCTCGTTATTCTGATTTGACTGAATCACTTATGTTTCTTAAAAATAGACAATTTTTAAAAAGTGCGCTATTTTTCTTAAAAATCAGCTATCTCTTGAAACAACCTTATTATACTTGCTAATTAAGTTTTTTTTACATATAAAATTGGAATAATACATATAGAACAGTGAATCAATAATGCCTGTTCTTTAAGAAAATTAAAAGAACAGGCATTATTGATTGACGATGAGTACTTTTTTACGAATAAAGTTCATCACCCTTTTGGTTTTCCTAGAACTAATGGTAAAATAATAAAAAGGAGTGTTGTCAATGGAATGGGTTTACCATAAAAAACAGCTACAAACAAGCATTATCTATGGTGAAACATTTGCTTCACAGCTGAAATCAATTTCAGTTAGCAATAAGCATCTGTTTTTGATTACGAATCAACGATATTATGATCTATTTTCAGACAAATTGATTCAGCTTTTTGATGACAAACTAGAATTAGATTGGTATATTTGTAAGAATGACTCTCGTTGTAATAATTTAAATGAATTGAAAAACTTATTAGACTTTATAACAGAGTTTAATCAGCAAGAGGAGTTCATTTTTTTAGGTGTTGGAAACGAAGGAGTCGTTCAATTGACAACTTTTTTGTATAAAACATCGATGCTACTTTCTGATTGTTGGTTATTACCGTTATCCGTTCAGGCATTGAGCAAAGGCCTAATTACAGAAGCTCAAATAGAATTCAAAAATCAGCCAGTCTTACAAAGTTCCGTACTTGCAGAAAAAATTATTTATGATCATACGTTAATGACTAACCAAGGAGAAGGGAAACTAGTTGATTTTCTTGTGTTTATCAGATGCGGATTAGTATGTAGCCATGATTTTTTACGAATGCTGTTTAAAAATTACAGTGATACAACACGATTAAACCAACAGTCGTTCAATGGTATGTTGGATGAAATGATTCGTTATTACGAAAAAGACGGTGACATGATCGATCAATTTGGACGTCTTTTTGAACAAGGGTTTTTAGAAACTGCGAATGGACATTTATTGTCCGCTCACATGAAACGATTTTTAGGCTGTTTATTACAGCTGCTTTGGTCTCAAGAGGTCAATGAGTTTTCATTTCACTATAAGAACTTTATAATATGGTTGATTCACCTAGGTTTCCCAGTTGATTTTCCTGAGCAGATCTTAGTTAGTGATTATGTAGAAGGTATGGTGAAATGTATCACTCGTGGTGAAACGGCTGCTCTATTAGAAGAAGTGGGGGAAGTTGCTCAGTACCAACAACCTAAAGTAGAAGAATTATTAAAGACCGTAGAAAAATATAAAACTATTTTAAAAGAGATTAGAGGATAAATTATGACAACCTATAGTGAAAAAATGCTACAAGCATTACATGAAGAAGAATTGGCTCAAGCGCAGTTGATGTTGGCAGAAGCGATTAGAAAAGATGACGATGATACGCTGGCTGATTTAGGGGAAGAATTGTTATCCCTCGGCTTTTTAGAGGAAGCTAAATTAGTTTTTGAGCATTTAGTGACGATTTTTCCAGAAGCTGACGGCTTAAATATTCCTTTAGCTGAAATTGCAATCGAAAATAACTTGATCGATGATGCATTCGCTTATCTAGAAAAAGTAGAAAAAGACAGTGATAGTTATGTTCAAAGTTTGCTAGTAACAGCAGACCTATATCAAGTGATCGGGATTCCAGAAGTAAGTGAAGCTAAATTGAAAGAAGCCAAACGTCTGATGCCAGACGAGCCATTGATTTCATTTGCATTAGGAGAGCTGTATTTTTCTAATGGACAGTTCCAAGAGGCCTCAGTTGCCTATCAAGAGCTACTTCTAGCCCAAGTATCAGAAATCTCAAGTGTATCGATCAATGAACGTTTAGGAAGCGCATATAGCATGTCAGGTGATTTTGAAGAGGCAATCTCATTTCTAGAAAAAGCCTTAAAAGAAGGGCAGACAGATGATCGTTTATTCCAATTAGCCTTCACCTATCTTCAATTACATGAAAACCAAAAAGCTATCGCACTTTTGCAACAGCTAAGAGCGTTAAATCCGCATTATCAATCTTTATATTTCTCTTTAGGTGCAGCATTACAAGAAGAAGAACAGCTTGAAGAAGCTAGAATTGTTTTAGCAGAAGGTATCAAGGAGAATCCGTTCCAAGTGGATCTTTATCAACTTGCATCTGAAAATGCCTATCGTTTACATGATACAAAACAAGCGGAGCAATTATTAAAACAAGCCTTAGAGCTTGGAGAAAAAACAGACGAGACAAGACTGACACTAAGTAATTTATATTTGAATGAACAGCGTTTTGACGAAGTGATTGATGTTGTACAACAAATGGAAGAACAAGGACATCCATATGGAGAATGGAACTTAGCACATGCATACAATGAACTGGAAGAATTTGATTTAGCTAAAGTACATTATGAACAGGCGTATCAAGAATTAGCGCATGAACCTGAATTTTTAAAGGAATATGCTGTTTTTCTTCGTGAAGATGGACAATTAGAGAAGGCTAAAGAACTGCTGCAACACTATCTTCAACACGAGCCAGGTGATAATGACGCGCAATCATTGTTAGATGATATTGAAGAAAGATAGGTGATCAAATGTTTGTTAATGTTGCTGATAAAAAGGAATTTTTAGTTTGGTTAGTTAATAATATTTCCTTCAGTCAAAGAGAAATTTTATGGATTTTAAATTATTTAATCAATCATGAAGCCATTTTAAATAATGTGCATTTTATAGAGCAAGCGGATAAAACAGTTCGAGGCTTAAAAATTACCTCAAAAGAAATAGAGAAGGAACCGATCGGATTGTTTTTAGCAGGAAAAAAATTTACGGACACAGATCAGATTTTCCATGAGATTCGTATGAATTGGAAAGAAGCACTTTACGTGGAATGTATTTTTGATGGATCTTGGCAAAACAGTCAATATTTATCGATTTTAGAAGATAATCCCTATGCTAGGTGGAATGAACAGGTTAGTGAAGAGGTGGTCGAAAGTATCAACGATTTCTTTGCACACGAAGAAAAACAGGCCAAAATCGATTTATTGTATAGTCAAATTGATTTAGCTTTAGAAGATAATAATTATGAGGCATTTTTAGAGTTAACAGACGAATTGAATCGTTTAAGCTAATAAAAAAGGGGAAATAGATCAGTAAGAAAGCTGTCTATTTCCCCTTTTTTATTGATTTCTAATTAAGTTTTTTTCTTTTAAAAAGCATTTTTGCTGGTCTAGCATAAGTAAACCCTTCTCCAATAGCTTCATGGACATTAATAACTGAAAGAAATGCCTTCTTATCCAGTTCATGGACGATACGTTTGATCTCTATGATTTCACTAGGGCTGACTACCACATACAGGACTTTTTTATCCACTTGGGAATACCCTCCTTGACCATCTAAATAGGTGACGCCGCGTTCTAATAAGGCCATGATCACTTCGCCAATATCGTCAGAATGATCCGAAATCACCAAAATTCCTTTGGCTGCATATGCGCCATCTAACACTGAATCGACAACTTTACTGAATACAAAAGAAACAATTAAGGTGTACATCATTCGTTTAACATCAATATAACTTAAAGACAAAATCAACACTAAAATATCAAAGATCAGCAAAGAACGCCCCATACTGATACCATAATTTTTTTCTAAAATCCGGGCGATCACATCGGTTCCACCGGTTGTTCCGCCCACACGATAGACTAATCCACTACCAATCCCTGCAGCTAAACCAGCGAGTAAAGATGCGATCAATAAATCATGATCTAAATTGACTTCGATGGGGAATCGCTGCCATAACCATAAAAATACAGATAAAGATACTGTACCTAATATAGTGTAATAAAATGAGTGCTTCCCTAAAACTTTCCCACCAATCAAAATCAAAGGAATATTGATAACTAAGGTTGAATATGCTGGATCAATATAAAAAAGCGCTCGTAAAATCAGAGTGATCCCAGTGACGCCACCTTCTGCTAAATCATTAGCGATATTAAACGTAACTAAACCAAACCCATAAAGACAGGTGCCTGCTAAAATCAATAAGACATCCTTCACATAAAATTTTTTTTCTTCAATCATAATCATCACTCCTAAAACATAGTGGGTCGCTTTTATACCCAAAAACCCATATCCAGTACTCACTCTATCATTCCTATTATGAAACAACAAGTAGAACCTTTTCAGATGGCGTAGTTTTTGATAAGATATGTAATAGAAAGGTTGGGGTAAAATGAAAGACGAAAATCAATCTCTGCATTCTATGCAAGCAGAAGTGGATACGTATATCCAGCAATTTAAAACCGGTTATTTTTCTCCATTAAGCCAAATGGCACGCTTAACAGAAGAAGTTGGTGAACTTGCCAGAGAAATCAATCACTATTATGGTGAAAAGCCTAAAAAAACAGATGAACAACCTAAAACCGTTTCTGAAGAATTAGGAGATGTATTATTTGTCACAATGATCATGGCAAATTCATTAGATATAGATTTAACTGAAGCATTTCAAAAAAATATGGAAAAATTCAATCAAAGGGATAAATATCGATTTGAGCGGAAGGATGGGCAAAGACATGATTAAAATTTTAGTCGCAGGTTTTAAAGGGAAAATGGGGGCTACTGCAACCAAAATGGTTTTAGAACATGATGATTTCGAGCTAGTGGGGGTTTTAGATCCATTTGAAGACAACACAAATCTTAAGCAAATGGCGGAGTATCCAGAAATAGATGTGCCGATTTTTAAACAAAAAGAAGACGTTCTTTCAGTTGAACCGGATGTTTGGATCGATTTCACCATTCCCAAAGTTGCCTATGAAAATACACGCTTCGCTATTGACCATAAAATTGCGCCTGTTGTAGGCACCACGGGTTTAACAGAAGAACAACTAGTTGAGTTAACCGCTCGGTCAGAATCCGTAAAAATTGGCGGCTTGATTGCGCCTAATTTTGCAGTGGGCGCCGTTTTGATGATGCAGTTTGCGCAAAAAGCAGCTGAATATTTCCCTGATGTTGAAATTATCGAACTCCATCATGATAATAAATTAGATGCACCTAGCGGAACAGCAATTAAAACTGCAGAAATGATGAGTGAAGTTCGTACACACAAAAAACAAGGACACCCAGAAGAACAGGAATTGATCAAAGGAGCTCGAGGCGCTGACTTTGAAGGAATGAAAATTCACAGTGTACGCTTACCAGGCATGATCGCACACCAGCAAGTTCAATTTGGCGGTGTCGGTGAAGGGTTAACGATCAGACATGATTCTTATGATCGCAGTTCGTTTATGACCGGCGTTGCCTTGGGCTGTAAAAAAGTTGTCCAATTAGAAAAACTAGTTTATGGACTGGAAAATCTATTATGAAATTAGATACAATACCAGATGAATTTACTAAGGCAGAAAGAGTTTTAAGAGAGATTCAAGCACAAGGATTTGAGGCTTACTTTGTTGGAGGAAGTGTTAGGGATGCCTTATTAAATCAACCGATCCACGATGTCGATATTGCAACAAGTGCTTATCCAGAAGAAATCAAAGAAATTTTCCATCGAACAGTCGATGTTGGAATCGATCATGGGACGGTTCTTGTTTTAATAGGGGAAGAGCAGTATGAAATCACAACTTTTAGAACTGAATCAACGTATCAAGACTTTAGACGTCCAGATACGGTAACATTTGTCCGATCATTGAAAGAAGATTTGAAACGTCGAGACTTTACGATCAATGCCTTAGCAATGAATGTCGATGGAGAAATCATTGACTTATTCGACGGTATAAATGATTTAGAGCACCAAATCATTCGAGCAGTCGGCAACCCTAGAGAACGTTTTCATGAAGATGCTCTGCGAATGATGCGAGGCTTGCGGTTTGCCAGTCAATTAGATTTTTCGATTGAGCCTGAAACACTATCAGCTATTGAAGATTTTCACTCATTATTAGATAAAATCTCGGTTGAACGAATTGCCGTAGAGTTTATAAAATTATTATTAGGAAAAAACAGACGTGCAGCATTACGTCCGTTCATTGAAACCGAATGCTATCAGTATTGCCCAGAGTTAAGAGGAAAAGGTGCAATGTTATTTGATTTTGCTGAACTTCCAAATAAACAAATCGAATCGGAAAGCCAGGCTTGGGCACTATTGATCAAAACAATCGGTCTAAAAGAAAATGCTATTCGCAGTTTTCTAAAATCTTGGAAACAATCTAATCAAATGATCTATGAGGTACAACAACTGGTTTATGGCTTAAATCAGCGTTTATTAGGTGATTGGGAAGTGATTGATTTGTTCAACTTAGGACTGGATGCGGTATTATCCGTAGAAAAACTATTGTTTTATTATGAGCAAAAGAGTAAACTTGAAGAAGCAAAAGAACGTTATTTAAGTTTGCCCATTCATAATAGAAAAGAGTTGGCTATTACTGGGAATGATGTATTAGCTTATTTCGATAAAACACCTGGCAAATGGGTAGGTGAAATGATCGAGATGATTGAAACTGCTGTTGTGAATCGTCAAATTATAAATAATAAGAAAGTGCTGCTTGCGTTTGCAAAGGACATGATTGATAAGGAGTGATAGCCATGGAAGAGTTTTTAAAAGAATTTGTTGTTGGTTCCAAGGATACCGCAAAAGAAATCGGATCTGGTGATTTAGAAGTCTTGGCAACACCGGCAATGCTTGCAATGGTGGAGAACACGGCTAAAGAACATTTACATCAAGAACTAGCACCTGAAGAAACAAGTGTTGGAACGTGGATCGAGGCGAAGCATTTACGTCCTTCTAAAGTTGGGGCGCAGATTGTTGTCAAAATAGAAGTTGAATCACAAGAAAAATCGAAAATTACTTTTTCATTCAACGTTCTGGATAATGAACAAATCATCGCTACTGGTACTCATCAAAGAGCTGTTATCTTAACAGATGTTTTTTTAGATAAATTAGCTCTTCCTAAGTAAAGAGGCGAATAGGATGACCTGGCGAAAAAGTTATGCTAAACTTAACGTTGTAGAAATTATTTTTAGATAAGGAGACTTATATTATGAGTAGAGAAATGACAGGATTAAAATTTTATTTTAGAAATGGTGAAACTTGGACGATTGGTCGTCGTTTTATTGGAGATTTATGGATCAAACAAATCACAACTAGTTTTGGACGTATTCACGGAAGTGAATTTATGGAAATTCATCCGTGTGAAGGGTTTAAAATCGAAATCTTCCAAGAAGGAGATCACGTTCAAACACATGATATCAATCTTGGGGGTCTTGAATTAGGCATGTTCGCCCGCGCTTTAAAATATGAAGATATTGAACGTATGGAAATTTTATACAAAACTGGTACACCTGATTTAGTATACTTCCCATACAAAGATAAGACTGACGAAGGTTTAGATAATGTTTACCAATCTACTAAAGTTAGCGAAAAAACTAAAAGCTTATATATCGTAATTGACCCAACGCAAACTGTTGATGATGTATATGGCGAAGAACTTTAATAAGTAAATTTTGACCGTGGATTTCTTTTAAAAGATTCTACGGTTTTTTATTAGAAATAGAAAGGCGTGGGAAGATGAAAGCAATAGAAAGAATAGTTTTTGATGAGCAAGTACGATTAAAACTGACCCAAGAGACCGAAGTGCCAACTAGAACGGAAAATCAACTGTTGATAAAAGTTGCTGCAGCAGCGATTAATCGGACAGATTTGCTTGCTAAAGAGACGGGCAGACTCCAACAAGGGAATTCTATTTTAGGAGTTGAAGTTTCGGGAATTGTAGTTGAAAGTGATTCTGAGCTTTTTCCATGTGGAAGTCGTGTGATGGGGCTTGTAAATGGTGGCGGTTATGCCGAGTATGCTGTAATGAACTCAGGTAATGCCATGATATTACCAGCTCAATTGACATTTGAAGAAGGAGCTGCGATTCCAGAAGTATTTCTTACCGCTTACCAGACGCTCTTTTGGCTTGGAAAACTGTCTTCTACTCAGAATGTATTGATTCATGCAGGAGCTAGTGGTGTTGGTCTAGCTGCAATTCAATTAGCAAAACAATTAACATCTGCCAAAATATTGGTGACAGCAAGCTCTCCTGAAAAACTTAAACTATGTGAAAATTTAGGTGCGGATGTTCTTATAAACTATAAGAAAGAAGCATTTGAAGAAAAAGTGTTGCAAGCAACATCGGGACAAGGCGCAGATGTTATTTTAGATTTTATTGGTGCTGCTTATTGGGAAAAAAATCTTACTAGTCTAGCTTACGATGGACGATTGATCTTAATCGGTATTTTAGGAGGGTCCGTTGTAGATAAGGTAGATTTGCTGACATTGTTAGAAAAAAGAATAACAATCAAAGGCACATTGTTGACACCGCGAAGTGATTCTTATAAAACGGATTTAACGAAAGAATTTTGGGACAAAACAGCAAACCTATTTGAAGCAGGAATACTAAAACCTGTAGTTGATTCAATCTTTTCACTTGAAAATGTTGAAGAAGCTCATCAATATATGGCTAGTAACAAAAGTAAAGGGAAGATTATTTTAAAAGTTACTCCATAATAAATTTTGACAAAACTGACTAAAGATAATAGTCAGAAATCTTTATTTTCAAGATTTCTCACTAAAAAAGATGATTATTTTAAATTTAAAAGAAAAAAATGGTTGACACTGGGCATTCTTAGAGATATACTGAGAACAATTCTTAAATAAATCAGTTACGGAGTGATTCATATGACAACGATGAAGCATAACCAAATACAACTGAATAATTATTACTTTAGCTATTTTAGATGAGTTTGTATTCATAACATTATGGATGCAAGCTAGCAAGTTTGTATCTATGATGGCTAGGGGATTTTGAGATGACTTTCAGCCGCGTAGATGAGAAAATCTATAGTGGCTTTTATATTACCAATTTTTGTGAGGTGTTCACTGTAGATTTTTCTGAAAATTTACGTGAATACCTTTTTTGTTTGAAGAAAAAAATCTTTGAGGAGGATTTTTAGATGGAAAATAAGATCACAGGTCATACCAAGCTAGCTGCGTTATTTGCTACACCAATCCGTCACAGTGTTTCACCTATGATTCAAAATACAGCCTTTCAAGCGTTAGGAATCGATGCTGTGTACCTTGCTTTTGAGGTAGATACACAAGGATTGGAAAAAGCCATTGATTCAATCAGAAATTTAGAAATGATCGGTGCGAATCTATCGATGCCCAATAAAATCTTAGCGGTTGAATATATGGATGAACTGAGTGAAGCTGCCCGTCTCATTGGAGCTGTCAATACAATCACGAATGAGCAAGGAAAATTAACTGGTCACAACACAGATGGCATTGGTTTTATGAGAAGCTTGCAAGATATAGAGGTTGATATCATTGGGAAAAAAATGACGATCATCGGTGCTGGTGGAGCTGCAACAGCTATTATCGTTCAAGCGGCTTTGGATGGTGTGAAAGAAATTACGGTGTATAATCGAAAAGATGATTTTTATGACAAAATCATGGAAAAACTAGCGTATATCTCTGAAAATACACAATGTATGATCACACTTCATGATTTATCTGATGACCAAGCACTTGCGAGAGATGTTGGTGAGAGTGCCTTATTATTGAATGCAACTGGCGTAGGTATGAAACCATTAGAAACTCAAACGCCGATTCAAGATTTTTCAATCATACGGCCAGATTTAGCGGTTTGCGATGTCATTTACACGCCAAGAGAAACAGAATTTCTCAAACAAGCTCGTCTGCGTGGTGCGAAAACAAATAATGGCTTAGGCATGTTACTTTATCAAGGTGCCGCAGCATTTGAAAAATGGACAGGACAAGAAATGCCAATAGAAATTGTTAAACCAATTATTGAAAATAACTAATTAGTATTTACTGAAGGAGAGCAAAATAATGATCGTAATTATGAAATCAGAAGCAACCAAGGCACAAATTAAATCAGTGATCGAACGAGTAAAAAAAGAAGGGTTGGAAGTGCACCTAAGTGAAGGGAAAGAACAAACCATCATTGGTTTGGTTGGAGACACACGAAAAATGCAGGATGTCGCATTTAATAGTTATGATGGCGTTGAAAATGCAGTGCGAATTTCATTGACATACAAATTAACTAGTCGTGAGTTTCATCCAGAAAATACAGTAGTGAATGTTGATGGTGTCAAAATTGGAGACGGTAGTATGACAATGATGGCAGGCCCCTGTTCAATTGAAAGCTCAGATCAGATCCGCGAATGTGCTAGAATCGCTAAAGCAGGAGGCGCAACAATTTTGCGTGGTGGGGCATTTAAACCAAGAACATCCCCGTATGCTTTTCAAGGATTGGAAGAAGAAGGATTAAAATATATTCGTCAAGCGGCCGATGAATTTGATATGAAAGTCATTACTGAAGTAATGGATGAAGCCCACATCGACATGATCGCTGAATACAGTGATATTTTACAAATTGGTGCTAGAAACATGCAAAATTTCAAATTATTACAAGCTGTCGGAAAAACAGGTAAACCAATTGGTTTGAAACGTGGTATTTCTGGTACAATTGATGAGTGGTTAAATGCAGCTGAATATATCGCTGCCCAAGGGAATTTTAATGTGATATTCATTGAACGTGGTATTCGCACATACGAAACCGCAACCCGGAATACCCTTGACTTAAGTGCTGTTCCACTGATTAAAAAATTAAGCCATTTTCCAATCATTGTTGATCCAAGTCATGGCGTAGGGATTTGGGATTTAGTTCCTTCGATGGCAAGAGCTGGTGTAGCAGCTGGAGCTGATGGATTGATTGTTGAAATCCATCCAAATCCAATCAATGCTTGGTCAGATGGACCTCAATCATTAAATGAAAAAACTTACATGCGTATGATGGAAGAAGTTCATATTATTGAAAAAGCAATGAAAGAAATCAATGCACTCGGCTGATCATATCAATCTGTTAGAATCCTTTTATAAAAAAACAGGAGTTGAAAAAAATGAAACTTACAGTAACTTTACCAAATCATGCTTATGATTTGACGATTGAAAAAGGGTTGTTGTCAGGTATTGGACAGTGGGCCAAAACATTATGGTCTCCGCAGAAAATCGTGATCATTACAGATTCCAATGTTCAACCTTTATACGGAAATAAAGTGAAAAAAAGTTTGGAAGAAGCTGGTTTTGATCCAACGACTTTTGTAATCGATGCAGGAGAACAAAGTAAAAGTTTAAGCGTTGCCGCTGAAATTTATGATTTCCTTGCCGATGAAGGGCTGACAAGAAGTGACGGCATCATCGCTTTAGGCGGCGGTGTTGTTGGTGATTTGGCTGGATTTGTTGCTTCGACATATATGCGTGGCATTCATTTTCTTCAAGTTCCAACGACCTTATTAGCTCAAGTTGATAGCAGTATTGGCGGAAAAACAGCCGTCAATACGAAAAAGGCTAAAAATTTAGTCGGAACCTTTGCGCAACCAGATGGTGTTTTGATTGATCCGGATACATTAAACACATTAGAAGTCAGAAGAGTTCGAGAAGGGATTGCTGAAATCATTAAATCAGCTGCGATTGCCGATGAAGAGTTATGGCAAAAATTAGAGATATTAACGGATGAACATGACTTATTAGTACATGCTACTGAAATCATCGCTGCTTGCTGTAAAATCAAACGGAAAGTTGTAGAAGAAGACGAACTTGATAATGGTGTTCGGCTACTACTGAATTTTGGTCACACAATTGGTCATGCTTTAGAGAATACTGTTGGCTATGGCAATTTAACTCACGGTGAAGGTGTTGCAATCGGGATGAGCCAAATCACAAGAATTGCCGAAAATAAGCAATTAACACCAACAGGTACAACAAAACAATTGAATAAAATGATTCAAAAATTTCAGCTACCGATTCAATCAGATCTTTGGGATCAAGATCAACTGTACTTGGCATTAACACATGATAAAAAAGCACGTGGCGGGAAAATCAATATTATTTTATTAGAAGCGATTGGAAAAGCCAAAATCGTTCGTATTCCAATTGAACAAATGAAGAGTTATTTAGACTAGGAGGAATTTAGATGCGTTTTATTACTGCAGGAGAATCACATGGTCCAGAATTAACAGCCATTATTGAAGGCTTACCAGCGGGCTTACCGTTATCACCAGAAGATATTAATTTAGAATTAGCTAGAAGACAAGGTGGCTATGGTCGTGGCGGGAGAATGTTGATTGAAAAAGATCAAGTAAGAATCACGTCAGGCATTCGCCATGGAAAAACAATCGGTTCACCAGTTACGCTTGTTGTAGAAAATAAAGACTGGAAAAATTGGACGTCTGTTATGTCAATTGAAGAAGTCACTGAAAAAGAGAAGAAAATCCGCCGTGTAAACAAGCCACGTCCAGGCCATGCAGATTTAGTTGGTGGTATCAAATATCAACATGCTGATCTTAGAAATGTATTAGAACGTTCTTCAGCACGTGAAACGACGATGCGTGTTGCAATCGGGGCGGTTGCTAAAAAACTACTAAAAGAACTGGACATTGAGGTTGCTGGGCATGTTGCCATTTTAGGTGGGATTAAGGCGGAGATCCCTGATAATTTAACTGTCGAAGAAATTAAAAAGATTTCTGAAAACTCAGATGTACGTGTACTTGATCCTTCCGTTGAACAAGCTATTCGAGACCTAATTGACAAAACTAAGAAAAATGGGGATACCATCGGCGGGGTTGTTGAAGTGGTGGTCGGAGGCGTACCAATTGGTCTAGGAAGTTATGTTCAATGGGATCGGAAACTAGATGCCAAAATTGCTCAAGCTGTTACCAGTATTAACGCGTTTAAAGGAGTTGAATTTGGGCTTGGTTTTGAAATGGGCTACAGACCCGGCAGTCAAGTTATGGATGAAATTGTTTGGGACAAAGCAACTGGTTATACAAGAACATCTAATAACTTAGGCGGCTTTGAAGGAGGTATGACAAACGGTATGCCAATCGTCGTTAGAGGGGTTATGAAGCCTATTCCAACCTTATATAAACCGCTGCAAAGTGTTAATATTGATACAAAAGAACCTTATAAGGCTAGCGTTGAGCGTTCTGATAGTACAGCAGTACCCGCTGCTAGTGTTGTTTGTGAGGCTGTTGTTGCAACTGAAATTGCCCAAGCAATGCTGGAAAAATTTGGTAGTGATGCCTTTGAACAAATGAAAGAGGAAGTTGAATCATACCGTCGCTATACTCAAATGTTTTAATCAAAAATATAAGATGGAGAGTGACGTGGAATGAATAAAAAGGTATTGATCATCGGTTTAGGCTTGATTGGTAGTTCGTTAGCATTATGCATAAAAAAAGAGCACCCTTTGGTAACAATTATAGGGATAGATAGTCAAAAATCTTCGGAAGATTTTGCCTTAAAACGAAAAATAATTGATGAAAAAGGTACCTCTATAAAAGTAGCTGCGATTGAGGCAGATATTATTATTTTGTGTACTCCTGTTAAAAGCATGTTGAAACAATTAAGCTTACTTGGAACATTGCCATTAAAAAGTGGCGTAATTATATCTGATGTCGGCAGTACTAAATTAGAACTCATTGAAGCTGCTCGAAAAGTTGGCTTAAAATCTTTCATTGGTGGTCATCCAATGGCGGGTTCACATAAATCTGGGGTGACTGCGGCAGATGAAAATTTATTTGAAAATGCCTACTATATTTTAACTTCTTCAGAACCGGAAAAACAAAAGCAAGTCAAGGAATTGCAAAAACTATTACAAGGAACAAGAGCAAAATTTGTGGTTCTTACAGCCAAAGAGCATGATCAAATTACAGGAATGCTTAGTCACTTGCCTCATATTATTGCAGCGGGCTTAGTGAACCAAAGTAAGATTTTTAATGAAGCGCATCCACGCTCACGACAGTTAGCCGCGGGCGGTTTTCGAGATATTACTCGAATTGCTTCTTCTGATCCACAAATGTGGACGGATATTTTATTGAGTAATAAAGAAGCCTTATTAGCATTGATGATATCTTGGCAAAAAGAGATGCAGCAAGTCACAACTTGGCTTCGGACTGAAAACAAGGAAGCGATTTTCCAATTTTTCTATGAAGCGAAAGAAACTAGAAATCAAATGCCTGTGCATAAAGAAGGAGCAATTCCAGCCTTCTATGATTTATTTGTTGACGTACCTGATGTTCCAGGGGTGATTGCAGAGATTACAGGCTTACTGGGTAAGGCAAAACTTTCATTAATTAATTTGAAAATTCTTGAAACTCGGGAAGATATTTATGGTATCTTACAATTAACTTTTAAAAGACAGGACGATTTAGAAAGAGCAAAAGAATTGATTGAAAAGGAAACAACTTATCTAACTTATGAAAAATAAGCTGAATGAGGCAACAAACATTTAAAATTTAGGAGGGATTTTTTGGAATTAGCAATCAATAAAGTGAGTTTAAATGGTAGTATCGATATTCCTAGTGACAAGTCAATTTCTCATAGAAGCATTATGTTCGGAGCCATTGCACAAGGGAAAACGACGATTAAAAACTTTTTACGTGGTGACGACTGTTTAAGCACGTTACAAGCTTTTAAAGATTTAGGAGTGGAAATCGAAGATGATGGGGAAGTTATTACTGTTTATGGAACTGGTTTTTCCGGTTTAAAGCAGTCAAAAAAAGCAATTGATGTCGGAAATTCTGGCACTACGATCCGCTTGATTATGGGGATTTTAGCTGGAACAACCTTTGTTACGGAACTGTTCGGCGATCATTCTATTGCAAAACGTCCAATGAATCGAGTGATGTTACCTATCAATCAGATGGGTGCAAGCTGTACAGGACATGATGGAACAGAATTTCCTCCACTTACAGTCAAAGGAACAGAAAACTTACAACCAATTGAATATCACATGCCAGTTGCCAGCGCACAAGTGAAATCAGCAATTCTATTCGCTGCACTACAAGCCCATGGTGAATCAGTCATTGTAGAAAAAGAAAAAACAAGAGATCACACTGAAGATATGATTCGTCAGTTTGGTGGTGATATTACTGTTTTAGGAAAAGAAATTAGGCTAAAAGGGCCGCAAAAACTAAATGGGCAAGAAGTGATTGTGCCAGGAGATATTTCTTCTGCGGCGTTCTTCTTAGTAGCTGGTTTGATTATTCCAGATAGTCAAATTATTTTGAATAATGTCGGCTTAAATCCGACACGGACAGGTATTATTGATGTTATTCAACAAATGGGTGGGAAATTAACAATCAAAGAAACTGGCAATAAAGCAAACAAAGCTGGTACTTTAACTGTGGAAACGAGTGTATTGAAAGGAATCGAAATCAGTGGAGAAATCATTCCTAGATTGATCGATGAATTACCAATTATTGCTTTATTGGCTACCCAAGCACAGGGGAAAACAATTATTCGCAATGCTGAAGAATTGAAAGTAAAAGAAACAAATCGTATTGATGCTGTTGCAACTGAGCTAAATAAAATGGGTGCCAATATCGAGCCGACGGAAGACGGTTTGATCATTCATGGTAACACCGCTTTACATAACGCAAAAGTTACGAGTTACGGTGATCATCGTATAGGCATGATGCTGCAAATTGCCGCCCTTTTAGTAAAAGACGGCACAGTAGAATTAGAAAAAGCAGAAGCAATTTCTGTTTCTTATCCAAGCTTTTTTGATGACTTGGCTAAACTATATCAATAAATGGAGGCACAAAGATGAAGGGGATTATTTTAATTGGTTTTATGGGAGCAGGAAAAACCACTGTAGGTAAATTACTCTCAAAAGAAACAGGGATGGAGCATATCGACTTTGATGATAAAATCGTTGAAGAAATTGGGATGACCATCCAAGAATATTTTGATTTACATGGTGAAGAAGCCTTTAGAGAAAAAGAAACGAATGTCTTAAAACGCTATTTAGATCATGATCAAGTAGTCTCAACAGGTGGTGGAATCGTGATGAGAGAGGAAAATCGAACCTTACTAAAACAAATGGCGCCTGTTGTTTATTTACAAACCAAGCCAGAAGTGTTCATTCCTAGGTTGAAACAAGATCACACGACAATCAGACCACTGGTTGTATCGAAATCTCCTGAAGAGATCAGAGAAGTGTTTGAACCCAGGATTCCTTTTTATGAAGAAAGTGCTAGCTTAGTAATTGCAACAGATGATCGAACACCAGAAGAAATTGTATCAGAAATTTTAGAGAATATTAAGTAGGTGAGACAATGAAAGTCGGTTTTTTAGGTCCAGAAGCTTCCTTTACACATAACGCCACTAAAACAGCTTTTCCTGATGAAGAGTTGGTATCGTATCATTCAATTCCAGCTTGTATCAAAGGCGTTGAGTTTGGCGAAGTTGATCTTGGGGTTGTCCCAATTGAAAATACAATTGAAGGATCTGTCAATACAACCGTAGACTATCTGTTTCACCAAACAACGATCCCGGTAGGGGCAGAAATTGTTTTACCAATCTATCAACAATTAATGGTGGCCAGAAGTAACAAAGATAGTTGGCAGGATGCAACAAAAATTTTATCTCATCCTCAAGCTTTAGCACAATCACAAGAATTTATCCGTAACGAGTTTCCAATGGCAGAGCTTGAAGCAACACCGTCTACTGCCTATGCTGCCAATTATGTTGCAAGTCATCCCGATCAAAAAATTGCGGCGATTGCACCCAAACTTTCTGCAGAAATGTATGATTTAGCTATTGTTGGCACAGATATTCAGGATGTTGCGATCAATCAAACGCGTTTTTGGGTAATAGGTGCTGAGAAAATTGAATTGCCTATCGGGTCAAATGAAGAAAAATTAACGATTGCCTTAACGATGCCCAATAATATTCCCGGTGCTTTGCATAAGGCATTAGCTGTATTTAGTTGGCGTGAGATTGATTTAAGCAAAATCGAATCTCGACCATTGAAAACAACACTCGGTGAATATTTCTTTTTGATCGATATCAATGTTCAAAAACCGCAACAATTAATAGAAAATGCTTTAGAAGAAATACGTTTGATGGGTGGTAAGGTGAAAATATTCGGAAATTATGCTATTCACCCAATTAACGGAGTATAAAGATCTGAAAAGGTCTTTTTATTTTTTGTTAAATTTCAACTATCTAATAGGAATTTCTAGTAAAATAAGGTATGCTTATAATTGTTGTTAATTTAAAATGAGGTGGACATAATGAGCCGTGTGGATCGCTATAAACATATACATGATAAAGCAAAACCAGTAGAAGAAAAAAATAAATTTAATCCTAGAAAAGAAAAAAATTATACAGAAGAACCTAGAAATAGTCATTATAACGAACAAGAAACATTAAATGAACCAAATCAGCAATTTGAGCAAAATAATAATCCAAATGGGCATCCCAACCCACTGTCTAAAAAAGGAAAGAAACCGAAAAAAATAAGAAAAAAACGACGGTTTAGTTGGCCTAAAAGAATTTTATTATTTTTCGTATTGTTGCTTGTTTTAGCAGTAGGTTTCTTTTTTAAAGGAAAATCATATGCCGAAAATGATAACTCGTTACCTAAAGAAGCACTTGAAACATTTAATGGTGTAAAAAGTGAAAATGGTGCGAATAATATTTTGATTCTAGGTAGTGATACGAGAGGTGAAGATTCTGGTCGAGCAGATACGATCATGGTTTTACAACTAGACGGACCTTCTAAAAAACCTAAGTTGATTTCCTTTATGCGTGATACTTTCGTTGATATTCCTGGATATGATGCCAATAAAATCAACGCTTCCTACGCACTAGGAGGAGCAGATTTAGTTCGTCAAACCTTAGCAGAGAATTTTAATATTCAGTGTAGGTATTATGCAAAAGTTGATTTTCAATCATTTGAAAAGATCATTGATTCAATGTTCCCGAGTGGCGTCAAAATGGATGCGGAAAAAGAGTTGAATTTAGATGGTGTAGATATTTTTAAAGGTGAGCAGAAAATGGATGGGCATACACTTTTACAATATGCTCGTTTTAGAAAAGATGAGGAAGGCGATTTTGGTCGAGTTCGTCGTCAACAACAAGTAATGACGGCTGTGATGAGCCAATTGAAAAATCCTTTAGCACTACTTCGGACTCCTGAGTCATTGGGCCGTTTAGTTGGCTACATGTCAACAGATGTACCTACTAGTTTCATGTTGAAAAATGGACCGTCATTGATCCTAAAAGGTGGTAGCGGGATTGAACGACTAACGATTCCAGTTGAAAATTCTTGGAGCAATGTTGACTATGATTACGCTGGAAGTGTGCTAGAAATTGATTTAGCAACCAATCAAACCGCTGTTCAAAATTTCCTTGGACAATAAGTATTTTATTTAATTCTGGATTGATTTATGCTATATTTAACTATACTGTGCAAAATTACTGAAACGAGGTTACAAAATGAAAATTGCTATTGTGACAGATAGTACAGCTTATTTACCTGAGCGAATCAAGCATTCGCCCAATCTCTTTATTATTCCCATCCCTGTTATTTTAGATGGTAAGATATATAACGAAGGTATCGATATCGAAGCTGATGAATATTACAACTTATTGAATAATAGCAATGAGTTTCCGACAACTTCTCAACCGGCTTTAGGTGAGGTTATTGAATTGTACAAAGATATTGCTGCTAAAGGGTATGATACGATCATTAGTATCCATCTTTCATCAGGTATTTCAGGTTTCGTGAATACATTATTTTCATTAACTGATTCGATTGAAGGGATAACACTTTATCCCTATGATTCGAAAATCACAAGCGTACCGATGGGGCATATGGTTGAAGCTGCGTTAGATTTAGTGAAAGAAAAGGCTAGTTTGGAAGAGATATTTGCTAAATTAGACATTATTCGCGATAACACCTACGCTTATTTGATTGTTGAAGATTTAAATAATCTAGTACGAGGCGGTAGATTAACAAATGGAGCGGCTTTGATTGCTGGATTATTGAAGATTAAGCCGATTTTGACTTTTGAAGATGGTAAGATCGTTCTATTTGAAAAGATTCGTTCAACTAAAAAAGCCTTTGCTCGTGCAGAAGAAATCATTGGCAAACGTGACAAAGAAATCAACAGACCTGTCAAATTATATGTCATTCATGCAAATAATTTAACGGTTGCTGAAGAAGAAAAAATAAAACTTCAAAAAAAATATCCAGATGCAATTATTGAAATTGGTCATTTTAACCCAGTTATCGGGACACATTTAGGTGAAAAAGCGATTGCGTTATGTATTTCAGCACAATAGAAATAAGGATGAAACAAAGTTACTTTTGACTTTTGTTTCATCCTTATTTCTTCTTCATCAAATGAGCAAAACAGAAAGCATGTTCGTAAAATAACCAAAAAAGCAATAATGTGATACAATAACAACTAAATCGGACCTTTTTGGTCGATTATTGTTAAAAATAACGATTCAAATGTCACTTTCTTTTAAAAGTAAGGTATACTTAAAGAAAAGGAGGCGAGTGGATGAGTCTAGCTGAAGAACGCTTACAAAAAGAAAAAATGAAACAAGTTCAACTACTCGCTGCATATTATCAAGTAGTTAATCGTTTACCACTTGGTGTTAAAAGAGATCAGATGATCCGTGATATATTAGCTTGTAAAGACAAAATAAAAAAAATCAATCAGCAATTGACAGAATTAAATAAAAAGGATTAACTAGTTCACCCAGTTATATCTGTTTTGTTTTTAGTGTAAACAAAAAGAGTAAAGTTCATTTTTAAAAGGAGTATATTTTGGTTATAGATTTTTTTACTTTATTACTTGCAGCGTTTGTTGTGATTATGTATATTTATTTGTATTTGGTCAGAGATAGTGTGTTGATTAAAAGTCTTAAAAGAACAATTTTTTATGCTTTAGTGATTGGGTGCAGTGGATTTATCCTAATCATCACAATAATAACAGAGCAGACAATGGATCAAAGAATTCGGGGAATTCTTTCTGGTTTGTTGATGTTGAGTTTTTTATTGGATACAAAAGGTCTTTCTGAAGATCGGCTTATTTTAGGGCCATTCGACAGGAACGGTGTGTTGTATCGAGATATAGATAAGATGGCTTTGTTACTTAAGAAGCAAGAAATCCGTTTAAATTATTTCAAAAATGGGCGTCGTGGACCGATGATGAAATTTTCTATACCCTTAGAAGATTTACTAGCTTTTCTTTCTGAACGCTTGAATGAAGAGACTGAAATCAGTATTTTAGTTGAAGAAGATACTTAAATCAAGACCATAGGAGGAAAATAACAGACAACACAAGAACTTTATTTTCACCTACTGTTTAATTTTTTTAGCAGAAATTCTATTCAAAAAGATTTTTTTAAATAATAGTCAATTTTAGTAGGTATTTCTTAAACTGTTTGTTATAATGTGCAGAGAAATTCTGAAAGGAAGTATTGTTGTGAGTAAAGAAATAGAGCAACGAATTGCTGAATTACGTGAAAAATATAAAGCATTACCCCCAGAGAAAAAAGCAGAATGGGAACGGCATATAAAAAAGAGAAATTTTTTGAACTATAAAAAAATAGAATTGATCAAATCTGAATTATTACGTTTAGAAGCCCGTCGTGCTCAGCTAGAGTTATGTGATAAAGAAAAAGAACTTGGATTAATTGAGAAAAAAATTACCTGTAAAAAAGAAAAATTATTACGGTATTTAGGAAAACAACTCAATCATTAATTTATAAGGGGGATACAAGATGGAGTTTGTTTCTTTAATTATTGTTTTTGTTTTAGCCATTACTTTTTCAAATGTCTTTAATCGAATTGTACCAATTATTCCATTGCCAATCGTACAAATAATTGTTGGCGTTTTGATTGGAGTAACAGATATGGGACGTGAAATAACGTTTGAACCAGAAATATTTTTGGTAATGATCATTGCACCATTATTGTTTCGAGAAGGAGAACGTAATGATATTTCTGCTACGATGAAGAATTTTAGTGTGATATTATTTTTAGCGTTCATAGGGGTTTTGATCACACTTGTAAGTGTGGGGTGGGCATTACATATGGTTATACCTGCTTTGCCGATAGCAGCTTGTTTCGCTTTAGGTGCAGCACTGGGGCCTACAGATGCAGTAGCTGTAGGTTCTTTATCTGGAAAGATTCAGATCCCGCATAAAGCAATGCATATTTTAGAAGGTGAAGGACTGATCAATGATGCTTCTGGCGTTACGGCTTTTCAATTTGCGTTAGCGGCTTTATTAACTGGTAGTTTTTCAGCAGCTGATGCTGGTATCACCTTAATTGTCTCTAGTATTGGCGGTGCGATCGTAGGCGCGATTTTAGTAATGATCAAACGACAAGTCGTGATGATCCTAGAAAAAGCATCTGCAAGAGATGTTACGGGTTACTTACTATTAGAACTATTACTCCCTTTTTTAGCTTATATGGTTGCAGAGCTGTTTCATGTTTCTGGAATTATTGCGGCCGTTGTAGCAGGTGTTATGCAAGCTGCTAGTTTTAAAAAGGTTTCATTATTCGAAGCAGAACTTTCAAATGTTTCAGAAAGTACATGGGGAACGATCACATTTACCTTGAATGCGTTAGTTTTTCTTTTCTTAGGTATTGAACTATCTCAAGTTTTTTCACCTATTTGGAATAGCGAAACATACTCTAATAGTTTCTTGATGGTCGTTATTTTGATTTTAAGTGTCACGTTATTCGCTGCTCGTTTTTTCTCTATTTTCTTGATTTATAGTGTAAAAAACGGCCTAAAGAATGTATGGCAATCAATGAACGAAATGCTGATACTAACATTTGGTGGTGTTAAAGGAACCGTCAGTTTAGCAACGATTTTTATTTTGCCATTGACAATTAATGGTAATGATTTTCCTGAACGTTCTCTGCTATTGTTCATTACTGCTTGTGTGATTTTGGTCACATTAGTTGGCGGTATTCTTGTTTTACCGTTTTTAACAGAATCTGACGAAGTAGAAAGCACGAATGTCCAAGGAATCACATTGTTGCAGGACGTGATTGAACGGCTTAAAAAAATCAACAAGGAAGATCCTCATGTCGAAATGAATGTTGTGATCGAAAACTATCAAGATCGTGTCAAAGAATTATATACCGAGCAATTACCATCGGAACAACGACAAGAAGTCCAAGAATTGCGAGCGCTAATTGTCTCGATTGAACGTGATGGTTTAGAAGAAAGTTTTCGTCAAAAGGAAATCGGAATCGAAGGCTATCGTTTGTATGAGCGCCTAATTTCCAGGATGGAACGTTCGATTGCGAGACAATTGCTCTCTATTATTGGTTTTTGGTTATTGTTTGTACGCCAAATTATAGCATTTTTTGTTCATCCTAAATTATCTTGGGCTAAAAAAGATGAAGAAAATCGGCGAGAATTTCAAATAGAAGAATTGGAAAATGTACGCCAAGTCTTTTTACAAAATACAGAAGTAATCTTAAAAAGTTTAGATAACTTAAAAGGTGTTTATGATGAAGAAATTATTCGTTTCTTCATTGAGGGACGATTACAACTTGCTCATCGATTGGAAGATGGTACCTTTATTGATTCTTTTCTCGTTCGTTCTCAATCCAATTATGTAAAAGAACTTATAATTGGCTATCAAGAGGAGCGGCGAGTGATCGATGAATATGAAATTTCTGAAAAAATTTCTTCTTTTGAAGCAAATGAATATCGAAAAAATGTTAACTTACTTGAATCTTATTCAATCAATGACATTTCTGGTGGCGTTCCATTGAGAAAGTTGACCAGAGAATTAAAAAAAGAAGCGGACTAAGAAAACTAGCTTCTTTTTTTTACATTTTTTTGATACAATAAGCAGGATGAAAAGGGCGTGAGCAGATGAATGAGTTAAAAGTAAATAATTTAACTAAAACATATGGAGAAAAAACATTATTTGATGCTATTTCTTTCTACATCCATGATAAAGATCGTATAGGTTTAATTGGGACAAATGGCACTGGAAAAACTAGCTTGTTGAATATTCTAGCTGGCAAAGATAGTGGTGATGGCGATATTTCTGCCATTCAACAACCAAGTGATTATCAAATCGGCTATCTTTCTCAAGACAAAGAATTTAATCCTGAATTGACAGTAGTAGAAGCTGTTTTCCAAGGTGATACACCGACTATACAGGCGGTAAAAAATTATGAGCTGGCATTGCTGGCACTAGGGGAAGATGGTCTTAGTGAGGCTGCACAAAAGCAATATGCACAAGCAGAAGAACGAATGAACACCGAAGATGCGTGGACAGCTGATACAGATGCTAAAATCATTTTACAAAAATTAGGAATCGAAACATTGCATAAAAAAATCGGCGAGCTATCCGGCGGACAAAAAAAACGGGTCAGTTTAGCCCAAGTTTTGATTGAATCGCCTGATCTATTGCTATTGGATGAACCAACGAACCATTTAGATTATGAGGCGATCAACTGGTTAGAAAGCTTTTTGAATGGCTATCGTGGCGCTATTTTAATGGTGACGCATGATCGTTATTTTTTAGATAGAGTAACCAATCGAATTTTTGAACTTTCTTTTGGAAAGTTACATGAATATAAAGGCAATTACGAAGCTTATATTATTGCTAGAGCAGAACGTGAACGTGTTGGTGTTGAACAAGAGGAAAAAAGAAAACAATTATATAAGCAAGAATTAGAATGGATGCGTGCGGGGGTCAAAGCTCGTGGCACGAAACAACAAGCCCGTCAAGATCGTTTTCATGATCTTAAAGAAAATCTTCACCAAGTACATCAAAAAGGCCAGTTAGAGATAGATATCGCGACACAAAGATTGGGAAAAAAAGTCTTAGAAATCAAAACCGGCAGTTATCAAATTGAACAAAAAACAATTTTAAAAGATTTTGATTTACTAATTCAGGCAAAAGATCGAATAGGCATCACGGGAAAAAATGGCGCAGGTAAATCCACTCTTTTGAATCTATTAGCTGGACGTTTGCTATTAGATAATGGTCTGTACTCTATCGGAGAAACGGTTCGTTTAGCCTATTACACACAGCAAAATGAAGCAATGGATCCAAATCAACGGATGATTTCATACTTACAGGAAGCTGCAGAACAAGTTCGGCGCACAGATGGCACAACAATTAGTGTTGCTGAATTGTTAGAACGCTTTTTATTCCCACGTTTTATGCATGGAACAGTGATTGGGAAACTTTCTGGTGGGGAAAAACGTCGTTTGTATTTATTAAAACTACTGATTGGACAGCCAAATGTGTTATTATTGGACGAACCAACAAATGATCTTGACATAGATACTCTAACGATCCTAGAGGATTATCTCCAAACCTTTAAAGGAGCTGTAATTGCCGTTTCCCATGATCGTTATTTCCTTGATAAAACAATGGACAAATTACTTGTGTTTGAAGGAGACGGTCAAATAGTGACCTATTTCGGTTCTATGAGTGAATACTTACTTGGAAATAAAGAAGAGTCGAAGAAAACTATTAAATATGAAACGAAACCAATTAAAGAAACTGAAAAAAAGAAAAAAAAGAAATTAACTTATATGGAACAAAAAGAGTGGGCAACAATCGAAGCTGATATTGCAGTACTTGAGGATCGAGCTGTTCTGCTTGCAAAAGAGATGAACCATCAAGGGGATGACTTTACTAAATTGCAAGAACTACAATCAGAGTTATCTATTGTAGAACAAGAACTTGAGGAAAAAATGGAACGTTGGGAATACTTGAGTGAATTTGCAGAAAATTAGGAGGCAGTAATTATGGAAGAGGCTTACTTAGCATTAGGTCGCAAAATTTTAACCGATGGTCACTTAAAAGAAGATCGCACAGGGACAGGAACACGAAGTATTTTTGGACATCAAATGCGTTTTGACCTATCAAAAGGGTTTCCTTTATTGACGACGAAACGAGTTCCTTTTGGTTTAATCAAAAGCGAACTTTTGTGGTTTTTAAAAGGCGATACAAATATCCGTTATCTCCTACAGCATAACAACCATATTTGGGACGAGTGGGCTTTTGAGCGTTATATTAAAAGTGATGACTATAATGGGCCGGATATGACTGATTTTGGTCGTCGTGTTTTAACGGATGAAGTATTTAAAGAAAGTTATGAAAAAGAGCACAAAGAATTCTGCAATAATATGTTGTCTGATGATGATTTTGCAGCGAAGTATGGTGAATTAGGTAATATTTATGGAGCTCAGTGGCGTCATTGGGAAACGAAAGAAGGCAACTTTATTGATCAACTTAAAAATGTTATCGATATGATCAAGCAAACACCTGACTCTAGACGCCTGATCGTGTCCGCCTGGAATCCAGAAGATGTCCCTTCCATGGCATTACCACCATGTCACACGATGTTTCAATTTTATGTAAATGATGGGAAATTAAGTTGCCAGTTGTATCAACGTAGTGGAGATGTTTTTTTGGGCGTTCCATTTAATATTGCTAGTTACGCACTATTGACTCACTTGATTGCTCATGAAACTGGTTTGGAAGTGGGCGATTTCGTTCATACTTTGGGGGATGCCCATTTATATACGAATCATATTGACCAAATGAATGAACAACTGACTCGAGACATTCGTTCGTTTCCTACACTAAAATTGAATCAAGATAAAAAATCAGTTTTTGAATTTGAAATGGACGATATTGTAATTGAAGGATATGATCCTCATCCAGCAATCAAGGCACCAATTGCCGTTTAATTCGAAAGGGGTTCTCCAATGTTAGCAGCCATATGGGCACAAGATGAGCAAGGGACAATCGGTAAAGAGAATCGATTACCTTGGCATTTGCCAAATGATTTGAAATTTTTTAAACAAATGACTGAAGACAACACCATTGTTATGGGAAGAAAAACTTTTGAGGGGATGGGCGCTCGGCCGTTACCAAATCGTCAAACGATTGTTCTAACTAGAGACAAAAGCTATCAGGCAAAAGGAGTCATTGTTTTTCATACTGTGGATGAAGTTCTTGATTATGCCAAAACGTTTTCTGGTATTACGTTTATTGCGGGTGGTTCAGCAGTATACGAGGATTTTTTGCAATATTGTGACGTATTGTATAGAACAGTTATCTATCATTCGTTTGATGGAGATACAAAATTTCCTTTTGTAGATTGGGATGATTGGACATTGATTAATTTAAGCGCAGGCGAACAAGACGAAGCAAATGGTTATGCGTATCAGTTTGAAACATATCAACGTAAGGTCACAGCGGATTAAAAGATCTTGTCTAATTCAAACGAAAAGATAACAAAAAAACATACTAATAGTTAGTATGTTTTTTTGTTATTTAAATATGATTGCGGTATAGGCCAACAACTTTGCCTAAAATGCTTACGTTGTTCAAAATAATCGGTTTTAATGCATCATTTTCTGGTTGTAAACGAACATGGTCTGCCTCTTTAAAGAATCGTTTACACGTCGCTTCATCTTCATCTGTCATTGCAATCACTATATCACCATTTGAAGCCGCGCTTTGTTTACGAACAATAACTTGGTCGCCGTCTAAAATACCAGCATTGATCATACTTTCACCTCTGATAGTCAGCATGAACAAAGCATTTTCTTCAGCCATTAAATCAGGTGGAAGAGGAAAAAAATCAGAAGCTTCTTCTACAGCTAAGATTGGCTCACCTGCTGTAACAACTCCAAGCATCGGGATAACTGTCGGTCTCACACCGATTCTTTCAAGTCCGTCTGCGGTCAATTCAATTGCCCTTGGTTTTGTAGGATCACGTAAAATGAGTCCTTTTTTCTCTAATCGTGCTAAATGTCCGTGAACGGTTGAGGTTGAGGAAAGATCAACTGCTTTTCCGATTTCTCTTACGGTCGGGGGATAACCTTTAAGCTCAACCTGTTCATATATATATTTTAATACTTCGATTTGTCTTGTGTCTGTACGTTTCACCACAACCCGCACCTTCTTTCGATTTATATTTTTAGTGTACCATAGTTTTATACAGGAATCAAACAAGCGTTCGTGTTTTTTTTAGAAAGTATATTTCTGTGAATCACAAGGGAAAATATATGAGGTAGGGAATCGGAATTTCTATAAATAAACACAATCGTTTCTGATTTTTAATAAGAATATAGTTGTATTTCTTGTGCTCATCTTATAAGATAGACATGGAAAGTAAACTTGTCTAGCTACAGGGCTAGTCTTTCAAAAAAGCTTGAAATATGCCGATTAAATTTTTAAAATAAGGAGGCCAAAATAGATGTTATCAACAGAAAAAATGAACCGTATCAATGAACTTGCTAAAAAAGCGAAAGAAAAAGAATTAACTGCGAAAGAAAAGGAAGAGCAAAAAGTACTTCGTCAAGAGTATTTGGCTGCTTTTCGTGGTGGGATGCGCCATCATATAGAAGGAATGAAAGTGGTCGATCCTAAAGGAAATGATGTAACACCAGATAAATTGAAAGAGATTCAAAAAGCTAAGGGATTGCATAATAGAAAGTAATTTTAGTTTTTTTTACTAAAGGTAATTGCTTTCATGAGCGAAATGCGATAAAATGTAGTTAATAAAGGTAAAAAAAACCTAAATAGGAGATGATTTTTTTGTTCGACAACACTGATCAGTTAGGCGTTAACACGATTCGTACATTAAGTATTGAAGCAGTACAAAAAGCAAATTCTGGGCATCCAGGATTACCAATGGGTGCTGCACCTATGGCTTATGCACTTTGGACAAAACACTTAAAAGTAAACCCAAAAACTTCAAGAAACTGGGTAGATAGAGACCGTTTTATTCTTTCTGCTGGTCATGGTTCTGCAATGTTATACAGCTTACTTCATTTAGCTGGCTACGATGTGACTATGGATGATCTAAAAAATTTCCGTCAATGGAATAGTAGAACACCAGGGCATCCAGAAGTACATCATACTGATGGTGTTGAAGCAACAACTGGTCCATTAGGTCAAGGTATCGCAATGGCTGTCGGTATGGCGATGGCAGAAGCACATACTGCTGCGACTTATAATCGTGATAGCTTTCCTGTAATAGATCACTATACGTTTGCGTTATGCGGTGATGGTGATTTGATGGAAGGTGTTTCTCAAGAAGCTAGTTCAATGGCTGGACACATGAAATTAGGTAAACTGATCGTGTTATACGATTCAAATGATATCTCTTTAGACGGTCCAACATCAAAAGCGTTTACTGAAAATGTTGGCGCTCGTTATGAAGCATATGGTTGGCAACATATCTTAGTGAAAGACGGTAATGATTTAGAAGAAATTTCTCAAGCGATAGAAGCTGCAAAGGCTGAATCAGATAAACCAACTTTGATCGAAGTAAAAACAGTCATCGGCTACGGCGCACCAAAAGAAGGTACTTCATCTGTACATGGCGCACCTATCGGAGCAGATGGCATTACCGCAGCTAAAGCTGTTTATGGTTGGGAATACCCAGACTTTACTGTTCCAGATGAAGTTGCTGCACGCTTTAAAGAAACGATGATAGAAGAAGGCGAGAAAGCAGAAGATCAATGGAATAAGATGTTTGCAAATTATTCAAAAGAGCATCCTGATTTGGCAAAACAATTTAAACAAGCTTTTTCTGATGAACTTCCTGAAAATTGGGATAGCGAGTTACCAACCTATGAAATAGGTTCGAGTGCAGCTAGTCGTGTGACAAGTAAAGAAACGATTCAAGCAATTTCTAAAACTGTACCAGGTTTCTGGGGCGGTTCAGCTGATTTGTCTGCTTCAAATAATACAATGGTCGCTGCAGAAAAAGATTTTGAGCCTGGTCAATACGAAGGTCGGAATATTTGGTTTGGTGTCCGTGAGTTTGCCATGGCAGCAGCGATGAACGGAATCCAATTACATGGTGGAAGTCGCGTTTACGGCGGAACATTCTTTGTATTTACAGATTATTTGCGCCCAGCAGTCCGCTTAGCTGCAATCCAAAATACTCCTGTGACATATGTATTAACACATGATTCTGTGGCAGTGGGTGAAGATGGACCAACACATGAACCTGTTGAACAATTAGCAAGTATTCGTTGTATGCCTGGTGTACAAGTCATTCGTCCAGCTGATGGTAACGAAACTGTTGCGGCTTGGAAAATTGCGATGACAACAAAAGATGCGCCAACGGTCTTAGTTTTAAGTCGTCAAAATTTACCAGTTATTGAAGGAACTAAAGAACATGCTGATACACTTGTTCAAAAAGGTGCATATGTCATTTCTAAACAAAAAGGCGAAAAACCAGAAGGGATCTTAATTGCAACTGGTTCAGAAGTGAATTTAGCAATTGAAGCCCAAAAAGCATTAGCTGAACAAGGGAAAGATGTTTCTGTCGTTTCGATGCCAAGTTTTGATTTGTTTGAAAAGCAAACAGCAGATTACAAAGAATCTGTTTTACCTAAAGATATAACTAAACGAGTTGCGATTGAAGCTGCTTCACCATTTGGTTGGGAACGTTATGTTGGAACTGCAGGCACAACTGTAACGATTGATCATTTTGGTGCTTCAGCTCCAGGTGATTTAGTCTTGAAAGAATTTGGTTTTACAGTTGATAACGTTGTATCAAAGTATACTAATTTATAAAATAAACTAGTTTTTAATAAAAAAGTAGACATTCACAAACTATGAATGTCTACTTTTTTATTTATGAAAAAATTGCTAAAATCGGATAAATTGTACTTTTATACAAAATAACTGCGTAATAAATGTAATATGATAGAAATATCCAGTAATGTTCTTAAAACGAATACATAAACAACAAAATAAAGGGATTTACCAAAAGAAACAGTTTGAATAACAGACATCATGTAAATTGATTGAAACAAATACAATTTAATTAATAAACCAAAAATTTCAACAGGATTACGCCCACTTTAAAACTTCAAAATTGAGGATCAAATAATTGTTTATAAAAAATTACCCGAGTAGAATGATGATATGATGTTCTATTGAGGAGGAACAAATGAATGAATGAGACAAAAACAAGAAGTAGCAGACACCAACAAAAAGAGTTGAAAAACAATACAAAACGAGTTGCATCTGTTATAGGTACTTCATTAGTACTTCTTCCGGTTGTGGGGAATTTGTTGCCACTAAGTGTTCAAGCCACAGAGACAGTGACCCAAGAAGCTATTTCAGAGCAAGCATTTATTGATTCTATTGGTTATTCAGCGGCTTCTGTAGCAGATGCTAATGATTTATATGCATCTGTAATGATTGCTCAAGCATTATTAGAGAGTAGTTATGGTACATCTGGTTTAGCAGCCGCACCAAATTATAATTTATTTGGCGTCAAAGGAAGTTATGGTGGACAAACAGTCTATATGCCAACTTCTGAATATTTAAATGGGCAATGGGTGACAGTGACTGAACCTTTTAGAAGTTATCCTTCATATACTGAATCTTTCCAGGATCATGCTAACGTACTTAAAACAACCTTAGCATCCAGTGGTGATTATCATTATTCTGGGGTATGGAAAAGCAACACGACTAGTTATATGGACGCTACAGCTGCTTTAGCTGGGCGTTATGCAACAGATCCTAATTATGCCAGTAAATTAAATTGGTTAATTGCAAATTACGGTTTAACTGCTTATGATTGGGAAATGGCAGGAACTGTATCGTCAGAGGAAAATATAACTGCAAATCAATCAACAATTGGTCAAAGTAGTGCGACAACAACTGTAACAGCCCAATCTTATACAGTTGTCTCAGGTGATACTCTTTGGGGGATTGCAGAAAAATTTGGACTTTCGGTTGATCAACTTATGGCTTTAAATGGCATAACAGCTGAATTGATTACTGTAGGACAATCGCTACAGGTTGCATAATAAAACAACGTTCAACGAATTGCCAATCTCATGACAAATCGTTGAACGTTTTTATCTTTTTCCTAAGCGTAATTCTTCTAAACGTCGTTGTCGGTTTTTAGTTAAATCCTTAACCCTAGGTTTAGGCAGAATCGCTTCAGCAGTTGTGGTTGAGCTTTTTTGATATGTTTCGGGATTCGTTGCATCGAATTTTTTTAAATAATCGATCACTTCACGAACGATTTGAGTAGGGGTAGAAGCACCAGCTGTGACAGCGACTTGCTCGACATCCAACAACCAGTTTGGATTTATCTGGGAAACGTCAGAAATACGATGAGCTGCAACACCTGCTTGTTCAATGGAAACTTGAGCTAAACGATTGCTATTATTACTTTTTGGATCTCCCACAACGATTGTTAAGTCACAACCTTGCGCTTGTTCAACGACAGCCTCTTGGCGGACTTGCGTTGCTTTACAGATATCTTTATGAATAATAACCTGAGGGTATTTAGCTACAATCAACTCCATTAGATCGCTGACATCCCATTGACTCATTGTCGTTTGATTCGTAACAAACACCTTATTTGCAGTTAGCGTCAAAGCAGAAATATCAGCTTGATTTGATACTAAATGAACATGGTCAGGTGAAACACCAAGTGCTCCTTCAGGCTCCGGATGATTTTTCTTGCCAATATAGATAATTTCATAACCTTCGGCTACTTTTTTAGCAATCAATTCATGTGTAATCAGAACATCTGGGCACGTTGCATCGATAACAGCTAAACCTTTTTCAATAGCTAATGTTTTAACTTTTGGAGAAGTGCCATGGGCTGTAAAGATCACCGTTCCTCGATCAACTTGGGCTAAAATTTCTTCACGATTTGTTCCGTCTAATGTATGGATCCCGATACTTTCAAAAGCGTCAGTTACATGTTTGTTATGAACGATCATCCCTAAGATATAAATCGGACGCGGTAAATTTTCATCAAGAGATGCATTTCTAGCAATGACCATAGCATCTACAACACCATAACAATACCCACGTGGACTAATATTTATAATTTTCATAAATGAGTAAACTCCTAATAATCAATTTTAAAGTCTCTTATACTATACAATATTTTTATTAAAATTGTGTTAAGAGAGGATAGTCCTTAATGTTCATTCATTTAGACATTGCTAAATAGCTTCTTGACGAGTATGATTAAGAAGCGAAAAAGATAATTGCACTTGCAATTATCTTTATATTGATACAAGTAGCGGGTCACCTAAAAAATTATCCGGTATTTCGATTGTAATTGGATTCCACATAGTGTCACCTTCTTTCCTATTTTAGCCTGATATGTAGTCAATCCGTTTTAATTTTGATTAAGGGAATGAACTTATGCTGTAATCCATTCAATGTAAAACATATAAGCATCTCCCTATTTCAACTATATCATATTTTAATCCCATTTTGTAATTCTGATCTTTCTTTTAGATAAAAATTAAGTGTATTTAATTTTTTTTGACTACTAAAATAACCACTCTTTATTGAGTAGGTATTATAGACAATTTCAAAAAGTACGCCATTAAAATATTTTGCAGCCATTTCTCCATGTTTTTGAATCACAAATCGGAATAAATTATGGTTATTAAGATTGTTTAAAAAGTATCATTGCAAAATGATAGCCAGATGACTTGATATAAGCTATTATAAACACAAGAAAGATTTTGCTTATACGAATACGAAAATGGAGGAATGGATCATGACTCAAATTTATAATTCAGTAACTGAATTAATCGGTAAAACACCGATTGTCAAATTAGGACGCATAATCCCAGATGGAGTAGCTGATGTTTTTGTAAAGCTAGAATTCTTTAATCCAGGTGGCAGCGTGAAGGATCGAATCGCATTAAGTATGATCGAAAAAGCTGAAAAAAATGGACAAATTAAAGTTGGAGATACAATCGTAGAACCAACTAGTGGAAATACTGGAATCGGCTTGGCAATGGTTGGTGCTGCTAAGGGTTATAATGTAATGATTGTTATGCCAGATACCATGAGTGTAGAACGTAGGAAATTGATGCAAGCTTATGGCGCGAAATTATTGTTAACGCCAGGTGCTGAAGGAATGAAAGGCGCTATTGCAAAAGCGACAGAACTATCTGAAAAAGATGGCTATTTTATGCCTATGCAATTTGATAACCCCGCAAATCCAGAGACACATGAAAAAACGACGGGCAAAGAGATCCAAGACATTTTTGGTCCTAGTGGTTTAGACGCTTTTGTCGCTGGAGTAGGCACGGGTGGAACAATTACAGGTGTTGGAAAAGAATTGAAGCGAGTTTATCCAAATATCTCCATCATTGCAGTTGAACCAACGGAGTCCCCAGTTTTAGATGGCGGAGCGCCGGGACCGCATAAAATCCAAGGAATTGGAGCGGGCTTTATCCCTAAAGTCTTAGAGACAGAAATTTACGGACGAGTCATTTCTGTTCCGAGTGAATCTGCTATGGAAACAGCTCGTCAATTAGCAGTAAAAGAAGGGTTGTTAGTCGGAATATCAGCAGGCGCTGCTGTGTATGCTGCGATTGAAGTGGCGAAAGAATTAGGGAAGGGAAAAAAAGTTTTGACAGTTATTCCTGATAATGGCGAACGTTATTTATCAACAGCTCTTTATAATTTTTCTGAATAAGTAGTACACTAAAAAGGAAGTCTAAATTTATGACTTCCTTTTTAGTGTAAACAAGTGAAGTTGTCAAAAAGCATATAATAGTGTCTTGTTTTGTCATAATTATAGATAAACTTACTCTTTTTAGTACTATTTATCTATTTATTCTTGTCAATACACATTAGAAATAGTATCATTTAAGAAAGAAGACTGGGAGGGGAACCAAATGGATAACATATTGGTAAAAAATGCACTTGAAGAATTAAAAGAAGCCAATATTCGTATTACTCCTCAAAGATATGCAATTTTAGAGTATCTAATTGAGAATCACAGCCATCCGACAGCGGATGAGATTTACCGCTCTTTAGAAGATCGTTTTCCGAATATGAGTGTGGCAACTGTTTATAATAATTTACGTTTGTTTACAGATATTGGTTTTGTACAAGAAATGAACTATGGTGATGCATCAAGTCGCTTTGATTTCAGTTCTAAAAAGCATTACCATGCGATCTGTCAAAATTGTGGTAAGATCGTTGATTTCCATTATCCAGGATTAGAAGACGTGGAGATGGCAGCAAGTAAATTGACTGGTTTTGAAATCAATGAGCATCGTTTAGAGCTATATGGTTTATGTCCAGAATGTCAGAAAAACCAAAAAAAAGGAAATGAGTGATCAGATGAAATCGATTCACACAGATAAGGCGCCAAAAGCAATTGGTCCGTATGTACAAGGGAACATTGTGAACGGCTTATTATTTACCTCAGGTCAAGTTCCTTTAAGTCCTGGAACCGGAGAAGTTGTGGGGACAACTATAGAAGAACAGACTTCGCAAGTCATGAAAAACATCGCAGCTATTTTAACTGAGGTTGGAAGTAGTTTCGATCATGTAGTAAAAACAACTTGTTTTTTAAAAAATATGAATGATTTTGCAGCTTTTAATGAAGTCTACGCACAATCATTTACAAATCAATTACCAGCACGATCTGCCGTTGAAGTCGCCCGTTTACCTAAAGATGTTCTGATTGAAATAGAAATTATTGTATCTATAAATGAGCAGTAGTTTAATTTCACAAGCTGAGAAACTAATGTTTCTCAGCTTTATTTATTGTTAAAACAGCATTTTAAAGTGAGAAATCATTAATCAAGATGGGGATATAGTTAAAAATAGAGAAGTTTGTGAAAAAATAAGTTAGTGATTCACAAGCAAAGAACTCGAATATGCTTTCTTACTTTGTTATATTTTTAATATACCAGTAACTTTATTCTAAATTTATTGGTGAAAAATTTAACTTGAAAGAAGGGATTTACAAAATGAAAGTCGTAGTCGTAGGATGTACGCATGCAGGAACAGCTGCAGTCAAAAGTATTTTAACAAATCACCCAAACGCGGAGGTAACCGTTTATGAACGAAATGATAATGTATCATTTTTATCATGCGGAATTGCCCTTTATGTTGGAGGAGTAGTAAAGGAGGCTGACAGTTTATTCTATTCAAGTCCTGAAGAACTAGCGTCTCTAGGTGCTACAGTTAAAATGGAACATGAAGTCGAAACAATCGATGTTAATCATAAAACAGTTACTGCTAAAGATTTGAACACTGGTAAAATTGAAACAAAAGAATACGATAAATTAGTCATGACAACTGGTTCATGGCCAATTGTTCCGCCAATCAAAGGAATAGAAGCTGAAAATATCTTACTATGTAAAAACTTTAATCAAGCAAATGTCATCATTGAACGCGCTAAAGATGCGAAAAAAGTTGTTGTTGTAGGCGGTGGTTATATTGGGATTGAGCTAGTTGAAGCTTTTGTAGAATCTGGAAAAGAAGTGACATTGATTGATGGTTTAGATCGTATTTTAAACAAATACTTAGATAAGCCATTTACAGATGTTCTAGAAAAAGAACTTGTAGATCGTGGTGTTACACTAGCGTTAGGAGAAAATGTTCAAGAGTTTCAGTCAAATGCAAGCGGACATGTGAATAAAGTAATTACACCAAGCCAAGAGTTTGAAGCGGATATGGTTATTATGTGCGTTGGCTTTAGCCCAAATACAGCATTGCTGAAAGATAAAGTAGATATGTTACCAAATGGTGCAATCGTTGTAGATAAATATATGAAATCAAGTAATCCAGACATTTTTGCTGCAGGTGATAGTGCAGTAGTACACTATAATCCAAGTAATACAACTAATTATATTCCTCTAGCAACAAATGCGGTTCGCCAAGGAATGTTGGTAGGTCATAATTTAGCTGAAGATAAATTAGCTTACCGCGGAACACAGGGAACCTCTGGATTGTATTTATTTGGTTGGAAAATCGGTTCAACTGGTGTTACTTTAGAAAGTGCCAAATTGAACAATTTAGATGTGGCAGCAACACAATTTGAAGATAACTATCGTCCAGAATTTATGCCAACTACTGAAAATGTTATGATGGAATTAGTATACGAAAAAGGAACAAATCGCATTGTAGGCGGACAACTAATGTCTAAGTATGATATTACACAATCAGCTAATACACTTTCGTTAGCTGTTCAAAATAAAATGACTGTTGAAGATCTTGCGTTGTCAGATTTCTTTTTCCAACCACACTTTGATCGTCCTTGGAACTACTTGAACTTATTAGCTCAAGCGGCTCTAAAAGATATTGCCCAAAGTAAATAAACAAAAACTAGAGTTGAGTGTAGATTCAACTCTAGTTTTTTTTATACAAAAAGATTTAATATTTTGCTTTTTAAGCATTTATTTGAGATGCTTAATAAGTAAAATTAAATGAGGTGTGAAAAATGAAAAGAAAAAGAACAAAAGAACTGGTCTTTCGCTCTCTTTATGCTTTCATAGGAGTGGCAATTTTAGCATTTGGTGCTGCAACATTACGAATCGGGCAAGTTGGGCTAGATCCGTATACAGCAGCGAATATTGGAATCGGATCTGTTTTAGGGCTATCACTCGGTGTCTATCAATTGATCGTCAACATCATTATTTTGGTGCTCGTTTTTATTTTTGGACGGCAGTATATTGGGATTGGAACAGTAATCAACATGGTGCTGACAGGTTTTTTCATCGATTTTTATACCTGGATTTATACAACGTTTATTCCAATCAAAATCAATGTTTTTTCCCAAAGTTTATTGCTGATAGTCGGGATCATCATCTTTACTTTTGGCGCATCGTTTTACATGTCTGCTAAATTAGGAAATGCCCCCTATGACGCTATTGCACCAATTATAGTCGAGCGGACAAAAGCATCTTATCGAGTGGTGAGGGTAATACAAGATATTATTTTTGTTATACTAGCTTTTATTTTTGGTGGACCAGTAGGAATAGGAACAATAATTAATGCTTTTTTCACAGGTCCTCTGATTGATTTTTGGAATAAAAACGTTAGTGAACCAATAATTGAAAAAAGTATTAAAGACAAAGTGTAAAAAAGTCTATCAGAAACTTTGATTCTGTAGTGGCCTTCAAAAGTTAGACTTGAAAACCTAACTTTTGAAGGCTTTTTTATTCTCTTATAACTCGCTTTGTGTTGAACAGGTCGTTTCATTATCGAAACTCCAATTGGATTGCCGAACCAAAAGAATTACTGTTTACAATTGCAAAAAGATAGTGAGGGTAACCAAAGTGAACCAGCTAACTTTAAACTACCTGCTGATCCTGCTGATGGAACTGGCAACGGCGGAAACTTAGGAAATAATGGAAGTACTGGTTTGCAAAACCTAAACGCTACACAAAAAAATCTTTCTAAGAAGAATAACAATGTAAAAAATAACAAGTTTTCTTTCTAAAAGTTGGAACATGAGGTGGTGGTTATCTCCTGCCTCATGTTTTTTAAGGTAAAATTTTATTATTAAAAGATTACTTATCGTTTTCTCAGAAAGAATCTTCCATTTTACTGTTTTCTATCGTAAAATGAAAGTAGACAAACAGAAAGGGAGGATATACGTATGCCGATTCGCGTTCCAAAAGAGCTACCTGCTATTAAAGTATTAGAGAAAGAGAAAATTTTTGTAATGGACGAAGATCGGGCCATGCATCAAGATATTCGCCCTTTAGAAATTTTAATTTTAAATTTAATGCCAAAAAAAGATGAGACGGAAGTTCAGCTCTTGAGACTCTTAAGTAATACACCATTACAAATCAATGTCGAATTTTTGCATATGAGTAGTCACGAAACAAAAAATACATCTAGCGAGCATTTGAACCGTTTTTACCATCAATTTAAAGAAATTAGAAATGAATTCTACGATGGTTTGATTATTACAGGTGCTCCAATTGAACAGATCCCTTTTGAGCAAGTTGATTATTGGAACGAGTTACAAGAAATTTTTGAATGGAGTAAGTCCCATGTCTTTTCAACATTTCATATTTGTTGGGGAGCACAAGCTGGATTGTATTATCATCATAAGATTGACAAGTATCTGCTAAATCAAAAACTAACAGGAATATTTGAACATGATGTATTGAACCATACGTGGAGTATCTTGAAAGGATTTGATGATATATTTTATGCTCCTCATTCGCGTTATACTGGAATTAAACGAAGTGATGTAGATAGGATAGAAGAACTAGAAATTTTGGTTGAATCAAGAGAAGCTGGAATTTTTTTAATTGGAAATAAAAATAATCGCGCATTTTATGCAACTGGGCATTTAGAATATGATCGTGAAACTTTAGAACAAGAATTTAAACGTGATCAACAAAAAGGGTTAAGTCCTAGGCTCCCTAAAAATTATTTCCCAAATGATAACCTAGCTGATCAACCAAAATTACGATGGCACATGGCTGCTTCATTGTTATTTTCTAATTGGTTAAATTATGCAGTTTATCAAAATACACCTTACGATTTAACTGAATTACTTGAAGAAAAAAATAGGAAATAGGCATAACTGAAACAAGATAGAATTCATATTTTGTTTCAGTTATTTTTTTGCTATTGCTATAAAGGTGAAATAGAAACGTTACCTTTTTTTGATCTTATAAATTATAGAAGCATTCTCGTTCCTTTTTTTTGAAAATGAACGTATTATATGAAGGAGAGAGGAGGCAGTAGCATTTTAATAGTTCTAAAGAAAATAATCTTTATGCAGTATTAATGGTTATTTATTAGAGATACAATTTAAAAAAACTGATTTCAAATGAGCAATTATTACTTGTTAAAAATGAACTGAGCCTAATTAGCCAAAGTTGGAGGAATAATTATGAAAATACCTAAAAGATTTTTAAGTGGGCTATTACTTTCAGCTCTATTTCTTTTTTCATTTGTACCCGCATTTGCACAAGAAATTGGCGAAATTACTGCGCCTACAGGAATAAAAGCTGTGATTGTAGTCATCCCGCTAATTTTAGTTTTGGTCTTATTGTTTATGAAAATAGATATGATCATTGCCGGGTTTGTTGGTGGTGTATTGGCTATGATTATCGGTGGAATCGGATTAGAGCAAGCCAATAAGCAACTATTAGAAACGATTCCTACAATGCTTGGCATTACTGTACCAATTATCAATTCGGCCATTGCAATGGCCGTTTTTAAATCGGGTGGATACTCGGCGGCTTTAACTTTAGCAAAAAGGGGAACAAAAGGAAAAGTTGAGTATGTCTCAGCTTTTATTGTGATTTTACTAGCTGCAGCGACTTATATGTCTGGCATTGGTGGTGGTAGTGCAATGGTGATTGCTCCATTGGCCTTTGTAGCAGTTGGAGCAGTTCCAGAGTTGATCGCTGCCATGTCATTGGCAGCAGCAGTTTCATTTACAACCTCTCCAGCATCATTAGAATCAAGTATTGTTTCCAAATTAGGCGATTTTAGTGTAGCTAAGTACGTTTCGGATATGCGTCCGATCTGGCTGCTATTTTGTGCGTTAGCTATTATTCTAGCATTCTGGGGAACGAAGCGGCGGAAGATTGGTTTTAAAGAAAATACCGACGATGAGTATGGAACTATGAGTAATAGTGCTCTATTTAAATTAACCATACCGGCCATATTTTTACTGTTTGCCGTCATTTTTGGGCCTGTGGTTAATGATTTCGTTGGATTCCCCCTATTAACACCATTAGTCTATATGGTCTTGACACTAGCGTTGATTTTTGTTTGTTCTGATTTCACGCTGAATCAATCAGTGGAAGCGATGGTAGATGGTTCTACTTATATTTTGACAAGATTATTCCAAGTTGGAATTTTCCTAGCCTTTATTAACATCATTGCTCAAACAGGTACATTTGCTGTTATAGCAGGAATTGCTAATGGTGCACCGACAATGATCATGGTACCAGTTGCAATATTAACCGGCATCTTAATTGGAGTGCCAGCTGGCGCATATGTAGGGTCAGTGTTGACTCTTGTGTTACCTGTGGCTGTTTCTTTAGGTTTTTCTTCTATCGGACTGGGATTAGTTGCAGTTGGCGTAGGGTTAGGAAGTCAGATGAGTTTTGTCAACATCACGATGCAAGCGTTATCTTCTGGTTTTCAAATTCCAATTTTAGATGTAGTAAAAGGAAATATTAAATGGATCAGTTTGGCCGCTGTTTTATTAATCGGTATAGGTTTCTTCATTTAATTTAAAAATAGAGAGGGTGCAGCAAGATGGATATTTTGATCAAACAAGCAAGATTAAGTGATAATGAAGAGTTACAGGATTTAGGGATTAAAGACGGAAAAATTGTTGCTATTTCAGGAGATTTAACGGATAAGGCTGTCACAGTAATTGAAGCTCAAGGCCGAGTTCTGATACCTGGTTTAGTAGAAAGTCACATTCACTTAGATAAAGCGCTGATTGCAGATAGAAGACCAAATAAATCAGGGACTTTACAAGAAGCAATCAAAGTGACAGCTGCTTTAAAGCCAACATTTACTGAAACTGATATTTATCATCGAGCAAAAACTGCTTTGGAAATGATTATTTCTCATGGTGTGACCGCTGTTAGAACACACGCAGAATTTGATCCAGCTCAAGGCTTTTCCGGATTTAAAACAATTATGAAACTAAAGGAAGAGTATCGAGATCTAATCGATATGCAAGTTGTCGCTTTTCCGCAAGAAGGAATTTTTAAAGCATCCGGGACAGAAAAAATGATGTATGAAGCAATGGAAATGGGGGCTGATGTTGTCGGCGGCATCCCCTATAATGATGCACCTGCGGATAAACATATCGATTTAGTTTTTGAGATTGCCAAGAAATATGATAAAGATATTGACTTACATCAAGATTTTAGTGACGAAGCCACAGATATTTCAATAGAATACTTGTGCAAGAAAACAATTACTGAAAACTATCAAGGGAGAGTTTCTGTAGGACACTTAACCGCACTTCATGCTTTGAAACCTGAGCGGTTAAAGGACATTTTAGTATTGATGTCTGAAGCACAAATCAGCGTGATGGCCTTACCAGCAACAGATTTACATTTAGGTGCTAGAAATGATGCATACAATGTTAGAAGAGCTGTGACTCCTATCAGAAAACTCCGTGATGCAGGTGTTAACGTTTGCCTTGCAACAAATAATATTCGTAATGCATTTACACCTTATGGAAATGGTGATTTAATGCAAATTGCAATGTTAGCCATTCCTGTAGGACATCTAGGGGGCGCAGATGACTTACCAACCGTTTTACCTATGATCACAGAGAATCCAGCAAAAGCAATTGGACTCTCAAATTATGGTATTCAAGTTGGTAATAATGCGGATTTAGTTTTGTTAGATACGAAAGTCATGGCCGATGCGATCATCGATATTCCTGAACGAAATTATGTAATAAAAAACGGAAAGATCACAGTTGAAGTAAAAAAAGAAGTGACTATTTTTAAATAATCATGAACAAACAACAATCTTATGAGCATTAGAAAAAATTAGCTTTTTGTTTTTCTAAACTTTCATTTAACGAAGTAACAATAATTATATTATGTAAACTAATTTTCGGATACTCCCGATTATTCTCAATTAAAGTATTTAATTGAGAATAATCACTCAAATCACTTGTTATTTCATACCTTTATATGATACTCTTTATTATATAATAAATAATATTGGAGGTATATGAAATGAAAGTTATCGTTTTAGGTTCATCGCATGGAGGTTATGAGGCTGTTGAAGAATTATTAAATCTACACCCAGATGCAGAAATCCAATGGTACGAAAAGGGAGATTTTATTTCATTCTTATCTTGTGGTATGCAGCTTTATCTAGAAGGAAAAGTAAAAGATGTAAACGCAGTTCGATATATGACTGGTGAAAAAATGGAAAGCAGAGGTGTGAATGTTTTTTCAAATACAGAAATCACTGCAATCAAAACAGATGCTCATCAAGTTGTAGTCAAAGATTTATTAACAGATACTGAGCGTATTGAAAACTATGATAAATTAATTATCAGTCCAGGAGCAGTTCCATTCGAATTAGATGTACCTGGTAAAGATCTAGAAAATATTTACTTAATGCGCGGCAGAAAATGGGCAATCAAATTAAAAGCAAAAACAGTTGATCCAACTATCAATAATGTTGTTGTTATCGGAAGTGGCTATATCGGTATTGAAGCGGCCGAATCATTTGCTAAAGCTGGTAAAAACGTAACGGTTATTGATATTTTAGACCGACCGTTAGGCGTTTATTTAGACAAAGAGTTTACTGATGTGTTAACAGAAGAAATGGAAGCGAACAATATCAATGTAGTAACAAATGAAACAGTTCAAAGTTACAAAGGTGAGGGAACAGTCAATAAGGTAGTAACTGATAAAGCCGAGTATGATGCTGATCTTGTCGTTGTAGCAGTGGGTGTCCGCCCTAATACAGGTTGGTTGAAAGATACATTAGACCTACATCCTAATGGACTAATCAAAACAGATGAGTACATGCAAACAAGCGCTCCTGATGTTTTTGCTGTCGGAGATGCAACATTGATAAAATATAATCCAGGTGAAACAGAAGTCAACATTGCTCTAGCAACCAATGCTAGAAAGCAAGGACGATTTGCAGTGAAAAATTTACTGGCGCCAGTAAAACCTTTCCCTGGTATTCAAGGATCATCTGGATTAGCTGTTTTTGACTATAAATTTGCTTCAACAGGAATCAATGAAGAAATGGCTAAGAAGTTAAATAAAACAACTAAATCAACTTTAGTTGTTGAAGATTATTTGATGGATTTCAACCCGGATAAACAAAAGGCTTGGTTTAAATTAGTATATGATCCTGAAACAACCCAAATTCTTGGGGCACAGTTGATGTCAAAAGCTGACTTAACAGCGAACATCAATGCGATTTCACTTGCAATCAAGGCGAAAATGACGATTGAAGACTTAGCTTATGCTGACTTTTTCTTCCAACCCTCATTTGATAAACCTTGGAATATCATTAATACAGCTGCCCTAACAGCTTTGAAAAATGAACAATAAATAATTTGAAAAAGTTTGCAGAGAAGTAATTTTCTGTAGACTTTTTTTATATCTTCAAAAATGGTATGATTTAGAAAATAACTAGAATTGGTGGATAAAATAATGGCAATTAAATTAAAAAAAATGACTGTAACTGATTTTGAAAAATACTTATCATTTGCGATTAAAGACTATGCTCAAGATAAAATCATAGCAGGAACTTGGAATGAAGCCGACGCAATTTCATTAGCCACAAAAAGTTTTAATGAGCTTTTACCAAAAGGCAAGGATACTAATAATGAGTATCTTTATTCGATTGAAGAGAACGCTCTCGATGAAAAAGTTGGTTTTTTGTGGGTTCATATCAATAAAACGTTGCAAGACTCAAAATTCTTTATTTATGATTTCATCATATTTGATGAATTTAGGAATCAAGGTTATGGTAGACAAACCATTGCTTGTCTAGAAGAAAAAGCCAAAGAGATGGACGTTTCACAAATTGATTTACACGTTTTTGCTCATAATGGGGGAGCTATTCATTTATATGAAAAAACAGGGTTTGTAGCAACTGATATCAGCATGTCTAAACAAATAAACTGAAAAGCGTCTGTTTATTTCAAAGGAGTTACAGTTATGAATCAACATCCAAGCCATAAAATCATGAATGAAATAATCAACAGACAATGGAAGGATCACTCCATTTATGCAGCTATAGTAAATGAAAAAATGGAAATCATCACTACTGGAAAAACAACAGTTTCTGAAGATCATGACCCAACAGCTCATGCTGAAATCAATGCAATTAGAAGTGCTTGTAAAATTCTAGAAACAGCCAGTTTACCAAGAGGATACTGGCTATATTCCACTTTCGAACCTTGTCCGCTTTGTTCTGCAGCAGCTGTTTGGGCTGGTCTTGATGGTATCGTTTATGCAAATGATCCAAGATTTAAAGGTTCTTTACCAAACTGGTCGTTTATTAAATGTAGGACTATCCTTAAACAAGGTAGAGACATTCATCACGTTCAACTGATTGAAAATTTTATGCTCGATAAAATAAAAGACTATTTTACAAGGCATTTATAAAAAACTTTTTCAATCTAAAGAAATCACAAAGGTTAGGAGTAGAAAACTCAATGTACTATGCGAATGAAAATATAAAACTTTATTATGAAATTATTGGTGAGGGACATCCTTTACTCATTCTTCACGGTTTTTCAATTGATCACAGGGGTGTGAAGGGAATTGTCGAAGAATCTATCGATCCTAATAAGTATCAGCGAATTTATATTGATTTACCAGGGATGGGACAGTCGCCTACTCCGACTAAAATGATCAATGCTGATGATTTAGTTACTAGTTTATTGGAATTCTTAGATTTTCTTATCGGTAATCAATCATTCTCATTGCTAGGATATTCTTACGGTGGTTATCTGTGCTTGGGGATGATGAAGAAGCTTTCCAATCAAGTAAAAAGTTTAGTCTTATTAGCTCCCGTTATAAAAGCAAATTCAGCAGATCGGACATTGCCAGAGAAACCATCAAAACAACTCCATTCATTTGAGATTGCTAATAACCCTATTTTCGATCAATATAAGCATTCAGTTGTCAATGTAACCGAAGAGGGATATGAAAGGTACATCAATGAAATTTATTGCGGACTCAACATTGGTGATCATGATTTTCAAAAGTCTTTTCAAGAGAGTGGGTATAGCTTAAGTTTCGAAAAAAGTCTTTTAGCTAATGCTATTGAATGTGACAGCTTGATTATTTTAGGAGCACAAGATATGACAGTTGGCTTTCAAGATATTTTAAACTATAGAAGTATGTTTTCAAAAGGTAGCTTTATTATTATTGAAACGGCTGGACATAATTTACAGATAGATGAACGGAAGCAAGTTAAAGAGCAGCTCAAACGTTTTTGGGTTGTAGATTAAATATTTTTGATACCCTGTTTTAAGAACTGAAAACTAGATAGATACTGGCTGCCAGTCGTGCACGTTATGACATAGTTTAACGAACTCAACCGACCTATGACTAAAGTGCTAAAGCACCATTTGGTAATCAGTATCACATAATTGCATCCGTTTCGACAAAACGAACACTGCTGAACTCCTTGGACAATAAAAAGTTCAGCAGTTATTCTTTCTCGTTTTATAGGAAATAAATAAATATACCTAAAAGACTGTTTTCCTATCATAAATATAGTTTTTTTCGAATTTTTTGATAAAAATAAACAGCTTGTTGTGGCAAACTAATCTAATAAAGAGCTATAATTTATCAAAACTAAAGAAAAAAACTGTAGAACAAATCAACAAGCAATTAAATGAAGTGACCCAAACTATAGAATAAAAACTATACTAGCCTATGGGCGTTGCCTTATGGTCTTTTTTAATCTGTAATGATATAAAATAAATTTCAACCTGTATAAGGGGAATCGTATTTTAAAAAAATATTCTTGTTTTTGGAGTTATTCCTATGATTGGAATAAGATGAAAGTGATAAAAGTTTATGGTTACTACATTCTATAGTCTAATCAGTACATCGGAAGATTCTAGGTTAGCATCAGAGGGGATGTTATTACGTATGAATCGAAATACCAGAAAGGCTAAAGAATTAGAACTCTAACTACTTTGTATAATGTATATTATGTCAACTAGAATAGAAAATAATAAAATGAATCCTATCACCTTCACGAACAAAACGAAAAATAACCATCACGTCTATTTTCACAGATGGTTATTTTTCGTTTTAAAATGTTATGACAGAACCGTTAAATATAGACATAAATACATAAATTATCAATAACACGATTATGAAAAGAAGATAATGAATCGTATCTTATTAGCTTTTCATCTCATAAAATTGGGGATAACAATCTTGAAAAGTTTTGTTTAAATCGTAACCAATGAGACTGTTCTTGAATAATTTTATCGGTCAACAAGGTGCTTTTGGCCATATCTTGTTCAACTATTTGAGTTAATTTCCAAGCAATTCGTGTATCGTAAATAAATGTACTCACTTCAAAATTCAATGCATAGCTTCTAATATCTTGATTGGTTGTCCCGACCATGCAGATTTCATTATCAATAATCATCGTTTTAGCATGCAGGAAACCATTCTCGTACATATAAATCTTGATTCCTCGTTTATGCAGATAATTTGCATAATATTGTGTAGCACGATAAATAAATGGATGATCTGGCATGCATGGGATCATAATTCGAACATCAATACCAGAGCGAACGGCAATCAATAAGGCATTGATCATACTATCATCAGGTATCAAATACGGCGTTTGGATCCAAACGGATTTCTCAGCTGATAAAATCATTTTAATAAAACCGCTTTTCAAAATTTCTTCTTCAGAGTCTGGGCCATCTGAAACAACTTGCAATGACAAATCGCCTAATTCATGATCTTCAGCAATCTGAAAATAGTTTTCTAAATAATCCATTTTATCTGTTTGAAGCTGAACCGAAGCATTCCAGTCCATAATGAAAATTTCTTGAAGTGAAAAGACTGAAGTTCCGACTAAGCGAATATGCGTATCACGCCAATAGCCAAATTTTTTACTATCACCTAAATATTGGTCTCCAACGTTGAATCCCCCAGTCCACCCTATTTTACCATCGATCACAACGATTTTTCTATGCAAATGATAGTTTAAGCGAGTTTTACTGATCATATTCTTCGAGGTGATAAAGGGAGTTACTTTACCACCTAAAGCAACAAATGAGGCAAAAAATTTCTTGTTTGCTCCTGGAGATCCCCACGGATCATAGATCAAATGAACAGATACTCCCTCTTTGACTTTCTCTCCTAATATGTCTAAAAACTGATTACCAATGCGATCGTTAAAAAAAGAATAGTATTCAACGTGAACGGTTTCTTTAGCTTGGCGAATATCTTCAAATAAAGCTTCAAATTTTTCTTTGCCATCAGTATAAATGTTTAAACTATTTCGTTTGCTTAGTGGTGATGCATCCATATTTCTAAAATATTTATTCAGGACACGTGCATCGGTTAATAAATTGATATCTAATTTTCCGTCAGACTTTAGATTATCTTGATCAACCATTCTTTTGATTTCAGAAATTTTTTCTTTGTCATGGGCTGTTAGGTTAAAAACTTTTTGCCCATTGATTCCTCTGCCACAAAATATATAAATGATAAAGCCAATCCCAGGTAAAAATAATAACGTCATAATCCACGCTAAAACACTTGAAATACTTCGTGGTTTCCTAAAAACAGTGATCAGTGCTGCTGTTGTATTTAATAACAATAAACCAACAAGTATGAAGATAAAAATTTGCATCAGATTTCATTTCTCCCTTAAATTACGTAATATATTGATTATAGCAAAAACTATTGATTCATCCAACAAATAACGATAGCTAAAAAGTTGGTAATCAGTATTCAACGATTTCATTTAATTTTAGCTTTCCCTATTCTAATTCTTCCAATCTTGTACTATAATATGCTGATACTTGGAAAAGAGGGATTAATAAAAATGGATATCAAAATGCTTCTTACAATATTTGTAGTTAACTTTTCTTATATTACGTTAAATACGATCCGTTTTATGCTGACTATGAAAGGGTATCGTTTGATTGCGCCACTAGTTAGTATGGCTGAAATAACTATTTATGTCTTAGGCCTTAGCATGGTTCTTAATCGTTTAGATAATCCACTAAATTTGGTTGTTTATGCTTTAGGGTACGCTGTTGGGATTAGTGTGGGCATCAAAATCGAAGATTATTTGGCCCTGGGTTATATCATGGTTACAGCCATCCTACCCTCTTCCACTGAGCAACTGAATTTACCGGAAATTTTACGTGATCATGGGTATGGTGTCACACAAAGCTTTGGTGAAGGTCGTGAGGGCGAACGGATGATATTAGAGATTCTTTCACCGCGCAAAAATGAACGTAGCCTTTATAAACTAATCAATGAAAAAGAGCCTAGAGCTTTTATTATCTCGTATGAACCTAAGTTTATTTCCGGTGGTTTTTGGACTAAGAAGGTTCGTAAAAGAAATACCTAATCAACTAACGTCTCTTCACTTTTAATACATCAAGAGACGTTAGTTGAGTTTCAAGTTTAAAGTTTACATAATAAATTTATTGTAACTTAAAACTTGAAATACTGAATAGATTTCTGATCTGGAAAACAAGTAGTAAAGAGAATACTATAGCATTGCATTTTATAATATTCACGTTGATTAACATCTTCAATTGTTCCCCACAATAAGTTCAATTCTACTTTTAGTTTATCCAAAGTATGTTGGGTTTCTCTTAAAATTTCGATAGCATCCAAACAAACTGCTGTTAATGATAATTGCCCATCCGCACCTCTTAGCAGATCTTCCGTTGTTAACAGCGCTTCTTCGAAAATAGTTTGTTTTCTTACTCTAGATGGATTTCGCTTAACGGATCGAATCACTTTTTGAATTTGAGTGATAAAATAATTGATATCCACATCGCCAATGAGACGTTGTAACTGATTAAACTGTTCAGGAAGTACTTGTCTTTTTGAGAGTATGTTGAAATAGTTTGCAAAGTCTAATGGAATCAAGTCGTCTTGGTATATAGAGACAAATTGTAATGCGCTGTTTCCTGCCTCTCTTTTGCGAAAAAGTGGAAAATTATCTGAAGAAGATACAACGCCAAAAAAATATTCTTTTTGTTCTTCTTCAAAAAACAACCTCCATAACCATTGCCCAAAAATAAAATAATTCGTTTGTAAGGTACTTTCATTTGTCAGGATTTGCAATGTATTTATTATTGAATGAGGAATTTGTATATTTTTTTCTGTGGAATAGATAGGAAATGTTAAAGTATATCTTCTATTTTTTCGTTCCACTAGACCATACTTGATTAATTTATCTAAATATAATTCTATGTTGTCATCAGTGGGAATAGTTGCTTTTATTTGGCGTAAAATAATTTCTGTATCTTTATGATCAAAAAGATAACGCACTATTTTTTTGAATAAAGGATCGAAAATAATGTTATCAAACTTGCTATCAAATTTTTTTGCTGAAAAATAATAGGTCGTATTTGTCACGGTCCACTCACTCTTTCTGTACATTAAATAAAATAAAACTACAGCTGGAGTAATTAAGACGCCACCTGTAGTTTTATTTAAAAGGCTAAATCAAATGTAACTTTCTAACTAAATGCTTCAGTTAATTGAGGAACAACTTGTTTTTTACGAGAAACGACACCATTCAAGAATGTGCGGTTGTTGTCTAGTTTCACGTTGAAAGCAGCTTCTACTTTGTCAATTGAATCTCCGATAACTAATAGCTCAGAATCGCTGTTTAAAATATTTGTAATGATCAATACGAACAGGTCATAACCATTTACAGCATTTGCGTTATTAATTGCAGCTTCTAGTTCTGCTTGGCGGTCTAGTACTTCATTTAGGTCAACTGTATTGATTTGAGCGATACGAACGTTTTTATCGCCCATTGGGAAACTTTTAGCATCTAAATCTAATAATGTTTCAGCTGATTTATCACTCAAATTCGTACCAGCTTTTAACATATCTAAACCATAGCCATCCAAATTGATGTCTGCGATGTCTGCTAGCTCATTGGCTGCGTCGATATCTTCTTGAGTACAGGTTGGTGATTTGAATAATAAAGTGTCTGAAATGATTGCTGATACCATCATTCCGGCAATTGGTTTTGGAATAGTAATATTGTTTTCTTTAAACATTTTTAAGACGATCGTACTTGTACAGCCTACTGGCTCGGCACGATAATACAAAGGATCTGCTGTTTCGAAATTTGCAATACGATGATGATCAACGACTGCAAGGATATTTAATTCAGAAATATCTGAAATGCTTTGTTGAAATTCATTGTGATCGACAAGCATTACTTGATTTGTTTCCGCTGCAGCACTTTCTACGATTCTTGGCACATCGACATTGAAGTAGTCTAATGCATATTGTGTTTCTTCGCTAGGTGTACCCAATGCTACTGGTTCTGTATCTTTCCCTAGTTCTTTTTGTAAATATGCAAAGCTAATTGCTGCTCCAATTGCATCTGTATCAGGATTTTGGTGTCCAAAAACAAGAATTTTTGACATAATTTTAATTCACTCCTTATTTTTTCTTCATTACTAATAATAACAAAAAATAGAAAAGAAACAACAATAATTGTCGCTCTTTTCTATTTTTCTAAACTATCTTGCTGCATATCCTTGATAGTCATTGACATGAAGCAGTTTCTTCGCATTTGCTACGCGTTCTTCTTTAGGTGGTTCGATCCCATCTAATGGATACTGTAAACCTAATTCATCCCATTTGTACTTACCCATTGTATGATACGGTAACACTTCAACCTTATCGACATTCTTCAGAGTTTTAATAAAGGTGTCTAAACGAATTAAATAGTCATCATAATCGCTACGCTCTGGAACTAGAACGTGACGAATCCAAACAGGCTTGCCAATTTCAGAAAGATATTGAGCCATTTCGAGAATATTTTCATTACCTAATGAAGTTAGTAACTTGTGCTGTTCATTATCAATATGTTTAATGTCAAATAACAACAAGTCAGTATAGTTCATTAATTCTTCAAATTCACTAAAAAAAGGTTCTTCTCTTGTGAATGGTTTGCCGCAAGTATCGATTGTCGTATGTATACCTTTTTCTTTGGCCTTTTTAAATAAGTCAGTTAAAAACTCTAATTGAAGTAATGGTTCGCCACCACTGACAGTGATCCCACCTTTTTCCCCCCAATAAGAACGATATTTAATTGCTTCATCTAAAACTTCATCAGTTGTGACTTCACGTCCACCAGAACCAATTTTCCAAGTATCTGGGTTATGACAAAATTGGCAGCGCATGCGGCACCCTTGTGTAAATACGATAAATCGAACACCGGGTCCATCAACGGTCCCAAAATTTTCTGTAGAGTGAATTCTACCGATAACTGGAGTTGTCATTGTTCGTTCCTCATTTCTTTTAAAAAAAGGGCTGACACGAGGTCAACCCTTCAATTGTTTGTTTATTATAGTCTGTCGTGTGAAGTTCTTGAAATAACGTCTGCTTGTTGTTCAGGAGTTAAATCACGGAATTTCACGGCATATCCAGATACTCGGATTGTTAAGTTCGGGTATTTTTCCGGATGAGCTTGTGCATCTAACAATAATTCGTTTGTGAATACATTAACGTTCAAGTGATAACCACCTTTATCAAAGTAGCCATCCATTACGTTACGCAAGTTATCGATTCTTGTATCATCGTCTTTACCTAAACCATTAGGATTGATAGTTTGTGTGTTAGAAATTCCATCTAATGCACTTGTATATTCTAATCTAGCAGTTGAGTTAAGTGATGCTAACAGGCCATTTTTCTCACCTAAGAATTTACCATCTTGGTAACTTGGGTTAGCACCAGGAGCTAATGGTTTACCAGCGCGACGTCCGTCTGGTGTGTTACCAGTTGCTTTACCGTAAACAACGTTTGAAGTGATTGTTAATAGTGATGTTGTAGGTTTCGCATTACGGTACGTATGTTGACGTCTGATTTGAGTCATAAAGTATTCAAGAATCCAGTTAGCCATTGCATCTGCTTCTTCATTATCGTTACCATAAGTTGGGAACTCATTTTGAGGAACATAATCAATTGCTAAACCATCTTCGTCACGAATTACTTGTACATTACCATGTTTGATTGCCATTACTGAGTCAGCAGCATGTGAAATCCCTGCAATACCAGTTGCAAATGTGCGTTGTAAGTTGCTTTCCATGAAGGCTAATTGTGCTGCTTCATAAGAATATTTATCATGCATATAGTGGATAACATTTAAAGTATTTACATATAATTCAGCTAACCAATCCATAATATCTTTATAACGATCAATGAATTCGTTATAGTCTAAAGTATCACCTGTCATCGGGCGGAATTTAGGAGCTACTTGCATTTTAGTTTTTTCGTCTACACCACCGTTGATTGCGTAAAGAACCGCTTTTGCTAAGTTCGCACGAGCACCGAAGAATTGCATATCTTTACCCATCACTGTTGCAGACACACAACATGCGATTGCGCAGTCGTCAGATCCCCAGTTAGCGCGTAATAAGTCATCATTTTCGAATTGGATAGATGAACTTTGTTTTGCGATTTTAGAGGCAAACGTTCTAAATCCAACTGGTAAATGTGAAGAATATAACACAGTCAAGTTAGGTTCAGGAGATGGACCCATGTTTGTTAGTGTGTGTAAGATTCGGAAATCATTTTTAGTTACTAATGAACGTCCATCCAAGCCCATACCAGCGATTGATAATGTAGCCCAAATTGGATAACCTGAGAATAATTGGTTGTATTCAGGTGTACGAGCAAATTTAACCATACGTAATTTCATGATTAAGTGATCGATCATTTCTTGTGCTTCAAATTCAGTGATCACACCTGCTTCTAAATCACGTTGAATATAGATATCTAAGAATGCAGAGATACGTCCGATAGACATCGCTGCACCGTTTTGTGATTTGATGGCACCTAAGTAACCAAAGTATAACCATTGAATTGCTTCTTTAGCGTTTGCTGCTGGTTTTGAGATATCGAAACCGTAAGTTGAAGCCATTTCTTTAAGATCGGCCATCGCTCTGATTTGTTCAGAAATTTCTTCTCTTAAGCGAATCACGTCATCTGTCATTACTTTATTACCAGTATTACTTAAGTCTTTTTTCTTCTCAGTAATCAAGAAATCCATACCATATAATGCAATACGACGATAGTCACCGATGATACGGCCACGACCATAAGCATCTGGAAGACCTGTGATGATTTTGTTTTTACGAGCGGATCTCATTTCTGGAGTATAGGCATCAAAAACACCTTGGTTGTGAGTTTTTCTCCATTCAGAAAAGATCTTAGACATTTCTGGGTCTACTTCGTAACCATTTGAAGTCAAAGAGTTGTTAGCCATGTTAATGCCACCAAAAGGCATGAATGCTTGTTTCAATGGTACATCTGTTTGTAAACCTACGATTGTTTCTTCTTCTTTGATTAAATATCCAGGTTCATGAGAAGTTACTGTTGCAGGAATATTTGTGTCCATATCGTACACGCCATTTTTTTCATGTTGTACTTCAAATAATTCCTGTAATTTTGTCCATAACTTGTCTGTGCTAGGTGCGATTGGCTCTAGAAAAGAATCATCACCTGTGTACTCAGTGTAGTTTCTTTGAATAAAGTCACGCGTGTCTACTGATGTTTGCCATTTTTCGCCTTTAAAGCCTTTCCATTGCTCCATTTTGGGGCCTCCTTAGTATGCTGAAATCTATTGTAACAGCTTTATGTGATTAGTATAACACATAGTCGTTTTTATGCAAGCCTTTCCTTAATAATTTTTGAGCTAATTAGCGATTCTTTCATTAAAATCCATCAGAAAAACCTATTTAACAGCGTTTTATCTTTGTGATGTATTTAACTAATTTATTATATAAAAAGATAAATAGTAAGAAATCTGTAATATAAAAAGAGATTTCTGTACTAGTACAGAAACCTCTTTTTGCTAATTCTATAGAACAGCTTACTTGTTTAATTAGAATTTTCTGCTGATTTTTGTTCTAATTCAGCAGTATGCATTTCATGAACTTCTAAAATTTCACCGTCTTGTTTTTCATCAAGCATGAAAGAACCATTGGATGTTCGATCATTAATTGGATACTTTTCAGAATCAAGTGTGTATTGTTTGCCGTTTTGTGTCGTAACTAATAATTCTAACGGGCTACTTTCTGACATAAAGGTTACACGATGGGGATTTTTTTTCAATTCTCTAAGAACCATTAGGCCACGTTTAGCACGACCTAATTGCGGTAATTCTTGGGCAAGCATCCGTTTGATGCTTCCTCGTTGAGTCAAAATCACAATCGGTGTATCTCCGTCTTCATGAACAAGCAATCCATTGACTACATAGTCTTGATCTTTTAGATTCATCGCTTTGACACCTGCTGCTTTTGCGCCCACTACGGGTACTTCGTCTAGTGGATATCGTAAGCCAAAACCACGATGACTAACTAAAAAGACATCTAAAACTTTCTGTTCATTCGTTAGGTAAACATTTACGATTTCATCGGAATCAGATTTCAATTTCATACAGTTAGTTGGACGACTCTTATAGGTTCTCCAAGGTTCAAAATCAGTCATCTTACTTTGCTTGATCATACCTTCTTTTGTCATAAAGACAAACGTTTTCGTTGGTGAAAGTTCTTTGTAAGTATAAACAGCGATGATTGATTCATCTACTGAAAGATTTAAAATGGCTTGAGAAATATGTTCTCCTATTTCCTTCCATCTTAGATCTGGAAGTTCGTGGATTGGTCGATAGATCACATTGGCTTTATTTGTAATTAATAAAATATGATCTAATGTGTTGACTTCACCAGTATAAAGAAGGAAATCTCCTTCTTTCATCCCGACTTCTTCTGGTTTTGATGCACTATAGGAACGTAAGCTACTGCGTTTGATGTATCCTTCATGAGTTACAGTGACAATTACATCTTCTTGGGCAATCAAAACTTTGGTATCAATCTTGATTTCTTGGATCTCATCTTCGATCTTAGTTAAGCGAGGATTGCCATATTGTTTTTTGACTTCACGCAATTCTTTTTTCATTACGTTGAATAATTCTTTTTCATCGCTTAGGATTTTAGTTAATTCAGTAACGAGCTGATTTAGCTCATCAGCTTCTTTTTCAAGTTGAGTGATATCTGTATTGGTTAAACGATACAATTGTAATGTTACAATGGCTTCAGCTTGTTCCTCTGTGAAGGCGTAGGCTTTCACTAAGTTCATCTTCGCATCTTTTTTATCTTTACTACCGCGTATTGTTTCGATCACTTTATCTAAAATTGACAACGCTTTGATTAAGCCTGCAACAATATGCTGCCGTTTTTTGGCTTTGTTCAGTTCAAATTGACTTCGGTTTGTGATCACTTGTTTACGGTGAGCAATATAGCTGTCTAAAATTCGTTTTAACCCAACTTGTTGGGGGGTCATATTATCGATTGCAACCATATTGAAATTATAATTGATTTGAAGCTCGGTATTTTTGAAAAGATAATTTAGAATCCCTTCAGCGTTGGTATCTTTTTTCAATTCGATAGCAATCTGTAAGCCTGTACGGTCACTCTCGTCGCGAACTTCAGCAATACCGTCGATTTTTTTATTTAAGCGAACTTCATCCATCTTTTTAACTAAGGTAGCTTTGTTGACCTCATAAGGAATCTCGGTCACAATAATTTGCTGTTTGCCGCCTTTTAAAGATTCGATTCTGGTTTTTGAGCGCAGAATCACTTTTCCACGACCTGTTTCATAGGCTTTTTTGATTTCTTCTTTTCCTTGTAAGATACCACCTGTTGGGAAATCAGGTCCTGGAATGAATTCCAGTAGTTTATCTAAGGTTGCATTAGGATGATCAATCAAATAAATCGTACCATCGATGATTTCTGCTAAATTATGTGTCGGAATTTCCGTTGCATACCCTGCTGAAATCCCTGTAGAACCATTGACTAGTAGATTAGGATATTTCGCTGGTAAAACAGTAGGTTCTTTTTCCGTATCATCAAAGTTCCAAACAAAATCGACCGTTTCTTTTTCGATGTCTTTCAGTAACTCGCCGCTTAATTCAGATAAACGAGCTTCTGTATAACGCATCGCAGCTGGCGGATCCCCATCCATACTCCCATTATTTCCGTGCATTTCGATCAGAACTTCTCGAAGTTTCCAGTCTTGACTTAAGCGCACCATCGCTTCGTAAATACTGCTATCACCATGGGGATGATAATTCCCCATGATATTTCCGACAGATTTAGCGGATTTTCTAAAGCTTTTTTCAAACGTATTACCATCTTTGTTCATGGAGAATAAAATTCTACGTTGTACTGGTTTTAACCCATCACGAATATCTGGTAGGGCACGTTCTTGAATGATATATTTGGAATATCTTCCAAAACGATCGCCCATTACTTCTTCAAGTGTTAATTCTTGAATATCTTGGCGTTTTTCCAAATTCGTCACTCCCTACTCTAAGTCGAATAAACTGATTTCTGCTGCTGCGTCTGTCTCTGCATTTTTACGTTCAGTTTCTTCTTTTTTTTCTTCATCTAATACTTCATTTGAAATGGATGGAGAAATCTCCGTCTCACCATCTTTTCGATCTAAGATACTACCATCTTCTTCTAGTGTGAATTGTACATGGCGTTCGATCCATTTTCTTCTTGGTTCTACTTTATCGCCCATGAGTGTCGTTACACGGCGTTCTGCTTGTGCAGCATCATCTATTCTAACTCGGATCAACGTACGTGTCTCAGGGTCCATTGTAGTCTCCCACAGCTGATCAGCGTTCATTTCCCCTAGACCTTTGTAGCGTTGAAGCATATAGCCTTTACCGACTTGTTCCGTCACGTTAGATAATTCTTCATCTGTCCAAGCATATTCTGTTACTGCTTTTTTGCCAACTCCTTTTGATACTTTATAAAGTGGCGGTAACGCAATATAGATTTTGCCAGCTTCAATCAGTGGTTTCATATAGCGATAGAAAAAGGTTAACAGTAAGACTTGGATATGTGCTCCATCGGTATCCGCATCGGTCATGATGATGACTTTGTCATAATTACAGTCTTCAATTGAAAATTCTGGACCAACACCCGCACCGATTGTGTAGATCATTGTGTTGATTTCTTCGTTTTTTAAAATATCTTGCATTTTGGCTTTTTCAGTATTTAGCACTTTTCCTCGTAAAGGTAAAATCGCTTGGAATTTTCTGTCGCGTCCTTGTTTAGCTGAACCACCGGCAGAGTCTCCTTCGACTAAATATAATTCATTTCTTTTAGGATTTCGTGATTGAGCCGGTGTTAGTTTTCCAGATAAAAGAGATTCGCCTTTTTTCCGTTTTTTGCCATTTCGACTTTCTTCACGGGCTTTGCGTGCTGCTTCACGCGCTTCACGAGCCTTGATCGCCTTACGGATCAATTGTTGACTCATTTCGCTGTTTTCTTGCAGATAAAAGCCCATTTGCTCTCCAACGACATTATCCACTGCATTACGCGCCATTGGCGTCCCAAGTTTTTCTTTGGTTTGACCTTCAAATTGTAATAAGTTTTCCGGAACGCGAATCGATAATACAGCAGCTAATCCTTCGCGGAAGTCACTACCCTCTAAATTTTTATCTTTTTCTTTTAGCAAACCGACTTTTCTTGCATACTCATTGTAAGCTTTTGTCATTGAAGACTTCATCCCTACTTCATGAGTACCACCATCTTTTGTGCGGACATTATTGACAAATGAAAGGACATTTTCTGAATAGCCATCATTATATTGATAAGAAAGCTCAACTTCGATGCCATCTTTTTCCCCTGAAAAATAAACAACAGGTGTTAATGTATCTTTTTCTTCATTAAGGTAGGCAACAAATTCTTTGATTCCCTCATCATAATGGAAGACTTCCTCTTTTGGTTCTTCTCCTCTAAGATCTGTTAGAGAAATTTTGACACCTTTTAATAGAAATGCAGATTCTCTTAATCGCTCTGCTAATGTATCGTATGAAAAATGGATAGTAGAAAAAATAGTATCATCAGGAAGAAAAATTACAGAAGTCCCATTTTTTTTATTCGTTTTTCCTACTTTTTTTAAAGTTCCAACGGGTTTTCCGCCATTTTCAAAACGTTCCATGTATTCAACACCGTCACGGACGATGCGCACTTCTAACCAACTAGATAACGCATTTACTACGCTGGCACCTACACCATGCAGTCCGCCAGAAGTTTTATAACCGCCTTGGCCGAATTTTCCTCCTGCATGTAAAACGGTAAAGATCACTTCTACGGTTGGGATTCCAGATGCGTGCATTCCAACTGGCATTCCGCGGCCAGAGTCAGTGATTTTGATACTATTGTCTTTTTGGATCGTGACACTGATTTCATTTCCATAACCGGATAATGCTTCATCAACTGCGTTATCAACGATCTCATAGACTAAATGATGTAATCCACGGCTGTCTGTGGAGCCGATATACATTCCTGGTCTTTTTCTTACAGCTTCCAATCCTTCTAAAACCTGGATGGAGGCGTCATTGTATTCATTGTTTACTTTTTTCGCCAAAGAAAAAACTCCTTATACTTGAATTATAGGGCCAAAGGCCACATCATTACAATAATACTCTAAAAGCTCTCAAAAAAAAAGAGCTTTCCTAAACGGCCACTCTTTCTTAAGATTATTTACATCTATTTAGGCATTTCGGCTAATTCAATTTTTATGCAACGATTCATTATAATAGCATTTCTTCCTGCATTTTTCAATATTTCCGAAGCTTCTTCACTTTCCAAACCTAATTGGGCCCAAAAGACTTTTGCATCAGTTTCTATGAAATCATGTGCTACTTCAGGTAAAAATTCACTTCGACGGAAAATATCGACAATGTCAATTTGACCTGGTACATCTTGTAATTTTTCATAGACTTTTTCGCCAAGGACTTCTTGCCCAGCTAAAATCGGATTTACAGGAATGATTTCATAGCCATATTCTTGTAGTAATCTAGCAATTTTATAACTTGTGCGGTCTTCTTTGGCACTTAGTCCAACGACTGCGATTCGTTTGGCTTGTTTTAAGTAATTAAAAATTTGTTTTTGTGATGGGTTTTCTATTGGCATTTTGATCATCCTTTCTAATTTCTCTTACTTTCATTATACAACGAATATTTAATTATTGTTAGCTGTTTCTATTCGTGATAAAATAAATGCTAGTTTGAACAGAAAGAGGTTGCTCAATGAAATTCTTTGTGTTATTGATTATAGCTTATCTACTCGGTTCTATCCCTTCCGGTGTTTGGGTCGGAAAACTATTTTTTAAAAAAGATCTTCGTCAATTTGGTAGTGGCAATACAGGAACGACAAATACATTTAGAGTATTGGGAAAAAAAGCTGGTATTGCAGTTTTGTTTATGGATATCTTAAAAGGCACATTAGCCACTAGTTTACCCTTTCTATTTTCTTTAAATGTCAATCCGTTGGTATTTGGTGTTGCAGCTGTTTTAGGTCACACATTTCCAGTTTTTGCACATTTCAAAGGAGGAAAAGCGGTTGCTACGAGTGCAGGGATGATCTTAGCTTACAATCCAGCATTTTTTGTTTATTCTGCCTTAATTTTTATTATTATGTTATACATTACTAGTATGGTTAGCTTAACTAGCATGATCAGCGCAGTATTGATCACTTTGTCAACAGTCGTTTTACCCTTTGCTATTCCAGCGATATTGCCTAAATTTGATTGGTTATTGACCACGATTGCTTTAGCTTTGACCATTTTTATTTTTATTCGCCATAAGGATAATATAAAACGGATCAAAGATGGCACAGAAAGTCGTGTACCTTTTGGACTAGGCTCTAAGCCTGAAAAAGAAACAAAAAATAAAAAAACTAGAATGTGAGGTTTCGACATCTCACGTTCTAGTTTTTTTATTTTTATTTAGCTGTAAGTGTGTAATGGGTTTTGAATACCTCTGATGCAGCTAATTTATTGATCCCTTTTTTATTCACAATATTTCCTGTTGCATTTACTTCGTCTGCAATACCACACCAAGGTTCAATACACACAAAGGGTGCATCTTTTTGGTAAGGAGACCAAATACCTACATAAGGCATGTCAGTATAGCTTAAGCTAATACTGTGGGAGCTTTCATCAGTTTCAATAGTGATCGCATTGGCCCCTTTGGTTTCGAAGATAATGGCATCCTCTTTAAACAATTCTCTTCGAATATCAAGGCTTGTATTTGTTTGACCCAACGTTTTGTGTTCAAAATCGGCAAACGGTCCAACTAGTGGGATCTGAGTACGAGATTTTTTAGGTGAAAAGCTTAAATAATAATCATCGAATGTTAATCCTTGTTCTAGTGGAACATTGAATGCCGGATGTCCACCGATTGAGAAGTACATATCATTAGATCCTGTATTTTCAACTTGGTAACCAACCACTAGGCTCTCTTCTTCTAAAGCATAAGAAAGAATCAACTCAAAATCAAAAGGATAAACTTTCTTCGTTTCTTTATTACTTTTTAAAGATAACGAGACTAGTTCTGTTCCATGCTCGATTACTTCAAAAAGAGCATCTCTAGCAAATCCATGCTGTCCCATGGGATACGTTTGATTCTCATAAGTATATTGATCATTTTTAAGACGGCCAACGACTGGAAATAAGACAGGTGCATGACGTCCCCAAAAAGCTGGGTCTCCTTGCCAGATGTATTCAATATTATTTTTCTTTGATTTCAAGCTGACTAATTCAGCACCATCTTCTGCGATTGTTGCAATCAGAAATTCATTTTCAATTTGTACAGTCATATTTGCTGCCTCCTATTTGTTATCTTTTTCCAATTCTTTGATAAATTGTTTATTTAAGACTTTCAAATAAGTTCCCTTCATTCCAAGAGATCTTGATTCTATGATACCCGCTGATTCTAATTTTCTTAAGGCATTAACGATAACTGAACGAGTAATCCCTATTTCATCAGCAATACTTGACGCAGTCAAGCGACCTTCTTCTCCGTCCAAGGCTTTAAAGATTGCTTGAACAGCTTTTAATTCGCTGTAAGATAATGTATTGATCGCCATTTGAACAGCAGTTGCGCTGCGAACATTGGCTTCGATGTTTCTAGATTGTTGATAAAGGATTTGCATTCCAACAACTGTTGCGCTATATTCAGCTAAAACTAAATCTTCATCGTCAAAGGATTGTTCTACTCTTGCCAAAATAATCGTGCCTAACCGTTCACCTGCACCAAACATTGGTACGATCGTAGTTAAGCCAAAGGGATATTTTTCACGTAACTCAACTGGAAAAGCAGTTAAGTCGCTGGTGATTGAAATATTCGCTTCTGTTTTAGTTAAATTGTCAGCTGCATCTGTATAGCTTTGGGGAAAACGTTTTTCTTCAAACATGTGTTTAACACGTGCATTATTTACATCTAATTTTTCGTTATACCCTAGCAGAACTCCTTCGTTACTGATGATGTAGGCATTACTGTCTAAGACATCCCCTAAAATGACTGCCATCTTGTCGTAGGGTAACTCTGCTTTTTGATCAAATGTATTTTTCTGTTGTAAAAGCTTATTGATTTGACGCGTTTTTTCTAATAAAGTAGCCATTTTTACTCCTCCTAATTTAAAAGCGTAGCTCGTGTAGCTAGATAACACATGGTAATACCATGACACCTTGCTTCCCCTCTTACCAATTAACATCCACTCATTTCTTCGTTGTGTTTCTCGGCCTATTTCAAAGCAACCACTGAAAGAACTGTCAGATCATCCTACAAAATGTAGCGGCTTAAATCCTCGTTTTGAACAATACTGTTTAATTTTTCATTTACGTATGCTTCTGTGATTGTTATTTCACCCATTTGCATATCTGGTGCTTCAAACAATAAGTCTTCCAATAAACGTTCTAAAATTGTATGCAAACGACGAGCACCGATATTGTCTGTGTCGCGATTGACATTGAAAGCAATATTGGCAATTCGCTCGATGGCTTCTTTAGTAAAGATTACTGTGACATTTTCAGTTCCGATCAATGCAATATATTGTTTGATCAATGCGTTATTTGGCTCAGTTAAAATCCGTATAAAATCTTCAGCTGTCAAATCATCTAATTCCACACGGATTGGGAAACGACCTTGTAATTCTGGAATCAAATCACTAGGTTTAGATAAATGGAACGCACCTGATGCAATGAACAAAATATGATCTGTTTGGATTGGTCCATATTTTGTATTGACCTGTGACCCTTCTACAATCGGCAAAATATCACGTTGAACACCTTCGCGAGAAACTTCACCGGAATTTTGCTGACTTTTTGATGTGATTTTATCAAACTCATCGATAAAAATGATCCCACTACTTTCTGCTAAACGAATAGCTTCGCTATGGATATCCGCATCTTTGACGATTTTTGCCGACTCTTCTTTTACTAATAATTCTTGTGCTTCTTTAACGGTTACTGTTCGCTCTACTTTTTTCTTGGGAGATAACGCACCTAACGTTTCGTTTAAGTCAATACCCATCTGTTCCATCCCGTTATTCATTGCAGGCATTGTCTTTTTTGGTTCTTCTATTTCAATTGTAACTTCGCGATTATTTAATAAGCCTTTTTCTAACTGCTCAAGAATCGTTTTGCGGTTTACTTTGATTTCTTCCGTTATCTCTTCTTGTGCTTCTTGCGGTTGTTGTGCACTATTGAACATTTGCATCATTTGTTCAAATTGATTGTTTGATGCTTGTTTGTGCTCTTTTTTGATACCAGGTACTAACACTTTTACCAAGCGATTGTTCGCTTTTTTCAAAGCTTGTGAATAAACACGGCTATATTGTTGTTTCTCAACGATTTGAATGGCTTGTTCTACAAGATCACGGACCATCGATTCGACATCGCGACCCACATAACCAACTTCGGTAAATTTCGTTGCTTCTACTTTGATAAAAGGAGCATTGACGATTTTAGCTAGTCGTCTAGCAATTTCTGTCTTCCCTACACCAGTAGGTCCGATCATCAACATATTTTTAGGCGTTACATCTTGCTGCATTTTTTCGTCGAGTTGTAGACGACGGTATCTATTTCTCAAGGCTACCGCAACAGATTTTTTCGCTGTTTCTTGTCCAATAATGTAGTCATCTAATTCTTTAACGATTTCTCTTGGTGTTTTATTTAGTTCGTTCATGGTTGTTGTCCCCCATTTATAATTCTTCTACAATGATATTGTGATTGGTAAAGACACAAATATCAGCTGCGATGTTCAATGCATTTTTTGCGATATCTTTGGCTGACATTTCTTTGTCACCATAACGTTTCATTGCTCGTGCCGCAGATAGTGCAAAATTACCACCTGAGCCAATCGCTAAGATGCCATCGTCAGGCGTGATCACTTCACCCGTGCCTGATACTAAAAGCATTTCTTTATCATTCATTACGATCAGCATTGCTTCTAATTTTTGCATAGATTGCTGAGTACGCCACTCTTGAGCTAATTCAACTGCCGCCCGAGTTAAGTTTCCGTTATATTCATTTAGTTTTCCTTCGAACTTTTCTTCGAGTGTAAATGCATCTGCTACACTACCCGCAAAGCCGACAACTACTTCATCGTTATAGATTCTACGAACTTTTTTAGCTGTGCCTTTCATAACAACAGATTCTCCCATCGTTACTTGTCCGTCACCAGCCATCGCAAATTTCCCATTTTTTTCAACAGCGCAAATCGTTGTTGAATGAAATTGTGATTCTACCATTACCATTCCTCCTGATTTCAAAGCGAAACAAATCGATTGTGAAAGATTTGTTTCGCTAGATAATTTAAAAAAATAAAACAAACTCGTTTTCAGATAGCTTGGGTCGCTGATCATTTTTTATGCACGAGGATGAAACGTTCGATAATTTTTTTGTAAACTTTCTTTTGTTACATGAGCGTAAATTTGTGTGGTCGATAAATCTGAATGACCTAATAATTCTTGAACAGTTCGCATATCAGCACCATGATTCAATAAGTGAGTCGCAAATGTATGGCGTAACATATGCGGATGGATATCGCTGGTCAATGAACTTTTTTTTATAAGTTGATTCAAGACATATTCGATTCCAGTTGGTGTGATTTGCTCACCATGATGATTCACAAAAACAAAAGCATGTTCTTGTTGGTACTTCTTCATCAAAACTGCTCGACCATTTTCCAAATACTCTTTAAGCGCATCTTGTGCAAAAGAGCCAAAAGGAACATACCGATCTTTATTACCTTTCCCGTGAATCAGTAATACATTAGCAGAAAAATCAATTGCCTGTAAGGTCAAATTCGTACATTCACTAACACGTATCCCCGTTCCATAAAGAATTTCTAGAAGTGCTTGATTTCTTAGCTCTAAAGGTTTTGTTCCTTTCGCACTTTCAAATAAGGCATCAATTTCCTTTTCATAGAAAAAACGTGGAAGTCGTAATTGCTTTTTCTTCATATGTACATAGGAAAAAGGATTTTCTTTCATTACTTCGTTTTTTAGTAAAAATTGATAGAAAGATCGTAGACTGGCAATTTTTCTACTAATAGAATTTCGACTATATTCTTTGTCATAAAGAAAACTGAGGTACGTCCGAATATCTAAATGATCGACGTTTAAATAGTCTGCTTCACCTGAATCTTTTAGAAAATCAAAGAAATTGAGGATATCTTCTTCGTAAGCAATTTTGGTTTTTTCAGAATAGCCTCGTTCAACGATCAAGTAACTTAAAAATAGTTCAGGCCAGTTTTTTTCTTGCATAGTAGGCATCCTCCAATAAATTACAACGTAACTTTAGCATAACCTTTTTGAAAAGACAAATGAATTGTCAGAATTTAATCAATATTTTCAAATTTGGTAACAATTTATTCATATTTGCCTTTAAATCCTCATAAATTATAGGTGTAATTTAATTTTTTTATCCTCTTATTTGTTACTTAATCAAAAGACCGAAGTAAACAGTTGTGCTTACTTCGGTCTTTTGATTAAGTTGTTTGATCTATAATATTTTGTTCTTCAATGACACGTGCTAATGCCGTTAATGCTCTATTTGCAATGGCTTCATAGCGTTCTTTTTTATCCCGAATTCTTTCAGGCATTTCAGGGAATAGTCCAAAGTTAGCATTCATAGGTTGGAAATGTTTTCCCTCAGCATGGGTAATATAATAAGCCATGCTACCTAAAGTTGTTTCTCTTGGAAAAATGATCGTTTCTTCTCCCTTTGCTAAACGAGCAGCATTCATGCCGGCCAATAAACCACTAGCTGCACTTTCTACATACCCTTCAACACCTGTCATTTGTCCAGCAAAAAATAAATTCTCTCTTTTTTGAGATTGATATGTCGGTTTTAGTAATTCTGGTGAGTTCATAAAACTATTTCGATGCATTACACCAAAACGAACAAACTCAGCGTTTTCTAAACCTGGAATCATTTGGAAAACACGCTTTTGTTCTCCCCATTTTAGATGAGTTTGAAATCCTACAAGATTGTATAGAGAAGCTGCTGCGTTATCTTGACGTAATTGAATCACAGCATAGGGACGTTTACCTGTCTTAGGGTCTTCCAAGCCAACTGGTTTTAAGGGACCAAATAGCATTGTTTTGATTCCACGTTTGGCCATTACTTCAATAGGCATACATCCTTCAAAGAATTTCTCTTTTTCAAAAGACTTGAGTGGTGCAACTTCAGCTGAAATCAAGGCTTCGTAAAATGCTTTAAATTCTGATTCGGTCATTGGACAGTTTAAGTAAGCCGCCTCTCCTTTATTGTAACGAGATTTTAAGTATACTTTATCCATATCGATCGTTGCTTTGTCAACGATCGGTGCCGCTGCATCATAAAAATAGAAACCATCCGAGCCGTTGAACTCCTTGATTTGTTCAGCTAACGCTTCTGAGGTTAGTGGACCTGTTGCGATGATTACGATTCCTTCAGGGATTGTTGTGATTTCTTCATTTTTTACAGTAATTAGTGGATGATTTTTTATCTTCTCAGTGATTTCTTGTGAAAAATCATCACGATCAACAGCTAATGCCCCTCCAGCAGGAACAGCTGTTTTGTCTGCACTATTAATGATGATCGAATTTAAACGTCGCATTTCTTCTTTTAAAACGCCAACCGCGTTCGTTAAATTATTTCCTCGTAGAGAGTTTGAACAAACTAATTCAGCAAAATTTTCTGTTTGATGTGCAGGCGTATTTTTTACTGGTCTCATTTCATAAAGTGTGACTGGCACACCCGCTTGGGCAACTTGCCAAGCGGCTTCACTGCCGGCTAAGCCAGCACCGATAACTGTTACAGGAGTAATCATCTATTTCCTCATTTCTTTAAAAAACCAACGGGTTTGTCCGCTGGTTTTAATTTTATTATTTTTGAACGTTTTCTTCATAATCACCGTTGATACAGACGACTTGTTTTCCACCTTTGACTTTCTTCTCAACAAGATATTGCCCACATTTGGGACACGGACGCCCGATTGGTTTATCCCAAGAGGTGAAATCACAGTCTGGATAGCGACTACAGCCGTAGAATAAGCGATTTTTCTTTGATTTACGTTCAATGACTTGACCTTCCTTACATACGGGACAAGTAACACCAATCTCTTTGACGATTGCTTTAGTATTGCGACACTCTGGGAAATTGCTACATGCATAAAATTTGCCGTAACGTCCTAACTTGATGACCATCGGATGGCCACATAGATCACAATCAAAACCAGCAGGTTCATCTTTGATTTGGATTTTTTCGATTTTTTCTTCTGCGTTCGTCAATTCTTTTTCGAAAGGACGATAAAAACGATCGACTACTTCAACCCATTTTTCTTGTCCAATACCAATTTTGTCCAAATCACCTTCCATTGAAGCAGTAAAATGAACATCTACAATTTGTGGGAAGAATTCAACGATCAATGAATTGACGATTTCACCTAATTCAGTAGGTTCAAATCGTTTATTCGTTAGTTTAACATAATAACGTCTTTGAATCGTTTCTAAAGTCGGCGCATAAGTTGATGGACGACCGACACCATTTTCTTCTAACGAACGAATTAATGTAGCTTCACTAAATCTTGCTGGCGGCTGAGTGAAATGTTGTTTTGGTTCAATATCAAGAGCGTTGACTTTATCGCCTTCAACTAGATCAGGTAAAATATTTTCCTTGTCTTCTTTACCATCATCGCGGCCTTCAACATAAACCTGCATAAATCCTTTAAATTTCACTTTGGCACCATTTGCAATAAAAATCACACCATTTTGTTCCAATGTCACTTTCATTGTATCCAAAACAGCAGGTGTCATTTGACTAGCAACTAAACGTGACCAAATCAACGTATAGAGTTTTAATTGATCTTTGTCCAAGTATTGTTTGATTTCATTTGGTGCACGTAAAACACTAGAAGGACGAATGGCTTCATGGGCATCTTGAGCGCCCTGAGCATTTTTCACTTTCCGTCCGCCGTGTGCTGAAAATTCAGAGCCATAATTTTTTTCAATGTATTCGGCTACTTCTGCTTTCGCTGAATCTGCAATTCTAGTGGAATCTGTACGCATATAGGTAATTAAACCTACAGTTCCTTGCTTGCCTAAAGCAATACCTTCATACAGTTGTTGTGCAACCATCATGGTTTTTCGTGTTCTGAAATTTAATTTTCTGGCTGCTTCTTGTTGTAAACTACTGGTTGTAAAAGGTAACGCAGGATTACGTTTCCGCTCTTTCTTTTCAACTTTTGTCACATCGTATTCTTTGCCATTGATTCGAGTAGTTACTTCTTTTACTGCTTCAGCATTCGGTAATTTTTTCTTTTTACCATCCAGCCCCCAGAAATTAGCCTTAAATTTTTTCTTTGCTTTTTGAAAATTACCATCAATGCTCCAATATTCTTCTGGAATAAATTTGCGAATATCATTTTCACGATCAATGATAATTTTAAGTGCTACAGACTGTACTCGACCAGCACTTAAGCCTTTTTTCACTTTGCGCCAAAGAATTGGACTTAGTGAATAACCTACTAAACGATCTAGAATACGACGTGCTTGCTGTGCATCTACTAAATCTAAATTAATCGTACGTGGTTCTTTAAATGCAGATTTCACTGCTTCTTTTGTAATTTCATTAAAAACAACTCGATTTTTATCATTTAAATCCAAGCCGAGAAGGAAAGACAAATGCCAAGCAATAGCCTCTCCTTCTCGGTCTGGATCGGCTGCGAGATAGACTTTTTCGGCTTTTTTAGCAGCCGTTTTTAAACTTTTAATAACGTCGCCCTTACCACGAATAGAGATATAGTGTGGCTCATAATTATTTTCAGTATCTACACCCATTTTACTTTTTGGTAAATCGCGAATATGCCCAACACTGGCAACAACCTTATAGTTTTTCCCTAAGTATTTTTCAATCGTTTTTGCTTTAGCTGGTGATTCCACAATAACAAGATATTTATACGCCATTCAACGTGTGGCTCCTTTCGGTTTTTGTGTTTCTTCTATTATATATATCAAAATGTAGAGAACTCACAAATCGTACTTCATCATATCTATTCGTTACAGGTTTGTCAAGGATAGATGCAGTTAAATCGAAAAAAGTTGAATTTCTTCTAATATATCTTGAGGACAAATAGTACATTTTGCTCCTTCTTGAATAAGGCGATGGCAGCCGTCAGATTGTGTATCAAATAGATTGCCAGGGACTGCAAATACTTCTCGTCCATACTCTAAAGCTGCCTGTGCGGTGATTAAAGACCCGCTTTTTTTACGTGCTTCAATTACACAGGTACCCAAACTCATACCAGCGATAATTCTATTTCGCATCGGGAAGTGATATTTTCTAGGTCCTGCCCCGTTAGGATATTCACTAATGACTAGCTGCTCTTCCATCATTTTTCGTTGAATATGTGCAGTTTCTTTTGGATAGCAAATATCTAGACCAGTTCCGATGACTCCGATCGTATTGCCACCATTTTGCATTGTGACTTGATGGCTGACACTATCGATTCCTTTAGCTAACCCGCTTACAATTGTCAACTCATTACAGATTATCTCTGGAAGTAGTTTTCGAACAACATTTATTCCATAAATAGAAGCCGCTCTTGCTCCGATAAAGGATAAACAATTTTTTTTTAATAGCTTGATATCTCCTTTATAAAATAATACTACTGGGCAATTATAAATTTGCTTTAAGTGATAGGGGTAATTGGGATCCAAAATCGTAATAAACCTGTGTTGAGATTGATATTTTTTCAACTTATCAGGATTGGTTGTCCAGTAATCCCATGAATCAGAAAATAATTTTTGGTAGGTTGTGATACCAGCAATCTGAATAATTTCTTCTTTCGTTAAATCAGTACAGTCGTTGTACTTCATTGAAAAATCCAAAACTTTTAGTATACCTAAGTTGCCAATACCGTTACAAACTGTCAATTTAAATAGTAGGGTTCGTTGTCTTACATCCATAAAAAAACCTTCTTTCGCAAATACTTGTTATAGTAAGTATCCGCAAAAAAAGGGGTTTTTCATTTTTTAATACATATCTTTGATAGGAGCAAAGGTTTTTCTATGGATCGTACATATTCCGTGTTGCTCTAGTCCTAATAAGTGTTCTTTGGTTCCATAACCAGCATTATTTTCAAAGCCATAGCCTGGATACTTTTTAGCATAGTCTTCCATTAATCGATCACGAATGACTTTAGCAACGATACTTGCTGCTGCAATCGATATGGAACGCGCATCACCTTTAATGATACTTTCTTGTGGGATGTCGACATCTAATTTCATCGCATCGATCAATAAATAATCGGGAATGAAGCAAAGGTCTTCCAATGCAATACCCATAGCTAGTTTTGAGGCTTGATAAATATTGATTTCATCGATTTTAGTGTGATCTACCATACCAATTCCAATTGAAATAGCTTGGTTTTGGATTTCATCATAAAGTTTCGCTCTTTTTTTAGCAGATAACTTTTTAGAATCATTTACGCCAAGTAATTGAAAATTTTCCGGTAAGATCACTGCTGCAGCAACAACCGGTCCCGCCAAAGGACCGCGTCCTACCTCATCTATACCTACAATTAATCGATGGCCGGTTGCACGTGCTCTTTTTTCAAACAGCTGCATTTCTTCAAATAATGCTACTTCTTTTTCGTGTCGTTGTAGCCTTCGATCCCATTGAGCAAGAGCTTGTTGAACCCCACTACGTTCATCAGCTTGCCATAACGATATCCGTACATCATCTCTTTTATCAATAGTGGCCAGTAGAGCTTTGATTTGTTGAATTGATTCAGTTTTCATCTTTTGTAGCTCCTAATTCTTCCCAACGATCTAATGTATAGGGTCCCAATTTGCTGCTGCGGATCTCTTGGATGATCATTTCACTCGCACGATCGTAATCATCACGAAATCCTCGTTTTTGACTGATCAACATCAAAAGTTCAGCTCCGGGTAAAAAGGTATCCTCTTTTGATAACTGATAGCGTTCAACTAAACGCTGTGGATAAAAACGTGAAAAAAAAGTTAATCCGTAAATAGCCAAATCATCTAAGTGAAGCAATTGATCTTTAATCGCACCAGTTAAAGCCAACTTTTTACCGATTTCTTGATCTTCAAATTTAGGCCATAAGATTCCTGGAGTATCAAGTAATTCTAAATCCGTTCCAGATCGAAGCCATTGCTGTCCTTTTGTCACTCCGGGTTTGTTGCCAGTTTGGGCAATTTTTTTACCAACTAAACGATTCATCAATGTGGACTTTCCTACATTAGGAATTCCAATGCACATTGCACGGATTGCACGCGGCTTCAAGCCTTTTGAACGTTCTCGATCGAGTTTTTCTTTTAGGGCTTTTTTCGCTTCGGGTATGATTTTATTGACACCTTTATTTTGTTGAGCGTTGATTACTAAAGTATGGTAGCCTTTTTCTTGAAAATAGTGCTGCCACTTCTGATTTTGTTCTTTGTCAGCTAAATCACCTTTGTTTAACAAGATCAAACGTGGTTTTTGCTGTACGATTTGATCCATCATTGGATTTCTAGAAGAAAGAGGTAATCTAGCATCAATCAACTCAAAAACGATATCAACGTATTTTATTTTTTCAGATACTTCTCTTCGGGCTTTCGCCATGTGCCCTGGAAACCATTGTATTGTCATTCTATCACCTATCTTGGTATAAATTTCATATGTGGTATTGGATAGTAAACGAATTGTGCCTTGCCTAAGATATACTTACTTTCAACAGCGCCAAAAGAGCGGCTGTCTTTTGACATTCGTCGATTGTCGCCCAATACAAAATAACTATCTTGTGGTAAAACATCTTCTGTAACAAGGTTGCTTAAATCAAAATTCGTTGTATAAGGAGCCAGCTCGTGGTCCTTTTTTATATTTTTTTCTAAAAAAGCTTCTTCGATTGGCTTTTCATTTATATAGAGCTGATCATCTTCGTAGCGCACAGCCTCTCCAGGCATTCCAATGACTCGTTTGATATAAATAGCTCCTGTTGGCAACTTAAATACCACGACATCAAAACGCTTGATTGCTGAGAACTTTTCCATCACGATCATGTCACCTTGACTAAGCGTTTTTTCCATTGAATTACCATCAACTTGAACAGGAATCAAAATAAAACCTCTTAATATAAATAAAAAGACTAAGGAAGGAACGAGTAATTTCATGAAAGAAATAAAGCAACCTATATAAAAATTTCGTTTTTCCACTCTTTTTCTCTCCCTTTCTTTCACTGATTCTATTATAAAGGAAACACGATAGAAAAAGCGACTAATTTAAAGGAAAAATTGAATCTGTCTGTGAAAAATTTAAAATTGTCATACACGTGTAACTTTTGCTATATCAATTTTACGAATCTATTTGTTTTCTTTTTTTAGTTCTTTTATACCAGCTTCATAAAAAGCATCGTTATCTTTGATTTTCTGGGCAATTGCTATTTCGATTAGAGTTGCTGTTTCATTGTCTATCTCACCTGTAATTGGCAGTTCACTATTTTTTTGGACGGACTCGACTGCTAATTTCGTTTGTTCAGAAAATTCACTGCTTTGACCATCGACCTCATAATCGAGTGCCTTTAATAAGGCATTGACATTTTTGACAACAGGAGAAGAATCTCCTTGTTTTAAAGTCTTATCTCTAGAAATTGGAGACAGGTATGCATAGTCAGGATAGTCGACTTTAATCGTTGGTTCTAAGCCTTTTTCATGGATCCATTCACCGTTTGGAGTTAGCCATTTTAAAACAGTTAATTTGATTTCACTTTTACCATTAAGATTTTTAACGGTTTGAACCGTTCCTTTACCAAATGTTTTCGTACCAATAATTGTTTTGTCTCCAGATTCCTTTAATGCTGCTGCGAAAATTTCCGAAGCACTGGCACTTCCTTCATCAACTAAGACAACCGTTGGTTCCGTGACTTTGAAGCCATTATCTAATTGAGTAGAGGCAACTTCTTCACTGGTATTGCCATTTTTATCTTCAAATTGGATGATTGGTTTGCCATCTTTAAGGAACATACTAGCCATTTGCTCAACTTGATCTAGTAGTCCGCCGGGATTTTGGCGTAAATCGATTACAAATGAAGTTGCCCCATCTTTTCTTAATGTTTTGATCGTTTTTTGAAGTTCTTTAAACGTATTTTCACCAAAAGAGGTAATTTTGATTGATCCAACTGAGGGATCTGTTTTGTCTAGCTCTCCTTTGACCGTTTCGATCGGAATTGTGTCACGAATTAGTTTTAATTCAAATGTTTCTTCCCCGCGGGCAATTGTCAAGCGGACCTCAGTTCCTTTTTTCCCTCGAATTTTACTGACGACTTGAGTAAGGGTTTTTCCTTGCGTTTCTTCATCATCGACTTTCAAAATTGTATCATTGGTTTTCATACCTGCCTTAGCTGCTGGTGAACCTTCAATCGGTGCTTGTGCTACGGTGGGAAGATCATCTGTCATCGTCATGGTAGCTCCGATTCCTTCGAAACTGCCAGCAAGACTTTGATCTAATTCGTCCGCTTCTGGTTCGTTTAAATAACTAGAATAAGGATCATCCAGCGCTTCGGTCATGCCTTTTAACGCTCCATCGACCAATTTTTTTTCATCGACTTTTCCTACATAATTATTGATGATTTCATTATATAGAGCATCGATCTTTTTTAAGTCCTCATTTTGAGTAGGACTATCCGCAAGCTGTTTTTTATATTGGTAGTCAAAATAAATGTAGCAGCTGCCGCCAGCTAAAAAGGCGACACAAATGATCGAAATAAGGTATTGGCGAAAAGGGACTTGTTGTTTATTTTTCATAAGGTCATCTCTTTCTATAAAATTATCATTGCGTATTTTCCAGTTTACCACGAAAAAAAAAGAAGGAAAAGCTTTCTTCTCCTTTCCTTCTTTTTATTTATTGTTTTCTAGATATTTTTCCCAAATTTCGTCAAAAATATGCATGTTTGTCAAATAATCTGCATTCATTTCTAAATAGCTCGATAATTCATGATAATCCTCAGATTGCTTAGGAAATTGAATATCTTTTGCTGCATCATTTGCGAATTGACTCTCTTCGGTTTTTCTAGGGGCTCTTAACGTCATTAAATAATGATAAAAGCTTCTTCTCATAGTTTCACCAATTCTCTTTTATAAAATTTGCTCGGTTTGCATGTGCGTCTTCATAACGTTCAGGATCTTTTTGATAAAAAGCTTGGTGATACTCTTCTGCTGGATAAAAAACAGTTGCAGGTTCAATGGTTGTGACAATAGGTTCACTGAATCGGCCGCTTTCTTGTAATTTTTGGCGACTCTTTTCAGCAATTTTTTTCTGCTGATCGTTCGAGTAAAAAATAACAGGACGATAGTTATCACCGCGATCCTCAAACTGACCTAATGCATCCGTTGGATCAGTCTGCTGCCAATAAATCTCGACTAATTTTTCATAGGGCATTACTGTTGGGTCGAACTCGATTTCAACCGCTTCTGTATGGCCTGTAGTGTGACTTAAGACTTGTTCATACGTAGGAGCGACAACATGGCCACCTGTGTAACCAGAAGTTATTGCGTGAATGCCAGGTTGTGTATCAAAGGGCTGGATCATACACCAAAAACAACCACCTGCAAATATTGCTTTTTCGCTCAATTTGATTCCTCCTCAGTGTCACTCTTGTTCGTTGCAGCATTGCTATCTTTTGGTAAATAAATGTTCATACGAATATCATCGTCTACTAGGTTGATTTTTTCTGCTCTTATGAATAGACCATTTTGCATTCTGAATTGATCCAAACGCAATAAAATAGTACTATCATCCGGATTTACTTCAACCCAACTAGGTAGCTTATAATCTCTTTGAACGAATTTTAGAATCTCTTTCATGGGCAGCCCTAAAGTTCCAATCGATAGGCTTTTCGCTTTTAGCTGCACATTGCCGTTATCCATGACGTAAGGATCAAAGTAAAGATAAAATTGAATGGGATGGCCTAAAACTTCAAATGTACCATTCAGCATCGCTTCATTTTCCAAATAGAATTTATAAGTGATATCTGATCCTTTTTGAAAATCAGCAAGATAAAAATCAATCAATGCATTGATCTGTTTTTTCTTTGATTGAATCGCGACAACAGGTGTTCCGTCTTTTTCTACTAGTTCCGGAACTGGTTTATAATTTGGCTCACGAACTTGCGTAATCCTTACAAAAACAAATGTAATACTTCCAATAATAAAACCGACTAAAACGATGAAAGCTACTTTCCAACGGTTGACCTTATTTTTCACTTCAGGTGTTTTTTTTCTGCGTTTGTTTATTTTTTGACCTTCTTTTTTTTCTTCTGATTCAGTTGTCATTGACGTCACTCACTTCCTTTTTCGAGCCATTTATCTTGTGTTTTTACTATCTCTTCACGAACAGTACTAGCCATGATTTGGTAGCCTAAGTTATTAGGGTGGAAATGGTCTTCTTCATATAAAGCATTATTTTTGATATCATGTTCGCCACTTGATGTAGTAGCTGCAGCGGTATCTTCGCTACTAACGATCCCCACTTCATCACCAGCACCTTTATAAAGCAAATCATTGATTGGAATAAAATAGGCATTCGAATCTGCATTAACTATTTCTTCTGTTCCCTCATTCCAATTGTCCACTATCTCCTGCATTTCAGTAATATCAGGAAAATAAAGATAAAAAGGATTGTAGATACCTAGAACATAGATCGGTGCATCCGCATTATATTTACGAATTTCTGTAAGTAACTTTTCTACTTCTTTTTGATAGTTTTTCAAAGGTTTTTTAAACGAATCCTTTGTCAGGCGGAAAACATCGCCCTTGATTACCTTCATTAAATCATTTCCGCCTACAGTCAATGTTATAATATCGGCTGAGGCTAAACCTTCTTGAATTTCAGAGTTTTTTTTGATTCTTTTAAGAATTTGATCGCTGCGATCGCCGTTTTTACCGAAATTATCCGTTTGTACCCCATTCAAATGATACTTTTCTTGTAAGTCTTTGGCAACTAATGGAACAAAACCTCCAGAATTTGTTAAATCACCGATGCCTTCAGTCAACGAATCACCAATAGCTGCATAATGAATTACTTCTTTTTTGTCATTTTTTACGGTCTGCGCAGTTCCTGTACCTAAGATTGGCTTAGCTTTAGGAACTGCCACTAACAATAGCAAGAATACACCAATGATTGTGATAAAAAAAAGTGCATAACCTGACCAATTTTTTTGTAAAAATAGTTTCATTGTATCCCTTCCTCTGTTGTAAATCACGAAGCGTTTGATCCCTCAGAGAAAAAACAGGCCTTGGATTTTTTTATTCTAATTAAATTATCTCTATTTTGAGTCTATTTGTACAGTAAAATCTTATTAAAAAAAGCAGATCAGTTTGATCTGCTCAAAACTCAGTCTGTGTAGTACATGATAGCAAAAGCACTTTTGCCTGTATGAGTGGCAATTACTGGATTCGTGTGTAATACTGGGATATCCATCTCTGGAAATAGAGCTTGTAGACCTTCCTTAAATCCGTTGGCTAACTCTAAACCATCTGCATGAGAAATCCCGATTTGTCGTACATTAGGCAAATTGCTCAATTCGTTTTTCAACTCCTCAAACCATTTGTTGAATGTTTTCAAGCCACGGCCTTTAGCAACGGGTATCAATTCTGTATGATCAAAATCCATGACTACTTTCATATTGAAAATGCTAGATAAAAGCCCCGTTGTTCGGCTGATTCTGCCACCTTTAACTAGATTATCTAATGTGGAGATCCCAATGAATAGTTTTGTATTTTCTTTGACATGATTGATCTCAGCTAAAATTTCTGGAACACTTGCACCATTTTTCGCTAATTTAGCTGCTTGGATAACTTGAAAGGATAATCCTTGGTCCGTAAAATCACTGTCAATTACAGTAACATTAGCTGAACTAAGGTTTCCTGCTTGTCTTGCGGCTTCTACTGTACCACTTAAACCTTTAGTCATGTGGATTGAAACGACTTCACTACCGTCAGCTCCCAAACGATCATAGAGCTCTACAAATTCACCGATTGGGGGTTGACTGGTTTTAGGTAAAGCTTTGGCTGTGCTCATCAGTTCCATAAAATGTTCGCCTTCTAAATGATCATCGTCAGCATATACTACACCATCGATCATCACAGATAAAGGCATCATTTGAATATCTAAATCATCGCGTACACTTTTCAGCATTGTGCAAGAAGAATCCGTCACAATTTTAACATTTGTCATAATTTTATCACTCTTTCTTTAAAAACAACCTCAATTCGTGGTAAAATACTTTTGAGGCTTAAATGTCTATTTTTATTATAACAGACAAAGAATTATTTTTCACCAAATTAAAATGAAGGAAGTTGATTTCTTGGAAAAAGCAAAATTCTCGAGAAAATATATGATTGTAAATGAGGTGCTCAATGCAGTGACACATGGGATCGGTGCTGGCTTAAGTATTGCAGGATTAGTAATCTTGCTTGTCAAAGGTGCCCGCCTTGGTTCTGCTGTTCATGTCGTTTCTTATGCGATTTATGGATCAACTTTGATTCTCTTGTTTTTGTCTTCTACCTTATTTCATAGTTTGATTTTTACTAAGGCTAAGAAGGTTTTTCAAGTTTTTGATCATAGTTCGATTTTCTTATTGATTGCTGGAAGTTACACTCCATTTTGCTTATTAAGCATCAAAGGTTGGCTTGGCTGGTTACTGTTTGTTCTTATTTGGGTCATGGCAATTAGTGGTGTGGTGTATAAATCATTAACACTACATAAGCAAGAAACAGTAAAAAATGTTTCAACGGTTATTTATATTATCATGGGTTGGCTTTGTGTGATTGCTGCGAAACCTTTATATGATTCTTTGGGGCCTATCGGTATTGCCTTACTAGTTGCAGGTGGGGTCTCCTATACGTTAGGGGCTGCATTTTATAGTTTAAAAAGTGTTCGCTTTATGCACGTAGTTTGGCATTTGTTCGTTATGCTGGGTGCGGGGTTCATGTTCTTTTCAATTTTATTTTATACTTAGCTCGATGAGTAATTCTTTATTCTAAAGGGTTTTTAGTCCTTCTTTTTGATTCATCAAAAAAGAAGGACTTTTTTTGTATTTATCTCTTTACAAACCGAACAAACATTCGTATAATAACTATACAAACGTTTGTTCGATAAAAATTATGAGGTGATCAAGAATGAAAGCAGTTCGTCGTGGTGGGTTATTATTTGTTGTATTGATTATTGGTATTTTCTTAGGAACATTAGGATTACGATCCGCTTTACTTATTGTCAGCCCTCTGTTTATTATATGGTTTATGTTGTGGGATGAAAAAAGATACTCTCATACACGAAAAAAAAATGAACATCAACATTATGTATATCGTAAGTACCCTTAGATTGAATCTTATATATTTTCCTTAACTAACTAAAAATGATCTTTACTTTAGATGACTCTAAAGTAAAGATCATTTTTTAATATTCCATCAAAGTCACGATTTCATAATCAGTAATTTTATCCCGACCATGTAAATCCATCAATTCAATCAAGAAAGCACATCCTACGACAATCCCGCCCAATGACTCAATCAGTTCGATAGTCGCTTTAATCGTACCACCTGTTGCTAATAAATCATCACAAATCAAGACACGTTGACCTGGTTGAATTGCATCTTTGTGCAACGTTAATGTATCTGTTCCGTATTCTAAGTCATATGTTACTTCAATCGTTTCACGAGGGAGCTTTCCCTTTTTGCGGACTGGCGCAAAACCAACACCTAATTCATATGCAACTGGACATCCAACAATAAATCCGCGTGCTTCTGGTCCTACAACCATATCGATTCTTTTTTCTTTTGCGTAATCTACAATTTGTTTTGTTGCTTCACGATAGGCTTCACCATTGGCCATCAACGGCGATATATCTCTGAAAATAACGCCTTTTTCTGGATAATCTGGAATACTAGCAATATAATTTTTTAAATCCATCTTTTATACTTCCTCCTCTTGCCACAGCCATTGTTGTAATGTCTCACGATCGCTGTATAACAAAAACTCTTCTGTTTTGATTCTTTTTAAGCGAGTTTGATAGACCTTGCTTTCCGTCAAAGGATGATTTTCAGGACTCTCAACTTTTCTTAAAACACCGTTTTCTATTGTAACAAATCCTAGATCAAAAAACACCTGAATCATAAATATTAATAATTTTTCTTGTATCTTGAGATGCTGTGCCACCACATTCAGCTTATAACGAACATCAACTTGCTCTTGTTGTCTGACGAATTTGTATAATTGTGCATATTGTTCTCTTGTTCCTGTTCCATTCAAATAAGCTTCTTCTTGGGAAATTGCCATCAGATAAACACGCTCTATTTTACCACCTTGCGTAATTTGTTTTAATACATTAAGATCATCAGGACAATCCACAAAGACAAGTTGCTGAGGATTAGTACTCTTGATCATTGCTATAGCCTCATCAGCTTGGCTGACAAGCAATTGCTGACTAGCCGGATCATCGATCAATTTTTTGCTCTCAGAATTGAAGTAAACATATAATGTATTTGAAACAGGTATTTCTTTTTGGCGGCCATTTTTCCCTCTAAGGTCAAACAGCTGAACCCCATCAACTGAAAAATCAGTGACCATTAGCTGTGGCTTCTTGTTTCCATTCCATTCGTTGATCGACAACTGACCAACAAGATTCGTCGTCCCTTGACCAAACTCGTCTACTTGATTGCCCATTTGAAAAGCAATAGCATCTAATCTAGTACTGCCTTGACTTAATTGAAATTTAAGATGACTTTTATCTGCGCCAATTTGCCGACTCTGTTCGATAGACACATTTTCAAATAGAAAATTGGGTACTGGATTATCTGTTCCAAAGGGAGCAAGAATTTTTAGTTGTTGAATAAACGTTAGTGTTGCTTCATCGACGTTCAGTGACTCATCAACGAGTAATTCTTGTCCTTGGGATAAGTCGATTTGGTTTATTTCTAGATAATTTGCTAGATGTTTCTTCACTGTATCAAGATTTGCTACAGGGAGTGTCATCCCTGCCGCCATATGATGACCGCCAAAATGAATAAATTCTTCACGAATTTCACTTAACGCATTGAATAAATTCAAAGCTGAAACACTGCGTCCAGACCCTTTAGCTGATTCATTTTTTTCATCAATCGTCAATACGATCGTTGGTTTTCCAGTATCTTGCATGATTCTTCCAGCTACGATTCCAAGAACCCCTTCATGCCATCCTTGTTTTGCGACAATGTGGATTTGATCAATCGGATCAATCAATTCGAACGCTTCTTTAGTAATTGTTGCAACAATCTCTTTCCGCTCATCATTTTGACTATTGATGAATGTTGCGATTCGTTCCGCTTCTTCTTCATCAAATGTTGTCATTAATTCAACACCTGGAGCGGCATCGCCTAATCTACCTAAAGCATTTAAGCGTGGTGCAATCGTAAAACCAATATTCTCTTCACTAATCGCTTCTTTTTTCAACTCAGATAAATGAATCAAAATATCCAATCCGATTCTTTCACCAGTTCGAATCATCTCCAATCCCATTTTTACAAGGACTCGATTTTCATCTGTCAATGAAACTAGATCCGCAATGGTTCCAATCGCAACTAAATCAAGAAATTCAGCAGGTAGTTCTCCCAATAAAGCAGTTGCGACTTTAAAGGCTACGCCAACGCCTGCCAATTCCCCAAAAGGATAGTGTCCTTTGGGATGTTTTGGATGAATGATCGAAAACGCGTTTGGTAGTTCTGGCGGTAATTCATGATGATCTGTAACTATGACATCAATGCCTTGTTCCATCGCATAATTAATAGCTTCATGACCTGCTACACCATTATCTACTGTGACAATCAATTGAACCCCTTTTTCGATCTGCTCTTTAAACACCGCTAAATTTGGACCATAACCATGAATAAAGCGGTTAGGTAAAAAGTAGTCTACTTCTCCACCAATCAACTCGATTGCTTCTTTCATCACAGTTGTACTCGTAATGCCATCAGCATCATAGTCACCGTAAATCAAGATTTTTTCGCCTTGCGCTACGGCATCTTGAATTCTTGTTATGGTCTTTTCCATATCATACAGTAAAAAAGGGTCATAAAGATTTTCTACGGTTGGACGTAAAAATGTTTCTAAGGCCTCTGTTGATTGGATATTGCGATGCCATAATAGTTGGCCTAGCAATGGATTTATTTGTTCTTGCGTTAGTATAGTTGAAAATTCTTCAGGCAACTCTGTTTTTTCACGCAATTGCCATGTATATTTTGCTTTTTTCACGACGTCACTCCTAACCAAGTAATTATAGCAAATAGAATGAGAAAACTAAAGAAAGTATCTTAAAAGAGTTGTAAATGAAAAGTCTTTGTTTGGATTTGAACAATCGGATCAAAATCCGAGGCTGAGACATAACTCTATGAGTTACATCTCAGCCTCAAGGAATCCGAATAAACGGTGTGAGCAGAAGCAGATCATTTGGAAACAAACTGAAATTCACAAAAATTTGAAAAATAATTTTCGTGAATTCCAGCTTATTTTCCGGGGTTAAACACTTCTGTCCCAACCTTGGGTTCGAAGAGCCTGGCTATTTCCACTTTTTAGTTATACTTCTTCATTATTTCTTGGTTTAGTAAAATGATCGATACGACTCCCGACAGGTTCAGTTTCTACAACAGGTTCAATAGGTATTTGAGCCGCTACTTCATCATATTTAGCCTGCAGTTCAGCTAATTGATTTTCATATGCACGTTTAACTTTTTCCACTTCTTCTTTTGCTAAGGTATCGGCATCGTTTTTATAAACTTCGAGTTCTTTGTTTAATTCTTTCACTTGTTTTTTTTGTTTCCACATAGTTGTTGTTGAGGTCAGTAAGCCAATCAAAGCCCCAACAATTGCAGAGCCCAGAATAATCAGAATCAATGGACCTGAAATTTTTGTAAAACCAAAACTGACTGGAACTGTCTGGTTATTCAACACTGCGAAAATGACCACAATCAGGACCAACAAAAGCCCTATAAACACACGCCACTGATTTTTCATGTTTTTTCCTCCAAAGTTAAATTATTTTTTATTCAAAATACCACCAGCTAAAAGATCTCCTATATGTGGAAACAGCGTGTATAAACGAGAAGCACCTTCCATGATTCGTGGACGATTGATCTCACGTTTATGAGTACCCATCACATATACGATTTCTTTGGCAAGTTTATTAGGTTCTAACACAAATACATCTACAGATGCTAAATAATCCCCTGATGGATCAGCTTTGTCAAAGAATTCCGTTTGAATCGGTCCAGGATTAACAGTTGTAACAGAAATTCCTAAAGGTTTTAATTCTAAACGTAAGGCATTTGAGAAACCTAAAACAGCAAATTTGGTTGCGGAATAAACAGTTGATTTTGCTGTAGCCATTTTTCCTGCCATCGAAGCTACATTGATGATGTGCCCTATTCCACGTTCCGCCATTTGTATTGCGACTTTTTGTGTAAAGACCATCATACCTAAAACGTTCACTTCAAACATATTTCTAGCAATAGCTAAATCAATATCCATAAAATTCTCAAAAATACCAAACCCAGCATTGTTAACTAATACATCAATTGGCCCAACTTCTGCCTTGATCTTTTCGAAAACAGTTTCCACATTTTCAGGATCTGCAATATCTAATTGAAAAGAAAATGCATCTTTTCCACTTAAAGCTTCACACGCTTCTTTCACCTTTCCGATCAAATTGATTCGTCTAGCACAAACGACAACGATTGCGCCTTTTTTAGCGGCCTCATAACAAATTTGTTCACCTAAGCCAGCAGAACCGCCTGTTACAACCACTACTTTATCCGTTAAATCTTGTCCAGTATACATTTTGTTGCCCCCTTACTCAGCTCTAAATGGTATTTCGACAATTTCCATGTCTTTCACAATTTTTGTGTTTGGGAAAATTTCTTTCGCTTCATTTTCCAATTGAATAATATCCCCAGTTAAATAACGAGCGCTGATATGAGTTAGTATCAGCTTTTTGGCATTTGCATTTAATGCAACTTGCGCTGCTTGGTGACTAGTGGAATGATAATATGCTTTTGCCATTTTTGCTTCGTCTTTGTTGAATGTACTTTCATGAACCAAAATATCGGCATCTTCCGCAAGTGAGACGCTGTTATTGGATTTTCTCGTATCGCCTAAAATCGTCACAATCCGTCCAAGTTTTTTTTCACCGACAAAATCTTGACCATTGATTATCCGTCCATCTGGTAACTCCACAGATTCACCACGTTTGATTTTTCCGTAAATTGGACCTGAAGGAATATTTAAGGCAGTCAGTTTTTCTACTTGCAACTCGCCTTCATGATCCGCTTCAATGATCCGATAACCAAAGCTCTCAATGCCGTGATCTAAGCGAGAGCAAGTAACTGTAAATTGTTTATCAGAAAATATCGTTCCTTCTTTTGTGATTTCAATAAACTTCAGCTCATATGAAAGTCGTGTTTGCGAAACTTTCAACGCCGTTCGAACATATTCTGCAATGCCGACTGGTCCATAAATTTCTAGTTTTTCATTTCCGCCTTGAAAAGAACGACTGCTCAATAAACCTGGAAGTCCAAAAATGTGATCTCCGTGCAAATGGGTAATGAATATTTTTTCGATTTTTCTTGGGCGAATCGTACTTTTTAGAATTTGTAATTGTGTGCCTTCGCCACAATCAAACAACCAAACGGCATTTCTTTCATCTAATAATTTTAGTGCGATACTACTTACGTTACGATGTTTTGCTGGAACGCCAGCTCCTGTACCTAAAAATTGTAATTCCATGGGCTACCTAACTTTCTTTAAACTTCTTCTATATTTTAGAAGAAAGTTCCCACTTTAGCAAATAATATTTATTTTACAGGAAAATGCAAAATAACGGTCGTTCCTTTAGGTGTGGTATCCGTTAATTCAATTTTCCCCTGATGTTCCTCAACAATCCATTTAGCAATTGCCAACCCAATGCCATACCCGCCTGTTTTACGGTTTCTAGAACTTTCGCCACGATAAAAACGTTCAAACACTGCTGTCTTTTTTTCATCGAGAATGCCAATACCCGTATCGCTGATTTTGATCAACCATTCATTATTTTTAACGCTGGAAAAAACAACAATTTTTTCTCCAGACTTAGTATATTTTAATGCATTATCTAACAAAATGATCAGTAATTGATGAATTCTTTTTTTATCGAAAACAACTTGTTGGTCCTCACCTAGATCGATCATAAACGCTTTATCTTCTGCTAGCGCTAGTTCTTGATATGGCAATAGTACATTATTTAAAAAGCAATTGATCTTTACTGGTGTTTTTTCTAGGGTCAAGGCATTCGAATCTGAGCGTGCTAATAATAACAAATCGCTCGTTAATTGGCTTAGACGTTGAACTTCATCTAACGATAAAGCAATCGTCTCTGATTCTTCTAAAATGGTATGATTGGGGTTTGTAAACAACTTTTCTAATTTAGCTTGGATAATCGTCAATGGTGTTCTTAATTCGTGAGAAGCATTTTCTACGAATTCTTGTTGTTTCTTCCAAGAGATCAAAATGGGTTTCATAAACCATTTAGAAAGAAAATAACTTAATCCGATGGATAACAGCCCAAAAACAACCATACAAATAATTAGGATTTGCTTAAAACGTTCAACCGTCCCTTTGATGGGATCCGTGTTTACCAGTAATTGGATATAAGCTATTTGGTCCTGATTTTCTATCGGTATTGTAATCGAATGAAATTGCAGTGAACGATCATTACTATCTTTCGTTTGAACGCTGGTAACTTTATGTAACTGATCCGTCGATAATTTTAAATTCTGAAAATCATAAAAACGAGAACCTAATTCAGATTCATTAACGATTTCACCATCTTTAGACCAAAGAATTACTTGTTGCTGGAAGTTATTGGGCGGTGGTGTGTCAAATTTACTGAGCTGGGGGGATTTCCCTTGCAGTCTTTCCGTTTGCAAAAGCTGATGTTGTAAAAATTTTTGATCATTAGCTAAACGTTGCAGATCGTTATCGACCGATTGATAAATCGACGTTTGGACTAATTGAAACACAATTAGCCCTAAGACTAGGAAAATACTTGCGAATGAAATCAGGTTGATCATGAAGTAATGGACTCTTTGTTTTTTACTTAGTTGCTTATTCATGAATCACTCTCCTTCTGATGCTTCAAAAAGATACCCTACATTACGTAAAGTTCTAATCCAGCGATCAAGACCAAATGGTTTTAAATTCTTTCGCAAGTTGCTCATATAAACTTCCACAACGGTTAACGTTGTATCTGATTGAAATCCCCAAATGCGGTCAAATAATTGATCTTTTGTGATGATCCGTCCTTGATTTTGCATAAGGTAATGTAGTAGATCAAATTCTTTTCCTTGCAGAGTTAACTCATTTCCTTTGTAGCTTGCGTGACGATTATCAAGGTCCAAACGGAGCTCATTGACGACTAATTCATTGTTTCCATTCATACCAAGTGCTCGTCGCGCTAGCGCCTGAACACGTAGTAATAATTCTTCTCTATGAAACGGCTTCGTCAAATAGTCATCTCCACCATTTTTAAACCCGTTAACTTTATCCTCTAGCCCATCTTTAGCAGTCAAAATTAGAACAGGCGTGTAGATATTCTTTTGTCTCAATGCACTTAAAACTTGTTCACCTGTCATTAATGGCAACATTAAGTCTAGCACTACTAGATCATAAATTCCTCGTTCTGCTTCGTATAGCGCTTCTTCTCCATCATAAACTTGAACGATTTCCCCTACTTCTGACAAAATTTCTAAAATACTGTCTGATAAAATTTCATCGTCTTCAACAAGTAGTATTTTCAACATTTATTTCACATCCTTATAATCAAAAAAGAAGACGAAGAGAAAGAATCTCTTGTTCACGTCTTCTAGTTTAGCCCTTAGTCTTATGATTCGGTCAAGGTAAAGACAATTTCAGTCTTCACCTTGATCTGCTCACTTTACTAATAAATAGCAATTAATTCTCGTTTGCGTTTTGTTTTTTATCTTGCCATGATTTTTCAGCAGAATCTTTTGTTTCTTTTTCTACAGCTTTGGCATCTGTGATTTCTTTTTCCACATCTTCAAAATCTAGACGAGTGATTTCTCCACCTAGTTCATTCATGATCAACTGATTTAACGGACGATTGTCATCTTCGTCTGCGATTAAGATCAAGCCAGTCTCCCCTTCACCGATTTGTTTCGTCACATGTTCGAAGACTGTTTGAGCACCTTGAATTTCTTTAGCATCTTGAGAAGCACCGAATAAGCTTCCTGCAAACCAACCAAGTAAAATTCCTAAAGGACCTCCTAAAATACCAATCAACATTCCGATCATACTATTTTTGGATGTGTGATCATTACCTGTGAAATCTAGGAAATCGTCAATTTTGAATTGATGAACGCCATCATTAATATGGGTCACAACAGCCATTTGTTCCCCTTTGATTTTTTTCTCTACGTACAATTTCTTTATTTCTGAAAATGCTTGGTAAGCTTGACTTTCTACTTCAAAGTGCATAATAATAACTCGTTTAGACATATAACCACCTCGTTCTATTTGATACTCTTATTCTATCAATAAACCAGCTGTTAAAGCAATAAAAATCAATTACCTCGGTGGTTGTCCCCCCCCCATTTGTCCGCCACTGACTTTTGCGCCTGATTGATCAACTGAAGTCATTACATTTTCCAGTGTAATTTTTGCCAATTCAGTTCCACTAGAGTAGTTGCTATTGTTGTATAAACCGTTTTTAACAGTGCCTGAATCTTTGCCATTGATTGATAAGGTAATTGTCTCCCCTACTTTTAAGTCAGGTGAGCTAATGGCAATATGAGAAAACGCCTTTTCAGGTGCAACTGAAGCAATTGTTTTGCCCGATTCATTTTTTAAATTGATCAATGTCCCTGCTGCTTTCGTATCATCAAAGTAAAGACTTAATGTAGCTTGTGCAGAAGAGTCACTACTAGCCATCGCCATCCCCGAACTGCCACTAGAGACTAACATACCACCATCCATAGTAAAGGTTCCATCATAATCTAGGGCCGCATTTCCATTATCGGTCGGTCCATTGACTATTAGTGTACCTGACGTCATCCGGACATCCCCATTGCTGTCAATGCCATCGCCATCTGCATTGACAAAGATATTTCCACCATTGATTTCGATGAAATTGGTGCTATCTCCATCACCGCCAGGTTCACCAAATGCATCTGTACCAAATTGTCCTGCTTGTTCTGACTCACCAGAACTACCCCCAGCAGCGTTGATTCCATCATCCGAAGCCAAAAGAGAGATCGTACCATTGTTAATGGTAACCGAAGCCCCTTCCAATCCTTCATACGAGTTGCTGATTGCTATCGTACCATTATTAATTACTAAATCAGTATCAGCATGTATGCCATCATCCCCACTTGCTAAAGAGAAACGACCATTATTGATGGTTACTGTAGCATTCGAATGAATAGTATCATCAGCGGCATTAAAATCAAAGTTTCCATCATCAATAATGATGTTTCCAGAAGCCTTGAGCCCTTTATAGCTAGCTGTGGTATCAATTGTGTGGTCGTCATAACCATTAGCTGTCTGAACGGTAATATTAGCAGTCGAAATGGATAGGTTCGTTTCAGCTTGAATACCATCATTTCCTGATTGAATGTTAAATTTTCCACCATCGATTGCAATCCAACCTTTATCTGCATCAGTGCTGTTATTCGCTTGGATTGCGTCACCTTCTGTTGTTTTTAAGGAAAAAGTACCACCTGCAATAGAAATCGAATCCTTACCTTTGATCGCGTTATTCTTAGCCGTAACGTTAATGGTGCCATTCGTAATAACTAAGTCGTCTTTACTACGAATACCATTATCATAAGAGCCCGTCACGTCTAGCGTACCTTTCCCATTGATGACTAGGTCATCTTTACTGAAAAAAGTTGCATCGGGTTCCGTTTCATCAGCAGAAGCAAAGGTGTAATTGCTACTATCAATAAGCGTATTTTTAGAGCCATCTGCTAAAGTTGTAATTACTTTTTTTGCTTGTTCTACATAAATTGCAGAGGATGAGGCATTTGTTAGTGACACTTCATTTAAAACTAGATGAACCTGTTCATTATTGGCACTGATTTTTATTTGCCCATCATACGTTCCAGAAATAATATAGGTACCACCTGCGGTAATGGAGATGATGTTATCTTTTTCTGAAGCGCCAGAACCATCAATTTCTGCACTCGTCTTTTTTAACTCAATTTTTGTTGCGGAGCTTTCATCATAACTTTCATCAAAGTCTTCCTCATCATAAGTACCATACTTATTTTCAGTAGATTTTTTTGCATCTTCGACAGTAATAACGTCTTCTGAATTTTTTGAAGATAACGTGTTTGTATTTGGATCTTCTTTCGTGCAGCCCGATAATAAAAAGACGAGCATTGTTAAGACTGTTAAACCTAATTTCGCTTTTTTCATGTTATTCACCTACAATTCTTCTCTATTTGTGGCTACCTTACCTGAAATAATTGTTAAATTTCCATTCCTTATGCGCATGGCATCCATCAACTCTTTTTCTGTTTGACTATCTTTTAATGTAATACGATAACGCAATTCATAAAGACTGCCCATATTCGTTGTTTTGACTGAGTCTAGAGTTGCAGAATAGGTATACTCTTGAAATAGGTCATCAAATAATCCTGGATAATCTAAATCTTCTGGGATCGTGATTTTTATTTCCCGTTCTGTCACCTTTTGCTTTTCACCAAAATGAACTGTGTTTAAAATCAATAAAAATAAAGCAATGATTAAAGAAAATAGTGTGACATAGCCAACATAGCCCATACCTGTGGCCAACCCAATTCCCATCGACCAAAAGATACTAGTGATTTCTCTAGCTCCTCCGGCTACTGAACGAAATCTGATTAAACTAAAGGCACCTAAAACGGCAACACCCGTACCTAAATTCCCATTAACTAACATGATGACTAATTGAACCAAGACAGGTAAGACAGCTAATGTGATCACAAAATTTTTACTATAAACATTTCGATACATATGAACACAAGCAACTAAAAGACCTAATAAAACCGAAGTCATAATACAAATCAAAAGTTCCTTGAACGATACTTCAACTGAACTTTCTACTAAAAGACTAGACAACATATTGAAAATCCTCCTTAATATAAAAAAACATTAAATAGTTCAATTTCTTCTCTTTACCCAAAATTCTTCCAATTAGAATGGGGCTCAAATAAGTAACGTTGATAAGTTTGCGCATATTTTGAAAAAGAGACCGGATAAATTTCTAGTGCTGCTAACATTTCTGAAAACCATAATGGATAAGCGCCCATTGCTTTGACTTCCATTAAAATATCGATTTCTGGTGCTACTCGTTCTCCTTGATCATCTATTGTACAAGTCAATCTATCTTGTCGATAACGGATATTAAAATCAAACGTGATTCGAAAATCTTCATTCTCTAAATCAAATAAGGCCCGCCTATCATACGCAATCATTACTTTTGGTTTTAATCTTTTTCGTGCAAACAACCAATCGATTTCCTGCTTGATTTGTTGTTCTTTAGCTGTTTGCAATTTAAATGAATATGGTTTTTGAACGTAATTTTGAGCCGCTTCATATGTTAGTGCTACTCTTCTTTTATAAACAACACCACTGATTTTCTTTTTTATTTCAAGAAAAACAGTGGATTCTTCTTTTGGAATCCCGTAACTTCTAATTCTAAACTTTTCTTTGTAAACTGGTTTTGTTATAGAGTTACGAATCATTTGATAGTCTTCCGTGTCGAAATAAATTGAAATTATCGTATGTAGCCCGTGCTCATCTTCTTGCAGATAAGGATCTATTTTTTCTCTTAATTGCTGATATATTCTATTCGTCAATATATATTTTTTTTCTTTTCTGTGAAAACTATTTTTTAGTTTAACCATTGTAATTCCTCCTTTAACTAAATTCATTGTATAAGAACAAACATAAATGAAGCTTAAAGTAAAAAAAATCATTTTATTGCATTTACAGCAATAAAATGATTTAATCGTCTATTTCTTAATTAAATGATTTGGAAACAGGTGTACATAGTTTGTTTTGATCTTTTGTGACTGCCTTCATCCTTATGTGCTTTTTATATGTGTTGATTCCAATAGCGATCGTAATAGTGTAGGAAATTGTCCTATTTGTAAAGGTGACAATTGAAGTTCTTTAAGTAGCTTAAACGACTAGTGTCCGCTCATTACTGAAATTTTCATATTTTTTATTTAAAGCAATATCTTCTAATGTTTCTACTAATGTGTACACTTCTTGATAAGTGTTATATAAAGCAATTGGAGCTAAGCGAATCACATTCGGTTCTCGAAAATCTGGGATGATATTTGCTTGTTTTAGTGCTTTACAAATTCTATATGCTTCTTCGTGTTCCAAACAAACATGACCACCACGTCTATTATCTTCTCGTGGGTTTCCTACTGCGTAGCCATATTTGGCAAGTTTTTCATCAATCAAATACATGAGGTACGCTGTAATAGATAACGATTTATTACGAATTTTATCCATCCCAACTTCATTAAAAATCGTTAAAGTTCCTTCCAGTGGAGCCATTGCCAAGAAACTTGGGGAGCCAATTTGCCAGCCGCTTGCATCTCTTTGATGGTCAAATTGATGGTTCAACTCAAATTGAGTATCATCCTTGTTCCCCCACCAACCTGCTAATCCTGGTATTTCTTTGAAATGTTTCTGATTCATGTAAAGACCAGCTATTGAGCCTGGTCCTGCTGATAAATATTTGTACGTACACCAGACAGCAAAATCAGGATCAATCTCTTTAAAATCCATCGGTATTGCGCCTATAGCATGGCATAAGTCCCAACCAATTAGAATTCCTCTTTGATGAGCAGCATCCGTCACTCGTTTCATATCCAATAGTTGAGAACTACGATATAAGACCGTTGGCAAAAGAATGATCGCTACATCATCAGTCATCGCTTCAATCACTGCGGATTCATCAATCAAGCGTCCATCCGCACTTTCCACCACTTTTACAGCGTCTTTGGGATCAAATCCTCGCAATTTTACTTGGCTATCGATAGCATAACGATCTGTAGGGAAATTTAAATCATCAACTAAAATTTTGTACCGCTCTTTTGTAGGTTTGTATAATGTACTGATACATTGATGAATATTGATCGTTGTGCTACCTGTGATCACTACTTCTTCGGGATACGCATTGATCAACGGTGCTGACATTTCACCTAATTTACCAGCATAATGGAACAATCCATCCCATAATTTAATGCCTTCTTTTTTCCAAATGTTCATCATGTTAAGTAAGGCTTCTTCAGCGTCTTTAGAAGCCAAGCCTAGTGAATTACCGTCCATATAGATTTCACCTGGCTGAACATAAAAACGATCTCTGATGCTTCTAAGCGGATCTTTCTTATCCATTTCCGTTGCAAACGCATGATCTGTCTGAAATACTCTTTCCATTATTTGTCACCTTCCAAGTTTTTATTTAAAAGAAGCATATCTAAAAACATGCTACTCTTTCGTGAATAATTTAATTACGATAAAACATTTTCATTATTCAATTTAACAAATCCAACTACTGCTAATAATGCAATGACACCAATACCACTAAGTAAATAGGTACTATTTTGCCATGATTGATCTCCTTCACTTAGTTTTGTAACAATCGGTGTTCCGACAAAAATGCCAACATAATAAAACAAGTTGATAAAAGAAACGCTTGCTCCAATCAAGCGGTCTTGTTTTACCACTTTTGGGGCCAAAATCATCACACAGGAAGAAGACAAACTAGCTCCCGCCGAAAGTGCAAAGAGTTGCATAATAAATGTCACGTTACTTGACAAGTACCCCATCCAAAAGGTTGCGGCTAACATTAACAGAAAAGAACAAAAGATCATTACCTGCCCTTTTTTGGTTCTATCAATCAAATAGCCTGCTAAAGCACCAAAAGGAATGCCAAATAGACCAAAATAGCCAGTGTAGCTATTTGCTAACGATTCTGATAAACCATATTGTTGCCTATATATCTGCGGATAAAGATTGATAAAAGCAAATAGTATAAAAGCCATACAACCTTGAGCAAGAGCTAACAACCAAATCGATTTATTCTCTATCGCCTTTTTAAATGAGCCTGACATTCTTTTTTGCTCAACAATAGATTGATTCTTTGGTTCATCTAATAGAAAGAAAAACAAACACAACAAAAGAACTGACAAACCTGCAATAAGAAACCAAAGTGAACGTAACCCATAGGCTTGTACGAGAGGTTTAAACAAGTTCATCGCTAGCATTGAGCCTAAAGCAGAAAATGTCCCCCAAAGTCCTGTGGGAATACCGCTATTACTTTCTTGAAACCAAAAATGAATGAAGACGATACCCACCATGATAATCATTGAAAAGGAAATCCCTTCGAGCGCTCTTGAAAGCAACAATGAGCAAAACCTAGTTGAAATTGCCCCCCAGATATTCCCAATTGCTAAACAGCCCATCAATCCGATTAGTAATTTTTTGGGACCAAAACGTGTGACTAAAGCGCCACCTGGAACAGCTAGAAAAATCCCGGAAACTGTAAAAATCGACATTAACAACGAAACTGTCGATAGACTTACACCTAATTCTGATCCCAATTCATTTTGGATCGGCACTAATTTCAATTGACTTAAAGAAACAAGCACACCACCTGCATACAGCAATAAAAACTTTAACCACCTGTTTCTCACCATAAAAAATGCTCCTTTGGTAGTCTTTTTAGATAAAAAAACATCTATTCACTAATAAATAACTAAATCCTCTTGAGATAAATTAATGATAACGAATTTTTTTGTTACTTGTATATAAAATTATGAATCAAATGGAAGCATTCGCTTTAAGATTCAGAAAAAGTATGTCATTTTTTTTAACAATATGAAACGCCATTCTCTAAATTAGCCATTTTGACTTTGTAATGATAAAACGGTCAATACCTCTATTTTTTTATGGAAAGCCATCCATTTATCCTCTATAATAAACATATCAAATGGTTTCAAGTGGAAAATAAAGGAGGTAGACTATTGGACAAAACTGACCGTAAACTTTTAGAAATCTTACATGAAAATTCACGAATTTCAATTGTTGAATTGTCTCAAAAAGTCAATTTGAGTCGCCCAAGTGTAAAGGAACGAATCAACAAATTAATTGAAAAAGGCATCATTACAAATTTTACGATTCAAATATCCAGCGAACAGTTCAAAGAGAATATTACTTTTTTCACTGAATTGAGCCAGGTTAGACTTCCCGTCGAAAAAACGTTAAATTTATTGAGAAGTAGTCCTTACGTTAATGAAGTATATATCGTCAGTGGTGAGGTTAATTATTTAGTGAAAGCAACAGTGAGTAATACTACTGAGATGAAAGATGTACTTGCAAAATGGATGCAATTTTCAAACATTAAAAGTTCAATTGTTTTAGAAACTGCGATAGATAACCAACTGAATCTTGATCTAATTGGCTTTTGAGAAATAACAGTTTCTTTCTTTAATTAAATAGCACATTAATTTGTGAAAATAATCACTTTAAAGCTGAAAAAAAGAGCCGATATAACATCAGCTCTTTTCTTATGATTCTTCATCTAATCAACAAATTCAAATTCATACTCACCAATTCGAACAATATCGCCATCTTTCGCTCCACGAGCTCGTAAAGCTTCATCGATACCCATACCGCGTAATTGACGAGCAAAACGCATAACACTTTCATCGTGTTCAAAATTCGTCATTTGGAACAGTTTTTCTAATGATTCTCCAGATAATATCCAAGTTGCATCAGAATCTCGATCAATCGTAAATTCTGGTCCTTCTGGTTGGAATCCATAATGAACTGTATCTTCTATTATTTCTTCCTCATATAATGGAAATTCTGGTGTTACATCAATTAAATCGGCAGTTGCATTAAGTAATGGTTCAATCCCTTTACGCGACACACCAGAAATTGGAAAAATCGGCAAATGATCTGCGTACTCATCAGTCCGTTCTTTTTCAATTTGCGCTTTAAATTTCTTTAAATTCTCTTCCGCTTCTGGCATGTCCATTTTATTTGCTACAATGATTTGGGGACGTTCCATTAAACGCATGTTATGAGATGCTAGTTCCTTATTGATAGCAAGATAATCTTCATAAGGATCGCGGCCTTCCATCCCACTCATATCAATCACATGTAAAATAACTCTGGTACGCTCAATATGACGTAAAAACTGTGTTCCAAGTCCAACACCTTGAGATGCGCCTTCAATCAATCCAGGTAAATCAGCTGCTGCAAAACTTCGTCCGTCACTAGTTGATACCATGCCAAGGTTAGGAACTAATGTCGTAAAATGATAGGCACCAATTTTAGGTCTAGCAGAAGAGATAACAGATAGTAAAGTCGATTTTCCAACAGAAGGGAAACCAACTAAACCAACATCAGCTAGCACTTTTAATTCTAATTCAATTTTTCTTTCTTGACCGGGTTCGCCATTTTCTGCGATTTCAGGAGCTGGATTTTTAGCAGAAGCAAAACGAATATTCCCGCGTCCACCGCGTCCACCTTTGGCTACAGTCAATGTTTGACCATTTTCAATCAAATCTCCGATCAGCGTCCCTGTTTCAGCATCCCGAACGGTTGTACCTGGTGGAACTTTTACAAAGGTATTTTCTGAGCCGCGGCCGTGCATGCCTTTACTCATCCCATTTTCACCAGGTTGTGCTTTAAAATGACGATTAAAACGAAAATCCATCAATGTACGTAATCCTTCTTCTACAACAAGAATCACGTCTCCTCCTTGACCACCATCTCCTCCGGCCGGTCCGCCGTCGGGTACATATTTTTCTCTACGAAAGGCAACCATTCCATCTCCGCCTTTACCAGCTTTGACATCGATTGTTACCTGATCTAAAAACATGGACATCTTTTGTCCTCCTATCTTAAAGACAATGACTAACGTGTTTCGTTTCCAAACATAAAAAGAAGCGATTCGATCTCATCATTGCTTTGGTTTACATTATTTACTGCTCTTTCACTTTTTAATACTGCGATTTCATTGAAAGCCTTTCTTATTGTAAAGGTTAAAGCTGAATTTGTCTAGCCAAACTCGTTTTTATGAACGAGAATCGATAGTCTTTAGAGCTATGACAACAGCACTACTACTTAGCTATCTCGAGCAATCATCCATGTCATCATGAAAAACAGAAATCACTACATTAAATGATTCATATCGTGTAACTGACTCGCTGATAAAACGATTCTCCTTCTGCAATAACTTGTTAATTGGTCTGAAGTACCTCTACAATTTGAGCTCTATTCATAGCCCCGACTCCATTACTTATAAGAAGACAAGATTTTTGACAAAAGTTTGAAAAGCGTTCATGCTATAAGTATAGCGTATTTCATCGTTTTTTTAAACAAACGATTCGATGATGCTGCTCATTTTTTATTACCCAACAATAAGCTTGATTAAGCTTATTATGTATCTAATTTAAGGAGGAAATTTAGTATGACAGTAAAAGTAGGAATCAATGGATTTGGCCGGATTGGTCGTTTAGCTTTTCGTCGCATCAAAGAAGTCTCTGATGATATTGAAGTTGTCGCAATCAATGATTTGACTAGCCCGACCATGTTGGCACAATTATTACAGTTTGACTCGACACATGGTACGTATCCTGGAAAAGTTACCGCGACAGATCATTCAATCGTCGTTGATGGTCAAGAAACTAAAGTGTATGCCGAAGCTGATGCAAGTAAGTTGAAATGGGTCGAAGAAAATGGCGTCGATATTGTTTTAGAGTGTACTGGTTTTTACACGTCAGAAGCTAAAGCTCAAGCGCATATCGATGCTGGAGCAAAGCGAGTTGTAATTTCAGCTCCAGCTGGTGATATGAAAACCATTGTCTATAATGTCAACGATGACACGTTAACATCAGAAGATAAGATCATCTCTGCAGGCTCATGTACAACAAACTGTTTAGCTCCTATGGCTTATTTCTTAAATAATGAATTCGGTATCGAGGTTGGTACCATGACAACCGTTCATGCCTACACCTCTACTCAAATGTTATTAGATGGACCAGTTAAAGGCGGCAATTTACGAGCTGCTCGTTCAGCCGCAGACAATACGATTCCACATTCAACAGGTGCTGCCAAGGCAATTGGCTTAGTTATTCCTGAATTGAATGGAAAATTGCAAGGACATGCGCAACGAGTGCCAGTCGTTGATGGCTCTTTAACAGAATTGGTATCGATTTTAAAAACAAAGGTTACTGCAGATCAAGTAAATGAAGCAATCAAAAAGCATACCATTGATAATCCTTCATTCGGCTATGACGATCGTGAAATCGTCTCTGGCGATGTAATCGGCACAACAGAAGGCTCAATTTTTGACCCAACTCAAACTGAAGTTACGACTTCTGGGGATTATCAATTGGTTAAAACTGTTGCATGGTATGACAATGAGTATGGTTTCACCTGCCAAATGATTCGTTTACTGGAAAAATTTGCTAATTTGTAATATCTGGCATTTTTACATTTAAAGAACAACACAATAAGCTTTTCACGAATGTACAGGTCTTCGTGAAAAGCTTGTTTTATATTGAATCTTCATTTAAAGTCATTAAGCATGTTCCGCAATATATTTCACTAATTCCTCTGTCTCCTCCCAACCTAAACATGGATCGGTAATCGACTTGCCGAATATTTTCCCATCCGCTTCTTGACGACCGCTTTCAAGGAAACTTTCGATCATAAATCCTCGCACCCAATTTTTCATATCAGTATTCCAAGTCCGATTGATTAAGGTTTCTTGGACGATCCTGATTTGTTCGGTATGCTTTTTACCAGAATTGTCATGATTTGTGTCGACGACAATAAAAGGATTTTGATACTTACCCGCTTTATAAAGATCAACTACTTTTACTAAATCTTCATAATGATAATTTGGAATATCCTCACCATATTCATTTAAGCCACCTCTTAATACAACGTGTGCTAAAGGATTTGAACTTGATTCGACTTCAAGACCATTAAAAATAAATTCTTGTTTCTGTTGTGCAGCATACAAAGAATTAAATAAGACCTTCAAATTCCCACTGGTCGGATTTTTCAACCCTGTTGGTTGGTCAATCCCGCTTGCGACAAAACGATGCTGTTGATCCTCAACAGAGCGTGCACCAACAGCGATATAACTCACTAAATCTTGTACAAATTCTAAATTTTCAGGATAAAGCATTTCATCAGCAGTTGTTAAACCAGTTTCACTAATAACACGGTTATGCAAACTACGAACTGCTGCGATTCCTTTGATCAGATTACTTTTTCCTTCGGGATTTTGTTGGTGTAATAAACCTTTGTAGCCGTCGCCATTTGTTCTTGGTTTATTGGTATAGATTCGTGGTACCATAAAGATTTTATCTTGGACTTTTTCTTGTAATTTAGCGAGTCGAGTGACATACTCCATTACAGCTTCTTCGTTGTGAGCAGAACAAGGCCCAATTATTAGCAAGATTTTTTTACTTTTTCCTTCAATGATTTCTTTTAATTCTTGATCTCTAATTGCTTTTAATTGTTCTTGTTCAGGTGTTAATTTAGATAGTGCTTTTACTTGTTCAAAATTGATTGGTTCACTCAATGCTTTAAAACTCATACGATAACTTCCCTTCATTTTATCTGACACTCAAACAATAAAAGACTGATCTAGTAAATAAAAAAGGCCTCGTCTTTTCCATTTCTGAAAAAGGACGAGACCGATCGATCCGTGTTACCACCTTTGTTTACAATTCGTTTGCACTCATTGACTTATCAGGTACAAAATTATACCCTGGCACAATAACGGGTGCACTTAGCCGTCACAGCCTACTTGATTCGGTGTGAAGTTCAAAGAGGAATTCGGATACCTTAGGATCATGCGCCTCTCAACAACCGGCTACTTTCTGTTCACCTGTACTATCTTACTAGTTCTTATCAAAACTTTTATTGTTTATTGAAGTCATTGTAAGAGATTCTTTCAAAATTGTCAATCTTTTTCAGAAAAAAAGTCACTGAGAAAAAGTTTAACGAGTTTTATCTAAGTGACACTTCAATTGGATCAGCATCATGTCATAGGTAATTTTATTATAGAACTATCCAGGATTTAAAGCGCTGATGCCACCTCGTCAGTTGATTGATTCTTTTTCTTTTGTTGGCACTCTTGGCAAATACCATGAAAAGTGAGACGATGATCCTTTACTAAAAAATGATAGCGTTGCTCCACCACTTCTTCCACTTCTCCTAGCAAATCTTCTTCCACCTCTTCGATGTTCCCACATTCTAAACATAACAGATGGTGATGGAAGTGTTTTGCTCCTTCTTTGCGCAAGTCATAACGAGCTAATCCATCATTAAAACTTACTTTGTCAACGACTTTTAAGTCAGTTAAAATTTCTAGTGTACGATAAACAGTTGCTAAACCAATCTCTGGGCTTTTTTGTTTTACTAAAAAGTAAATTTCTTCGGCTGATAAATGATCTTTCTCATTTTCAAGCAATACCAAAACAGTTGCTTCTCGTTGAGGCGTTAGTTTGAAACCAGATTCATGCAATTGTTGTTTTGTTTTTTTTAAAGCAGCAGTAGAATCCATAAATGCAGCCCCTTATTTATAATTATTTTAATCTAGATTTGAATTTCTATAGCACTAAATTATAATAAGTATAAAATAACTCGAATATTTTTGCAAGTGATTCTCAATTAGAATGAAAGATCTATTCTTTTTCTTGTTGTTCTTCTTTTAAAATTGTAAATCCTGCTTCTTGAATAATTTTTCCTTGTTTCAATAAATTACCGATTGCACGTTTGAATTGAGCTTTGCTGATCCCAAAAGTTTGTTTGATCTCTTCTGGATTTGATTTATCTGTAAATGGAATCTTATGCTCAGCAGAGCGTTCTAAGAATGTCAAAATCATTGCAGCATCATCACTAATTGCTTCGTAGCCACGAGGTTTTAAAGAGATATTCACAATACCATCAGGACGTACACCAATCACTCGACCATTGACGCGTTCACCTAATCGAGGTTCTTGATAACGTTCTGAAGGGTGAATAAATGCAATATAAAAGTCATCGGTCAAAACAAATGAACCGATCATCTTTAAGCGATACACGATACCACTGATATTTTCATTTTTCAGCTCTTCTGTTCCTGGTTTTGCCATCGCCTTAAAAATCTTCTCATCGGCTAGTTCTCCCCAAATTCGTTCCTTATTATCAACTTTTAAGGAAACCATCAGCTGGTCGCCTTTTTTAGGCCATAATTCACGCATTACAGGCAGTTCATCTAAAGAGACAACAACATCCTTATCTTTTAATCCAATGTCCACAAAGGCACCTAAATCGCGCCTAGTGCCTGTGACTGTTCCAAACGCATATTGCCCGACTCGAGCAGTTGGAATATTTGTTGTCATTTCAGGTTCTTGTTTTTGGTTCATATAACCAAAGCCTTCTACAGCTTCCCCAATTTCATGCGTTCCTTCTTCCTTAGATAAACGCAAAGTAATCCCATTTTTTTGTAAAAAGTAATGGGTCTCATTTTCATCGATCACTAATGCTGTAAAAATATTCGCTAATAGTTCGTTCATACTATTCTCCTTCTGGCACTTAGCCTAAAAAAATCCGTAATACGGCAATTGTAATGATTCCTACTACAACTGTTTTCATTAAATCTTTTGTACGAATAGCAACAAGTAAAGTAGGAATACAACTTAACGCTTCTAACGTTTTCACTTTAGGAAAGCCTGTCGCCTGAACTTCTAAAATACTCTGAAATAAGAGTGCCGTCAAGATACAAATTGGAATATAAGATAAAAATCGAAGAAACCAATCTGGGAAATCCACACGTTTTGAAATTAGAAAAGGAAGTATCCTCGGTATCCAAGTGACGATCGAACAACCTAAAATTGTTAATAATACATAATTGCTACTCATGATGATTCACCATCCCAACTGTACAACCTAAAAGAGTTGCAAATAAAACGGATAGTTCTGGCGAAAGAAAACCCATTAATAAATAAAGTGATACGCAAACTGTGCCTAAAACGATCAACGTTTCTTTCGTATATTTCTTTATTGGTCCATCTACTTGCAAAACAAATAGTCCAGCAAACATTGCCACCAAAGCAAAATCTAATCCCAATAAATAAGGGTCAGGAATCCATGTACCTAAAACTCCACCAACGATTGTTGAAATAATCCAAGCTAAATAAGCCGTTATATTCAATCCATGCGTCCAAGCTGAACTGACTCGATGTTCGTTACTCAAAGCCCCCATCAGAACACCATATGATTCATCTGTCAATAGTGTACCAATACCAATGCTAGTAATCAGCGGCTCTTTTTTAAAATAGGACGCAACAGACATACTCATTAAGAAATGCCGTAAATTGACTAAAAATGTTGTAAAGATAATAGCTGAAATCGGTGAATGAATCACAAGCATACCACAGATTATAAATTGTGCTCCGCCAGCATAAACCAAAATCGACATTAACGCTATTTCTAAAACCGATAATCCGACGTTTTTACCAACTACACCTGCTGCAATCCCGATGCCCAAATAACCTAAAATGGTTGGTATACAAGCATAGACACCTTCCTTAAACGTTAGATATTCTTTTTTTTCCATACTGTTCTCCTTGCTTCTAAAATCAATCGTCATCGATTTTTCCTTTTATATGCAGTGGAAGAAAAACGAGGGTGAAACAAAAGGAAAAAACACTTTTGTCCCAACCTCACTTTTATTTTCACAAAAATTAAATACTATCTTCCAGCATTTCTTGAAGCATTACCTTTAAACCAACCCGTTTTGGCATTGATCGTCACAAGATATTGATCATCAGCTCCATAGAGATTGTAATAACCTTCACCATTGATGATTCTTGCTGGTTGTAACGAGTAGGCTCCGGCTGTTATATAGCCTCGTTCGATACACGTAGCAATTACTTTCTCCTGAACACCAGGTGCCCAACTCCAAGCAGGATTGCTCAGATCACTGACATCGTTGGCATCCACCGAATAAACTGGAGCCGTATAAACTCCTTGTGCATTAGGAGCAGAAAAAGTATCTGAATCTGGTTGAACACCTGCTGTTGTTTGTGTATTATTTTCTAGATTATCAGAAACTGCTGGTGTTTGCTCTGGCACAACTTGTTGCGTTGGAATAGATGCAGCCTCTGCATCGGCCAATGATTTATCTGCCTTAACTAAAACATCACTCAAGGGCTTCCGTAATTCTACGTTTTTAACTTGATCTACTTCATTTTTTGCCGTTGTATAATTTTCTCTTGTCAAAGCTTCTGTCAATGCATTATCCTTATAAAAAACATCGACCGCTGCTTTCGCTTTTTGTAATTGATCATACTGGCTCACAGCTTGATCAGTCGCTTGATTTAATAATGTATCAAACGCATCTTGCTCTTCACGCTTGGCAAGATCAATTTTTTTGTCTGCTTTGATTGTTGCATCTTTTAGCTTGCTACCATCAATGATTGGCTGAGTAAATAGTTCATTTACTTTTGTGATCGCTGCTTGTTTATCAATGACTTTATTATATGTTTCCTCTAATGCCTTATAATTAGACGTTTCTTTTAATGTATCTAAATTTTCTTTGATCGTTTTTGTGCTAACACTTACCATTTCGGGTTTTAAAAACAATTGTTTATCATCGGTAAAATAGCTATTTAACTCTTTTTCGGTTTGTATTACTAATTTGTCTTTGTTTTGTGTTACCTGCCCTTGGTCAGCAGATTTGTTCTGCATTTGATTATACGCAAACCATGAACCTCCGGCTAAGACAACAGCTGCCGCTAAAACAATAGAGAGTTTCTTATAATTGTTCGTTACGGCTGGAGTAACAGCCTTATTTTTGTTTTCTTCTTGTATTTTATTTGTCTCGGTTTGCTTTTCAAATTGATCTTTTATGGCATTAGACACTTCAGGTTCTTTAAAGAAAATAGGTGCCGCATCCATCTCGATTTCCTCGGGCTTTTTACTTTTTGATGGAATCTCCGCTTGTTTATTCGGTAATGCTTTCGGACCAATCGGTGTTGTTACACCAGTTTCTGCAGGCTTAGTGAATTTTGTGATTTCATCTTTTGGTCTATCTTTTCTTATTTGTTCTGACTTTTCATTCGTTGAGCCATTCGTCTCATTTTCTAGTTCATTTGATTTCACTTCATCTTGTCCTGTATGATTTGATTCTGACGGCTCATCGATTTTAACCAATTGATCACTTGCTAATTCGTTATTAGATTCTTTATTTGTTCGCACTGGGCTGTCTGATTGCTCGTTTTTATGTTCATTGATATATTGATTCAGTGCTGCAGTATTTTCCAGTTCTTCTTTTTTTGAGATCACTGGGCTTGTTTCTTCTTTTGTAGAGGATGACTCCTTTGTGTTTTGTCTAGTATTTTCCTCTGGCGTTTCTGTTTTAGTTTCTGCTATTCCTTCTGTTGCTTTTTCTTCTGTTTTCTCTTCATTGAACATCGTCATTACATGACCGATGCTCATATCTTTCAATTCAGACCATTCGATATTTTCATTTTGTTCTTTATTTAGAAAACTAGAAGTCTCTGCTTTTTTGTCTTGTTTCTGTTGTGTCTGCTCTTCATTAAATGAGTAACCACATTCAGAGCAAGTTTCTGCTTGATTATCTATTTCGGTGCCGCAATTCGGACATTGTTTCGTCATTCATTCCGCCTCACATTCTACTGATTCCTAAATCTAATCTACCATAAAATCTTGTTTCTTCCAATATGTACTTTCTAACTTTTTTGTTACGATTGTTAAAAACAGCCCTTTCCGAAAGAAATCGAAAAGAGCTGTTCAAATTTTAAGAAAAACTTCTTATTCTAGAAAATCTTTTAATTGTTTAGAACGAGAAGGATGACGTAGTTTACGTAGTGCTTTGGCTTCGATTTGACGAATTCGTTCACGAGTTACACCAAAAACTTTCCCCACTTCTTCTAGAGTACGGGTACGTCCATCATCTAAACCAAAACGTAAACGTAAAACATTTTCTTCACGATCAGTCAGTGTATCTAAAACATCTTCTAATTGTTCCTTCAACAATTCATAAGCAGCATGTTCAGCTGGACTAGTTGCATCTTGGTCTTCAATGAAGTCTCCAAGATGAGAGTCATCTTCTTCACCAATTGGCGTTTCTAAAGAAACAGGCTCTTGTGCTATTTTCAAAATTTCGCGGACTTTTTCAGTTGGTAAGTCCATTTCTGCACCGATTTCTTCAGGCGTTGGTTCCCGACCTAAATCTTGTAACAATTGGCGTTGGATACGAATCAATTTATTGATCGTTTCCACCATATGCACAGGAATCCGAATCGTTCTTGCTTGGTCAGCGATAGCACGAGTGATTGCTTGACGAATCCACCAAGTAGCATACGTTGAGAATTTAAACCCTTTACGATAGTCAAATTTCTCAACAGCTTTCATTAGTCCCATATTTCCTTCTTGGATCAAATCCAGGAATTGCATCCCACGACCTACATAACGTTTGGCAATTGAAACAACTAAACGTAAGTTTGCTTCTGCTAAACGTTGTTTTGCTTCTTGGTCGCCTTCTTCGATTTTTAGTGCTAATTCGACTTCTTCCGCTGCAGTTAATAATTGTACACGCCCGATTTCTTTCAGGTACATACGAACAGGGTCATTGATTTTAACACCAGTAGGGGCAGATAAATCTTCCATTTGGGCTTTTTCAGCAACTTTTGCATCTTTTTTTAGACTATGTTCACTTGGATCACCATTCTCATCTACGACACTGATACCAGCATCTTCAACTTTTTGGATCAATTTTTCCATTTCGTCTGCATTCAATGTAAACGGCGTTGCTAATTTGTTTGTTAAATCATCATAAAGAACATTGCCTTTCGGTTTGCTCTCTTTGATAAAGGCCGCCAATGCAGCTGCATATTTTTTTTCTGTTTCTTTTTCCATGAAAGAAGGCCCCCTTCATTTTTCCATTCGATTAAATATATAAATAATAGTCAAATACATTATCTGGACATATTCATTATGACAATGTACGACTTTTTTGCAATTGTCTTACTAAGTTAATCATTTCGATCGCTAGTTCGTCTACCAATTGTTTATTCCCAAGACGTTCAGCTTCTTTTTTTTGCAATTGTTTTTGCTGAATCAAATCGTCTAAACTAGAATTTGCAATCACCCTTATCACATCCGCAATCTCTCTTTCAGAACTTTCTTCTGAAATCGTCTGTAACGAAATATCGATTGCCAATTTTTTTATCGTTTCTTCTTTTAAATAATCGATAAAATCTGCAAGTAAAAAGTCCGAGTGAACACTCATGTAGCTATCTAATAATAGGTAAAGCTCTTGATATTGATCATGTGCGAAATTAAACTCAGGTAATTGAATCAATTGATTTCGAACACTTTGTTCATTCATCAAACGATACAATAATGTACGTTCTGCTTTTTCTACTTGTGTTAACGGTAATTTATTTTGTGTAGAAGGAACAACGACTTCTTCAAACATTTCTGGCGGTTCCATTAGACCCGTCATTTCATCAAACGCTTGAGGCGGCGGTGCGACTTGTTGCTGTCTTTCCCTTCTCTTCGTAGAGCGTTGTTGTGTTTCCAGTTGTTTTAACTGTTCTTCTAAAGAGTGGAAGGACAACTGAAATTCTTGCGCCAACTGATTTAGATAACGATCACGCTCTAGAGGCGATTGAACTAGTAACAATTCCTGTAATAATTCATTGACATAATCAAGCTGCTCTTTTTCATTATTCATGTTTCTAGTCAAACGGTGATACTGCATTTTAAAGCTAAACACCGTTTCTCGACCATGGAGTGCTAACTCCCGAAAAGAGTCGTTGCCGTATTTTCTTAAATAATCATCTGGATCCAATTTTTCAGGAATACTTACGATACTTAATTGAAACCTGCTATGTTCACTTAATAATGAAATTGCTCGATTTGTTGCTTCTACTCCAGCAGTATCTCCATCATAGCAAACAACAAGTTCTTTTGCTACACGTTCAAGCTTACGAATCTGCTCATTAGTCAAACTAGTTCCCATAGAAGCAACGCCACTAGTGATACCAGCCTGCCATGCCGCGATCACATCCATAAAACCTTCAAATAAAAACACGGTATTTTCCTTACGGATTTCTTTGCGCGCTTTATCAAAGTTAAATAATGTCTCTCTTTTATTAAACAAGACGGTTTCCGGACTGTTTAAATATTTAGGCATATCGTCACCTAGAAAATCTTCTGTTTTAAGAAGTCTCCCAGAAAAGGCAATCACGTTTCCGCGATCATCGCTGATTGGAAACATCACTCGTTGATAAAAGCGATCTAAAAATTCACCATTATCTCTTTGGATAAACAATCCAGATTCTTTAGATAAATCTTCAGCGACTTCTTCATTTTGGAATACTTGACTTAAAAAGTCGCGTTTTTGAGGAGCAAAACCGATTTTAAATGTTTCAATGAGTTCTTTTGTTAACCCACGTTCCAATAAATAATTTAACGCCGGTTCACCTATCTGAGTATTCATCAAAACATGATGATATAAATCTGCTGCCTTTTTATGAAGTTCGATCAATTTGCGATTTTGTACGTTTTCCGTTGGGTTAGAATCCATCGTATTAGCCCAATCGATATTCACTGGTATCTGCTCTAACTCAGCAACTCTGCGGACAGATTCGGGGAAATTGATTCCTTCTATTTCCTGCAGAAAATTAAAAACAGTTCCACCTTTTCCGCAGCCAAAACAATGAAAAATTTGCTTGTCTTCTGCTACTGAAAATGAAGGGGAACGTTCTTCATGAAACGGACATAGACCCATATAATTCTTGCCGGATTTTTTCAATTGAACATATTGTCCAACTACATCAACAATATTCGTACGTTGTCTTACTTCCTCAATCACTTCTTGAGGGATTCTTTGTGCCACTGTTCTCACCTCCAAAATAGCGAAAAGCTAATTTATGCGATAGTCAGTAAAAAAGCACTGAAATCTTCAGCGCGACTTTTATAAAGACACAATTACACATATTTCATTGTATCATACTAAACATAATTTTCAAGTAAATTGCATCTTTATTTTCAAAACATTTGATTTCATCTGATTAGGTTTACATAATAATAATATAGTAACCTTTGTGTAATGAAAAAGAAAAAACAGATATACGTTCATCTGTCTTTTCTCTTTAACTTTTTCAACGTCTATCTCAAAATCACACTTTGGTTTGCGTATCTTGTGCAGTCCATAATTCTTTAACAACAGGAATATTTCCTAATTCTGTCATATTACTTGGTAAAATCACTGTGTTTGCATCACTGCTAACAACTTGTTTAAAGGCTTCTATTCCTAGGTAAGCCAACGCTTGTTCATTCAAATCACTATCTTTGATGGCTTGATTCAAAGCCAAAATACGTTGTCTTTCTGCTTCTGTTGTAATACGGATTCGTTCGGCTTCTGCATCAGCATCAATTTTCGTACGTTGCGCACGAGCTTCGGCATCGATTTTTGTTTGTTTTGCACGAGCTTCGGCGTCAATCTGCATCTGCGAAGCATTCGCTTCTGAATCCAAAATAATCGATTGCTTTCTACCTTCTGAAATCGTGATCGTCGATTCTTTATCTCGACTAGCTGTGATTAGTTTATTCATCGAATTGACAATTTCATCCGAAACAGAAATTTCACCAATATTGATTCGGTCGATCGACAAACCATAACCTGCCGTAATATCCTTTACACTTTCAAATAAACTAACATTGATTTCTTCTGTTCCATTCAGCACTTCATTTAAATCCATTTTACCGATGATTCCACGTAAGTTTGACTGACAATCTTGAATCATTGAGGTAACAGAATCTTCGTTATCATAGACAAACGCACGAACATCCGTCACGTGATATTTGATTGCTTCATCAACTTCAACAATTACATTGTCGCGGGTGATTACACTTTGAGATTCAATTTCTAAAGGTGTTTGTTTTAAAGAAACACGACCACGTACCTTATACAAAACAGGAATTAGGAAATGAAGACCTGGATCGATCGTTTTAACATATTTCCCAAAACTTTCAACGATTTTCACTTCACCCTGTTGAACGATAATCACCATTTTTGAAATAAGGACCAAAATCAAAACAAGAACGAGGATAAAAATTAGAATATTAAGGATTATCAATATAATTCACATCACTTTCGAATAAATAATTGTTCACCGTTACAAATAATTCAGTACTGGAAAAATCTACTACTTCCAGCATCGCCCCCTTTTCAGGGATACCATTAATTACACGATACATATAGGGACTACCATATATTCGAATTACGCCATTAAAATTATCTGTAGCAGATCGAAAACATTTTCCGATAGTTTTGCGCATTTGATACTCTCCACTCATAGATACCCCTCCCTATTTCCATACCTTTTATGCCATTTTAAAGATCCTTGATGGTTTTACCAGCTCGTTTCATTTGGAAAAGACCAATCATGATCCGAATCACGATATTAATAAGCATCATTACCGCAAATATCGGTAAGGTTTGCTGAGTTAAAAAGCCTACTTCTAAAATACTGTGGAACAGCATTGCCGCCACATAAATTCCACCTACGGTTGTGACTGCTAAGAAAATACGTAATGGATTGAACGGTAAACATGCCCGAACAACTGCCATACAACTAATTCCAATCAACAAGTAATACATTAGTGTTGTGGTATCCATTTGGCTAAAGCCTTGATTTTGTCCCATCAAATAAACTGTCACAATGTTTAATACAACTAAGACTGCATTAACGGATGCATTTCTTAGTGCAGTCGGTAAAAATTCCCCTTTAACTTTACGTCTGTCGCCTTCAAATGATAAGAAGAAGGCTGGATATCCTTCAATTGCCAAATCGATCAAGGTAATTTGGATTGGTATAAAAGGAAATGCGATTGTTGTAAAGACACAAATCATGGATAAAATAAATGAATAAATCGTTTTGATAAAGAAGACACTAGCAACTTTTGTCACATTGTTGACCACGCGTCGACCTTCAAACAAGACATCTGGCAGTGTTGTAAAATCAGAGTCTAATAATACTAAGTTTGAAATTTGTCTAGTAGCCCCATCACCTTCAGCCATAGCAATACTACAATCTGCTTCTCTCAATGCTAGGACATCATTAACTCCATCACCTGTCATTGCAACCACATGATCGTTATCCTTTAATTCTCTAACAATCGTTCTCTTTTGTTGCGGCGTTACTCGACCAAACACCGTATAGTCATGGACTGCTTGACGCACTTGCGCTTCTGTCTCCATCGTTGACATATCAACATATGATTCATAGCCAAATAATCCAGCACGGCGAGCGATATTAGAAACTGTCACAGGATTGTCACCAGAAATCACTTTCAAGTCAATCCCTTCTTCACGTAAATAGGCTAATGTTTCACTAGCATTTTGACGAATCGGATCATCAATTTCTAAAACTGCTAATGGTTCTAAAAAAGGTATCTTTTCTTCATCTAATGATGTATTTTCTGCAATTCCTAACATTAGCACTCGATATCCCTCTTCTTGCGCTTCAATCACTTCTTTTGGTAAGCGATCGGCAGCAACCAGTTTTTCGGGCGCTCCAAGATAGACTGTTCCTAATTCGTTAAATTCAATTGCCCCCCATTTTCTTTCAGAAGAAAATGGCAGACTCTTTACTGCTCCATAACGATTGGAAAGATCGAAGTGATTCCGAATAGCTTGCATCGTGATATTATTATCTGTACTTTCCGCTAAATAACTACCGATGATTTGCGGAAAGTTTTCATGATAACTTGCATGTAAGACTGCTACTTTTTGAACTTTCATTTTTCCTTCAGTGATTGTTCCTGTCTTATCCAAACACAGTGTATCAACATGAGCTAATGTTTCGATTGAGTACATATCTTGAACTAAAATCCGTTTTTTCGCTAGTTTTACAACACCTGTTGTAAGGGTGATACTGATCAACAAGACCAATCCTTTTGGCAACATGCCCAATAAAGCAGCAGCGGATGCCACTACAGATGCTTCAATTCCAGAGTTACGAATCATGAAACCTTCCACAAATAAAATGATCCCTAAAGGAATAATCACTAAACTTGTGAATTTAGATACTTTGCGAATTGAATTTACTAATTCAGATTGAATTGGTTTATGCACTTTTGCTTCTGCTGTGATTTTAACCGCATAATTATCTGCTCCAACATGAACAACTTTTGCATAAACTTGCCCGCTTGCTAGAAAACTGCCTGATAGTAACACATCGCCAGCTATTTTTTCGATTAAATCAGACTCACCGGTCAATAAGGCTTCATTCGCTTCTGCTTTTCCTTCTATAACTTCCATATCTGAAGGAACTTGCTCACCAGCAGAAATCACAACAATATCATCCAGCACTAATTCTGTTGTATCGATCTCTACTTCTTTTCCTTCACGAATCACATGAACGCTTTCTTTAGAAACAATTGATAACTTCTGAACTAAATTTCTAGCATGAATTTCTTGATAGATCCCCATCCCCATATTGACTAGAATAATAGCTAAAAAAGCTAAGTTAGAATACGCACCCACAAAAAGTAGGCAGAGTGCAATTCCAAAATTTAAAAAGTTGAACAATGTCATGAGGTTATCATAAATAATATCTTTTGTTGATTTAGCCACATTTTCTTCATAATCATTCTGTAAACCTTGTTTTTTTCGTTCTTCTACCTCTATTTGAGTCAATCCTTGTTTCAGGTCAAACTTATTTGTCATGAATTTAATTCCCTACTTTCTCCTTGTTGAAACTATATCTTCTTTAGTTTACTTGTAAATAGAAAGAAGTTCAAGAAAATCCTTAAGAATTCGTACCATTCAATAGACGACATTCTTAAGGATCACTAATTTAGCCTTTAAATTATTTTAACCATTTAATAAATTGCTGGTTCATCTTGACCAGATCAGCATAAAACATGTTCCCGCCATTACTATATAAGAATCCTCCATTATAAATTAGCGCTTGCGGACGATAATACCGATAGGTTTGTTGATTCGTATTTCCAAGTAATGGTGATAACACTTCTTTTGAATATTCTTCTGCCAAGCGAACTGAATTTTTACCTCCCTGCTCTTTAACAAAGGCAATATAATCTAATCCAAAATTATACGCTTGAACAGCTGTCCATATATCACAGCCCGCTTCATTTGATTTTTCGATTGCTTGGGCTAAAAATGCGACCCCCGCATCAAGACTTTCTTCCGTGCTACCGATCATTTGTCTTTTACCGTAAGCACTCTCGCTACTTTGCATCAAATCTTCTGAAAGTCCTTTTGATTCAGTATAAATAATTGCTAACACCAAATTTTTGTATTCAGGAATATTATTTTTCTTTACTACTCGTTCTACTTCTGTTTCATAAGTCATAACCTGTTGAACATTTTGGCGAATTTTAAAACCAAAGTAGCCCAAACCGATGATCAATAACAGAAGAAATAACCAAAGTATTCTTTTTACGATTTTCATCAATTTACTCATCTTATCATCCAAACTTTTTTTGTGTAGTTTTCATAATACGTTATTATTCAAAAAAAATCTAAAAAAAGGTTGATTCTTTATCATTCTTTAATAAAAATTTGCTACTATTCTTCTATCCATTTTAGTTTTAAATATTTTGAAAAACCGCTATACTAAACGAGATGGGTGGTAAGGATATGAAAAAAGAAAAGAAAGTTCTACTAACAACGGATAAAAGCCTCATTTATTATGAAGTTTCAGGTCACGGCACCCCTTTATTCTTACTTCATGGAAATGGAGGAAGTGGGCGCTATTTTGAAAAACAAGTACCTGTATTTAGCCGCTATTTCACAGTCTATACGGTTGACAGTCGTGCCCATGGCCGTTCAACAAACACCAGCATTGATTTAACCTTTGAGCAAATGGCTGACGACCTTTATAATATCATGGTTCAAGAACAACTCCCTCAAGCAGATATTGTCGGTTTTAGCGATGGAGCAAATCTTGCCATGGTTTTTACAAAGAAATATCCTGAATCTGTTCATCGTTTAGTACTGAATGCGGGAAATACAATTGTTCAAGGGGTTCATTTTCCTGTAAGAATTCTGACGGCAATTGAATATATTTATCTTCGATTATTGGCATTATTCAGTCAAAAAGCGAAACAGCGACTGGCGATTGTTCGATTGATGGTACAGGATATCACCATTACTGCTTTAGATTTAAAGCAGATTTCCCAAAAGACTTTAGTACTCGTCGGCAAACATGATATTATCAAGCGTAGCCATTCAATGTATTTAGCCAAAGAAATTCCACATGCTACTTTTGTGCTAATTCCAAGACAAGGACATTCTTTTGCTCGAAAGGACCCCAAAACATTTAACCAAGAAATTCTATCATTTTTAAAAGAAAAGTAGGTGCAATTAAATGAAGAAAATGCTCCAATGGATCAAAGATCATTTTAGCTATTTTAAAACAATTTTTATTTTTTCAGTCATAATCATCGTTTTTCGTGAATTATTATCAATTAGTAAAACAATTTCATTCCAGCAACTTTCGGATATTTTTCAAGATCTTGCGCTCTGGAAAATCGGCTTAATGTTTTTGATTGGGCTAATTGCTGTTGTTCCAATGATTGGTTACGATGTGATTCTTAATAAGATCTTAAAACAACAACTAGATAAGACTTTTCTTATTGAAAGTAGTTGGGTAATCAATACGATTAACAATGTTGCCGGATTTGGTGGTTTAGTCAGTATCGGATTGCGCTCTGAGTTTTATGGAAAAGAGAAAGATGGCAAAGCCGTCGTTCGTGCATTATCTAAAATTTTGATTTTTTTGATGTCCGGACTTTCTATTTATAGCCTTATGGCCTTCTTTCTTGTCATGTTTGTTCACACAAATCAATATTTACAGCAATATTGGATTTGGCTGATTGGCGGCGGTTTGTATTTCCCTGTTGTTTTGATTGTAAGTTTATTTAGAAAAGATGAATATATTGGGGATATTGATCGCCAAACACGCTTTGGGCTTATTCTAACTTCATTTTTAGAGTGGACAGGCGTTATAGGAAGTTTTTTACTGATTGGAATGTTGATGGGCGTTACAATGCATCCATTGCAAGTTGTGCCTCTTTTTATTGCAGCTTCCGTCATTGGAATCGTCTCGATGATTCCAGGTGAGCTGGGTAGTTTTGATATTATGATGATCATTGGTCTCTCAGCTTTAGGGATCAATCGAGAAGTCGTTGTTGCTTGGATATTACTCTATCGTCTTTTTTATTACATTGTTCCTTTTATTATCGGCGTTATATTTTTTATAAAGAATCTAAGTTATCGTCTAAATACACGTTATTCAGGAATCCCACGAGAACTGTCTACAGAAATAGCGCATAAGTTTGTTGTTTTCTTAATGTATTTTTCTGGAATCATGATCGTATTATCTGCTACTATTCCAGAAGCTTTTAGTCAGTTCAACTGGTTAAAGCAGCTAAATCCGCTTTCCTTTCATATTATTACGCAATTTCCGGCTATTTTATTAGGGTTTCTCTTACTCATTACAGGTCGAGGTATTGCCGCAAGGGTCAAGCGTGCTTACTTGCCCACAATTGGGTTGATTCTGGTAACTTTCCTTTATACATTTTTGAAAGATTTCAGCTGGGGTGTCCTTATTTTTCTTAGTTTATTACTTATTATTATTATTTTCTCCAAAAGAGAATTATTTAGAGAACAGTTAGTTTATTCTTGGGAAATGATCACAATTGATGGCATTATTTTCCTGACATTGACCATTTTATATCTTGTGATCGGCGTGTATAATTTACCTACCTTCCCTCATCATAATCGTCATTTTATTTCATTCTTTTTCTTTCCATCAGAAAAAATTTGGTTTTCCGGTTTTATCGGTATTTTATTAGTAACGTTGTTTAGTTATCTGTTTATCCGTTATCTTGAAGGGAAACGATACCAATTGGGCACTCCACTAGATGAAAAACGAGCCTTTACCCTTTTAACAACGTATGGTGGAAATACAGATAGTCAACTTATTTTTCTAAAAGATAAAGAGATGTATATCTATACCAATTCGGAAAACCAAGAGACTGTTTTGTTACAATTTAAGACATTCAATAATAAGTGTATTGTCATGGGTGATCCTTCTGGAAAGAAAGAAGATTTCCCAGAAGCAATTGAACAGTTTATTACCGAAGCAGATCGTTGGGGCTATCTTCCTGTTTTTTACGAGTCATCCGAAGAAGTTGTGATGTATTTACACGAATTTGGCTACGACTTTATCAAAATGGGGGAAGAAGCACATGTTGATTTAGCTAACTTCACTCTCTCTGGAAAGAAAATGAAAAGTGAACGGGCAGTCATGAACCGTTTTAAAAAAGAAAATTATCAATTTGAAGTCCTACAACCTCCATTTTCGAATGAATTAATGTCTGAGCTAAAACAGGTTTCTGATGAATGGCTAGGAAGTCGCAAGGAAAAAGGGTTCTCATTAGGCTTCTTTTCTGAAACTTATCTACAGCGTGGACAAATAGCTGTCGCTAAAAATCAAGAGGGGCGAATCGTTGCCTTTGCAAACATTATACCAACTTATACTACAGAAGAAGGAACGATCGACTTGATGCGTTATAGTAAAGAAGCACCTTCTGGCGTGATGGATTATCTATTCATTTCTTTATTCAACTATATGAACGAGGAAGGTTTTACGTATTTCAATTTAGGAATGGCTCCTTTATCTAATGTTGGTACTTCAAAAAAAAGCTTTATTCAAGAACGAATTGCTTATTTAGTATATGAATTCGGTTCACGTTTTTATTCGTTTCGAGGGTTACGTGATTATAAAGAAAAATATGCGGCGGAGTGGGTTTCACGATATACGTTATACTCTCGGGATAGTTTTATCGCCTACGTTATGATCGCCTTATTGATCATTGACAATGCACCGATTGAAAAACAGAAAAAGATACACGGTGTTCGTCGTATTCTTAGAAACAGATATCAACGTTAAACAAAAAAAGAGCTGAAGTCATTCAGTTCTTTTTTGTTTTATCATCACTTCAAATGAGTGATTCAGACAAGCCGTACCAGAGATACTGATTTCGTGGTCACCATTATTAGCCTTTACAATATGAACCAAAACTTTTCCTTCTCTTTGTACATGTTGTCCTTGGTTAACCTGGATCATTTTGCTATGATCATTTTCATAAACGTGGTTCAGCAAATAAGCTCCCATGACACCTGAAGCTGTTCCTGTCACTGAGTCTTCCGTTGTCCCAGAAAAGGGCGAAGAAAAGTGTCTAGCCGTATAAACCGCTTCATCTTTTGAAACAACAGCAAAAGGATGGATTGAAGATTTAGGGATTTCCTTTAAAATATCTGGAAATACTGTAGGGTTAGGAATCATTTTATCTAAAACTTCTGGCGCAATAACAGGTACTAGTAAAGTCCATGATCCAGTATTGCCATACTGAATCGGCCAATCAGCATGAAGATCTTCTAAGTTAATACCAAGACTTTGGCATAAGGCGGAGCGATCCCCTTTAAAATCGATAAATTGCGGTTGCGCTTGTTTCATTGTGATTCTCTGCGTTTCTTCCTCATAGATGATCGGCAAAATACCTGCACCGGTTTCGATTTCTAATTGACAGCTGCCTTTTTTGTTAAATAAAGCAAAGATGGCCCCGATTGTCGCATGTCCGCAAAGTGGCGTCTCATGACCAGGAGTAAAATACCTTAATTTGATGGCTGCACGATCACTTGAGCATACAAAAACAGTTTCATTAAAACCAACTTCTCTTGCAATTTCCTGCATTTGCTCTACACTATATGAATCACCGTTCAGTACCACACCTGCTGGATTGCCTTTTCCTTGAGTATTTGTAAACGCATCTACTCTTAAAACCGTACTTTTCATTCTCCTTAACTCCCTTTTCTTTTTAACAGATAGTATATCACAAATACTAAAAGTGTACTTTCCGTTGTTAACAAAAAAAGAATCTCTGATATGTTTATCAAAGATTCTCTTTTTGCTATTTTTCAATTTCAGTTACAATACCAGACCCAACAGTACGACCACCTTCACGAATGGAGAATGTTGTTCCTTGTTCTACCGCTATCGGATGTATTAATTCAACATCGATCGTAACGTTATCTCCAGGCATGACCATTTCAACACCATCTGGCAATTCTACTACACCAGTAACATCTGTTGTACGGAAATAGAATTGCGGACGGTAATTTGTAAAGAATGGTGTATGGCGTCCCCCTTCTTCTTTCGTCAAAACATATACTTCTGCAATAAATTTTGTGTGCGGTGTAATAGACTCTGGTTTTGCGATCACTTGGCCACGTTCGATTTCATCCCGAGTGATTCCTCTTAAAAGAACGCCGACGTTGTCACCTGCTTCACCATAATCTAAGGTTTTACGGAACATTTCAATTCCTGTCACTACAGCTTTTTGCGTATCAGGTTTGATTCCGACAATTTCGATTTCATCTCCAACACTTACTTTCCCACGATCAATACGTCCAGAAGCAACAGTTCCGCGACCTGTAATAGAAAAGACATCTTCCACAGGTAATAATAGTGGTTTGTCCGTATCTCTTTCTGGTGTTGGAATATACTCGTCCACAGTATCCATTAATTGCATAATTGCATCTTCAGCCGTAGGATCTCCTTGTAAAGCTTTCAAAGCAGAGCCTTTGATGATTGGTGTATCGTCTCCAGGAAAATTATATTCATTCAGTAACTCACGCACTTCCATTTCAACTAAATCGATCAGTTCTTCATCATCAACTAAATCGATTTTGTTAAGGAAAACGATTAAATATTTTACACCTACTTGACGAGATAACAAAATATGCTCACGTGTTTGTGGCATCGGTCCATCTGTTGCTGATACGACTAAAATCGCACCATCCATTTGTGCTGCCCCTGTAATCATGTTTTTAACGTAATCCGCGTGTCCGGGTGCATCAATATGAGCATAGTGACGAGCTTGAGTTTCATATTCCACATGTGAGGTGTTGATTGTAATACCTCGCTCACGTTCTTCTGGTGCTGCATCAATACTAGCATAGTCTTGAGGGTTTGCTAGGCCTTTTTTTCCTAATACTGTGGTGATTGCAGCGGTCAATGTTGTTTTACCGTGATCGACATGACCAATCGTGCCGATATTTACATGTGGTTTACTTCTGTCATAATGTTGTTTTGCCATAATTTACAAACCTCCTATTTTCTTCTAAAGGTTTCTGAAGAATCAACATGAATTGACCTTCTCTGACCTTCATAGTGTTATTATATTCCTTTTTTTAAAATACACAACTTATTTGCTTACTAATTATAAGTAAATGAAAAAGAGCAGAATTTACTCTACTCTTTTTGATAAGACATTCAACCTGTTACTCTTTCTTTGTAAAACTGATCCATTTTTTCCTCAACTGCCTCACCGCAAAGATTGGCAAATTCGGCGGATAATCGTCTAAGCTTAATTGCATCGTCTAAAGATAAGTCTTCCGTTTGAAATTTTTGGATCAAGCCTAATAATTGTTCAGTCTTCTCCTTCATACCACTACCACCTTTATTCTCCATCAACCACTTGTTCATATACCTTTTTGTCATAAACAGTTAAAATAAACTGTTCTTTGTAAGTCTCTGTTATGGCTTTTATTGATTCTATCAAGTGAGACTCACAATCAATGTAAAGAATAATCGCTTCAAAACGATCTTTCATCTCACTTAAAAAATGGGTTAAATCGTCAAGTGTATTGTGTTTTGTCATTGTTTCATAAGCAGGCATTTGCTTTGCACGAATAAAATTATGCGGAATTTCTCCAGGATACCCAACGATCGCAATTTTATTTCCTGTATGTTTCTTTTTTACTAAATCCCAAATCTTATCAATTTTTCTCGGATTGTTCCCTCTAATAATAATCATGTAATTTTGCTCCTTCATCTTTATCATATTTATTCAATATGACACAAAGAAACCGTATGATCATCAACTGGCACTTCTTTGTGTCCAGCCTTATTCATGCAAGATAATCTCCTCCTAAATTATAAAGTGATAAGAACTTATTCTATATTGTCAAAAAAACAGGAAAAAATGAAGGCGACGTTTGTTGTCACAATCATTTTTTATTTTTTCAAAAGGAAGTCCTTAAAACTTTAAAACATAAAACAAGTACACATTAACCATATCATAGAAAAAAAATAAAGCAATAGTACAAAAAAACTATCTGAGAATAATCTCAGATAGCCATTAATGATTATTTTACTGTTACTTTTCCAATCAAATTATTAGCAGAAACTGTTTGATTTGTTTTTGTTAAATCGTAGTTTTCTACAACATCTTGATTAGTGAAAACAACAATCAAGTCAGTTTTTTTACCAGCATTTGCTAGTGCTGCTAAATCGATTGTCGCTATTTTATCCCCTTGTCTCAGTACTTGACCTTCCTCAACGTGTAAAGTAAATGGTGCCCCTTTTAGCTCGACGGTATCTAAGCCCATGTGTAACAAAACTTCAATGCCAGAATCTGTTTGAATTCCTAAAGCATGTTTTGTTGGGAAAATACTGGTGATCTTACCTGCAACAGGTGTTGATACTTCTCCATCAGTCGGAATAACCGCAAAGCCATCACCCATCATTTTTGCTGAAAAAACATCATCTTGAACTTCTGAAATTGGAATAAGCCTTCCGTTTGCAACAGCATATAATTCCGTTTCTTTTGCAGTTACTTTTGGCGCTTCTGTTTTCACTTCAGGCTTGCTTACAGGTTCACCTGTGACCAAAGCTGCACCATTGTGTATTTTGTTCATTTCATCTGCTACGAATTGAACTTCTGTACCAACGATTACTTGAATATTTGTGCCATCAATTACTTTCACACCTGGAACGCCAGTTGCTTTGATTTTTGCTTGATCAACTTTGCTTGTGTCATTTACAGTTAAACGTAAGCGAGTTGTACAATTATCAATGGAAGTAACATTTGCATCGGCACCTAAACCTTGATAGATTTTATTTGCTAAGACTGCAAATTTGTTATCACCAGTAGTATCTAAATCAGGTGTTTCTTCGCCTTCACCTTCTTCACGTCCTGGAGTCATTAAATTGAATTTAGTGATGGCAAAACGGAACGCAAAGTAATAAATTGCCGCTACGACAACACCTTGAACAACTAACATCAATGGATGATTGGCTACTGGATTTTTTAGACTTAAGAAGAAGTCAACAAACCCTGCACTAAATGCGAACCCTGCTGTCCAATGCATAAAAGCAGAGAATGCTAAAGATAAACCAGTAAGCACAGCATGTACCACATATAACGGCCATGCAACAAACATAAATGAAAATTCTAATGGTTCAGTTACACCTGTAAAGAATGAAGCAAAACCGGCTGCTAACATTAAAGAAGCCGTTACTTTTTTCTTTTCAGGACGAGCACATTGGTAAATTGCGAATGCCCCTGCAGGTAATCCAAACATCATTACTGGGAAAAATCCAGCTTGATACATACCTGTTTGACCAATAATCGCTTTGCCTGAATCTAACGCTTGTTGTCCTGCTAAGAAATTCCCAATGTCATTGATATTGGCAACATCAAACCAAAATACTGAGTTCAAAGCATGGTGCAAGCCTGTTGGAATCAACAAACGGTTGAAGAATCCGTATAAACCAGCTCCAACAAAACCTAAACTAGAAATAGCTTCACCAAAAGCGACTAAGCCATTATAGACAACAGGCCAGATAAACAACAATACAAATGAAATTGCCAACATTGCAATAGCTGACATAATTGGAACTAAACGTTTACCACTGAAGAACGAAAGTGCCATCGGTAATTTCACATTCGAAAAGCGATTGTACATTGCCGCAGCTGTTAAACCAGCAATGATTCCAACAAATACGTTATTGCCCATACTGTTAAATGCTGGATTTACATCCGCAATGTCACTTAATCCCATAATTGCTTGCACAGAAGCTGTTCCTAACACTGTCTTCGGAACTAAATAAGCGACTAAACCAGCAAGAGCTGCTGCTCCATCTTTATCTTTTGACATCCCCAATGCTAAACCAACAGCGAATAATAATGCCAAGTTATCAAGAATAGCTAATCCACCATTCATTAAAAATGTTGTAGCCGCACTAGGACCCACTGTCCCCACGATCCAGTTTGCGATTCCTACCAATAGAGAAGCAGCTGGTAATACTGCTACAGGAAGCATTAACGAGCGTCCCATTCTTTGCATATATGCTTTCATTTTTGTCTCTCCCCTTGACTTTTATTTGATCATCTTCAACCGTTCGATATGAATGGCAAGATAACCTAATTCTTCATTTGGTACTTGATAGTGAAAATTTCTCATTAATAAAACTTGGACTTTTTTTGATACCTCATAACTTTCTGCGTATTTCTTACGCACGACATCCAAAATTTCATCATCCAATACAGCGTACTGGCTTTGCTGAAAGCGGTGAATAAACAAACGTAAATGATTAACCAGCCGCGAATAGCTCAAACTCATCTTTTCATCATGAATATTGATTCCTAATTCTTGCTCGATTAAATGAATAATTTCAGAAACAATTGTGACTTCACGAATACTTTTACTATTATCCGTGCGCCCACTACGAGCACTGTGAATATGGATTGCAATATAACCGGCTTCGTCATAGCTAAATGGAATTCCTAATGTTTGAGTCAAGTAGTCGACTGCCCATTGGGCAATCGAAAATTCTTCACTGTAAAGAATTTCAATTTCATTCAAAAGCTTATTTCTCACAATGATCTTATTTTGAATGTTCTCTGCTGCAAATGCAATATGGTCACTTAAACCAATATTGATATGTTCATTCAGCTTTTCACCAAGAATCGTTTCAGCATGTGCTATGATTTCTTCTGTGACAAAAAAATACTTTTCATCGATTTGCGATAATAAAACTTGAAGTTTTTTTAAGCCCTCTGGTTCCATTACAAACATTCGTTCCACTTGTTGCGGGAATAACAAATCATTTTTCTTCTTGTTAAAACCCACGCCTTTTCCAACTGCCACTTTTTCCTGCCCAGCGTCTATGACGAGTACAGCGTTTTGATTAAGCACCTTTTTGATTTTCATAAACATTCCTCTTCTGCAGAAGTAGATTGTCCGTTTTCTTGCTAAAGGACAACAAAAAAGCATAGAACAATCCCGCCAAAATATGAGTATATCATATTTTAAAGAAATTCTTCCATGCCTAGTATTATCTAGTCACATGAAAACGCTATTTACTTTGTTAACAATCATAGTTTACAAAGATATAGACCATTTGTCAATGATTTTATTTTATAAAAGTTGATTGTCTAAGGCAAAAATCAGAAAATAAAAGAAAATGCTCTCAAATCGAGAACATTCCTTCTATTCAATTACTCTTCTTCAGAATATTCATCTTCATCTTCATCATCAAAGTCATCATCGACATCGTCTTCATCAATGATTGTCAAATCTTCTTCAATTCCAGGTAATTCTTCCTCTTCATCGTCTGAATCTGCTCCGATTTCTTGAAGATCAGAGTTATATGCTTTGATCTCTACATCTTCTTCATCGTCATCATCATCATAAAGAATATCGTCGTCATCGTCCGTTAATTCAGCATCTTCCGGATCATCATCATTATAGTCGATCACGTCTTCGTCATTTGCATCAATAATGAACGCATTGACTTTCTTACGCTTTCTACGACGTGGCTTATCTTCTTCATCTTCCTCTAAGCCGTGCGTTACTTCTTCATTGATAGAATCAAATGGATACCATGAGCGCAAGCCCCAACGGTTATCTCCTAGTGAGATAAAACTGCCATCAATATTTAAGTCAGTATAAAATTGTGCTAAAGAGTCACGAATTTCGCTGTCAGATTTTCCAAGATAATTTTGGATTTGGTTTACTAAATCAGAGAAGTCCATCACATCTTCACGTTGTTCTAAAATTGCGTGCGCAACTTCGATCATGGATAATTCTTCTTTGTTCAACCCGTCAAATACATTAATTTCCAAACGGTACACGTCCTTTCACAGTCTACTCCTTATCATACAAAAACATCAAGAAAAAATCAATTGATTCTTGCATAATTAGGCAGTAAATTCTAGTTCTAAATGATATTCCCCTATTTTTTCGGCTTGAGAATACAAATCATAATCGATCAAAATACTACCTGCAACTGGCTGGTCCTTTAAACTAAAACGCAGATTACGCGTAAAAGTCGTGATTTGAAACAATCCATAAGGCGTTTTATAACTTGTATCCAACCTCTCTTGGTAGGCAAATTTCAAACGCATCCTCATACCACCTGAACGAATCAACTGGATTTTACCATCAGGCTCAACCTTGATCGTAACAGGGACAGGATCTCCTTCTTCTTGTTCTTCTTTATAACGAATGTATAATGTATCACCTATTTTTACGATTTGACCTTCTAGATCAAAATAAAAATTTTTCTTCTCACCTGCTTGATCGACAACAGTTTTTAATTGAATCGATACAGGTGTTCCTTGTGACAAATCCATTTGAAGCACTCTCCTTATTTTAAAAGTGTAACGGGCTTTTTCAGCTCTGTCAGAAAAAAAGGGAAATAACAGAGCGGCACTTTTTGCCACAATCATATTTCTTTATTTTTCTGAGGAACTAGCTTGCAATGCTAGATATGATTAAACACAGAACAAACTCATTTGTATTTTAACTTCATACTAATGCATCAGTCAAGGTTAAACCAAGGCTTCGGCAATTGTCTGATCAATAACTAAAATAGTCAAGCAGTTCCCCAGCAATAACGGCTTGATACTTTCAGCTTTTTCTACCCCACAACCAATGACCATCACATCAGGTATTTCCATTAAATCTTCCACTTTGACACCCAACATTCGTTTGCTTATTTCATTGTTTACTGTTTTGCCATTTTTGTCAAATAAGGAGGCTACTGCATCACCTTTTACCCCAGTTTCTTTTATCACTTGTAGTTCTTCTGTCTCGATATAACCAAGACGCATCCACGTAGAGCTTTCAATAGGATTGCCTACGCCAATGATTGCAAAGTCAACATTCTTTGCTTGTGCCATCGCACGACCAACTAGTTGTGACTTGTTTAGAACATTTGCTAATTCAATACTTTCTGCTAGGGCCGGTGCATAAAAATACTGACAACGGCTATAGATTTTTTCAGCTAATCGGAAGACTAAATGATTGGTGTCAAAATACAGATGCTCACTTGAAATACCTCCTACAAGCGGACAAACATTCATCGTTGGAAATGAGCAATAGGGCATTTCATCGATCATATCTGCTAAGGTCGTTCCCCAAGACAAGCCTACACTCATATCAGCTGTCAAACGGTCTTTAAAATAATATGCAGCTGCCCGACTTACTTCCTTTTGAATGGTTTCAGATTTTTTTTGCTCATTAGTTGGTATCACAATAACGTCACTAAGTTGATATTTTCGCTCTAAGCGTAAAGCCAAAGCAACTGCATAAGCAGATTCATCTTTGATTGAAACTGAAACGATTCCAGATTCCCTTGCCTGGTGTAAAATTTTTGAAACAACAGGTCGAGAAATGCGCATTTCTTTTGCGATCATTGCTTGAGTCAAACCTTGTTCATAGTACATTGTAACGATTTTTAAGATTTTTCTGCGATCTTCACTGATTTTCATCGTTGAAGCCCCGCTTTACTCATACATTGATTTATTGCAGCAACTAATGTATCGACTTGGGGCGTTGCACGCATCTCTAATAATTTTTGAGCAGGCATAGGAACAAACTCACCACCTAAGCGAATAATTGGGCTTTTCAACTTCATAGCAATTTTTGATTCAGCAATTATTGCTGTGATTTCTGCACCAAAGCCACTATTTTTAACCGCTTCAGTTGCAACGATCACTCGTTTTGTTTTTTTAACAGAAGCTAAAATCGCTTCTTTATCAAGTGGAACTAAGGTTCTTGGATCGATAACTTCGATTGAGACTCCTTTTTCTTTTACAATCTCAGCAGCTTGTAACGCTTTATTGACCATTATTCCTGTAGCAACGATCGTCACATCATCCCCAAGGCATTTAACATCTGCTACACCAATCGGAATAGTATAAGGAGTCGCTGGAACACTTCCTACAGTTTGGTATAATAATTTGTGTTCATAAAACATCACAGGGTTATTATCTTTTATGGCGGCATGCAGCAATCCTTTTGCATCGTACGCATTACTTGGCTGAATTACTTTTAGCCCAGGTATATGAGCCATCCAATTTTCTAAACTCTGTGAGTGCTGAGCGGCTGCTCCTGTTCCTGAACCAGCTGCAGTTCGCATCACTAACGGAACTTTGGCTTTTCCGCCATACATATAATGGATTTTAGCCGCTTGATTAACCAGTTGATCCATCGCAATAGTAATAAAATCTGAGAATTGTAATTCTATTACAGGGCGCATTCCTGTCATCGCAGCTCCCACTGCAGCTCCCGCCAGTGCGCTTTCAGAAATTGGCGTATCGCGAACTCGCTGTTTTCCAAATTTTTTCTGAAGGCCTTTGGTAGCACCAAAGCCACCACCATAAATACCGATATCTTCTCCCAAAAGAAAAACATGTTCATCTTGGCTCAACGCTTCATCTAACGCTTCATTGATTGCTTGTAAATAAGAGATTATTCTCATAAGGTATCCTCCGCGTAGACATGCGTCCACAAGTCTTCAACTGTCGGTTCACTATCATGTTTCACAGAAGCAAGTAGGTCTGCAAATTCTTTTCGAATCACCTCTTCCATTTGCCGAATCTCGTTCGCTTCAATTTCTCCATTTTGAATCAGTTTTTTTTCTAATCGTACAATCGGATCATTGTTTTCTTGCCAGTCTCGGCATTCAGCTTCGGATCGGTAAAGTAATTTATCTGATTTAGAATGCCCTTTATGACGATACGTCAGTGCTTCAATCAAGGTTGGTCCACTACCGTTTCGCGCCTTTTCTACGGCTTGCGCAACAGTTCTGGAAACCTCGGTCAGATCATTACCATCGATCGTTATCCCTTCAATACCATAACTTTTACCACGTTGCGAAAGATGGTCAATATTGACCATTTGCTCAATTGAGCTGCTCATTCCATATTGGTTATTTTCAATGAGATAAATCACAGGCAACTTCCAAATAGAAGCTAAATTCAATGCTTCATGAAAACTGCCTTCATTCACAGCGCCATCGCCAGCGTAACAAAGGACTACTTGATCTGTATTTTGCATTTGGGCACTCAGCGCAGCACCGGCGGCAATTGGAAAACCAGCTCCGACAATCCCGTTTGAACCAAGATTTCCTATATTCAAATCAGCGATGTGCATACTACCACCCTTGCCTTCATTCGTTCCAGTTTTTTTCCCTAACATCTCAGCAAACATACTTCGTATATCAGTTCCTTTTGCAATACAATGGCCATGATTTCGATGGGTGGAAACAATCCAATCAGTCTGTTTTAAGCTACCTGCTCCGCCAACTGCCGTAGCCTCTTGTCCGATACACAGATGCATCGTGCCATATAATTCACCTGCATCAAAAAGTTCTTGGATCATTTCTTCAAAAATTCGAATTTCCCACATTCTCTTCAAAGCTTCTGTAGCAACAATCGGTCTAGTCACTGGAATCTTGTCCACTTTTCGCTTCAACTCCTCACTCCTTTTACATTTGTTCTCTCCTGAATCATATGTAAATATTCTATAGTTTTCTTAGCTGGATAGCAAGATTTTCTCTTCAATTTTTTGATTTCCTTAAAAATTGCCTATTTCCTTGTTATTTCTATTCAGATAAGCATGATTTTTCTCATAAATCGTATATAATAGAAAATGGAGGTGGAACAAATGTTATTTCACGATGAAGAAGCGATGTTATTTTGTATGCATTGCCAAAAAGAAACACTCCATGATATTCAATACATGAATGAAATCATTTCTAGCATTGAATGTATCGAGTGCCATAATCAAATGAGCATCGATATTGATGCAATGAATCAATTTTATCATTACCTCTATGAACGCTTAGTCTCAAAACCTGGTCGCCTGACAGAAGAAGCACGGGAAGATTTCAGTAAATTTTTAGCCACCATGCCAATGAGAATTATTAGTAAGCCAATGCGTTTTACAAATGAATATAATCAAATGAATAAAGAAGTGAAGGATTACGTTTCTCGCGTAAAACAGGATGAAGAATACGATGACTAATTTAACGCAATTATTTACAACCAATACAGTCTTTTTATATGATCAGAATTGCTTAACAGCAAAAGACTACTTTTTGCCTTTTGCCTTAACAGATACCTTTACCACATTTTCTGGAATCAATCAGCAACCGTTGATCCATTTTTGGCAACTTGACCAAGCAATGATCTTGGGAATGAAAGATACACGTGTGACTGATCTGAAAAAAGGACTTATTTCTTTAAAGGAAAATGGCTATAAAACTGTGATACGTAATGCAGGTGGATTAGGCGTGATTGCTGATTCTGGTATTTTAAATGTTTCACTGATTCTGCCAAATGCTGGAAGTAAAAAAATCAACATCGATGAAGCGTATCATTATATGTGGCATTGGATCAAACGAGCATTCGGTGACATAACCCACGATATTGAAGCCTTCGAAATAACTGATTCTTATTGTCCCGGGACGTTTGATTTGAGTATTAACGGTAAAAAATTTGCTGGTATCGCGCAACGCCGTGTAAAAGACGGTATTGCAATCATGATTTATTTGAGTATCAATGGTAACCAACAAAAACGCGGTGAAATCGTTCGAGATTTCTATAGAATTAGCTTACAAGATGACTTCGGGAAAAATAGGTATCCTCCTGTTGATCCAACAGTTATGGCGAATTTAGAAGAGTTGCTTAACGAAAAATTAACAATCGAAGTGGTGAAAAAGCGATTGATCAACGTATTAATAGATGACACATCGGTTGTCATAGACAGTCAAGCATTACCAAAATTGCTTAAATCTGATTGCTTTACTGCCGAAATCGACAAACAATTAGAGAAAATGAAACAGCGAAATCAATTATTAGATGAAACGATTACTAAAAAGGAGTGAAAAAATGCCAACCCTGTATAAACATCAAATTTTACCGATTGAAAAGGTTTTTAGAGATCCAGTTCACAATTATATCCACGTTCAGCATCAGGTTATTTTGGATTTAATTAATTCTGCAGAAGTACAAAGACTACGTCGGATCAAGCAATTAGGTACCTCTTCTTTTACCTTTCACGGAGCAGAACATAGCCGTTTTGCCCATTCCCTTGGCGTTTATGAAATAACGCGTCGTATTTGTGATATCTTTCAGCGGAATTATTCAGCCGAACGTTTAGGCGAAGAAGGATGGGATGATAATGAACGTCTCGTTGCTTTGTGCGCTGCCTTACTTCATGATGTTGGTCACGGGCCCTATTCGCACACATTTGAGCACATTTTCCAGACGGATCATGAAGCAATCACAGTAGAAATTATTACATCTCCTGAGACAGAAGTTTTCCAAATATTAAATCGAGTTGCAGCTGATTTTCCAGACAAAGTTGCAAGTGTTATCACAAAAAAGTATCCTAATCCGCAAGTGGTTCAAATGATTTCCAGTCAAATTGACGCCGATCGGATGGATTATTTATTACGAGATGCCTATTTTACAGGGACAGAATATGGAACGTTTGATCTAACTAGGATTTTACGCGTAATCCGACCTTATAAAGACGGATTAGCCTTTGCGATGAACGGCATGCATGCGGTAGAAGATTATATTGTCAGCCGCTACCAAATGTATGTACAGGTGTATTTCCATCCTGTTTCTCGTGGTATGGAAGTTATTTTAGATCACTTACTTCATCGAGCAAAAGAATTATATGAACAGCAGCCTGAGGATTATCAACTGCATTCTCAACTTTTAGTCCCTTTTTTTAAAGGAAACTTCTCATTACAAGAATATTTAAAGCTAGATGACGGTGTCCTGAATACTTATTTTACGCAATGGACTTCCTTGCCAGATCCAATCTTAAACGATTTGGCAAACCGGTTTTTAATACGTAAACCATTAAAATCTGCGACATTTTCTGGAAATCGTGATTCCGTGACGATCCGACATTTACAAGCATTAATCGAGAAAGTCGGTTATAATCCTAAATATTATACAGCGATCAATTCAAGTTATGATTTACCATATGATTTTTACCGTCCAGAAAAAAATAGTCATCGTACCCAGATTGAAATCATGCAAAAAGATGGCACATTGATTGAATTATCAAAAGTCAGCCACTTAGTTGCAGCTCTTGCCGGTCAAACGCAAATCGACGAACGCTTTTATTTCCCAAAAGAAATGGTCGATCCTAAAAGGCAGAATCATTATGATTTGTTTGATGATACCTACCGTGAGTTTGCGTCCTACATTCATAATGGCGCATTGGTTGAAGTTGAAGGAAAAAATAAAGAATAGGTTTACAGGAGGAAATTATGACAGTTAAATTAGTGGCAATCGATATCGATGGAACATTACTTGATTCAAACAGAAAGATCACACCGAAAGTTAAAGAAACACTGCAAAAAGCAAATGCAAATGGTATGTATATCGTGTTATGTACAGGCCGTCCTTTGCCAGGCGTGACAGAACAATTAGTAGAATTAGACTTATACGGAGACAACGATTATGTGATCACTTATAATGGTTCTTTAGTTCAAGCGACAAAGTCAAACGAAATCATCTCTCAATATACCTTAAGCTATGATGACTTTTTAGAAATTGAATTGACCGCTCGAAAAGCTGGTGTGCATTTGCATACAATTGACGATAAAGCAATTTATACGGCAAATCGAGATATTGGTAAATACACAGTGCATGAAGCTTACCTTGTTGACATGCCTTTAAAATACCGTACGGTAGAAGAAATGACACCTGAATTATCAATTATTAAAATGATGATGATTGATGAGCCTGAAGTTTTAGATAAAGCAATCAGCCAACTTTCAGCTGATTTTCTTAATAAATATACAACTGTAAAAAGTACTGATTTTTATTATGAAATTTTAAATAAAAAAGCAAGTAAAGGGAATGCTTTAGCCAAATTAGCGGAACATTTAGGTATCTCCCAAGCAGAAACAATGGCTATCGGAGACAATGAAAATGATCTGTCCATGATCGAATATGCAGGAATTGGTGTTGCTATGGGCAATGCCACAGACAGTGTAAAACGTGCAGCTGATGTTCAGACTACGAGCAATGACGAAGATGGTGTTGCAGAAATTTTATTGAAATATATATAAATCTAAGAATCGCTCATTCACAATAAGAAAATAAGCAGAGATAAAACTCAGATTGGTTTATTCTTTGCTTATTTTTTTGTCTGCCATTTTTTCACTGCCCACTTGTGGCTACCTCTTTTTAGCAAATCAATTCCTGTATCTACTTGGACCCAACTAATCATATTTGTTTTTTCTAACGGAGCACATATTTGCCGCCAACTATCTGCAACAAAGAAATATCCTGGATTATAATAATCTGTATTTCGATGTCTGGAGTGGAAATATTCGTCGGCCTGCCCTAGGTACTGTCCAATGACTACTTCAAAGCCCAGCTCTTCGATCATTTCTCGATGAATCGCAAGTTCTTTCGTCTCACCTTGTTCAATTTCTCCGCCTGGTAAAAAGTATGCCCCATTAGGTGCTTGAACTAAAACTATTTCTGTTGCATTATGTCGTGATATCACAATATAAGCACCCATTCTTTTTTTATAAGTCAGTGTTTCTGATTTTTCACCAAATGACGGTGTTTCCATAAAAACAACTCCTTTTTCGTTTAAACTAATTTTACATGAGAATTTTCTCATGAACAAGTAATATCGTATCATTTCACTCACAATTTCATTAAAGTCTATGCTACTATAAAAATATCAGCAGATGAATTGATTCATTCTGCGATAAGATTCATTTATGAAAGGAAGATGACTCATATGAAAATGGCTCACACTTGTGTTCGTGTCAAAGACTTAGAAGCGTCGCTAGAATTTTATCAAAAGGCATTCAATTTTGAAGAAAGCCGCCGCCGCGATTTTCCAGAACATAAATTTACTTTAGTTTACCTTACTTTACCAGGAGATGGTTATGAACTAGAGTTAACGTATAACTATGATCATGAAGCCTATCACTTAGGAGATGGTTATGGACATATCGCTATAAGTACGGATGAAATCGAAAAATTGCATGAAGAGCAAAAAAACGCAGGATTTACTGTTACCGATATGAAAGGCCTCCCTGGAACACCACCATCGTATTATTTTATTACAGATCCAGATGGTTATAAGATCGAAGTTATTCGCGCTCGCTAAAAGATAGATAGCTACTCGTTTTAGGTTTCCCTAATAAATGAGTAGCTGTTTTTTATTGACATTTTAATCACCAAATCATTTTTACCCTATTTTTTAAAAAAAGTGATACACTGATATTCTACATATTAATTGAGGACGTGATCAGATGACAACCACTATCGGCATAGCCGGAAACCAAATTATTCAATCCGTTGATGTTTTCAACGGTAACCATGTATCTTATACACCACAAGGATTCGTGACAGCGATACAACAAGCAGGAGGCTTACCTATGATTTTACCTATTGGAAAAGCTGAAACTGCTGCAGGATATATTTCGAAAATCGATAAATTATTATTAGCGGGCGGGCAAGATATTTCTCCTGACTTTTTTGGGGAAGAACCTCATCCAAAATTAGAAGAAACTAATCGCAATCGTGATCTTTTTGAAATAGCCTTAATCAAAGAAGCAATCAAACAGCATAAACCTATTTTCGCTGTTTGTCGAGGGATGCAGTTGATTAATATTACTTTAGGAGGAACCTTATTTCAAGATCTTTCATTATACCGTGACTGGACAGTAAAACATGGACAACAACCTACCCAACCACAATTTGCAACACACGATATTCATGTAGAAAGAGACAGTATTTTATATCAACTTTTTGGATCTAATTATCGTGTTAACTCTTATCATCATCAGGCCATCAACCAATTAGCACCCACTTTAAAAATAACAGCAAAAGCATCTGATGGTATTGTAGAAGCTGTTGAATCCGTTACAAAGGAGCAACGGATTCTAGGCGTCCAATGGCATCCTGAGCTGCGTTTTGATATAGATGCTAAGGAATTCAAACTCTTTGACTATTTTGTCAATCAATTTTAAATAATAGTAAAATAGCAGGAGAACGTTTGATACAGTTCTCTTGCTATTTTGCTTTATTCATTTTTAAAAATCAAAGTTTTCTGGATCTGGACCTAAGCGTTCATTAGTATTTAATTGATCAATTTGTTTAATATCTTCTTGCGTTAATGCAAAATCAAAAACATCAAAATTTTGCTCGATTCGTTCTTGATGAACTGATTTTGGAATCACAATGATATCACTTTGCAAATGCCAACGAATGATCACTTGAGCTGCCGTTTTATTATATTTTTTGCCAATCTCAATTAAAGTTGGGTTCGCTAAAATCTTTCCTTGCCCTAAAGGAGACCAGGCTTCAACCGCAATCTTATTTGCAGCTAAAAATTTACGTAACGGTTCTTGTGTCAAAGTAGGATGAATCTCAATTTGATCAACCATTGGAACAATTTTGGCTGTTGTCAATAAATCTTCAATATGATGTTCGTGAAAATTAGATACCCCAATAGCTTTTGCACGACCAATTTGATAAATTTCTTCCATCGCACGCCAAGAATCTTTATATTTACCTTCAACAGGCCAATGAATCAAATACAAATCAACATAGTCTAGTTGAAGTTTGGCTAAGCTCTCGTCAAACGCTTGTAAGGTTGATTCGTAGCCTTGATCAGCATTCCATAGCTTAGTTGTTACAAATATCTCATCTCGCGGAATTCCTGATTGACGAATTCCTTCGCCAACACTCGCTTCATTTTTATACGCGGCAGCAGTATCGATTAAACGATAGCCTGTTTCTAAAGCCCATTTTACAGAATCGACTGCTTCATCTCCATCTTTTACTTGCCAGACACCCAATCCTAACCGTGGGATGCTAGAACCATTGGCCAATTTTTTTGTTTCTTCAAAAGACATTTGTTTCATTCCTTTCCTAAACAATTCCTACATTTATATTATACTCTTTAAAACACCCATTGGAAAACAACTGGCTTATCTCTACTGTGAGTTATAAGCTGATTATTGCATTAGTAGCGCAAAACTTTTAGCACATAAAAAAATAATTTCCTAATTAACTTCGAAACTTGTTGTATAATTCTCCATTTGTGTTTTGCGCCCAACTCAGTATTTATTATCCGCTTTATTGCATTGATTTTTACTGCAACATCTTTAATTGTTATTTCAGTAAAAACGCGCAATTTGCTTAGCACTTCTTGCTGATCAATATCATATTTTGTCAGCTGATAGACTTCGATCAAGCGGTTTAACTTTTCGTCATACTGGGTATCCGTTGCATATTTCCCAGTTAGCGATTTGGTAGCTTCTGGATAATTCTTAGTTTGACTTTTCCAGACACTTTGATAATATAAAGTGTTCCCAGTTACGCCCATTTTTAAAAGCATGGCATAGTCTTCCAAAGACTCCTTATAGGACGAATATTGGCGAAACTTTGAATCAATGGTGAACAAATTTCCTTGACCGTCGTCTTCTTGTGTTTTCATCACAACTGTGGCACCTTTATAATCTCCTTTGATTCCAAATAGATTATAATACGGTGGAATCGATAGAGCACTATTTCCTGCTTCTGATTCTAAAATTGCTTGTGCTATCATGACCGAGGCATACAAATCATGATAACTAGCTATTTTACTAGCTTGCTCTCCTATTTTATTGACAAATTCTTCAATTGATTGGCTTTTATCAGTCATCGTTTCTGAAAAATCAGATACAGTTTCTTCGCTCTTTATTATTTCATGAATATCATCAGAGATTTCTACAGACTGGGCTAAAAATCGTGCGTATTTAGATGATCGATTCTTCCTATCACTGATCGTGTCAGTCTTTATTATTTTGATTGTTTTTAATCCTGTTCTTTCTTTCAGTGTACTGCTAAGTTTTAGAGCTGGTGCAGCAATCATCAAGGTTGGCATTACTAAGCCTAAAATCATTATCAATAATACTTTATTGTTCATCCGCCTCTTCCCTTCGTGATTTTGTTCTCTAAATAACAATACGCAATTCTTTAGCTTTTTGATCATAAAAGGTTATATGCTTTTTTTACTTTTAATGAAAAAAAAAGAAAACAACGAGTTTCGCTCGTCATTTCCTTTTAGTAGTGAAATATATGATTAATTAATCTTCTTCAGGCAATTCTATTTTCTCGATTTTATTAAAATCATCCAATTCTGAATCAATACTAATAACAACCCGTCCTTTTTTATTTTCTCCAACAATTTTGATATTCATTTCTTGGACGTTGAACGTTTTTTTATCCGCACGTATATCCATCTCAATGGTTAAGTCTTCATCGGTATCAAAACCAGTAAATGAAACATTATAATATTTCTTTAATGTTTTAAATAATTTTTTATCATAACCTTCATAAACCAGATGATAATCCTCGTCCGTTGTCTCAAGATCTAATGAATCTGAAACAAGACTTAGTAATCCTAAAGGCACGCTGTAATCAATTTGCTTACTAAATTCTTTAGCATCCACTTTAGCGGTCTTTTTCCAAACCCCTGGGCGATCTTCTAAGTAAGCTTTCCCATCTTTTATAATAATTTCAAGCTCTTCCTCATCTGCATTCAATACATCAATATGGAAACTATCATTTTTGCGGTCAACTTCAGAACTCATTTCAACAGTTGAGCTATTTTTTTGACCTAACGCATTAATTTTTACACTAAGATCCATTTCCAATGAATAGCTATCCACTTTGGCCTCCTGCGTATCCATGCGCTTAAGTACATTTTCTTTTGTAAGTGGTTTATTACAACCTGATAACACAAATAATAAAGCAACGACCAAAACAATTTTTTTCATTTTAACTCTCCAAACTCTCATATTATTAGATTTAACTATATCCCCTAACAACCATTATACTAAAGCTAATTCAAAAATACGAGAGCTTTTATAAAGTTATGCTTTTATCTTTCTGATCCAACCAGCTGGTGCAGCTATATCACCAAACTGAATGCCTGTCAGTTCATCATATAATTTTTGTGTCACTGGTCCGACTTCTTGTTCACTATAAAACACATGGAAATCTTTATACGTTTGTATCCCGCCGATTGGTGAGATCACAGCCGCAGTCCCACAAGCACCAGCTTCTTTAAATCGATCTAAATCATCAATAAAAACATCCTCTTCAACTGCTTCTAGTCCAAGATTATGTTCTGCTAAATGAAGAAGAGAGTATTTAGTAATACTTGGCAAAATAGACGGAGATAGTGGCGTAACAAAGCGATCATCTTTCGTAATACCAAAGAAATTAGCTGACCCAACCTCCTCAATTTTCGTATGCGTAATTGGATCAAGGTAGATACAATCTGAAAAGTGTCTTTCTTTTGCTTCTTCTCCTGGTAGAAAACTTGCTGCATAGTTTCCTCCAACTTTAATCGCTCCGGTTCCTTGAGGTGCTGCACGATCATAATCAGAAAATATAAAGTTTGTCGGCGTTAAACCACCTTTAAAGTAGGCTCCAACAGGCATACAAAAAACAGTAAAAAGATATTCAGGTGCTGGGCTTACTCCTATACCTGCCCCGACACCGATTAATAACGGGCGGATATATAGTGTTCCGCCACTGCCATATGGTGGAACAAATGCTTCATTTGCTTTTACAACTTCTTCTATAGCATGAATGAATTTTTCTTCGGGTACTTCAGCCATCAATAAACGTTTAGCACTTCGATTCATTCGTTTTGAATTTTCATCAACTCTAAATAAATTGATGGAACCATCTTTACATCGATAGGCTTTTAACCCTTCAAAACATTGCTGCCCGTAGTGTAGTGCTGCCGAACCTTCATTGATATGCAACGTACTATCCTCTGTTAATTTACCATCATCCCACTGGCCATCTTTCCACATCGAAATATAGCGAAACGGGGTTTTTATATAATCAAAGCCTAAATTATCCCAATCAATTGTCATATGATCACTCCTTATTTTCAGAATATTGTAACACATTTCCAATGATTTTGTTAAGCTTTTTCCATAAAAGGTGACATCTTTTTTTAATTTCAAGTATAATGATAAAATGAATATAGATTAAAAAGAAAGTTGGGATCTCTTTGTTTATTTTCGGACAAGCACTATCCAGTTCCACCATTGAAAGTACCATGGATTCTACACTGGATATAAAAACGGTCACTGAAAAAAAAGTTAATGCTTTACAACGCTTTTGGAACGGCATCAATTGGGATCAAATTATTGCTACTTTGATTGAAAAAACAATTTATCTTTTATTTTTGATACTTCTTTTTGCCTTTTTAAATCGAGTAGGAAAGTCATTAATTGATCAAGCTTATGGAAATTACAGTAAGAAACAAACACTCAGTGAGAGTCGTTTGAAAACCTTACATACATTGATTAACAACGCTTTTCAATATACACTCTTTTTCTTTTTTGTCTATTCTTTGTTAACGGTAATCGGTGTACCTGTTGGTTCACTTCTTGCTGGAGCAGGGATCGCTGGTGTGGCTATTGGCTTAGGTGCTCAGGGTTTTATGAATGATATTATTACGGGTTTTTTCATTATTTTAGAACAACAAATGGATGTTGGCGATTATATTCGCTTGAGCGCTTTAGGTATTGAAGGAACGGTCACAGCGGTTGGACTTAGAACAACTCAAATGAAAGCTTTAGATGGGACGGTTCATTTTATTCCAAACCGAAATATCACAACCATCAGTAATCTTTCTAGATCAAATATGCAAGTCTTGATCGATGTTCGTATTATACCAGACGAAGGATATGATGCAATTATCGCTGTGATTGATCAAGTAAACGAAGAACTAAAAGAAAAATACACTGAAAGTATTCAATCGGGTCCTACAATTTTTGGAATGGTCGATCTTGGAAATGGAAACTTTGCAATTCGTACCACGATGTATGTTTTAAACGGAAAACAAGCCTTGGTCAGAGAAGAATTTTTAACACAGTATGTAAAAAAATTATCTGAAGCAAACTTCACAATTCCAAATACACCGATTACTATAAAGTAATCATTGAAAATATTCCAATCATACTAGATAAAAACAGACAGAAACTTCACTCATTGAGCGTTGTTTCTGTCTGTTTTGGATTGGCTTATTTTTCTTCAATACTTGCCAATAACTGTTCCATTGTGTCTTGATTTGTTTTTGCTTTGCTCTTGAATGTCCATGAGATACTTTGAACAAAATGTTCTTTACCTTCTAAAATATCAATATCATAGAAAAATTTAATTCCATCAACCGCTTGGTAAAACGTATAATTGGTTCCTTTAAGTCCGTTTCTAGTCACTTCTTTTTCTTGAACCTCATCAGGTTCATCGATCATCTGTTCTATAATTAATTCTTTATAGAAATCAAGGCTCTCGAAGTCCTCTTTATTTTCTCCAATGACAACATAATAAATAGTGTTTTTCATATTACTTAATGCAACGGAGGCATCTTCATGTACCTCTTCAACCTCTAATTCTTTCCAACCCTTGATTAAATCAACTGAGAACATCGCCTCTTCTATTTCAAAAGATATTTTTTTATCAGTTGTTCCATCGTCATTTTTTTGACTCACTCGATCGGTTATCCCTACTTCTTTTTTTCTATTATAAAAATTAGTAGTTGAGCAACCTGTTAATAATAAACTTCCTACAATAATTCCAACGATACTACCCTTTTTCAAATTTCCAACACTCCTAAATTAAAATAGCTATCAGTTACTTATCCAATGATTTCAGAAATTTACTGATATGCGTGACTGCAAATGGAATTGCTTCTTCTTTTGGATCGAATTTTGCCGAATGTAACCCATAAGGACTATCGACTCCCAACCAAAACATCGTTCCTGGAACCTTAGATAATAAATACCCAAAATCTTCACCTGTCATGGCTACTTCTGCCACTTCAAATAAAACATCTGGCTCATTTTCCATATAGGACATGAAGTTTTCTGTTGTCTGCTGGTCGTTGATTACCGGCAGATATCCTTTTTGCTCTAAAGAAACAGCTACTTCACAATTAAAAGATTTAGCGATCCCTGCACCGATTTCCCTGATTCTAATTTGAGTCAGCTGATTCATCGCATCTGTCAACGTTCGAATCGTACCAGAAATCGTCGCTTTTCCAGCAATCACATTTGTCGCAGTTCCTGCATTGAACGTCCCAAAAGTGACTACTGCACCTTCGATGGGGTTGACATTTCGGCTGACAATTGTTTGTGCTTGTTGCACGAAACTCATCCCTGCTATGATCATGTCATTTGATGCCTGAGGGAATGCTGCGTGGCCACCTTTTCCAGTTAAAGTAACTTGAACCTCGCAAGTTGCGGCAAAGAGTGTACCGACTTTCGTTGTAATCTTTCCTACTGGCAAATCAGGGTTGACATGAAGTCCATAAAACTCATCTGGTAACCAAGAACCAAATGCGCCAGCCTCATACATTAGCATACCTCCAGCTTCATTTTCTTCTGCTGGCTGAAAAAGGAATAGATAATTATTTTTTGGCTGATTCATCGTTAGCTGCTCCAACAATCCCAAACCGATTGTCATATGAAAATCATGCCCACATGCATGCATCGATCCTACATGTATAGATTGAAAATCAGAGACAACTTCTTCTGTTATTGGTAAGCCATCAATATCTGCACGCCATCCAATTGTTTTAGTTGGTGCAGTTCCATGCACAAATACTAAAATTCCAGTTTGCCATGTTTTCACTTCGATAAAGTCTTTCTCAATTGATGAAATGATTCTTAGCAAAAATTGTTGTGTCTTTACTTCTTCTAAGCCGATTTCTGGTATTTGATGCAGCTGTCTACGAATCTTGATCAATTGTTCTTGAATCACTACTTATCTGCCTCATTTCTATTTCTCTATGACTTATTGTTGAATAAAAACAGGTTTCTGTCAATCCTTCTTTATAATAAATTTCACAATTTTGCACTATTTTCCCAAAAATTTATATGTACTCGATAAAATTTTTAGCAAATTCACTTATTTTTTCTAAATCGATTCCTTTTAGTTTATTTTCCTCACTGATTGGAACCCATGACGGTTTATATCCACCAAAAGAAGTGATTTCAATCGATGCTTCTCTAACAGCTTTTGGAATACTATCAACAATTACTTGTTCTGTTGTTTTTGGTTTTGAATTACATAAGTAACATGCAACCGTTTTAGACAACAACTCAATTTGATTCTTCTTCAAGAAATCTCTGATTGGTTTATACATTTTATCGTTTCGGACACCAGCGCCAATAATAACATGACTAAATTCAGCTATATTTGGTTGCTGTTGCTCGATATCTAAAAGAGTGGCTCCACTTAACTCCGTACTTAAAAAATAAGCACATTCTTTAGACGCACCCGATTTTGTTCCATATACAATCAATAATTTCATATATTCTATCCTCGATTCTTCCTTTGCTTTACACAAAATACTCTGTTTGTTATGATAAAAATATTAAAATATATTTCGATTAAAAAGAATCTCGTTTAACGAGATATATTAAGCGTAAAGCGAGGAATCTAATTTGTCAAACAATGAAATTTCAAAAAATACTGATGCTATCAACCAACTTACCTCTTTATTACGAGGTTTCGGTTCACGTTCTATTTTACATCAACAAGCTATCATTCAGTCTTTAGGAATCCCCACAAATGATTACATTTCAATTGACTTATTAAATGAATCAGGTCCTATGACAGCTGGTGAACTAGCTGAAAAAACTGGCTTATCTACTGGAACTATCACGGCTTTAATCGACCGATTGGAAAAAATAGGTTATGCCCAGCGAAAAAAGGACCCTAATGATCGAAGACGAGTCATTATTGTACCTACATATGAAGATAAAGAGGAAATAAAAAAAGCTTACCAGCCTTTGGATAGTGCTATGAGAAATCTAGCTCATGAGTACTCCGAAAAAGAGTTGCAATTAATGAATGAATTTTTATCAAAAGCAATCTCAGTATTAGATAGTCAGCTACAACAAAAGTGATTGATCATTGGACCTACAAGCTACTAAAGGACGTATCAAACTTTTTATGTTAAAGCAACGTTTTTATTGTTGTTTCTCTTCGCTTACCTATGCTAGTAACAGTTGCTATTTTAGATAAAAATAAAGTGAGGGGGACATAACTCTTCGAGTCATATCTCACTCACTTAAAATTCGTTTAAACAGCAGAAGTAGAAGTCTTCCTCCATGTTTCTGGGGTTTGAGCATTTACGTGGTATCTAGTTCATTCTTTAACCATTTAAGCAAAAAGCTGTGGTTTATTACTATAATTTGCGTAATTCTTCCATCATATTCGTTTTACTTTTCGTCTTAGCATCGATATCTTTGATTTTTTTAGCTGGCACACCAGCTACAACCGTATAAGGTGCAACATCATCAACTACAATGGCACCAGCTGCAACAACTGCGCCTTCACCAACACGAATACCTTCTAATACAACAGCATTCGCACCAATCAAAACATTGTCTTCGATGATAACTGGCTCTGCACTAGGCGGTTCGATCACACCAGCTAGGACAGTTCCTGCACCAATATGACAGTTTTTCCCAACGGTGGCACGTCCACCTAAGATAGCCCCCATATCGATCATCGTTCCTTCGCCTATCACTGCACCGATATTGATCACAGAACCCATCATGATTACAGCATTGTCACCAATTTCTACTTGATCTCTGATAATGGCGCCGGGTTCAATCCGTGCATTGACCTCTTTAATATCTAACATTGGAATAGCAGAGTTACGCGAATCGTTTTCAATCACGTAATCTATGATATTGTCCTTATTCTCTTCCAAAAATTCTTTGATTATCTTCCATTCACCAAACAAAGTGCCCGTTTTACAATTAGTAAATGCTTGAATCTCTTCTGGAAATGTTACTTCCTTGAGCTTGCCTTTTAACGTGACCTTTACTGGTGTTTTTTTCTCTGCGTTTCCAATATAGTTAATGATTTCATATGCGTCCATAACATAACTCCCTTCAAATTAAGTAACAATGGTGCTACTTATAAGGTATTAGCTTATCAAAAAATCAAAGAAAAGTGAATAGTTATTTATCAATATTTAGATCACTTTCATTTCTATAGATTCATCATCTGATTTTGGTAAGATGATATTTTTTCTTTCTAATTCATGAGCCATGTGATTAATCGCTTTTAATAATTCTTTGCGCGTGATGATTCCTTTAAAACATTGATTATCATCTACAACAGGCAGAAACGCAGCATCTACAAGCAAATGTAGAACATCTTCCAATTCCCATTCTTCCCCGATGATCGGGACGTTGACTTCCATAACATCAGCCACTGTAAAATCTTTTAATTTATCGAAATCAACCGATGTGATATCAAACATTTTATCCACAACATCAGATAAACTGATCAATCCCACAAAACGATCGCCTTTATCTAAAACAGGGATTTTTGAATATTTCACTTGAGATAATACCAATAGAGCGTGACTTAGCGGATTCAAACACATGACGTTTGCAACATTTTCCGCAGGGATCAAAAAGGTATTTTCTTTTTCTAATAATAATTCTTTTACAGCAGTTCCAATCATTGGAGTGCCTCCATTTCATTTTCTTTGCCACATTAACCATTGTACCGAAAACGAATGCAAATGTCTTGGAATTCAAACTTTTTTCATAACTCTTAAAAAAAATTAAGGTTTGACCTTAGTTTCTTCACACTTAGTTTTTAACAACATTATCTAAAAATTGGTTGGCCTATAACTCTTTGAGTTAGTCCAATATTATGCGTATTTCAAATAAGAAGCAGAATTTCCAGCAATCTTCTAAAACCCACGTAATGCATTTTTGCATTGCGCGGGTTTTAGTCTAAACTCTCTTTAAAAAAACTTTTGAAACTATGATTTAGTAAATACAAAATGTAAGTCATTATATGGCTCGTGATTTCGACCATAATATTGAATAATCAACTGATTTTCTGTACTTTCAATGATCGCATAAGATTTCAATTGAATCATCCCTCTAGGTTGGCTGATGCTGCCTGGATTCAAATACAATACATTTGCTCGAATTTCACAGCCAATTTCATGTGTATGACCAAATAATACTATATTTGCCCCATGCTTTTCAGCTTGTAAAGCAAGAGAAGTCAATCCAGAGCGAACATTCGCCAAATGGCCATGGGTCATAAAAATAATGTCCAATCCAGTACGTTCTACGATTGAATCTGGAAACTCAGGATCATAATCACAATTTCCCTTTACAACAATGAAGTCTTTCCATAGTTCATCAGTAGGTTCCAATTCTGAATCACCGCAGTGAAACATTTTATCTACTTTTCCTTGATAGTTTTTTACTAAATCAACTAAAATATCACGATCACCATGATTATCACTTACAACTAGATATTTCATCCAAGACCTCCTAATTCTCCAACCAATTTTTCCATTCTTTTCTCAATTTTGCAACTGCTTTCCCGCGATGACTGATTTCATTTTTACGCTTATCTGATAGTTCAGCAGCTGTTTGTTTTTCTTCCGGAATGAAAAATAAGGGATCATAACCAAACCCGTGCTCACCACGAGGAATCGTCCCTATTTCCCCAGACCAGTCCCCTTCAACAACTAAACTTTCTTTGTTAGGCGCCGCAAAAACTAGGGTACAATGGAATGTTGCCGTTCGTTTGTCCTGCGGGATACCTGTCAATTCATGCAGCAGTTTAGCATTATTTGCAGCGTTATTCGTTGGTTCACCTGCAAAACGAGCTGAAAATATTCCTGGCATACCATCTAAAGCATCAACAATCAAACCAGAATCATCGGCTAAAACAGGTTGTTTTAAGATAGCTGCAATCGTCTCAGCCTTTAGGCGAGCATTTTCTTCAAAGGTTTTGCCAGTTTCCTCTACATCCGGAAGTTTGGGATAATCCAACAAAGTTTTAACCTGATAGCCCTTTTCAGCAAAAATTTTCGTAAATTCTTTTGCTTTGCCTGGATTTCTTGTGGCTATAACAATGGTGTTTTCTTCTGTACCATTCGTTATTTCAGGCGATTGGCTCATCAGGGCTTCTTTTTGATAGGAAATTAAATGTTCGATTCCTGTTTTCCCATAGAATAATAATGAATTTAGCTCATCACCAGAAAAAGTTGACTCTTCTCCAGTTCCTTGAACCTCAACAAAATTACCCGATTCAGTCATCACTAAATTCATATCCACTGCCGCAGCAGAGTCTTCTACATAATCCAGATCAAGCACACAATTTCCCTCATTTAGAATACCTGCACTTACAGCAGCTAGATATTCTTTGATGGGATTCTCTTGCAAGACCCCTGTATTTAATAGCTTATCTACGGCGAGTTTCATTGCTACAAAAGCGCCTGTTATGCTTGCTGTTCGTGTTCCTCCATCAGCTTGAACAACGTCACAATCGACTACGATACTTCGTTCTCCTAGCTTTTGCAAATCAATCACAGCTCTTAAAGAACGGCCAATCAATCGTTGAATTTCCATTGTCCGACCAGTTAGTTTTCCTTTTGCACTTTCTCGGATATTACGCGTATTCGTAGCTCTTGGCAACATACTATATTCCGCAGTCACCCAACCTGTCCCTTCACCTCTTAGAAAGGGCGGAACCTTTTCTTCTACAGTTGCAGAGCAAATCACCTTGGTGTCCCCAAAAGATATAACAACCGAGCCTTCCGGGTGCTTATAAACATTTGTTTCTATTGTGATTTTTCTTAATTCTTTTGCTTGTCTTCCGTCGTGTCTGATCATGCATAACGCCTCCTAAATTTGAAAAAATGTATGACTTTGTCTGGTATTGTTCTGAAAATAAAAACAGGAACATTTATTTTCATCCTATTAATCCTCAAAAGGAGATAGTTTAATTTGTTGAACATTGATTGCTTCTTGTTTTAACCAATCATCTGCTATTGCCTTAAACATTTTTGCTGATCCTGTTGTAAAAAATTCGTTTGGTTCATTTTTGAATTGCGGACTATTTGCAATGTCAAAATAATCTAATAACATACTAACTTCACTTACTGTTTCAGCACCAGAGTCAATTAATTTTACTTTACTTCCCATTACATTTTGAATCAACGGTCGTAGTATCGGATAGTGGGTACAGCCTAAAATCAATGTATCTAATTTCTTCAATTGAAGCTGACCTAAGGTTTCCGATACAACTTTTTTTGCCACAGACGAATGTGACTCATTACTTTCAACGATCGGAACAAATTTAGGACAAGCTAAGCTTGTTATAATTGTGTTTGGGGCTTTTCTTTTGAGTGCCGCTTCATATGCATGACTCTTAATCGTCCCTGCTGTTCCGATGACACCAATCCGATTATTTTCCGTAGCTTTTAAAGCCGCTCTAGTCCCTGGTAAAATGACACCCACTACAGGAATATCTAATTTTGCTTTGATTTCATCTAACGCAACAGCTGTCGCTGTATTACAAGCGATTACTAACATTTTAATATTTTTTTCTAAAAGAAAGTGAGTCATCTCCCATGTAAATTGAATGACTTGTTCACCTGGTCTTGGTCCATAGGGACATCTTGCTGTATCCCCAAGATAAATCAATCGTTCGTTCGGCAATTGCCTTAATGCCTCTTTTATCACCGTAAGTCCACCGACTCCGGAATCTATAAAACCTATTGCTTCATGATTACTCAAATCAATCAAACCTTTACAGTATTTTTTCAACACTCTTATTTTCTACTTTTTACTACTTTATTTCAAGTTTTATTGTCGTACTTCTTCTATTATAACATTTTTTGTTAAAAGTTTTCTTATGTTAGAACCTCTATTATTGTGCTTTTTTGCTCCTTGCTAAAAAAAAACTAGTATTCTCTTTTTTCATATGTTATAATTTCTAACATTAACAAACGAATAGATTTATGATGAATAGATTAAATATAAAAGAAAACTGTTTTTATAAAAAGACAATGTGAAATGGAATGATATTGCTATTAAAGGTTATTATATATATATGTATAATTTCTTAAAAAGACTCTTTCTATTTTCTCAGTTTAAATCAATGCTAGTGATTTTTTAATTTTTGATCTATCCTTCCACCTACTCACCAATCTACATTCATTGAATATGATGTGATAATTTTATACATAAAGGAGAATGACTATGATTTCGTTGGACCATGTTAATAAGTTTTTTGGGGATCATCATGTATTAAAAGATGTTTCCTTAAACGTCAACGAAGGAGAAAAGATTGTAATCATCGGACCTTCCGGTTCCGGTAAAAGCACTTTGATCCGCTGTATCAATCGTTTAGAAAAGGTCAGTGACGGCCACATATTGGTAGACGGTATCGATATTACCGAACCCAAAGCCCCCGTCCAAAAAGTTAGGCAGAAAGTTGCTATGGTTTTTCAAAGTTTCAATTTATACGCACACAAAACAATCATTCAAAATTTGACTCTTGCACCCATAAAGGTCAAAGGAGTCAGTAAAGAAGAAGCAACCAAAACAGGTATGGAATACTTAGAACGAGTCGGTTTAGCTGACAAAGCAAATGCCTATCCTGCTCAATTATCAGGTGGCCAACAACAACGCGTGGCGATTGCAAGAGCTTTGAATATGCATCCAGAAATCATTCTTTTTGACGAACCCACCTCAGCACTTGATCCAGAAATGATTCAAGAAGTATTAGACGTGATGGTCGATTTGTCCAAACAAAACATTACGATGATTTGCGTTACTCACGAAATGGGTTTCGCACGTCAAGTAGCTGACAAAGTTATTTTTATGGATGATGGGCAAATCATTGAAACGGGAACTCCCGAACATTTCTTTACCAATACTAAAAATGAACGCGCTAAAGAGTTTTTAAGTAAGATTATCCATAATTGATTTTTTAAATAGAACAAAACATTACTGAGGAGGAATTTTAAATGAAAAAAACAAAAAAATTATTAGGTGCTTTATCCCTTGCTTTGTTACTCGGTTTAATCGTCGGCTGTGGTGGTAGTGAAGACAAAAAAACGACAGCTTCTGGAACTGATCTTCAAAAAATCAAAGATGCTGGTGTAATTAAAGTTGGTGTTAAAGAAGACGTGCCCAATTTTGGCTATATGAATCCTGATACGAATAAAAATGAAGGGATGGAACCCGACATCGCTCGCTTAATTGCAAAAGAACTAACTGGTAGTGAAGATAATGTAGAGTTTGTCGGTGTAACTGCAAAAACTCGTGGTCCTTTACTGGATAATGGCGAGCTTGATATGGTCATTGCTACATTTACCATTACTGACGAAAGAAAAGAAACCTATAATTTCACCACTCCATATTATAAAGATGAAGTTGGTTTCCTAGTACGAAAAGATGACAAATTCACAGATACCGCAAGTTTAGACGGAAAAACAATCGGCGTTGTTCAATCAGCAACGACAAAAGAAGCCATTGAAAAACAAGCGAAAGAATTAGGTGTCACGTTTAAATACCAAGAACTAGGCTCTTATCCTGAGTTAAAAACAGCCTTAACGTCAAAAAGAATCGATGCGTTTTCAGTGGATAAATCGATTTTAACTGGTTATGTCGATGACAGTACAGAAATTCTTAAAGATGGTTTTTCACCTCAAGAATATGGCATTACTACAAAGAAGGCAAACACAGAACTAAATGAGCAATTAAACAAGTCCATTGAAAAATGGAAACAAGATGGTACTTTAGATAAAATTTACAAAACGTGGAATCTAGACTAACTCTTCTCGTTTCTATGTTATTTTGTTAAGGATTGGGAGGAAACTATATGTTCATTATAGCGAATGCAGGACCTTTTGCACTCTATCGCTGGGAAGCATTATTCAAAGATTGGCGATTATTTGCTGATGCTTTCCTATACACCATTTTATTGGCGATCGGTTCATTGATCGTTGCGATGCTATTAGGTATCTTTTTTGGTAGCTTATCAACAATGCATAATAAACTATTAAATTTAATTAGTCGGATTTACGTGGAATTTTTTCAAAATACCCCTTTATTAATTCAGTTCATCGTTGTCTATTATGGCTTTCCGTTAATTAGTCCGATGCTGACTTTTTCAACGACTACTATTGCAATTATTTGTGTTGGTCTTTATCATGGCGCTTATATTTCTGAGGTCGTGCGTTCTGGTATTGGCGCTGTTCCTAAAGGACAATTTGAAGCCGCTTATTCTCAAGGTTTTTCTTACGGCAAAACAATGCGTTATGTTGTATTACCTCAAGCATGGCGGATCATGTTACCACCATTGACCAACCAAATTGTAAACTTGATCAAAAATACATCCACTGTGGCCATTATCTCAGGAGCAGATGTGATGTTTACAGCAAATAGTTGGTCTTCCATTAATTTAAATTATATCCCAGCCTTTGCAGTAGCAGGATTTCTTTACTTTATCCTGTGCTTTCCTTTGGCTAACTTCGCTCGAAAATTGGAAGAAAATAATAAAAAAGCTTATACCAGATAGGAGGTTCGCAAAATGTCTTTCTCAGACCAAATGAGTCAACTTCTGACCGGCAATAATTTGCGCTTTTTATTTGATGGTTTGAAGCTTACTCTTTATATTTCTTTTGTATCAATTGTTCTAAGTACAATTTTTGGAACAGTATTAGCTGTTTTAAGAAATCAAAAATCAGGTCCTTTAAAATTTTTAGCTAGTTTATATATCGAAATCGTGCGGAATATTCCTAACTTATTGTGGATTTATGTTATTTTTTTGATTTTCAAAATAAAGTCTACTCCCGCAGGGATTGTTAGTTTCACCGTTTTCACTACTGCAGCATTAGCGGAAATCATTCGTGGCGGTTTAAATGGTGTTGATAAAGGACAAAAAGAAGCTGCTCGGTCGCAAGGATTTAGTAATTTCCAAATTCTTCTGTATATTGTTTTACCACAAGCGATTCGAAATGTGTTACCGGCAATTGTTTCTCAATTTGTGACAGTAATTAAAGATACTAGCTTCTTATATTCTGTTATTGCTTTGCAAGAATTATTTGGGAAATCCTATATCTTAATGGGACGTTATGCTCAAACTGGACAGGTTTTTGCAATTTACGGTTTAGTTGCTCTAATGTATTTTGTCATTAATTTTTCCATTTCGCAATTTTCCAGATGGTTATCCCGAAACTGGGCTTAATCAATTGATAGATAAAGAAAGAAGCCAAGCTATTTGTAGTGACCCCAAAGAGTTAGACTTTTTTCGGAGTAGAGAAATCTACTCCGTTTTTTATTCGTTATTAAGCTGCTTTACTTTCGGCTATTCGAAACTGTACAGGACTTTTCCAGTTCAGTTTCTTTTTCATTCGTTCGTTGTTGTAATAATAGATATAGTTATCAATTGCCGTTTTTAGTTCTTCAAAACTAGAATAGGTTTTCCCGTGATAAATTTCTTGTTTTAAAAGACTAAAGAAGTTCTCCATGATTGAGTTATCTAGACAATTGCCTTTTCGAGACATACTTTGAAAAATGTTCTGTTTCTTCAGTTTATAGCTGTAAGCTTTCATTTGATACGCCCAACCTTGATCTGAGTGAAAGGTGCGACGATAAGGACAATCATTCGTCAGTTTGATTGCTTCTTCTAATCCTTCCATTATTGCCAGTGCATTTGGTTTTTCTGAGATACGATAAGAAAGAATTTCACTATTATACATATCCATAAAAGGATCTAAGTATAACTTTCTTTGACGAATGATCCCTTTGGGATCACAATCAAAATACTTTAATTCTGTTGTATCTGTCGTTATTTTTTGATGACAAACACTCGTGTAAAAGCGACGTTGGATTCGGTTCTTGGCAATCGTTCCAACTTTTCCACGATACGAGCTATAGCGACGGGATTTCCGTGTATAAGAGCGGACTTCAATCCTTAGCTTTCGAATTAAGCGTTGAACTTTCTTTTTATTCACGTGGAATCCTCGGCTCCTTAGTTCGTTCGTTATTCGTAAACAGCCGTTATCTTTATGCTTTTGACGAATATGAAGCATCTCTGTTTCAATTTCCTGATTTGGATTTTTTCGGTCAAACCGTTTTTGCCAATACATAAAGGTTGATTTAGAAAAATTCAATGCTTCAAGAAGCTCAACTAATTTGAACTGTCCTCGGAGGCTTGCGATGATTCGCGCGATTGATTCACTCGTCGTTGTTGAGCTTCCTGTTTTCGCAGCTTCCTCAGTTCTTTTAAAAAGGCATTTTCAATTTGAAGAGTACGAACCTGCTTTTCTAATTCTTTGATGCGATTCTGTTCTTCTAGCGTTTCTTTCATTAAATGCTTCTTTGTCTGTTCTTCTTTTTTTGACACGGTAGATAGACGCCCTTTCTCTTTTGAGAGCCCATCGATTCCTTCTTTTCGGAATTTTCGCATCCAATTGGCAATAAGAGTTGGATTATTCATTTCAAGAATATTGGCAACTTCACGATAGGAGAGCTCACTTGTTTGATATAACTCTATCGCATTTAGCTTGAATTGAACAGAATAATTCTGATTTTGACGTTTTCGTAAAAGACCTTCTTCACCGAATTCTTGATAAGCATTGATCCACCTATGGACTTGTTCCGCCGCTTTAACCCCATGCTTATTTGCTAAAGCTTGTATTCCTCCTTTCCCTACCAGATATTCTTGAACAATTTTTAGTTTAAGTTCAAAGCTATATTTAGACATAAAAATACCGACCTCCAAAAAATTAGATTTTTGGTCTAACTTTTTGGGGTCGGTTCAATTTTTAGTTTGGCTTCTTTTTCTGTTATCTAATTATTACGTTAAATGCTTCAACCAAGGCTTTCTCAACTTTTTCCATCGATTGATTGATCTCTTCATCCACTAATGTCGCTTCAGGATTTACAAAAGTCAAACTATAAGCCATTGATTTTTTCCCTTCGGCAATGTTATCTCCTTGATAAACATCAAACAAATGGACAGTCTGTAAGAATTTTCCAGCGTGTTTTGAAATCGTTCCAATTAATTCTTGACTTGTTACCGATTCATCTACAAGTAAGGCAATATCTCTTGAAACTACTGGGAATTTTGAAATTTGTTGATAAACAAATGCATCATTTTCAGCTTCAACAATTGCCTGAAGATTCAATTCAGCAACATACGTTTCTGGTACTTCGTATTCTTTTGCAACTGTCGGATGAACTTGTCCAACAAACCCGATGATCGTCTCATTAAGTTTTATCAACGCTGTTCTTCCAGGATGCATCTCTGGGTTTGCTTTTGTCGCCTCATAAGAGATTTCATCTGCAAGCCCAACAGAATCGAATAAAACTTCCAGCATTCCTTTGATTGTATAAAAATCAACAGGAGTTTCTTTCGTTTCCCAATCCTTGACTTCTCGATTTCCAGTTAAAATAATCCCTAAATGGTTTTCTTCATAAGGTAAGTCTTTCTTGGGATCGTTGTCTTGATAAAAAATACGCCCAATTTCATAAAGAGCAACATTTGTATTTTTACGCGCCACATTATAAGCAACATCATCTAATAAACCTGAAATAAGATTCATTCGTAAAACTGAACGTTCTTCACTCATTGGCCATTGTAGACTTGTCGTTAGACTTTCTCTCATCATGAATTGACGAGATTTTTTCTCTGTTGTCAAAGCATAGCTGATTGCCTCACTAGCACCTGTGCCTTCTAATAAACTTTTTATTTTTCGAACCAACAGTTGTCTACTAGTTAAACTTCCTGCCACAGTTTCACCTTTTGGTAGTGTTGAGGGTAAATTATCATATCCATAGATTCTTGCTACTTCTTCGATTAAATCAGCTTCAATTGTAATATCCCAGCGTCTCGGCGGAACCGTTACAGTATATTTCCCTTGATCTAGTGTATAAGTAAACCCTAATGTATCGAATATTTCGCTAACAGCCGCTTCGTCTAAACTGGTCCCTAAATATTCATTGATACGTGGCACAGTCACACTTACAACAACCTCTTTAACCGTTAATTCAGAACCAATACTTCGACCAGAAACAACCGTTCCACCAGCCAATTTAGCAATCATTGCAGCAGCTACATCGCCTGCCTCTCCAATTGTCGCATGATTGATTCCTTTTTCAAAACGACTAGAAGATTCACTACGTAGATTAAATTTTTTCGATGTTTTACGGACAGCTAGTGAATCAAACAAGGCTGATTCTAGAGCAACAGTTGTTGTCTCCTCTGTAATTTCTGAATCGGCACCACCCATAACGCCAGCCAAAGCAACAGGAACTGTTCCATTGGTAATGACAATATTTTCCTCAGAGATTTTTCTTGTTTCACCATCTAAAGTTACAAGTTCTTCTCCCAATTTTCCACGTCTTACTAGGATATTTTTGCTGTCTAATTTATCATAATCAAAAGCATGTAACGGTTGTCCAAAAAGTAACAGAATGTAGTTTGTTACATCAACAACATTATTGATTGGGCGAATCCCCTCATTCATCAAACGTGTTTGTAACCAAAGAGGGCTTTCAGCAATTTTCACCCCTTTGATCACTCTGATTTGATAAGCGGGAACCTCTTTTTTATCTTCTACTTCTACAGAAATGTAATCAGCTGCACTTTCATTAGTATCTTCTTTTAAGACCTCGTCATTAAAATCAGGTGTTTGTCGATAAATTGCGCCTACTTCATAAGCAACCCCACGCATACTTAAGGCATCAGCCCGATTTGGTGTGATCGATAACTCAATGATAGAATCATCCATATCAAGATAAGAAAAGACAGCATCACCATTGACAGCGTCGTTTGGCATATAATAAATTCCTTCAGAGTAAGCCTTAGGGATCACACTGTCAGAATAACCCAATTCTTGTAAAGAACAAATCATGCCATTAGAAACTTCACCGCGCATTTTTCCTTTTTTTATTTTTTGATTTCCAGTAATTCGTGAGCCAGGTAAGGCTACGATTACTTTAATACCAGCTTTTACATTCGGCGCACCACAAACGATTTGGGACAACTCTTCTTCCCCAATATCTACTTGGCAAATCGATAGATGATCTGAATTAGGATGTGGAATACATTCTTTCACTTCACCAACGACTATTTTTTTTAAGCCTTCCTCAGGTACTTCAACACCTTCAACTTCTATTCCAGTCAAAGACATTTGATCGGACAACTCTTTTGCAGAAATTTTTGAAAGATCTAAATATTCACTTAACCATTTATAAGAAACTAACATCGTCGACTACTCCTTTACCTTGAACTGATTTAAGAAACGTAGATCATTTTGATAGAAATGACGAATATCATTGACGCCATAACGTAACATAGCCACTCTATCTGGCCCTAAGCCAAAAGCAAAGCCAGTATATTCGGTTGGATCAATTCCTGACATTTGTAAAACATCAGGATGAACCATCCCAGCACCAAGAATCTCAATCCAACCTGTTTGCTTACAAACATTACACCCTGCTCCGCCACATTTGAAGCAACTAACATCCACTTCAACGGAAGGTTCAGTAAATGGAAAATAACTTGGGCGCAGACGAATCTTACGGTCTTCACCAAACATTTTTTGCATCACAACTTCTAAGGTTCCTTTAAGATCGCCCATTGTAATATTTTTATCGATAACAAGCCCTTCGATTTGGTGGAATTGATGACTATGCGTGGCGTCATCAGTATCTCTGCGGAATACTTTCCCTGGAGAAATCATACGTAACGCACCTTTTGAAAAATCATGTTTTTCCATAGTTCTAGCTTGTACGGGTGACGTATGAGTTCGAATCAAAATCTCATCAGAAATGTAAAACGTATCTTGCATATCACGAGCTGGATGATCTTTTGGCAAGTTCATCCGTTCAAAATTATAATGATCAGATTCTACTTCATACCCTTCTATTACTTGATAGCCCATCCCAACAAAGATATCTTCGATTTCTTCCATAACTTGAGATAATACATGTCGTGTACCATGTACCATTTGTTTTCCTGGTAATGTTACATCAATTGTTTCATGCTCTAAAGCAGCGTTTAAAGCTTCAGACTCTAAAATTACTTTACGTGATTCAATCGCTTCAGTTAATAAATCACGAATCTCGTTAGCGAAGCTTCCAACAATTGGTCGCTCCTCTGCTGAAAGATCTTTCATTCCTCTTAATACTTCTGTGATTGGCCCTTTTTTACCTAATATTTCTACTCTAATTTGGTTTAGTGCTTTAAGATCCGCAACATGTTCAATGTTTACTAAGGTTTCATCTCTTAGAGCTTCTAACTGAGCTTTTAATGTCATTTTTCTATTCCTTTCTTTGGCTTAATATTAGAATTGCTTACAACGGCTAGGTGAACTAAAAAAACGATAGCCCGCTCCTCTATCAAGGAACGAGCTATCGTGTTACCATCCTACTTCATGAAAAAAAATCATGCACTCAATTCTTATAACGGCTTTCACCGGTCTGAACCTCTAGAACAAACAAACTCCGGAAGTGAACTTCATTTTTCGAATACGTAACCTGTTTACAGTCTAAGACAGGTTTTCCCTTGTTCGTATCAACCAAACTACTCTTTTCCATCATCGCTTTTTATTATTCAATTGACTACAGTTTACAAGAAATCAAGTCTGAGGTCAACCGCATTCTTCAGCTGTGACCCATTTTTCTGCCCATTCTTGGATTTGTTCCATTGCTTGTTGTAGGTCTTTGCCCTTATTTGTGAGGAAATATTCTAGACGACTACTCTCGTCACAGCGCACTGCTTTCGAGATGATTCCTTCTGCCTCTAGTTCTTTCAAGCGTTCTACTAACACTCGATCACTAAGTTCAGGAATCTTCTGTCTTAACTCACCAAATCGTTGAGGGCCATTTTCCAACAAGACGTCAATAATCAAACCATTCCATTTTTTTCCTAAAATCGCAAAAGCTTTCTCAAATTTAGGACATAATAAAAAGTCGGTTGTTTTTACTTGCTCCATTTTCCTCACCTCATGCATTGAGTATAGCACACAACTTACAATTTGTAAGTAGATTTGCTTTTGTTTTAATTCATTTTTTCAATGATCTTTTCCTGATCCATATCAATGATGATCCCAGCAGATAATAAGACTAAAAAGACTTTGGTCACTTCTTTATTCGTCGCTTGAGCTAATGCTTTTCGATATAAATTGAGCTGACCACGGTAACGTTGAATAATTTTTTTGATTTCTTGGGTATTTTCACTATCTTGAACAAAGTCCGTTTTGTAATCATAAAGTATACAATTTTCCTCTTGTTCAATATACCCGTCTATCATACCATGAATCAATAAATCATCTTGTGTTTCTTTTGGATAGTCTTTGATTAGTTCCTCTGCTTTTAACAACATTGAAAAAGGTTGCTCTCGTACTACTTGTGCTGATTGTTCTAGCAATTGCTTTCCTAAAGTTGTTTGATAAAATGATAGAACTTGATCGATATTGATTTGCTTTGCTACATTTTCTTGAATAATATTCGTTTGAATCAATTCTTCGATCAATTGAAGAATGCTGTTTTTCGTTGGTACCTTCTCTAAATCTAAGAGCTGTAATAGATAGTGTGTCGCAGTCCCAATTTCAACAGCAGATGGTTTGCGAATCGTCTCGATAAATCTCGGTTTTCCTAATTCACCATCACTCATTCGATGGATGATCATCGGTGTTGGCTGAATTTTATTTCTTTCATCGACTTCGATTTTCACAATTTCTTTATTATCAGGATCTTCAAATACACGCTTGATTTCTGATACTGACTGATAGTTTGTCGTTTGAGTTGACAGTTCATAAGGATAGGAAAAATTTAAGCGTTCTATTCCTTTTGCCAGTAATTTCGGATCATCATTTTTTATACTCTTTTCTATACTTAAACTTGAATCCACAAATTGAAGCGTAGCAAATTGTTCCTGAATGATTTTTTCAGTTATAAAAGTAATTGAAAAATTGGCTGGGTGTTGTGTAATTCCAGCAATCTTTTCAGTGATAAATTCCGTTTGGAACTCAGTCATTTTCTGGTGACGGATTAAACTCATCCCCACCCAATTCATTAGACTACTTTTTCCCTGCAAACGATTCTCACTTGGTAAAACTTTTGTTTGAACATCACTAACTTTGAGCCATTCTTTAAACGCCGCTTCCTGACTATTGTATGAACCAACGAGGTAAAGTTTTTGTTCTGCACGCGTCAACGCAACATATAATTTACGCATTTCCTCAGAAAGTAATTTTTTCAGCTTTGCTTGTTTGATAGCTAAAAATGGCAATGTTTCATAGAGCATTCGATCAATCTGATCGAGATAGCGGATGCCCACACCTAAACGATCATCAAAAATATAGCGTTCATTCAAATCTCCAAGATTAAACTCTTTCGTCATATCTAAAACGAATACCACTGGAAATTCCAACCCTTTACTAGCGTGAATCGTCATTACTCGAACAGCATCTTCCTCACTTAAAATCACAGGTTCAGCTAAGTCTTTATCTTTCTCCTGCATTTTTTCAATAAATCGGACAAATTGAAATAGTCCTCTGAAGCTTGTCTGTTCATAGCTGGCTGCTCGTTCCACTAAAGCAAATAAATTAGCCTGTCTTTGCTTGCCTGCGGGCATCCCGCCCACATAATCTAAATACGCGGTTTCTTGATAAATAGCCCAAATCAGGACAGCCAATTGATCTCTTCTAGCGATTTCTCGCCATTTATCCAATAGCGCAGCAAACTGAATTGTTTTATCTTGTAGTTTTTGCTGCTCTTTATCTGCAACTTCGGATTGATTAAATGTTAAAAATGCCTCATAGTAGGAACTCTTTTTCCCAGCTAAACGAATAGTCACAAGTTCATTTTCCTTTAACCCAACAATTGGCGATCTCAATACTGCGGCTAAGGGAATGTCTTGATACGGATTATCGATGATTTGCAGTAACGCAACCATCGTTTGAACTTCTGTCGCTTGGAAATAATTTTGAGCATCATTGACTTGAATCGGAATGCCCGCTAGTTTAAATATTTCTAAAATCGTTAGATTATTTTTCTTTGTTGGCGTCAATAATACAATGTCTTTATAAGTAAGAGGTCGATTTTCCTTGGTCGATTTATCATAGATCAAAAACTTTTGATCGATCAATTCTCTGATTTTTAAGGCAGTCATATATAACTCACCTTCTGTTTTATCTTCCATGATGACATGCGACTGGTCAAATTGAAGTGTTTGCTCAAGTTGCTCTGATTTTTTTTCATAAATCAACAGTTCAGTATCATAATTTTCAGCTTCTGAAAATTGATCAAAGCCATGAACTAACTGAGCCGCTTGGTCATAAGCAATTTGTCCTACTCGTTCATCCATTAATTGTTCAAAAATTAAATTTGTAAAGTCTAAAACATTTTTTCTAGAACGAAAATTCTCGGCTAAAACAATTCGTTTCCCCTCTTTATTTTGACCATACTGATTGTATTTTTCAATAAATAATGTTGGATCAGCTAAACGAAATGAATAAATAGATTGTTTTACATCACCAACCATAAATAAATTGCCTTCTTCAGCGGAAGGTCTTCTTAACCAATAGAGAATGGTCTCTTGCAGTCGGTTGATGTCTTGGTATTCATCTACTAAAACTTCATCAAATTTAGTGCGATAATAATTTGACGCTTCTGTAGCAAGCCACTCACCTGCTTCTTTTTTTGCTAAAATAGCTAAAGTGAAATGCTCTAAATCATTGAAGTCAACTAGCCCTTTTTTTAGTTTCTGCTTGCTGTAACGTTCAATAAAAGCCTGACCTACTTTAGCCATTTCTTCCACGACAGGTAGAGAACGTTTTAAGATCTCTTTCATTTCTTCTGGTGACAATGTAAATAAATTCGTCAAGATATCATTTATCGCTTTTTTGTTTTGCTCACGTAAATTTTTCGCTTGTGCTGAGATCTCTTTTAGTTCTTCTAAGCGGACAGTAGGATAGCGTTCAAATTTAACTGTTTTCGAAAGTTCAAATGCTGCTTCCAAATCATTATCAACTACTAGACTACTAAATGTTTCAGCGAATTCTTTTTCATTTCTTGCTAGATCAGCAATTTTTTCTAGTTTTTCTTCGCCTTCTGTTAATCGAATCATTTCTTGATAGCGATCGACACATCGCAATAAGCTTTCCATGATTTGCGGTTTCAAATAGTCTTGAAATAAACTGGAGTTGCCCAATTGTCCCGATATACGATAACTATCAGCTAAATGTGTTAGCCACTCTTCTGGATCTGGATTAGCTCTAGCAAACTCGTAAAGCGAAAAGATCAGCCGAGTTAAGCCATCATCACTGCGATCGTTAGAAAAGTTACTGGTCAGTTGATAAAAAGCTTCTTCATTCTCACTGTAAAATTGCTCCCTAAGCTCATCCCAAACATCTTCTTTTAGCAGTAGCATTTCAGTCTCATCCGTTAATAAACGAAACACTGGATCCATTTCGATCAAATAATAAAAGCGTCGGATCACTGTTAAACAAAACGCATGTAATGTGCTGATATGCGCTGTAGGTAGTAACGTTAACTGGCGAATAAAATGTTGTTTTTTCTCTTGGTCACTTTCGTTAGTGATTGCTTTTTGTAAAGCGACTTGAATTCGTTCTTTCATTTCCTTCGCTGCTGCTTCTGTATAGGTTACGATCAATAAACGATCAATATCAACACCACTTTTAAGCTTTTCAATGACTCTTCGGACAAGAACCGTTGTCTTCCCAGAACCTGCAGAAGCAGAAACTAAAATGTTTTCATCTCCGTCAAAAACAGCTTGCCATTGATTATCTGTAAATTGTTCATTCTCTGGACGTAACGGAATGATTTTACTCATCACCTGCTCCTCCTTCCTGTTCATTTTCAACCAAGCGATCCATCACTTCTTTTTTAGATAATGTTTCAATTCGATTATAGTTATTCTCTTTTAACATCACATCAAAATTACAAACACTTCTAAATGGGCAAAAACGACAAGCAATTCGCTCTTTCCCCTGATACGCTGGATTCAAATCAATTTCTCCACTCGTGACTTTGTTACCTGCTTCGATAAATTTACTACGATTATGGTTCAGTAACGCGTCTAGTTCAGGTTCTGTCACAAATTTATCTTCTTGACGACGTCCTGGTTTAATAATTTCTTTTGCCGATTCTTCAATTGGAAAGATCAATGAACTTTGTTTTGCCTGTAAACTTTTGTCTAGATTTTCAAGTAAAATCGGATCATTCAATAACAGACCGTCATACTGAAATTTCTTTAATAGCTGCTGTTCTTTTTTATCATTTGTCTCGAAGGGAAGAATCGGATTGTGAACATGTAGATAAAATGAACCAGCAGGCTTAGCAGGCTGACCAACTAAATTCACCGCATCCATCAAAGCAACATCCAAATACGTCAGCATCTGCATGGCTAGTCCATAATAAGCTTCTGTAATATTAAATTTTTTATGACTAGACTTATAATCGACTACGCCTAAATAAACAGATTCTGGTGTCACTAGCTGATCCAAACGATCTATTTTCCCTCTAACACTGATATTCCCACCATTTTTTAAAGGTAATTCCAGTCCTTTGATTCCTTTTTGACTAGCGATCTGCCCAAACAATACTTCGGTTTGAACAGCAGACATGCCGCTGCGTTCGCTTTGACGTCTCAAAGCCCAGCTAACTTTTTTGATCGTTTGCCCTAATTGATAGCGAATATAATTCATACGACTAGAAGAGTCTAGAATCGAAAATTTTATTTCACCAAAAACAACATTTAGGATCTGTTCCGTAAATTCACTGACTTCACGATCTGTCAATTCAGATAATTGTTTTTTTTGCATGATTAATAACTTAAAGAATTGATCCAGTGCTTCGTGGAAAAAATCACCTGTAGCAGCTGGAGATAATCCAAAAACATCTCTTTCTTTCAGCCCTAGACCAAAACGAGCAAAATATTGATATTGACAGCGATAAAAGCTTTCCATTCTTGACACAGAGGTATAGATTTGTTTGCCATATAAATCCTCTGCTAAAGAATCTGTTAAATTTTCTGGTAAATTTTGATGGCCTAAGCTTTCAAAAATATGTTGTGCCAATGATGCATAGGAGTGTTCCATTAATTCACGCTCTAACAGTAGCCATAATGGTCGTATGCCTTCATGCGTTTCCTTTTTTTGCCGCTTCAAATTGGTTAAATCACTGATCAAGGTTCTGTAAGTTCCCACATGTTCTAAGGACGCCTGCTCATCATCTGTGATCATAAGTGCATTTTTCGACTGCATTTTCACTCCTAAGTCATTTTGAATATTCACTAAATAACTAGAAACCTTCACATCTTTAGAGGTGTCTTTCACACTTGGATATGAGAAGTATAAACGTTCAGTCGCTGAAGCAAACATGATGTAGGCAATGAACGGTTCCTTGGCTATACTTTTTCGGGTATCATTCAGCAAGAATTGACCTTCCTCTAAATGACCATTGACGAATTGTCGCTCTTCATCTGAAAGTAATGTTTTATTATCAAATTTTTGTGGAAATACTTGGTCCGTTAAACCTATCACAAAAACAACTTTCGCTTGACCTGGCCTAGCTAAATCAATTGCTCTGACTTGAACCTGATCAATTGCTGTTGGTACTTTATTATACCGTAGCCCCTCTAAACCACTGGAAAAAATTTCTTCGAAAGTATCTAAGTCAAATAATTCGGCCCCATAGATCGTTACATACTCATCTAATAAGGTCATCAAAGCTTCCCAAGTTTGTTCATGGTTACGAGCAGCTTCTAATTGCCCACGTTCGATTGCTTGAGTACGCCACATCATCAATTGCTTTTCAACGCCATTACTTACTAAGAAACGATAAAAATAGTCAGCTGCTTCAATCCCCGTTTCAGCACTTTCAAGTTTCTTGAAAAAAGCAGGTATATGATTTTGAATCATCTGACGAACAATATTCGCATCTTTTTCGATAAGCTCAGTATTGTCTTGTTGATCTGCCTCAAAATCATAGCGGATGAAATGCCAGTCCTTATCTGTTTCCCAATGATATCCTTCATAACCATAGGCTAGGACGACATTTTCTGTTACATCAATTTTACGCCGCCATTCATCTCGTTCCGTTTGCCATTCTTCTAGAGAGAGTTGATCGGCAATCGGGAAAAATAATTCTGTTCTTAGAAAACGCAAAACATCCCGATAACGATAGTGATAATTGTGGATTGAAAATACAGATTGAATAAACTCAACTAGTGGATGCTGCTCCATTGCCATATCACGATCTAAATAAACCGGAATCTCGTGGAGCGTAAATAGTGGTTCAATCAACGTTTCATAGCTATCCAATTCTCTTGTCAGCAACTGAATATCTTTATATCGATAATTTTCTTCAACTACTAATCTTCTAATTTCTTTTGCGATGTGATTGATTTCTTCTTTGGGATTTTCAGCACACCAAAATTGTAAATGCTCATCAGTTACTTGTGCTTGTCTTCTTTTCGGATGACTTTCTTGCGCTTCTATCCAATAGTTTCCAAGCGTTTGAAGACTGTTATCGACAACTAAAAAATGATTCTTTTCTATATAATCAGGTAATATCGCTGTCGATGATTTTCTAGCTAATTGATACAGTTTGTGGTATGTCGTACCCGTTTCATAAAACAAATTCATCATCGTTGGTACTTCATTCGGATATTTTTTATCTACTACTAAAGATATCTTAACTTCTCCACCTCGACGCATCAACGTCTCGATCAACTTCAATTCTCTTGCTGAAAAATTATGATAGCCATTAATCACAAATAAAACATTACTAAGGTCTTTAGACTCTAAATATTCAGTTAAGTAATTAATGATCTCTGCAGACTTGATACCATATTGACTCATCATTACTTCAAATTTCGAAAATATTAATTTGATATCTTTGATTTTCAATTGTAAATCTTGCTCTTTACTATCAGAATTTGATCCTGATAACTGGCTAAATAGCTCCTCTAAATCAATATTTCCTTCTTTCATTTCTTGATATAAATCAAACAATTGTTGGATAAAACCAGATTTGTTAACTTCTCCACGGAAAACGTTCAACTCTTCCTCGTTTTCTGATAAAATCTTTCTAAAAACCATTGCCGCTCCAGCTTCGGTCAGAATCTCAGAGCTATAATACTGTGTATGTTGCAAATAATACCAAGCTAAACGATAAAAACTGAACACCTGAAAGCGCATGGTTGCTATCGAATCACTATGATTACTTTGGATATTTTTTAATCGCTTAAGTGCATTGATTTCTTGTTCGAATTTCATGTGGTTTGGGACTAAATAAAAAACTTCATGTTTGTCATCTGCCAATAACCACTTATTAGACGCTTGTAAAAGCTCTTCCTCTAAATCCATTTCAGCTGTTCCACGGATAAATTGTAAACTCACTTCTGTCACATCCTTTATAAATATCTCATACGCTTAGTTTATCATAAATCATTGTTGAATACGGCGCCCACCATCTAACAAAAAAACCCTCTTAATTAAAAGAGAGCTTTCTTAAATTATACTTTTTTAGATCGTACCAAAGCGATCTAGCGGCCATAAAACAAATTTAACATCACCTAATATACTATCTTTACTGATAAAACCAATCATTCGGCCATCTTTAGAATTCCGACGATTATCGCCCATCACAAAATATTCGCCTTCTGGTACTTTAGTTTCACCTGTCACTTCATTCAATGTGAAATCAAACGTCAGAGGCATTCCATCCGTCACTTCATCTTTAAACTGGTCTAAATAAGGTTCTTTTACTTCTTTATCATTGATATATAAAACATCGTTTTTGTACTCAATTGTATCACCTGGTAACCCGATCACTCGTTTGATGTAGTTCTTTTTAGGTTCATCTGGTGCTGGAAATGTGACAATATCAAACCGTTTGATTTCCGTATTTTTTAACGCAATCACTCGTTCACCATCAGCCAATGTTGGGTCCATCGAGTGACCTTTGACCACAACTGGGGTAAACACAAATTGTCTCAATAAAAATAGTAGTGCTGCTAATCCAATAAAAAATAAAATTGTATGTAATAACTCTTTAGATTTCAAATTCATTCCTCCAAAAACTTGCTTTCTATAGTTTACCACAAAGAAGTAAATTCCTACAGGATTCTTTTCTTTTTAAACAAACTTTTAAATTAACTTTTCGATAACCGAACTGATTTCTACCAAAATTAAAAAATTAGGTAACAATCACTTTACTAGCTTCTATGTTTTTCCCTATACTTGATTTTATTCTCAGGTATATTCTAATTTTATTACTAATATCTATGAAAAATAGATGACTGAACAACCAAGATTTGATAAACTGAATAGAAGCAGGATTAATGAAGGAGGATCTACCCCCATGTTTATTACATTTGGCATGTTCATTGGTTTAATTATAGCAACAATCATTATGATTGTGTTGATTATTTATTTAACTTTTACAGGTAGTAAAAATAATAAATCACTTCATAAGAACACTCATCAAGCTGAGGCAGAAGCAGAAGCTAAAGAACGTTTAGCTCAAAACAACAGAGCCATGTCACATCAGACTGATTACTTACATTCTGAAAACATGCCGGACCCAGATGAATTTAAGCAAAAAGAAGAAATCAATGATCCTTACCATCAAGAGCAAACTCAAGAAGAAACAATAGATGATGATTATTCATTAGATATTCTTCCTTACCCTAAAGATGATGACTTTAAGTGAAAGAGAATGATTAGATTTTCTAACTAAATAAAGGAGCCCTCAATTTTGAGAGCTCCTTTATTTCTTGTTTAATCAAAGATTGAGCACAATTCGTTAAATCCAATATTACAGACGTGCATTCAATTCTTTCGCTAAATCTTCAAAGCCAGGTTTACCAAGTAATGCAAACATGTTTTTTTTGTATGCTTCTACACCTTCTTGGTCAAATGGATTCACACCATTCAAATACCCAGAAATTCCCACAGCAATTTCAAAGAAGTACATCACATATCCTAATGAATAAGCATCCATCGCAGGTATTTTCACGATCATGTTTGGCACACCACCATCTGTATGTGCTAACAATGTTCCTTCAAATGCTTTGGTATTTACAAAGTCGATTTCTTTCCCTTGCAAATAGCCTAAACCATCTAAATCTTCTGCTAATTCAGGAATTGATACAACGTGACGCGGCCTTTCAACTTTCACAACAGTTTCAAATAAATTACGCATACCATCTTGAACATATTGTCCCATTGAATGTAAATCTGTTGAAAAATCGGCTGCTGCTGGGAAGATTCCTTTTTGGTCTTTTCCTTCTGATTCGCCGAATAATTGTTTCCACCATTCAGAGAAATAGTGCATTCCTGGTTCGTAGTTGATCAACATTTCAGTGGTTTTCCCTTTACGATATAAAATATTTCTTAATGCAGCATATTGATATGCTTGATTTTTGCTTAAATCTGTCGTTGCAGCATATTCTTTACGTGCATCATTGGCACCCGTCATTAGGGCATCAATATCTGCACCACTAACGGCGATTGGTAGTAAGCCAACTGGTGTTAGTACGGTAAAGCGTCCACCAACATCATCAGGGATCACAAAAGTTTCCCAACCTTCAGCGTCTGCTTCAACTTTAACAGCACCTTTGGCACGATCAGTAGTAGCATAAATACGCTTGTTCGCTTCTTTTTTACCATATTTCTTAATTAATAATTCTTTAAATACTCTAAATGCAATCGCAGGTTCAGTCGTTGTACCTGATTTAGAAATCACATTTACCGAGAAGTCACGCTCACCAATAACATTGATTAAATCAGCTAAATAAGTTGAGCTGATGCTATTTCCAGCGAAGAAAACTTGTGGTGCTTTTCTTTCTTCTGATGGTAATAGGTTATTAAATGAATGATGTAAAAATTCAATCGCTGCTCTTGCACCTAAGTAAGAACCGCCAATACCAATTACAACTAAAACTTCTGAATCAGATTGGATTTTTTCAGCCGCCTTTTTGATGCGGGCAAATTCGTCTTTATCATAATTTTCCGGTAGATCGATCCAACCAGTAAAGTCGCTTCCAGCTCCAGTTCCTTCTCTTAGTGCCTTGTCTACTGCAGTCACTTGAGTCTGCATGTATTCCAATTCATGATCCGCAATAAACGGTGTTAAATTGGAATAATCAAATTGAATGTGTGACATTCCTTCTCCTCCTTGAAATTAAACTTAATACAGTATCTACTTTACGTTCTTTTTATGCTTTTTTCAAGCAAATTATGACTGTCTGTACCAATTTTATTTTATTCCTCTTGAAATAAGGTATTTCTCATTCAAAATTGAAAGATGTCAAATAAAAAAGGGACTAGGACAATAACTCATTGAGTCAGACCTAGTCCCTTTTTAAATCTAAAACCGTTTTAAAAAGAGAATTAAACTAATCCTTGACTAAGCATTGCTTGAGCCACTTTTTCAAATCCTGCAATATTTGCTCCTAAGACAAAATTATTTGGTGCATCAAATTTAGTAGCCGTATCACGACAAGTTTCGTAAATATTTCTCATGATATCATCCAACATACTGTCTACTTTTTCAAATGACCAAGATAAACGCTCTGAATTCTGACTCATTTCTAAAGCAGAAACCGCAACGCCGCCTGCATTTGCTGCTTTACCTGGACAATAGAGAACGCCAGCTTTTTCGAGTACTGCAACGGCCTCCAACGTACAAGGCATATTCGCCCCTTCTGCTACGACTTTTCCACCATTTTTCACTAAAATTTCAGCTTGTTTTTCATTGATTTCATTTTGAGTTGCACAAGGCAGAGCAATATCATATGCTACTTCAAAGTCCCAGACAGATTGACCTTCATAATAAGTCGCATCTAAATGTGTCTCTACATATTTAGCAATACGTTCACGATTTTTTTCTTTCAGTTCTTTGACTAATTCAACATCGATTCCGTTTGGATCATAAACAAATCCACTTGAATCTGAACAAGTTAGAACTGTTGCGCCTAATTCTTTCGCCTTCTCCATTGCGTAGATTGAGACGTTCCCGCTACCTGATACCACAACTTTCTTGCCATCAAATGAATCGTCTGAATCTTTTAATAGATGTTTTACGAAGTACACACAGCCATAGCCAGTAGCTTCTGTACGAGCTTGACTACCCCAATACCCTAATGGTTTACCAGTTAATACACCTGCATCATAATTTCTCAAACGTTTGTACATGCCAAACAAATAACCGATTTCTCTAGCCCCAACACCGATATCACCCGCTGGTACATCTGTACTTGGCCCAATATGTTTCTGTAATTCGGTCATAAAGCTTTGACAAAAACGCATAACTTCAGCATCTGTTTTTCCTTTTGGATCAAAATCGCTACCGCCCTTGCCGCCGCCGATTGGCAGACCTGTCAAACTGTTTTTGAAAATTTGCTCAAATGCTAAAAATTTCATCACACTTAAATTCACGCTAGGGTGAAAACGCAAACCGCCTTTATAAGGTCCGATTGCAGAGTTATACTGCACACGATACCCACGATTAACTTGCCAATTACCAGCGTCATCTTGCCATGGCACTCTAAATTGTAAAATTCTTTCCGGCTCGATTAGGACTCCTAAAATATTGGCTTCAATGAATGCTGGATTTTCTTTCAAAAATACTTCAACCGTTGGTAAAAATTCGTCGACAGCTTGCAAGTATTCTACTTGCCCTCGATCATTCTCATGAATCTTCTTTTGAATCTCTTCCACGTACTGTTTTGCTTCCATCTAATCACCCTCTCATTGTTATAATCCTATTTTAACCTAAATTCAGAAAATTTCCACAACTTTTTACAGTAAAATGCAAAAAACTTAGAAAAAAAATTGAAAATTGTGTTAAACTACCATTGAACTGGAGGAGAATTTATGAAATTATTTGATGTGATTGTCGTTGGAGCTGGTACTAGCGGAATGATGGCAGCCATTGCAGCGGCAAAAGCTGGCAGTAACACATTGTTAGTAGAAAAAAATAAGCGCGTTGGAAAAAAACTATTATTAACTGGCGGTGGTCGCTGTAATGTTACGAACAATCGACCTGCTGAAGAAATCATTGCTCATATTCCTGGTAATGGAAAATTTTTATATAGCGCCTTTTCGCAATTTAACAATTATGATATTATGGATTTTTTTGAATCAAATGGTACTCATCTAAAAGAAGAGGATCATGGTCGGATGTTTCCTGTCACCGATCGTTCAAAAACAATTGTGGAAACCTTATTCCATCAATTGGAAACACTTGGCGTTACAATTTATACAGAAGCCAAAGTCGAAAAAGTTTTACGGAAAGAAGATCAAATTATCGGAGTCGCTCTAGAGCACGAAAAAATCTACGCTCCTTGTGTCATTTTAACAACAGGCGGTCGAACTTATCCATCCACTGGCTCGACTGGTGATGGTTATAAAATAGCGAAACGAGTAGGTCACACGATCAGTCCCTTGTATCCAACAGAATCTCCTATTATTTCAAATGATCTGTTTATTCAAAATAAAACTTTACAAGGGCTCTCCCTACAGGATATTTCTCTTTCTGTTTTAAATAGCAAAGGAAAAGTCGTGGTAGAACATCAGATGGATCTCTTGTTCACTCATTTTGGGATTTCTGGACCAGCTGCTTTAAGATGTTCTAGTTTTGTAAATCAAGAATTAGTCAAAAATGAGCAACAACCAGTTGTTCTGCTCTTAGATATTTTTCCTTCAAAAACAATAGCCGAATTAAAGGACGAGCTTAAAAGAAAAATTTCAGAGCAACCCGACAAATCAATCAAAAATGCTTTAAAAAATTTGGTTCCTGAACGCTTACTAGATTTCATTTTAAGTCAAACTGGCATTTCTGATCAACAAGCCAAACAAGTTTCTGCCCAACAACTAGATCAACTGTTGCTACAGTTAAAGACTTTTAAAATAAATGCTGAGAAAACATTACCCATCGAAAAGTCTTTTGTAACTGGCGGCGGTGTTTCCTTAAAAGAGATCCAACCCAAGTCAATGGAAAGTAAACTAGTCAAAGGGCTATTTTTTGCTGGTGAATTACTTGATATTAATGGGTATACTGGTGGCTATAACGTCACAGCTGCATTTGTCACTGGGCACGTTGCCGGAATAAACGCTTCGGCTATTGCGGAATATACCTACTTACCACCGTTAGATTAAGTATATCTCCTATTCTTCTATAATAATTAAAACTCTGGAGTCTAAGTTGGCACTCTCAGAGTTTTTTTACTATCTAACGTTATTTGTATTTCCAACTAAGACCTTAGCAGGATAAAAAGACTGAATTAAATCAGCCTTTTGCTTGATTTTTATTTTCTTAAAATATGTGAAAATAGCTTTAGGAGGTAATAATCATGAAAATAAAGTTGAAACGACAAACTACATGGGGCTGTGTCCGTCATTTTTCTGTATATAAAAATGGCACTTATCAAGGAAAACTATTTAATAATATTTCAACTGAACTAGAAGTCGCTGTTGGGGATACACTTGAATTCAGAGAAGGTATTTTCCGATTCTCACAAAAAATCAAGGTTACTTCGGAAACAGAAGAAGTTACTATCACAAATACAAATCATCTTCAGCAATTATTTACTCTATTCCTTATGCTATTTTTAGTCATATCATTAGCCAGTCTTACAATTGATTCTTTAAAGATTTTTCTACTGATTGAATTTATAACTTTTATTATACTAAACCAGCTCTTTCGTTACCGCTCTTATCAATTTAATGTGGAGACTCACCGCTCATTTTTTAAAGAGGTCGCGCCTACGAAAATTAGTTGAATTATCGCATTTGTACTGCCTACAAAAAACCTGATTTTGCCATTCTTGACAAAATCAGGTTTTTTTAATTTTAATTGCTCTTCATCAATTCTGTTACATAGGCAACTGTATCCGGTTGTTCTTTTTCGATTTTAGTGATTGCTTCAGTAAAGTTTGGTAAATGGTTCTTGTGCGCAATCAATAATTCATCTAACAAGGTTTTAGCCATGGAACCGCCTGGCACTAAAGGATTGATTGTAAATGCATGTAAGGCTGCGCCATAATCACCATCGATCGCTGCGCGAATCACAGTTTCTTCCATTCCTTTCATCACTTGAATAATGCCACGGGCAGCTGGAGGAAATGCTCCCCAGTTATAAGGTTCGTGTCCATGTGCTGTTACAGGTCCAGAAACTTCCACAACGCAATCATAAGGAAGGTCTGTGATCGTACCATTATTTTCTGTTGAAACAACCATATCCGTGCGCTTATCATTATGAATCGATGCAATCAATTCACAAGCTGCGTCGCTGTAATGCGTGCCGCCACGTTGTTCTAATTCTTTTGGTTTGTAATCTAAATTAGGATCTTTGTATAATTCAAACAAACGAGCTTCGGTTTCTTTTACTACTTGAGCTCTTGTTTCTCCTTTTTCAAATTCTTCAATTGAATGCTTCAACATTTCGTCTTCAATATAGTAATAACGATGGTAGCCACATGGCAACATACCTAAATCTTTGATTTGCTCATAATGAAATGGTGCGTTATGAATATTTTTCAAATGACTTTCAGAATCTTCTTGTGGACCATAGATTAAGTCGATCAATTCATGCGTTCTTTCATTTCCTTGTTTGTCCCAAACACGATGCCAATGAAAATGATTGATTCCCGCAAACTTGAAGAATAGATCATCTTCAGGAATCCCTAATTTTTCTGCTGCTTGTTTTCTGTGACCAATTGGCACATTACATAAGCCAGCCGTTTTTTTCCAACCACCGTGCTTAATTGCAGCTTCGGTAACCATTCCAGCTGGATTGGTAAAGTTAACTAACCAAGCATCTGGGCATAATTCTTTCATGTCTTCAATAATTCCAAGAATCACAGGAATTGTACGGAATGCTTTAAACATACCACCAGCTCCATTTGTTTCTTGACCTAAAACACCATGTGATAGCGGAATACGTTCATCCTTAATACGAGCGTCAAGTAAGCCTACGCGAAATTGTGTTGATACAAAGTCAGCATCTTTTAACGCTGCTCGACGATCTAAGGTTAAATGGACTTCCCAATCTAAACCAGCTGCTTTGACCATTCGTTTAGCCATAGCTCCTACTGTTTCTAACTTTTCTTTTCCTGCTTCAATATCGACTAACCAAATTTCTTTGATTGGCAGTTCATCTTTTCTTTTAATATATCCTTCGATCAATTCTGGTGTATAACTTGAACCTCCACCGATTGTTGCGATTTTCAGTGCTTCTCTAGTCATGTGTTTCCCTCCTGATTATTTTGTTCAGAATATGTTCTGACATCGTTTACATTCTTATCATAGTTTGTGGGAATGTTCCCATGTCAAGCTCTTTTTTTCGATTTTTTATGTTATACTTTATAAGGAAAGAAATTGTCACTCTACTCTGTCCATTTTAATTAGTGAGGTGTTGAAATGACTACAATTATTGATGTCGCTAAACAAGCGCAAGTTTCTAAATCAACAGTTTCTAGAGTGATTTCTGGTAATGGATATGTTAGCCAAGAAAGTCGAGAAAAAGTACTAGACGCAATGGAAGCGCTAGCATATTCTCCTAATTTGATTGCTCGAAATCTACAAAGCGGTGAAACCAAAACCATCGGCTTTCTCGCACATGGTTTTATCGATCCTTTAGGCATTTTTCTCGAAAGTTTTATTTCCATTGCTAAAAAATATAACTATTATGTAACCTTATACTTTACTGGTGGTGATAAGAAGAAAGAAATCGAAGCGTTGAATCAAATGAAATACAAACAACTCGATGGCCTTTTTATATTAACCAGAGCAAACAAGTGGGAAATAATCGAACCATACAGCATTTATGGGCCGATTGCTACCTGGCACCGCATCGATTCGGAAAGAATCTACTCTTCTTACGTTGATCATTATTCTGGCTATCTACGCTCTTTAGATTATCTTTTTCAAAGAGGATATCGCTCAATTGGTCACGTCTTAGGCAATTACGAAAATCTAAATACAAAAGCACGCATAAAAGCAATTGATGATTTCCATCAAACGAAAAATCTTTCTTTCAACGATGAATGGATTTTTTATGATAAATCAAGATTGGACAATGGCCTAAGCATTGCTCAACGCTGGCATAACATGACTGAAAAAACAGATGCTATGGCCTTTTATACGGATTCAGTCGCCGCAGGTTTTATTTCCGAGCTTCAAAACTTAGGCTACTCAGTTCCAGAAGATGTCGCTGTAATTGGCTTTGATAATAGTGAAATCAGTCGTCTGATGCATATCACAACAGTAGATTATTCGATAAAACGACAAGCTGAAAATTCGTTTATTTATATTCATAATCAATTGAATCAGGAGAAAATTCCCGAACAAGAAATGAATGTTAAGTTAATTGAGCGGCAAACCGTTCCTTTACGTAAACTGTAAAAAATGCTCTGAAACATAACTTTGTGTGTTATGTTTCAGAGCATTTTAGTTTAGCTAAATGATCCTAAAAAATCTCTACTTTTCTAAGTTAAGCTTTTTATTCAACTATATTTATTTTTTACGTTCATTTCTTAAAATCGAAATAGATTGTTTCAATGATTTAAGTACGCCGCCTTCACTATAAACCAGTACGTTAGATTTATACAGCTTCGCTGAAAACATTGTTAGTAACAGTCCGAAAACAACTAAAATCACTACAGAAATCATAGCTCCTGCTGTCGTGACTGTTTCACTTGCTAAACGAATTGGCATAATGAAAGAAGAAATCAATGGGATATAAGACGATACTTTAATCACAATATTTTGCGGATCTGTCGTTCCTAATGAAATCCCGATAAAATACCCGATCATTGCGATATAAATGATTGGCTGAACAGCTTTGGCTGTATCTTCGGGCTTGGATACCAATGACCCACATAAAGCTGCTAAAACTGAATAAACTAAGATTCCTAGCACGAAAAATGCTAAAGTGAAGTACAAGAAGCTTCCTAATATATTAGCGGATGAAAGTCCATCTAATAACCCTTTGACCATATCTAAATTCTTTAATTGCGTGTAACCAAGACCAATTGCCGCAGCATAAATTACAATTTGAGTAAGAGCCACTAAAATAACCCCTGTCAATTTGCCATAAAAATGAGTTTGGGCTTTGGTACTTGATAAGATGACTTCCATAATACGCGTTCCTTTTTCAGATGCGATCTCTTGGGCAATAATCGAAGCGTAGGTAATGATGATCACCCAAAGAATAATCGTTATCACAAAAGACATTGCCGACTGAATAGCTGTATTATCTTGTCCTGTCGTCATTTTTCCATCTTCATCAAAGCTAACTTTCGTTTTTTCAAAATTAGCAGGCTGGCTTAGGCTTGTCAATTGTTCGGGAGTCAAATTTAGCTTACTTGCATTCAATGAAGACTGAAGTCCATTGAGCATTTGTCCCATCATCAATTCAGTTGTTGTGCCTAAAGAAGATTCTGCATATAATTTCCCTTGAATCTGTTCTGTTTCAGTGTCTAATACCAGAAAAGCATCCAGCTCTTTGTTCTTCAATTGTTTTTCAGCCTCTTTTTGAGACGTAACAACTTTGAATGTATAATCATCAGTTTTTGATTTCGCTAACTGTTTAGATAATTCTTGATTATCTGAAACAAGACCAACTTTTGTATCTTCAGAAAAACCACCGGCTACCGAACCTGCAATATAAATAATGCCCATCACAATAAATGGTACCAAAATCATAACGACAAAAGAAACTGATTTAACATTCTTTTTATAAACATCACTTGCTATAATCCAAAATTTACTCATTTGGCTCACCTGCTTTCATCTTGAATATTTCTTCTAAGGTTGGTGGCTGTTGATTAAACATTGGAATATAACCAAATTGTGTTGCACGTGCAAAAATTTCTCCACCCGCTTTAGGGTCATTTAAAGTAATTTCAACAACACCGTCACTACGTTTTACTGCTGATTCTACACCGTTGATTCCTAAAATATCTTCTGGTGGTAATGGTGACTCCAAGAAAACTTTCGTACGTCCAAAGCTTTCCCGAATTTCATGGACTTTGCCGTTAAGAACCATTTTACCACTTCTCAACATTACAAGGTGATCACAAATCTTTTCAACATTGTCCATATTATGACTAGAAAAAATAACACATGAACCTTTTTCTTTCAATGCTATGATTCCATCTTTTAAAAGCTCTGCATTAACAGGGTCTAATCCACTGAATGGTTCATCTAATATGACTAATTTTGGTTCATGGATTAGTGTTGCAATCAATTGGACTTTCTGCTGATTCCCTTTAGAAAGTGATTTGACTTTATCCGTTTTTTTCCCTTTGACTTTGAACTTTTCCATCCATTCATCAATTTTAGGCTCGATCTCCTTTTTGCTCTTTCCCCTTAGTTGAGCAAAATAGAGCAGTTGTTCTTGAATCGAAACTTTCGGATATAAGCCGCGTTCTTCAGGTAAATAGCCGATGTCATTATAATCCTTCCCGCTTAACTGATGACCATTCCAAAGTACAACGCCGCTATCTTGTGTTAAAAAATCCAAAATCAAACGAAAAGTTGTTGTTTTACCTGCGCCATTTTGGCCAATCAACCCAAGTATTTTGCCATCTGGAATTTCAAACGACATATTATCTACGGCTGTATAATTCCCAAATGTTTTAACCAAATTCTTTACTTCTAACATTTTTTCTCCTCCTGTTATTCAATTTAAATCGACTTTTTTATATAAAAAGTAATTTACCTCTTTTATAGATCAATGTTTATTTTGATCTTTATCGAATCTTACCATGCCTCAGTATTTCTAAAAAGAATTCTTCAGCAAGATACTGATCAACACACCTATTATAAAACCGATCATTGCCAGAAACAGAGAATCTCTAACTATTTTTTGTCGTTTGGCAAATCGTTCTGGTTGATTGTAATATTTTGTACGATCACTATAAATAATTATTGAAAAAGCAACATTGATTGCCACTCCGATCGGTAATGCAATACATAACATCCCTATAAAAGCAAGTAAAGTCCGAATACCTAAGCTAGATAAAAAATGCTCCTGTAATGTTTTCGTTAAAAATAGTAAAATAAGCAAACCTATCCCTAGTGGGAAATAAAAAAGTGAACGAATTGATAACCAAATCCATTCTTTTTTCATACGAAGCCAATAACTTTCAGAATCCGAATAAATGGTTGGTGTATCACAATCAGCTTTAAAATAGAAATACTTTTTTTTATAATTTGCAATGTTTTCCCAACCAGCTTCTTGATAAATCACTAAATATTCAGACAATTCTTCTGGTAATCCATCAAAAAAATCAACTGAGAATGCTTTGTCTTCTGGCGTTCCCTTTTCAAACACAAGAAACCCGATATGACTCATTTTCTTGAAGTGCCATCCCTTACTTGCTTGTTTTTTCAAAAGCTGCATTTCCTTTTCAGGATAGAAGGCAATTCCCCTAGAAAAAATATATTTCTTCCCCTTAAACATGTTCATTCATTTCTCCTTTTTCAGCTAACAGACAGTTTCCAGCTTGATAAAGAAGTTTGCGGCGCTCGATATCTATCTTTAAGATATGAAGCCCTTTGTCTGTAATCAAATACGTCTTCTTTCGTTCACTACTCTCCTTTAATGTAATAAACTCGTTTTTTTGTAATTTTTTTAAAATAGTATACATACTTGCCGGACCAATATTTACCTGTCCCTTTGTTAAAGCGTTGACTTCTTTCATGATAGCATAACCATGTTGAGGTTTTAATAGTGCTAGCAGAATCAAATAAGTGGAATCTGTCAGTGAATCTTCCATGATAACTTACCCCTTTATATCAGCTGGTGATATATCATCTAATGATATAGTATCGTGAGTTCTGGACCATGTCAAATTTTTTTTTGCAAACCGAGTCTTTTTACTTGACAAATAATATATGATTAAAATTAAATAAAAAGAAAAAAGCTAAAATTAATCATGATTTTTTAGCTTTTTATTCCTATTTATCTAGTTATTTTAATTAATATCCGTTTCTTCTTGATGTAAGTGATCATAGACATTTTTCGCGACATTTTTGGGTAACCCTGATGCTTTCAATTCGTCAATTGAAGCTGCTGAAATATTTTTCAGCGACTTAAATTGTCTCAAAAGCTCCTTCTTACGCTTTGGACCTAAGCCTTCAATGTCATCTAATCGGGAAGAAAAACTATTTTTACTTCGCAATTGTCGATGGAATGTAATCGCAAACCGGTGAACTTCATCTTGAATACGTTGGAGTAAAAAGAATTCTTGCGAGTTCCTTTCCAAAGGAACAATGTTCAAATCAGAACCGAAAAGCAATTCACTCGTCTTATGCTTATCATTTTTTGCTAAACCAGCGATAGGAATATCTAAGCCTAACTGGTTGTCTAACACTTCTTTAGCTGCATCAACTTGGCCTTTCCCACCATCGATGACAATCAAATCTGGAAAGGGTAAATTCTCTTTAAGCACACGTGAATAACGGCGATAGATTACCTCACGCATCGAAGCATAGTCATCAGGTCCTTTAACAGTCTTGATTTTATATTTTCGATATTCTTTTTTATCTGGACGCCCATCGATGAAAACAACCATTGCTGAAACCGGATCTGTTCCCATAATATTCGAGTTATCAAATGCTTCGATTCTAACAGGGGCAGGAATATTCATAGCATTCCCTAGTTTTTCAACAGCGCCGATCGTTCGCTCTTGTTTGCGCACGATTAAATCAAATTTTTCCTGCAAAGCAACTGTAGCATTTTTTCCAGCCAACTTTACTAGTTTCTTTTTTTCTCCTCGTTGAGGCTGTAACACTTTTGTCGAAAGCATGGCTTCCACACTCACTTTATCGATATTATCTGGAATCAACACTTCTCTAGGAATAAAGTGTTCATTTTCTTGATAGAATTGTCCGATAAATGTTAAAAAATCTTCTTCTTCTTCATTGTAAAAAGGGAAGATAGAAACATCTCTTTCGATTAGCTTTCCTTGACGAATAAAAAATACTTGTACACACATCCAGCCTTTATCGACTGCATAACCGAAAACATCTCGGTCAACCAAGTCTGCATTTGTCATTTTTTGACGAGTCATTACCGTTTCAATCGCTTTGATTTGATCACGGTATTCTGCAGCTTTTTCAAATTCCATCTTTTCAGCCGCTTCATCCATTTTTCTTTGAATTTCTTCTTGTATCACTGGATGTCCACCATTTAGAAAACGTTTGATTTCCGCTACCATTTCAGTATAAGTTGATTTTGGAATATCAAATACGCAAGGCGCCAAACATTGCCCCATGTGATAATATAGACAGACCTCTTTCGGCAAAACACGGCATTTTCTTAAAGGAAAAAGTCGATCTAACAAGCGTTTGGTTTCATTTGCTGCTCCTACATCTGGGTATGGTCCAAAATATAAGGCTCTATCTTTTGATACTTTTCGAGTAATCAATAACCGTGGATAATCTTCATTTGTAATTTTAATAAAAGGATAGCTCTTATCATCTTTCAACATGATATTATATTTCGGATCGTTTTTATGAATCAAATTGATTTCTAAAAGTAACGCCTCAATATTTGATTCAGTCACAATATATTCAAAATCCTCTATTTCACTAACTAACCTTTCCGTTTTTGTATCATGGCTACCTGTAAAATAGGAACGTACACGATTTTTTAGAACTTTAGCTTTTCCAACATAAATGATCGTTCCATTTTTGTCCTTCATTAAATAACAACCTGGTTGGTCAGGAAGCAATGCTAATTTATTTTTGATTCTTTCGTTCATAATACTTCCTTTCATGTTCTTTAATAGATTCCATTATACCATCTTCTCTATCCTTAGGCATAAAAAATAGGATGAAGAAGGACTTCATCCTAAGAATTTACTACATATGTTTTTCAATTAAGGCACGTAATTGTTCTTTTGAGTGAACGCCTACCGCTTTTTCTACAACTTCTCCGTCTTTTTTCAAAAGAAGTGTTGGAATACTCATGATGCCAAATGAAGCTGGTGTTTCCGGATTTTCATCTACATCCATTTTAGCAATTTTCACTTCACTCTCATCATATTCTTCACTTAATTGTTCCAAAATTGGCGATTGCATGCGACAAGGACCACACCATGTTGCCCAAAAATCGATCAAAACAAGACCACTATCTGTTTCAGTTGAAAAATCTTTATCTGTAATTACTTGTGTCATCTTATAGACCTCCTACTTCTTATATCTGAATTAATTATATCACTTGATAGCTTATTCGACTAGTTTTCTGCTTACTAAAGGTAAGCAACCTATTTAAATTTAACGATCGTAGCTCCGTTGCCTCCTTGGTTTCCTGGAGCAAACTCATAACTACTCACACTACGATGATTCTTCAAATAATCAGTGATACCAGTTCGTAAAGCTCCAGTTCCCTTACCATGAACGATTGTTACTTGAGGATAACCGGCTAAAATTGCAGCATCTAAGTACTGGTCTACTTCTGCTAACGCTTCTTCATAACGCTTTCCACGTAAATCTAATTGATTCGCTACATGGCTACTTTCACTAGAACGAATAGCCGTCACTCGTTGCAGTGGCTCCTTTTCTGGAGCAACAGGTGTCATATCACTTTCAGCAACAGACATTTTTAAAATACCTAATTGTACTTGCCATTCATGGTCACTAGACTTACGAATCAAGGTTCCACGTTGACCAAAAGTATTGACGATCACTTCATCACCTGATTTTAATTTCTTTTGTTCTTTGGCTTTTTTCAACACTTTATTTTTTTCTAAATGGTTTTCTTCTTGATGAAGCTGTGACAATTTTGACTTGGCATCGATCAGTTGATGTTCTTTCACACCACCTTGATTTCCACCTGCCAACTGCATTTTACGAATATCAGAGATGATGTCACTGGCTTTTTCTTCTGCTTGGGAAACAAGTTCATTCGCTTTTTGACGTGCTTTGGCCATTTCTTTTTCACGTTCATCAAAAAAGTATCCGTAAGCTTCTTTTAGTTCTCTATATAGTCGCTCAGCTTCGTCAACATAATGACGCACTTCTAAATATTCCGTTTCCGCCATCTTACGGCGATTTTCCAAATCAGCAATCATTTCATTGAGATCTTGACTCTCACCATCCATAATATGTTTTGCTTCATAAATAATTGATGTATCCAAGCCTAAGCGTTTAGAAATTTCAAAGGCGTTACTTCTCCCTGGAACACCAATCAATAAGCGATACGTTGGACTTAATGTATCCACATCAAATTCCATACTAGCATTGATTGTACCTGCACGATTATACCCATATACTTTTAATTCAGGATAATGCGTAGTTGCCATCACGTAGGCACTTTTACTACCTAACGCGTCTAAAATTGAAATTGCTAATGCCGCTCCTTCTTGAGGATCAGTTCCTGCACCTAATTCATCAAACAACACTAAACTGTGGCTATCAACTTTTTTCAATACATCAACAATATTCGTCATGTGAGAAGAAAAGGTACTTAAACTTTGCTCAATAGATTGCTCATCGCCAATATCAGCAAAAACTTCAGAAAATATGCCCATTTGACTTTCTTCCCCCGCTGGTATTGGTAAACCCGATTGTCCCATCAACTGAAGCAGACCTAGTGTTTTAAGCGTAATTGTCTTACCACCTGTATTAGGTCCTGTAATGACGACAGCCTGATAATCCTTTCCAATAGTGATATCATTTGGAACAGCTTTGTCTTGATCTAAAAGGGGATGTCTCGCTTGTTTGAAATAGATCTGATTCTCTTCACTGATTTTCGGAACAACGGCTTTCAATTCCTTACCAAAACGGGCTTTGGCATTTATAAAATCTAATTTTCCTATAACATTTGCATTGTGCAGAATATCATTGCGATGAGGTACTAATTCAGCTGATAACTCAGATAAAATACGCTCGATTTCATTTCGTTCAGCAATTTGATGTTGACGTAAACGATTGTTTAAATCCACAATTTGTTTTGGCTCAACGAAAAGCGTTTGACCAGAAGCACTTTGATCATGGATTACGCCGCCAAAAACACTTTTATATTCTTGTTTAACAGGTATAACGTAGCGTTCGTTTCGCATAGTCACGATCGCGTCACTTAGATATTTAGCATTTTTCCCTCTAACTATCCCATCCAATTGCTCACGGATTGTCTGTTCACTTCTACGAATATTATTACGAATTATTTTTAATTCTGGAGAAGCTTCATCCGTTACACGGCCATCTTCATCGATCGACTCTTTCAATCTGCGACTAAGCTCTGGTAGCACAATCAATTGTTCAATCCAAGCATAGAGTCTCAGTAATTCAATTTCGCTATCCTCTAAATCGTTAAAGAAACCAATAACCTCAGAAGTCGTTGATAGTACACGACCAATCTGAGCAAGCTCAACACCATTCAAATCAGCGCCAATTTCAATTCGTTTCATGTGAGGACGAATATTCTCCAACTTAGGAATAGGGATTCCACCACGTAAACGTTGGAGTGTCAAGCCGTCTTCTGTTTCCTCCAGCCATGCTTGAATACGAGTAGCATCATTTATTGGCACTAACTGCTCAATTTCTTCTAAGCCTTGAGCTGTAACAATATATTGAGAGAGCAACTGTTTGACCTTGTCAAAGCCTAATGTTGTTAAAATACGTGTATTCATTTTTTCACCTTCTGTTCTTGTAAGACTTGGAACGAGTCATTACGGCTCAACTGTTTTGTCTGCTGAGCTGATATCTTTTTACTTAATCATCTGCTCGATCCATAGATGATAGATTTGTTTAGAAAAAATCGGCGTGTCTTTGATAATATATCGAGCTAATCCGCTATTTTTGAATTGATTTTGGATTGCATCAACGGGTAACATTGACAACGTACTTAAAACTAAAAAAATACCAACATAAATAACGATCAAACTAATAACGCCACCTGCGAGCCAGTTTGCCTGCTTTAATACTGGCACAAAAACTAGCCCATGAGCAAAAATAGCCAAAAAGCGTACAACTAACCAGCCTACCGCTAAAATAAGTAAAAATGCGACTGCTCCATAAAATGCTTGATCCAAATCAAGCGTAAGTTCTTGATTGAAAAAGACCAATTTAGTATCAGCTGTTGGTGAAGGATATGGGATGAATAATTCTAATTGGGCAGCTAGTGTCTTATAATAGGATCTAGCGATAAAATAAGAACAAAGATACCCCAATGTATATAAAACTTGTAGAATCAATCCGCGTCTAGCACCTGTGTAAAATCCAATCGCTAGTAATAGTAAAATGAGTAATGTTAACATCCTGTCATCCTCTCAGATTATTGGTCTTGAGTGCTTTTACTCTGAATTTGTTGTTTACGATTTTCGTTTAAAATTTGTTGTGCTTCCATATGATTATGGATTTCGACATCTTCTTGACCATTTTTTTTCAAGACATCTCTTGCTTCTTCTTCAATTGTTTCAATTCGTTTGATGCGATTTTCAAGTTCTGCTAAGCGGATCGTCCGTTTTTTTAGTTCGGCAACTTCCTGTTCTAGTTTAAGCACTTTTTCTTGTTTTTTGAGTTGATCTGAAATTGCATTGATCGCTAATAAAACAGAGGCTTGTTCGTCATTTGTTTGTGGTGAAATGTGTTTGATCTCAGCCAATTGTTCATTAACTAATTTTGTTACTAAATCCATATGTTGTTTGCTTTCTTGTCCGATAATCGTGTATGTATGATCGGCAATCACCGCTTTATATCTTGTTTTTTCTTTAACCATGATAGTGTTCCCTCCTGTAATGATCCATCACTTGTTATTGTACCATGAAAATCATTATTGTGTGTTTTCAATAACCCTTTCTTATTATATGCTACTGAACTCAAAAATTAAAGGTTTAGTGTTATTATTACGATTTTCATTAGACTTTTCTATTAAAAATCAACATGAACCTCTTGGCAAATAAACGAAGGTGACACAAAAGTACCCAGTACTTTTACATCACCTTCGATCCATCTATTTGACGAACTTCAATTTTATAACATATCAAATAATGATAATTGATTTTCATCTGGTAAATCTTTTAACACACCATTTTCAGTCATATACTCGATCAACGTTTTCGATACTTTACCTCTACTTGCAAGGTCTTCTTTAGATAAGAACGGCTCGTTTCTTGCCTCAACAATTGATTTAGCCACGTTAAGACCTAAACTTGGTACGGCTCTAAAAGGCGCAATCAATGTATCACCATCAATTACAAAGTTTTCAGCATCTGATTTATACAAATCGATCATACCAAATTTAAAGCCGCGTTCGATCATTTCATTGGCAAGTTCTAACACAGTCAAAAGATTTTTTTCTTTTGTCGAAGCTTCGAGCCCCTTATCTTGAATCTCTTTCATTCGAGCTTTTACAGCTTCTTTTCCTTGTGACATCGCAACCAAATCAAAATCATCGGCACGAACTGAAAAGTAAGCACAGTAATAAAGAATCGGGAAATAAACTTTAAAGTATGCAACGCGTAAAGCCATTAAAACATATGCCGCTGCATGGGCTTTTGGAAACATGTATTTGATTTTCGAACAAGAATCAATATACCAATCTGGCACATTGTTCTCTTTCATAGCGGTTAAATATTCGTCCCTAAGCTCATCAGGAATTTTATTCCAAAGTCCTTTACGTACAGTTTCCATGATTTTAAAAGCCATACCACTATCTAAACCAGCATGAATCAAATAAACCATGATATCATCTCGACAACCGATTACTTCTGCCAGAGTTGCTTCTCCTCTGCGAATCAGTTCTTCCGCATTGCCTAACCAAACATCGGTCCCATGTGATAATCCAGATATCTGTAGTAATTCAGCAAATGTAGACGGGTGTGTTTCTTCCAACATACCGCGTACAAATCGCGTTCCGAATTCTGGAATACCCAGCGTTCCTGTTTTGGAATAGATTTGTTCTGGTGTGACACCCAATACTTCTGGTCCTGCAAAAATACGCATCATCTCAGGATCATCTGTTGGAATCGTTTTAGGATCGATCCCAGATAAATCTTGTAGCATCCGAATCACAGTAGGGTCATCGTGACCTAGAATATCCAGTTTCAAAATATTGTCATGAATTGAATGGAAATCAAAATGGGTCGTTTTCCATTCTGAATTTTGATCATCAGCAGGGTATTGGATCGGTGTAAAATCGTAAACATCCATGTAATCAGGAATAACAATTATTCCTCCAGGATGTTGTCCGGTCGTTCGTTTCACTCCAGTCGAGCCTTTTGCTAAACGATCGATCTCAGCTCCTCTAAAATGTAGATTGTGATCTCGTTCATAGCCTTTTACGTACCCATAGGCCGTCTTATCTGCAACGGTCCCGATCGTCCCAGCACGATAAACATATTCTTCACCGAACAAAACTTTCGTATAATTATGTGCTTCCGCTTGGTAATCACCCGAAAAGTTCAAATCGATATCGGGCACTTTATCCCCGTGGAATCCTAAAAAGGTTTCAAATGGAATGTCGTGTCCGTCCTTAAACAATCGCTGACCACAATTGGGACAATTTTTCTCGGGCATATCAAAGCCAGAACCATAAGATCCATCATCGAAAAATTCAGAATGCTTACAGTTGATACAATGATAATGCGGCGCCAAAGGATTAACTTCCGTAATTCCAGTCATAGTTGCAACAAAACTTGAACCTACAGAGCCGCGTGAACCAACTAAGTAACCGTCTTCCATGCTTTTATGCACCAATTTTTGTGAAATCAAATAGATAACCGAAAAACCATTTCCGATAATACTATCGAGTTCTTTTTTCAAACGCTTCTCAACGATATCAGGCAGTGGATCACCGTACAATTCTTTCGCACGAGTATAACTCAAATTTCTGATTTCATCTTCTGAACCAGGAATTTTCGGCGTGTATAAGTCATCTTTAACTGGCGTGATTTCCTCACACATATCTGCAATCGCATTGGGATTTTCAACAACTAGTCGATGTGCTGTTTCTTCTCCTAAAAATTGGAAAGCCGTCAGCATTTCATCGGTTGTTCTAAAATGAACAGCAGGTAAACTATGACGATTCAATGGATTAGCGCCACCCATCGAACCCACTAAAATTTTGCGATAAATACTATCTTCTTCGTTTAGATAATGAACATTGCCAGTCGCTACAACAGGTTTTTCTAACTCATCTCCGATTTTAACTAAATTGGTGATGATTTCTTCTAGATCTGCTTCACTTTTCACTAACTCTTGTTCAAGTAAAGGTGCATAAACTTCTTTTGGCATAACTTCTATATAATCATAAAATTTTGCTCGATTTTTTGCTTCTTCAACGCCTTTTTGCATCATTGCCTCAAAAATTTCACCATTTGAACAAGCAGAACCGATAATCAATCCTTCTCGCAACTTACTTAACTGTGAACGCGGGATACGAGGAATTCTGAAAAAATAATTTATATTAGACATTGAAATCAACTTGAAGAGGTTCTTTAAACCAGCTTGAGTAGTTGCTAAGATAGTTGCATGGAACGGTCTTGCTCGTTTATATGAATCGCCTTCTCCAATATGCATATTTAGCTCATCATGATAGTTCATATTATGATTTTCTTTAGCATCTTTTAAGAAAATCCAACATAAATGCCCTGTCGATTCTGAATCGTAGATTGCTCGGTGATGTTGTTCTAAATTGACACCGAATTTTTTAGATAACGTATTAAGTCGGTGACTTTTAAATGTTGGGTTTAGGTATCGGGACAATTCCAATGTATCAATGACTGGATTTTCGGCTTCTGGGATATTATATTTTCCATAACTAGTATTTAAAAATCCCATATCAAAGGAGGCATTGTGGGCTACAAGTATGGTATCTTTCGAGAATTCTCTAAATAAGCGTAAAACTTCTTCTTCTGATTTTGAGCCCCGCACCATTTCGTCAGTGATCCCAGTTAAATTAATCGTCGTTTGCGATAATGGGTGTCCTGGATCGATAAATTGTTCAAATGTATCAATGATATTCCCTTTATGCATTTTAACTGCCGCAAGCTCAATGATCGTATCATAAACAGCTGATAAGCCAGTGGTCTCCACGTCAAATACTACATAAGTTGCTTCGCTCAATTCAATGTGGGCTTCATTATAAGCGATTGGCACACCGTCATCTACTACATTGGCTTCAACACCGTACAAAATTTTGACGCCTGCTTTTTTACCAGCGCTATGAGCATCGGGAAACCCTTGAGCCCCACCATGATCTGTAATAGCAATTGCTTTATGTCCCCACTTCCCTGCTTGGGCAACATAGTCAGCAACGTTATTTGTAGCATCCATTGTACTCATATTACTATGCAAATGTAGTTCCACACGCTTATCGCCTTCTGGTGCATAATCTTTACGAGGCGCATGTTTTACTTCCATTAAATCCTGACAGTTCATTACTAGATCCCGCATGAACGTATCTTCTTGAATACTTCCGCGAACTCGAATCCAACTATTTTTTTGAATAGCATCAAAAACTTGCTCATCTTTTTCACCATTTGAGAATTTTTTGACGATAAATGATGATGTATAATCGGTAATTTTCAAAATCAAAATTTTCCGTTTAGAACGTAACTCACGAACTTCTACATCAAAGACAAAACCTTCGATCGTCACTCGGCGTTCTTCTTCTAGAATGTTGCCCATCGGCATGATTGGTTCATCATTTGGAATATTTCGACCTAAACGGATTGGACCTTCAAGTGCTGGCCCTTGTTGTTGCTGTTGTTTTTTCTTTTGTTCATGTTTCACAAGAGATTCAGCGGCTTGTTGTTGAAAAGCAGCATCTTGCTCTTGTTTGCGTTCTTCAAATAGTGCCAATACTCGTTTAGCTTGTTGTTCATCCATTTTAGGTTCAATATGAAATTTTTGAAAACCGTAATGGCTATATAGTTCTTCAATAATTGGTAAATATTGTTGTTTCAAATAAGGAATCACTGCTTCGTTATCGACAGGTAAAATGATTTTTTTATCTTCTATGATTGGCGTTTGCGTTTTTATCACGCGTTGTACCAATGGTGTGTCACATTGACTATTTAATAATGCTAACTGCCAATAATCAGTTAATTGTTCAGCTGTAAATTCATTTTTATCTGCTGAAATCTTTACAGTGACACCTGCGATTTGCTGAAAAGCAAGTTCTAATTGCTGTATAAATGACTGATAAAGCATCACAGGTAAAATTTCAGAAAATCCAAGATGAAATTCCCATAAGCGGCTTTGTTGATGGACAACTACTTTGTCAATTCTCCCTTGCTGAATAAGCGGATGTTGCCGCTCTTGTTCATTTAATTGAATTTGATCAATCAACTTTGCAAATAACTCTTGTGCTTTTTCTGCCACTAAATGAACCTCCTTAAATTAAAAGTGCAGCGGACTTTATCCAATAGAAACACGCTAACTGTAAACATAATGTTTTCTGATACGATCAGATTTTTTCTCTTGACGATTAGCCACACCACAACTGAAGAATCGCTCACTATTCTCAGTCCGAATCCTTATATAACTGTCTATAGTTTAATCATTTGATAAGAAAGAGGCCCTTAGACATTTCTGCCAAGTGCCTCGCCACATTTAAGTATACTATTTTTTTATCTGAAATACAATGTAAACAAAATTACTATTAGTTATAATACGTCTATAATATTTGTTTGTTTGCTAAGAGAAAACATCTACGAAAACCGATCGATGATCTCTTTCGTAGACGTCTCCAATTTATTCTTTATCAGCATTCAGCAAGATAGATAATGTGCTTTCCAGTTCTTCTTTACGAACCTCAACCATTTCTCCAGTTCGTTTGATTTTTACTTCTACAATACCATCAACCGCTTTTTTACCGACCGTGATCCGAATTGGACAACCGATCAAATCAGCATCAGCAAATTTAACACCAGCCCGCTCGTTACGGTCATCAACCAATACCTCATAACCCGCCACTGACATTACTTCTTCAACTTCTTGTGCAAGTTTTGTTTGGTATTCGTCTTTTATGTTCATTTGAACGACATGTAAATCAAATGGAGAAATACCCGCTGGCCAATTGATGCCATTTTCATCAATATTTTGTTCAACGATCGCTGAAAGTAAACGACTAACCCCGATTCCATAGCATCCCATGATCACATGCTTTTCTCTACCATTTTCATCTAAGACAGTTGCCCCCATCGCTTCACTATAGCGAGTGCCAAGCTTAAAGATATGACCAATCTCAATGCCTTTAGTAAATTCTAATACACCATTACCATCTGGAGAAGGATCGCCTTCTTGAACAAAGCGTAAATCTTCGTAGCTAATTGGTGTAAAATCACGTCCTGGATTAACATTAGTTAGATGGAATCCTGTTTCATTGGCTCCAGTAATTGCATTTGCTAAATCTTGGACATGGAAGTCTGCAAATAATCTTACCTCTTCAGACAATTCAACTGGACCAACGGAACCAAAATCGGCACCTAAATAGGTACGAGCATCTATGTCAGTTGCTTCTTCTAAAAAGTCAACGCCTAAGAAATTTTTCAATTTAACATCATTTACTTCATGATCTCCGCGAACTAAAACCACTACAGGTTGCTCGTCCGCCATAAATAAAACAGATTTGATGATGCGCTGTGGCTCAACATTGAAGAAGGCCGCAACTTGTTCAATCGATCCAACATTTGGAGTAGCTACTTTTTCAATATCTAATTGAGTTTCATGTGACTTTTTAGGTGTATATAGGCTAGTTGCCATCTCTAGATTTGCTGCATAATCGCCATCTGTTGAGAAACAAATCGTATCTTCCCCGATATCAGAAATTGCCATAAACTCTTTAGAATCTTTTCCTCCCATGGCACCGCCATCACCAATGATCGCTCTAAAATCTAATCCGCAACGTTCAAAAATAGCGGAATAAGCTTTTTCATAATCACGATAAGATTGATCTAGACTTTCTTCATCAGCATGGAAAGAGTAGCCATCTTTCATAATAAATTCTCGGCCTCTTAACAAACCAAAACGCGGACGTTTTTCATCACGGTATTTTGTTTGGATTTGGTATAGATTTAAAGGTAAACGCTTATATGAATTGATTTCGTCCCGTATCAATTCGGTAAAAGTCTCTTCATGTGTTGGTCCAAGAATATAATCACGTTCATTGCGGTCTTTTAAGCGATAAAGATTCGGTCCATATGTTTCGTAACGTCCAGATTCTTTCCATAATTCTGCTGGTAGTAATGCTGGCATCAACATTTCGATGGCATCGATTTTATCGAATTCTTCACGCATGATTTTTTTCAGTTTTTCAAGTACCCGATTCGCTAATGGTAAATATGAGTAGATTCCAGCTGAGACTTGACGAATATACCCTGCTCTCAGCAACATCTGATGACTTAAGACTTCAGCATCATTAGGCACCTCACGTAAAGTTGGGATTAACATTTTTGACTGTTTCATTAGAACTCTCCTTTGTTTAAACGAATAATTAGAACTCCTCGAATGATTCGTTATGAAATCAAATTAATTAAAAGAAAAAACGTTGAATATCATTCCAAGTGACTAACACCATTAATAACATGATGAACCCAAAACCAATCAGTGTCAGTACACCTTCTTTTTCTTGACTCAAAGGTTTCCCTCTAAGTCCTTCAAAAATATTTAATAAAATTTTACCGCCATCTAACGCAGGAATTGGTAATAAATTAATGATCCCAAGATTGACTGATAACATTGCCATCAACCAAATAACGGTATTTAATCCTGCTTTTGATGCTTCAGCAGACATTTGGAACATCATCACTGGACCACCCAATTTATCTAAACTAAATCCAGTAAACAATGATTTTAGTGCTTTAAAAATTTGCATAGAGCTGCTTAATGTTGTTTGAATCCCACCGATCAGTTTATCTGCCAATCCAGTTTTTTTAGGCGGTAAGATTCCGATCACACCAATTTCTTTATTTTCAGATTTTTGACTTTCTGGTGTGATATCAACTTCTCTCGTTTTCCCGTCTGAATCAACCATTAAACTCAATTCTTTGTTCGGACTCTCTTTAATGATTTTGGTAAAATCATTCCAATCAGAAACAGCTTTTCCATCAATTGAAATAATTCTATCCTCTGCTTTTAAACTAGCTTTTTCTGCAGGGCTACCTGGTTGAGTTCCACCAATCAAATTCGTATTTGTATACGTTACACCACCTTGCATAAAGACATAAACTGTGAATAATACTAAAGCAAGGATAAAGTTATTCATCGGACCTGCAAAATTGGTCAGCATTCGTTGCCAAAGTTTTGCAGATTGAAACTGAACATCGATTGGTGCAATTCTAACCTCCGTTCCATCTTGTTCAATGATCGTTGCATCGTGATTTACTTGGTAAGTCATTTCTTGTAACTCATCACCATTGATGTAGCCTTTAATAAAGAGTTCTTTCTCCAAATCCGCCTCCAACATTTCCATTGGAATACTGTTTGTCAATTGAACCTTTTTGCTTGTATTGATTTTTACAACTTCTTCCTGTTCATTCAATTCAACAGAAAGAGTCATTCCGGGAGCTAACTCTGTTTCATCTTCACCCATACCAGCCATGCGTACATAACCACCAATTGGTAAGATCCGAATTGTATATGCCGTGCCATCTTTTCCTTGATGAGCAAAAATCTTTGGTCCCATACCGATTGCAAACTCCCGTACTAAAATTCCTGAGCGTTTTGCGAAGAAAAAATGTCCAAATTCATGCACTAAGACAAGAATTCCAAAGACAATAATAAAAGTAATAATTGTTTTCATAACCGACCTTCTTCCTTTATCCATCTTTCTACGATAGTTCTTGTTTGTTTATCAATTGCGATCACTTCTGCTAAAGTGATTTCAGTAGTTTCTTGGTAATGATCGACTGCTTTTTGAACGAATTGTTCAATTTTGAGATAGGAAATTTTTCCATCTATAAAAGCTGTTGCAGCAATTTCATTAGCTGCATTATAAACAGTCGGATATGCGCCGCCTTTTTTACCCACAGTATAAGCTAATGCCAACATTGGAAAACGGTCAAAATCCATCGGTTCAAAATTTAATTGAGCGATCTGCGTTAAATCAAACATTTTTTCATTTTTGATTGGTAAACGATCAGGATACGTCAATGCAAATTGAATCGGTTCTCGCATGTCGCTAGGTCCAAGTTGAGCCAAATATGCACCGTCCTCTAAGACGATCATTGAATGTACAATACTTTCCTTATGTAAAACAACTTTTATTTTATCATAATCTGTACCAAATAACCAATGGGCTTCAATAACTTCTAACCCTTTGTTCATCATTGTCGAAGAATCGATCGTGATTTTTTTGCCCATTGACCAGTTTGGATGTTGCAAAGCTTGTTCCAAGCTGACTGTTTTTAACTCATCTCGTGTTAAGTCTCTAAAGCTACCTCCAGATGCTGTAATGACTAATTCGCGCAAGTTCTCAACTTTTTGACCTTCTAAACATTGAAAAATAGCTGAATGTTCACTGTCCACGGGTAATACCTTAACGTTATTTTTTGCAGCAGCTTCCATGACCCATTGACCTGCCATAACGAGCGTTTCTTTATTGGCTAAAGCAATATCTTTGCCTGACTCGATTGCTTTCATCGTTGGCGCTAAACCCACGCTACCTGATATAGCTGTCAATACAACGTCAACCTCTTCAAGCGTTGCAGCTTTTATCAAACCTGATTCGCCAACTCCAAATTCTACTGTTGGAAAACGTTTTGATAGTTCTGCTTTAAGTTTTTGCGAACCCACACCAACAAATTTTGGATTCAATTGCTCAATCAACGCTGTGCCTTTTTCTTCATTAGAATGAAAAGTTAATGATGTTATCTGAAATAACTCTGGATATGCTGTAACAACCTCCACAGTATTTGTACCGATGGAACCCGTAGCACCTAATAATGCAATTTTCTTCATAGTAAAAAGAAAAACCCTGAACATTCAGAGTTTTCCACCTTCCCTTCTTGTCTAGAAATTAAAATAGTCCGAATAAATGCATGATTGGAAAAACAAAAAGTAAGCTGTCAAAACGATCTAATATGCCCCCATGTCCTGGCAAAATAGTACCGGAATCTTTGACATCGTAGTGTCGTTTAATCGATGATTCCACTAAGTCTCCAAATTGGCCCACAATTGAAAAGACCACTGTAATGAGTAACATAATTGGTAAATTATACGTAAACAATTCTTTGTTTGGTGTTAAGCTTAAAAATAAAAACGCTACAACCACTGCACATAAAATCCCACCTAATGAACCCTCTATTGTTTTGTTTGGTGAAACCTCTGGCCATAGTTTTCTTTTTCCAAAACGTTTTCCAATAAAATAAGCACCAATATCTGTTGACCAGACAACAAACAACGCATAAAGCAAGACGACTAAACCAGTTTGTCTAGCACTCACAAAATTTTGAAAGCCAACGCCTACATACAAACTTGTAATCACTGGAAAACCAGCTTGAGAGATGGTATACATATTTTTTGAGGCAACTAAGCCACCTAATAAGATCATAACGGTCAGGTAAAATAGAATAAAATTATCAGCTTTGTCTGGTAAGAAGAAAAACCAATGATCTTTTGGCAAAACTAAAAATACTGCACCTAACGCAGACAGCACTCCCTCAAAACTAGCGATTTCTAATCCTTTCATTCTAAATAGTTCATATACTCCCACAACAGCTAAAAGAGCTGCTGCTAACTCGATCACAAAACCTCCGTACCAGATGATTGGTATAAAAACGACTAATGCTACGGCGGCTGTAATAATGCGCTGTCTCATTTTTCTTCCTCCTTAGTTTCTTTTAAGCCGCCGAAACGGCGATTTCTATTTTGAAACGACGCTAAAGCAGTTTCTAATAATTCATCACTAAAATCCGGCCAAAGTGCTTCCGTGAAAAACAATTCACTATACGCGATTTGCCATAGCAAAAAATTGCTGATTCGCTCTTCACCACTAGTCCGAATCAATAATTCAGGATCTCTTAGATTTTCCGGTAAAAATCCTGTCATTAAATGCTCGGCAATTATTGCTTCCGTGATGTCTTCAGGCGAAAGTTCAGCTGCCGCCGTTTTTTGAGCAATCTCTTTTACAGCAGTGATGATCTCAGCTCTTGATCCATAGTTTAAGGCAAAGTTTAAAACCATCCCAGTATTATTCTTAGTTTGTGCAATTGCACGCTTCACCGCATCTTGGGTATGTTCAGGTAAAAATTCCTGATAGCCCATCACATGTACTTTAACGTTTTCTTTGATCAACTCTGGCACAAAGGTATCAAAGAAGTCAACAGGTAACTGCATTAAAAAACTCACTTCATCTGTTGGCCTTTTCCAATTTTCGGTTGAAAAAGCATATAAAGTCAAGACTTTGATTCCTAATTTACTGGCATGCTTCGTTATTTTCTTAACAGTGTTCATTCCTTCTTTATGTCCAGCAATTCTTGGCAATCGACGATTTTGTGCCCAGCGTCCATTCCCATCCATAATCACTGCAACATGCTTCGGTATTGGTCCTTCACTATTAAAAGTAAAAGAACTCTCTTCTTGTATGTATTTATTCTTTTGTGGAAAAAAACGTAACATATTTTTCCCTCCATTCCAAAAATCTATCTAGACTATTATAGCAATATCTTTCAGAAATGCCTATGCAAATGAAAAGATTTCGACATTATTTAATAAATTTTTTGCTGATTTGTTGTAATCTAACCAAAACCGAGGTGTTTTAATACTCATTTTCTGTGCCAAATACTCTAAAACGCTGAAAAAAGAAAAGACTAGGACATAACTCCATGAGTCATGTCCTAGTCTAGTCCCTTGTCATCCTAATCCAATAAAGTACAAAAGTTCATCACTCCGCTGCTTTATCGGCTGATTTATTTTCTTCTGGTTTCAAATTCCCTTTACTGATCCCAATTTGAACAACAGAATTAATTGGGATAAACTCATTATATTGACTCATTTTAACCACCGTTCCTTTGGTTACTGTAGAATCAACATAATAAACTTGATACGTGATATTCGCTCCTTTAGACTGATACTCATCATAGAAAATCTTTTGAAGATCACCTTCCAATGTATTATCACGCAAGTCTTTAATATAAGGTTTTCCAATCGAATAACTAACCTGAATCACCGGTTTTTCGTCTTTTTCAGTATATTTTTTGCCAATTTCTACTGATTGGCTGATGAAACGTCCATATGGTATTTCATCGCTAAAGAATTGTTTCACTTGGACTTGCAAGCCATTTGCTTTGCTTTCAGCTTCTTCTGCTGTATATTGAGAAAAATCTGGGACTATTAAAGCCTTGCCCGTTGAAACCGTAACGGCCATAGAATCCCTTTTGGCAACTTTCGTATCTTTTCCGATACTCTGTGAAATAATCTTTCCATTTTCAATGTTATCTGAATCAGATTCATTTACTTTTAGCGTGATTTCATTCTTTTTGGCCCATTCCGTTGTTTCTTCTTTTGTTTTACCTACAAAATCAGGCATTGCAATATCTTTTTCGAAAACTTCTTTTCCTTTAGAGTAATAAACTTTTGCTTTATCTTTGCGTTTGTAGTTTTCAGCTTTTACATCTTTGTTTGTAATTTCAAACTTGATATAATCCTCAGCTGCTAGTTTATCATTATATTCTTCAATGATAGCCAGATTATCCGCTTTTTGTTCATTGATCCATTTTTTTGCCTCTTTAAGTTTCATCGATTTGAAATCTGGTAGTGAAATAGCTTCTTCAGGATCTGCACCCAAGCTCGCATCAACAACTAATTCGTGCCCTTTTTTGATTTTTTTGTTTTTCACCGTTTGATGAATAATCACATTTGCTTCTTTATCAAAATCGTATTTTTGATCCACCTTAAGCTTCACACCATTATCTGCTGTCCATTCACGAACCTCTGATAATTCTTTTCCTTCAAAATTTGGTACTTTAACATGGCTCATTTGAAAATAAGCAAAGTATAATAGTGCTATTGTTAAGATACTTCCTAGAGCGATTAAACTATACTTTCTAATCTTCTTTTGTTGATAGGTTGGATCCGTTTCAATCACTTCATTTGGATTCTTAGTCTGGTTTTCAGAAACAATAGCTACTGGTACAGACTTTTTTTCGGATGTTCTTTTTTGTTCATTTTTTTTCTTTTTTACGCGTTTTTTGGTATAAATTAGGTCTTCTGGGTGTTTTTTTTCAGTCATCGATTCGTTCTGACTAACTTTTTCAGACATATTATCTGGACTGTTTTTAGGCCCCCATACTAATTCTGCAGAAGGCTCATTTTTCTCTACTACGGGAGATTCTTTATTTATTGAATTCTTGTCAAATTTTAGTTTCTTTTTTATGCTTTGATGATCAGTCTTGCTTTGTTGTTCATTTTTTTCTTGGCGGGTTTTTTCATAGTTTTCACCGCTGAAATTTGATAAGAAATCACTCATACTTTTTTAACACACCTTTTTTTAGGTAATAGGTTTCATCAGACTGGTCTGCAATATCATTTGAGTGAGTTACTACAATAACACATTTATTATGAACCTTGGCAAGATTTTGAAAGATGTCGACAATTTCTTGTTCCATCCCTTCATCTAGATTACCTGTTGGTTCATCTGCTAAAATAATGTCTACATTAGTCGCTAAGGCACGAGCAATCGCTACACGTTGTTGCTCTCCACCAGAAAGCTGATTGACAAGTCGATCTGCTTTCTCACTTGTAATACCAATATAATCTAGAAGATTATAGGCTACTTCTCTTTGGTTAGGTGGCAATTCATTATCCGTAATTGACATTGCGACCAACACATTTTCTAAAGCCGTCAAGTAAGGCACTAAATTGTAACTCTGAAAAATAATACTGATATCGTCACGACGATACTTTTCATAACCAATCGTTTTGATATCTTTGCCTTCCAGTAAAACTTGCCCTTCTTTTGGTGTATCTAAAGCACTAATCAAAGAAAGAAACGTTGTTTTTCCTGACCCTGATTGCCCTAAAATAGTGTAAAATTTTCCTTTTTCAAATGAAACATTAGTATCTTTCAAAATGAACCGACGTTGATCACCATCTTGATAGAAATAGCTAAGATTTTTTGTTTCTAAAATCGCCATTTATCTTACCTCCTACATCATAATTTTCTTTGGATTCAAGCGAACAATATACAACAGTGGTAAAATGGCTGCAAATAATACAGTACCTAACCCAACGACTAAATAAGTGACGATATAGCCTACTGAGAATTTCACTTCATATGCATTCATGATGTCATCTGCCGTAAGCTCAGTAGGACTTAAACTCTCCAAGCCCATAAGCATACCTGCTTGATCATTCGTAGTACTTAGGATATCGCTATTCAATAGGGACTCTGAGACTAGTTTTCCTAAAAAATTACCTGTGATCAATGACAGAATCAGCGCTATACCACTGATTATCAGCATTTCGATGATAATTTGACCCATAACATGACTTCGTTTATCCCCCAATGACAGATAAATACCTAATTCATGCTTACGATCACGCATAAACAATAAAACTACAAGAGAAATAATAAGCAAGGTTGCAATCACAGCAATCATGACAACATAACCTGAAATTTGCGACATTTTCTTCATGCTTCCGCCAATTTTTTCATATTGATCCGTTGAAGCTCTGACTGTATATAATTTTGGCAAAAGTGGTTCTGTTTCTTGTTTGAAAGCCTCTACATCATCTGGGCTTTTCAATACATAGATTGGTGTATAATATTCACCACTATCTTCGTCTGAACCTTCAAAATAGTGGCTGTCTGGAGCTACTTTTTTCATTTTTTCAAGATAATTTTTATTTGATTCGACGACCGTTTTATTGGGTAAATAAATCGTGTTGATTTGTTGCATCGACATAAATTGCTGATTTATAGTTTGATCTTCTGATTTTTTGTCATCAGTATCTTTCATTTCAATTGTGGTCGGTTCAAATATACCAATAATTTGAATTGGTACATCTAATTTAAATAATTCTTTAGTCCCGCCCTCTTCACCATAATCATTTCCACGCATATCTATAACCATCTGATCCCCTACCGACAACCCATTTTCATCGGCAACTTTAGATGAAATCAAGCCGACGTTCTTGCCATTATCGATGTCTTCTTGCGTAAATACTTTCCCATCCACTAATTTAATTTTCTTTTCTTCAACATCTGAAATTTTAGGATAATTTGATCCTTTTAATGAGAAGCCTTCCATCCCACCGAATTCCTCTGAATCTGAAATAACACTTTTCAAATCCTTTGTTTCGGCCCAGCCAGCTGCATTATAATCAAAATATTTTACATACGGTGATTTACCGATTTCCTTGATCAAATCAACTTTTAGTTGTTCAATTTCACTGCCAGCATTCATGATCTCTTCTTGATTGTTTTCATAATCAATTTCAACCGTTGCCATGGCTCCAAGCTGTTTCTTAACACTTTTTTCAACATTTTGTGTTGACTGTTGGATCGCAATCGATCCTGCAATAACATTACCTAACACAAATATCACTGCAAATAAAATCAGTGATTTCCCCTTTTTTCTAGTAACACTACATAATGCACGTTTAATAAAATTCACTTTCTCATCTCCCTTTAAGAAAAATATAGCTAGTATCATTATTCCATAACGCATAAGGTTTAACAAGATGTTTTTTCTAATCTCACTCAACCTTACAATTTCTATAGATTATAATTTTATAATTATATTTTTTTCATTTTAAATAACAAAATTCTTTAATAAAATAAAAAAAGAAACCCCTACTCGTTAAAGTATGATTTCTTCTTTTGGATTCCTATTGTTAAACTTCTAAAAGTTCTTTCTCTTTTTCAGAAGTGATAGTATCTATATTCTTAACACTATCATCTGTTAATTTTTGTGCTTCTTTTTCTAAACTACGTAACTCATCTTCTGTGATATCATTGCTCTTTTGCTGTTTTTTTAATTCATCAATCGCATCACGACGAATATTACGAACGGCAATCTTTGCATTTTCCGCAGCTTTTTTCACGTCTTTTGCTAATTCTTTGCGACGTTCTTCTGTTAATTGCGGAATTACTAAACGAATCACTGTTCCGTCATTCGTAGGGCTGATACCAATATCACTAGCCTGGATTGCTTTCTCGATATCTTCAAGTGAGTTTTTATCAAAAGGTGTGATCATTAAAACTCGTGCTTCTGGAATGTTGATTCCTGCTAATTGGTTAACTGGTGTAAGTGCGCCATAGTAATCTACTTGAATCCGATCTAACAAACTAGCATTGGCACGTCCTGCACGGATTTGACCAAGTTCACGTTGTAAACTTTGTTCTGCTTTACCCATCTTCTCTTTTGCTGTTGCTAATACAGTTCCACTCATTATTTATTTCCCCCTTACGGTTGTTCCAATATTTTCACCAAGACATGCTCGGCGGATGTTGCCTGTTTCGTTTAGATTGAATACCACTAATGGAATGTCGTTATCCATACTAAGAGAACTTGCAGTTGAATCCATTACTTGTAGACCTTTTGAGATAACATCCAAATGCGTTAATTCTTCAAATTTGACAGCATTCGCATCTAATTTAGGATCGGCAGAGTAAACACCATCAACATTATTTTTAGCCATCAAGATCACATCAGCATCGATTTCTGCTGCACGCAAAGCTGCAGTTGTATCCGTTGAAAAATAAGGATTACCTGTTCCACCAGCAAAAATAACAATACGTCCTTTTTCTAAATGACGCTCTGCACGACGACGAATATAAGGTTCTGCGATTTGGCGCATTTCAATAGATGTCTGAACGCGTGTTGGAACACCTAAATTTTCCAATGTATCTTGTAGTGCTAACGCATTCATTACAGTTGCTAACATTCCCATGTAATCTGCTTGTGCACGTTCCATACCCATTTGAGCACCGATTTGTCCACGCCAGATATTGCCACCACCAACGACGATTGCCATTTCAATTCCTAATTCATGAACTTCTTTGATTTCTTCTACAATCTCTTTGATTGTTGGAGGTTTAATTCCAAACCCTTCTTCTCCGGCCAAAGCTTCGCCACTTAACTTTAATACAACACGTTGATATTTAGGTTTTACCATTTTTGTTTTCCCTCCACCATTTGTCTAAGAACATTTTAACATACTCTAGGTATTCTGCCAGTCTATTTCTTTTGTTTTGCCTAAAAAAAGGGAGCGCATCTCAATGCGTTCCCAACTGTTACACAAGTAACAGATTTATTTTTTAATTTGGCTCATTACTTCATCAGCAAAGTTATCTTCACGTTTTTCGATTCCTTCGCCAACTTCAAAGCGGATAAATGATTTAACAGTTGCACCTTTAGAAGCAACATATTTTTCAACAGTCATATCAGGATCTTTTACGAATGGTTGATCCACTAATGAAATTTCAGCTTTGAATTTGTTTAAACGTCCGACAACCATTTTTTCAACGATATTCGCTGGTTTGCCTTCGTTTAGTGCTTGTTCAGAAAGAATCGCTTTTTCGTGCTCTAATTCTTCTTGAGGAATTTGAGATTCGTTTACATAACGAGGATTGATGGCAGCTACGTGCATTGCTACGTCTTTTGCAACTTCTTCGTCAGTTGTGCCTTCTAATACAGTCAATACTGCAATACGTCCGCCCATGTGTAAATAAGCACCAAATGCTGCATTATCATCTTTTTCAACCAATTCGAAACGACGGAAACTGATTTTTTCACCAATAACAGTTGTAGCTTCGATCAATTCAGTTTCTAAAGTTCCTTTATCTGTTTTAAGCGCTAATGCTTCTTCCATGTTCGCTGGTTTGTTCGTCGCAATTTCAGTTGCAATTTTTTTAACTAAGTCTTGGAACATTTCGTTTTTAGAAACAAAGTCAGTTTCAGAGTTTACTTCAACGATTGCTGCAAAGTTACCGTTTGAAGCAACGTTTGCTAAACCTTCAGCTGCTACACGGTCATTTTTCTTAGCGGCTTTAGCCATACCTTTTTCACGTAGGTAATCAACAGCTGCTTCCATGTTACCTTCTACTTCTACTAATGCTCTTTTTGCATCCATCATACCGACACCAGTCATGTCGCGTAGTTCTTTTACTAATTTTGCTGAAATATCTGCCATTTTTTGTTCCTCCTAAGTTTTGAAAGCTGAATAAGCTCGTCCAGTCTTTTTCCCGAAAGGCTAGCTCATGAAGCTAGACGATTTAAATTCTAAAATCCGTTTAAAAAAAGCTATCTCAAAGGAGAATCAGGCTTTTTTCGCCTAGCCTTCGAGACAGCTCCGTTATTTTAAATTATTCTGCTGAATCGTTGCTGCCTTCAACAACATCAACGATTTCTTCGATTGAAGTTGCAGCTTCAGGAGCTTCTTCAACAAAGATTTCTTCTACAGCTTGATCTTCACCTTGGTTTCCTTCGATGAAAGCATCAGCCATTTTAGCAGTGATCAATTTAACCGCACGAATTGCATCATCATTCGATGGAATTACTACATCGATTTCATCTGGATCACAGTTAGTATCAACCATCGCTACGATTGGGATGTTCAATTTTTGAGCTTCTTGAACCGCAATGCGTTCTTTACGCGGGTCAACGATGTACATTACATCTGGAATTCTGGGCATATCTTGGATACCACCTAAGAATTTTTCAAGACGTTCACGTTGTTTGTTTAAACCAACAACTTCTTTTTTAGGAAGGACTTCAAAAGTTCCGTCTTCTTCCATTTTATTGATATCTTTCAAACGTTTGATACGTTTTTGGATTGTATCCCAGTTTGTTAAGGTTCCACCTAACCAACGGTGGTTTACGAAATATTGACCTGAACGAATCGCTTCGTCTTTGATCGCTTCTTGTGCTTGCTTTTTAGTTCCTACGAATAATGCAACGCCGCCGTCTTCAGCAACATTTTTCATGTAATCGTAAGCAGCATCTACTAATTTAACTGTTTTTTGCAAGTCAATGATGTAGATTCCGTTTCTTTCTGTGAAGATGTATTTCTTCATTTTTGGGTTCCAGCGACGAGTTTGGTGTCCAAAGTGTACGCCGGCTTCTAGTAATTGTTTCATAGAAATTACTGCCATGGGTTGTTTCCTCCAATTTGGTTTTTATTTGTTCCCTCTCCAGTTCTCGTTTTTATAAGGAACTACTAACAGTAGCACCGCCTTACAAATCAAATCTGGATGTGGATTTAGTGTTTTCACACCGTTAACTAGTATAACTTACTCTAAGAAATAATTCAACAATAAAAAAGTCTTTTTTTTGATTCCGTTATTTTTTTCACACTCGCTATGATGCGCAACGAAAAAGAAAGGGGCAGAATACTAAAATTGTTCCGACAATTTCTAAAAATCCACTAGCAGTCTATCTATAGTAATAGTAATTTTTATTATCAGGAAACATGGTTTGAATATCAGTGATTTCATCGTCAGTTTGATTTTTCACGTCATCTAAAACTTCTTAAAAACCTTTATTTTCCTTACTTTATTCAAAAAAACACCAATTACAACAATGCGCCCATCTTGGGCCTGATTAACAAAGTACGCTGATTGATGAGAGCAGTACCAGAGTTAGTAAGTTGGATACTATATCATTTTTTTACTTTTGTGATTTACGAATTGTACTCTAGAATGATGTTTCCTTGATCAATCATGTCTTATGCTACTGATGCTGGAATATCAATTAGGTACCGCATTTTTTCTGTAACTTGTTCCCATTCTTCATGCGCATCGTAATCAGAGTGACTTGCTTCTTTTTTTGCACTTTCTTATGTGTGTGAAGTGTTTTCGCTTGTCTTAGTTTCTGTTTGCTGGCTTCAAGCTGTTACAATTAACAATGATGGCAACACCCATAACATTAGCAATGTTTTTTTCATATTGTTTCTTTCAACTTTAACGTATTTGATTTAAGTCATGTTTCAGTATAATAACCTAGCAGCGATGCTCTGATTATTCTTTACCGATTGCAGTATTATAAGGCTTTCGATCACATTTTTTATTCAATTTTATTGTGTAAAAAATGATACATTAAAATACCTGCCGCAATCGCAACATTTAACGATTCAGCTTCTCCGATAATTGGAATGTAAATCGATTGGTCCACCATTGTTAATAGCTCTGCTGAAACACCTTTTCCTTCATTTCCCATGATCAAAGCATACTGTTTCTGGCCTGGTAATGTTTGGTAGCTTACTGCACGTTTATTCAGTTCCGTCCCAAAAACTGGAACGTCATGTTGCTTAAATTGATCCACAATTGTTTTAAGAGGTAACTGGAAAATTGGTAGATGGTAATTACTTCCCTGCATGGCCCGTAACACTTTTGTATTATAAATATCAGCACTCCCATCACCTAAAATGACACCTGTCATTCCAGCTGCGTCTGCTGTTCGAATCATCGTTCCTACATTGCCTGGATCTTGAACATTATCCAACAGCAACCAGCGACCAGAATAGCCTAATGTCGTTTCTACATTAGGCATTTTTACTACCGCCATCATCCCCTGTGGTGTTGGGACTTCAGAAAGTGACGATAGTATCTCCTCAGTAACAAGTAAAAAGCGTTCATCCTCATGTGTAAAAACCCACTTAGACCATTCTTCTATCCCCCGCCGACTACACAATATCCATTCAATCTCAGCGTCCGCCTTGACTGCTTCTTCAACTAAATGAAATCCTTCAATTAGATAGCGCTTTTGTGCTTCTCGATGTTTTTTTATTTTTAATTTTTTGAGTTCTTTCACTATTGTATTTTTAGTAGACAGAATTTCTTTCATTATTACACCTCACTTGCCTATTATATCACGACTTTTGACCATCAAACAATGACTAGTTTTACTTGCCAGATGATCAAAAAATCGCTATTATTGATTTAATTAAAAGCGAGGTGTACGAACAATGAGAAAAGTGCGCATGAATGTGCAAGGACGAGTTCAAGGAGTTGGTTTTCGCTATATGACTAAAATGGTTGCGGATGAGTTAGGTATTTATGGTACTGTTTGCAATGAAGAAGATGGTTCCGTTTCTATCGAATCTATGGGTGAAGATGCTTCTATGATTACGTTTATCCAAAAAATTAAAGATTCTCCAAGCCCAGCCGGTCGAGTGACTTATGTAGACATTCAAGAAGTCCCAATGATGGAAGACTATACTAGCTTCAAAGTAACAAATTGATTTCGATGAAGAAGAATCTTACTCAGTCTTGAGACGGATTCTTCTGATTTTTATTGAAAAAAAACGCTTTTTCAAGTATAGTTAACCTTGTGCAAATTTTTTAGAAAAGGAAAGAATAAAATGAGAAAATTAAATAAGTGGCTTCTCGGTTCCGGTCTATTCACTTTAGCTCTATTTTTATCTGGATGTGTAAAAACAGGATCAGATGGTCAGCCAACAGGTGAAGGAATCATCTATAATTTTTTAGTAAAACCAATGAGTAATATGATTACATACCTCGTTGATAATTTCGATTGGAATTATGGCTGGGCAATCATCTTTATCACGATCATTGTGCGCTTGATCATCATGCCTTTAGGATTGAATCAATCCAAGAAAAGTATGATCCAAACAGAAAAAATGCAAGCCATCAAACCTCAAATTGATGCGGCCCAAGCAAAAGTGAAAGAAGCAACGACTCGTGAAGAACAAATGCAAGCTCAGGCTGAAATGCAGCAAGTTTACAAAGAAAACAACATGAGTATGATGGGCGGAATTGGCTGTCTACCATTATTAATTCAAATGCCTATTTTCTCTGCCTTATTCTTTGCAGCTCGTTATACTCAAGGAATTAGTGACGCTTCCTTTTTAGGTGTCAATCTTGGGCAACCGAGTATTATATTTGTCGTTTTAGCTGGTGTTGCTTATTTGATTCAAGGATATCTTTCGACTATTGGCATTCCTGAAGAACAAAAGAAAACAATGAAATCAATGTTGATTGTATCTCCATTAATGATTGTCTTCATGTCAATCAGTTCTCCAGCTGGTGTCACTTTGTATTGGGTAGTCGGCGGGATTTTCAGTAGTATCCAAACATTGATCACAAATCAATTCTTGAAGCCAAGAATTAAAGCCCAAGTAGCGGAAGAATTAAAACAAAATCCGCCGAAACAAGTGATTACACCTCGTAAAGATGTAACACCTACAGAAAGAAAAACAGTTGAAAATAGCGCAACGAAAAAAAATACATCAAAAAAAGGCAGAAATGCTGGAAAACAACAAAATAGATAAACTAAAAGCAGAAACGATCACTGATAGCATATGTGATCGTTTCTGCTTTTAGTTACTTTTTGATGAGACGCCATAAATAAAAAAATCTACAACTTGAGCAATAGACAACGCATGATTGCGTTGCTCTGTTTTAATATAGGGAGACAATGTATTAAGAAAATGTGTTGTTATCATTTCTGTTGATAATCCTCTTCGGATCGAAAAATCACTTTCTTCAAACAGTTGTAACAACGGAGCTTTATAAGATTTGTTCCACAGTACAAACAATTTAAGTTGAGTATCTTCCGTTAATTTAGTTTTAAAATCATGCATCATCAAGTCAAAATCAAAGGGATGTTTTGTTTTTAAACACTCGGCAAATTCGGTTAATTTACTAATAGTATCCAGTGCCTGATTTCCAACAATTTCCACTAATTCTTTATTCACATCACTTAATAACGCTTCAATAACCCCCACGTATACCTCTTCCTTATTTTTAAAATGATGATATAAATTGGGTTGCGTTACCTCAGCTAATTGCGCAATTTGTCTTGTTGAAGTACTTTGATACCCATTATCCATAAATAATCGTGTTGCTACTTGAATAATCTTAGTTCGCGTATTTTTCGTTTCTTTCTCCATTACCTAGCCACCTATAGTTGATTTCTTCACTATTTTAACAGAAATAGTAGCAGAAACATATATCAGATAACATTCTTTTGATTTTTTATTTCTTGCACTACTTCGTACAAACAAACAACTACTATGATCACCAAACTGATAATAACTGTTGTGATGATCATTGGGTATTTACTATTCCAGCCATCTGCTGCCTGATGTTTTAGCAAAATACCATAATAAGCCCACAGAGTTGCTAAGCCATAAGCTATATTATGATTACGAAGGATTGTTGTACTAATAATGACTAATCCGACAAGTAAAATAATGACTGTCCACAACACTTGATTATTTTGAAAAAGCGGTATTTCTTTATCAACTAAAAAGGCTGTGATATTTGCAATTGTTGCAATGGTGATCCAGCCAAAATAAATACCAAACGGCACTCTTACACAAATAAAACCAATTACTTTGAAAGACATTTTAGCCAATAAATGATTGATGTAAATCAATACACCCAAAAGTCCTAACATAATGATAACTGACAAGTCAATTTGAAGATACTGCCACGCAAATAGCCAAAGACTATTTAATATGGAAGAAAGAATAAATGTCAGTCTTAACGTTTTACGGTTCTTTTGATCTGAAAAAAATGAGCCAGCAGCTGGTTTTAACCATTGATACACCACAAAAGCACCTAAGAATAAGTAAATGACTGACCAAATTGCAAAGGTTAATCCTGCTGGTGCAAATAAGTTCGGATATGTGTCTGATACCTCTTGCGTTGTTAAGCCATTCAATGGTAATAAAACAGCCGCTGCATTTGTACCCAGCATAATAATATAGCTGAGTGTAACCAACCATTTTGCAATACTAGAATCTTCTTTGTTCATTATCTATTCCTCCTTTTATAAACCTTTTTTTTCAATAAATGGAACAACCTTTAGTGTTTTACTTGCATAGTCAATAAAATCAGGACGGTTCTTGTACTTTTTCTCTAATAACGGAACCCCTGATACAAACAACAGTAACAATGTGATTGTAATTGGTCCAATAATTCCCCACAAATTACGCAATTCATTCAGGCTTATAAGAAAAATGCCCCACCAACTAAATGCTTCACCAAAATAATTTGGATTTCTCGTGACAGACCACACACCTGTCGTTAAAAGTTTGCCTTGATTTCGATGATCTTTTTTAAACTGTGTCAACTCATAATCGCCAATCGTTTCAAAACCAAAACCAATGAACCAAACTATAACTCCCATACTATTCCACCAATAAAAATTTGTAGCTGAACTAGTCATTGTAAAAAGAATCGGCATTGAAACAACAAGTAAAAGAACCCCTTGTAGCACAAATACATTTAGATAGGCTTTTAGCCTTGCAAAATGTTTGCCCCAACGCTTTCTCATATTTACATATCGAAAATCCTCTGGTTTGCCAATATTTCGTTTCGCTAAATGTAAAAATAAACGGATACCCCAGATTGCTACTAAAACTAAAATAATCATACTTGTTAAAGTCTTGTCAGGCATCAGTAAATACCCTGTTATAGCTACGATAACAAAACCCAGGCCTCATGCTAAATCGACTATAGAATTGTTGTGAAGATACTGTGCTAAAAAAATAATGTCGTAAAATAAATTAAAACAACTCATTGGCATTCATTACTAGTAGCCCTTGTGCAGCAAAATTTTGCTTAGAATCAATCACCTCTACCTTTGTATTTTTTTTAGAGATTTTTCTAGCAACTTCTTTGACCATTTGAAAAGTACCACTTAGTTTTTGAGCTACTGTAATCACTAAAATCGACTCGTATTTTGTTTCTAAAAAAGAAAAAGATTCTCTACTGTTTTCATTGTTGGCTGAGAACTCGTTGCTCTTGCTCCTTGTTTTTTGTTCATTTAAAAAACTGACTACTTTGAATCGTTATTTTATCAATGTACCTTGTATCCTCAAGTAAGATATTCATCGGTAAGTCATGAATTTGATTGTCCAATAAATAATCAGCTGGCAAGTCTGCAACTGAATCTGTAACTAAAGCGATAGAAGCTTTTTTATGTTGATTGACTTGATATTGTAACAACATATCATCTGCTTTTTGCTGAATAGGTTGCCCAATCTGGCTTAAATAATTTAATACTTGATCAGGTTCATTGGAATGGATATGGATTCTAGCTTTCTCACGATTGACAGCAATAATGAGTGAATCACCATACACACTTAATCCTTTTTGTATTTCTTGTTTTGTTTGAGTAACATTCTCTAATAAAACTTCTGTACAAAAACTATAAGCAGGTTCTGAGTTATATATGTGTTCTGTTTTAGAAATGCTTATATTTATTGCATCATTTGAACCTATTGTTGATTGAGGAACTGTCGTATGATCGACAAAAGCACTAGTAAATCCTTCAATAAAAAGATAAAATCCTTTTGCTCCAGCATCCACTACTTGATTTTTTTGTAGAATTTTTAATTGTCCAGTTGTGCTGTCAAGCGCTATTTTGGCTTCAGCGAGCGCCGTTGGTAGGCTATTCTCCAAACTTGTCATCTGTTCGCTTCTATCAAGCGCTTCAGCCCAAGACCTAATAACCGTGATGATCGTTCCTTCAACTGGATTTTCAATTGCCTGATAGGCTTCATTAACAGCTGATTTTACACTTTTTATGAAACTGCGAACAGAATTTTTCTCCTCTAAAAGCAATAGATGATTATAAATCCCATTAAAATACTGCGCAAAAATAATGCCAGAATTTCCTTGAGCACCTAATAAAGAGGCTTCAGCAATTTTTTCAAAAACATCCGTCATCGAAGTTGAACGCGCTTTTGTTTCTTCAATGATCGTTTGCATCAAAGAAGCTAAATTGCTTCCAGTATCTCCATCTGATACTGGATAAACATTGATTTGGTTTAATTCTTGCTTTCCATTTGTCAACTGGATCGCACCTTGATGTACCGCAAACAACAACTTATCGTAATCAATCATCTGCTCCTTATTCGCTTGCATAAAGCACTTACCTCCAATTAAAAGTTTGTGCTGTAAAAAAGGTGATCCCACTTGTAGCAGCAGTCACGAATGCTCCCCAGACTAGGTCAATACTTGTGATTAAATATGGCAATCTTTGATTGTTGCAAGATTCGTTAAATCGTAGGTGCCATAACATAATAGCCCTAAAAAAGCGCCCGCCGACAACGCATATGACAAACTATTTTTTTCAAGTGCGGGATAAACAATGAAAAAGAGTATCCCGATAAGATACAAAATTTAGAACAGGGCTGCTGGAATTAGTTTTGTTTGACCTAACAAACCACCTAAATGCTCTTGATACATTTTTTTGGCAATCAAAAGTAACCAAGCAAAATCAAGTACTAACAAAGAAACTGCTGCAATGCTAAATAATTTCAAATAATTAATCATAGTATTCCCTCCAACTAAAAATATGGCACGATCACCTTATCAATCGATAAGGTAATCGTACCATGATTTAAAGAATGATGAAAAGATCTTGCTTGAGGTTTATTTAGACTACTATCTTCTGAGTATGAAAAAGGGCGAGTTCGCTACTTCTAACCGTGGAACTCCCCCTTCCCCTTTTTTTATTATTTTACAATCAACAGATCAAGACTTGCTAATGATAAAGCCATTTTAGCAATTCGATTGAGTTCTTTCAAACGATTCACCTTTATCTGTTCATCTTCGACCATCACCATCGTCTCTTCGAAATATCGTTCAATCAATGGACGTAACTCGACTAACGCTTGATAATTTTCTGACATTGTATTTTCAGTAAATTTTGCTTCAATTTCATTAACTGCCTGATGTAAAGCTTGCTCAACCTCATTTTCAAATAATGATGTATCAACAGGATTATCTTGGTTTACTAGCTCACGACCCTTTTTAGCTAAGTTGATCACTCGTGTCAAGGCTTCCATCGAAGGTCTAAAATCGTCATCCAACAGATGATTTTTCAGAATCGTCGCAGAAGAGAATAATTTTGCCAAATCTTTTTGCTCAGAAGAAATGACAGCATCAATTACATCATGACGTACATTTTTGGTCATTAATAATTGACGTAATCGTGCTTTTACAAAATCTATTACCTCCTCTTGTCCGCTAGTCAATTGAATTCCGTATTTTTGATTGTCTGCATTAACTGCTGCATCAATGTCCATTTGTAGCTGCACTAATGGGAACTGCCATCCTTTATTTTCGATGATTCTAATTACGCCATAGGTTTGACGACGTAGTGCATATGGGTCATTCGAACCGCTAGGAATCATACCTACTGCAAAAAATGCAAAGACGCTATCTAATTTATCAGCTAATGCCAATACCGATCCAATTACAGAAATCGGAAGCTCACCGTCACTTGATACTGGTAAATAATGTTCACGAATCGCTTGTGCTACAGCAGGCTTTTCTCCTTGCAGCAATGCATACGTTTCCCCCATGATGCCTTGTAATTCTGGAAATTCACCAACCATATTTGTAACTAAATCAAATTTATAAATTTCAGAAGCACGTGCTAAATCAGTCAATTCACTTTCTGATAAACCAACTTCTTTTCCAATAATTTGTCCAATGATTCCTACACGTTGCATTTTTTCATAAATAGTTCCGATTTTTTCGTGAAAAGTAACTTGTTTCAGTTTTTCAACACATTCATCAATCGTTAATTTTTTATCTTCACTGTAGAAAAATTCCGCATCTTCTAAACGGGCAATTAAAACTTTTTCATTGCCTTTAATGACATTTTCAATGTGAACACTGTCTCCATTTCTTACAGAGATAAAATAAGGAAGCAATAGTCCTTGATCATTTCGAACCTCAAAATAGCGTTGATGTTCCTTCATCGAAGTGACTAATACTTCATCTGGAACAGACAAATATTTCTCATCAAATGCACCGACAAACGCGGTTGGATATTCCACTAAGTTATTGACTTCTTCTAACAAATTAGCATCCAAATCTAGTTTCCAATTATTCTTTCCTGCCAGTTGATTGGCTTGATCGATGATCATTGTTTTTCTTTCGTTTGGATCAACAATCACAAATTGTTCTTTCAATTTTTCTTCGTATTCTTTTGAATGGTCCAAAACCACATCATCACCTAAGAAGCGATGACCGCGAATGCTTTTACCTGTTTTCACATCTAAAATAGAAAACGGAATGACTTCCTCATCAAGTAAAGCAACGATCCAATGAATGGGACGTATATATTCAAAATCATAATCAGCCCAATGCATGGTAACTGGAAAAGTTAAACTTGTAATTACATCTTTTAATCCGGCTAATACATCAATCGTTTTTTGCCCTTGATTATGTTTTGTTACATAAACATATTCGACCCCATTCAATTCTTTAAACGAGATTGCATCCGTCGTTAATCCTTGACCTCTAACAAATCCCTCAGCTGCTTTACTCCAATTTCCTTCAGCATCTTGTGCAATTTTTTTTGCAGGTCCTTTGACTTCTTCTTGAGTATCTGCCTGTTGGTCTGGTAATTGTGTCACACGAATCGCTAGACGACGTGGTGTCGAAAAGCTTTGGACTGTTTCATAGCTTAAATTATTTTCATCTAAAAATGCGATTACTTTATTTTCTAATTGTAAACGACTTGGGCTGACAATATGGGCTGGCATTTCTTCCAATCCAATTTCAAGTAATAGGTCTTTTGCCATGTTAGTTTGCCTCCTCAGTAGTTTGATTTTCTTTGTTTAGTAGTGGGAATCCAAGTTTTTCACGTTCTGCTACGAAAATTTTAGCGACAGCTTTCGCCAAATTTCTGATACGCGCTAAATATCCAGCACGTTCTGTTACAGATACCGCACCACGTGCATCCAATAAATTAAAGGTATGACTACATTTCAAAATATAGTCATAAGCTGGATGTACCAAATTTTCGTCAATACAGCGCTTCGCTTCTTTTTCAAATTTATCAAAATTTTCCAGTAACATTTCTTGATTGCTTATTTCAAACGAATATTTAGAATGCTCGTATTCAGGTTGATTAAAAATCTCTCCATATTTGACCCCATGCGTCCATTCTAAATCATATACACTTTCAACTTCTTGAATATAAGAAGCTAGTCTCTCGATCCCATAAGTGATTTCTGACGTCACAGGATAACAAGCTAGACCACCAACTTGTTGGAAATACGTAAATTGGGTGATTTCCATCCCATCAAGCCAGACTTCCCATCCCAGACCAGCACAGCCCATAGAAGGATTTTCCCAGTTGTCTTCAACAAAACGAATATCATGAGCTAATGGATCAATGCCTAATAACACCAAACTCTCCAAGTATAATTCCTGAATATTTTCAGGAGAAGGTTTCATAACCACTTGGAATTGATGATGTTGATACAACCGATTTGGGTTTTCGCCGTAGCGGCCGTCTGCTGGACGTCTTGAAGGTTCTACATAAGCTGCATTCCAGGGTTCAGGTCCGATAGCTCGTAAAAAAGTGTACGGGCTCATTGTTCCTGCTCCTTTTTCTGTGTCATAAGATTGCATTAGCATGCAACCATTTGATGACCAGAATTTTTGTAATGTTAAAATCATTTCTTGTACAGTAAGTTTCTTTTCCATTGTGATCCTCCTTATGTTAAAAGCGCAATGTTTTTTAAAAACAAAAAAGTCCCTATGTCTCTAAGAGACATAGGGACGAATAATCGCGGTTCCACCCTACTTCCGATATCAACTATCGGCAGCTTCGTTCAATCATACTCAAAAGCGCCTTTCAAAAGTTGCTTGTATCTGGCTCTCACTATTCCAGACTCGCTCTGACTGCCTCACTTTTTACTCTTCTTTTTCAACGTATTTATTTAATTCTTCTTTATGATAATCTTTGCAGCGTAAGTTGTCAAATCTTTTTCAGTTATTTTAGTGATCTAGAAGTTTTATTTGTTACTATCTCATTATTTCAAGTTAAATTATTGTCTTCAATTTCAGATTTTTTCTCTCTAATTGGTAATTTCAATGTATCTTCCCAACTTTTCATCTGGTCAATAAATTTTTTGCTCTTCAGCTGAATTCCAACATATTCATCGTATAATTCATCAATTGTTTTTCTAATAGCCGCTTTGGTCTCTGATTTAACATTGATATCTTCCACTTTATCATAGGAGACAGATGAGAAAAGTCGAATAAAATGAATAGCTCTAGGATCAGCATGGTATCGGTGATCATCAAGTGACCAATGACGTTCACACAACACACCACTATATTTTGACGAATAATCAAATTTCCCCTGCGTTTGTTGGCAAACACTACAATGTCTCCACTCGGGAGAAATGCCAAAACGACTTAGCAATTGGATTTCAAAAATATTGGTAACAATCTCTGCATCTTTATTCTCATTTAATAATTTGAGTGCTTGTTGTACAAATTGGTACAAATTAGGATCGTACGTTCGATCTTCAATTGCCGCATCAACTAAATTTAAAATATACGTCGCATATGCATTTATAAAGATATCCTCTTGAATGATTCTCAGTGGATAGACCTCTTTACTTCCATTCAAAAAAGATAACCCATCTTCCCTAAAATCACCGATGTAAACCGCTTCAGTAAAGGGTAAAATGGCGGAACTAATTGGATTGTTTTTGCGATGAGCTCCTTTGACAAAAAACATTAGTTTACCAAAAGATTCAGTAAAAATCTTGACAAGTTTATCTTTTTCCTTGTAGTCTTTCGTAAATAAAATAATTCCTTTTGTTTCTCCTAAGGCCATAGGCTCACCTCCTTGATGTTTACTTTTAGTTTACCAGAGATGGAAATAAAAGAACAATTCTACAATGATGCAGAATTGTTCCTTACTAACTCATTTAATAATCATCTTTACGATAGCCAAAATCCTGTAAATGAACTTTTTTATCACGCCAATCTTTTTGAACTTTTACCCAAAGCTCTAAATAGACTTTGTCATCTAATAAATGCTCAATGTCTTGTCTTGCTTTCGTACCGATCATTTTAAGCATCTTTCCGCCTTTTCCAATGATGATTCCTTTTTGACTGTCGCGTTCAACTATGATCGTTGCTTGAATATGCACTTTGTCATTTTCATTGCGCTTCATTGAATCAACCACTACCGCAACAGAATGAGGGATCTCATCGCGTGTAAGCAATAATACTTTTTCACGAACTAATTCAGAAACAATAAAATACTCAGGGTGATCTGTTACTTGATCATCTGGGAAATATTGCGGACCTTCTGGCATTTGATCAACCAACACATCCATCAAACGATCTACATTGTTTCCTTCAGTCGCTGAAATTGGTACAACCTCAGCAAACTCCATCTGACTAGCATAATCGTCGATAATTCCCAAAAGTTGATCTGGATGAACGGTATCTATTTTGTTGATCACTAAGTAGACTGGACTATTCATTGTTTTTAAACGTTCGATAATGAAATCGTCTCCCTTACCTCTTTTTTGATCAGCACTAATCATAAATAATGTCGCATCGACTTCACGTAATGCGCTGTATGCCGTTTCCACCATAAAATCTCCTAGACGATGTTTTGGTTTATGAATACCAGGTGTATCAATAAACACAATTTGCGCCTGTGGTACAGTATAAATCCCTTGGATTTTATTCCTTGTTGTTTGTGCTTTATCACTCATGATCGCAATCTTTTGTCCGACGATACGGTTTAATAATGTAGATTTCCCTACATTCGGTCTGCCTACGATTGCTACAAATCCGGATTTATGTTCTTCTGTCATCGTGTCTCTCCTCTATAAAAAATCTTGTAGTATTTGCCAAATTTTTGGAACAAACAGTAGCAAGCCAACAACGACAGCAAATCCTGTCGTTAAAAGTACTGCGCCGGCCGCCATATCTTTGACTTTTTTACCTATCGGATGAAAATGAAAATCTGTTACCATATCGACAACATTTTCAAATACTGTATTAATGATCTCCATGACTAATACCAGAAAAATCGCCAAGAGTAACCATAACCATTCCCAAGTAGCCAAATGGAAAACAAAGCCAATAATCACAGCGACTATCCCCATAACAACATGCGTCCGCATATTGTGTTCCTCTTTAAACACCGTTTTGATCCCTTGTATAGCGAATTCCAACGATGCTACGAAGTGCTTGTTTTTTTCAGTCCGTTTATCTTTTGAGTCCATAGGCGTCTAAAATCTCTTTCTGTAATCCAAACATTTCCTTCTCATCTTCTGTTTCCATATGATCGTAACCGTTTAAATGTAAAAATCCATGTACCGCTAAAAAACCAAGCTCACGCTCAAAAGAATGCCCGTATTCTTGAGCTTGCTCTGCCGCCCGTTCAGTAGAAATCATGATATCTCCAAGATTTCGTGGGAAGGCCGCATCTTCATCTTCAAAAATAATCGGCACCTCATCCTCCCCTTCTTCTTCCAAAGCAAAACTAATGACATCTGTAGGGACATCTTTTCCGCGATACTCTTTATTTATCACTTGAATACCTGAATTGTCCATAAAAGTCACAGACATTTCAGTATCATCTGATATTTTCAAATGACTCGCTGCAAACTGCAGCAAGTTTTCTACTTCTTCTAAATTATCCTGCGATAGGTTATTTGTTTCATCAATGAATGAAATATCCATTAGTCATCTCTCTTTTCTTGTTCATCTTTCATTTCTTCAGCTTCTGATTTCATTTTTGGATACTTGATTCTTGAATGGAACGTACTGCACAATCCATTGATAAGTGACTTTTCAATAATCCGAATCTCTTTCATTGTTAAACCACAATCGTCCAATTGACCATCAGAAATCCGATCTTGGATCACATTATGAACAAATTCATGAATTTTTTCGTTTGTAGGATTATCCATTGCTCGGACAGCTGCTTCACATGTATCAGCAATACTGACAATTCCAGCTTCTCTTGTTTGAGGTTTTGGTCCTGGATAGCGAAAATCACTCTCTGAGATATCCGAGTTTCGTTCCTTAGCTTTAACGTAGAAAAACTTCATTAAAGTCGTACCATGATGTTGACGACAAATATCGATCACCACTTCAGGCATATGATAGTCTTCTAAAATTTTAGCTCCATCTATTACATGACCAAAAATAATTTGTTTGCTATCTTCTGGCAACAAGAAATTATGTGGATTCTCCGCACCAGCTGGTAAATTCTCAACAAAAAAATTAGCATGTTTAATTTTGCCGATGTCGTGATAGTAACAGGCAACTCGTGTTAATAATGAGCGTCCACCGATTTCAGCTACTGCATTTGCACTTAAACTCGCTACCATCATACTATGATGGTAGGTTCCAGGCGCTTCTTCAAGTAATTGCTTCAAAAGTGGATGATTGGGATTACTCAATTCATTGAGAATAATCACACTGTCATCTGTTACGAGCAATTCTATATAAGGATGCAGTCCCATTGTTGCTAGGAAAGACAATATCGTTCCAGCTAACGCACAAATCATCATTGTCCATGATTTACCATCAAAAAAGTTCATGCCTTGATAAATCATTAAAACAAAGTCCAAACTCACTGGGAAGATGATCACCCAAAAAACAGCAATCAAACCTTGTTCACCAATCCGTGTTCGTTTCACAACTGTTGCTAGTAGACCAGAAAACATATAACTCACGAGAATGATCGTCAACGAGTTCGTTCCTATCGAATTATAAAAAACGAAAAGCGAAAAAATCACTTGGAAGACCGCTGCCAGAACTCCTGCTCTTCTACTGACAAAGTAATTTAAAACAAGCGGTGTAAATGCTGCTGGGAAGAACAACGAGATATACAGCATTTGTTCGCTCTGGAAAATTTGGAAAAACTTCATTAAAACCACACTTAACGACATGGCAACTACATAAAATAAAACAAAGTGTCTACGTCTGCCCTCTTCGGTTACTTGCTTAGTAAAAAACAATAAGACGAAAATTTGTAATACGATAGCTAGAGCTAAAGCAACCATTGGAAATAAGGATGTACTCTGATTTGTCATTCCTAATAATTCAAGTTTTTCCATTGCTTTGCTATCAATTTGTGTGCCTTCCCGAACAATGATTTCACCTTGATAGATCATTGAAGGAGGTACAGCATCCATTGCATTTTGGCGCATTTCTTTGGTTTTTTTATCATTGGCAAAATCGTTAGCCACAATTCCTTCATTGACAATATAGCGAATTTCTTGTTGCATCGTGCTAGTAACATCTAAAAATTGAATTTTTTCGATTGCATTTTGGCGAATCGAATCCAAATCAGCTTCCCGAACATGATCTTTCATCTTTTCATCGACGATTTTTAAGCTCTCTGTCTTCACTTGCTGAATTTGATTAGCATCTAAAGAAAATATATTTTGATAGAAAACATTGGGAAATTTTTGATAAAAAGAAACCTCATCTTGATCCAATGATTCGAATTGAGCTTTTAAATTGGCTACTCTTTCTTCGATTGTTGGTTTAGGGATTGTTTCATCTTTTTTGGCTTTGGCTTTTTTTTCTTCATACTCTTTATCTGTTTTTTCGTTTGCAGTGGTAATCAATTTAAATAATTTTTCAATTCTTTTATGTTGAATGTCTGCCGTGTCTTCTTGATAAATGTATTCAGGTGTGACCGCTTCAGCGGCTAGCTTTTTCTTTTGTGCTGTTTCGTAAGTATTTTCAATATTTTTATTTGCTCGAATCGTATTTTCAGCAAGTTGCCCTTCCTTGATTTCGACTCTTTTTTGGTGAACACTGCCAAACATGATCACAAATAAAAAACAAGAGAAAACGAGTAAAAGTATCGGAATATAAGCTTTCCCTAACCTATCGCGTAATTTCAATAATGAGTATTTCAACGGAATTTTCACTCCTTTCCGCAAATCTAAGACTATTGTTGATTTTCTTTTTCGTAAGCTCGAATAATTTGAGCGACTACTGGATGTCTTACCACATCACTAGCATCAAAATGAACAAAAGAAATTTTTTCGATGGACTGTAACGTTCTTTCGGCATGAATTAAGCCACTCGCTACACCCTTAGGTAAATCGACTTGACTTGTATCACCATTGACAATCATCCTTGAGTTAAAACCTAATCTGGTCAAAAACATCTTCATCTGAGCAACCGTTGTATTTTGTGCTTCATCTAAAATGACAAATGCATCGTCTAATGTTCGTCCCCGCATATAGGCTAATGGAGCAATTTCGATCACACCACGTTCCATCAATCGATTTGTATGTTCCATACCAAAAACTTGGTACAATGCATCGTAAACAGGACGTAAATACGGATCAACCTTCTCTTTCAAATCACCAGGTAAAAAGCCTAGACTTTCACCTGCTTCAACAGCTGGACGAGTCAAAATAATTTTTTGAACTTCGCCTTTTTTTAATGCAGAAACAGCCATAACAACTGCTAAAAATGTTTTACCGGTTCCCGCAGGGCCGATTCCAAAAATAATATCACGTTTTCGAACTGCATCGATATATCTTTTTTGACCGATATTTTTAATCCGAATTGCTCTACCGTGATGATCCTTAAGAATTTCTTCTTCATACATCACAATAAAGGCATCCAAATCATTACTTTTCGCCATTTTCAAAGCTGACACAACATCTGGCGTACTAATTTTGATGCCACGTTTAATCAACACCTGTAATGTACGTAAAACAGAAGCCACCAATTGTACTTCGTTTTCTTCACCTAACAATTGGATTGTTTCACCACGTGTGTTGATTGTGACCGCTGTATTTTCTTCTAAATATTTTATATGTTTATCGTGGTTTCCTAAAAGCATACTCACATCATCAGAATCATTTAGTTTTAATTCCAAAGATATTGGCTGATTTTCTGTCAAAAAATGCCCATCTCCTTTATTTTTTCATTCCTTATAATCATACCATATTATTTATTTATTAAAAAGAGAGTGGATTAAAACAACTATTTCTATCTAAACTTCTCAGGCTGTTATTTAGACAAAAAAACCAACGGAAATCCGTTGGTTTTTTCCTTTGACTAATTCTCTTGTAGTAATTCTTTTGCAATTGCATTGACTTGATTGCCGTCTGCTTTACCTTTTACTTTAGGCATTACAGCACCCATTACTTTACCAAATTCATTTGGTGAAGTTGCTCCAGTCTGATCAATTGCCGTCTGAACAATCTGACGAATTTCTTCTTCTGAAAGTTGTTTTGGCATATATTTTTCAACAATTGCGATTTCGATTTTTACTTTGTCAGCAAGATCGTCACGTCCCGCTTTTTCAAACTCTGACAAAGAGTCTCTACGCTGTTTCATCTCACGAGATAAAACTGTTAACTCTTCTTCTCCGTCCAAATCACGGCCAGCTTTAATCTGCTCATTTTGAATGGCTGCCTTCAGCATACGAAGAACGGATAAAGTCTCTTTATCTTTGGCCTTCATTGCTACCTTGATATCGTCATTCAATGTTGTTAGTAATGACATACAACCAGCTCCAATTCATCGAAAACTAGAATTTTTTACGTTTTCTAGCTGCTTCAGATTTTTTCTTACGCTTTACACTTGGTTTTTCGTAGAATTCACGTTTACGAGATTCTTGTAAAGTACCCGCTTTTGAAACGGAACGTTTGAAGCGACGAAGAGCATCGTCAAGAGATTCGTTTTTACGAACGACAGTTTTTGACATGTTAATTCCCTCCCTCCGAGCTTAAAAAGTAACCGTTTTTTATATTTATGAGTTATTCAACATAAATAAAATACCGTTCTTTTTACATTATATCGAATGGTTATTTTAACGTCAACCATTGTATTGAAAAAATGCATAAAAAAGTGCCAAAATGAGTAAAGTTTTACACACATTTGTAATATTCATGATTTTTTCTGAAAAAAAGGATCATTTACACTCTTCACAACGACCAAAAATCTCAAATCGATGGCCTTCTATTTCACATCCGCTTAATTGTTCTTTAAAAAAATCCATCGGACACATGTGGATTTCTTTTGTTTTTCCACAAACCGTACAAATAAAATGATGATGATGTCCCACTTCTTGACAGCAATGAAAACGAAACTTTTTTTCCCCATTCAAATCAGTGGTTTCTAACAGGTCTAAATTTTCAAAATCATGTAAATTTCGGTAGATCGTATCGTAGCTGACCCCTTGATATTCTTGATTCATGAATTCATATACTTCTCGCGCTGAAATATATCGGTTTCTTCTAATTAGATATGTAATCATTGCTTCTCTTTTTTTTGTGTATTTTAAGCCATGTTCCTTCATCACACTCAGTGATTGCTCTACTTTAGAGTTTGATTGTGCCATTTTATAGCCTCCACCCTTCAAATCAGAATCATTACGAATAAGATCGATGAAGATATGGTATAATAAGTAGATAAAAAAAGCAAGAGAGGAATCACTTTATGACAACTAATGAGCAAAAAAAATGTGTAACGATCTTTGTTATATCAGATTCAGCAGGAGAAACAGCTTCAAAACTAGCCGCAGCTTCGATGGCGCAATATCCCACCGTAGATTTTTCATTATTTAGACGAACCTTTGCTAAAGAGGAAGATAAGTTAAGAAAAGCACTCGAAGATGCAAAACGTGAAAACGCCATGGTTTTACATACTATCGTCAATGAACGGTTAGTAAAAATCGCAAATGATTTTTTTGATGAGCACGATTTATATCACTTCGATATATTAACACCACCTGTTGCAGAGATTGAACGATTGACTGGAATTGCACCTACTAGAGAACCTGGGGCACTCCATCACTTGAATGAAAATTACTTTAAACGAATCGAAGCAATGGAATTTGCTGTAAAATATGATGATGGAAAAGACCCTAGAGGATTTTTGGAAGCAGATGTTCTTTTGCTCGGTGTTTCAAGAACTTCAAAAACGCCTCTTAGTTTGTTTTTAGCCAACAAAAATTTGAAGGTTGCAAATTTACCTTTGATTCCAGAAGCACATTTACCAAAGCAACTATGGGAAACAAACCCTAAAAAAATCGTCGGCTTAACGAATGATCCTGACATCTTGAATGGTATCCGCAAGGAACGAATGAGAACTTACGGATTGCCAGCTGATACATCGTATTCAGACATTGAGAAAATTAGAAAAGAATTAGCTTTCGCAAGTGATTTATATACAAAACTAGGATGTGTTGTCATCAATGTTGCTTCTTTGTCTATTGAAGAAACTGCTTCAATGATTTTAAATGCCTTAAACTTAGAAGACCACAGCTATTATGCTACTGAGTCACCTGAAGCTTAAAAATAAAAAAACTAAAAGTGTTGAGATAATCATTCTCATTACTTTTAGTTTTTTATTCTTTAAAAGACTTGAATGCCTTCTTGATCGATCGATAACACGTGAATCGTTGCAGAAATAGATAATTTTCCTAATTTGCGAACCATTTCATCCGTCTTTTCTTCTGGTGACAAAATTAAAACAGTTGGTCCCGCACCACTCAAGAATGCTCCATACAAGCCCATTTCATGACTGAGCAAACGAATTTGTTCCAAGTGAGGAACTAGATTTTTGCGATATGCTTCGTGCCAACGATCCTTTTCCATCATCCGTCCAGCTAGCGGTAAATTGCCGTTTAAGATTGCCGCAATCATAACATTTGCAATCGAGCTTGCTTGTACTGCTTCTTTATACGGAATCGAAGTTGGTAAAACGCTACGACTCTCACTAGTCAAAAGTTGCATATCTGGGATAAAAGCTATTACATCACACATAGGAAAATGGTGTTTCACTGAATGAACTTCTCCATCAACATAGCTTGCAACAACGAAATCTCCGCATATAGCAGGCGCTACATTATCTGGATGTCCCTCCATCTCAGTTGCGATTTGCACCTTGTCTTTTTGGGATAAATTCAGATTTCCTAAACGATTGGCTAATTCAATACCACCAACGATTACACTGGAACTACTGCCTAATCCTCTAGCCAAAGGGATATCTGAGGTCATTTTCAACACTTTTGGTGAGAGATCAGGCGCTACTTTAAGAGCAGTCTGAATAAGTAAATTTGTTGCATCACTTGGAATATCTGAGCCTAAAGAATGAATGATTTTCCATTCTGCAGCATTTTCTAGTACTTCTATGCTCAAATATTGCGACAAGGCTATGCCACATGAGTCAAAACCCGGACCTAAATTTGCACTGGTAGCGGGGATCCTTATTTTCATAGTTCTGACACTCCATTACGTAAATGAATCCGCATTTCTTCTAAATCACTCATTTTAGATATTTTTACATCTGTTGCATTAATTGCTGTATCAGGATCTTTCAATCCATTACCAGTGAAAACAGCTACTACCGTTTCACCTTGTTTGATTTTACCGCTTTTGACATGTTGAATGATACCAGCTAAGGAAGCCGCTGATCCAGGTTCAACAAAAACGCCGTCTTGTGCTGCTACTTTGCGGTACCCATTTAATATTTCTTCATCAGTTACAGAGTCAATATATCCATTTGACTCGTCTCGTGCTGCTTCTGCTAACTTCCAGCTAGCTGGGTTTCCGATCCGAATAGCTGTTGCAATTGTTTCAGGCTGTTCAATTACTTCACCTTTTACGATTGCCGCAGCGCCTTCCGCTTCAAAGCCATGCATTCTAGGTAAAAGTGTTCCTTTCTTATCGTGCCATTCTTTAAAGCCTTTCCAATAAGCAGAAATATTTCCAGCATTTCCTACTGGAATCGCTAGGACATCTGGCGCTTTCCCAAGTTGCTCGCATACCTCAAAAGCAGCTGTTTTTTGCCCTTCTAAGCGATAGGGATTTACGGAATTTACTAATGCTACGGCTTCTGTTTTAGCAATATCACGAACAGCTTTCAAGGCTTCATCAAAATTCCCAGGAATTGAAATGATATCTGCTCCGTAAATAATAGCTTGCGCTAACTTACCCATTGCGATTTTGCCATCAGGAATAACAACATAGGCCTTAACACCTGCTCTTGTAGCGTAGGCCGCAGCTGCAGCACTCGTATTACCAGTTGAAGCACAAACGATCGCTTTTGCGCCTTCTTCTACTGCTTTAGCTACAGCCATGACCATTCCACGATCTTTAAATGAACCAGTAGGATTCAATCCTTCATATTTTCCATATAAATTAATCCCCAACTCTTTTGATAGGCTGTGTAGCGGGATTAAGGGGGTGTTCCCTTCTGCCAGTGAAATCATCGGTGTTTGGTCAGTGATTGGTAAATACTCTCGATATTGTTTTAGTAGTCCTTCATACATAGATTTAGTCCTCCAATACTTTAAATGTGTTTAATAGTTCGAATTCATCGGTCGATTCGATTTTTTTGGTTACTTGCTTCATTTGGTGTTTGGTGATCATGTGTGTAATTGCGACGATTCTAGCTCTCGTTCCATCAGATTTTTGCTGAACTAGTTGATCGAAGCTGACGTCTGCTTCTGTCATTATTTGCGTTAGTTTTAAAATTTGACCATGTCGATCTGGTACTTCGATCGAGAAATAATATTTCCCAGAAATCGTCTCGTCTTCTGCTAGCTTCGTATCATGTTGATATGCATTGAACATGTGTCCCGTTGTTCCTAAACGAATATTTTTAGCAATTGTGATCAAATCACTAACCACACTCGTTGCAGTTGGCTTAGCTCCTGCACCTGGACCGTAATACATCGACTCTCCTACACCTGAACTTTCAATGAAAACAGCATTAAATTCATTACGAACTGAAGCAATCGGGTGAGATTTTGCCACAAGCATTGGTCCCACTTCGACAGCAATACTGCCATTTTGATTTTCAGAAGAGCCAATCAGTTTCACTTCATAACCTAACTGAGCAGCCATTTCAACATCATCCAACGATAATCCACGAATCCCACGTGTATCTACTTGGTCTAACCGAATATTCATACCAAATGCAAACTGGCTTAAAATAACCATTTTGTAAGCCGCATCGATACCATCCACATCATTAGTTGGATCAGATTCAGCAAATCCTAAGTCTTGCGCTTCTTTCAAAGCCTGATCGTAAGATTTCTTCTCAGAAACCATTTGAGTCAGCATATAGTTAGTCGTGCCATTCACGATCCCTAAAACTTTCTGAATGTTATCTGCTGCTAAACTATTTGCAATCGTCCGCAAAATGGGGATACCACCCGCAACACTTGCCTCATAATATAGATCACAATGATTTTTTTGAGCTAATGCAACTAGTTCACTACCATGCTGTGCCAAGAGATCTTTATTTGCTGTTACAATATGTTTACCATTTTCTAGTGCTTTGGTAATGAAGGTTTTTGCTGGTTCGACTTTTCCTATTAATTCTACAATAATTTTGATTTCATCATCATTGATAATATCTTCAATATTGGTCGTGAGTTGAATATCAAACTTCTCAGCTAAGCGTCTTTTTTCTGCTTCATCACGTACTAATGCTTTTGAAATGATGATTTCCATCCCTGTCACTTGAGAAATTTTTTCTTGATGTTCTTGTAAAATTGTCGGTACACCTGATCCGACTGTACCCAGTCCAAGCAAACCAATCTTTAGTTTTTCCTTCATTCTTCTTCCTCCAACTATAAAATTAGAAACATTTCATTTTTCTCTAATAAAACATGTTTCTAGTATAACGAACTGTCGAAAAAAAAACTACCCTTTTCTGTGAATTTCCCAGAGGAACCATAGAAAAAGGTGAATTATTGGTGTTTGATATGTTCGAACGTTTGATTAAGGATATCAATAACATGATGATCATCCAATGTGTAATAAATTGTTTTACCCTCGCGTCGTGATCTCACTACATGACTGTCACGCAATAACTTTAATTGGTGGGAAACAGCTGATTGTTCCATTGTAAGTTTTTCTCCTATTGCAGTTACATTTAATTCTCCTTTTTTTAATAACAGTAAAATACGCAATCTTGTTGGATCACTCAACACTTTATATAACTGGCTAACTTTTTGAATCTCATCCATTTCTTTCATCGCTGAGCTCCCTTTCCATTGTTCCTCTTGCTTATTATAGCAAATTTTTTTTAAAAATGAATCATTTCTTTCATTAAAATTAAAGAAAGACGACTAGGAGATAAAAGCGTTCCCTACTCGTCTTTCCGTCATTTTAATTAACTATTGGCTTGGTTAACAGCATCGATCACAGCATATCTAAAACCATTTTTCTCTAAAGCTGCAACACCTTTGATTGTGCTGCCTCCTGGTGATGTTACACCATCTTTTAGTTCTCCTGGGTGTTTTTGTGTTTCAAGTGCTAACGTTGCAGATCCTAGCATCATCTGTGCGATCACCTCATAAGAAAGAGCACGAGGCATCCCTTGTGACACAGCACCATCAGCTAATGCTTCCATAAATATATCAACAAATGCAGGACTACACCCTGCAACAGTTCCAAACGTTCCAAGAATATGTTCATTGACCTCTTTTACTTTTCCTAATGATTCTAAAACGTTCAGAGCGTCCGCTTTTAACGCACCCGGCATATCATTGGCGAAAACCGCTCCAATCATACCAGCGTTAACACTTACAGGAGTATTTGGAATAGCATGAACCACATGGATTTCTTCACCTAACACAGCTTGTGCTTCTTCTACTGTATGTCCTGTTGCAACGGAGATAAGAATTGTATTTTTTGCCATAAAAGGAGCTGCTTGTTTTAAAATTTCTAAAACAATTTTGGCTCCTGTAGCAATAAAAATAACCTGACACTCTTTTAATGAAGTGTAGTCTTTGATCAATCGAAACCCCAATTTTTCTTGCAGAGCCTCAGCTGTACCGCTCGAACCACCTTTTACAAATAAGTTCTCTGGGGCTACTGTGTTAGCCTTTAAAAGTCCTTCGATCATTGCACTGCCCATATGCCCTGCTCCGATAAATCCAATATTCATAGTATCACTCCTTATGATTTTCGCAAACGAAGGGACTGAAATAAACTTTTTATTTAGTTTTCAGCCCCAGGTATTGCTATTCAGTTAATGCATTAATTGCTCGTTCAAAATTTTTAATTTTTTGGTCTGCTTCATTTCGTGAAACAGCCTTAGTTGCTAAATAGAACTTGATTTTTGGTTCTGTTCCAGATGGACGGATTGCAATCCAGCTGCCATCTTCCAAGAAGTATTTTAATACATCTGCAGGTGGTGTCGTTAAAGCTTCGACTTCCTTTTCAGCGGATGTTCTCGTTTGTTCTTTGAAATCTTCTGTTTGTATTACTTTGAAACCAGCAAATGATGTTGGTGCTTCTTCACGGAATTTTTTCATTAATGCTTTAATCTTTTCACTGCCTTCGATCCCACTTAATGTCACTGAAATCGTCTTTTCTTCAAAATAGCCGTACTCTTCAAAAATACCTTGTAGACCATCATATAAAGTTTTCCCTTGTTTCTTGTAGAAAGCTGCAACTTCTGCTAACAAAACAAGTGCTTGGATTGCATCTTTATCACGAACAAAGGACTTAACTAAATAGCCATAACTTTCTTCAAAACCAAACATAAATGTTTGAGAATGATCTTCTTCATATTGCTCGATTTTTTCAGCAATGAATTTAAATCCAGTTAAGACATCAACCATTTTGGTATTGTATTTAGTTGTGATTGCTGTAGCTAATTCACTGGACACGATTGATTTCAAGACAACTGCATTTTCAGGTAAGGTTCCTGCTTGCTTGTGTGCTTCTAAAATGTATTGGATCATGATTGACCCCAATTGATTACCCGTTAATACTTGATAAGTACCATTTGGTAAACGCACAGCCGCACCTAGACGATCTGCATCAGGATCAGTTGCGATCAATAAATCGGCTCCTTCTTTTTCGCCTAAACGAATCGCATATTCAAATGCAGAATGCTCTTCCGGGTTAGGAGACTTAACCGTTGTAAAGTCAGGATCAGGAATTGCTTGTTCTGGAACTAAAATAAATTTCTCAAAGCCCGCCTGTTTTAATGCTTTTTCACCTAGCATTTTGCCTGTGCCATGGAGTGGTGTATAAACTAGTTTTAATTCTTTACCCATTTCATTGATCAATTCTTGGTTGATAGTAACCGATCGAATTTCTTTCAAATATGCATCATCGACCTCTGCTCCAATGATTGTAATCAAATCACTAGATTTTGCTTGATCATCTGCTAAAACTTCAACTTTCAATGGGTTCTCAACTTCTCGCACAAATCGTGTCAAAGCATCTGCATCCGCCGGTGGCATTTGTCCGCCATCTGCGCCATATACTTTGTAACCATTGTACGCAGCCGGATTGTGGGATGCTGTGATCATAATCCCTGAAAATGCATTCAAATAGCGAACTGCAAATGATAGTTCTGGTGTTGGCCGTAAACTTTCAAAGACAAATGCTGGAATGCCATGCTGTGCTAACGTTTTAGCAGCCTCCATGGCAAATTCTGGTGACATGTGGCGAGAATCATAAGCAATCGCAACACCACGTTTTTTAGTATCCGCTCCTTCAGCATCCATGAAACGTGCTAAGCCTTCTGTTGCTTGGCGAATCGTAAAAATATTCATACGATTGATCCCCGCACCTAAGATACCACGCATTCCAGCAGTACCAAACTCTAGCGGCGCATAAAAAGCATCTTCACATTTCGCTGGATCTTCTTTGAGATCGTTTAATTCTTTTTTTAAATTTTCTGGTATATTTTCTTCATTTATCCACTGTTCATAGACTTGTTCCCAAGACATGTTCGCACCTCTTTTATCATTTGTTTTCTTACCCACTAGTAAGTATATCATTCCAAAGCTTTTGAGGAAAGTAATCCCTCAAATAAAGCCATGGGTATTTATTTTAATAGGTTTTGGTATCGCAATAACTGATCAGTAAGCATGGTTGGTTCAGTTGCAAAGTAATCAGCAAACTTTTGGCTCCAACGTTTTGTTTCCCTCGCTTCGCCAAACATATCCATTATTTTATTATATTGTTCAATCACCGTGTACTCATACGGCAAATATCTATCATAGTGAACAACAGCAGCTTCTGGTAAGCGTGGCTTGACCTTCATCTCAACGATTGGTTTTCCAATACTCAACCCAAATAAAGGGAATGTACTATCAGGTAACCCTAGTAATTGACTGATCTCTTGACCATGCTTGCGAATACTACCAACAACGACTGTCCCTAATCCCAAACTTTCTGCAGCAATCACAGCATTTTCAAGCGCTAAAGCGGCATCTGTTGTGGCTAACAGGATTGGTTCGATACTTTCGTTAATTGGATAAACACTGCCATGAGCTTCACTAACCATTTTCGTCCGATGAAGATCACCAACAAAAAGTAAAAAAGCTGAACTCTTCAACATATGGGGATTTCCAGGATTCCACTCAACGAGCTGTCCACGAATCTGCTCATCTTGGATCACAATAATACTGTAAAATTGCCCATTCATCCAACTTGGTGCTTGTCTAGAAGAATCCAATATCGCTTGTAGGTCTTGCTTTGGCAGAATGTAATTCTCGTCAAAATCGCGATAGCTTCGGCGGTTCTTCAATAGTTCGATTGTTTTGTTCATATTGATCTCCTCCATTTCCTTCTATTTTATCATAGTGTAACAGAATCCAAAGTAATTTTTTTAGTGATCGTCTTCAATTTGGTTTCAAAGTTAGGTATTTGCTCATGATCGATTCTAGAAAAATTAATCCTAATACTGTCTTGTTTTTCACTAAAAAAGAAACTTGGAGCGATCAATAATCCCTCCTGTAAAAAACACGCCCAATCTTTTTGTTTAAGCCTTCCTTGTTTCCATTTTGCCCATATGTAAAAACCACCTTTAGGCATACTTACTTCCCATTCCGGCATCTTAGCGAGTATATCGAACACCGCTTTGCCTCTTTGTTCCAAACATTGTGTTAAGTTTGAAACTTTTTTAGAAAAGTCTTCATCGGTCAGTGCTAAATTTGCTAATAATTGTGGAAAAATACTTAACGAAAAATCCATCATCTTTCTAGCTTCCGCTAATTGTCGAATCACAGTTGTTGGTGCACTTAACCAACCAATTTTTGTCGTAGAACCAAGAATTTTCGAGAGCGAACCAATGTACAAGACATTTTCAGGATCTATTTTTTTTAATGGTTGGATTTGTTCTGAAGGAATGAAGTTTAATTTTGCAAATACGTCATCTTCCAAAATCGGTATTTGATAATTTTGACAAAGTTTTACTAACGCTTTTCGTCGTTTCATCGACATTGTTTTCCCTGTAGGATTTTGAAATGATGGATTAACCATGACCATTTTCACTCGATGTTGACGGATCACTTTTTCAAGTGAGGTCAAATCGATTCCTTCTTGATCCATGTTCACGCCATACAAGCGAATTCCTGCTGCTTGAAAGATGGGCAGAGCATAAAGAAAAGATGGATCTTCGATTGCAACACTATCTCCAGATTGCAACAATACTTGTAAAATCAAAAATAATGCTTGTTGTGCACCAGAAGTGATCAATAAACTTTCAGAAGGCAAGGAAAAACCGGATTCTTTTTCGGCTTTTTGACTAATTGATTGCCGTAAAGGGAAATAACCTAAATCATCTTGCTGTTCTTCTTCTAAAAAATGTTTCCAAGTCAATGGTGGAAATGAAAAGCTTGGGATTAAATCTAGCGGTAGTTCTCCCGTATATAAATCTAGTGTCTCGTCACTTGCTTGTTTGATCATTTGTTCGATTTGTTCCATAAAAGGATCTACCTTTGCAAAAGCATTTTGTTCCAAATAACGCCGCCAATCTGTTCTTGGCGTCGTACTAATTCCCCATTTCCCTTCATTGACCATCGTTCCACTGCCCTGTTTTCTAACGATCCAGCCTAAAGCAACAAGCTCATCTAATGCATGAACAACGGTAGAGCGATTCACTTGAAAGTAATCTGCTAGTTTTCTCTCCGATGGTAAACGTTCTCCTGGAAGAAGCATTCCATTTTTGATGTGAGCTAGAATCAGCTCAATAATACTTACATAAATTGGAACGCCTTTTTCTTTATTTAGTGACCACATATATTCCCTCCTGTTTGCTGATGTTTTCTTTTGGTTAGTTCTTTTGAGCACCTCTGACTTTGCTCGTCTTGTACTGCTCAACATCAAATCTCTTCGTTCTTTGTGTTTCAAATAACGGAACAACTCTCGCTTTGCTCGTCTTGTACTGCTCAACATCAAATCTCTTCGTTCTTTGTGTTTCAAATATCGGAACAACTCTCGCTTTGCTCGTCTTGTACTGCTCAACATCAAATCTCTTCGTTCTTTGTGTTTCAAATAACGGAACAACCCTCGCTTTGCTCGTCTTGTACTGCTCAACATCAAATCTCTTCGTTCTTTGTGTTTCGCAGCAATTGGATGACCTGAAAATAACCCAATTGGCTGTTTTTGTCAACTGATGTTTGTTTTACAATACAGATATCAAAATATTTTTGAATAGAGGTTGGACAATGATTAAAAAAGTATTGACAGTTGCAGGTTCTGATTCAAGTGGGGGTGCGGGGATTCAAGCTGATTTAAAAACTTTTGAAGAATATGGCACTTTTGGGTTTTCTGCTTTGACTAGTATCGTGACGATGGATCCTGATGAGGGTTGGAGTCATTTGGTTACTCCAATTGCGGCTGAATTAGTAGAAAAACAATTGAAAACCATTTTTGCCGGTGGCGCGCTTGATGCGATGAAAACAGGTATGCTTGGTACTATCGAGGCGATTGAAATTACAAGAGCTTATATTGACAAGTTTGCCATGAACAACATTGTGATCGATCCCGTAATGGCTTGTAAAGGAACCAGTGAACTCCTGCAGCCTGAAAATGTCGCTGCAATGACTCGTTTACTTTTACCGAAAGCGACAATTACAACACCTAACTTAGTCGAGGCTGGGATTCTATCAGGCCTTGGAGATTTAACTTCTGTGAATCAAATGAAGGAAGCTGCAAAAAAAATCATAGATTTAGGCCCTAAAAATGTCGTGATCAAAGGTGGCCACCGCTTAAAAGCAGATAAAGCAATCGATCTTTTTTATGATGGAAATAAATTTACCATTTTTGAAGATGAGTTGTTTTCAACTGATTATAATCATGGGGCAGGATGTACTTTCGCAGCAGCTGTAACTGCTGGTCTCGCTAAAGGCTATTCAGTCGTTGAAGCTGTTGCTCTCGCTAAGCAATTTGTATCAGCCGCTATTAAAAACGGTCAAAAAATCAATCCATTTCTCGGTCATGTTTGGCATGGTGCTTATAATCACGCTGAGAGTCGAATGAACAATAAATAAGGAGTGATTCAATGAATCAGAAAAGTTCAACAAATTCAATTGTTTTCATTGGACTATTTGCAGCTTTAACTGTTTTAGGTACAATGATTAAAATTCCAATGCCGACTGGCGCTTTTGCTCATTTAGGGAATTCAGTTTTATTATTAGCCGTACTTTTGATTGGTTACAAAAAAGGCGCTTTAGCTGGAGGGTTGGGGTTTGCAATTTTTGATGTCTTAAACGGATTTGCTGCTGAGGCTCCTTACTTTATTTTGGAAAGCTTTATTGTTGGTGGAGCGGCAGCCTTAGCGATTTTGTTTTTCCGTCAAAATATTGATACTATTTGGAAAGTTGTAGTGGTCGCTATCGCAACTGGTATTGCTAAAATAGTGATGACTCAATTAAAGAATACTGTCATGGGTCTGCTTGCGGGCGCTGACTTTAACGTAGCTTTTGCAAGTGCTCTATCTAAATTACCAGCAACTCTGATTAATGTTGTTACAACTATTATCATTGTGACACTAGTTTATTTTCCACTAAAAAAAGCAATGACTATTATTTTTTCAAAGCAATCATTTTAACTTTTGATTAAAGAAACTCCGCTCATCTTGGTTATTTTCCAAAATAAGCGGAGCTTTTTTTATTCATCTTTGCTAAAGATACTTTCTAGTATCCAAAAGACGATTCCTGCTATAGGAAAAATCGTCCAGTTTGTTCCCCAATTTCCTAAGATAAATCCTTGGACTAAAAAGATTGCCACAACGATTGGCCAATAAATCTTTTCAAGCGCTTGGAACCAAGCTGGTCTCTTACTATCACGCTCAGCTTTTGCTCTAGGACCAGGCTCATCTTCATCAGAAATAAAATAAGTCTGATCGATCATTTTGGTGAAACTTCCCATAATAACACCACCAAAAATGAAGAAGAAAACCCCCAAAGACACTACTGCTAATAAAAAAGCGATACTAAACACTTCGGATGCTTCTGAACGATATAATTCTGAAAACACAATCAGAGGAATCACTGAAAGAATACACAATGCCACTCCAGTAACAATACAAAAGACAAACGATCGCTGAAAAAGTTCTTTTCTTTTTTTCATCTCATTTTTCACTTCTATTAAAATAAATCTGTCGTTGAGTTTTTTATTTTCATTCGACATACTTGTTCCAGCAATAATAAAGAGTGGTACACCAATCGCCGCCCCCAACAATACGAATGGTAATCCAAATATCCCACCTATATTTTCACCATAAAAACCCATTGTTGCAAAAAAAAGTGCAACACCTATCATAATTGCCATAACACCTAACCCTATTTGAGTAGCTCCTTTTCGGCGTTTATTAAGAAAAGCAACTGCCTCATCTACCTTAATCGCATCTATTTCAACTCCTTTTTCATCGATAAATTCTTGTTTTATATTCATTTCATCGACTAACTCATCGATAGATCCAAACTCTGAAATCACTCCACCAATGGCTTCATTTTCAGATTTCCCTTGGCTTTTTAAATCTTCGTATCGATCTTCTGCACTTGCTAATAAATCTTCTTTCAATTGTTTTGTTTGATTCGTTTCAGTTACCCCTAAAAATAAACTATCGATATAATTTTTGATGGTTTTCATTATCTTTCCTCCTTGATAAAACGTTCAACAACTTTTTTCGTAAGTGTCCATTCTGCTATTTTTTCTTTCAAATAAGAATCGCCAGAAGCTGTTATTTTATAATAAGTTCTTTTTTTTCCATGAGTAATCTGACCAGGAAATGATTCGATAAACCCATTTTTTTCTAAACGATTAAAGGCTGAGTATAATGTTGTTTCTTTAATTGAATAATTATTTTCAGAAATCTCTGTGATTCGTTTGGAAATTGCATACCCATAAGAATCCCCTTCTTGTAATACAGATAAAATGAACGTATCATTGTAGCCTCTTATTGCATCACTACCGATCATTAAAACACCTCCGATTACTCCATCTAACGTACTACGTCTATCGTTGTAATTATCATACCATGATTACCACGACAGGTAAAGTAAAAATCGAAATAAAAAAAGTCTGAGATATAACTCGTAGAGTTATATCTCAGACTCAAGGGATCCGAATAAACAGTGGAAGCAAAAGCAACTTATTTGGAAACAAGTTGAAATTGTTGCATAACACAACAACGAATGAGTTGATGTTGCACAGTACCTACTTGGTCACAAAAATTTGGAGAGCATCAATTAGAAATCATTCAACATCGATAGTAGAAATTTCATGTTTCTTGTCATTTTAGTAAATTCCCTCTTATTTCTCAGAGTTACTACACTTCTATCCCAGCTTCCTTTTTACAATTAAATTGTATCACCATTAAATATAGAATTCTTAACAATCACATAATCAACTTTGCGAATCGCTTCAAGATCGCGACCGCCTGCATAAGAAATCGAAGATTGTAAATCCTGCTGCATTTCAACTAGTGTATCCGCTAAGCTACCTTTATGCTGAATCCAAATTTTCTTTCCTTCGACGTTTTTCTTTTCACCTTTTTGAAATTCTGAGGCACTTCCAAAGTATTCTTTATAGACAATGCCATTTTCTACTTTTGTTTCACCAGGCGATTCTTCATGTCCTGCAAATAATGAACCGATCATCACCATTGTGGCACCAAAACGAACTGATTTAGCTACATCTCCTGGTGTTCGAATCCCACCGTCTGCAATAATTGGTTTTCTAGCGGCTTTAGCACACCAACGCAGCGCTGCTAGTTGCCAACCGCCTGTTCCAAAACCAGTTTTTATTTTCGTAATACATACTTTACCCGGGCCGATGCCGACTTTTGTCGCATCTGCTCCAGCATTTTCTAATTCACGGACAGCTTCAGGTGTCCCAACATTTCCAGCAATAACAAAGGTGTCTGGTAACAGTTGTTTTAAATGCTGAATCATATTAATCACAGCATTAGAATGGCCATGTGCAATATCGATTGTTACATAATCTGGTACTAGATTGCGCTCTGCCAGCTCTTCTACAAATCCATACTCGGCTTCTTTTACGCCTACACTGATAGATGTGATCAATCCTTTGGCATTCATCTTTTCAATAAAGGGGATTCTAGCCTTTTCATCAAAACGATGCATGATGTAAAAATACTCATTTTTTGCTAAAAACTCCGCAATGTCTTCATCAATAATCGTCTGCATATTTGCTGGTACGACTGGCATTTTAAAGGTATGCTTCCCTAATTTCACGACCGTATCACATTCAGAACGACTGTTCACGATACATTTATTGGGAATCAACTGGACATCTTCGTAATCAAAAACTTTCATACTTTATTGCCTCCTACTAATTTCTATTAAAACACGCAAAAAACGAACATTAAATAAAAAATAGTTCGTATTTTCGAACACCTATGCTAATTTACACTATTCATTTAGAAAAGTCAAAGGTAAATAACGAAAAAACAGCTAATTATTGTTAATAGTTCGTGTTTTCAACAAGAAATCTTTTTTTTATTTTTTATACTGTATTCATTTTCATTCACTTTCTCGCTAGGAAGCAAGCGATTCAATAGTATGGCCGCAATTGATGCGGTTGCAACAGATGAACTGAATAGATACTGCATAAATTGAGGTAATGATTGAATAAACTCTTTCGGAATCAAGGTTAGAGCTAATGTTAAAATCATCGGAATCGCAATCACATACATTTCCTTTTCACTGATTTCTACCTCTTTCATTACTTTGATGCCGCTGATTGAGATAATGCCGCAAACGATAACAAAGACACCACCAATTACGGGAGCTGGAATAGAAGAGATCAATGTTGATAATTTCCCTGACAAACCAAAAACGATAAACCAAGCACCAGCGGCTACAAATACTTTTTTACTAGCAACTCCAGTAATGGAAATGATGCCAGCATTTGTTGAATAGCCAGTGACCGGTGTTGTCCCTAGCATAGACGAAATAAGACAACCGATTCCTTCTCCGACAACACCTTTATTAATATTATCATCGGTCAATGGTGTTTCACAGACATTACTGACTGCAAACCAAGTCCCTGTTGTCTCTGCCATTAATACAACATAGATAATCATCATCGTTAAAATAGACGACCAATCAAATGAAAAATGAACATTCACAAACGGTAATTGCGGAACACTGATTAAAGAAGCATTACTAACTTGAGATAAATCAAGAATCCCCATAAATTGTGCTGCTAAACACCCAATAACTAACGCTAGAATAACCGATGAAATTCGAAAAATCCGACCTTTTCCTGGAAAACGTGAACCGATCATCGCGAATAATACAAGGGATGATGCTGCGATCATTGCTAATAAAATATTTTGTCCTAAATCGCCTGAAGCTGAAAAGATATTGTCATTCAATGCAACTGGCATTAGTGATAAACCAACAATAAAAATAATCGTACCTCCAACAACAGGAGGCACAAAAGCTTTGATCAACCGGTTAAAAATACCCGTTACCCCTAAAATAATAACCAAGATTGCACCAATCAAACTGGCGCCTAGAACTGTCGACCAGCCATTGCCGCTTTGATTATTCGCAAAATAAATACCGGCAATTGCACCAATCGGAATAAATGACGGACCTTGTGCCACAGGTAGCTTCATACAAAAATAAGATTGAATGATTGTTGCAATACCTGCTGCTATAAAAGTTGATTGAATCAAGACTGAGGATTCCTTCGTCGTCAAGCCAATAATTGAAGCAATAATAAATGGAACGACATAAACATCCATCGCTAAGACATGTTGAATGCCTAAAAAAAGAGACTGCGCATTTGATAAATCATCATTTGGACCTACTGTTAATTTTGATTTTTCCGCTTGAGTATTAGACATTTTACATTTGCACCTCTAATTCTTTCATAGATTTATCATGGACTTTTCTTCCTTGAACCCAGACTTCAACAATATTATCAGGTCGTGATAAATAGAGGAGTTTTTGAAAAATAGCCATTAACGGTTCTTCTTTTGAAAAAATAGGAAGTTCACTACTATCAATAATTTGGACATCCCAAGCGTAATCAACCGCTAATCTGCCAATGGGTAAACTCAGCGCTTGACCGCCACCGGCTGTGGCGAGATAAAAGGCCTCATTTAAGCTGATTCTAGAGTTTGATACACCACGTTTTTCGCTGCAACATTCTTTATCGACGCCATCTTCCAACATTCTTGATGACATGACAGCTTGCTTGATATTGTCAAACAAGCTTGGAGAGAAGCCACCAGAAATGTCACTGCCTAATCCTATTTCTACTTGATATTGATTTAACAGTTTAGCAATTGGCGTGACTGCATTACCAAAGTAGGCGTTCGAAATAGGGCAATGCGCCACTGCTGTCCCTGTTTCGGCAAATAATTTCATATCTTGATCTGATAGAAAACCACAATGAGCCATAACAGATTTTTCGGTCATCAAACCAAAATCATCTAAGGCAAAAGCATCATTTTTACCAAATCGTTTCCGAACAAAATCGTGTGCCCAATCACTTTCACTACAATGAGATTGGATATGGATGTCATATTTCGCGGCTAACGCGCCCAAGCCTTTTAATGAAGCGTCTGTACAACTTGGAATAAAGCGAGGTGTCACAACCGGATACACGCCTTGTGGTGTCCGTTTATTTAATTCAATTATTTCTTGAATGAATAACTCTGTTTCTGCAAGCGCTGTGCTCGGGGACTCATCACGATAATATTCAGGATTTTGTTCAGGATCGTCCATTACAACTTTTCCTACTAAACCTCTTTGGCCTTTTTCACTACATATTTCAGCTAATCTTCGGCTTGCTTGCCGATGAACTGTAGCAAAATACATAGCGGTCGTTGTGCCATTTTTTATTAATTGCGAAACTAAATCTGAATAGACTTGCTCCGCAAATACCAAGTCAGAAAATTTTGCTTCTAGTGGAAATGTATAGGTATTAAGCCACTCATACAAAGGCAAATCTAATGCCGTTCCTGCTTGCGCCCACTGCGGTGCATGAATATGAAGATCAATAAAACCAGGCAAAATGAATTGTCCTTTTTTAAGATTTTGAAATTGATTCTTCATAGAATAAGCTTGGATCGTTGATTGGTATTCTTCGTCCTCTGGTAAAATCACTTTAGCGATTGTTCCGGACTCTGAGATACAAAATAGAGCCTCTTCAAAGATTTCAACATTTTTTGGATCTACACTTGAAAAACCAGTTCCTTTTACAACAAATTTAAACAAAATAACGACTCCTTTCATAACAACTCAAGGACATTATATATAATAATTCGTATTTAATCTATATTTTTATTAAATAAAATAAAAAAACATTCCGAAATAAATCAAAACACGAACTTTATTCGAAAGAACCCCTTAACCAAAAAGATTTTACCTTTCTGTTCAAGGGGTTGCGTTTAAATAAACCGTATATTAATTTCCTATTGCCAAATGCTCTTTTGGATAATTTTGTTTTGGCTGGCTTCTTTTGATAATTTCACCTCAGAAATTTTTGCCTGTACAAACTGTTTTCTTCCGTTCAGAGTTCTAGAATAAATCAAATCACCTCGAACGGAAAAATAATCTTCGATCGCTTTTTGATATAATAACGCTGACTTTTTGTTTTTAGCAAAGACTTCTGGAACACTAAAAAAGCCAGCTTTTTGGGTATAGATAAAATAGCGTGGATTTTTTATTTCAGAAAGTGCTTCCGCCATTGCAGTATAAAATAACCGTTCCTCTTGGTAACTCGCTTGTGCTAGATAACAACTACATTCCTTTTCTGATACTGCCATACTTAATCGGTCCAACGCATCTGAAGCAACCATATTAAGTTTTATCATTGTCTCTGTAATACTAAATGCTAATTGACGAACATGTTTTATTTCTTTTTGCCAGGCTTTTTTTCTATTATACTTACTATATGCTTTAGAAACCTTCTTCTGATTTAATGTAAATAAAAGTGCTGCTCCATCAAGTCCTAGTAACATACTGCCTAAAGTTAAATTGAAGTATGCAACGACTAGACTAGCAGTAGTAAAAATCGAAGCGACAATCCATGGATTTCGTTTTCGTTTAATAGAATTTGGTGCTACTTCAGCTTTCACCACGAAATTCCAGCCTTCAATTGGACCAAGCCGCGATTCTTTCCGAACAATTAGCGGCATAGTTAAATGACTGCCTTTTTTAAGTGCTTGTTGCCAAAATGCTGCGAGTTGGCTACGTTGCCCGCTCCAATAAAGCATTTCTTGATTGTATACCGCTATCTCTTTCCCTGAATAAACACTTAACAAATCGAAACGTTCGATACCACTTTCAATGCTTGGATCTGTTTCAAAAGTCAATCCACAGACATAACTCATTCGCTGTATAATTCGATTGACATTAACTTGCTTTGAATAATCAACTCTTGGAATCACAACCGCCAAATGCCAAATATTGGTTGTCTTTCCTTCTTCATTGATTCGCAATCCCCGCCCTCTTAGTTGTTGCGTTTGAACAAAGGAAGCAGAGTGATTGGCTAATACCACAGTGTTTATCGCAGGACAATTCCACCCTTCACCAAGCAAACTGCTTGTTCCAATTAATAATTGAATTGTTTTTTCATTCACTAATTGAGTTAAAATAGTCAAAGCTTCCGACTGTTTTTTCTCATTTGGGTAAACAATAGCATACCCAGAGAAATAAGGGTGTTCGTCTATTTTGATAGAAATTGGTAAAAAATGCTCTTGCAATGTTTTAGGAATAATCAAAAATTCACCACAAATCACTCCCATTGCTATTTCTTCTTTAAAAAACGGCATTAAACTATCAAAGATAGGAATCAATCCATACTCCAATTCACCATTCTTTCCTAATAGGACCTCTTTTTTTATAAAATCTGTTAAGACCAATCCTGATAGCTCTCTGCCTAATTTCTCATACTCACAAAGTAAAATCTGAGAAATCGCAGTCTTCTTTTCAATTGGCGCTTGATTTAGTATATTTTCAGAAAAATCTGGAAATAATTGTAATTGATTTTGAGCTACCCAGCCTTGTGTTTCTAAGTAATTAAAAATTAGTAAATTAGGGGCTTTATCATATAAGTAAACTAACAAATCACTCATATGCTGTTTTTCAAACGTTGGAAATGAAATTTTTTCGCCTTGTGCTTTCGTTAGCCCAAGCAACAACCAATGTTCCTCGGTCAATTGATAGCCATGTAATTGCAAAAATAATAGCGCACTTAAATAAACCTCAAAGGATTGATAAATAAAGGCTGCTTGATTTTTTGGATCTTGTATAAAGGCTTGTGCTAATAAATAATCTGCTATTTCTACACTGGCTACAATTGCTTCGACCACGTTCGCTTGCTTTTGCAAAAAATTTTCATAACAATTAGTAATCTCACTAGGAGCAGAAACTAGATAGAGGTAATCCTGATGAGGCGCTAGCACTTGCTCTTTAATCAACTCAGGAATCGTGATTTCTTCATCGATTGGACCGTTTAACAATTGGTATTGTTGCCATTCCTGCACATTTGCATCATACGGAGGTGTTGCGGTTAGTGAAACAGTCAGTAGTTGCGGTACTGATGCCTTTAACTTTAGTAAAAATTCACCCCAGCTTTTCTTTAAATGATGTGCTTCATCCAGTACTAACACGTCAATTTTTTTTCTTTCCAAAAAACCTATATCGTCAGCTAGCCGACTGTACACGGTTTGGTATGTTTCAATCGTAATTTCTTTTATTGACTCGATTGAAGTGGATATCTGAATTCTATCAGACTTATTTTTCAAAAAAGCTGTCTGAATCGTATCTGTCCATTGTTGCTTTAATACTAAAGACGGAACTAATATCAACGTTTTCCTATTTAATTGTCGAACTATTTCTATCCCTAAATACGTTTTACCAGAGCCTGGTGGAGCTACTAGATGGATAGATAGGTTCTCTTTATATTTTGGTATTCTAGCAAGCAGCTTTTTTTGATATTCATGCCACTCAATGTTTTCATCTGTTAAAATCGTCATCTTTTGAATCTTAATCCTTTCCCTGACTTGACTGGTCTAAACGATCGATTTTTGCATGAAGTTCCGCAATCGTTTTTTGCATCTCTTCATGCATTGTATCATGTTTTTTATGCAAAGTTGATAGGCTATGGTGAATCAGTGTCCCGCTTCCTGCCGCTAAAGATGCACCTAGAGCACTTAAAACATTGGTATAATTTCCTAAGATTAATTGTACATTCGCAGATGGCTGAACATTTTTTAATGACGGAAGCCACATTGTCAGCACGGCAAAGACTACAAGATAGAAAAAAAGAAATAGATAAATAAAAATGGAGATTTTGCTAGCAAGCAAGGCTGGGATCTGCTCTAAAAACTGATTGATTTTTTTCATTTATGACCAACTCCTTTTCAGATCGATTCTTACTGAGAATCTCTCTTTATTATGAGTGATAGGAAAATAAAAGTAAAACATCCGTAATTTTAACTAACTCCACCTTTTGATTCTACTCTAAATTAGGTTATACTTAGAGAAGAATCTTATTTACTAGGAGGCAAATTATTTTGTTAAAAATCGAACGTATCCCAACTGGTACAATCCAGGAAAATTGTTACTTAATTTACAATGAAACAAGCCTTTTGATTATTGATCCTGGTGCTGAAGCAAAAAAGATTACGGAAATGATCGAGAAAACCGACACTACACCTGTCGCTATTTTACTGACGCATACTCATTATGATCATATTGGTGCAGTTGAAGAACTACGTCATCACTATTCGATTCCTGTATATGTCAGCCCACTTGAACAGGACTGGTTATCTAACCCAATTTTGAATTTATCTGGTTTAGGTCGGCATGATGATATTGCGGATATCATTGTGCAGCCCGCCGACGTAGAATTTGAATTGATTGATTATGATTTAGGCGGTATTCGTTTTTCCGTTGTTCCAACTCCTGGGCATTCGATAGGAAGTGTAAGCTTTATTTTTGACGACTTTGTTGTCACAGGCGATGCGTTGTTTAAAGGAAGTATCGGCCGTACCGATCTTCATACTGGTGATATGCAACAGCTTCTCCACAGTATCACTACGTATCTTTTTACTTTACCCGATGAATTTCCAGCCTACCCTGGCCATGGAGATGCTACAACCATCGAGCATGAGAAAAAGACAAATCCTTTTTTTAACTAAATTCAGACTATTATCAACGAACTTAAATTATTTAAGATGGTAAAAAAGCAAGTTGAAAAGAAGGAATCCTTGTTCTATTTATACTATCATGCTTAAAGGCTGATAGAATTTCTCAGCCTTGAGATTTAGGAGGAAAAATTATGAAACCGACAACACTATATATCATTCGCCATGGAAAAACGATGTTCAATACAATTGGCAGAACACAAGGTTGGTCCGATACCCCTTTAACAAAAGAAGGCGAAGAAATCATTCGCTATTTGGGGTTAGGTTTAAAAGATACGGTATTCCAAGAAGCATATTCCAGTGACAGTGGCCGTGCCATGCAAACTGCAAGGATCATTTTGCAAGAACATGAAAATGGTGCTGCCATTCCATACGGAACCGACAGTCGTATCCGCGAGTGGTGTTTTGGCTCTTTAGATGGTGGTTATGATGGTGAATTGTGGGGAGTTGTTCCTAGAATTCTAGCATTTAAAGATTATGAAGATATGATGACCAACAGAATAAGTTATAAAGACTTAGCAGATGCGATTATTGCGGCAGATACTGCAAATTGGGCTGAACCTTATGACAAAATTCGTGAACGTGTTTGGAGTGGCTTTGAAGACATTGCTCATCACCGAGAAAAAAATGGGGGTGGTAATGTCATGATCGTTTCTCATGGCTTGACGATTTCGTTTTTACTATCACTGATCGATAATCGTTTACCAATGCAAATTGGACTGGAAAATGGTAGCGTAACTAAACTCACCTATGAAAATGGGTCATTCACTATTGATATAGTCAACGATACTCATTTTATTGACAATGGACGTGGTATTGCTTCCGCTCATTAAACTCAAAAGAAGCATCTAGAAGAGAACGTAGCTGTTTTCTTCTAGATGTTTTTTGAATGGTTGAACAATAGTCTAGTTTAAATCGTTTTTTACGATCTGAACAGCTCGATTATGTGATTGCGGCTATAAGCTTTATCTTGATCACTGAACATTGGGTCGCTAAGATATAAACTCCTTCTCTTCTAAGCTCAAATAGTATATTTGAAACATGATTTCAAGTATGCTGTCATAAAAAGAAAAAAGGTAAGAAATAACCGTTGAAGTTATCTCTCACACTTTTTAAATCCAGATAGTCGATGGAATCATTGGCAAGAATTTCCTTTTTTAAAGTTACAACTTCACTTGAACAGAATGGGACGTCACCTGATTTCGTCCTAATTAGGCGTTAGCAATACCAATTTCATCTCCTGCACTGACATTACCTATCTTAGTAAGTTCAAAGCTTTTCACCGCATCCATATTCGTAATCACAACAACCATATCGATTGCTTTATCAGCTGACGTTATTGCTTCCAAATCAACTTCCGCAATTAAAGTTTCTTGAGTCACTTTGGCTCCTTCGCTTACTTTTATATTAAAAGGCTCTCCATTAAGTTCGACTGTATCAATCCCCATATGAAGCAAAATTTCTAACCCATTTGCCATTTTCATCCCAACTGCATGTTTTGTTTGAAAAACACTTAAGACTTCTCCAACAATAGGTGAATAAATATCACCTGTCTCAGGAATTACGGCAAATCCATCTCCCATCATTTTTTGAGAAAAAACGGGATCATTGACTTCACTAATAGGAATTAGCTTCCCAGTTGCCACAGCATAAAGCGTTTCATTTAATTGAATTGTTTCTTTCTTTTTTAAAAATCCAAACATTTCTTTTCTCCTCCAATTTTTATGAATAATAATAGTATAGAAAATTCTCAGAATAATTACAACAAAGAATTCATTGTAACTAAATTTTTCTAACACTGATGAAAAGTTAGTTGGTTTTTTTTATATGAAACGGTATACTATTAGTGATTTATTATTTTATTCTAGAAAGGATTGAACCTATGCTTTTATCAAATTTATGGAAAGCAATTATTCTAGGGATTATCGAGGGAATAACTGAATGGCTACCAATCAGCAGTACAGGGCATTTAATTTTAGTGGATGAATTTATTAAAATGAATCTCAGCAAAGATTTCATGGAAATGTTCAATGTGGTGATCCAACTTGGTGCGATTATGGCAGTTGTTGTGCTCTATTTTCATAAGCTGAACCCCTTTTCACCACAAAAAGATGCGACTGAAAAAAAGGATACTTGGATTCTTTGGTCAAAAGTTGTTGTTGCCTGCGCACCGGCTGCGATCATTGGGATACCGTTAGATGACTGGTTGGAGGCAAAATTCCACAACTTTTTTACAGTCTCTTTGATGTTGATTGTTTATGGGATTGCTTTTGTTGTGATTGAAAAACGTAATCGAAATCACATACCAAAATGTACAGATTTACGTAATTTTACTTATAAAGCTGCTGCTATCGTTGGTTTTTTCCAAGTACTCTCATTGATTCCAGGAACTTCCCGTTCTGGCGCAACCATTTTGGGTGCAATCATTATTGGTGCCTCTCGCTTTGTTGCAACAGAATTTTCATTTTTCCTTGGCATTCCTGTCATGTTCGGTGCAAGCTTTCTGAAAATAGGTAAGTTTATTATGAAAGGTAATTCATTTGGGTTCACCGAAACGTTTATTTTATTAGTCGGTTCGATTGTCGCTTTCGTTGTTTCGATCATTGTAATCAAGTTCTTACTAAACTATTTAAAACGAAACGATTTTACTGCATTTGGATGGTATCGAATTGTACTGGGTGTTTTACTGATTAGTTATTGGTTATTTTCATAGTTTATTTAGAACCGATTTTATCGGTTCTTTTTTTATTCTTCGTGTAGTCCAGTTGTTGGCTTATTTCTATTTCCAATGATAATGATTATCATTACTAATTAGAATAAATATACTTTCAAAAAAACATGAAAGCTTATTTAATAACATTAATGCCAATTGATAATTACTATCGTTCTCATTTAGACATTTCCATTATCATTTAAGATTTATTTATGCTATGCTCTATTTGAGGAGTGATAAAATGAAAATTTCAGAAGAAAAAAAAGCACTACTAGCCACCATACTTTGTCTAATATTTATGGTGATTGGATTTATTTTAGAAAAATCAGGTACAATTTTTTACCCTATTAGTTTTATAGTAGCTATCATTTTTGGCGGGTTTAAACAAACCAAAGCAGGTCTACTAGAAACTCTTGAAAATAAACGTCTCAATGTTGATTTACTTATGGCCTTAGCTGCTATCGGTGCCTGCATTATTGGTAATTGGTTTGAAGGAGCTATGTTGACGTTTATCTTTTGTCTTAGTGGTGCATTAGAAGAATATACGACAAATAAAAGTAAAAAAGAAATCTCCAGTCTAATGAATCTACAACCTGAAATGGCTTTGCTATTAAATGAGCTAGGTAAAACAACTGAAACGCCTGTGAAACAATTAAAAATCGGTGATTTACTGCTTGTTCCTAAAGGAGCACGCATTCCCATTGATGGTATTTTGACCAGAGGTTGTTCAACGATAGATGAGGCTGCGGTCACTGGTGAGTCTATCCCAACTGAAAAATCAATTAATGATCCCTTGTTTGGCGGAACAATCAATCTAGGCGAAGCAATTACAATGACAGTGAATACTACGAGCGAAAATACGCTATTTTCAAAAATCATTCGTTTAGTGGATGAAGCACAAAATACCCCTTCACAGACCGCAAGTTTTATCGAAAAACTAGAAAATACCTATGTAAAAATCGTTTTGATTGCAATTCCTATGATGATTTTAATTCCTTATCTATTTTTAGATTGGTCTTGGAATGAAAGCTTTTATAGAGGAATGGTATTGTTGGTCGTTGCATCTCCTTGCGCATTAGTCGCTTCTGCAACTCCCGCTACATTGGCAGCAATTTCCAATGGGGCAAGAAATGGTGTGTTATTTAAAGGCGGAATTTACTTAGAAAATTTAGCTTCTTTAAAAGCAATCGCTTTTGACAAGACTGGAACTTTAACTCGTGGTATTCCAGTTGTTACGGATAGTGTCTTTTTAAAAAATAAACAGGAAGGTTTAAATGTCCTTTTAGCAATGGAAAGACAATCCACACATCCCTTAGCTCAGGCAATAATAACCAGATTCGACAATGAGACAACTACACTCTATGATCAGATAGAAGTAAAGAATATCACTGGATTTGGAATGGAAACCACGATTGACTCAATAACGTGGCGGGTGGGGAAAAATACCTTCAACACACAAATAGGCGAAAAAAAGGAATTGGAAAACGAAGTTGCTCGGTTACAAAATGCAGGAAAAACGGTTGTTTATCTATTTCAAGAACAAGAAATCGTCGCTTATTTTGGACTTTTGGACATTCCTAAACCTGAAGCATATAAGGTGATTGCTTATTTTAAACGATCTGGGATTCATACTACAATGATTACTGGCGATCATGAAAAAACTGCCCTTGCTGTAGCATCACAACTTGAAATTGATGAAGTTCATGCTGATTGTTTGCCACAAGACAAAACAACAATCATCAAGCATCAAAAAGAAACTTATGGTGTCAACGGAATGATCGGTGACGGGATCAATGACGCACCCGCTCTTGCTAATGCAGCTATTGGCGTTGCAATGGGTGAAGGGACAGATATAGCGATGGATGTAGCTGATATAATCTTAATACAGAATGACCTAGAAAAGCTACAAATGAGTCATCTTCTTTCTAAAAAATTAAAACGAATCGTCACGCAAAATATTCTGTTTTCTTCTAGTGTCATCCTATTCTTGATTCTATCAAACTTCTTTCAAATCATCAATTTGCCACTGGGTGTTATCGGTCATGAAGGAAGCACAATTCTTGTTATCTTAAACGGATTGCGGATGCTAAAAACGATTCCTCTTGAAAAAACAACTATGTCTGAAAACAAATATTCTTCGCAAACAGCAGACTTTGTCCAATAATAAAAAAGACTGCAGCCCATGAAGTGAGCCCCCTAAGTTAGACCAGAAAATCTAACTTAGGGGGCTTTTTATAGTGGCTAAATATGATTATGACTTTAAAAAATCAGTAGTTGAAGCGTATCAGAGGGGAGAAGGTGGGTATGTGGATCTAGCTCGCCGATACGGTATTCCAGCTGATTCAACAGTAAGAAAATGGGTAAAGATTGTAGAAAAATTGGACTTTAATGCCTTAAACCGACGTAAAAATAAACAAACTTATTCTTCCCAATTCAAGCAAGATGTCATACACTATTATTTGACTAGCGGTGACTCTTACCTTAATGTCGCATTGAAATATGGATTGCCATCTGGAAATCTACTCCAACATTGGCACCAACTATTTCTGCGTGAAGGCATTGAAGGTCTCTTACCGAAACTGAAAGGAAGGCCTTCAATGACTAAGAAAAAGAAGAAACAAATACCAAAAAGGCCGTTAACGCGTGAACAAGAACTGGAACGAGAAAATGAACTGCTTCGTGCAGAACTGGCCTTCGTAAAAAAGCTCCGAGCTTTAGGGATGAATATCCCAGATCGACTCAAGAACGAGATGCACGAATCATCCACGAACTCCGAAAGGAGTTCCGATTAACGATTCTTCTTGAAGCGACAAAATTTCCTAAAGCGACATACATGTATTGGCAAAAGCGATTGAATCGTGGGAATCCAGATGCCAAGCTAGAGGAAACCATTCAAGAAATCTTCGAAGAAAACGATGGGAACTATGGGTATCGTCGGATTCAAATCGCCCTGAACGAACAGGGAGTAAAGGTAAATCAAAAGAAAATCCGTCGAATCATGCGTAAGCTTGGGCTGAAGAGCGTAAAGTTTACACGCAAATCACGTAAGTACAATTCCTACAAAGGGACTGTTGGACGAGTGGCAAAGAATCGGATTCACAGACGATTTGTTACCTCGGTTCCTCATCAAAAGATTACAACTGATACTTCTGAATTTAAGTATTATGAACAAGATACGAACGGAAAACCTGTCATCAAGAAGCTGTATTTAGACCCATTCCTAGATCTGTTTAACGGGGAAATTCTGTCCTATCGAATATCAGAAAAACCAAATGCAAAGGCCGTTCTTGATGCTCAAAAAGAAGCCATAGAACAAACCGCGGACTGCCCCTATCGTCGGACTTTCCATTCTGACCAAGGCTGGGCTTACCAGATGAATGGTTATAGAAAGCCTTTAGCGGAGAAAAAAATATTCCAGAGCATGTCCCGAAAAGGGAATTGTCTTGACAATTCACCGATGGAAAGCTTCTTTGGTCTATTAAAGCAAGAAATTTATTATGGTGTGATTTATACAAGCTTTAAAAGGTTGAAGAGGGCAATTAAAGAGTGGATTAATTACTATAATCATCACCGAATCAAAACAAGGCTCGGCTGCAGTCCCGTTCAATATCGCAAACGGATGACCGCATAAAAACCCGACCAAATTTCTTCGGTCGGGTTATGGTCTAACTATTGGGTCTCACTTCACCCATAATCTTTTGGCTGCAGTCTTTTTTTTACTCATTCCACTCTTTCATAAACTCTTTTAAAAATTCTTCTAAAAATACTTGGCGTTTTTGCCCAATTTTTTTTGCGTAATTTGTATTTAGTCCTGTATTTAGCCGTATGATCTTCTCGTAAAAATGGTTGATGACCGTGCTATCTTTTCGATATTCACTTTTTGATTGAAGTGTTCTAGGTAAAATTTTTGGATCATAGATAGGATTTCCTTTATGGCCGCCATAATAGATTGTTCGAGTAATGCCAATGGCTCCCATAGCATCTAAACGATCAGCATCTTGTACAATTTGGCCTTCAATGCTAAGCTTTTCTCTTGTTCCTGTCAGTGTTTGACTAAAAGAAATGTTTTCCACTATATGAATGATTCGTTCAACTACACTAACAGAAATGGTAAGACTAGCCAAAAACTCACTTAGTTGTTTATAAGCATCTTCTGGATCAGAAACTAATTTATCATCCACTGTATCATGAAGATAAGCCGCCGCGATAACAACAAAGTGATCACATTGTTCTGTATCAGCAATTTTATTTGCTAAGCGGACCACTCTATTGATATGATCCATGCCATGTCCCGTTTGGTCTTTTAGCATAATTGCCTTTGTATAGTTTTTGATTGCCTCTATATTTTGATCGCGCATTCTATTCCTCCAAACGATATACCTGTAGGGATGTCGAAACTTTTACCTCGAATTATCATCATTCTATGATTAATAACTCTTGGTTAACTATTTTTAATGACTAGTCCACCAATTACATTGACTACAGATTCACTTGCATTTAATAATTCTTCTAATTGATCATAGACATTTTTCCAGCGAATAACCTCAACTGGATTTTGCTCGTTAGTGAATAATTCTTTAAGAGATTCACTATATAATTTATCCGCTTTTCCCTCAATCTCACTTACCTCATTAATCATTGTATGCAGTGTTTTGGAATTCTTAAATTTTGCAAATTCTTTTGTAGCAGTTAAAACACCCGCCGTTGCCTCTACTCCGTAAGTAATAAATACCATGGCGTTATCATTTAATTCTTTCACAACTAAGCTACTTAACAAATAGGCAATACTGTTGATTGTATCCAAGACATCATCTAAGCGTTGTGTTATTTCAACAATATCTTCTCTATCAATCGGTGTAATAAACGAAATATATAATTCACTTAGAATTTTTTGAACAATTGATCTCCTTCTTTTTCCAATACGTGAATTTTTTCAGCTTCTTCCTCTAATTTTTCAAGTGAATAATCCATTGCAATCATTTCTAAAAGCTCTGCCGCTTGATGTGCGTTCATTGCCAAACGTTCTAATTCACCAAAATAATCGAATTGCTTTTTTCTAGCCATCTTATTCTCTCCTTAAAATACCGCCATAAATAGTTTCGCCATAACAAAGGCAATGATCCCACAACCTGGAAAAGTCAAAATCCAAGCAATCAGCATCTCTTTTACAATGCGCCAATCGACACTAGATACACGTTTCGAGGCACCGACCCCCATAATTGCAGTTGTCTTTGTATGTGTGGTAGATACAGGAATTCCAAAAATAGATGCTGCAAACAAACAGACTGCTGTACTTAAATCCGCCGCAAATCCTTGATAAAGTTCCAATTTCACCATATCCATTCCAACTGATTTAATAATCCTCATGCCGCCCACTGACGTACCAAATCCCATTGTGACTGAACACAAGACCATGACCCAAATTGGAATAATAAAGCCTGAACCTGACTTTTCTGCTAGATTATTATAATAAAGCCCTAACATAAAGACTCCCATAAATTTTTGACCATCTTGAGCACCATGTAAGAAGGCATTAGCCGCCGCACCGAACGCTTGACCATAGGTAAATACTTTATTAGCAGTTCTTCTAGCTACACCTCTGAAAAGGATTACAATTAGCTTCGTAACAAGAAATCCTCCACCAAATCCCATTACCGTAGAAACCACTAGTCCAACTAATACTTTGGCCCATTCAGTTCCATTGACAGCTCCAAGTCCTCCTAAAGCCATTGCTGATCCCGTCAGACCAGCGATCAATGCATGACTCTCACTTGTTGGAATTCCAAAATACCACGCTGCAACAGACCAAACTACGATCGAAAATAATGCAGCGGCTAACGCTACTTGCAATGCATTTCCATGCGCATCAAAGCTCACGATATTACTAATTGTTTCAGCAACTTGTGCATTAAAGTATGTCATCACCAACGCACCAAAAAAATTCATGACAACAGCCATCCAGATCGCAACATTTGGTTTTAAAACCCGTGTCGAGACAGCGGTTGCAATTGCATTTGGCGCATCTGTCCAGCCATTGACAAAAATAACGCCCATAACAAGAGTGACCGTTATAATTAAAGCAATATTCACATTGACACCACCATTTCATTTTTCCCCTGCTATGATAGCATATTTTTTATAAAAAGTATCTAGTTTTCTGATCAAACTTAAAGTCATTAAAGTTTTTCACATAAAGAAAACCGTAATTTCACTGTTAAGGAAAAAAACTTGTCATCTTTTATTGCAATGCCTGTTTGGATTAGGTATAATGATTAGTGTTGAATTACATATGGATTTTCCTGTGTAAGACCTTAATTTATCGGAGGTGAAAGAAATGCCAAATATTGAATCTGCAATTAAACGTGTACGTACTAACGCTAATAAGAATGCTCAAAATTCATCTCAAAAAAATGCTATGCGTACAGCTATCAAGAAATTTGAAGATGCTGTAGCTGCTGGTGCTGACAATGTTGATGCGTTATATACAGAAGCTATCAAAGCTGTTGATATGGCTGAAACAAAAGGATTAATCCATAAAAACAAAGCAGGCCGTGACAAATCTCGTTTAAGCAAAAAATTAGCAAAATAATGATTTGTAGAAGTTAACATTCGTGTTAACTTCTTTTTTATTAAAAAAAGACTGAATTATAAAGCTTAGCATTTTATCATCCAGTCCTTTAAAGCCGAAATTCACAATGGTGCGCACTTTTGTTTCAGTCACATTTCTATAAATTAAAACAGGTCAAAATTTCGTTTGACTCGTTTAAACTACTGCTACTCAATTAGATAAACCGCACTAGCTGATTGAATGATTGTTTCGTTTTTACTTGTTTGACCTGTCTGTCCCCATCTAACGTAAACCTTTTGATCGTCAGCCAGAATTTCTTGCATTTCTAATCCAAATTGTCCATAAAGTTCAAGTATATCCTTTACATGTTCAATATAATCTTGAGGAGATTTTGTTATGATATACTCATTTTCCGATTGAACTTGATGTGCAATAACCTGTACACGCATAAGATCATACACCACTTAAAGATTGCTCCCTGATCGAACCTCTCTGAAAAATATTTCAATGATTTTCTTCGATTCATTCATAATAAATCCTCCTATTTTAGCGAGTCACTTGCCCAGATAATTTGAGAATAAACAATTCAAAGAGCAACTCTTTGTCCATCTGACCTGTTTTCATTCTAAAATCATTTTCTACTAATTCGTCATAAATTGCTTGTAGACGATCTAACTCAAAGCGTCGCACTTGCTGTAAAGCAAGTTTAATACGATAAGGGTGAATTTTTAAGGTTTCCGCAATATTTGCTTGTTGATACCCTAATTTAGCTAAGATTTTTGTTTGTAAAAATAGGCGGATTTGATTTAATAAAATAGCATTTAATTTAATGGTCTCTTCCCCCTGAAGAAGTAGATCTTCATACAATTGAATTGCTTTCTCACTAGATCCAGATAAGACCTCGTTTGTTAAATCAAAGACATTATGTTCTAAAGATTTTGGTACGAGTTCTTTGACTCCATATAAAGAAATTATTTTATTTTCAGAAGCATATAAAAATAACTTTTGCAATTCACCCATTATTTTTGAAAGATTTAGATCTGTCAGCTGTACTAATAAATCAAATGCTTCAGGTCGTATTTCATACCCCTCACTTTGAATTGTTTGTTCTACATACTGCCTTACTTCACGCTCTCCCATGGGATTTACATCAATGACTTCTGCCTGTTTTTTGATTGCTTTCGTTATTTTTTTACGTTCGTCTAATTTTTCGACATTTGCAATAAAAACTAAGATAGTTGTTGGTGAAGGCTGTTCCAAATACTTAAGCAAACTCTCGATATCATGATCAAGTCCGTTCGTTCTTCTTTCCGCCGTTAAAAAATAAGGATTTTCTATAAATACCAAGCGATAGTCTCCAAAAAAAGGAATCGTCTCAGCTTCCTCTATGGCTATAGATAGGGGAACCTCCTCCATATCAAAAGAAGAATAATTGAACTGATCATCTTCTGTTTTGATTAATTGATCCATCAATTCTGTCTTAAATAACTCGCCCAAATAACTCTCTGTTCCTTGAATTAAATAGACAGAAGCAAACTGCTGTTGTCTTACCTGTTTCAATGCCTCTTGTAAATTCATAAATTCCCTCATTTCTCTTTTCAATCCTATCATGTCATTTTAAGAATTGCTAGTCTTCTTTCAGGATTGTTTTAGCTGGAGACATATCTGAAAACGGAGTCCATTCATAATAAATCATGCCATTTTTATTTGTTTGAAACTGTTTGATTTTAAATTGCTTTAATGTTTCTATAGTTTCTTTATGAGGATGATTAAATCTATTATTACGCCCGCAAGAAATAATGCTCTCCTTTGGCTCAATACTTTGAATAAACAAAGGAGTAGATGACGTTTTACTGCCATGATGTCCAACTTTAAGTACATCAACCTTCAAGGCTGGAAATTGTTTTACTAACTGTTCCTCTCCCTCTTTTTCTAAATCTCCTGTAAATAGGAAACCTCGCCCAGCAACTTTTGTATAAACTACAATTGAGTCTTTATTTTCTCCAGTGCCTAAATGATCTGGGGCAAGGGTTTTCAGTGGAATATGATCACTAACTGAATCTCCAATTAAAATTGGATAACATTTCGTTCCACTCTTTTTTAAGTACTCAATCATAGAGAAAAAAGCTATTTTCTTATCTGTGCCAACAGGAAAATAAATGGAACGAATTGGAATTTTCTCATTAATTGCTACTAAATCACCAAAATGATCGATGTGTCCATGAGTAATCAATACTTTATCTAGATACTTAACACCTTTACTTTTCAAATACGGAATTACTGAATAATCTGCATTGCTTGTTTGCTTTGTTTTAGTCGCCCACTTTTCCTTTTTATAGTCCAATTTCCCACCAGTATCAATCAATATATTTTCTTGATGAAAGGGGGTCTGTATAAATATGCTGTCTCCTTGTCCAACATCAATAAAGGCAATTGTACCATTTGGTGATACATATTTGCTATACATCAACAAGAATAGCGCAATTCCAACCAAATATACTTGTTTGGATTGGTTTAACAACATATGCAAAAATAGAAGCATCAGCGAAAGCATTACGAGAAAAAGTATAGGTGAAAATACCCCTGTAACAATGGTGTGAGTAGTATTTTGACTTAACCATTCAAAAAATGATTGTTGGACAGAAAAATAAATTTCCAAGGTATCAATGATAAAAGTAGCTTTCAGTAGGAATGAACTAAGTAAACTAATACTTAATACTGGCAACATAAATCGTTCAAAAACAGGCACTAATAAAAATGTATATACACTGCTCGTTACCTGCCATTCAAAAAATGTTAACCCCACCAACGGAATGATCGTCAGATTTAACAATAGAGAAAAATAATACGTTTGCAAATAACGATTGCTGACTTTTCTTACAATAGGATAGACAAATAAAATAAAAAAAGATAAACCATAACTTAATTGACCAGCTGCGGAAAAAAGAAGATACGGTTGAAAAAATAAACATAGCATCAAGGTTAAACTCCAACAATCCAATGCAGATAGCTGCCATTTAAATTCTCGATTACTCAAAACCAGCATACACTGAAGCAATGCTCTAACAACACTAGTTGAAAAGCCAGTGAAGCCTGCATACACAATTGAAAATAGTAATTGTAACCAAAATAATTGTTCTAAGGTAAGTCCACATTTTAAAAATATATACCGAAAACGTCCAATAAAAAAAGTTACATGCATTCCAGATAAACTGAATAAATGAAGAATACCTAAATTTGAAAACATTCCTTCTTTTTGAGAAAATTCACTTGATTTAAACCCAAAAATCAATGTTTTAAGATATAAGGTCGTCTCTTTTAAAAATGTTTTATCACAGTGATCGATTCCTTTTTTTCGATAGCTACTTAACCAAGCTAAGAGTTCATAAAATTTTGGTCTCTCTTCTTGAATTTTATGTATCTTCTCAATCGTCAATGTTTGATAGATCCCATTTTCTTTTAAATAGTTTCGATAATCAAACCCATTCAAATTTGTTTTTGACATAGGGGTTTCAAATTCACCTGAAATATTGACTTTCAATGGCTGATTTACTTTTTGCCAACTTTGCTTTTCTTGTTCAGAGGTCAATCGATAAAATGCGACAATCTTCCGCTTTTCTTTATTAGATATCGTAATATTCCCCTCTAATTGGAGGCGATCACCATCGATTTTAACTTGATCGGGTAATACAGATAAGTCTCCAATTATTTGGTGTGTTTCTGGAAATTTCTCTAGTTCTTCTTTTCTCAAAATCCTTACACAGGAAACGATCATAATACACATACATAAAAAACTAGCACCAATAATCCATTTGTTTCCAGTATAGAGGACTCGACTAATTATATAAAACCAAACAATTCCTGTTAATAGAGTTGGTTCTAAAACTAAAAAAACAGTTCCTATTATTACTAAGACTGGAAAAATCCAGTAATTATTGATCAGCTTGAGGTGCTTCTTCCACTGAAGCAATCTCATCTTCTCCTAATTGTAATTCAGCAAAATACTTCTTAGATAAACTGACTTGATCTACTGTAGCTCCTACTTGTTTGATCAAAGCTAAAGCATATTCATCATTGCGATAATCCTTTAAGTAATGAATTTTTTTGATTCCTGCTTGTAAAATCATCTTAGTGCATTGTAGACAAGGAAAATGCGTTACATAAATCTCAGCTCCCTCTGTCGGGATACCAAATTTAGCACACTGTAAAACGGCATTCATCTCTGCATGGATTGTCCTGACACAATGGCCATCAACAATATAACAGCCATCATCGATACAATGAACATCACCACTAACTGAACCATTATATCCGCCAGCAATAATTCGTTTATCTCTAACAATGGTTGCGCCTACTTCTAATCTTGTGCACGTACTTCTTAACGACAACAAAACACTTTGTGCCATAAAATATTGATCCCAAGGGATTCTCTCTAATGTCATATTTTACTCCTTTTTAATGATTATTTATTTTCTAAAATTCATTTTGCTGATTTCAATTTAATATTAGGTTATACAAATAGTAAATTATAGAAAAAGTCTCGTCAAGAACCTATACATGATATTTGTAAAATAATTATTTTCTCTTTTTTGAAAATCGTCATCAATTTTTATAAAGTAATCAAATCTTTTAGTTTTTCAAACGTTTTTTCACCAAAACCTGAAATGTTTTTTAAATCTTCGATCTTTTTAAAACCTCCATTTTCTTCCCGATAGCGAATGATTTCCTGCGCTTTTTTTTGACCAATACCTGGTAAATTTTGTAGTTCACTTTCGCTAGCTTGATTAAGATTGACTTTGCTTGTATCGTTCATTGCTCCATTTTGAGAGTCAGCTTTGCTTGTACTACTTTGAACTTCTTCCCCTACTTTTGGAACGTAAATCACCATCTGGTCAACAACCCGTTCAGAAAAATTGACGTACTTTGTATCAGCTTCATCACTGACCCCTCCTGCAAGCATTACCGCGTCCCAGACTCGCATATTTGCGTTCCCTTCGTACATCCCTGGTTTTTTAACAGCGCCCTTTATATCGACGTATAGTTGCTGAGAAGACGATTCAGCTTCTGATGAATGAGTTGAAATTATTGAGGTCATGGTTCGTTCAGCTTCGGAAACTTCTTTTTGATTTTTTTGAACAAACAAAAATAAAAAAACAACGCTAACAATAATAACAATCATGCTAACAGCAATTGTATAATACTTATCTTTATCTAATAACCTACGAAAATCCATCATTTCCTCCCTTCAAAATTAATATACGCGTTATTTCTATTTTTTCATGATAGAAAAGAACAAATTTGATCGTATAATAGAGTAAGAAGGTGATAAAGAGATGGAGAAGGAAATTGTAGCGTTATTAATTGGTAAAGATTTTTTGGGGTTAGAAAAATTGATTGATCTTTTAGGTACAGATATCGTTAAATGCATCCGCGCAATTTTGAATCATTCTGATGAGATAACTTATCGTAAAGAAGTTGAAAATGAGGTGTTTTATCGTATTTGGCAAAAAATTGATCACTATGACGCACAAAAAAGTAGTCTAAAAACATGGTGTCTGACCCTAACACGCAACATTTGTTTAGATAAAAAACGTGTGATCATCCGTGAACGAAATATTATTCCGATGGATCAGCTACCAGAAAACACTTTAGTCGAAGACTATTTTGAGAAAGAAAATTTCTTAGATTTATTAAAACATCTAACGGAAGAGGATCAATTGATTTTTCTAAAATACTATTATTATCAAGATAGTCCTAATGATATTGCCAAAGATTTAAAAATGGAGGTTTCACAGGTTTATAATCATCTGTCACGTGGGAGAAAAAAGATTAAAGAATTATTTTGATCCGCCCATCGGACTATCTGGCTTAAAAAAAGATAAAATCCGATTGTGGCAAAAGCACCTGCTACACTTTTATTTTAAGGAGGAATTTAAAATGGTTAATCCATTCAAAACAGTCATTAATCAGTTTAATAATGAAATAAATAATCGTTCAACAAAGGAACTTAATGCTCAACAAAAAAGGAATTTATTCAATCAAACCAAAATGTATATATTTCTTCAAAGCTTTATTGAGAAAATCAAGCCCTACCTTGAGGAAGGAGAGGAAATCCATGCGTACTTGCCAATGACAAATGATGGACAAAATGCTTCTGTCGTAGGCCTGGGTCTAATGGGAATGTATCATCCTGAATCGCCCGAAGCAAAAGCGTATGTAAAAGATTTTAATGATCTTAGGGGCAACAGGTTGTTGATTTTTACGAATAAAAAAATGATTTTTACAACAATCATTGAATTTTTAGATCAACGAACTTTTTTTAGCTATCCCTATTCAACGATCAAAGCCATCACACTTAAAGAAAATAAAATGACCTATTTTGATTGGGACGAGTCTTTTCCACCTAAACGTGTTGCTCTTTATACCTACACTTTCGACTTTGAATCTGAAAACCATATTTTTTCAGAGTTGTTAGGCCAACGTGATGCAGATATTTTAAAACGGCAATTGCTGGAAATTCCAGCACTGCAAACCATTCTGGTTACGGAGAAAATATATCGCAAACGAACATTTGATAGAGTTGTTAACAACCCTATCTTGGCGTATAAAGTCACTTTTTACTTTTTTAACATTTTAGCTGCAATCGTTTTACTGCTCTTTGCTTTAGGTGGCTTTTTTCATATTGGTCCGTTTAAATTTATCTTTGACCTTTCCACAGCTATTGTTATAAAAAGTAGCATGTTGTTTCATTTAATCTCATAGGCTAGTGTCAACATAAAAATAAGTAGTATTAGCTAGAATAGATTCTAGCTAATACTACTTATTTATTTTTCTTTTAATGTGGCTAGGTAATCTAGTGCATCTTGTACATTTTTTACAGGAACGATTTTCATTTTTGTGCCAATTTTCTCAGCAGCAGCTTTCGCCTCTTCATAGTTCGTTTTGATACCTGGTTCTGCTTTTTTCATTTCTTTAGTAATTTCATCGTCTGGAGCAAAGAAGATTTCTGTCTCGTTTTTGCTAGCAGTGACTACTTTCTTATCAATGCCACCAATCCGTCCGACAACGCCGTCAGTATTAATTGTGCCGGTTCCAGCAATCTTGTGTCCCTTACGAATTCCTTTTTGCGTTAGTTGCTCATATGTTTCCAAAGTGAACATCAGACCAGCTGAAGGACCGCCAATATCCCCAGCATCGATTTCAACCGGAATAGAAGAATTGATCTCAGTATGATCTGTCAAGCCAATGCCGATTCCAGCTTTTTTATCTGTCGACAGTTCGATCAATTTTCCTGTTGCTTCTTTAGACACACCATCTTGCGAATAGTTTACAGTAACTTCTTGCCCGATTTTCTGTTTCTTTACGTAATCGACAAACTCTTCACTGCTTTTAAATGTTTTTCCATCGATTCCTGTGACTGTATCTCCGACAGAAATTTTTCCTTTAAAACTTGAATTGTCATCAACTGCTAAAACATAAACTCCTTTAAATGCCATTTCATAAGGAACTTTAGCAAGTTTCAACGCTTGCTCGATTGCCGCATTTTTAGAAGAGTCCATATAATATTGCTGAATTCGTTCATATTCACTATTTGTACTTGATCCCATCAATTCCTCTTTACTGACCAGCTCTTGAAAATCTGAAAACTTTGCTTTTAAGGCAGAAGCCAACGTTGCTTTACGAACCCCAACGGTCGTTAAATAAAACGCACCCGGTTCTGAATCTTTTTTATTATCCACCGTCACAAACTCTTTTAAATTCTCAGTTGTACCAGGTCCTTCAATATAATAAGGAATTGGGAAAATCATAACAATAATTAATAAAATGATTGCTACAAAAGGTAGCATCGACTTGATTGATAATTTTTTTTCATGCGTATTATTCATCTAGGTTCATCTCACGATTCTTTTGATTTAGTGCTTGATTAACAGACTTAGGTAGATACTGCGAAACATCTCCACCAAATTTCAGCACTTCTTTGATTAAGCTTGAGCTCACGTGTGCATAGGGTTCATCTGCTAACAAAAAAACAGTCTCCAATTCAGGGGCTAAGTGACGGTTCATTATAGCAATATCTTTCTCATATTCATAATCTTTCACATTTCTTATCCCTCGAATTAAAAAAGCCGCGCCTAATTCGGTAGCACTTTCAACAGTGAGTTTGCTTTCTTGGACGATCACTTCAACATTTTTTAAATGTGCTACTGCTTCTTTTATCAGAATCAATTTTTCATCTAATGTAAACAGCGCTGTTTTATTTGTGTTGACAAAAACACCAACAATGACCTTATCAAACATCTTAGTACTGCGTTCAATCATATTGAGATGACCATTTGTCAAAGGATCAAAGCTTCCAGGAAAAAGAGCAATTCTAGTCATGTCTTACCTCCTGTTTGTAAATCGTTATCTGAGTAATCCCATAGGTTGTTTCTCGTGCTTTTTTCAGTATACTGATTCTTTCAGGAAGCTCAATAGATTTATCTGTCTCACATACAATGACTGCCTCTTGCTTTAGTAATCCACCGACAATCATTCGATCAATTTGTTTTTCAATTTCTTGTTTAGCATATGGTGGGTCTAGCAAAACTAAATCAAACGTTATTTTTTCTTCTTTCAAAAAATCTATTGCCTTATTCGCATCCATCTTTTTGACCATAAATTTTTCAGGTTCCTTTGTTACTTCAATGTTTTCTTTAATGATTTTAAGCGCCGCAAAGTTTTTTTCAATACAAACCCCTAGGTCCATTCCTCTGGATACAGCTTCAATTGCAAGTCCACCACTCCCTGCATACAAATCTAAGACTGTTCCACCCTCAAAATATGGTCCTATCATGTTAAAAATTGATTCTTTTACCTTATCAGTTGTTGGACGAGTGTTGTCACCATCTAACGCTTTTAAGCGTCGTCCGCCATATTCTCCAGAAATAACTCGCATCTTTTAACGCCCCTTCACTTGTTTCAATCTATTTTAACCATATAACAAATATACAGAAAAAAGATGAAAAATGTTTGAAGTTCGTTCACATTTTCCATCTCAATTTACACATTTTCAGCTAAACGAATTTTAGTACTTAATTCTTCTACTTCAAAACCTTCTTCTTTTTCATACTGATAGGCTTCTTTTGTACCGATCTTTTCAGCAAAGTTCATTTCTACATCTGGACGATACGAGCGTTCTACCTTACGAACAAAATGCAAGCCATTTATTTTAGCTTCTGAGCTTTCGATTGCTTCTTCATCCATATATATCACAACATATTTCATTCGACGAGAAACATAATGTATCAGTCCATAACGCTTTAATGTTTTTAATTGTTTTAGGCTGTATACCCAGACAATTAAACAACGACGTTTTTGGATGGTGAGTTCTTTTTCTTCACTAACTTGCATGACAACTACCCCCACATCCTGAATGTTTTCCTTTTTCAAAGAAAGGATTTCCAGCATCTACTTTGATATCATCTGAGATTGTTTTAGCGACAGCCATACCAACTAAATCAAGAATTGTCTGAATCTCTGTTTCAGCAAATCGAAACTCAGCAACTTCTTCGCTCATATCCAATGCTCTTTTAGCTTGGCGAACTGCTCGTTGCTTTGTTCGAAAATCCGGTGCATGATTACCATAGGCTTCAATCCGTTCAAAAGAATCTTTTGCATCTAAAAAAGCCTTTTGCTTTTCTCGAACATCTTTTGACTCGTACATTGACATACGATTCTTTTTATAAGAATCCATACTCTCACTTGTTAAAATCGCTTGAACAAGCTTTTCTGTCTGATCTTCTATTTCAAATAGTTTTTCTGTCACTATCATACTTATTCACTTTCCTCTGTTTGAGATATTTCTTTTTCAGTTTCTTGCATTAAGACTAACATACTTGCTTTAGAGAATGCAACGCCAATATTTTCCTTCTCTTCATGAGAAAACCTAGAGTGGTACAAAGAATCTGAAAACCAAGAAAGTACTGTGAATGTTGGATCATAGATGGGTTCAGCATACATACCTGTAGCCTTTTTCTTGTCTAATTGTCCAACTTTCAATAATTTTTGATACTCCTCATTTGTTAGTGTAAAAATAGCCGTTGTGGCCATTTGTTCTTTGCTGAATTGCCAACTTTCTGCTCTCTCAGATGATAGAATATTTTTCTGATTTTTGTTTAAAACTTCAAAAAGTTTTTGAGCATTTTTTTGACTTTCAGTGTTCACTCGATAGGTTGGCAGGCCTTCTTTGATTCTTAATAAATTGATGATTCGAATCACTTGATTGCTTTTAACTGCATCAAATCCCATTATTTGTTCCTCTGTAGAAAATGGGATTACTTCACCTTCAAGTAATTGATATGGCATCAAGGTCAATAAAGTTTCTTTATTTAAATAAGTCACTGCTGCAAGCTTACTTGTGCCATGGTTAAAAAATAATAATGCAAAAGTTTTATTATCAAAAGCAATCAATGGACGATAGTTCATATCTTCTTCCATCAGTTCAATGTTATACTTATTTTCTTTATATGTAAATGCAAAATTTGAATAGATCGTCATTAATTCTGATACATCTGATAATTTCATCCCAATTGAGAATGGTGCCGTTTCTTTTGAGTCATTGAAGGCTTTGATCATAGAAATTTTTTCATCTTTTACAGTTATCTCTAGATAGTCAGCATCTTTTTTTCCATATATCAGTACTTCATAACCCATACCAGATTTTTGTTGCTCAATTGGTTCCCCAAAATCAGCTGTAAAATCAACAGCCTTCTTACCTATGTATTCAGCATATCCTGATGTTGGAATTTCTTCATAAGGTAAAGCAGTATGGGAGACAGCATGCCTCCCACCCTCTACTTCTTGCCGTGTTTTTTCAGCAGGGAAAAAGACCGGTTGTAAATAACCAACTAGTAAGACTACTAAGAAAACACCTAGAAAAGCTAATACTCGCTTCATCTTCTTCCCCACTTTTCGTTTAATTTTCTTTAACTTCGATCAAGAGATCGCCTGACCGAATTGGCTCCTCTTCAAAAACATAAATATGTTCAACGATTCCATCAAAGCGCGCCTCAATCGTTGTTTCCATCTTCATTGCTTCTGTTACTAATAATGCATCCCCTTTTTTAACTTTATCTCCTTTATTCACTAACACTTGGAGAACAGAGCCCGACATTGTTGCACCAATTTGCTCTTTGTTTGTTGGTTCTGCTTTACGTTTAGCTTGAACAGATGATTTGATAGAAGTATCTTTGATAACAATTTCTCGACGTTGCCCATTTAAATTAAAGAACAATACTCTGTTCCCTTCAATATCAGGATCACCAACTTCATCTAAACGAATAATCAAAGTCTTTCCTTTTTCAATTTGGACTTCAACCGACTCGCCTTGACGAATCCCTTGGAAGAATGTTGGGGTATCTAATAATGTAACATCCCCAAAATTTTGATAAGATTGGCGGTAATCTAGAAAGACTTGTGGATACATCAAGTAGCTTAGTATTTCTTCAAGTTTCGGCTCATAGCCGATTTTTTCAGCTAATTCTACTTTTACTTTATCAAATTTTACTGGCGCTGCCAAACTTCCAGGTCTTTCGGTAAATGCTGGACGTCCTTTCAAGATGATTCTTTGCAAGTCTTTTGGAAATCCGCCAACTGGTTGACCCAAATCACCTTGGAAAAATGTCACAACAGATTCAGGGAAACTTAATTCGTCTCCCTTCTCATAGATGTCTGCTTCAGTTAAATTATTTTGGACCATAAAGAGTGCCATATCACCAACGACTTTTGAAGAAGGCGTTACTTTTACGATATCTCCAAACATCAAGTTTACTGTATGATACATTTTTTTGATGTCATCCCATTGGTGTCCTAAACCTACAGCTTTCGCTTGTTGTTGTAAGTTGGAATACTGACCACCTGGCATTTCATGCATGTAGACTTCTGTCTGAGGTGCGTTCAATCCATTTTCAAATGGTTGGTAATACATACGAACATCTTCCCAATAATGATTGATTTTTTGCGTATTATCAATATTAACATCCGGTGTACGATCACCATTAACTAGTGCATAATACAAACTACTCATACTAGGTTGGCTTGTCGCACCACTCATTGCACTGGTTGCTACGTCTACGATATCAACCCCCGCTTTTGTAGCAGCAGAGTAAGTAATGATGCCGTTTCCGCTAGTATCATGTGTATGCAGATGAATCGGTAAATCAATTGTATCTTTTAATTCACTGATCAATCGATAGGCTGCTTGGGGTTTTAATAACCCCGCCATATCTTTGATTGCAATGATATGCGCACCCATTTTTTCAAGCTCTTTGGCCATATTTTTATAGTATTCGACATTGTATTTTGCTCTTGAAGGATCATTGATATCTGCTGTGTAACAAATCGCGGCCTCTGCAATTTTCCCAGTATCTCGAACTGTTTGAATACTCTTTTCCATCTGTGGTAACCAGTTCAAGCTATCGAAAATACGGAAAACATCAATTCCTTGCCTTGCTGATTCTTTGATGAATTCCTCAATGACATTATCCGGATAATTTTGGTACCCAACAGCATTTGAGCCTCTAAATAACATCTGTAGTAAAGTATTTGGCATCAATTTACGAATTTTGCGAAGTCTTTGCCATGGATCTTCATTTAAGAAGCGATAGGCAACATCAAACGTTGCGCCACCCCACATTTCACTAGAGAATAACTCAGGTAATCCTTCGCCTGTTAAACGAGCGATTTCTTTGAAATCTTGTGTTCTGACACGAGTTGCTAATAAACTCTGATGGGCATCACGGAAAGTCGTGTCAGTCAGTAGAACATTTTCTTGTTTTTTGACCCAATCAACTACGCCGTGAGCTCCGTCTTTATCTAGAATATTTTTTGCCGTCACATACTCACTACGTAATTCTAAATCGGTTGGAATACGTGGTGCATCAAAATATTTTTTCGTTGATTTTTCAATACCTGGAAACCCATTAACGGTTACTTCCCCAATATATTTCATGGTTTTATTGCCGCGGTCTCTTAATTTTGGAAATTCAAATAATTGCGGTGTATTGTCAATAAACGTTGTTTTCGCTTCACCTGATTGAAATTCAGGATGACCGATTACTTTGTGTAGAAATGGAATATTGGTTTTTACTCCACGTATTCTAAATTCTCTCAAGCTACGTTCCATTTTTTGGATTGCTTTTTCGAAAGTAAAGCCATGCGTACAAACTTTTACTAATAGCGAATCAAAATAAGGAGTGACAACAGCCCCAGAGTACGCATTCCCTACATCAAGACGTACACCAAAACCACCTGGTGAACGATAAGTATCAATTTTTCCTGTATCTGGCATAAAATTGTTCAAAGGATCTTCAGTGGTGATCCGACACTGAATCGCAGCACCGTTCAATGCAATATTCTCCTGTTGTGGGATCTTCATATCTTTATGTAGATCAAGGCCTTGAGCAATTTGCAATTGTGATACGACAATATCGATATCTGTGATCATTTCAGTAATGGTATGTTCTACTTGAACACGTGGATTCACTTCAATAAAGTAGAAGTTTTCTCCTTCAACTAAAAATTCAACTGTTCCCGCATTAATGTATTTAACATGTTTCATTAATTGAACTGCAGCCTCACAAATTTCTTTACGTTTTCCATCATTCATTGATACACAAGGTGCTACTTCGACTACTTTTTGGTGACGGCGTTGAACAGAGCAATCTCTTTCGAATAAATGAATAACATTTCCATGTGTATCTCCTAATACTTGTACTTCAATATGTTTCGGATTAGAAATATATTTTTCGACATAAACTTCATCAGAACCAAAGGCCGCTTTTGCCTCACTTTTTGCGCGGTCATACCCTTCTTTCGCTTCTTTTTCATCATGGGCTACTCGCATTCCGCGACCACCGCCGCCAAGAGCTGCTTTGATCATGATTGGAAAACCATGTGTCCGGCCAAATTCTAAAACGCCTTCGACAGAGTCGACCGGACCATCAGAACCCGGTATTGAAGCAATACCTGCAGCAACAGCAGCTTCTTTAGCTTTGATCTTGTCTCCAAAAATATCCAAATGGTGTAGCGAAGGTCCCACAAAAATAAGTCCTTCTTCTTCACATAGACGGGCAAATTCTAAATTTTCTGAAAGAAACCCATAGCCAGGATGAATGGCATCAGCACCAGATTTTTTAGCGATTCGAATAATATCCTCCATATCAAGGTAAGCTTCGATCGGCTTTTTCCCTTTACCAACTAAATAGGCTTCATCTGCTTTAAAACGATGAACCGAATACTCATCTTCTGCTGCATAGATTGCCACTGTCCCGATGTGCATCTCTGTACAGGCTCTAAAAATTCGAATTGCAATTTCTCCACGATTTGCTACTAAAACTTTTTTCATTTTTTCACTCCTACCTGTTTATTAAAATTCTGTTTGATCGATTGTTCCCCTTCATTTATCGATTAATTACCAAGTACTTGGTATTCTTGGTCCATTTTTTGTTTCTTCTCATCTGCGCTGATATTCAATACAAATGCTACAGAGATTGAAATAATCAAAACACTATTTCCTCCTTGACTTAGAAATGGAAACGTTACGCCAGTCAAAGGAATGACCCCAGTAATTCCACCCAAATTGATAAACACTTGTAATAACAACATTGAACCAATTCCAATACACATTAATGAGTTGAATGGTTTCTTCGAGCGTACCCCGACTAAGATGATCCTAGCAATCATAAACATTAAAATCGCCAATATGATCAATGATACCAATAACCCTAATTCTTCAATGGTAATCGCAAAAATAAAATCTGAATGGGCTTCGGGTAAAAAACCTTTTTTCTGAATACTATTACCCAATCCTTTTCCAAACCAGCCACCATTGTTGATTGCGTAGTAAGAATTTGCTAATTGGTGCCCAGCATTTCGCTCATCTTTAAATGGGTTCAAAAAAATAGCAAAACGTTGATAAACATATTGATATCTTTCTGGGATGAAGCTGCCACCCGTTAAAAGTAACGCTTGGATAACTGCTATACTTCCTAAAATCCCAGCACCACCAACTAAATAGGTATACATATAATTAACGCCACTAGCAAGTACCATGATAATCACTAATAAAGTCAAAATTGCTGCATTCCCCAAGTCGGGCTGAATTGCTACAAGAAAAATTAAAAAACCAACCAAAAGCATTGGTCTAAATACAGCTTTCTTAAATTCTTTATCAATATATTTCTGTCTTCGTCCTAAAATATACGCCAAATACCAAATCACCATGATCTTTAGGTATTCCGCTGGCTGCATTGAAAAAGAACCGATTTGGATCCAGCCCTTTGCACCATTGATTTCTGCTCCTAATTTTGTGAATCTAACAGCTAAAAGTAGCACGGAAATGACAACGATCGCAAACATAATAAATCCTTTGATTTGAAACACGGATGTTTTCATCTTATAGATGAAAAACATTGCTACTAAACTCAAAAGCCAAAATTGTAGCTGTGTGATGACCATGCCTGTTGGCGGTTCACCTTTTGATACGAGCAAAGAAGAGGTTGAGCTGTACACCATGATCAAACCCACCGCACTAAGGACTAAGTAGGGGATCAAAATACTATAGTCTAACAAATGCCTCTTTTTTATCTTGTTCGGCAAAGTTTAAACCTCCTTGCCAATCTCTTTTTTTTCTTGAGTTTCCTCATAAACGTCACTATATAATTGATTGAGTTCTTTTTCTAGATCGCTTAACAATTGATGTCCTTGTTTTGAACTTAAAATGCCTAGACGAATAGCATAAGTCACTTGGCGAGAAAAACCATACATTTGTGTATCTACGACTTCCTCAAAAGCCTTACACTGGGAAATACATAGGCTATTTTTTTGATTGCGGATCAACATCATGATCCGTTGTGCATCATCGTTTAACAGCTGAACGGCAAAATCTTTTGAAATGGATTCCATTTGCACTAAACCTCCCATCTTAATTATGTAATTATAGCATAATTTGTCCAGTTATTAACAGAAATTTTCTGAAAATCTATTGTTTAAAATTTTTTTTAATTTTCAATAAACAGGAATGAATAAAAATCTCATTATTATAGCTCTAATCTCAAAAAAATATTCTTCTGGTTCCAGAGGCATGCCTTGTAAATTATAATCAAAGATCAATTGTTCTTTAACTTAAGCCATAGACAATCACGTAATAAATCACATAAACCCAACTTAGGACTCCATGAAATACTGCCCAAAGAATACTATGCCAATTCACATACGAAATGACTAATGCTAATGCACACCCAAATGAAATTCCTGCTTTTGCACTTTCTTTCATCACGTTTCCTCCTAAATAAATCTAAATCACGCTACGATTGTTGCTATTTTAATATTAATAGTAACAGAATCCATTTTAAGAAGCTATCAAAGCACTTATTCAAAATTCTAAAAATATTTATTATAAAAAAAGACCCTTAAAAAGTTAGATTCTGAGCCGACCCCCAAAAGTTAGACCCAAAAATCTAACTTTTGGAGGTCTTTTTGTATGGCAAAATATCGTTTAGAATTCAAATTAAAAATTGTTCAAGAGCATCTTGAAGAAAAAAGAGGAATAAATTGCTTAGCAAAAAAATATGGATTTAATTCTAACACTCAAATAAGAAAGTGGATCCATGCGTATAATGAATTAGGCGAAGAAGGACTACTTCGTAGTCGGAAATGTAGGAATTACTCTGTTCAATTTAAGTTAGATGCGATAGAGTTGTATTTAACTACAGAGTTGTCCTACCAAGAAGTAGCCAATCTTCTCAAAATGAACAATCCATCATTGATTGCGAATTGGCTTAAAACCTATCGTAAGATTGGTATAGATGGACTCTCTAAACAGAAAGGACGTCCACCTACAATGTTTAAGAAGAAACGAAATGAAATCCAACCATTACCAAGTGAACAATCTCAATTAGATAAACTAGAAAAAGAAAATAGAATGTTAAAAATTGAGAATGCCTATTTAAAAGAATTGAGGAGGCTGCGTATAGAGGACGAACAAAAAATGAACGAATCGCGCGAATCATTCACAGCCTCCGAGGATACTTTCGATTAAAAGATATTCTGGAAACCCTAAGGTTTCCAAAATCCACTTACATGTACTGGCAAAAACGCCTCGACAGAACAACTTCAACACAAATGATTGAAGAAGAAATTCAAGCAATTCGTAAAGAACATCAACATTATGGCTATAGAAGAATGACACAAGAATTAAAACGACGTGGATACCAAGTAAATAAAAAGAAAGTACAGCGATTAATTCAAAAGCTACAGTTACAAGTCAACGCATTTACCAAGAAATCTAGGAAATATAATTCATATAAGGGAACCGTTGGGAAAGTAGCTAAAAACTTGATTCATCGAAGATTCAACACTTCGGTCTCTCATCAAAAAATCACGACGGATACAACTGAATTTAAATACTATGAAACAGATGACGCGGGCATTCTTCGACTGAAAAAACTATATTTAGATCCGTTTATGGATATGTATAACAGTGAAATTCTAAGCTACAGCCTTTCTACTCAACCAAACGGTAAAACAGTTATGGCAGGGTTAGCAGAAGCAATTTCTCAAACAAATGATTGTCCTTATCGCCGCACCTTCCACTCTGATCAAGGCTGGGCTTATCAAATGAATACCTATGTACAGACATTAAAGGACAACCGTATCTTTCAAAGTATGTCTCGGAAAGGAACCTGTTTAGATAATTCTCCTATGGAGAATTTCTTCAGTATTCTAAAGCAAGAATTGTATTATGGCAAAGTCTATCGGAGTCAAAATGAGTTAAGACGAGCAATTGAAAACTATATTTATTATTATAATAATCATCGAATCAAAGAAAAACTTAACTGGAAAAGTCCAGTAGAGTTTCGACAGTTCGATCAAAAAACTGCATAAAAAATAGAGTAGAAAAATCCACTCTATAAAAAGTCTAACTTTTTGGGGTCACTACATTCACGCTTCCTTTTAAGGGTCTGTTCTATTTAATTTATTTTCACTTCATACTAACTTTATTTTTTTAGATCGACAACCATTCTGCCTTTGATTTTTCCTTGTTCCATTTCTTCAAAAATATCATTGACTTCATGTAAACAGCGTGTTTCTACGACAGGTACTACTTTTCCTTCTGCTCCAAATTGGAATGCTTCTTCTAAATCTTTACGTGTTCCAACTAAGGAACCAACGATTTGAATGCCATCTAAAACAGTCTTTACAATTGCTAAATCCATCGTTTCTGGCGGCAGACCAACTGCAACCACTTTTCCAGCAGCTCTCACTGAATCAACGGCTTGATTAAAGGCAACTTTTGACACTGCTGTAACGACTGCTGCATGTGCACCACCTACTTTTTCTTGAATCCAAGCGCCTGCATCACCATCAGTTAACGGGTTACAAACTAAATCAGCTCCTAATTCCTTAGCAAACGCTAACTTATCATCATTGATATCAACTGCAATTACTTTCGCATTAAAAACATTTTTAGCATATTGAATCGCTAGATTACCTAATCCGCCGATACCGTAGATAGCAACCCATTGCCCAGGTTTTACTTCTGAAACCTTGATTGCTTTATAACAAGTAACACCGGCACATGAGATACTGCTTGCTTGCGCTGGGTCTAATCCCTCTGGCACTTTAACAGCATAATCCGCTTTGACAATACATTGTTCAGCCATCGCACCATCTACTGAAAAGCCAGCATTTTTCACTTGACGGCAGAACGTTTCACGACCAGTAATACAATACTCACATGTTCCACAGCCCTCAAAAAACCAAGCAATGCTAACACGATCTCCTACTTTTAAACTCTCAACACCTGGAGCGATTTCTTTAACAATTCCGATGCCTTCATGACCAATCACACGCCCAGGAACTTCACCAAAATCGCCATGAGCAACATGTAAATCTGTATGACAAACACCACAGTATTCAACATCTACTAAAGCTTCACCAGCCTCAAGTGGTCTAATATCTACATCCTTAATTTCTACTTTTCCGTTATTTTCATTTGTTACAACAGCTGCTTTCATTCTATCACTCCTGTATTCAATATAATTTGGTAACATTTACATTCTACCATGTACGAAATCGTTTTGATAGCCCTTTCAGATAAATCGTTCTTAAATAAAGAAATTTTGTTCACATTCTATAAAAAAGAGTAGAAATGAATCACTTTGCATGATTCATTTCTACTCTCTTAACTGTATAATTAGTTGTTTTAGATTGCTGTTGTGGCACCACGATAAACAATGCCGCGACGAGGATCAACAGTAATTAGCTCATCATTGGTAATCAAGTTTGTTGCATCAGCTGCACCAACAATTACTGGAATATCTTTGGCAATTGCAACGACTGCTGCATGTGAAGTCAACCCGCCTTCTTCAACGACCAAAGCAATTGCTTTATCGATTGCAGGCATATAATCTTTATCCGTTGTTTTAACAACTAAGATAGAACCTTCCGTTGCGTTGGCAACTGCTTCTTCAGCTGTATTCGCTACAACTGCTTTAGCAATTACTGAAGCTTCACCAATCCCTTGACCTTGAACTAATTTTGAACCGATCATTTGGATCTTCATTAGGTTCGTTGTTCCTTTTTCGCCGACTGGTACACCTGCTGTAATGATGATCAAATCACCTTCACTTGCAAACCCTTCTTCTTGAGAAGTGTGTGTTGCTAAATTGAACATTTCATCTGTGCTTGATGGTTTCTCAGCAACTGTTGCATAAACACCCCAAGATAATGATAAGCTACGCGCTTTTTGTTCGGTGAACGTAATAGCAACGATGTGTGATTTTGGACGATATTTAGAAATCATACGTGCAGTGTGTCCAGATTCAGTTGCTGCAACAATAGTTTGGATACCCAAGTTACGAGCAGTGTGCCCAACTGATTGACCAATTGCTTCGGCCATATCTGTTTTGCTGTATAATTTCAATGCAAATGAATCTTGGTTGATCAATGCTTCTTCAGTACGAACAGCAATGCGAGCCATTGTTTGAACCGCTTCTAATGGGTAATCTCCAGCAGCTGTTTCACCAGAAAGCATTACTGCATCTGTTCCGTCATAGATTGCATTGGCAACGTCATTTGCTTCCGCACGTGTTGGACGTGGGTTGCGTTGCATAGAATCTAGCATTTGAGTTGCAGTGATTACTGGTTTTCCTAAAGCGTTACATTTTTTGATCAATTCTTTTTGAACAACAGGAACATCTTCAGTTGGAATTTCAACACCCATGTCGCCACGAGCAACCATCAAACCATCAGAAACTTTTAGGATCTCGTCAATATTGTCGATTCCTTCTTGGTTTTCAATTTTAGGAATGATTTGGATATGTGTTGCGTTTTCTTCTTCTAAAATTCTAGTAATTTCTAAAACGTCAGTTGCACGACGAACGAAACTTGCAGCGATGAAATCGACACCTTGTTCAATCCCAAAACGGATATCAGCAGCATCTTTATCAGTGATACCAGGAAGATTGACAGAGACACCTGGAACGTTTACGCCTTTTTTATTTTTTAATACGCCTTCGTTTTTCACTTCAGTAACGATTTCGTTAGCCTTGCGGTCAATATCTGTTACTTCTAAATCAATCAAGCCATCATCTAAAAGAATATGAGAACCAACGTTTACATCGTTAATTAATTCTGGGTAAGTAATTGAAAATTTTTCGTTTGTTCCTAAAACTTCTGTCATAGAAAGACGTACTGAATCACCCGTTCTTAAAGTAATTGCGCCATTTTCCATCTCATTAGTTCGGATTTCAGGACCTTTCGTATCAAGCAAGATCGCTACACGTTTACCTGTAATTTTTGCAGCTTCGCGAATATTTTTGATGCGGTTGCCATGTTCTTCAAAATCACCATGTGAGAAGTTCAAACGGCAAACATTCATTCCTGCATTCATTAAGTTTACTAGCATATCTACCGTTTCGCTAGCTGGTCCGATCGTACATACGATTTTCGTTTTTTTCATTACCAAACGCTCCTATTCCATTTTTGTTTATACGTCATGAAGATTATCTATTTTCCTCAAGAGCTTCTTTAAATAACACTCAATTTCAAGTGTATTCTTAAAAAGAAATCTCTTGATTTAAATCATAAAGTGATAAATCTGGTTTGTGTTTGTGGTTTTCTAATGTATCAACGATATCAGCTGAAACGACTTGATTGTCAAGCATCCCAATACATTGTCCACCTTTTCCAGCTTTTAATAATTCGACAGCATAAGAACCAAATTTACTTGCCAATACACGGTCACGGGCACTTGGTGAGCCACCGCGGACAACATGTCCTAAGATAGAAACACGTGTATGGAAGTCGCCATGTTCAGAAAGTTTATCGGCAAACTCGTTTCCACCCATAACACCTTCGGCTAAAATGATCAAACAATGTTTTTTACCGCGATCACGGCCTTCTCTAATTCGTTGTGCTACATTGACCATATCAAAATCATGCTCTGGAATGATGATTTCATCCGCACCACCTGCTACACCAGACCAAAGAGCAATATCGCCTGCTCCACGTCCCATTACTTCAATAACGAATGTACGTACATGTGAAGTAGCAGTATCACGAATACGGTCAATTGATTCTAATACGGTATTGATCGCTGTATCAAAACCGATAGTAAAATCAGTCCCTGGGATATCATTATCGATTGTTCCTGGAATACCTACGGCTGGAAATCCACGTTTAGTAAGTGCCATTGCGCCATGGTAAGAACCATCACCGCCAATAACAACTAAGCCTTCGATACCAAATTTTTTCAATTGTTCGATTCCTTTTAATTGTCCTTCTTCTGTTGCGAATTCTGGATAACGGGCAGAGTATAAGAAAGTTCCTCCACGTTGAATTTTGTCGCCAACATCTGCAATGTCTAAACGGCGGATATCGCCTGCTACTAGACCTGCAAAACCGTAGTTAATGCCGTACACTTCGATTCCGTCAAAAATCCCTTTACGTACCACTGCACGAATAGCAGCGTTCATTCCTGGGGCGTCTCCCCCACTGGTTAAAATACCGATACGTTTCATTCGTTCTTTCACCTCATAATAATATACTTTTAAGCTGCAACAAGATTTGCTACAGTTATTCATTACTCAAAAATATTACGTCACTCATTTTACCATTAATAGTGCAAAATGTCTTGATTTAAGAAGAAATAATTGAAAAAAGATGAAAACAATTAGTAGTTTTTACCGTAAATCATTTGAAAACAACATTTTGACTACCCAATATTGCCTCTAATTGTTCTTTTACATCTATTGTTTCACTTAACCAGTTCTCTTCACCTAAGACTAATTTCTTGTTGCTTTTTTCAAAGTAAATGATTACTGGCGTATTTCCTTTATGCTTTTGCAGCACTTCATGAATACTGTGTAAAACTTCTTTTTGGTCTCTTGCTTCTGAAATTTTTAAGTAACACGTTGTTGCACTAATACTAGTTTCAATGTCACTCGCTTTTTCTATTTGATTGACTAGTAATTGCAACTCTTGATTATAGTTACTTTTTTCTACTTTACCTTCGACGAAATAAACCTGATTTTTTTCAACAGTTTGACGAAGTGTTCTGAAAACTGCTGGAAAAAGTGTCAAAGATAACGAACCTGTTAGATCATCCCCTTCTACGAAGGCCATTTGTTCTCCTTTTTTGGTACGAATCACTCGGACATCTTTCACATAAATTAATAAACGCGCCGTTTGATTTTCAACCACATCGCTGACTAACATTACTTGTTTAGCTAAACGAGTTTTCTTAAACTCTTCAGTCGGATGCCCAGATAAATAGACACCTAAATATTGCTCTTCCTGTTCTAATTTCTCTTCTAACGAATAATCAGCTACCTCTACTTCTTTTAGTTTCAAAGTATCTTCTAAAAGGTTCATACTACCACCACTGTAAATAATGTTTTGAATCTCACTATCTAAACCGACTGCTAATTGCCGGCGATTCGCTTGTAATTCATCGAAAGCACCGATGGCGATTAGTGGCTGAATATTTTCTGCTTTTAACCATTTGCGGTCAATACGCAATAAAAATTGATTGAACGTTTTAAACGGACCATGTTCTCTACGTTCATCTAAAATATTCTGGATAAAATCTCTACGTATTCCTTTCAACGAGCTAAAGCCAAACATGATTTGATCATCATTATTTAGGTAAAAACTATACTGACTAGAATTGATCGCAGGTTGCATGATTACCATCTTACTTTTGCGAGCTTCACCGATGTATTCCTTGATTTTAGTAGGATTATGTCGAACAGAATGGAGTATAGCAGCATAAAAAGCTCCTGGGAAATGAACTTTTAGATAGGCCATTTGGAATCCAATAAAAGAATAGGCAAATGCATGTGAACGGTTAAAACCATAATTCGCAAAGCGTTCGATATAATCGTAGATCGTGGTTGCGACTTCCTCACTATGCCCTTGTTTCATTGCTCCCTCAACAAAGTGTTTACGTTCTTCATCTAGCACATCTTTTTTCTTTTTACTGACGGCTCGTCTTAAAATATCTGCTTGCCCTAAGCTAAAGCCTGCCATCGTTGAAGCAACTTGAATGATTTGTTCCTGATAGACAATAACGCCGTAGGTATTGTTTAAAATTGGTTCTAAAACAGCATCTGGATACTCAATTGGTTCTTGTCCTTTTTTTCTACGAATAAACAAATCAATATTTTGCATAGGTCCTGGTCGATACAATGCATTGACTGCTGCGATATCTTCAATACTAGTTGGACCTAATTTTCTTAAAACATTTCTGATGCCCGCCGATTCAAACTGGAAAACACCGCTTGTTTCACCTCTTCTAAATAAAGCCAATGTTTGTTCATCACCTAGTGGAATTTGGTTTAAAATCACTTCTTTTTTATAGACTCGTTTAACCGATTTGATCGTATCATCAATAATTGATAAATTTCTCAAACCTAGAAAATCCATCTTCAACAAACCGATTTTTTCAACATCATTCATCGTAAATTGCGTAAGAAAGATATCATTTGATCCAGGTTGCAACGGAACAATATCAATCAAATCAAGATCACTAATCACCACACCTGCTGCATGTGTCGATACGTGACGTGGCAATCCTTCTAGGCGAACTGCTGTATCATATAATAAACGGTTAGTATCAGAAGAGTTTACTAATTCAACGAGTTTTTTCGAATCGTTATAAGCCGTTTCCAGTGTCATTTTCAGAGCACTTGGTACCGAATTTGACCATCGATTGGATTCACTTTGTGATAATCCAAAGACTCTTGCCACGTCTCTTAGAACCATTTTAGCTGCCATCGTTCCAAATGTCGCAATTTGAGCCATATGATAATGACCATATTTCTCTCGAACATACTGCAATACTTCTTCTCGGCGATTATCAGGAATATCTAAATCGATATCAGGCATCGAATGTCTTTCGGGATTTAAAAAACGTTCGAAAAGCAAATCATACTTAATTGGATCGACATCAGTGATTGACAAGACATAAGAAACTAATGAACCTGCAGCAGAACCACGACCAGCGCCTGTCACGATTTTTCGATCATGAGCAAATGCCATCACATCCCAAACAATCAAAAAATAATCGTCAAAGCCCATCGTATGGATAATCGTGAGTTCCTTTTCCAGTCGTTGCTCATACTCAATTGAAGCATCAGGTATTCGCTCAGGTAATTTCTGCAGACACAGTTCTTTTAAGAATACCCCTGCTTGCTTCCCATCTGGAATGGGAAAATGCGGCAACAGACGCTGATGTAAGGGGATTTCTACAGTACAAGCAGCAGCCATATTTTCTGCATTTGAAATAGCTTGTTGGCTGACCTTTACTGTTAGTTGATCGACAGCATCATTTTGACTTCTTAGATAAAAAGGGCCTTCGATCTCCGTTTCTTCAGCATTCAAAGTCATCTGCTGGCCTTCATCGATATGTCTTAGCACTTTCAACGCAAAACCATCTTGTCGATTTAAATAACGTGTTTCTTGTAATGCAATCAATGGTTGGTTTTGGCTTTCATAAAATTGAAAAAGTAATGGATCTGTTTCTTGATTACAGGTAAAAGAAGCACTGGCAAAAAAGGAAGCTGGATCAAAATAATCGGTTAAGCGGTTTAAGCTCTCTGACGCTTCCTCCACACTTCTTTTCAAGGCAAAAGTAACTTCTCCTTTGTCAGAAGGCATTACAGCGAACAAATGACTCAAGTAGTTTTTCACTTCATCTAGATAGAAAATTTTTTCACTATTCATCTTAGCCGTTGAAATTCGCATCAAGTTTTGGTACCCTTCTAAATCTTTTGCATACAACAATAGTTGAGCAGATTGTTCAGACTTGTGAGGTGTATATTCTACTGTTAAGCCAATAATCGGTTTGAGCCCTTCCTTCATACAGGTTTCAAAAAACTCGATTGCGCCATGAAGTACGTTGATATCCGTGATTCCAACGGTTTGGTAGCCCAGCTTTTTAGCTTGCTGAACAAATTGTTGAATTCGTATTGTACTGGAAAGTAACGAGTAGGAAGTGATTGTATATAATTGTGGAAAAGACATAGGACATCTCCTTACTTACATAATGGTTTTAAATCAAAAAATGTAACTTTCAATTCCTTTACATTTAGAAAAATTGTGCTAAACTATAGCTAGAAAAGAGGTGCAATCCATGCGTTACATTCTTGTATTGTTGTGGTCTTTTTTACTTGGACAAGTCGTTGGCTATATCGGTGGTGCCTTAAATGGCGGAACTTATGATTTTATGCTGACAACCGTTATATCATTGATTACCGGCGTGATTATCTTATTGATTGGTCAATTTGCATTACCAAAAAAAGAAACCACTAAAAGTGTTCAATAACTAAAAGTAGTATTTAGCTTTTAACCTTAAAAAGCATCATTATAAAAAAACCAGTTACTACAAACATTGTAACTGGTTTTTTTATGTTTTCAACCGTTTAAAGTCTTTTATTTAAAATTTTGCGGAAATTAAACAACGATAAACAGATATTTCCTAGTACAAAACAAGCTGTCACAATAAATACAGCACTATAGCCCATTCCGTGTGCGACAGTTGAGCCAATCATAGGACCTAAAACTTGTCCGAAATTGCTAAACATCTGATTATAACTGTATATTCGGCTGACGCCTTCGGTTGGCGTGATCTTACTGATCAATGTATTAATCGAAGGCATTAAAGCACCTGTTGAAAAACCTAGGAAGAAACGTAATAGTCCTAATTGAAACGGTGTTTTAACAAAAGCCATCGGAATATAACAAATCATCGATAAAATCAATCCCGCTAGTAACACTTTATGATTGCCAATTCGATCTCCAAGTTTTCCTAGTATCGGAGAAGAGATCACTGCTGAAACCCCTGCAACAGAAACAATCAACCCACTAATAAATAATATATTTCCCGTATCTTGACTCAATGAGCGGATATACAACGTTAGAATTGGACTAATACTTGTCACACCAATTTGTAAAATCAACGTGGTTACAAATAAACCAATGAGAATTGAGACATGTTCCATTTTTGAAAAAATCTCTTTGGTACTTAATAAGTCTTTTTTCTCAACAGGCTGAAAATCTTCTTTCACCATAAAAATGGTCAATAATGTTGTGATCAGCAAGACGATTCCCGTAATAATGAAAACATTCTCCATGCCAAACCATTGAGCTAGGGCACCGCCGATCGAAGGTCCAATCAAATTTCCTGCAATAGCCCCTGTTGATAACGTACCTAATGCCCAACCACTTTTTTCCTTAGGTGCTTGTGAGGCGATCATTGCTGTTGCATTCGGAATATATCCTGAAAGAATTCCATTAAAAAAACGCATGATTAACAACCAGTATACATTAGGCACAAAAGCCAATGAACCCATCGTGATCGTCATTCCGGCAGCAGCCCGGATCATCATGACTTTGCGTCCTTTCCTATCTGCTAAATTCCCCCAGATTGGTGCTACGATCGCCGCTGCAAATGCAGTAACCGCGATTGCAAGACCTGAAAACAGCTCAACTTGACTTTTTGGCGTTCCTAATTGTTCAACATAAACAGGAATAAACGGCATCACCAAGCTAATACTGGCTCCTGTGAAGAAACAACCTAACCAAGCAACCATCAAATTCTTTTTCCAATCAATTTTCATTTTCACGCACACCTCACAAATTCTTCACTATTAACTATACTCCAAAATATGCAATCTCTCAAAAAATAATTGTCAAAAATGAAAAAAGCTCAACTATCAATCGATAGTCAAGCTTTAAAATCAAGTCATTTTATAAAATTGCTAAAATAATAAAGTTTAAAATAAACAAAGCATTGACCACCCAGAGAATCGGCGAAACTTCTTTGATTTTTCCTTTTGCAACTTTAACTACTGCGTAAAAAATAAATCCTGCAGCAATTCCGTATGAAATACTATAGCATAATCCCATAAAGATCGATGCAAAAAATGCTGGTACTGCTTCTTCTAGATTAGTCCAGTCAATATCTTTGAACGATGCTAACATCATCACACCAACTAAAATCAGTGCAGGAGCTGTTGCTTGTGCCGGGACAATTGCAATCAGCGGAGACAACAAACTGCTCAATGCGAATAAGGCAGCAACAATAACAGACGTTAAACCAGTCCGACCACCAGCACCAATCCCTGCAGCACTTTCTACATAAGTCGTGGTATTAGATGTTCCAAATACCGCACCGATCGATGTTGCAATCGCATCTGCAAATAATGCCTTATCCATTTTTGTAGAAAAACCTTTACTATCCTCTAAAGCCAATTCATCTTCTTTCGAGAAGATCCCCGTGCGACGGCCAGTACCAATAAATGTACCGATCGTATCAAATGTATCGGATAAACTAAAGGCAATGACTGTCATCAACACCTGAGGGATTTTCGAAGCATCACTAAACAGTGATTGCATACCATCAGCACCAAAAGCGGCACCAAAAGTCGTTCCTAAAGCACCAATAGAGTTTCCTAAAGAATTTTCCTGCCAGTTAATCGATGAAACATTGACCACACCCATTGGGATTGCAATGATTGTCGTTACAACGATACCGATTAGAATCGCTCCGCGAATATTTAAAACGACTAAAATCGTTGTAATCACTAAACCTATCACCGCTAATATAATTTCAGGATTATTAAAATTCCCCAAAGCAGGAACAATACTATCCCCATTAACAGCGCCATTTTTTGGCTCAGCTTGAACTGTAAAATCTAATAATTTTGCATTTTTGATCCCCACATACGCAACAAAAATACCGATACCTCCGCCGATGGCATGCTGCATACTCTCAGGTATTGCATTAATGATCAATTTACGAATTTTTGTAACAGTAATCAAAACATTGATCAAACCACAGATAAAGACCATTGCTAATGCCTGTTGCCATGTATAACCCAAACCAAAAACTACTGTAAAAGTGAAAAAAGCATTTAGTCCCATTCCTGGAGCTTGTGCATAAGGAACATTTGCAAAAAGTCCCATAATCAATGTTCCAATGATCGATGCGATAATCGTTGCTAGAAATACTGCTTGAAAAGGCATTCCTGTTTGAGATAAAATTGATGGATTAACGAATAAAATGTAGCTCATCGCAAAAAATGTGGTTACCCCTGCCATCATTTCAGTTGAGACGTTTGTTTTGTTTTCCTTTAATTTGAAAAACTTTTCCATGAAATTGTTTCGCTCCTCTTTACTAAAATTTCATCAGAATACTAACACGTTCGTTAAAATAATAAGTGCATCTTGCTTTTCCTGATGAATACTTTTAAAGTATAAGTTAGAGTTTAGTCTATTTCAACAAAATATTAACTTTAATCTCATTAATTGTTATTAATGTTCGTGTTTGTGTCTGTAGATGTAAAAAAAGCGATACAATCGCCAGTTCTCTCCAACGACTATAACGCTTTTTACTATTATAAAATTTTTCTTTTTATTAGATGAGTCCCACATATTCCCAAAATCACTATACCACTTAACATAATAGAAGCGGCTTCTTTTTCACCAGTCTTCGGTAATTCTTTTCCAGTGCTCGTTTTGGCAAGCTCTTTAGTGTTCGTTGTCTCTAGAGTCACTTCTCTTTTTGGTAAAATAGCTAATGAGAAAATTGCTTTATTTTGTTCTTCATCTAACACTATTACAGTCAATTTCTTTTTATCTTTGATTTTTAACGAAGTAACGTTGAGCTTGATCCGTCCTTCTGAATCCGCTTGTCCAACTAAATCACCTTCAGGCAGTGCGATGGTTCTAGTTTTTGTCTCTGGAAGTTCGCCAACATAAAGAACGATTTTTGCATTCGGCAACGTCACGCCTCTTAAAAGCTCATCATCTTCGTACAAAGGATCGAAAATCGTTGCTTTCTTGATTCTTTCTTCCGCCTCATTGGGCTCAATAATTGGTGGATCAACTGGATCTGTGGGATCAGCTAATTTTTTTCGATTTTCAATCGATGCTGCAATCAATTCCCCTGTAGCTTCCTGACTTTCAATATATCCAATAAAAGTCTCTGTATCTGGTTGCATCGCATTGACTAACGTTGCTTGTGTAAACCCAGCAAAACCGTCTCCTCCACCATATAAAAAGTCATTGATTACGACCTGATACGCTTGTTCTGCTTGCATTCGTGTACCGTCTTTTTCATACATTTCTTGTACTTTGAACGGTTGTTCCTTGTTATCAGTTGCTACATAGGTATACGTTAAACCAGAAATCTGTAAGAAGTAGCGTTCCTCTTCATCATATTGCTCATTTAAGACTTGTTCAATCTGAGAACCAGTCATTTCAACGACTTGCAGGATATTCCCAAATGGCTGAACAGCTTGAGCAGCGCCCCAAGTAATTGTGCGATCTTCGCCAACCACTAAATCAGCACGAATTCCGCCATTATTAGTCATGGCAAAATCAGCATTGATCCCTTGTGCATGAGCCATTGCAACTTGACTGTCCGTAATCAGATTTCCCAAAGGAGATTCTTTCGATCCATTAACCTCTCGTGTAATTGCAGAAGCTTCTTTCGCCGTTCCAATTTTTTTATTTGTTACCATGGCAACACGTTCTTCCGCATCTTTCACCACAGCATCTACTTTTTTATCTATTTTCGGAGCCGTTTTATTAGCTGGATCAACTGGTAAAACTCTCGCATTCGGTGTCTCTACAAAATCATTAGTCTTTGGATCAAGTGTTCCTTGTAAATCGATATATCCTTTTCCTTGAGAGGTGGACTGGACTACTCTCGTTTTATTGACTACACCGTTTGTATACTGGTGATTATGTCCCGCAAAAAAAGCATCTACACTGTTATCAGGATATAATTTATCGACTTGTTTGATGATTTCAGCTGCTTCACCATCAACCTTATTAGCCTTACTTGTTGCAGGTACATGAGCTAAAACAACAATGGCATTCACGCCAAGCTTCCTTAATTGACTTGAGTAATAAGCAATTGTTTCAGCTTCATCTAAAAAATCATACGCTTCATAATGTTCTTTTAAAACTAGGTTAGGAATTTCAGTTGTTACCACACCAATAAAGCCAACCTTCACCTTATTATTTGCTGTCCCTACCTCTTTGATCGCATATGGTTTCCACCCAAAAGGAATTTCTTCTGTTCCTTTTTTAACAACATTGCCAATCACGATCTGGGTTTTGGATTCTTCTCTTGGATACGCTGTCAGAATACCATACGGATCATTTTGCGGATTTTCTCCAAGCATAATTCGATTAAACTCTTGTAAACCTTCATCAAATTCATGATTACCTAATGTTCCTATGGAAAAATCCATTTGGTTCAATACCTTTATCGTTGGCTCATCTTGAAGCAGACCTGAACTTGCAGGACTTGCACCAACCATATCTCCTGCTTGCACGCGTATAGTTTGTCCCCCAGTATTTGCTATAGAAAATTGTTCCTGTGCATGATTCAAATAGGCAGCTAGTAACGGAGCGGTTCCTGTGTTTACCGTTTTTTTACCTTCATCGTCAAAAAACGAACCTGATGTATTCAAAGCACCATGAAAATCATTGATACCCAAAATTTGAAAGGGAATTTCTTCAGTTTGCGTCGGTTGTTGTTGCATCGATGTATTTGTTCCATTTTCTGTTTGGGCAACAGCAACTTCAGCCCCAACTGTAGTACTGCTAACGATACCAATCATCAATAAACTAGTTAATAAAGAGCTTTGCCACTTTTTCATGTATGTAACTCCTCTTCAATTATTTCCAAATATACTTAGTTAAAGAGTAACAATTTCCAAACACACTGTCAATATAGCTTTTCACCATCTACTTCTGAGTCTAACGCTCTTACTCCAATAATAGAAGCGAATAAAATAAGCTGCAATCCTGTCAATAAAATAATGAATAACCCTTTATCCACCGACCACTGAAGAAAAATAATTTGGATTGTTTGAATAGGTTTCGTCAATAAATGGACACTGTGCAAACGATCAAAACGTCCAACAAATATAGCCAAGCTAGATAATGCATTAATAACTATGACAAAAATAACACCGTGCCATCGGCTTTTAATTAGCCCTCTGCGATAACATTCCTTTATTATTGTAATCAATGTCGCCATACCTAAATAACCGTACACACAAATTCCGATAGTCAGCAAACTGAAAGATAACCACGCCGACAATGATTGCCCGAACAACTGATTCATCCCATGGTAAATAGGTAATTGTTCTAAATGAAAAAAATCAGTAAATAAGTATGGTGCATTGGGATAAAATAATAGCCAGAACATTCCTAACAGAAAAAAGAGTTGCTTGGTCGCTTTTTTAAAATGAAAGCTTAGTTCTAATGGAATATAGGCTAACAAAACATTCAGCGCCATAAAATGATACACCTTAGCAAAGAACAGCATATACAAGCAGTAGAACACCGTCCCTATTCTTACTAACCAACGATATCTTTGATTCAAATGATTCACCGTCCTTTTTTATCTAGTGTATCATATAGACATTATTTTCAAAAATTTTCTTGAAAACTTGTCATTCTGCTATTTTGTGCTAGACTAAGTGAAAGAAAACTTTCCGGGAGGAACGACTTTGAAAAAATTAATTGCAATCGATTTAGATGGTACAACGTTAAATGGACAGTCACTGATTAGTGACACGACTGAACAAGCCTTAAAAAACGCAATGCAACACGGGCACTATGTCAGCATTGTTACTGGTCGCCCTTATCGAATGAGCGGTCAATTCTATCGTCAACTGGGGTTAGCAACTCCGATGGTCAATTTCAACGGTGCTCTTGTTCATATGCCAGAAAAACAATGGTCTGACGAAAAAGAAACTGGAATCCAAAGAGATTTAGTTTTTGATATTTTAGCTCAAAAGAAAGCCTTAAATCTTGATTTTGTAGCGGCAGAAAATAAAGAAACATTTTATATTGATAGCTTAGATTACTTTGATTCAGGTTTCTTCGCCTCAGAAGCAACGCCTAGTAACCTTTTGACAACTAAAAATTTACTGACAGATCCAACTTCAATGATGGTTCGGACTTCCAAAGAGCAAGCAGAGCATGTTTCTGACTCTTTAATGAAACAATATGGTGATTATGTAGATGTTCGAACTTGGGGTGGACCCACACCGATTTTAGAAATCGTTTCAAAAGGCATCCAAAAAGCGAAAGGGGTCGAACAAGTCGCAAATTACTTAAACGTGAAACGTTCTGACATCATCGCATTTGGTGATGAACACAACGATGAAGAAATGCTCGATTACGTTGGTTGGGGTGTTGCAATGAAAAATGCAACAGATAAGATCAAATCTGTAGCCAATGATGTTACGGATAAAACGAATGATGAAGATGGTTTAGCTGATTATCTTGAACGATATCTAGACTTAAAAAAACAATAAAAAACGTGAGTGGAATGAAACTGATTTTTTAGTTTTATTCCACTCATATTTTTTATTTTCAGTTTTGACAAAATCAATACTTCTTGCTAAATTAGGAACATATGTTCCGTAAATTTTAGAGATGAGGGCTTGTAATGGATTTATCTAGAAAAATAGAAATTCTTGCTGAATCAGCAAAATACGACGTATCTTGTTCCAGTAGCGGGGTTACTGATAACTCGCGAAAAGGAACTGTAGGTAGTACTGCAACAGCTGGAATTTGTCATTCTTTCACGAGCGATGGCCGGTGCGTCTCGCTTTTAAAACTACTTTTTACAAATGCTTGTATTTTTGATTGTCATTATTGTATCAACAGAAAATCTAATACGATCCCTCGGGCCACCTTCACGCCAAAAGAAGTGGCTGATTTAACGATGGACTTTTACATGAGAAATTATATTGAGGGGCTTTTTCTAAGTTCGGCTATTATAAAAAATGTCGATTATACGAGTGAATTATTGATTAAAACATTGAAGATCTTACGCTACGAAAAAGGATTTAAAGGGTATATCCACGTGAAGGCCATTCCAGGTGCAGATGAAAAATTAATTGAAGAATTAGGCTTTTTAGCTGATCGTATGAGTGTGAATGTCGAATTGCCTTCAAAAGAAAGCCTGAAATTATTAGCACCTGACAAAGATCCTTTTGCTTTATATAAACCTATGAAACAAATCACGCATAAGAAGAAAGAACTTGTCCAAGTACCCGCTTTAAAAAAACAGTCCCCATTTGTTCCTGCTGGTCAATCGACACAAATGATTATCGGTGCTTCTCCCGAAAGCGATCATGCAATTGTTAAGATTGCCGAAAATTTATATAAAAAATATGAATTAAAAAGAGTTTATTATTCTGCATATATCCCTGTAAATCAAGATTCTTTACTACCAGCGATTACAACTGACCCCCCCTTATTAAGAGAGCATCGATTGTACCAAGCAGATTGGCTGTTACGCTTTTATCGATTTTCTGCCGATGAAATTTTATCCGAAGATAAACCGAATTTTAATTTATACTTAGACCCTAAAGCCAACTGGGCAGTCCAAAACTATGAGCAGTTTCCAATCGATGTACAATCGGCTTCTTATGAGCGTTTGCTAAGAATCCCTGGAATCGGACCAAAAAGTGCACAAAATATTTTAAAAGCTAGAAAGTATTATCAATTACATTTATCAGATTTAAAAAAATTAGGCGTTGTGATTAAGCGAGCGCAATATTTTATCAGTTGCAATGGTGTTCGCCAACCTGGATTGAACGACGATCCTGAATGGATCATTTCTTCTTTGATTTCTTCTCGCCAATACGAAACATTAAAAAAGAGCAACAGTCAATCGCAGCAAGAACAATTATCCCTGTTTGATGTTGAACGTTTTGAGACAACCAAACGAAAGGAATCCCGTTATGCACATTGAAGAAACCACAGAAACTTGGGAATATGATGGTAGTTTTTATGGTTTTTTAACGATTATTTATCATGCCTTTAAAAAACGAGTATTTCCTGAAATCATTGTAACGTCAGATAATGCGATCGAAAATTTATTTGCTAGTCATTGGATCGCAACAGACGAAGTACTGGCTCAAAGAATTCAAGCTCGCCTGACCGAACGATTACGAAAAGAAAATTGGCAATTTATTATTGATGGTTTTTATTGTTCATTGAGAGATAAAGAACGCTGTTTGCTAGACGCTGTTAAAATCAGCTTGACAACTGATAGTTTATTGACTAATCACTTAGGACACCCGTCCATTTTAGCTCTTCAAAATGCTTTAAACGCTTTATTTAGTGAAGTCCATGCATTAACTGGTTTTATTCGATTTGAGTATGTAGGTGATTCACTTTACAGTACTATTGCTCCTAAACACTTTTCATTACCGTACCTTTGTCCCCATTTTGCCAAAAGGTACCCCAAAGAGACACTTATAATTTATGATGAAACACACCGCTTACTGGGAATTATCGAAAATGGACAAATTAAATTTATTGAAAATAGTGCGCCACCAACATTTGATTCCAACGAAACTGAACAAGGGATTCAAGAAAACTGGCGTTTCTTTCTTAAAGCCGTTACGATTGAAGAAAGAAAAAATGAACGAGCTCAACTTTCTCATTTACCAAAACGCTATCGTGGCCATATGGTTGATTTCCAATAGCTTGTTCTACATATTTGAAAATAAAAGGAAAACGTACAAACAGTGGGAGCAGAAGCAATCGCTTCTGTCCCACCTTGGTTTTTTCTGATTCATTTGTACAATCTGAATATTTGATTAATCCACTCTAAGATGAATTTTTTTCACAATTAATTTATCTGATAAATGAGATTGATTACTTTGTTCCCCAATCACTTCAGCTAAAATGCTTGTACGATCTTCTTTTTTCTGAAAATGATAGTCAATTTTACCAGTTTCATTTAATTCATTCATCATTTCACTATAATCTTCTATTTCAATTTTCTTCGTAATAAATCCTAATGAGACCAAATGGTCATCTAAAATTTTAGTTGATGTTAAGGAGCCAAAAGCAATTTTTTGGCGAATTGCTTGATTCAATTCTGCCACTTTTACGTCCTGTCCTTGCTCTTGCGTTTTTTGCTTAATTAGCGCTTCATATTGTTCAGCCGTTAACATCACTCCGGCGATTTTTTTTCTATTGTAAATGTAAACACCTGTATTTTTCTCTTTTGCTGTTTCAAAAATGCTCATTGGTGATTGTTTTACATCTGTAATAGAAACTGATACATGTTTATTTAGTTTATCTTCCATTAGTCAACTTCCCTTCAAACTGATTATATCACACAGCTCAGCGGTGTGAAGGGGCTTTTAAGAAAACAAATCAAAAAGATCGAGTCTAAAACAACGGATAGACAACTAAAAGAGGAGGAAAAATCCCTCTTCTTTTAGTTGAACGTCACACCCTTAAAACCAATATCTCTACGGTAAAAAGTTCCTTCTGTATTGACCATATTTAGAATGCCATAAACAGCATTCTGTGCTGCTTTCAAGGTTTCCCCGCTAGCTTCTATAAGATAGATACGACCACCATCTGAAACTAATTGTCCAGCTTGCTCTTTTACACTTGCATAGTAAACTTGTCCTGTTTGTATCCGCGAAAAATCTGGAATTGGATAGTTTAATTCACTATTGCTTGGATAACCTTTCGCTGCAACAACTACTCCTAAGCTATAGCCATCTTTTTTCCACAGAACGGTTGGTTGTGTGCCTGTTAGTAAATCATCAATAATTTGAGCAAAATCACTTTCTAAACGTTGCAAGACAACCTGAGTTTCTGGATCCCCGAATCGTGCATTAAATTCAATTACTTTAGGACCTGTTTCTGTGGCAATCACCCCAGCATACAAAATCCCTGTGAACGGTCTGCCTTCATCCACTAGTCCTTGGGCAGCTGGTTTGATGATCGTCTCTATTGCTTCTTTGACGATTGCATCAGAAATTTGCGGAACTGGGGCATATGCGCCCATACCACCTGTGTTCGGACCTGTATCTCCTTCATATGCACGTTTATGGTCTTGTGAAATCACCATAGGAAAAACTTCATGATCACGAACAAACGCTAGTAACGAAAACTCTTCTCCGGAAAGGAATTCTTCCACCACGACTTTCGCACCGCTCAAGCCAAATTTATTTTCTTCCAGCATTGCTTTTAAAGCTTCTATTGCTTGTGCCTCACTATCTGCTACTACAACACCTTTTCCAGCCGCTAAACCATCTGCCTTAATCACAATAGGTGCACCTTTTTCTAATACATATGTTTTTGCCAATTCAAAATCAGCAAAGGTTTGATAATCGGCTGTTGGTATTTGATATTTATCCATAATTTTTTTTGCAAAATTTTTAGAACCTTCAATAAGTGCCGCAGCTTTAGTAGGACCAAACACTAGTAAACCCGCAGCGGTAAAATCATCAACTAAACCATTCAATAAAGGGACTTCTGGTCCAACGAAAGTCCAACTCACCTTCTTTTTCTTGGCAAATTGGATCAATTGTACATGATCATCTTCCGCAATATCGACTAATTGAATACCATCATTTATCATTCCAGCATTTCCCTTAGCACAATAAACTGTTGTAACTCTAGGACTTTGAATCAATTTTTGAGCAATCACATGTTCTCTGCCGCCACTTCCAATCACTAAAATAGTTAATCCCATCTGCTTCTCCTTTTAATGTCTAAAATGTCTATTATCAGTAAACACCATCGCAATACCATACTTGTCTGCCATGTCGATTGATTCTTGGTCTTTGATACTACCACCCGGCTGAATAATTGCTTTGATTCCCTGTTTGCCAGCATACTCTATGCTATCAGACATTGGGAAAAATGCATCACTCGCTAAAACAGCTTCCTCCACTTTTTCTCCTGCTTGTTTGATGGCTATTTGGACAGAACCAACGCGATTCATTTGGCCTGCACCAATCCCAAGCGTTTGCTGACTGTTGGCAACAACGATTGCATTGCTTTTAACATGTTTGACCGTTTTCCATGCAAATTCCAGCGCTGTTCGTTCAGCACTTGTTGGGTTTCTTTTCGTTACAACTTGCCATTTTTCGACATCTTCTTTCATAATATCTTGATCTTGGATTAGTAGTCCACCCAAGACTGAAACTTTTTCATCTTCTATCGCTTGAGATTTCTTAGAAAAATCAAGCGTCAACAATCGTAGATTTTTTTTACTACTTAAAATTGTAAGTGCTTCATCCGAGAAACTTGGGGCAATAATAATTTCTAGAAACAATTGGTGCAACTTTTCAGCTACTTTTAGATCAACTTCACGGTTTAAAACAACGATCCCACCGAAAATTGAGAGTGGATCTGCTTGATAAGCATATTGATACGCTTCATCAAGCGTCTCACCAATTCCCACTCCACAAGGATTCATATGTTTAACAGCTACTACTGCAGGTTGGTCAAACTCCCTAGAGATACGAATAGCTGCATCTGCATCTTTGATGTTATTATAAGATAATTCTTTCCCATGCAATTGTTTCGCACTGGCAATCGAAAATGAAAGTGGCAGAGCATTTTGATAAAATGCCGCTTTTTGATGGCTATTTTCCCCATAACGCAAGCTCTGTTTTAAATCATATGTCAAAGTTAGTGTTTCTGGTTCTTTTTCTCCTACTGCTTCAGTTAAATATTCTGCAATCAAAGCATCATAAGCAGCTGTATGTCGAAAGACTTTTGCAGCCAACCTCTGTCTTGTAAGAAGGGTTGTTTCTCCTGCGCTGGCTAGTTCCGATAATACCTCATCATAATCTTTTGGATCAACGACGACAGTGACAGATTGGTAATTTTTAGCGGCACTGCGTAACATACTTGGACCACCAATATCAATGTTTTCAATTGCTTCTTCTCGGGTGACATGCTCTTTTAAGATTGTTTTCTTAAACGGATAGAGATTGACACAAACAAAATCAATCGGCTGAATGTTATGTCTTTCCATAGCCTCCATATGCTCACTCAAATCACGACGACCAAGTAAACCACCATGAATCTTTGGATGTAAGGTTTTAACACGACCGTCCATCATTTCTGGAAAATCAGTCACTTCTTCAATCGAAATTGTTTGAATACCTGCTTGTTCAAGCATCGCTTTTGTACCACCTGTTGAAATAATTTCGATTCCCTGTTTCGCCAAGCCCTTGGCAAAATCTGCTACGCCTGTTTTATCTGACACACTGATTAATGCTCTTTTTTTTATCATTCAGATTTCTCTCCCTGTTTTGTTTGAATAAGCTGTGCTAGGACACTCGGATATAGCCTGTGCTCTACATTATGAATTTTTCTTTCTAAAGAATCGAGCGTGTCAGTTGGTTCAATCAAGATTTTTTCTTGTGCTATGATCGGACCTGTATCAACACCATCATCCACATAATGAATCGTCACACCTGTTTCAGAAACATTACCACAAAAAGCATCTTTGATCCCATGAAGACCAGGAAAACGAGGTAATAGTGAAGGGTGTATATTGATCAAGCGATTTGAAAAAGTTTCTAACAAAGTTGGGCCAATGATCCTCATGTAACCTGCTAAAACAACTAAATCGATTTGCTCTTCTTCAAGTAAATGAAGGATTTCAGCTTCATATAGTGCTTTTGATTCAAAATCGTTTGGTGAAAATGAAATAACTGGAATCAATAATTCTCTAGCTCTCTGAATCACATAAGCATCTTTTTTATCACAAAATAATAACGTAATTTCAGCAGCAATCAAGCCAGCTCTTGACGCTTCAACAATTGCTTGAAAGTTGCTGCCATTTCCTGAAGCAAATATTGCTAACTTCATTTTTACACCTCTTTAAACACAATCGATTGTTTCGATTTAGCCGTTATCTTGCCGAGAATATAACTTGGTTCATCGCATTTAGTTAACATCATTTGAACGGCATCAATTTTTTCTGGGGAAATAGCTAAAACCATGCCTATTCCCATATTGAAAATCTCATACATTTCCATAGCTGGAATTTCTCCGTATGTTTCCAATGCAGTAAAAATCGGCAACTGCGGCCAACTTCCTAATTTCACTTCTGCCGACAAATGATCTGGAAGCATTCTTGGAATATTTTCTATAAAACCGCCTCCTGTAATATGGGCGATTCCATTCACTAGTTCCTGTTTGATCAGTGGGAGTAATGATTTTACATAAATTTTAGTTGGGATCAGTAATTCCTCTCCTAATACTTTCCCCATGAGTTCTGGTAGTGCGCTCTCTCCAGTCAATCGATGGCTTTCAAAGAAAATTTTACGTACAAGTGAATAACCGTTTGAATGAAGCCCACTTGAAGGTAATCCTAGAAGAACGTCTCCTTCTTGAATCTTGTTTCCCGTGATTAATTGACTTTTTTCAGCAACCCCTACAGCAAAACCAGCTAAATCATAATGATCATCCTGATACATCCCTGGCATTTCAGCTGTTTCACCGCCAATCAGCGCTGCACCTGCTTGGATGCATCCTTCAGAAATGCCTGCAACCACAGATTCCAAACGCTCTGGTACATTTTTTCCTGTCGCAATATAATCTAAAAAATAGAGCGGTTCCGCGCCCTGAGCAACGATGTCATTTACACACATTGCCACACAATCGATCCCAATCGTCTCATGTTTATTTTCTTGGATCGCAATCATTAATTTGGTTCCCACACCATCTGTTCCTGAAATCAATACGGGCTCCTTCACATCTACCACACTTAAATCAAAACAACCGCCAAAACCGCCAAGCGCGCCCATCATACCCGCACGTTCCGTTCGTTCGACATGTTTTTTGATTCTTTCCACCACTTCATAACCAGCTTGTACATCAACTCCAGCTTTTGCATAGGCATTTGCCATCATAGTTCCTCCTTATTTAGAAAACTGAGCAGGCTCGTTTTATCTTGATAAAGAATAGTTTTCAATCGTTTTTCTGACTAGACAAAACTGATCTTCTCTTTAAAAGATGCTTGGTATTTCTCCTCATAATCATATAATGGCGTTGGATAGTCTCCATTGAAATAAGCCATACACAGTCCTGAATAAGGCGCATCATAGTTCAATCCAATCGCCTCAATCAAGCCTTGTTCACTTAAAAACTTTAATGAATCAGCAGTAATCAGCTTCTTGATTTCAGCTACCGAGTGATTAGCTGCAATCAATTCTTTTCTTGTCTGGATGTCGATACCATAAAAACAGGGAAACCTCAACGGCGGAGACGCAATTCGTACATGAACTTCTTTTGCTCCTGCATCTTTAAGTAACTGCACAATACGACGGCTTGTCGTGCCACGAACAATTGAATCATCTACCATGATCACTCTTTTACCTTCTACTACACCACGAACTGCAGATAGTTTCATCCTAACGCCTTGTTCTCTCAACTCCTGAGTAGGTTGGATAAAGGTGCGTGCAATGTATTGATTTTTCACTAAGCCCATCTCATAAGGAATACCGCTTGCCTCAGCGTAACCACTCGCAGCTGATAATGATGAGTTCGGTACTCCAACCACCATATCGGCTTCGATCGGTGCTTCTTTAGCCAAGCGTTTCCCCATATTTTTACGTGCTGTATGCACATTTATTCCGGCAATATTTGAATCTGGTCTAGCAAAATAAATATATTCCATTGAGCAAATCGCATACTGAGTATCATCTGTGTATTTCTCTATTTTATAACCCGTATCGTCGATAATGACCACTTCACCTGGTCCAACATCACAGACAAAGGCTGCCCCGCTAACTTCTAATGCACAAGTCTCACTAGCAATCACGTACGCTCCATTCTTCATTTGTCCGAGAGATAACGGTCGAAAAGCATTAGGGTCAAGCGCTGCGATCATAGCTGTTTCAGTCATCAGCAGGTAGGCAAAACCGCCTTTAACCGTTCGTAAACTTTCCTTTAGTTGTTCAATAAATGTTATTTGTTTGCTACGACGAATGAGATGCATCAAAATTTCGGTATCTGAGTTAGAATGAAAAATCGCACCTTCTTTTTCTAATTCTTTACGAAGGCTTTTCGCATTGGTCAGATTACCATTATGAGCTAAACCACATGCACCATCATAAAATTTAAACAAAAATGGTTGAATATTATCCACGCTTCCATTTCCAGAAGTTGCATATCGAACATGACCAATTGCAGAATTTCCGCTTAACGAAGCGAATGAACGATCATCTTTAAAAACATCTGAAAGCAATCCTAGCCCTCGATAGCCATTCAATTTCCCTTCATTATTAGAAACAATTCCCGCACCTTCTTGGCCTCGATGCTGTAAACTATGCAAACCAAAGTATGTCACCCGTGCGGCATCTGGATGTCCCCAAATGCCAAAAATTCCGCATTCTTCATTTAAACTTTTCATTTCATAAGACATGGAATTGCTTCCTCCCATAGTTCTTTGGCCATTTGCGTCATGATACTGATTTTTTGATCATTTGTTTGAATTTCAATTACGCCTGTATCTGTTACTTTTCCAAGGAACTGTGCATTTCTTTGACTCATTTCTTCAAGCAACGCTTGATTATCCGGCCTGATCGATACAATAAATCTTGACTGCGTTTCAGAAAATAGTAGTGCTGTTGGCGTATCTACAGCAACATCCATACCAAATTCATTTTTAAAGGCCGATTCAACTAATGCGATTGCTAAACCGCCTTCTGAACAATCATGGGCACTTTCAATCACTCCAGCTTTGATTGCCGTTAATACAAACTGCTGAATATCTTTTTCAATCGATAAGTCAAAATCCATCAATTTACCTTCTATAAAACCCAACATCATTTTTTGTAGCTCACTGCCATTGAAATCGGCTTTTGTCTCACCTATCAGATAGATCAAATCACCTGCATGTTTAAATTCTTGCGTTGTTATATGTGATAAATCTGTGATCAAACCAACCATGCCAATTACTGGTGTTGGGTAAATAGCCTTACCATTGGTCTCATTGTATAAAGAAACATTTCCTGAAATTACTGGTGTTTCCAATACTTCACAAGCCTTAGCAATGCCATCAGCTGAAGTCCAAAGCTCCCAGAAACCTTCTGGCTTATCCGGTGATCCATAATTTAGACAGTCTGTGATAGCTAAGGGTTGTCCACCGCTAGCTACAATATTTCTTGCGGCTTCCGCCACAGCAATTTGCCCGCCGATTTCTGGATTTAAATAAAGGTATCTAGCATTACAATCCGTTGTCATCGCAAGCGCCTTTTTCGTTCCACGTACGCGTAAAACAGCTGCATCACTCCCTGGTAATACAACAGTATTGGTGCGTACTTGGGCATCGTAGGTTTCGTAGATCATTTTTTTAGACGCGATCGTCGGCTGCTGTAATAAACGTAATAATGTTTCTGTACCATTGAGAATGTTTGGATGAAAATCAGCCTGTTTCTCAAAATTTTCAATTCTTGCTGGTACTTTTCGCTCCTTATTGTACACAGGGGCATCCTCTGCTAATGCATCGACTGGTAAATTTGCGACTTCAACACCGTTATGATTTAAGCGATATAATCCATCATCTGTAACGATGCCAATTGAGACAGCATCTAATTCATATTTTTTAAAAAGCGCAACGACTTCTGCTTCATGTCCTTTTTCTACACAAATCAACATCCGTTCTTGTGATTCTGATAACATCATTTCATAAGGCGTCATTCCTGTTTCACGCTGAGGCACATTATCCAACTCTAAAATCAAACCAGAACCTGCTTTAGAAGCCATTTCCGCACTTGATGAGACTAATCCTGCAGCCCCCATATCTTGAATGCCCACCAAAATATCCGCATGCTCTAAGATCAACTCTAAGCATGCTTCAAGCAATAGTTTTTCCATAAACGGATCACCGACTTGAACAGCCGAGCGCTGTTGTTCTTCGCCTGCTACAAATTCCTCTGAAGCGAATGTTGCGCCATGAATGCCGTCGCGTCCTGTTTTCGCACCAACATACATAACCACATTTCCAACTCCTTTGGCTTGGCCTTTTTGGATGTCTTTATGATCGATCAACCCGACACACATTGCATTTACCAAAGGATTATCTTCATAGCATGGATCAAAAGCTATTTCACCGCCCACTGTGGGAATGCCAATACAATTGCCATACCCACTGATCCCTGCTACAATTTCTTCTAAAAGATAGTTGGTTCGCTGGTTGGTTAGCTCACCAAAACGTAGCGAATCTAAAATGGCAATCGGTCTAGCGCCCATACTAAAGATATCTCTGATTATACCGCCAACACCCGTTGCTGCTCCTTCATACGGTTCAACAGCTGAAGGATGATTATGACTTTCCGCTTTGAAAACAACTGCTTGACCATCGCCAATATCTACAATTCCAGCACCTTCGCCAGGTCCTTGTATGACTTGAGGACCTGATGTAGGAAATTTTCTTAACACGGGCTTTGAGTTTTTATAGGAACAGTGTTCACTCCACATGACAGAAAAGAGTCCTGTTTCCGTATAATTTGGCATACGTTTTAAAATATCTTGTTCAATCATTCGATATTCTTCATCGGTCAATCCCCATTCAGCATAAATGCGTTGTTCTTTAATTTCTTGTGGTGTTGGCTCTTTTCCTTTCATCATGCATCTGCCCTACTCTTTCCATAATTTTTTACAATTGATTTGAAAAAGCGTAGCCCGTCATCCGATCCTAACAAACGTTCGACTGCGCGCTCTGGATGCGGCATCATCCCTAAAACATTCCCTTTTTCATTAATGATGCCTGCGATATTTGCAAGACTGCCATTAGGATTTTCATCCGCATAAGTAAAAACGATTTGCTGATTCTCTTTTAATTGCTTCAAAGTTGCGTCATCACAATAATAATTCCCTTCTCCATGAGCCACAGGGAGTTCAATCACTTCATTTTCTTGGTATTCTGAGGTAAAGTTTGTTTGATTATTTGCGACTTTTAGACGCGTTGTCTTACAAACAAAATGAAGCGATTCATTGCGAAGTAAAGCTCCAGGTAAAAGTCCTGCTTCTGTCAATATTTGAAAGCCATTACAGGTACCAAAAATTGGTTTTCCTTCATCTGCTAAACGGATCACTTCACTAATGACTTTTGAGAATCGAGCAATCGCACCACATCTAAGATAATCTCCATACGAAAATCCACCTGGAATCAGCACGCCATCAAATCCAGCCAAGCTGTCTGCATCATGACGAACATATTCAGCCTCTTCACCTAAAATATCCTTGACCGCCCATAGTAGATCCATGTCACAATTTGATCCTGGGAAAACGAGTACTGCAAATCTCATCTTATCTTTCCTCCTGGATTTCATATCGATAGGTTTCCATATTGACATTGGCCAACAACTTATCACAAATGGCTTCAATGACGCCTTCAATCGGTTGATCTGTTTTCATTACCTTCATTTCAAAATACTTACCAATCCGAACAGCATCAATCTCATCAAATCCTAGTCGATGAATAGCTCCTTTGACTGCTTCACCCTGTGGATCTAGTACTGAATCTTTGTACGTAACATAAATTTTCACATCATACATCATCGTCGATTCTCCTTTATTTTTAATCAAACCTTTTGTTTAAACGATTAAGAACTTCTTGATAGACTGGAACAAGATCTCCTAAATTTCTGCGATAAACGTCTTTGTCTAGATGTTCATCTGTTTGTTTATCCCACAAACGACAAGTATCAGGTGTAATTTCATCTGCCAATAAAACTGTCCCATCTGCTCGTCTGCCAAACTCTATTTTAAAGTCCACCAAACGGATATCAATTGCTTCAAACAAAATGCTCAGTGCTTTATTTATCTTATAAGCTTCATTTTTTATTCTCTCAATTTCTTGATTCGATGCAAGGTTCAAAATTTTAACGTGGTCGTCATTGATAAATGGGTCATCTAAATCATCATCTTTGTAATAAAATTCTAAGACTGGAAATTCAAGAGGCTTACCTTCTGGTATTGCCAAACGTTTCGCAAAGCTGCCTGCGGAAATATTTCGAATTACCACTTCTAAAGGAATTATTTCTAGTTTCTCCACTAATTGTTCGCATTTTGATATTTTCTTAATAAAATGATTTTGAAGATTTGCTCGCTTTAGCTGTTCGAAAATGAGAGCGGTAATTTCATTATTCAAACTGGCTTTTCCATCCATAGCATCTTTTCTAGCGCCATTCAAAGCCGTTGCTTGATTTAGATATTCTACCCATAAAATCTGTGGATCATCTGTTTCAAACAATCGTTTCGCTTTCCCTTCGTATAACAAAGACTTTGGTTTCACGGTACACAACGCTCCTTACGTACATTTTTTAAAATAAAACTAAAATAGTTCGTATTTAACTTGTTTACAGTTTAACAAGAGTTAAACTATCAGTCAACTTTTCGTTAACATTAATTTGCATAAAAATAAAGAACGTTCGTATTTAGACCTTTTTTGGAAATCAGCTAACGAATGTGGAAAACAGAAAAAGCTTGTAAGCATTTACAACTATCAAGAAAAATGATATGCTAAACAAAAATAGATTAAAAAAACTATTTTAATTTTTCCAGTAACGATTTTTGGGAGGGAATACAAGGATGACTAGCGATTATGACAATTTGGCGCAGGAATTTTTGGCAGGACTGGTACCGGAAGAAAGAACAAAATTATATAACGATTTACTAGCATTAGAAGAAGTCCACAAATTAAATCAGTATAGTTCTTATTACACATTTAAAAATTTGAAACGAGCGCTACATCGACATTCAGAAAGACGGAAACGAACTTTCCGCTATCTGAATAAGTTTAATAACGAATTAGTGATCCACCAAATACATGAGCAACATTTTTTCAAAAACAATTACTGTATCCATGTCTATTTCAACTCACAAGAATGTAATTATCTTTTTATTGATCACTTACTTTCTATGTTGAAAGCTCCAGTAAAAGCACCAATGCGAAATTTTCAAGAACTTACAGTTTGATAATACTAGAAGTTATCTAGAGCAATGGCTAAAACGCTTAACGTTTTAGTCATTTTTCAACTAAAAAAAGGAAAACACTATGGAGAAATTAAAAGTTAACGTAACAATTGACCGACCAATCGGCTACAAAGATTCATTCGGGACGATCTATCCAATCAACTATGGCTATATTGCTGGTGTGATCGGCGGAGAGGAGGAGGAACAAGATGCCTATATTCTGAACGCAACGTCCGATCCATTGAGTCATTTTATCGGTGTGATAACAGCCGTGATTCATAGAAATGACAATAATGAAACAAAATGGGTCGTAATTCCTGAAAAATCATCAATCACTGAAAAAGAAATACTTGAGCAAACTCATTTTATAGAACAATATTTTGACAGCTACATAGAGATGCTTTGAGCAAAAAAATAGCAGCAGGATCACACTAATGTGACTCCGCTGCTATTTTTCAGTTTACGATAGACCAACGCGATCAAAAATAATATCAACATTCTTTAAATGATAATTATAGTCAAATGCGTCGTCTAATTCTTCTTTTGATAAAATTGACGTGATCTTTTCATCGGCTTCTAAAAGTGGTCGAAATGCTGTTTGATGATCCCAAGCATACGCCGTTTTCGGCTGAACTAGGTCATATGCCGCTTCTCTTGTCATGCCATGATCGATTAACTTCAACAAAACACGTTGGCTGTAAATCAAGCCATAGGTCGCTTCCATATTTCGTTTCATATTATCTGGAAATACGGTTAAATGTTTAACAATGTTCGAAAAACGGTTCAACATATAATCCAATAAGATCGTTGTATCAGGGATAATGATTCGCTCTGCAGAAGAATGAGAGATATCACGTTCATGCCACAACGTCACATTTTCATAGGCTGTCATCATATGCCCGCGAATTACACGAGCAAGACCAGTCATATTTTCTGAACCAATCGGGTTGCGCTTATGAGGCATCGCTGACGAGCCTTTTTGCCCTTTAGCAAAGAATTCTTCCACTTCGCGAGTTTCTGATTTTTGCAGTCCACGAATTTCAGTCGCAAATTTCTCAATACTTGTCGCCACTAAAGCCATAGCAGATAGATATTCTGCATGGAGGTCTCGTGGTAACACCTGGGTAGAAATTTCTTGCGCCCGAATCCCTAGATGTTCACAAACATACTCTTCTACAAACGGCGAGATGTTTGCAAATGTTCCTACTGCACCACTAATTTTCCCAGCTTCTACACCTTTGGCGGCATGTTCAAAACGTTCTACATTTCGTTTCATTTCAGAATACCATAAAGCTAATTTCAACCCAAAAGTTGTTGGCTCAGCATGAACACCATGAGTTCTTCCCATCATTACAGTATGTTTATGCTCTCTCGCTTTTTCACCTATAATTGCAGTAAACTTGTTTAAATCTTCTCGCAATATATCATTCGCTTGTTTTAATAAATAACCATAAGCAGTATCCACTACATCAGTGCTAGTTAGACCATAATGGACCCATTTGCGTTCTTCACCTAACGTTTCTGACACTGCACGAGTAAAGGCCACTACATCGTGTCTCGTTTCTGCTTCTATTTCTACTATGCGCGCTACATCAAAAGAGGCATTGTCACGGATTTTTTGAACATCCTCTTTCGGAATATCCCCTAATTCAGCCCAGGCTTCATCTGCTAATATTTCTACTTCTAGCCAAGCATTGTAGCGATTCTCATCTGTCCAAATAGCACCCATTTCAGGTCGTGTATAACGATCGATCATTCGATTTTTTGCTCCTTTTTAATCCCAAATATTGGTTTGATATACCTCTTCTAGTGTTTCAAAAATATCCTCGGTCAAAATAGTGATATGTCCCATTTTTCGCCCTTTTTTCGCCTCTGCTTTGCCGTAATAATGAAAATGCCAATCCGGCTTTTCAGAAATCACATCCATCGTTTCATAAATCTCATTGCCTAAAATATTGACCATCACTGCCTCAGACAATAGCTCAACTTCTGGTAACGGCCAACCGCAAATCCCACGAATATGGGCATCAAATTGACTCATAGAACAAGCTTCAATCGAGTAATGTCCCGAGTTATGTGGTCTTGGTGCTAACTCATTTACATATATACCGCCGTTACTTGTCAGAAACATTTCGACAGCCAATGTACCAGCTAAATCGATCGACTCTGCAATCACACGTGCAATTCGTTGAGCTTCCTCAATAACTTCTTCATCGACTCTTGCCGGAGCAATCGTTTCATGTAGAATATTATTCCGATGAATATTTTCAACAACAGGAAATACAGTATACTCTCCAAGGCCATTTCCGCTAACTAAAACTGAAATTTCCTTTTCAAAAGGAATCCAAGCTTCTAATACACAAGTCCCTTCTCTAAGAATATTCATCGAAGGGGCCAAGTCAGAAGTGCTATATAAAACAAACTGCCCTTTACCATCATACCCACCACGAGTTGTTTTCAACACACAAGGATAGCCAATACCATCAATGGCATCTTGGATATCTGTCGGACTTACAATTGTAGCAAATGGTGCAATAACGATGTTGTTTGATTCTAAAAAAGATTTTTCTAGTAAGCGATCTTGTGTAATAGCCAAAAGATCCGTCCCTTGAGGAATGCTTACTAGATCCTGAACATGAACTAATGCTCCTACATCAACATTTTCAAATTCATACGTTAAGACTTGGGAACGATTAGCCAGCTCTTCTAAAGCCTCGATGTCATCATAATCAGCTAATAAATGCCAATCAGCGACTTGAGCAGCAGGACAGTCGACAGTTGGATCTAAGACGCCCACACGAAAACCCATTTCTCGTGCACTTAAAGCCATCATTCTACCTAATTGTCCGCCACCGATAATACCGATCATTTGTCCCGGTAGTAAAGGTTTATTCAAGTTCATCACTACTTTCCATCACAGTTTCTTCAAGAAATTGACGTTTTGCATCTAATTTCCCTGCTAACTCTACATCATACATGGAAAGCATCTGAACTGCAAGTAGTCCGCTATTAAGTGCCCCAGCTTTTCCTATCGCAGTCGTTGCAACAGGTACTCCACCTGGCATTTGAACGATCGACAGTAATGAATCTAATCCATTCAATGTTTTAGATTGAATTGGAACACCAATTACTGGTAAAGTTGTTTTAGCTGCAATCATTCCAGGCAAATGTGCCGCACCGCCAGCACCTGCAATGACCACTTTAACACCTCGTCCACGTGCCTGTTCAGCAAATTTAAACATATAATCTGGTGTACGGTGTGCCGATATTACTTTCTTTTCATAAGGAATACCAAACTCTTCTAAACAATCACAGGCATATTTCATTGTTGGCCAATCAGAAGTACTTCCCATAACAACTGAAACTATGACAGACATACTATTCCCCTCTCTTATTCTATTCTTCTTTATTTTAGCAATGGAATAAGAGCGTGTCAAAATAAAATCGAATATTAAATTTATTTTTAATATAAACGTTCGGAATAGAGCGACAAAAAAGAAAAACCGAAACAAACTCCGGTTTTTCTCTACACTCATTACTCGACTCACGTTTCACTTTTTAGACCGTTGAACAATAAATTTAAAATAATTGCTGTCAAACTACTCATCACGATCCCATTTCCAGTAAACATTCTTACCGTTTCTGGCATATGTTGGAATAATGTCGGTATCATATTAAAGCCTAGTCCAAAACCAATTGAAATCGCAATGATCAATAAATTTTTGTCGTTATTATAATCTACCTTCGATAACATCCGCATCCCCTGAACGGCTACCATACCGAACATCACTAACATTCCGCCACCCAATACTGGTTCTGGGATGATTTGAGCAACTGCGCCAACCTTAGGCAGCAACCCTAAAGCGATCAGAAAAAATGCCGAATAGTAGATGGGGCGTCGTGTTTTGATTCCTGAAAGCTGTACTAATCCAACATTCTGAGAAAATCCGGTATAAGGGAACGTGTTAAAGATACCGCCTAAAATAACAGCTAAACCTTCTGCACGATAGCCTTTTTTCAATTCTTCTTCCCCGATTCGCTTGCCGGTGATATCACCTAAAGCAAAATAGACACCTGTTGATTCCACCATGCTAACAATCGAAATAATGATCATCAAGATGATTGAAGAAATATCAAAAGTCGGTGTACCAAAATAAAAAGGTTGAGGGAAATGAAACCATGTTGCTTCTCCAACTGGTGCTAAATCAACTTGACCTAAAATTGCCGCAAGGACAGTCCCAGCAACTAAACCAACTAAAACCGCAATTGATTTGATGAAGCCTTTACCCCAAACCTGAATCACAATGATCAAAGCAATTGTTACAAAAGCTAAAAGTAAGCTCGTACTATCTCCAAAAGCAGGATCAGTAGCTAATCCTCCCCCCATCTTTTCAACAGCAACAGGTATCAGCGTTAAACCGATAACAGTAATCACAGTTCCAGTTACTAAAGGCGGAAACAATTTTTTGATTTTTGAAAATATACCTGATACTAAGACCACAAAAATACCAGAAGCAATGATCGAGCCGTAAATCGCTCCAATTCCTTTATCGCTACCGATCATGATCAATGGCGCTACTGCTTGTATAGCACAACCAAGCACTACTGGTAAGCCGATACCGAAGAATTTATTTACAGTCAGCTGCAGCAATGTTGCAATACCACACATAAAAATATCGATTGAAATCAAATAGGTCATTTGTTCGGAATTAAAATTTAAACCTGTTCCAATCAATAACGGTACTGCTACGGCTCCAGCATACATGGCTAATAAATGCTGCAATCCTAAAACAGCTGCTTTTCCATTTCCAGTTTCACTTTGCTGGATTTGTCCTTTTTGATTCTCTTTACTTTCCAAGTTTATGCATCCCCTTCAAGAAATTCAACTGCACCATTATTCAATGAGGCAATACGTGCTAACGACACAACACGTAAGTCCATTTTTTCTAATAAATCTCGTCCATCTTGGAAAGATTTCTCAATGACAATCCCGATCCCATCAACTGTTGCACCAGCTTGTTGGCACAATTCGACTAAGCCCTTCGCCGCTTGACCGTTCGCTAAAAAGTCATCAATGATCAACACATTATCTTCGCTTGATAAAAATTTTCTTGAAATAGAAATTTGGCTAGTTACTTGTTTAGTAAACGAATAAACAGAAGAAGTCAATAATTCTTCATCCATTGTTAAGCTTTTTGCTTTGCGGGCAAAAATCATTGGCACTTCTAATTTTTTAGCTGCAAAAAGCGCAGGTGCAATCCCCGATGCTTCGATCGTCACAACTTTTGTAATACCCGATTTTGCAAATACCTCTGCAAAGCGATAGCCGATTGCTTCCATTAGATTAGGATCGACTTGATGGGTAACAAAACTATCTACCTTTAAGACACCTTCTCCTAAAACTCGACCATCTTCTTTGATTCGTTGTACTAATTCTTCCACTTTTTCCGACTCCTTCATCAATTTTTATAGGGTTGATGCTTATAAAAAAACAAAAAGACCTTTTCTGCATAAGCAAAAAAGGTCAAAGACTCTTTTTCACTTATAGACCAACGTTTACGGTGTTGGGTAGAAACGGTCAACCATATTATGACCATATATAAGCTTCTTGTATTAGTATACAATAGTACAAAACTCTGAAAATTTCAATGAAAAAAATGAATTCCGTTGAAATTCTCAGAGTATCTATCGAATCCTTATTTGTAATCAATTTCATTTCCTACATTTTTATCACAATACGAACAATCTTAATGATCATTCTTTTTTTCCAAACTGCGATATTTGTCCATTTTATGACTGAAAAGCTCACCATTACTAGGCGGCGTATATGTAATTGCATTCGCTCCGGCAGCAATTGTTTCAGTGATTGATTCATCTGTTGGCCCGCCTGTTGCAATAATTGGTAATTCAGGATATTTATCTCGGAAAAACTTAACTGTTTTAGCAGTGTCTTTACCAGCACTAATATTGATCATCGTAACACCCGCTGTTATTTTTTCATCAATAGGCGTATGAATCGAAGTGACTGTACTGACCACCGGAATATCTACGACCTCACAAACCATCTCTACGGTCTCAATAGGTGTGGGGCCGTTTAACACGACGCCGATCGATCCTTGTGCTTCTGCAAACAAGCTCATATATGCAGAGCGTTGTCCTTGTGTCAGTCCACCACCTACACCTGAAAAAACAGGGATGTCTGCGGCTTCAATAATACTTTTAGTAATCGCTGGATGCGGTGTAAAAGGATACACAGCGATTACTGCGTTTGCATCTGTGTTTCGAATAATAGCAATATCAGTCGTAAAAATAATTGATTTGATTTTTTTCCCAAAAATCCGAATACCACTGGCCTTTTTGATTACTTTCGGTACTTGTACAATGTCTTGTTTCAAAGGTGTAACAATTTCTGGTACCCACTTTTCATCCATTCCCACCACTCCTTTTTACTTCATTGATCAATGATCATATTGATTGAGATCATAACTCTCGATCACGTGAATCACCTTATCTGCATACGTAGGATCTGTTGCATAGCCGGCCTCTTGTAATGCGCGTGCAGCCTGTTTATAGTTTTTCGCTAAAAGGACATTTTCATACAGTCGGGGATTCCATGTCACACCATTAACAAATAAACGCGTGTGATCGTCCATTGATTCTTCCCAGGTATTGTAAACTCTAAAATCTCCCTGAATCACAATCCATTCTTCATTGATGTATTCTCTAGTCTCAAGATTGATTTTTTTTTGGTCACCATACGCTTTGATCCCAAATAAGTTGTTATACTTTGAAGCAAGAGTACTCTGTCCCCAATTTGATTCTAAAATGCCTTGACCTATAATAATACTGGGTAAAACACCATAAGACGCTTGCAATTCTTTCGCATGAGGGCTTATTCGATCGATAAACTGTTCTTTTGATACTTCTTCTTTTTGCTGAGCAGTTTCTTCTATTGTTTTTGAGCTGTCTGATAATACATTGATTGAAAAAACAAACGCTATACCAACGATCAGTAATCCTGCAAAAAGCATTGGTAAATTAGTTTTTCTTATTTTTTTCTTCTTATACCTTTGACTATTCATACATTCCCTACTTTGTTTTGTATTCGTTTCCGTATTAATCCTTCTTAGTTTAGGATAATGGCTGACTGATTATATCAGTTTTTTTTCATACAATCAATCAATAGCTGTTGTAGTCATAGTTGTCGATGTTTTCATTTGTATTTCAGACGTAGATATACTGGTTGAAACGGTTGTACTTGTTTCTTCGGTGCTCTCATTTGTATTATTATTTTTATCTTTTGAGGCTGGATGACCAAATAAGACAAAAATTACAGCACCTAGTACTATGATAACCGATAAAATACCTAAAATTTGTTTCAAAAAAAAACTCCCTTACTTCCTTATTCACCAACGTAAGTACCCATCAAATTTTCATTTACCCAATCAAGCAATTCTACTTTTGAGCCTTCTAATTGTCCTTGTAAGGTAGCTGGCAATCGGAAAGTGACAATATCATCAAATCCCCATTCACCGTAAGACAGCGTGACTTTTAAATCAATAAATGCTTGTTCTTTTTCTTCATGGTTTGCTTTTGATGGAATCAACTCAGCAATACCAGCTCCTGATTGCAGCCATTTTTTAGCGATTAGTGTTTTTAAACGTTTGTATTCTGAAACAGCAATATTTCTTTTTTCTGGGAACAGAACGGTTTGACGTAATATTTTTTGTGTCAACATCCATTCATAATCAGAAAATAAGTTTTTTACTTTTTGCATTTGCTCACTCGTTAAATTGACTCTACCTTTTTTCCAGTTATCCCAATTTTCTTTTGAGGTTTGGAGATAGTCTGTATAAAATTTTTCTTCTGTTTCAAATTGCTCAATAATTGCATCAATAAGAATATCTATATACATTTGGTGCATGACTTTCGCCTCCTTTCCTTATTTTACTGAAAATATCCGAAAAATGCATCTCTTTGGATCACTTATTTCTATTTTTTTAAGAAACATTCAATTTTTCCCGATAAATAATCAAACATCTTCAGACTTCTAATCAAAATATCCCTTCATTTCCAACTTCTCATGTATAATAAAATTACTGAGTTTCCCAACCTGATACGTTTGTTCAGCATCAACCAAAAATTACTTTACTCAGTAGCTGGATTAAACCATCCGCTTCTAAAATTAGGAGGAATCATTATGAAACAATACAACTGGGGCATCATTGGACTTGGAGATATCGCAGCCAGCTTTGCGAATAGTTTCCACCAAGAGAACAGCCGTATCGCTGCGGTTGCATCTAGAACCTTAACAAAAGCGCAAACATTTGCTAAGGAACATGCTATTTCTACAGCCTATGGATCATTTGAAGAATTATTAGCTGACGACTTGATCGATATTATCTATATTGCTGTACCTAATCGACAACATATTTCACATATTTTAAAAGCATTGGAAGCTGGTAAACACGTTCTTTGCGAGAAAGCCATCACGATGAACAGTGAAGAATTGACCGTAGCAATAAGATTGGCTGAAGAAAAAGGGTTGATACTGGCCGAGGCGATGACGATTTTCAATATGCCTTTATATCACGAATTGAAAAGCCTGATTGATGCGAATCGTTTTGGTAAATTAAAAATGATTCAAGCACCTTTTGGTAGCTATAAAGAGCCTGACCCTAACAATCGCTTCTTTAATCCAGATTTAGCTGGCGGTGCTCTTTTGGATATTGGAACATATGCAGTATCTTTTGTTCGTTGGTTCTTTACTGCTCAGCCTAAGGTCATAGCTTCAGTTATGCAGCCATTTTCAACTGGTGTAGATGAGCAATCAGCAACGATTCTACAAAATGACGTACAGGAAATGGCAACTGTTTCCTTAAGTTTTCAAGCAAAAATGCCTAAGCAAGGGATTGTAGCTTTTGAAGAAGCGTATATTGTGATCAACGAATACCCACGCGCAGATGAAGCAAAAGTCTATTTTAATGATGGAACGGTGGAAACAATCATTTCAGGTGATACTAACGAAGCATTGAATTATGAAATTACAAACATGATCAAAATGATCGAAGGAACATTACCGAATCAATCACTTTTTTTAACAAAAGACGTCATCGATCTATTAGATCAAATGCAACAAACTTGGATAAATTAATATAATCGCCTCTAATTGTTGTATTCATTTACGACAATTAGAGGCGATTATTCTTAAATCAATCTTTAATCAATAGATCAGATTACATTTCATTTGGCGCATGTAAACCAAGCAATCTTAAATCTTCCTTGATAATTGTTGCCATGGCATAAACTAAAGCTAAACGTGATTCTTTTTGTTCATCGTCAGCTAAAATTTTAACATGAGCATAGTATTTGTTAAAGGCTTGTGCAACTTGGATCGCATGTTTTGCAATCACTGATGGTTCATATTTATCAGCTGCTTGGATAACAACTTCTGGGAATTTTTGCAATAACTTGATCACTTCCCAGCTCTCTTTATCATCTAAGGCATATTCTTTTGTCTCATCAATCGTAAAATCAGCTTTCCTTAATATACTCATTGCACGTGCATGAGTATATTGCACATAGGGGCCTGTTTCCCCTTCAAAACGAACAACTTCCTCTAAGGCGAAGTCAAAATTATTCAAGCGATCATTTTTCAAATCATGGAAAATAACTGAACCGATCCCCACTTGTCTAGCCACTTCTTCGCGATTTGGCAAATCAGGATTTTTTTCCATAATTTGCTGATTTGCTAGTTCAACTGCTTCGTTTAATACCTCTTCTAATAAAACAATTTTCCCTTTACGAGTTGATAATTTTTTACCACCTTGAGTAATCAATCCAAATGGAATATGATGCATATCTTTAGACCAATCAAATCCAAGTTCGTTTAAAACAGCTTTCAATTGTTTGAAGTGATTACTTTGCTCATTCCCTACAACGTAGACTGCTTTTGCAAAATCATATGTCCGTTTGCGATAAACAGCCGCAGCTAAATCCCGTGTAATATAAAGCGTGGCCCCATCTGATTTTTTGATCAATGCTGGATTCAAATCATAAGCAGATAAATCAACGATTTCTGCTCCTTGATTTTCTTGTAATAAATGTTTTTCTTCTAACATTGTAACGATTTCAGTCATTTTATCATTGTAGAAAGCTTCTCCATTATAAGAATCAAACGAAACTTCCAGCATTGCATATATTTTGTCAAACTCTTTCAACGATTCTGTACGGAACCATTGCCATAGTTCTGTTGCTTGTGCATCGCCTTCTTCTAGTCGTTTAAACCAAGCACGAGCTTGTTCATCTAGTTCAGGTTGTGTTTCAGCTTCTTCATGAAAGTGCACATATAGACGTAATAATTCAGTGATAGGTGCCGTTCTAACAGCCTCTTCAGAACCCCATTTTTTGTAAGCCACGATCAACTTACCAAATTGAGTGCCCCAATCGCCTAAGTGATTGATGCGAATCGGGGTGTAGCCGATTTTTTCAAGAATAAAAGCAATCGAATTCCCAATAACAGTCGAGCGCAGATGTCCCATCGAAATTGGTTTAGCGATATTAGGTGACGACATATCAATCGGGACGTTTCCCTTTTCACCGATCGAACTATCTCCGTAATGTCCTTTTTCTTTTGCAATTTGGCCGATGACTGTTTGACTGACCATTTTTTTATTCATGAAAAAGTTCAAATAAGGTCCAACTACTTCAATTTTTTCAAAGTCTGTTCCACCAATTTTCTCTGCTAGATCAGCCGCAATTTGTTGCGGTGCTTTGCGGTATACTTTAGCTAATGAAAAGGCTGGAAAAGCAACGTCTCCATGATCGGCAGATTTAGGATTTTCCAATAATTCTGTAACTGTTTCTAATGATAGGTCTTCTTTTACCACTTCAAAAATGGCTTTTGCTACGATTTCTTTGTTGTTCATAAATATCCTCCTGATGGTTGATTATATTGTTTAAAAGGTAACTTCTCTCACTTTATTTTTCAACTATTCTTCATCCTCCACTCTAGCTATGCCAATCGTACTCCTTCGATTTTTAGAGCTTTAGCTCTTATAAATTGATGAGATCACACAAAGTGGAGTGATGAACAACAAAAAAGTCTCTAGTGTTAAAAAACACCAGAGACGAGATTTTCCCGCGGTACCACTCTAATTGTTCATTCTTTGCAAAAGATGAACCCTCTTAATCTAGTAACGGTAGATAACCGTCTGCCTATGCAGATTCTCCAAAGTGCGTTTCCTTCATTTGATTATCTTCGGCTTTCACCCTCCCGAAATCGCTTGGTTAATTCTAATGAAGTACTCTCTTTTTCAATGAATCAATATGAAACTGGATTTATTATAGCAAATATTTATCGCTATGCCTAGTGTTTGGTTGTTGATTTTTACTCTTTAATAGTCATAAAGGTCAAACTAGGATCAGCATTTAATTGATAATCGGCAAAATGACCCTTTTCTGCTTCAACAAAAGCCGCAGCTCCGACCATCGCCGCATTGTCACCACATAATCTAAGCGGTGGCACAATAAAGGTTACTCCTGGTAGTTTTTTTGTAACTTCTGCTCTTAGCCGATCACGTAAGCCTTGATTCGCTGCGACACCACCGGCCATCACTAGCTGCTTAATTGGATACTCTTGGCAAGCACGAATTGTTTTGGCTACTAAAACGTCAATGACACTCTCCTGAAAACTTGCCGCTAAGTCTTGAATCACTAATTCCTCATCTCGTTGCTGCGCATTATGAACTGTATTGATGAAGGAACTTTTCAACCCGCTAAAACTAAAATCATAATTATCTTCCTTAATCATTGCTCGTGGAAATTGATAAGTATCTTGACCTTGATGCGCTAAGTTATCGATTTCTTTCCCACTCGGATAGCTTAATCCTAAAACTCTACCCACTTTATCATACGCTTCACCAGCTGCATCATCTCGTGTTTCGCCGACGATTTCAAATGAGCCTGTTTCTTTCATGTAAACCAGTTCTGTATGACCGCCACTCACTAATAGTGCCATTAAGGGAAATTGCAACGGTTCTACAAATTGGGCTGCATAAATATGGCCAGCCATATGATTCACTGGAATCAACGGTAAATCGTGTGCCCAAGCAAATGCTTTAGCAGCCGAAATCCCAATCAATAACGCCCCAACCAAGCCTGGGCCATAAGTAACACCAACCCCACTCAATTCACTGGGTTTGACATCCGCTGTTGTCAAAGCGTCTTCAATACATAATGTAATCTCTTCCACATGATGACGACTAGCCACCTCTGGCACCACACCGCCAAAACGCTGATGACTTTTGACTTGAGAAGCTACGACATTCGACAATATCAGGGAACCATCTTCAATAATGGCAACACTCGTCTCATCACAACTACTTTCAATAGCGAGTATTAATTTTCTTTCCTTATTAAAAAAAGTCATTGACTCATTTTCACTTCCTTAACAGTTAAACACATGACCACTCCGTCTTCTTTAGGATGACTATAATAATTTTTTCGACGGTTGATGGGTTTGAATCCTTTTTTTTCATATAATTTTTGTGCGTTTGAATTAGACACACGTACTTCTAAAAAAGCCTGAGAAACGTTTTGTTCAACAAAGCGTTGGATCAGTTGATCGATTAATCGACTACCATACCCTTGGTGTTGAAAATCTTTGTTGATCACAACATGAGTGATCTCCACTTCATCTAAAACCAAGTGATAACTGACAAAACCAAGCCATTGTTCTTGGTCGATCAGCACAAGATAATCACTCGTTTTTTGAGTTAAGTCAAGGCTAAATTGTTCTAGGGACCACGGCGAACCATCACTGTATGACTGATTGCTTAAAGTCCAAAGTTTTTCCGCCGCCTGATTTACTGATAATTGTTCTTTTGAATAATACATCTTTCACTCTTCTTTTAAGTGTAACATCATTTCTAATGCATCTTCTTTATTTTCCGAATAATAGGCTGGTTTGATCGTATTCGAAACAAAACCCAGTTTCCGATATACACGTTGAGCATTTTTATTGCTGATCCTTACTTCTAAAGAAATTGTTTGACAATCGTTGACTCTTGCAAATTCCTGGACCTCTCTGATCAAAAAACTACCAATTCCATTTCCTTGATATTGAGTCAAAACAGCGACATTTGTAATGTGCGCATCTTTACCAAATATCCGACATCCAACAAAACCAATCGTTTGCTCATCCTTTTGAATAAGTAAATATAAGTGCGGCTCTGCTGCTTGAAGTTCCATCAAAAATGCTGTTTTTGTCCAAGGTAATTCCCCAGCATAGACTTCTCTTTCAATCGAAAGAAGATCTTTGATATCATCAAGTACAATTGCACGTATAAAATATTCTTGCTTTGAAATTTCGACCGTTCTGGCATCATAGGGTCGATTTTTAAAGAATTTTCCTAGAATACTATGAAAAAGATTAAATTTTTTCAACATAATTTTCTACCTCTGATGTATGTTCTTTTAGCCAATTTTCTTCTGCTTCCACACGTTTTAAATAATTAGGCAAAAAGTGGTGAATTTCTGGTTCTGGCTCCGCTTCTCCACCAATTTCCGCAAGAGTCACACCACTGGGAATTTGCCACTGAGTAATTGGATTGATCTGTGCATGGGGTAATACTGATTCGATTTGAACACGGAATTTTTCAACATCTTCTCCAACGAAATAAACTTGTTCAAATTCTTTTAATTCTTTTAACCACACGTCTATTGCAATATGGCGATCTGCTTTGATCATCTTCAGCTTGCCATCAACATATTCATAAGCCCCAGTATAAACATTATTTCTTCGGGCATCAAATACTGGAATAATGGGGCCTTCAATCCGCACACAATTGGCAGCTAAGGTCTTTAAACTTGAAACACCAACTAATTCTTTCTTTAGTGTATACGCAAGTGTTTTCGCTGTCGTTACACCGATTCGTAAGCCTGTATAAGAACCTGGTCCTTGAGCCACAACGATTCGATCAATGTCAGTAGGTGTCAACCCAATATCTTTTACTAATCGTGTGATCGTAGGCATCAAGGTTAAGCTATGGTTTTGTTTTACGGTGATTGTATATTGTCCTAATAGTTTCTTCTCTTCACAAACTGCAACTGCCAACGTTTGATTCGAGGTATCGATTGCTAAAATCCGCACAAAAAAGTCCCTTTCTTTCATCATCTAGTTGGTCTATTGTAGCATATTTTTATTCTTTCGTAAAAACACGAAGGATTAAAAGCAAAAAGAGGCAAAATCGCTTGTTGCGCTTTACCTCTCGCTTGATTGATTAGTTGTTATTCGCTTCTAAATAATCAATCAACGGTTTGCTGATATTGGTTGCCGTATCATTTTTTCGAGAATCTTCTACCATGATCATCGCAGAGAATTTATTATTACTGCGATCCATCGCTAAAAGAAAGCTATTTTCTTTCCCGACTGTATCTTGCTTCTCTTTGATTTCGGCAGTTCCAGTTTTGGCTGCTAAGGAGAAATCTGGATTATACATATTATGAACGTATCCCGTTTCATCTTCTACGCTACCTAACAAATCAGTCACAATTGTATTCGCTGCATTTGCACTGATCACATTTTCTTTCACTTTTGTTTCTTTATTCAGTTCAATTTTCGGATAAACAAGTTTCCCTTCATTTTGGAAAACAGTATACATAGCAGCCTGTTGAATCGGTGTCACTAACAGTTGTCCTTGACCATATCCTGTATCTGCCAATAAAATTTCCGAATTAAATTTATCTTCATTTGAGATTTGTGCTGGATTCATCGGGATCGACAAATCTAGTTTTTCGCCAAAGATAAATTTGTCCAGACCTGTTCTAAATGTTTCTTCACCCATCCGTAAGGTTTGTTCTGCAAAATAAATATTATCAGAATTGACTAATGCTGTTCTTAAATTTACTGGGCTAGCTTCTTTAACTCGGGTCACGAAGTAATCCCCCCAAGATGCATCTTTTTGCCATTTCAAGCCATTGATTGCAATTTCTTCTTCTGGTTTTAAGGTGCCGGCATCTAAGCCAATTCCGCCGGTGATTGTCTTAAAGGTCGATCCAGGCGCATATCCTGTCGCAAATCGGGCAGTAAATGGTAAGTTTTCATTGGTTGCATATGCATCATAATCCGTTTGAGAAATGCCATTCGCCATCTTATTTGGATCAAAGGATGGTGAACTAGCTGCTGCTAATAAATCGCCTTGTTGAGGGGCCATGATCACAGCACTTCCTGGACGATTATTGAAAATGTTATAGGCTTGAGATTGTACATTCTTATCAATCGTCAACTGGATTTTTTCGCCATCCTTTTTATCCACTTGCTGAAGGACACTTTTTGGTGTACCGTCTTCCTGAGTAATCGTGATACTACCGCCGTCTTGTCCTCTTAATTGTTTATCATAAGCCTGCTCTAAACCAACTTTCCCAACAACGCCATTACTACTTAAAGTTGGGTCTTTCTCAATGTCCTCTGCTGTGATTGTGCCAACATAGCCAACCAATTGCGCAGCTGCTTCCTTCAATGGATAATAACGAACAGTCGCATCCTGAGAGGCAGCTCCTTTAGGCAAAGTCGTAACTGGTTCAAAAGAGACTGTTAACGGTACGAAAGAATCCGCTTGGACCCATGATTGCTTGAGTTTTTGTTCGATTTCATCTACAGAAATCTTGAACTGATCACTAAATGCTTTGATATTATTCGTTTTTTCTTGTCCGTCTCCTAGTTTCCCAGGTACAATGCCCACTTGATCAAAAGCTTGGTTGACAGCTAAGCCTTCTCCATTGCGATCGATGATTTCTCCTCGGTTTGCTGCATCTACCCCAATCGAAATTTTGTCTTGTCCTGTCATTTCAGGGAAAATCAGATTAGGCGCCCAGTTGATTTTATATGTGTCAGTATCCTTTTGGATCGTTGTTTTATAGGATAAATCTGTCAGATTGCCAAGTGGCGTAGTCATCTCTAAATTGTAAGTAAATGTGTATTTTCCTTCTTTTTCTTGGGTGACTTTGATGTTTTTGCTCTTGATTCCTTGCGCTTGAATACCAGAAAAAATCGTTTGGTATTTTTCTACAACTTTGGCATCATCATAACCACTTTCTTTTACAGAAGTTTCATTTAGTAATTCAGGTAATTGCTCAAATTCTTGTTTTGAAAGATAGTTTAAAAAAGACTTCGCCGATTTTTCTGCTTTATTCAACTCTTGATTTTTCTGCCACGAACTATAAGCAAAATAACCTCCCGCCAAAACTATTACAGCTGCGGCAGCGCTAATCACTATGATAACTGGTTTATTTCCTTTTTTTTTGGTTACTCTTTCCATTTTCCAATCCCCCAAATCTTGTTTCTTTCTATCTATTCATTATACCTTATTCATCTAAACCTATGATAGAAAAAAGAAGTATTTATCAAAATTATAAATAATTCGACTTTTTTTGCGCTGATAATTATTATAAGTACAATTTTATTTATAGTCAGCGATACAATAATGTTTTCATCTATTCATTTGCAGGTATAGTCAAAAAAATTATGGTAGCAAAAAACTTTATGAAAGCCATAGCTTTTAACCCTAAAAAAGGAAAGCCTCGTATTTTACGAATGACTTTCCTTGTATATTTTAAATTCTATTAAAATTCTTTAGTACATATTCTTCTGCTTCTTTACTCCAAATACCATCAGTCTTGTGAAGGATATCAGCTAATTGAGCATTATGGTTTTCCATTTCCGCTAATGGAAGTAATTTAGAAGACAAATGTGTGTAAACTAACTTCTTCCCTCCACCAATTTCTGGTTGATGCAAGGTTGTCTCGGCTACCGCATCCAACCCTAAAATATGCGTGACGACATTGGCAACTTTTACTTGTTTTGTTTCAATCAGTTCAACAGCCTTGCGCATGTCCTCTGTATTTCCACCTGAAGTTCCAACATAATGAGTGAATGAATAATGTACATCATAGAAATTGATTGGCGCTGAAAATGATTTGTCTTGCGGCCCTGCAAAGAAGTTCAGACAGCCATCTGGGTTCAGTAATTTAGAAGCATCCGCGACAACGTCCGAAACAGGAACCATTACAAAAATATCATCAAATCCTCCAGAAACCGTTTGTTTTAGCACCTCAACTTGATTTTCTAACTCTTTTACATTGAGATATGTCACTTCAATACCATTTTGACTTGGATATAATTTTTCAGCACGTTTTAATTTTTCGTCACTCATATCCGTGATCACAATTTTTTTAGGTGTGGTCGGCCCATGCAAGGCATAATCGATTGCTAATAAGCCCATTGGACCGGTACCGCCCATAATTAGTAGATGACCATCTGATTTGATTCCCATTCTATGTTCATAAGAGCCTTCAATCAAATGATAATTTGCTTCAAATGCGCCAATCACACATGATAAAGGTTCGATCAATGAGCCTTCAAAGTAAGTCTCTCCTTTATATGGAATTAAGCAGTCCTGCTCCATAACATCTCGCGATAAAATGATGTACGTTGCATCTCCTCCTGTATAGGCATAGGAATATCCTGGACAATCTGGACGATCTGGCAATTGAAGGTTTGCTTGTACTACGTAGCGCTCTCCTGCTTGGTATTTCCCTTGCCATTTACTACCCACTTCTAAGATCTCACCGCAAAACTCATGTCCAATAATAATTGGGTTGTTCTCTAAATCTTGCGGTGCCTTTTTGTGTTCTTGACCTTGATTAGCCAGTTTCCATGTAGACATGCAAATACTATCTGTCACAACAGAGGCCAAAATTTCATCCTCTTTAATTTCAGGTAATTCAAACGCTTCTAAGCGCAAATCTTTTTTTCCATATAAACGGACTGCTTTTGTTTCCATCCTAAAATACCTCCAACTATTTTAATTTAAAAGACCTAATCCATACCCTACAATTCCCACTGCGAATAAAACAAAAATCAATACAATCGGACTTACCTTTTTCTTCAATAATTTCATCATTAATAAGGTCAATCCTAAGGCTAACAGCCCAGGAACTAAATCATCCAACACATTTTGAACTGTCGTAACAATCATTTTTCCATCTTGTCCAGGTGTTTTTGACACAACTAAAGGGATATTGATCGTTGTCCACTTAGTCACAAGGACACCCATGATAAATAGCCCTAAAATGGTCGCACCTTCCGTCAATTTCTGCAAAAGATTACCTGACAGATCTTTAACGATGTCTAAACCTTTTCTGAATCCATAAGTTAAACCAAACCATTTCATGCTCAGACGAACGGCATTAAAAGCTATAAAAAAGAGAATAGGACCCAAAATATTCCCAGACAAAGCAAGTGAGGCACCGATTGCTGCTGCAATCGGACGCAGAGTCCCCCAAACTAAGGGATCGCCCACACCTGCTAACGGACCCATCAAGCCCACTTTTAAACTATTGATCGTACCATCATCGATATCAGCGCCACTTGCTTTGGCTTCTTCCATCGCAATCGTTACACCAATCACAGGACCACAGACAGCTGGTGTTGTATTAAAGAATGTTAAATGTCGTTTTAGCGCTTCTGACTGTTCTTCTTTTGTATAGTAAATTCTCTTGATTGTCGGAATCATGTCCACGCAAAAAGCAAGTGCGTGAATCCGTTCATAATTAAAAGATGCTTGTTGAAAGTTTGAAAAAACAAACGTCATCATTAAATCTTTTTTTGTGATGACGGATTGTAAGGGCTGCTCCTCAATCGTTTCGCTCACTATTGTCTCCATTTTTTTCCTCCCTAATCATCTAATTCATCGTCTGCAACAATTGCTCCTGAATAAACCATCTGTTCGTTTGGTTGTAAGGTGAGTGACTTAGTAAAATTAGGATTCAATTGAACATAAATCAATGCAATGATTAAACCAATCACACCAAATGAAAGCAAACTAAATTCCAAATAGCCACCTAAAACAAACCCTAAATAGAAAAATGGCATCAAGTATTTTACACTCATCATATTTAGAACCATGGCATACCCGACTACCACAATAAAGCCGCCAGCAACTGCCAGCCCACCTGTAACGACTTCTGGAATCATTGCCAACATTTTATTGACCATTTCCGCACTAACAAATATGGCAACAATCGTCGCAGGAATCGCTACACGTAGCGCTTGAACAAATAATGCACTAAAATGAAGAAAAATAATTTTGTTAAAAGCTGCCGTCTCGGCTTCTTTATCCGCAGCGTGTTGAAAAGCGACCGTAATCGTCCGAGCAATTACTGTTAAAACTTGGCCTGCTGCGGCCACTGGCAAAGCAATTGCAATACCGGCTTGAATGTCCTGATGCCCGACTACTACTAAGATTGTCGCAATCACACTTGCCAAAGCAGAGTCTGGTGATTGTGCCGCGCCAATATTCATCCAACCTAAAGCAATCAGCTCTAATGTTCCACCTAAAATAATTCCTGTTGTCAGGTCACCTAAAATCAATCCAACAATGGTACATGCAATTAAAGGGCGATGGGTTTGAAATTCATCTAAAACACTCCCCATACCCGCAACACATGAAAAGATAAAAATCAGTACAATTTGAATTATCGATAACGCCATTTTGCTCCTCCTTAATTCGTAACTGCTTCTTTTAATTTCCCTTCAAAATCGATTTTAGGATCTGTTGCAACAACACGGCAATCTAACGTAACTGCTAATTCTTTCAGCTCATAGAATGCCTCTATATCTCTTTGACTAACAGAGATGGCTTTCGTGATCTGTGTTTTACCATTTCTAAATTGCATACCGCCGATATTGATTGTCTTTAATGGGACCCCACCTTTAACTAATGCTACAACTTCGCTAGGATTCGTAAATAAATAGAACACTGTTTCTGTTTTGTATTTAGGATTTTGATACACTTTGATGGCTTTTTCTACGTCAACAATATTGACTTTGATCCCTGGAGGTGCGGCTTGTTTAACTAAGGTTTTGCGGATCTCATCTTCATTTACTTCTTTGCTAACAACGATGATTCGTTGAGCTCCTGCTTCTTTAGCCCAAACAGTTGCTACTTGTCCATGGATCAATCGATCATCGATTCTTGCTAATTTTATTTCCATCTCAAAATTTCTCCTCGTCTTTAATAACTTGTTCTTTAAATGATTTTACAGTTTCAGCCGCAGCTTCTTTCACTATGTTAACGACTTGACTGAGCGGTGTTGCATCAATCATAGCCGCTACTTCCAACACCATTGGTAATGACATACCTGAAATCACTTCGATCTGCAGTGTTGGTTCTTTCATACAAATACTACAGCTAGCATTGTAAGGTGTGCCGCAGAAAAGATCCGTAATAAGCAGCGTTTCTTCATTTGATTTTTTAAGGTCTTTCATTATTTTTTCAGACAAGCTTTCTAATCCATCATGCTTGGAAAATTCAATCGCAGAAAAATGAGATAATTGACCAAAAATCATTTCAGCAGAGTTTTTCATCTCTAAAGCAAGTTTTCCGTGCGCTACTAGCACTACTTTTGTCATTCAAGTTACCCCCTCGTCTTCCCACCAGCAACATTGATTGTCACCCCACTGAGATAACTAGAACGATCTGATATTAAATAAACGACTAAATCTGCCACCTCAACCAATTTTCCACTTCTCCCCAGTGGAATTGTACTTATTTGACTGTAGCCCGCTCTGATTTCGTCCACTGTCTTTCCTCTCGTATAAGCTAAAGCGGATTCATAACTTGCTGTCCGTAAGCCCGTTTCCTCCATAATACCTGGTGCAATCCCTACTACTCGAATGCCTAATTTGCCTAATTCTTTTGACCAAGAACGAGTAAAGCTATTGATTGCCGCTTTAGTTGCAGCATAACAACTTTGTCCTTCTGAACCCTCAAGTCCACTTTCAGAAGACATATTGATAATCACACCAGCTCCTTCTTTGATTAAGTATCGACTAACAGCTTGACTCATTAGATAAACGCCTTTTTGATTAATATTCACCATCTTTTCAAAAAGTGCGTCATTTAATTCATAGGGACTATCCAATTGATTTGTATCTGCCAACAGCGCTGGAATGTTAATTCCCGCATTATTTACCAAGGCATCAATTTTTCCAAACATATCTATAGTAGATTTAACAGCTTGTTCCACAGATACACGTGTCGTTACATCCGTTTGAATAAAAGAAAGGTTTTCATGCTCAAAAGTCCCTTCTTGCAAATCTGTATTTACTACTTTGACGCCTAAATGACACAATTCCTTGACTATCGCCGCACCGATACCTGAAGATCCACCTGTTACGATAACCGTTTTTTTCTCTACTTCTAACCAGCTCATCAGAACACTCCTCACATTCGTGATTTAATATTAACTTATGTGATATCACAAACTCATTATATGTATGTGCTTTCACAATGTCAAGCACTTTTTCACATTTGTTATTCCTAAATCACAAATAACGTCCTAGAGAACTAAGTTTTTTAGTTTTCTAGAACGTTATAAAGTTAGGGTTTCAACTTGATTGAACCAAATTTAATGAATTATTTTTTTCTTGATTGTGCCAAGATTTCTTTTGCTGTTTCTTCAGTAGTTACAAGGGTCGTCAAGAGTTGTCCTTTTAATGCAGCCACAATGCTTTGCGCTTTTTCTTTTGACTCAGCTATACCAATCTTTATTGGCGTTTCTCTCAACTGATTAATGGTGATGCCAATGATGCGATCATCTAATTCACTAGCTATTGGTAATCCTGCACTATTAAAAAAATGAGAAACAATATCTCCTGCGATATCTCTTTCTGCCAATTCACTAAGTATATCTTTACCATAAAATGCTTGCCAAATATCCTTTTTGCTTAAATGAGGGCTTCCAATACCGAAAACCGCTATATCCAATTGTTCCCATAACTGAAGCAATTTCTGATTAAAGGCATTTTTCATCAAAGCCTCTTTAAGTTCCAATGTTTCAGGAATAGCAGGTGCATCAATCATCAATGCTTTAGCCCCCATTTTTTTTGATGCAGTGTATGCAATAGTATTGACATGATACTCACTAGCTAATTTTCCTGATGGGCCGCCAATCATAGGCAGACAAACAATATCTTTTGATTCAGTATGCCCCATTTCGTTCACCATTGAAGCTAAAGAATGTCCCCATGAAAAACCAACATTCATCCCCGTTTCTAATTGCTCAAATAAATAATCGGCAGCAGCTTTTCCAATCACTTGTTCTTTTTGCTGTGTACTTGCCTCAATGGCAATTGGTACAACAATAGCTTTATGTAATCCAAATTGTTGCTCTAAGGCTTGCTCCAACGAATACGTCTCCGAAAGATCATAATTGATCGAAATTTTAACGATCCCTTCCTCTCTTGATCGTTTTAATAATCGACTGATTGTTGTACGGTGAATATTTAATTCTTTTGAGATCTGACTCTGATTTTTATCTTCTTGATAATACATTTCTGCTATCCTGATTAATAATTTTTCTTCATCCATGCAATTACTCCTTTTTCCCTTTTTAACAAAATATATCATAGGTATCACATTTGTGAAAGATAAAAGAACAATCATCGTACTTTTAATAAAGATAACTAACTATAAAATGGAACAAACAATAGACCGAAACATCAGCATTTTTTCAATTCTCACATTACTAGTAAAAGTCACCTTGTTATTTAACAAGATACAAGGTAGTATAGAATAAAATGTCCCTATAAAAAAGAACATCGCTTTTATTTTATAGGGTCTTCTGTAACTATTATTTGATAAAGTGAGGATATAAGAATGAAAAAATTGGTGAGTATAGGAGTCTTAACTCTATGTTGTGCAACCTTGGTTGCTTGTGGTGGAAATACAGCATCAACAGAGGATAAAAAAGCAGATAATTCTTCAAGTTCTGAAAAAAATATGGAAAAAGTCTATTTTAAAGATGACACTTTAAAAATCGATATGGCTACTCTTAAAATATTATCCACTGAAGTTTTACCTGCTGACGAAAATTTACTTAGAGAAAAACCGCAACTGGCCATTACCTATGAAGTAACAAACGATAGTAAGGATTTAATTTCAGCTTCAACTGTTTGGATTGCTTGTATGTCATTAACTCAAGAAGCTGAAGAAGTTCTCAATAAATTAACTGTTGGAATGACTCCACAAGATGAAAAATTTGCGCAATACACCGAACATCAACTAGACGACATTAAACCTGGCGGTACAGCCAAAGCACTTATTTCTTATGATCTAGATGATTCACAAACACCTGTCATTTTGAAAGCGACGCAAGGAATGGCTGGAGAAGAGCTTGGTGAAAAAACAATCAATTTGAAATAGCAAGTGCCTCCAAGTCGTTTTCTAGATTCAAAAAAAGAGCATCAGTCATTGAATCATGGCTGATGCTCTTTTTTTGTATAAAAACTTTCACGTATTTTTCAAAATAGTTTCATCTGTAAAAAACTATTTTCTTTCAAAAAATTAATTGACCTGAGGAAACAATCGTTTTAAATCAATATACGCGTATAAAGTAACTTCACTCATCCACACTTCTTCTGAAATAAAATGCCCTGAATCAGCCAGATCAGTAAATAAATCATAAGCCATACATTCCAGTTCTTTATTTGTTTCCCCTACTGGCTCGTTATAAAAGGAATGACTTTTGTAACCTGTTCTAATTCAACAACATCTTCTGCACTCAATTTTAACACGTCTATTCCCTGATCACACTCGTTATATTTTTCACTTTCAGACAAAAAAAAGGCCTATAAGCCTTGATAAATCGATCATCTAATCAGACACATGGCGACACCTACTTAATTTTAAATAACAAGTACATATAATTGCAAATCCTTAGAAAATCTGCCTTCCTTCGTCTTACCTATCTTAATAAAAAGAATATAATTACATATGGTTACAAATTTCTTAATTCTTTTATGCTTCCTAATTTCATTTTTAAAATAACGATATTATAGTTCAAATCCACTCTCTTAATATTTTATCTTTTTAACATATTTACTAATCATTTTACAACTGGTTAAGTATCTCACGCTAGACAAACGAGAACAAACGTTTGTATAATATACTTAGGTGATGATAATGAGATATGTAAAAACTGTACATTTAAAAGAGCATATACGACCAGCGCAATATTTTTACTCGTTGCACCTGGTCCCATTTCGAAAAGTATCCTCTAAACGCTTAAACATAGAGGGAACGATTTATAATCTATGGTCCTTTCCTAAGATAAAGAAAAAAGACTATTTAGCTGCTTTCACGCTTGAGAAGATCGACCACTTTATTGTTTTAGAATATACTGACCCCTATCAATATTTGACTTTATCAAGTAAAAAAGTTTATAACCTGGATGATTTTAAAATGGAAACAAGGCGTATGGAATATATATTTGACCAGTGGAATTATAGTGAGATGGAGTGATCTTGTGAATATAATCGATGAATACGAATCCGGTCTACTGACCTACCAAGAATTTCAAAAGTACATATGGGGTTGTGGTCAGAGGCTAATTAATGAGGTTGGGTTGGATGAATTTATATTTTACTTAAATGCTGAGGAGGGTGAATATCATGAACAAGAATAGCTATGTTGCAGTAGTAGATAAGATTAGGGTAATAAAGTTGTTCCCCGATATGCTAGTGCGTTTTACGTTGCATACCGCTTTCGCTGATGTCAATTGCCTTGTCAGTAAGAAAGAACTCGCTAACCTTATTCTTTTACTTGAGGACGGGAAGTTCGAGGTTGCTACCTTTGGTCATTATAATAATCGTCAGAAATTTGTGATCGAGAAATTTGCAGTAAAAAACCCTGATAGCTTTATACGCGAGTTTGTCTTAAAACCATTAAAATCAATTGCATAAAATAATTTCCTCCCCTCTTTGCGTATCTTAACGTAAGGAGGTTTTTATATGGATCAGATAAGTTTGCTATAATTTTCCCGAACACAATAAAAGACCCTTGCAAACACTAGGGTCTTTTCGCTTAAATTTTTATTTACTAAGTTCTTTTCTCACCTTGTTCGGAACTTCATTTTCCGAAATTTGAGTTGGATTATTTACTCTTTCTTTGCTTATTTCTGCTCTAATATATGCCCCTGATTCGAATGGTTTTGGGGTTTTCCCAGACAACTCAAAATCCATCTCTTGTTTGTCTCCGTTTTCTTTCACGAACGTGACTTTGTACTTATAAGAGTAAGTATCTTTTACCTTTTTACCATCAATATCCAAAGTATCTGACATTTCAGGAACCTCAGTTGGAACCTTCGCATACGCTACCGTAGTATTATATGTTTGATTGTAGTAATCAAAAGCAAAGTAACCAATAGCGCACAATGCAATAAGTCCGATCAATCCAAGTATTTTCTTCATAGTGATTCACCTCGTATAATTTAATTTAGTATAGTTTAGCACTACGGAAACAATTTTAACCATGTATTCTTCTAACAATTTTGTAACTTTATTCTATAAATAGCCTCACTATAGGTGTATCAAATTATAAATTTTTTACAAAAAACCGCCTCGATGAAAGGGCGGCATGATGATTGTAACAAACGCATAGATAGGTGTTCTGTTTTAGTTTTTAGTGGGTGGATGGAGTTGTCAAAAATACTGACCGGTTAGGGTCGGTATTTTCGCTATCCCATAAATAATTTTAAAGCCCCGATCATCACACTAGCCAAAGCAATAGTGGTGCGGCTCGTTGGGAGTTTGAGAGTTTAGAGGATGCTGCGGAGTTGTATAGGTTGCTGGTGCTTAGTGTGGATGTTGAGGATAGGATTGCCGATTTAGTAGGAAATAGTATATAATTAGTAAAAAAGGATATGATAAAATTGCAAAAATTAAAATCGTTATACTTTAAGGTTAAAAATAAACTTTCGGACGGTAGCATAGACAGCTATCATTACCAGATAATTTTTTATTGTATGTTTCCCTTCGCACTATTACTATTTCTTGCTCTGGAAGTATTTATTTTTAATAATATTTTAAATAATTTTCACTCTACAATACTTACAGTTTTTGAACTCTTCAGCGGAGTTATATTCTTTATAATTAATATTTACTTACTCTTTTTTTTTACAAGAAAAATAGTTTCTTTTTTCAAACATAAATATATACTATTGTTACTCTCGATTCTTCCAACATCTTTATTTCTTTTAATAGCTACTCTATTTTGGTTTAGCGTTGTACTTGTAGGTATTCAAAAAATTTTTACCCTTACTTTTAATTTTAATATGCCAGTTTTATCTCCATATGTATTTTTAAAACTTGTTGCTAACTTTTCAACTATAATTGCTCCAATCACGATCTTATTTCTTTTACCTATAGCTATTTCACTTTCACTGAATTCACTTTTACCTAGACCATTACAAAAAAAAGACATTTCAACAAAACAGAAATTAACTCGAATGAGTATAAAATTATCTTTTATACTTATCGCAATCTTTATTTCATATATATTTTCAATAATTAGTATAGAAACTTTTGCTTCTATATCTATGCTTACAACATTATTTACTTTTATATGTACTCCAAAAACAATTCTCCGTATTTTTTCTACTCAAAAAAATATAGAAGGTAAAAAAATTACTGATGATGTTCTTACAAAATTCGAGATGATAAAATTTGTTTATTATGAATTTGTTTTTGCATGGTCAATTTCTATTTATATTTTTAATCCTGAAAAAACCGAAGATAGAATTAAAATATTTTTTATTTCGTTCTTTATTTTAATAATTACATCGGCGGCTATTCAATGGTATCTAAAAAAAGAAAAAAGTGATTTTTTTTCAAAATGGATAGTTGATAACGAAGATGATGAGATTGAAAAGTCGAATGGTGAAAATATAAAATCTAATAAAGAAGTGAGTAAAATGATCGAAGCCATAAAACAATACTTAAACAAGGAAATCTTTATTGACGGATGTTATGCTAAAATTATAGATGCTTTGATATGTTCTGATGGTGATTTTTTTGATGTTAAATTTACTTCTGGTGATAAAAACGGGACTAAAAAAAGATATTCTGCTTCAGATGCTAATTTCATAAAAAGTTTACCAGACTTAAACAAGCCCCCGCAATCGTGAGGGCTTTTTCTTTGCACAAAAATACCGACCGATTAGGGTCGGTGTAAGTATTATGTATTTAACTTTTTTTGATTTTTTTATAATTATTCCTACGAAGAGGCTTGGGAAACAAATAGGAAAATGCGTTTCTATCCTTAAATCCAAGCAAAACAGCACCTTGATCACTACTGAAACTATTATTGACAACGACCTACCAATATTTTCGTAATTATAGTTTTCATTTATACTCTTTATAAAATGCTTAGTAATAAAGAACATCACAGCAATTCTATTGGAATAAGTATTCCTATTTTCAAACTGAAATAAATAGGGTTTCCACTCGTTACGTATTTTAGGTGTTGTAGTTAATTTCAAATCAATTACATTAGAATTATGCGCACAAATATTTCTAATAAATTTTAAACCTTACAGCCACGACATGAGTTCTTCTGCTGTGTAGCCATAGTAAGAAGCTAATTTCCTGAGGTTATTTTTAGACATCAATTGAAGCAAAACTAAAATATCCCCAAAAGTCAGCACATCCACCGTTAACCAAATAGTAGGAAATCCGTTTGCATTTAAATTTTTCTTGTCTTTAATATCATGGGAGCTTGATAATCTAATTTTCTCTTTTAAGTAATACTTGCAGTATTCTTCACGATTGCACCAACTACTAAAGTTAAGATAACCATATGCTTTATAATTTTTCCCTAAAATATAAGCAACTTTAGTTTTCAAGGAAACTTCTATTTTTTCAATGGCATGCATTAGGTACACTCTTAAATTTTTATCTTGGTAATATCTGGTTAATACATTATCGAACTCGACATTTTCGTACTGTCGTTCTTTTTCTCCATTTTCCAGAGTTACTACTTTTGATAATGGGAAAGCAAATTCTTTGAATTTATAATAACTAATCTTTTCAAGTTTTTAACTGCTTTTTCTCTGTTAGTAACTAACATTCCTCTACTCTCAAATAACGATAATTGATTTTCAAAACTTAGATGTTCCTGAACTTTATCCATGTTATTCTCCCTATAAAAAGAGCTCCCACATCAGAACGTATCTGGCCAATCGGCAGTGAGAGCATTGTCGTCTTATAAGTTAATAATAACAGAATTGTTACCGTAGTCAACAGAAAAGATTGAAATTCTTTACTTTTCTATCTCAACTCATATTTAAATTATAATAAACTTTAACAAGTATAATCAACCACTATTCTGTCAAATCCTTGTCACAACTCTCCCGTAATTCTATGTACAAGCCCTCCTTGATAGGAGGGCTATTTTAACATAAAAAACGCTAAAACAAATCAATCATTCTATCATATAAATTAAATTATTCAAAAGGAAAACTCTCATGAGCTTTGTATATGAAAAATTATTGTTTATAGCTTATACTTAAAAATATTAAAGAAGGAGGAATATATATGAAAGCTTTAGATTCTGTTGCATTAGCGTTGGTTATTGTCGGGGGATTAAACTGGTTATTAGTCGGACTTTTTGAATTTGATTTAGTAGCAACTATCTTCGGAGGATCAACTACAATACTTGCAAAAATCATTTATGTCTTAGTAGGTCTATCTGCGATTTATTGTTTAAAATTATTTCCATTGATTGCTAATAAAGATAGAATAGATACAATGTAAATATCAATCACTCTGCAGCAACTGCCAATAAAGGTAGTTGCTTTTTTATTTTCCAGAAAACAAAAAATCCCACCTCAAAAGAGATGGGAAAAGGAGTTTAGTACTCTGGGGAGTGAGTACCTTGAAAAAATGTTAGGGTCAGAAATTGGTAATTTCAATTTACTACTTCTTCTGATATTTTGCAAATAATATAATTATTTAATTAAAAAATCCTCTACCCAATGTCGTATCAATCTGTCCGTCATCAGGACCAACAGCAACATAACGGCGACTGTCACCGTAATCAATGTAACTGATCCGAACGTAGTTAGCAGATTGTACATAACTATCATAAACAATTGATTCGTACGGATCATACCAAGCTAATGCTGCACTATCAACTGTAGTATGTCTAGATACAGGCAAGCTTTGATTTGTTGTAAACACGCCTGACATCGCAACTCGTTGTCCTGTTTGAGGTTTTGTTGGTGCTGGTTTAGTTGGATTGGTCGTACCATTCTCTGTCAATCCATTAAACAAATCATGTTGCAACTGCACTTTACTAATACCCCAACTTGCCAAATAGCTATAAGGATCAGTGTGATCGCCCAACCAATTTTGAGTAACCCACAAGTGAGTTTTGATCCCATAAGGTGTACTATCATCTAAATCAAATGTAAATCCAGTCTAACTAGCAACTATATCTTTGTAGGTAAAACCGGCAAACTTATACAGGTCAATTCATTAAATAGATCTTTAAAAACAATGAATGCTAATTTAGGTAAGTATAGAATTAAGAATAAACAACTTTCTAGCCATATTTTTAGGCACTCTCATATCTTTTTACTTACTGAGTTAAACGTACCAATAAAAGCTATTATGGAACGTGTAGGCCACAGTGATGAAAAGACAACTTTACAGATTTATACTCACGTTACGACAAAGCAAAAAACTGACATTGTAGAGAAATTAAATAACATAGGTTTATAGCACAAAAGAAGCATTCTAGCAATGCTTCTTTTGTGCTTCCTAAGTATATTTTTTAATAAAAAAACGTCTCTAGCATCGCTAGAAACGTTGATATAATCACATTCAATTCAGACACATGGCGGCACCTACTTAGTGCTGCTTCCTTCCGGATCTGACACGCTTCGTAAGCCCACCATTGTCCTAGCCTTTCGGCAAGATTTAGTATACCGCATTTTTGGTTACTTGGCTAGTCTTTCTGTTGATTTTTTAAAAGTTTCTTTTCCTCCCGTAATTTTTTAAAAAAATTTGAAAGAAGTTGCCCGCATTCTTGCTTTAAAATGCCTGATTCTACATAAGCTACGTGATTAAAGCGTTCATCTTCTAACAAGTTCATTAATGTTCCCGCTGTTCCGCCTTTTGGGTCTACGGCTCCATAATAAACTTCGTTGACTCTAGAAAGGATCATCGCACCACTACACATCGGGCAAGGTTCTAAGGTGACAAATAACTGCGCTCGCTCTAAACGCCAATTATCAATTGCCTCACAAGCTTGCTTGATGGCAAACATTTCTGCATGAGCAGTAGCATCTTGACTTTCTTCACGAAGATTATGTCCACGACCTATGATTTGTCCATCCAATACAACAATCGCCCCGATAGGTACTTCTTTAATGGCTCCTGCCTTTTTTGCTTCACTGATGGCTTCTTGCATAAATCGTTCTTTTTCTGCTATCGTTAGACTGCTCGTCTTCTCACTCAAGTCATTTCCACCTTTCATTCACTTTAATCATTAAACCTTTTTCTCTTGTTCATGGTACAATAAAGTTGTGAGGTGTGTCTATGACTATTGAAGATTTAATCGAATTATATCCTACCGGAAGAATCCAGCAAACAAAAGCTTCTAGCGAATGGCTTTCACTACCGATTGCTGGAAGCTATTTTATCCTTGCTAAAGAAGCATTACAAGAAACAGAAATTCGTTTGTTAGAAACAATTTTCCCTTCAAAAGAATCAATTGTTGATCACAAAAAACATCCTTGGTATGACTATTTATTTAATCAAACAGCTCTAGAAAGTGACGGAACATTCCGCATCATTCAATTCCAAATCAAAAAGCCCAAAGATTTTTTACAGTCAGAATGGGAAAACAGTATACAAGAAATCTTTTCCAATTTTGAAGATTTTTTCTTTACTACCGAAAATGATGGCGCTTTAATTGAAAAATACTATAAAAATCATTACACTCTAGAAGATATTCAAAGTATCTTTTTAACTTTGGATGCTGACTTTGATTCATCCACAACTGCATTTGTTGGAAATTTTTTCCAAGCTAACGAACATTTGCCAAATTTATTTCAAGAAGAGCAGTATATTTTTAAACAAGAAGCACAAAACCTTCGGGGAAAATCTGCATTCTCATTACCCGATGTGGCTCTACATTATTTTACTAAAGAGGCCATGAACCAAAGCAAAATCATTACAACTTTTGCTAGCCAACTGGTTTTGACTAGTGAGATTCGACAAATCATTCTTGCTCTTTGGCATAACCAAGGAAATATTAGTTCTACTGCTAAAGATTTGTATATGCATCGCAATACCCTCCACTATCGCTTGGAAAAATTTTATGAACAAACTGGTCTTTCTTTAAAACGTATGGATGATCTTGTATTTTGCTATTTATTAATCACAAAATAAAAACACAAAAGGACTGAGATATATCTCAGTCCTTAATATCCATATACTCTCTGCTTTTTTACATCATTTCTTCTACAAAGGTAACCAAGCGATCTTTTAAATTCTCAGTATTGCCTTTTAATGATTCCCCGTAAGAAGAGATTTTCTTTCTGCCGTCTTTGACTTTGCCTAAAATATTCATCATAGAATCAAGCTCATCATCAGATAAATCATCTACAATTCCTAGCAATTTTTCATTTCCACCAAATTTATCGTTCACGAATTTTTTTGCCTTGAAACGATTCGATACATGGTAAACTTTTTTGACGATTTTCTCAGATGCGATCACGGCAACTGAAACACTTGCTACTGCTGCAATGCCTAAGCCAATACTAATTTTTGTTGATGTTTTCATTCTTTTCAGCTCCTTCTTACTATCTATCATAATGATAACACACTCTTAAAAATTGCGGTAATAAAACAAAATCGTCTACTATTTAGTTCCTACGATTGTTTCCTCCAAATAAAATAATCAGACGAAGCAGTTGTAAAAATGTAGCTAAGGCCGCGGCTACATAGGTTAAAGCTGCGGCAAATAGAACTTTCCTTGCCATCGGTACTTCTTCTTCTGTCAAAATATTTCCATCTGACAGAATCTTTAGCGCTCGTCTTGACGCATTAAATTCTACCGGCAATGTAACTAATTGAAAAAGTAACGCCAACGAAAAAGCGAAGATTCCAATATTGATCAACGTCTGATTCCAGCTAAACAAGACACCAATTAAAATAATTGGAAAAGATAACGAAGAACCAAAATTAGCTACAGGAACAATCGCCGCACGTATTTTTAACGGACTATAGCCAGTATGATCTTGTACCGCATGTCCACATTCATGGGCTGCAACACCAATTGCTGCAACAGAAGTTGACTGGGCTGTTGCTTCTGATAAACTTAAAGTCTTATTCCCAGAATTATAATTATCAGTTAAATTACCATTAATTTGTTGAACGCCAACATCGTTGATCCGTTCTTTTTGCAAAATATATTGAGCCGCTTTTGTACCCGTCACTTTATTTCGACTTTGGATTTTATCGTATTTTTTAAATGTACTATTTACATAAGCAGATGCAGCCATTGAGATCAGTAACCCAACAATAACTAGAATATAGGTTGGATCAAACATTGCATAAAAAGGCATCATATTCTCATTCCCCCTGTCTTTCTTCTATTGTATCACGAGTTTCTAAAAAAAGTGTAACTATACCTTGACGAATTTATGAACTCTCACAATTGCCACTCTAACAAAATTGTCACATTATTATAAGCCAATTCTATGGCATCTTGATTAAAAAAAAGGCATACTACATAATAAGAGGTGACGATAATGAAAAAAATACTACTTTTCATCCTACCATTCGTACTTTTGTCAGTTGCGGTTGGGTTTGGCTATAATTATTATTACGGTGGTAAAGACTACTATACTCGAGTGGGAACACCTGATGAAATAAAAACAGGGAAATTCGACAATGGCGAGAAATATACAGAATATGATTATACTCAAATTGCGTTTAATAAACAAGGTGAAAAAGACGTCCAAGTACTAAGAGAAATTCGTGAGAAACCCTTACGAATAAATGCTTATTTAAAATTGAAAGTCAATCCTAAAAAAGGTGTACTAAGCTGGGAAGAAGTGCCTGAAAACACAATCCCTAAAAAAGCACTTGAGCAACTAACTGATTGAACCCTATTGAATCATTAAGAAAGCACTTCATCACAAAGAATGAAGTGCTTTTTAGCTATAACTGATTACTGATTTTTTCGATATTTTTCAAAACGATCGAAACTGTTCCGTCTGGGTTATTTACAAATTCAATCAAATCCCCATTACGATAAACCTCAATTGGAACAATCAACTCAATACCATTACTCATTTTTAATTTTTGCTTCCCAAATTTTTTCTCTGAAATCTCTCTTGCTTCTCGAACTGGCGGTGTCTTATCAACAAATTTTGACTCATTGACTTCATCTTGGTAAGCCATCCGAGCTGAAATATTTTCTTTAAACACTAATTCAGCTATTTGTTCATTATCAATTGTGCCAGTTTCTTCAATACTTTCATACACAGCCTCTTTGACGGACGCAATTAGTTCAAACTCATCTTCATTAAATTTTTTTCCAATTCGTTTTACCGCTTTTTTTATTTCTTTCATGTTTTCTTCTATAGAAGGTGCTGGTTGTGATTCAATTACTTTTTCTGAAAAATACCAAATTTTTTCGCCAGAAAATTCATAACGCTTTTCTAGTAACTCATATGCTAAAGTATCTAGATTAACCGTCATACCTTCATCTGGTTTTTGTGATTTTGAAGGTAAAATCGCTCGATTAATGATCAATTTATTGAAGACAGCTTCATCTTCATAATCCACATAATGCGTGTAACTTTCTTTATAGTTCAATTTGATCATAGCTAAATGCATCACAGTATCCAACTCGTATAAAATAAACAGAACATCGGCACTTGGTGCATCTTCACTGCCTGAGTATACATCATACCAGTGTTGCGCTAATAGCTGACTTTTTTGAACAAAATCATTGGGAATTCCTCTCATCTTATCCACAAACATACTTTCTTCAGCTAAAATACCCGTTTTTGTTTGGGCAGTTGATAATTTTGTTATTTTACTCGTTAGATAGACCCGAATATACTCTGTTGTTAAATCTAATTCCTTTGCTGAAAATACCGGAGTTCCGGTTTCACGATCAATAATATGCAAAATAGCACTTTTTAAATAAATATCCATCTGACATTCTCCCTTTTCTTAAACCCTATTTAGTCTACCTGAAAGAAGAAAAAAAGCCAACTATTTTCTTAAAAGAAAAAAGAGATAACAAAAAAAGTAAGACAGTCAGACACCGTCTTACTTTTTAAATAAAAATAATTTTATTTCATTGACTAACTTTCTTTCACAAATAATTTACCTGTCACTTCATCCACAGGATCAAGCTTATTAAAAATACCTTTTCTTCTAAAAATATACGTTAAAATAAATGGAACAACAACGGCAATTATCATGGCACCAAAAAATGCTAGGTAATACTGTGGTACGATTGACAGAATTCCTGGTAGCCCACCAACACCGATACTGATTGCTTTAACATTCAAAAGAGTAGCGAATAGTCCGGCACAAGCAGAACCAATCATTCCAGCCACAAAGGGGTATACATATTTTAAGTTGATTCCAAACATTGCAGGTTCCGTCACACCAAGGTAGCAAGAAATCATCGCTGGAATCGACACTTGCTCTTCCTCTTTATTTCCTCTATGCATGAATACAACAGCCAATACGGCAGACCCTTGAGCAATATTTGATAGTGCGATCATTGGCCATAAATTGGTAGATTGAAAATCAGCAATCAATTGCAAATCGATCGCATTTGTCATGTGATGCAGCCCCGTAATGACTAATGGCGCATACATGAAACCAAATACGGCACCGAATAACCAGTTCAATGACGAAGTTAAACCTGCATTTACGATATCTGATATCCAACTACCGATGGCCCAACCAATTGGTCCTAAAATGACATGAGCTGCCATAACAGTTGGAACTAAAGCAAATAACGGTACGAAAATCATAGAGACTGCTTGTGGAATAACTTTTCTAAAAAATAGTTCTAAATAAGCGAGTAAAAATCCAGCTAGCATAGCTGGAATAACTTGCGCTTGATAACCGATCATACTCACTTGGGCAAATCCAAAGTCCCAAAACGGAATATCAGCAGCAGCTGTACTTGCTACGTCATAAGCATTTAATAATTGCGGTGATACTAATGTAATCCCCAAGACAATTCCCAAAATCTGCGTTGTTCCCATTTTTTTAGTAATACTCCAAGTAATACCAACCGGCAAGAATTGAAAAATTGCTTCACCAATCAGCCATAAAAACGAATTGACACCACTCCAAAATTGTGAAACCTCAACTATTTTCTGTCCATCTAAAAAGCTAAATGGAATCCCTTCCAACACATTACGAAAGCCTAAAATCAGCCCACCGATCACTAATGCTGGAATCAAAGGTGTAAAAATTTCAGCTAAAACAGAAATTGCTCGCTGAATCGGATTAAGATTTTGTTTAGCCGCAGCTTTTCCTTGTTCCTTGGAAACGCCTTCAAGTCCGGATATAGTTGAAAACTCATTATAAAATTGCGGTACCTCGTTTCCGATGATCACTTGAAATTGTCCAGCATTTGTAAACGTCCCTTTTACCGAAGGAATTTTCTCAATCGCCACAGTATCTGCTTTACTAGGATCATTTAACACAAAACGCATTCGAGTTGCACAATGTGAAACAGCAGCGATGTTTTCTTTGCCCCCTACATTCTCTAACAGTTTTTTTGCATCTTCTTGAAACTTACCCATTTCCTTTGCTCCTCTCAAGTAACTTGTATATACAATTAACTTTATGTTTGTATAATACTTTATAATTCAAATTTTTACAAGCGTTTTCTTTTGAAAAAATACTTTCTGTTGCCCCTCATTGCTATAGAATAGAAAAAGAATTTTCTTATTACTGGAAAATATTCCGTAAAATGGTACACTTGGATTTATCAAATAAAATAAAAAATACTGTACGATCATAGTATTTTTCCCGAGGAAAAGATGAAAAAAAATAAAATTGTGATTAAAGTAAAGAAACGTTTATCAGCGGTTCAAATTATAGCTCTGGGGTTTATTGTGTTAGTTTTTGTTGGCGGAACGCTGCTATCTTTGCCGATATTTTCACGTAGCGGCCAATCAACACCTTTTATCGACGCCTTATTTACTGCTGTTTCGGCTGTTTGTGTAACTGGTCTAACTACTCTCAATACAGCTTTGCATTGGAATGCTTACGGACAACTACTTATTATGATCTTGATTGAAATTGGCGGCTTAGGCTTTATGACAATGCCCGTCATTTTATATTTTATTCTGCGTAAAAAGATTACGCTGAGTACACGTATATTATTGCGCGAGGCTCTTAATTTAGACGATATGTCTGGTGCCTTCCGTTTGATGATGTATGTGGTTAAATTAGCTACTGTCATTCAATTAGCCGGGGCTGCGCTACTTGCAATTGAATTTGTGCCAGAATTCGGCTGGAAAAAGGGGTTGTTTTTTGGACTTTTCCATTCGATATCTAGCTTTTGCAACGCTGGTTTTGATTTATTAGGGGATAGCTTGACGCCTTATCAAGCGAAGCCTTATGTTTTATTCGTGATTGGTTTCTTGATTATTTCTGGCGGACTTGGTTTTATTGTTTGGCAAGATCTATTGCAGTTTAAAAAGAAACGAAAATTCTCTTTACACACGAAAATTGCACTCATTACGACTGGATCATTGTTGCTTGGAGCATTTGCCATCTTTTTCCTAACTGAACATAATGCCAGTCAGTTAACAACTGGAACAAATTTTTTTGATCGACTGGCCAATACTTTTTTTATGTCTGTCACCCCAAGAACTGCTGGTTATTATTCGATCGATTATATGCAGATGACTAACGCCGGATTGATTACGACAATCTTTTTGATGTATGTCGGCGGGACATCCGGCTCGACAGCTGGTGGTCTAAAAACAACAACATTTGCTGTATTGGTCATTCAGATCGTCTCTATTTTTAAAGGTAGAACACGAGCAGAATTTCAAGGACGAACAATCCGAAACAGTACCGTATTTCGCGCACTGACACTATTCTTTATCACATTGACTTTGTGTGTACTTTCAATCATGCTTTTAACAATCACCGAACACATCCCAGAAACTTCTGGGATTGAATATGTTGCCTTTGAAGTCTTTTCAGCTTTTGGTACAGTGGGTTTGACTATGGGGCTGACACCTGAACTTACTGGTATTGGAAAAGTGATTATCATGTTATTAATGTACATCGGACGTGTGGGTATCTATACTGTTGGCTTCTCACTATTAACGAAAGGACAAAAACAACAAGCGAAATTTAAATATCCAGATGAAAGTGTTATGATCGGATAAAAAAGATAAAATCCCAAAAAGAAATGCACTCAATTGATAAATTTTCTAGCGCATTTCTTTTTGAGTTTTTTTATTTCTTTTTCCAATTATTATAAATATATAAATAAAAAAATCCCACCTTCAAAAGAAGGTGGGAAAAGGAGTTTTACTCTAAAGAGTAAAATGAAAAAATAAAAAGGGTTGTTGTTGGTATGTATTTATAATACTATCCTTTAAAAAAAATATCAACTAATATCCCTCGATGAATTAACATTTTTTTTAAATAAAAAAAGTACTTTTTTTTTCTTACTAATGAAATAGAAAGTAGTTAGCCTAATCCACATCATTAATCCATTTTTTCATTTGTTGTTTTTCTCTAAAATATAATAATAATCAAAAAAATCCCATCTTAAAAATAAGATGGGAAAAGGAGTTTTACTCTAAAGAGTAAAATGAAAAAATAAAAAGGGTTGTTGTTGGTATGAATTCATAATAACTTCAAATAAATGAAAGTTCAAGCAATAAGACTCGAAGACAAAATTATTCAAAAGCAAAAAAAGAACGATTCAATTTAAATTGAATCGTTCTGAAATTTTAAATTAGTTTTTTACAATGTTTACTGCTTGTGGTCCACGTTGACCTTCTTCAATATCAAATGATACGCTTTGGCCTTCGTCTAAAGATTTAAATCCGTCACCTTGGATTGCTGAAAAATGAGCGAATAAATCTGTTCCGTTATCTTGAGTAATAAAACCAAAACCTTTGTCTGCGTTAAACCATTTCACTGTACCTGTATTCATAAATGTGTTCCTCCTAGTGCTTTTAGCACGATTAATTTTTGCAATACCTTTGTGATAAAAAAAGAGGAATTAAAACACCCTTACGAATGAAATGACCTATTAATTTAAATTACAATTATACTACATTTCCTATTATATGACCTTACTGTCTGAAAGTCTACATAATTCTTCAATTATGAGAAAAAACTCATTTTTATCCGTCACTCAATAGAAAATCCCATTTCATTTGAAATGGGATAAGGATAGTTATTTGTTAAGGTATTGATTTTTCAGACTTGTTAAGTCTACTATATAACAGCTATACATGCAAACATATTTTTCAAAAATCTATTTTTTTGTGTAATAAATACGATCTAACGCAATCGTTGTCAATAAGAAAGCTCTATGGTTTTGTGTGTCATCAATTTCAATATGGTACTCATCTCCACCTAACGTTAACTTTCTTTTATCAATATCGCAAAGAATTTTATCTTGCATAGAAATAATGTTTAATCTGTTGACATATTCCCACGTCAGCATACTAAGCACTTGTTCTATTGTTTCACGACTCCAATTTAAAACTATAGGGAGAATTTAAATCGCTCATCTATAGCTATCCTTGGAATTTGAACCCGAGTAGAGATCATTACATAAATTTTCTTAATTTTTTTAAATATTCTTTATTTCACCGACTCACTATATTAAGATTAAATGAAGCAACCAATTCAGAACGATAAAAATCAGTTATTTTAAACAGTAACTTTATTTAACGAAGGAGAGTTTCAGATGATTAAAAATATTGTTTTTGATATGGGAAATGTTTTGATTTCATACAAGCCTAAGGACATGCTAAAAAAAAAACTAGCGGATGAAGATGATCAAGAAATATTGTGCAATGAGCTATTTCATTCTGTTGACTGGCTTAAATTTGATAGAGGTACTATAAGAAAAGAAGCATTCAAGGTTAACGTTTCTCAACGTGTACCTGCCCATCTAAAAGAAGTAGCATTTGATCTTTTAGATAATTGGTATAAAGAGATTCATCCTATTAACGAAATGGAGTCTATCATACATGCTCTAAAAGAAGAGGATTTCAACCTATATATTTTATCCAATGCGTCTTCAGATTTTCATTATTTTAAAACTAAAATTCCAAATTTTAATCAATTTGATGGAGTGTTCTTATCATCAGACTGGAAAATGCTTAAACCGGAAAAAGAAATATATCAAGCATTTTATTCCCATTTCAACTTGAATCCATCAGAATGTTTTTTTATTGATGACATGCCTGCCAATATTGAGAGTGCTTCAAATACTGGTATGAATGGGTACGTTTTTAAAAATGATTTCCAGCAATTAACCGCTACTCTTAACGCTTTAAATCAATAACCAGAGACTTTAATCAAGTAATCAAAGACAAATAAAACGACCGAAAATCACAACAACTATTTTCGATCGTTTTATTTAATTTTATCGGAATTATTATCTTTATTTCTTCGGTTCGTCCTCGTCCATTTTCAGAACTGCCATGAACGCTTCTTGCGGAACTTCCACAGATCCAACTTGTTTCATACGCTTTTTCCCATCTTTTTGTTTTTCCAACAACTTACGTTTACGTGAAATATCTCCACCATAACATTTAGCCAAAACATTTTTCCGCAACGCTTTGATTGTTGAGCGAGCAGTGATTTTTTGACCGATTGCAGCTTGAACTGGCACTTCAAATTGCTGGCGTGGAATTAATTTTTTCAACTTCTCAACGATTACTTTGCCACGTTCAAAAGCAAAATCTTTATGCACAATAAAACTCAATGCATCGACTTTCTCTGAATTCAACAGAATATCCATCTTAGACAGATTACTCTTGCGGTAACCAATCATCTCATAGTCTAATGAAGCATAGCCTTTTGTACCAGATTTCAAACGGTCAAAGAAATCATATACGATTTCTGATAAAGGCATATCGTAAATAACGTTCACTCGGTATTCATCTAAATAATCCATCGTCACAAATTCACCACGTTTGCGTTGTGAGATTTCCATTACAGCACCTACATATTCATTAGGCACCATGATCGTTGCTTTAACGTATGGTTCTTCTACAAAATCAACACTGCTTTGATCCGGAAATTCAGCTGGATTATCTACTACGATTTTCGTCCCGTCTGTTTTAGTCACATGATAAATTACGGACGGTGCTGTCGTAATCAAATCAAGATTAAATTCTCGTTCTAACCGTTCTTGAATAACATCCATATGCAGCAAGCCTAAAAATCCGCAACGATACCCGAAGCCTAAGGCCTGAGAAGACTCCGCTTCAAATTGCAACGCAGCATCATTTAATTGTAACTTTTCTAACGCTTCACGCAATTCAACATAACGCGAATTGTCGATTGGGTACAATCCGCAATAAACCATTGGATTCATTTTACGATAACCAGCTAATGCCTCTTTTGCAGGATTATTGGCTAAAGTAACCGTATCCCCAACTTGCGTATCGCGAACTGTTTTGATAGCGGCAGTAATATAACCCACGTCACCAACCATTAGAAAATCACGACTGATTGGTTTTGGTGAAAAGATCCCTACATCTGTTACTTCAAACGTTTTGTTATTATTCATCATCATGATCTTATCACCAGGCTTGACAACGCCATCCATGATCCGTACATTCAAAATAACCCCACGATAGCTGTCATAAACAGAATCAAAAATCAACGCTTTCAAAGGTGCTTCAAGATCACCTGTCGGCGCTGGAACCAAATCAACGATTTGTTCTAAAATATCCTCAATCCCAATCCCCGCTTTTGCACTAGCTAAAACTGCATCACTGGCATCGATCCCGATTACATCCTCGATTTCTGTGCGAACACGCTCTGGATCTGCTGCAGGTAAATCGATTTTATTGATCACTGGAATAATTTCCAAATCATTATCCAAGGCTAAATAAACATTTGCCAACGTTTGCGCTTCGATACCTTGCGCTGCATCAACGACTAAAATCGCACCTTCACAAGCTGCTAAACTTCTTGATACTTCATACGTAAAATCCACATGTCCAGGAGTGTCAATCAAATGAAAGATATAATCTTCCCCATCTTTTGCTGTGTACGTTAATTCAACAGCATTCAATTTGATTGTAATCCCACGTTCTCTTTCTAAATCCATCGCATCGAGTAATTGGTCCTGCATTTCACGATCCGAAACAGTTTCAGTTTTTTGTAAAATCCGATCAGCTAGTGTGGATTTTCCATGGTCAATATGAGCAATAATGGAAAAATTACGAATTTTCTCTTGTCGTTGCTTCATTTCATTTATATTCATTAATAGTCCTCATTTCTTTTATGAAAAGCTGTATGAGCTTGTGATTTCATTCAATGATTTATTCGCTCATCGCTCAGATCATTTTCAATCAGCACTACCCATTATAGCAAGATTTCCACTAGAATTAAAGAACTTTCCTGTGCTTCCATGTGGCTTTTAATTATCTCATGATCTCTTTCATCATTTTACAACAAAGCAAATGAATCCATAATAGACAAACATTTAATCGCTCTTTACCATTTTTTAGTAAGTAATACTCTATTTATTCGACTTTTTTTGATATACTAGTCTTAGAAAAACTAATTGGAGATGGAAAAATGGACCAAAAAGAGTTCAAAGATAATTTAGAATTAAAAGTTGTCGACGAAAAATATGTTGATCAATTCAATGAATTGTTAAGCTATGTCTTTCAATTTACTGAAGCTGATTTAGAAGAAAGTGGCTATGAAAGTAAAAAGGAACTGATCAAATCAAAACAGCCGATTTTAGAACAGTCAAAAGTTTTTGGTTGGTTTTATGATAATCAACTCATTTCTCAAATAGCAATTTATCCTTGTGAGGTCAATATTCACGGTTCACTTTTCAAAATGGGCGGAATTACCGGTGTTGGAACTTATCCAGAATATGCCAATCATGGCTTGATGCAGGATTTGATTCATCTCGCACTAAAAAATATGCGAGAAGATAAACAATGGATTTCTTATTTGTATCCTTATAATATTCCTTATTATCGTCGAAAAGGCTGGGAAATCATGTCTGATAAGTTGTCTTTCAGAATTCGTGATACGCAGTTACCAAGACAAGTTAACATGCCAGGGATGGTAGAACGTGTAAGTGTCAGTCATGAAGATGTCTTTACTGTCTATGCAAAATTTGCCCGGCAAAATCATGGTGCCTTGATTCGCAGCGAATTTAACTGGGAAGAATACTGGCGCTTTGAAAATGAAGATGAACGAACTGCCGCCGTCTATTATGGTGCAAACCAAGAACCCTTAGGCGTCCTTTTTTACTGGGTCGCTGAAGATGTTTTTCACATCAAAGAAATGTTTGCCATCAATCAGGAAGCACGCAAAGGTTTATGGAATTTCATTGCAGCTCATTTTTCAATGATCGATTGGGTTGAAGGCGATATTTACAAAAATGAACCATTAGCCTTTTTATTAGAAGACAGTCAAATCAAAGAAACGATTGAACCCTACTACATGGCTAGGATCGTTGATGTAAAGGAAATGTTATTGGCTTACCCTTATAGCAGTACGGCAAAACCTTTTCATTTTGTAGTGAATGATCCCATTGCGGAATGGAATAACGGTGTCTTTAGTTTATTATGGGATGAAGATGATCAGGTTTCTATAACAGACGAACCGCTAGGACAAGCTGTGCATATCGATATCCAAACTTTGACTTGTTTATTGATGAATTATCGGAGACCTTCTTACTTGCATCGTATCGAGCGCCTAGTGACAGATAAAGAAACCTTGAATTCTTTGGAACGGATTTTACCCGATCAAGAAGCTTACTTTAGTGATTATTTTTGATTGGTCTCATTAACTCAATAATGTGAAAAAAATTTTGCTGGAGGAAATTGAACATGAAAATCTATTTTGCTGGACCGATGTTTGCAAAAGCAGACTTACTTTATAACGAATACTTGGTTAAAAAAATTCGTGACTTAGCTGATTCAATTGAGGTCTACTTACCACAAGAAAATGGTGCGATCAATGATAAGACAGCTTATGCTGATAGTAAGATGATTGCACTAGCCGATACTGAAAAAGTACTAGAAAGTGACCTACTGATAGCCGTTTTAGATGGGCTTACGATCGATGCAGGCGTTGCTTCTGAAATTGGTGTTGCATATGCCAAAAACATTCCAATGATTGGTCTATATACAGATACTCGCCAACAAGGTGCTGACAATCAAAAAAAATTGCAAGCTTTAGGGGATATAGCTGAAAATCAATTTCATTATCTTAATTTATATACAGTCGGCTTAATAAAATTAAATGGTTCCGTTGTAACTAATGAGCAAGATTTCTTAGACTTAATAAAAAAACAATTAGCCAAATAATTGAACGACATGATTTAAAATACAAATAGCGGAGGCTTTTATATGAAATTAGACTTTGAGGATAAACAAGAAAAAAGTGCTTTTTATTTTTTATTAGCATTTGGTTTTATTACATTACTCGTCAACATCGTCAAAACTTTTATAGTGCAACCAACAGAACAATATGTGCTATTGACTGTTGAAATGATTGCCGGAATTGCGGTAATTTTCTTACCCTTTGTGTTTACAAAATTTACTGGACTGGTTTTCCCAAAAATGGTCCGTCTTTATTATTGGTTTTTCATTTGGATCGCAGTTTTTCTTGGGACTGGTTTACGTTTGATTATTATTGTCCCCTTTTGGGATAAAATATTGCACGCCGTCAGTCCGATTCTACTAGTAGCTGTGGGGTATGCTATCATTGGTTATTGCCTTCGTGATGCCGATTTTACTAAAGTCAGTCCTTGGTTATTTATTATTATGGGCTTTGCTTTTGCTGGTCTAGCTGGTGTTTTTTGGGAGTTTTGGGAGTTTCTTTGTGATTCACTTGGAAATATGAATTTACAACGTTATATGACAGAAGCTGGTCAACCTTACATCGGACGAGAAGCGTTGATGGATACGATGGGTGATTTATTCACAAATACGATTGGGGCATTGATTTTAACCGTTTATAGCTTTACACAACGTCACAAGCCAGAGTATTTTAAAGCTTATGCTTTCAGAAAAGTGAAGAAATAAAGTGAAAAAGGGGGCTGAGATATAACTTTTCGAGTTATATCTCAGCCCCAAGTAATCCGTATAAACGGTGGGAGCAGAAGCAATCTCTACACTTCGCTTCGATCACATCAAATTCTAAGTGCTAAAGCACTAAGATTTGAAGGTTTCGGAAATAAGCTGAAATTCACAAAAATTTGAAGAGCAATTTCCGTGAATTTCAGCTTATTTCTCGGGATTAAACACTCCTGTCCCAACCTCTCCTAAAATTCGACTTAAGAGTGGTCAAAAAGCAGCCCTTACAGTTATTCTACTTCTAACTCAACAGAAATATTACCTCTAGTTGCTTTTGAATAGGGACACACTTCATGAGCCGCTTTGACTAATTCTTCAGCTGTTTCACGATCAACATCATCGATTTTTACTGATAACACGACGCCAACTTGAAACCCAGATTGTTCATCACTAAATAGTGAGACAGTCGCCTTCACAGTACTTTTAGAGGTGATCTGTTTTTGTGCCATTACAAGTTCCAATGCACTATTGAAGCAAGAACTGTAAGCTGCTGCAAATAATTGTTCCGGATTTGTTTTATTTTCTTGGTGTGGACCAGGAGATGTCACTTGATAACTAAAAGATTTGTCTGGTGAGAAAACTTCCCCTTCTCTTCCGCCTGTATTGATGATTGTTGTTGAATAGATTTTTTTCATGATTTTTTCCTCCAATTCCTATTATCATAACCGCATCGTACAATTAAATTGTACACAACATTTATAACGATGTACAATAGTTTGCTTCAAAAAAATTACAGTTACTAAAAACTTCAAAAAGTTGGCATTGGAACAATCCACTCTTTTTGAAGCCTTTTGGTTCATATACTAATGATTGATTTCACCAATTTGTTTACTTAGAGAGTTGATTTGTTCAATCAATAAAAAATAATCTTTTTCATCAAAATCAAGTTGATTTAAACACCCTTCTACTTGATCATAAATCTCCATTTCTAATAGACTCGCTTTTTCTGAAAGCGAAATGATCACGATTCGCTCATCTTCTGGCAATCGATCGCGATGAATGTACCCATTTTTTTCCATTCTTTTCAGCATGGGCGTCAATGTTCCTGTATCAAGCGCTAGTTTTTCACCAATATCCGAGATTCTTTGATCTGAGTATTCCCACAAAACGAGCAATACTAAATATTGGGGATAGGTTAAATGAAATGGCTTCAACGCCTTTGCATACATTCTATTGAATTGTTTTGAGGCTGTTTGTAAAGAAAAACACAGCTGTTCTTCTAATCTTCTACTTTTTTTATCCACTGGATCCCTCTTTTAAATTGTTGATATAATAGTTAGATTCTACACAATATCGGTTTTAAAATCAATTTTTTGTACTTTAAAAAAATTGAGATAGCTTTACAAAAAGCTACCTCAATTTCCAATTTATTCTTCTATCGGTTCATTTTTAAACACCAATTGTTCATTCAATAAACTAATCGTTACTTTTGTTTTTGGCAATACTCGTCCTGAAACGATTTCTTTTGCTAAAGGTGTTTCAACTTCTTTTGTAATGAACCGTTTCAATGGGCGTGCACCATATGCTGGATCATAACCACTCTCTGCGATCCAGGTTTTTGCCTCATCAGAAATGACTAATTCAATTTCTTGATGCTCTAAACGTTTCGCTAATTGAGCTGTCATTTTGCCGATAATGCCTTTGACATTTTCTAAGCTTAGCGGTGTGAATAAGATTGTATCATCGATTCTATTTAAAAATTCTGGTTTAAAGTTGCCTCTTAAAATCGTCATTACTTGTTCTTCAACTTCTTCTGGTATTGTCCCTTCTGACGTTACACCTTCAAGTAATAGTTGCGAGCCAATGTTACTTGTCATAATCAAAACAGTATTCTTGAAATCAACGACCCGTCCCTTAGAATCAGTCAGGCGACCATCATCTAATACTTGGAGTAAAATGTTGAACACATCTGGATGTGCTTTTTCGATTTCATCTAATAAAACAATTGTATAAGGGTTTCGACGAACGGCTTCTGTTAATTGACCGCCTTCTTCGTAACCGATGTAGCCTGGAGGTGCTCCGACTAAACGAGATACACTGTGTTTTTCCATATACTCACTCATATCGATTCGAACCATATGATCTTCCGAATCGAACAGATCTTCTGCTAAAGCTTTAGCAAGTTCTGTTTTCCCAACACCTGTTGGTCCTAAGAATAAGAAGGAACCTAATGGCCGATTCGGATCTTGTAAACCAGCACGTGAACGAATCACAGCATCGCTAACAGCATCTACTGCTTCATCTTGCCCAATAACACGTTTATGAAGGGTTTCATTTAATTTCATTAGTTTTTCACGTTCGCCTTCAACTAGTTTTGTTACCGGAATACCTGTTAAACGGCCAACCACTTGAGCAATTTCATTTTCAGTCACCGCTTCTTGTACCATGCGTACATTGTCTTTCGCATTTTTAGCTTCAAGTACTTTTAGTTCCTCTTCTAATTGAGGAATCGTTCCATGGCGGAGTACAGCTGCTCTTTCTAAGTCATAATTGTTTTCGGCATCTTCAAGTTCATGTTTAGCTTTATCAATTTCGCCACGCTTGTTGCTGACAGCATTGACTTCTTCTTTTTCAGTCTCCCATTGCATCTTCATCGCATTGGCTTCTTCACGAAGATCTGCTAATTCTTCTTGCAATGCGTTCAATCGTTTTTTGCTAGCATCATCGGATTCTTTTTTCAAAGCTGCTTCTTCGATCTCTAATTGCATCAATCGACGTGTTACTTGGTCGAGTTCAGTTGGCATAGAATTCATTTCAACCCGGATCGTTGCACTCGCTTCATCAACTAAATCAATGGCTTTATCTGGTAAAAAGCGATCCGTGATATAACGATCTGACAAAGTTGCAGCTGCGACTAAGGCATTATCGTGGATATTTACGCTATGATGGATTTCAAAACGTTCTTTTAAGCCACGTAAAATACTAATTGTGTCTTCAACAGTTGGTTCTTTTACTAGAACTTTTTGGAAACGACGTTCTAATGCTTTATCTTTTTCCATGTATTGACGATATTCATCTAATGTTGTGGCACCAATCAAATGTAGTTCTCCACGAGCCAACATTGGTTTTAATAAATTACCAGCGTCCATACTACCCTCTGTTTTACCAGCACCAACAATATTATGAATTTCATCGATGAATAGGATAATGCGTCCTTCACTTTTCTTCACTTCTTTTAAGACTGCTTTTAGACGTTCTTCAAATTCACCACGGAATTTAGCGCCAGCGATCAATGCCCCCATATCTAAAGAAAAGATTGTTTTGTCTTTTAAATTTTCAGGCACATCTTTACGGACGATTCGTTGTGCCAATCCTTCTACGATTGCTGTTTTACCCACACCTGGTTCACCGATCAAAACAGGGTTATTTTTTGTTTTACGAGAAAGAATCCGAACGACATCACGAATTTCTTCGTCACGACCGATAATAGGATCTTGATTGCCGCTTTTCACTTGTTGGACTAAATCTACCCCATATTTTTCTAATGCTTTGTATTGTTCTTCTTGATTTTGAGAAGTCACACGATCTCCCCCTCTCATGTCTTCGATATTTTTGTGTAGTTCTTTTTCAGTGATTCCTTGACTTGTTAGATATTTAGTCAAACGATAATTTTTTAGTTTCATCAATGCTAAAATCACGATTTCTGTTGCTAAAAATTCATCTTGAAATGATTCACGTAGCTTATCTGCTTCAGCTAATAAGTTGAACAGATTTTGACTCATACTTTGACCATATTGAACATTGCTGCCTTGTATACTTGGATATTCGTCGATTGCTTGATCTATTTCACGTTCAAAAGCTTCTACATCAACGCCAGCATCTGTATAAAAATTACGACCAAAATGATTTGGCTGTAAAAAAATCTTCCATAAATGAGCAATATCGATTTCCTGATGATGACGAGTAACCGCAACCTGTTGCGCCTCAGCAATAGCCTCTTGTAATGTCGTTGTCATTTTTTCGATGTTCATAGAATTACCTCCTAAATTTAAAAGCTGAACAGGCTCACTTAGCTCCGACTGAAAAATAGGAAAAATCGACTGTGACGTTTTTTGTCACATTCTATTTTTATCTTTTTTCTGAGGAGCTAGCCTGCGAAGCTAGATAGCGTTAAAAGCGGAACAAATCGGTTAATCCTGTAGAAAATTAGGAAATTAACATTGAAACGTTCTTTGTTTCACTGGTAATTTGTCTATTTTCATAGGAACTGATTTGTGCAGCTAGATAATGTTAAAGCGCAGCGAGCTCATCCAGCTCTGACAGAAAAATAGGAAAATATAACTGAGGTGCTTTTTGCCTCATTTATATTTTATCTTTTTTCCGAAGAGCTAGCCCGCGCAGCTAGATAATGTAAAGTGGAACAAGCTTGTCCAGCTTTGACAGGAAAAAATATCTATCAATCTCCACTCTCTAAATAGTATCCCTAATTTATCAAAAAGACAGTAGGTCTTTTGTACTATTTATTCAAAGTCTAAAGTCTGATTAATTTTGACCTTATGAATTTATTATACTCGATTGGTCAATAAAGGTCAAATAAAAACCATTGAATTTTGATCAATGTTTCTACTTAATTTTATAATACAACTTATTCATTTTTTCACAACTATTATTATCGCTCAAACAAAAGAAGAAGGTATAAAGTCTAACACGCTTTACTCCTTCTTCATCTATTAATATGATCTTTTTTATTTAATAAAAAAACCTTCTATTTTTTCTTTTTCATTGATCGAGATTGTAAAGACTCTTTTCTCTTTTTCATATTTGGCAACTAAAACAACCACATAAAAATTGTCTTTCTTTTCAACAGTACTTTTATCAATTGTTTCAAACGGTCCTGATTTTTCAAGAACTGGTGCAATAGCTTTCTCAAAATCCGCTCTATTCAATTGTTCTAGCATTTTATCAGAAAAGGATTCACTAGCTTTATCATAATTCCCATCATTGATCAATGTTACAATTTCCTCAGCTTTAGCTGTCATTTTATTTGAAGTCTCTTGATCGACTTTTTCTCCGCAAGCGGTTAAGATCGTCATTCCAATAAGGATCGTGATTACTGATGATAAGACTTTTTTCATTTTAGGACACTCCACTCTTTTTTTAATTTTCTAACATAAAAACCTAAGCCTATCACAATGATGCCAAAAAGGCTTTCCGTTAAGATGAGTGATAGACTCCCAGAATATTGTGCAATCGCAATCACTGAATCAATCAGTCCGTGTAAAACTATTGCAAACCAAAGATAGTGAAGCTTTTGTTCTTCAACACTTTTCATTACAATTATTGATAATTCTACATGGAAAGTTATTGCAATTATTCTTTCTAAACTCCCCCACAAAAAGTCACTAGTTGCAATCTCTGGATGCACTGGACTTATTAAATAAATGAGAGCGTTCATCCCTAAAAATAAAAACGCTTCAATTCCGCCATGCCCTAGACCAAAAAATACAGCTGTTTGAAAAGAAGCATACGCTTTTAAACAATAGTTCATCATGACATATCGACCCACTTCTTCAAAAAGTCCAGCAGTAAAAGCTAGAAAAAGAAGGTAAACAATTGGATGCATCGTTTGAAAAAGATTGAATTCTAAACTATTCTTTGACAAAAATTGTAATAAAGGAAGCCTAAGGACTAATTGGAAAATTATGAATGTCAAAACACCTAAAAGAAACGCTTTTACATAGCTACGTTTGACTAAACAATAGCTCAAGATAACTATTGGAAGAATCCCACCCACACTTAACGCTATCACAGCACTAAACAGTTCACTCACCTCTTTTCATGTACTTCTTCAATAAAAGTATACATCTTGGTGCGCATTCTGTAATAGTTCTGTTCACAAGTGGTTCTTTTTCGTTCACAAGTGGTTTTTATTGAGTTTCAATGTTTGAATCAAATAAGGGTGCTCTATACATGTTTCTATCATTAAATTTGGCGAGTGATTAACTATTTGCTCTAAGGAAAATAGTCCATAACCTCTTTGATTCCACTTACTTTCTTTGCTGGATTTAGATTTGCGAAACATTTGATCAATCGGCAGAATATTTTTTGGACAACTATTTTTTGCGACAAAAATCTGATTGTCTTCTACTTCAAAAAACGCAATGATCAATTCTCTCTCATCAGATGCTTCTGCGGCTTCGATAGCATTGTCCACTACGATTGAAATACTTCTGATAAAATCAAGCAGATCAATATAAATTTCTGTTATTTCTTCTGGTATATCCACTGTGACATTCAAGTTTTTTTGACAAGCATCTATAACTTTGACACTCAACACACTTTTGATTTCAACAATTTTTATTTTCGTTAATTTAGTCAATTCAAGTTCTTTATTAGAAATAATCTTTGAAGTTGGTTTGATTACTTCATAATACACCTGCTGAATCGAATCTAAATCTTTTGAACGGATACTTTCCTCTAGAGAAAGAAGCACGTTCGAATAATCGTGACGAAAAGTCGCCAATTCTTCGTGTAAGATTTCCAACTTCTCTGTATATTGCTTCATCTCATAATATTCAGATTCTTTTTGCTTTGCTAAGAGTTTCTTATTTGTTAATTTAAAACTATAATAAAAGAAAAAAAGTGCCAATCCAAACGCAACAAACAACAAAGGATAGGCTAATGGCTCAAACTGCCAAAAATAATGCTGGAAAAAAAATGATGCAGGATTGAATGCCATAAAAAGAAAAAAATTACAAATCAGGATGCAAACAATACTTAAATACAGCATTGGGCTTTCAACCAAATAAGCAAATACTCGGCTGATTTTCTTTCGGAGTATCATGATTAAGCAAAACATAAACAAAGCAACAACCAATGGGAGGACTATAAAACTTGAAAAATAGGTTGGAAATTGAGAATAGATTAATAACCACGTAAAGATTTTATTCAATTCACTTTGTAAAAAAGTAATCAAAAAGACCGTTACCCCAGAAAAATATATATTTTCAACGATAGATAGTTTATGTTGCTTTTGCCTTACCCCTAAGTAAAACAATAGTAAAAAAATAGTAACGACTGAATAGATATTGTATCCACTACTATTAAAAAAGCCTGTTACAATTGTCAAAATAGTATTCAAGATAAACAGTCTGCTCCAAGCTATTTTGCTATTGATCAACTCTAAATAAAATATAAAATAAACGAATCCTATTACTAAACTTGTACTTATTATTATCCCCATAACCATTGACCAACCATTCTCGATTTTTTACAAACCTGTTATCCAGTGATCACACACTGATTTCAACATTCGTCTTGAAACTGGAATTTTCATTCCATTAGATAAAATCAATTCCCGTTGAGTATGATCTATTTCCCCAATTTTATCTAAATTAACAACATAAGATTGATGACAACGCATAAATTGACTCTTGCTGGTTTCGATTTCTTTCAGTTCACCATAAAAGCGCAGCGATCGTTGTTGGGTGAAAAGGGCTAAGCGATGCGCATCTGTCGTCATTGCGTAATAGAAATCTGAAACAGGTACTTTTATTGTTGCATGACTGTTACTAACGATCAAATAATCATCGATCACTTGTTTTTGATTCAACTCCTGATATTTAATCAGACATTTTTCGATTTCTTCTTTCAAAATTGCTGGTTCAGTCATTTTTTCTATAAAGGCCAAGGCAGAAACCATATATTGATAGGATATCGGAGCAAATTCTGAATGTGTCGTTATAAAAACAATTAATCCTGTATCATCAATCATACGAATTTTCTTAGCAACCTCAAATCCATTATATACAGACTTTTTGATCTCGATATCGAGAAAATAAATGTTTGGCGATATTGAGTTGGGGATCTGTTCTAAGATTTGTTCGCCTTTTTTGGTAACAAATATAAACTCATAACTAACATTTTTTTCCTCACAAATGTCGGTTATGATGCGCTTTAACGCTTGTGCCTGAATAACATCATCTTCCAAAACAAAAATACTCATCTATTCTCACCCCTCGATCAATCAACGCTATAATTTTTTCAAACTAATTCAATTATACTAGCTTTTTTATAAAAAAACAGCGCAAGATAAACAAAATAAAAACAGAGAGGAAAATTTAGTAACCATTTCCTCCCTGCATTTATTTAGCAAAAATCTTCACTCATAAAATCGTTCTTACTATAATAATTCCCCAAAACGCTTCACATAGATTTTTTTTACGACCATAACCAATAGCAAATAACTTACTATTGTTAAACCTAGCCAAGCGAAATAATTTAATGGCAATCCTGTTAAGCCTAAACTTTCTCCAAAGCCTGTAAAGGGCAAAATTGTCCCGACCGCAATCCCTAATGAAGTAATTGTCGTTAGAATAAATGATGCGCGACTTTGTAAAAATGGAATCTTAGGTGTACGCAAGGTATGAATCACCAATGTTTGTGACCAAAGTGATTCAACAAACCACCCTGCATGGAAAATGGCAATAAAGGTTGCTTGTTGGGCTGGTGCTAAATCATGATAATTTCCGCCAACTAATTGGGGACAGATAACGAAATACATTAATAAGTAAGTCGTAATGTCAAAGACTGAACTAGTTGGTCCTAACCATTTCATGAAGGAACCGATTTTCGATGCATCCCATTTTTTGGGTTTTTCTAAATAGTCATCATCAACGTGATCCCAAGGAATCGACATACAAGAAATATCATAAATCAAATTCAAAAACAGCAATTGTAACGGTAGCATTGGTAAAAATGGTAAAAAGATACTAGCAACTACCACCGAAAACATATTACCAAAGTTTGAACTAGCTGTCATTTTAACATATTTCATGATGTTTCCAAATGTAGTTCTCCCTGCTAATAAACCACGTTCAAGGATCATCAAATCCTTTTCTAGCAAGATGACATCTGCCGATTCTTTTGCAATATCAACAGCCGTATCAACAGAGATGCCAACATCTGCTTCTTTCATTGCTGGTGCATCATTAATCCCATCTCCCATGAACCCAACAGTATGACCTGACTCTCTTAGAACTTGAACGATTCTTGTTTTTTGTTGCGGGGTTAATTTCACAAAAATATTATATTTTTCTGCAATCATTTTTAGTTCAGAATCATTCATTCGTGCGATTTCGCTTCCAGAGATCAACTCTTCATGGGCTAATCCAACCTGCTTACTCACTGATTTTGTTACTAATGCATTATCACCGGTTAAGACTTTGACCCCTACTCCGTGATTTTTTAGTGCTTCTAATGCAACTTTAGTCGTCTCTTTGGGTGGATCAAGAAAGGCAAGATAGCCGATCAAAACCATTTCATTTTCATCTGAGACAGAAAATTCATCGATTGTTGCAGGATTTGTTTTTTGGGAAACAGCAAGTACACGTAAACCGTCCTCGTTTAATTCTTCAACTGTTTTTAATAGCTCTTTTTTCAGCTCTTCTGTTAAAGGTGTTACTACGCCTTGATAGTCAACATAGCTAGAAATTTCCAGCATTTCTTCAACAGCACCCTTTGTGATCATTTGCGTTTTTCCAGTATTGTCTTCAATCACGACACTCATACGACGACGTTTAAAATCAAAAGGAATTTCATCTACTTTTCGATACTCAGAGGAATCGATTGAAAGTTCAGTTTTTGCTGCATCAATAATAGCGACATCCATTAAATTTTTCAATCCAGTTTGATAATAACTATTAAAAAAAGCATGGCGTAATACGCGATTGTCTTCTTTTCCATCACAATCTAAATGATATTCTAAGATAATTTTATCTTGCGTTAATGTTCCTGTTTTATCTGTACACAAAACATCGATTGCACCAAAATTTTGAATAGCATTTAGATTTTTTATGATCGTTCCTTTTTTGGCCATTCTTGAAGCCCCTTTGACAAGATTGGTTGTCACGATCATTGGCAACATTTCAGGTGTTAGTCCAACTGCTACTGATAACCCGAAAAGAAAGGCTTCAAACCAATCTCCTTTTGTTAAACCATTGATTAAAAAAACAGCTGGTGCCATGACTAACATAAAACGAATCAATAACCACGAAGTTTTACTAATGCCTAATTCAAAATTCGTTTGAGGATTTTTATCAGAAACATCTTGCGCCACTTTACCAAAAAGTGTATCATCTCCCACAGAAACAACTATGCCTTCAGCACTACCACTAATTACATTACTGCCCATAAATACAATATTTTCATATTCTGTTTCTGAACTGCCTGCTTTTAGTTTATAGTCTGCTCTTTTTTCTACAGGGTAACTTTCCCCTGTCATAGCTGATTGTGAAACGAATAAATCTTTCGTTTTCGTTAAACGAATATCGGCTGGAATCATATCTCCTGCTGATAATTTTATGATATCACCGCAAACAATTTCTTCGATTGGAAGCTCTACTGTCTGTTTTCTACGAACAACAGTGGCTGTAACCTTGACCAAATTGTTCAATTTTTCAGCCGCTTGATTTGATTTAACCGATTGAATTAGTGTCATTGTACCACTGATCAAAACCATTGCTAAAATAATCAAGACACCGATGAGATCCCGATCTTCAGGTGGTGCAATCACATAATCAGTGATAAATGAGATGATTGCCAACGTGAGTAAAACAATTGTGAAGGGTGTAAAATAAGCTTTGATTATTTGAACAATCAGAGGCGTTTTTTTACCATGTGAGATAATGTTTTCCCCAAACGTTTCTCTCGATAAGACTGCTTGTTGATGTGTTAGTCCTCGCTTTGAAGAATTGAAATAGGTTACGATATTTTCTGCTGAATTTCTTGCAAAATATTCATAAGATTGGTTCTTTTCTTTAGTTAATGTTATTCTTTTTTCCATTTGTTTTTCCTTCTTTCTAAACTCTTACCAATGAGATAATAGATGATCGCATAGCGATTTAAGTTATCTCAATGATCAGATATTCAATCTTTTAAGAATCGGACCAATGGAAAAAGAGGTATGCTTATCGGAGTAAGTTTCTGAACTGCCCTAGAAACAAATAGACAATAATAAACTTATCTTCTTTAAAAACAGGGTTCTTTTTACAAAGGTCCTTGATCATCTGACTACTGTCATCCATTTGTTTCCATCTCCTTTAGCGTTATATATCTAATAAATTTAAATGATTCGATTTTCTTATTAGTGTAGATTCTTTTCTCAAATGTTTTTAAGACGACATTTCCGTCATTATAGGCTTGTCCTATACTTTGATATCCAAAATGTTCATAAAAACCCCAAGCCTGCATACGCCCGTTTAGAATTATGATTTGGCACCCCATAAGTTCTGCTACTTTTTCAGCAAATTCAAGTAATTTTTTTCCAATACCAAAGCCTTGATGCACTTCATTAATAGCTACTTGTTTGATTTGTCCTATTGTTCTACTCTTTTTTGAAAGAATTAATGTTCCCACAACATTTCCTTCGATCATAGCTGTCATATGAATATCTTTTTCTTCGTTCAAAGGCAACTCTTTGATCCATTCTTTACCAGCACTAGACTTAAGCAATTCGTTTCTTAATTGGACTCCTGCCCAATAGGCTTCACTATTCCAATTGATAATTTTAACCATCACTGTTTTACCATCTTGATTCCTCCGTTCTTTTAGTTAGTCATTTGATTGATTTCTATAACTTCTGAAAGCTGAGACAACTCAGAAATAATCGTATTGATTACTAGACTACCATTTCTTGTAGCCTCAATTTCCAAAAACAACCGGACTTTTTTTCCAGCTAAATCTGTACAAGAAAATTTAGTGAATGTTAGACAGTACTTATCTAACAACTGGATAATCTCAGTTCTAAGCATGACTTCACTGCTGTTACTAGCAATAACAGAAAGATAATGAATTGTCTCTGTTTGATCGTCTTCTCTTTGAACTGTATAATCATCTATTTTGAAAGATAAATTTCTCAACAGGATGTTCACTAACATTAAGATAACAGCACAAACTACGCCTTCTGTTACAAATCCAGCACCAATCATACTGCCCACAGCTGCTGAACACCATAATGTTGCTGCGGTATTGATGCCAGTTACGCTAAATCCTTCTCGTAAAATCACTCCCCCGGCAAGAAACCCAATACCACTGACGACTTGAGCCGCAATTCGTGTTGGACTATTGTCATCTTGAATCAGCGATGATAGCGAAACGAACTGACATGAACCAAACGTTACCAAAGTCATCGTTCTCATACCAGCCAACTTTTTTCGCCATTGTCTTTCCGCACCGATGATCATTCCTGCAAAGATACTCGCAACAATATTAATTAAAAATGCATAGGCTTTCCCCTTTCTTCGATTTGTTTGTTTTCAGCTCGTTACGTCTCTCTCTTCGATCAACAAGTACTGTTCAACATCTGCTCTGCCAATGGCAATCGTTGGGTTTCAGTACGTCGGGCACTTCTCTCTCTTCGATCGACAAGTACTGTTCAACATCTGCTCTGCCAATGGCAATCGTTGGGTTTCAGTACGTCGGGCACTTCTCTCTCTTCGATCGACAAGTACTGTTCAACATCTGCTCTGCCAATGGCAATCGCAGTGTTTCACAGCAAAAAACCTTCCGCCAAAAACTCAGCGGAAGGTCATAAATAGGCGTACAAAAAAAAGCCTGCATGATCTAATCGTTGAGTTTTGGCACTATACAACGTAAAAAGCAGAGCTTTTAGCTACCTTATGAAAAGCCTTGTAATCGACAATCCCTGTTCTACCCATTGGCATCTCTCGATGTTTTTGGGCAGTAGCCTGTGTTTGTATAGGAGCCTCACCTAACAAATCTATTTAGTTGTCTTACAGAAAGAACTATACCACCATCACAAAACAAATGTCAATGTTTTTCCGTTTATTTTTTGAATAAGCAATAATCGTTTCACTACAAAATCAAAAAATCACTGTCAAAAAATACTTGAATAGAGCGTTTTTTACAGTGATTTTTGATAGATTAATTTTTTTCAACTTTGACTACTGAATTACCAACTACTTGAGGTGGGATCGACATTGTCATGGCAGGTAAACCAACTAAGGTAAATTGAATTTTATCTCCCTTTTTCAAATCATTTTCAGTAATACCATCTGCCAATTGTTCATTTGATACATTTAAGATTACGCCATCATTTTTCATCATACCGATTATTTTTTCTGGATCTTCAATTACTTCAACTTCATTTAAAACCAAACGTAGAGATTTGTCTACCGTCTCGTTTCTCCTAGCATCTTCCATTAAAGTGGCTATAAATACTGATTTTGCTTGTTCTTGTTCCACGTTATGAGATGTTTCATCTGTCACTTGATTTTGTTTACTACTCATAGATGTTTCTTCACTTCCTTTTGCAGAATCATGGCTATTTTTCGTACATGCTCCTAAAGAAATCAATGTAATGATAGTTAGCACTGCCAATGTGATTTTTTTCATAGGATATCCCTCCATTATTGATATCTAATTATAAGCTATATTTTTGATTCCAGTCTAATATCATCCTTAGTTCTCTTAAAAAAGTAAAAAATGATTGAGACAGAACTCTTCGAGTTACATCTCAACCACATGGCTTCCATAAAAGCTGTAGTAGTCTGACCACCTTTAACCATTTCTCCGGTCATTGCCTGACATCGTAATTTCTTGTGCTAAATAACGAATCCGCTCCATGATTCGACGAGCCTTCAACGGCTCTTGTTCCCCACGCTGAGTCACGGTCAAGTGCTTTTCTAAATCCTTTAAATTTAGATTCGATGAAAAAAAAGTCACTAATTGTTCTTGCATCCGATATTGTAAAATCACACTAAGCACATCATCTCGAATCCAAGACGTCATTGATTCCGCACCTAAATCATCAATCATCAAAACAGGGGACTTTTTAACGGTATCCAATTTTGGGCCTACCATATCTTTGCCGATTGCTTGTTTCATTTCGACAGTAAAGGTTGGAAAATGAACAATCGTTGTAACGAATCCCCGTTCAGCTAAGCTGTTGGCAATTGCACCTAGTAGAAAAGATTTCCCTACACCAAATGTCCCTTGTAAATAAAGTCCTTTATGAAATTCTTTTGGATTAGAAGTGTATTCATTTAGAAATTTCATTGTTTCGGCCATCGCTTGAGCACGACCTTGAGATGCTGTATCAAATCTACTTAGGTTCGCTTCTCGCACATCTTTTGGCATATCCATGGCCCGAACTCGTTTACGAATTTCATCTTCTTTTTGCTTAGCAATCAGAGCTTCTGTCGGCACATAAGTGACATCGATATAATGGAAATTCAAGGTTAGTTTTGGCTCATATCCGGGTGCGATCATTGTTGGATCATTCAAATTATATTTACGTTTTTCTTGAACAAATTCATATAGTTTTGAATAACTTTTTCGAATATCATCATCTGACAAACGTTCACGGTTTTCCTGAATAAATTGTTGAACATCCGTATCTTTCAATACAACTTCAACTAACTCATTGTACCGTTCGTTCATGTCTCTGTTTTGAATGATTTTTGACATTTCTTTCCCTACATCTTCCATTAATTATCGCCTCCTTTGCTTAAGAAATCTTGTATTTCTTTATCCAATCGCGCCTGCTCTTCTTTAGATAATTTTTGCTCCTCAACTGGATTGTCAACCCAATCTGGTAATGTTTCTTGGCGAATTGGTCGATTATTTTGACCATAGCGCTGTCTTGTTTGCTTTTGTTCTTTGCCTTTTTTAGCAATTTCTCGTACATGATCAATTGCTTTTTCTGGAGAAAAAATGCCACTTTGAGCCCATTCGTTTGCGATTCGATTCACATAATCGGCTTTCAATGTTGGTTGCTTTTGAATATTATAAACATAGTTGATCAAGACATTGATCACACTGTTTGGCAAGCCTGATTTGCTGACTAAATATTTAACTAAAGAGCGTTCTTGTGGAGTCGTATAGCCGCCACGCTCATTTTTCAATGCTTCCAAATAGTTTAGCGGAAAATTGTTCTCACTGTCCATGATCATCTGAATATCTTGCATTGAAAAGCCATTCATTTTTAATGAATTGTAACGGTATGTTTGTTGATCTTCAGCTGATAAATCAACTGTCTCATTTTTTTGAAACTGACTTGTTTTTTGTTTTTTATCAGGATCATAGGTCCTATAGACCGCACGCTCAAATTCTTTTGTGTCAATTTTTCCTGTATAATAGTCAAATGATTTAGAACAGAAATCGATCATGTCTAGTTCTGTAATTCCAAATAAATTATGAAAAACAAAAACTTCTTCTTTAAAACCAACATGATTATCTGGTAATTTGATACCCAGTTTTTCGATTCCTTGTATAAAATAGGACCAATCAAATTGTTCACTGACTGCACTTATTTTCTGTGCTGGACGTGGATCCTCAAAAGCTTGCTCCATTTGACTTAATTGGTTGCTTTGTGCCACAATTTGTTCTTCTTTAAATAGATAAGCATCTTTAAAGCCTACCGAAATTTCTTCAAAACCGTTCAAATTAATGAACTTTGGTTTGAACCGATCAAATAATTTATCTAATTTCCGCTGACCTACACTGTTTAAAAGTGTTAGCGATAATACTTCATCTTTAAAAAAACGTTCTGCTGTTTCAGGATGGTTCAAACGATATAAAAACAAAGTCCCCAGTTCAGCATCATTTTTTACAAAAGTACTTAATAAACCAATGCCTTCTAATTTCTTTCTAGCCAATTGAATTTGTTTAATACTCTTATCCATTATCGTAATCAATTCTGCGTGAAACAGCGACTCACTAATCCCAGTTTTTTCAGCTTCAGATAACAGTGTTAGATATAAACCAAAGGCATCCACACCGATAATAGGTTGGTATAAAAGGGTCAATATCTCTTGTTCCTGATTAGAAAGCGGACAAGCAATCGCCGCTTGAAATATACTTTTAGGATGGACTTCTTTCCAATTGTCTTTCAAGGAAAGACCTCCTTATTCATTTGTTGCATCGTCACTTGATGATTTCGCTTTGTCTACGATATCCTGCAATTCTTTTAGGAATACACTCATATCTTTGAACTGACGGTAAACACTGGCAAATCGAATATAAGCAATCTCATCTAGATTAACTAAATCTTCCATAACATATTCTCCGACTAACGTCGTTGAGACTTCGTTTTCACCTAAACTACGTACTCGATTTTCAACATTATCGACGATTTGCTCCATTTGTTCCATAGCAACAGGTCGTTTTTCAGCAGAGCGAATCAATCCGCGTAAAACTTTCTCTCTATTAAATTCTTCTCGATCCCCATTTTTCTTGATGACTAACAATGGCGCCGCTTCAATTCGTTCGAAGGTTGTAAAACGGTAATTGCAATTTTCACATTCTCTGCGACGACGAATTGCACGTCCATCATCTGCTTGACGACTATCGATCACTCGAGAATTATTATGATGACATCTTGGACAACGCATAGTGTTCACCTCGTTTATCTTATATTTTATAATATACATTATTTACGTATCTATATTATAACATGAAATGCTTGAGAAGCCATACATCTAGTAATAGTTCCACGATAAATTAATGCTCATTTAATCCTGGTATTCAAAAAGAAAGAGTTGGAATAAATAATGAAAATTCCAATATAAAACATATTCATTTTTCTTTTTTTATTAAAAAAATCAAAAAAAGCGACAATAAGATTTATTCATCGCTTTATAATTACTGCTATTTAAAAAAACATAAAATAGATAGAGAACTTATCATCTACTTAAAAGTTTTTTTCAGAAACCCATGCTTCAATTAACTTTTTTGTTTTTTCAATATTTTCTTGATTATCAAAAACAATATCCGCATTTTTTTTCTTTTCTTCAATCGATAATTGGCTTTGGATTCGTTGCAAAGCTTCATTTTCACTTAGATGATCTCTTTTCATCAAGCGAAGTAACTGGAGCTTTTCTGGAATATACACGACAGCCACTTGATCGACAAATTTGTCATAACCGCCTTCATAAAGTAATGGTATATCAACGATTATTAACGATGCTTTATCTTTTTTTGATTCGATTTCAGCTAAGATTCTTTCTTTTATAAATGGAGACAGAATTTTATTGAGTATTTTTCTTTTTTGTGCATCGGAAAATATAAGTACACCTAGCTTTTTTCTGTTTAATGAACCATCAGAATTGATAATATTTGTTCCGAAAACCGAAACAATCTCAGCCAGTCCGATGCTTCCAGGCTCAACAACTTCTCTTGCTATAATATCCGCATCCACGATGGGGAAACCTAAATTTTTAAATACATTAACAACCGTACTTTTCCCTGTAGCAATACCTCCAGTTAAACCTAATATCAGACCCATCCATCAATTCCTCACTTTCAAGGTTTGACATTTTGGACAAAAATGCGTTCCTCGTTGAGAAACCTTGATTTTTTTAATCGGTGTCCCACATCTCGAGCAAGGCTTTTCTGTTTGACCGTAAACATTTAAAGAAATTTGAAACGTTCCAGCTTCTCCGAGAGCATTTAGATAGCTTCGAATTGTTGTTCCACCAGCCTCAACCGCACGACCGAGAACGTCAATGATCGCATGATATAAGCGCTCAATTTCTTTGGCTTTTAAGGTGTCTGCTGGCTGCTCAGGATGGACCTTCGATTCCCACAGTGCCTCATCTACATAAATATTGCCCAACCCTGTCACTAGACGCTGATCCAATAATAATGGCTTGATTGCCTTATGATGCTTCTTTAGACCTGTGCGGAATTCTGATAATTTAAATTGAGAAGGGACAGGCTCAGGACCTAGAGCTAAAATCCCTTTATATAGCCCTGCTTGATTTTTTTCTACTAAAGTCATCCTACCAAATTTACGCACATCTAAGTATCTTAATTCTGTTTCATCAGTGAATGTAAAAATAACGTGAGTATGCTTATTTCGGTCATTCTGCGGATCATGGGTTTCATACTTTCCTTCCATTCGCAAATGAGAGATCAAATCATAGTTTGTTAATTTAAAAATCAAAAACTTGCCACGACGCTCCATGTTTTCAATTGTTTGCCCGATCAATTGTTGTGCAAAAACATCAACTTCTGGTGTTTCGATGATCCTTGGCCATAAAACAGTTACTTCTTTGATGGTTTTTCCAACGACTAATTTTTCTAACCCTTTTCTGACTGTTTCAACTTCTGGTAATTCAGGCACCTTTCATCGCTCCTTTAGAAAAAAAGACTGAAACCAACACAGCAATGTTTTTAACATTGTCGTTTAGTCAGTCTTTTCCACTTATTTTATTGCCTTATCTATTTAGCGTCATACCATGTTTTGCCCCAACTACTATCCGTTAGCAACGGTACGTGTAAAGCAACAGCATTTTCCATCACATCTTTAACTAAGTCATTTAATTTTTCTAACTCAGATTCAGGTGCTTCAAAAACAAGTTCATCATGTACTTGCAATAGCATTGTTGCTTGCATATTTTCTTCTTTCAAACGTTTTTGCATGTTGATCATTGCAATTTTCAAAATATCCGCAGCACTTCCCTGAATCGGTGTATTAATCGCTGTCCGCTCTGCAAATGAACGTAAATTAAAATTACGTGAATTGATATCTGGTAAATAACGGCGGCGATTATATAACGTTTCTACAAATCCTTTATCTTTAGCATCCCGAACAATAGCTTCCATATACTTTTTCACACCAGGATATTTTTCAAAATACGTGTCAATATATTCTTGTGCTTGCTTTCTAGTAATACCAAGGTTTTGCGACAACCCATAATCACTGATTCCGTAAACTATGCCAAAATTTACAGCTTTTGCTTGGCGACGCATATTCGGTGTTACATCTTCCGGTTTTTCAATACCAAAAACACGCATAGCTGTGCTAGAGTGAATATCTTGACCTTCAATAAAAGCTTCTTTCAAATGTTGATCATCTGAAATGTGTGCTAAAACACGTAGTTCAATTTGAGAATAATCGGATGAAAAAATCAACCAATCATTTTCTCTCGGTACAAAAGCTTGACGAATTTTCCGTCCTTCTTCTAAACGGATTGGAATATTTTGTAAGTTAGGATCAACTGAACTCAAACGTCCTGTTTGAGTCAATGTTTGAACATAGCGTGTGTGGATCTTGTCATCAGGTTGAATCACTTTTAATAGCCCCTCAACATAGGTTGATTGGATTTTGGCGATTTGACGATAGACCAAAATATCTTCGACGATCGGTGCTTGCTCTTTTAATTGTTCCAGCACGTCAACTGCGGTTGAATAGCCAGTCTTTGTTTTTTTAATAACAGGTAGACCCATTTTTTCAAATAAAATCACGCCCAATTGTTTAGGTGAATTCAAATTGAATTCTTCGCCAGCTTCTGCATATATTTTTTGTTCGATTTCACGTAGTCGATCTGAAAATTCGATACGCATTTCTTTCAATCGATTCGCATCCACACGAATACCTGTGATTTCCATATCACCCAATATTTTTGAGAGCGGTAGTTCCATTTTATAGAATAGGTCAGCTTGATTCTTTTCAACTAATTCTGCATCTAGTTTTTCAGATAGAAAATGAATAGCGTTGACTTTCCGTGCAAGATGGCTGAAAAAAGCCTCATCATCTTGTGGTAAGCCTTTTTTCGCACCTTTTCCATAAACTGATTCATCCGAGTGGATATCAGTATAACCATAGTGCTGCGCTACACCCTCAATATCCGCATTGTTATCATTTGTATCTAATAAATAAGCAGCTAATAAGACATCAAACGTAATACCTTGAGGTTTCCCAACGTAGCGGTTAAGAGACACATAGGTACGTTTTGCATCGTACACTATTTTTTTATATTTTTCTGATAACAGCCAATCAACAAATGGTTTGCTTTCAAATAATTCTAAACTGTTTGTTGTGTATACTTTGTTCCTTGTTCCCCACGCAACACCTACAATCGGTGAAGTATGGTAATTATCTTCCAACATTTCAACATATAAGGCCATATCATCGGTAAACATTTCTTCTGTGAATGTATCTACCACATCAAAATGAACATCTTCTAGCTCAACTACTTCTTCTTCAACATTCAATTTGCTTAGCATTTGTTTGAATTCCATTTCTTTATAGAAAGGAATCAATTTTTCTAAGTCTTTTCCTTCATATTTTAGTTCATCAATATTGATTTCAACTGGAGAATCGATATTGATCGTCGCTAAGCGCTTTGACATAAAAGCTTGTTCTTTGTCGTTAATCAAATTCTCTTTCATTTTGCTTTGCTTCAAGCTATCGATGTTTTCATAAACGCCCTCAACTGAACCGAATTCTTTTAACAATTTAATAGCTGTCTTCTCACCAATTTTTGTTACCCCAGGGATATTATCTGAAGTATCTCCGGCTAAACCTTTCATATCGATAATTTGACTGGGGGTCAACCCATCATATTTTTCAGCTACATGCTCTGGTGTATAGGATTCTAAATCACTGACACCTTTGATCGTAATATCTACTTTTACTGAATCTGTTGCTAACTGAGTCAAATCTCGATCACCTGATAAGACGACCACATCAAATTGGTCCTTAGGTACTTTAGTCGCTAATGTTCCAATGATGTCATCTGCTTCATAATTATCTAATTCATAATATTTTACACCTAAACCAGTTAACAATTCACGAATGTAAGGCATCTGCTCTTTAAATTCTCCAGGTGTTTTTGAACGTCCTGCTTTATATTCTGGGTAAAATTCGGTCCGAAATGTGGTTTTCCCTGCATCAAATGCGACTAAAACATGAGTTGGTTTTTCTTTTGTCATAACATTTTCAAACATATTATTAAACGCATAAACCGCATTTGTATGTAACCCATTTTTATTTTTAAAACGTTCTAAGGAATTGTGTAAAGCAAAAAATGCTCGAAACGCCACGCTGTTTCCATCAACTAATAATAATTTATTTTTTGTCATTCTTTTATCTCCTCATCTTAAGCAAACTGGTTTCCTATCTATTCTAACAAAAATTTGGTAACTTTGCAGTAGGAAGGAACTAAAGTTCGTAAAGTCTATTAGAATTATTAAATTAAGTGCAACACGCTCTTAAATACTTTAAAAATAAGAACATTTTAGTTAAGTTAATCGCCTTGAATTTATTTTTATAGTAGGTCAATCTTTCTGTTGGACATTTTTTAATGCTCTTTTCTTTCATTAGCTTCTTTGATAAAATAAAAAATGTATTTGACTATAACGATTCAATACAATGGAGAGCAGGAATAATTTTGAAAAAATTAGGTCAAGACTTAACTCAAAGACGAACAAGTGTAATTTTATTTACGTTTTTTTGTGTACAATTATCAATATATTCTTACAGAAGACTCTAACAGTGTCTGATTTAATTGGTATCTTTGTGGAGACAACAGTCATTGCCTTTGGTATATGGCAAGTGAGAAAAATGAAACATTACGTTAGGTAATATTTCTTTCTTTAATAGTTAGAATAGACTTGTTATTTTTGATTCCTTTCATTTGGTTAAAGCTAACAATTTATCATAAAATACCTTAGACTAGTAATTAAAACAAAAAGAAAACCCTCTCTGCACACTCAGAGGGGGTCAATTAGGAGTTCACACAAATGAAATTGATTTTTTGTAACTATTGTCTCTTTCTTCTATGTCTTTATACTACAAGGTAAATGTGAAAAATATATGAACGAAACATTTCTAAAGTGTAACTTTTTTAATGACCATCATCTTAATTCTTTATTATTCAACAGAATCAGTAACTGCTGATTTGTTCAAAAACATTCTCATCAAGGTAAAATATTTCCAGCTGCACAATAGATTTCATACCATTCTTCTCTGTTTAATACAATCTCAGAAGCTTTTGCAATTTCTTTAATTCGCTCTTTATTCATACTTCCAGCAATAACTTGCATGTTTGCAGGATGTCTTAAAATCCAAGCAGTAGCTAAGCCAGTGGCTGTGCAATTATGATTTGCCGCAATTCGATCTAAAACGCTGTTTAATTCTGAGAATTTCTCATTTCCAATGAATACCCCTTCAAAGAAACCATATTGATAAGGCGACCATGCTTGAATTGTCATCTGATTCAATCGTGAATAATCTAAGAGACTTCCATCTCTGTCAGTACTCGGTTCATCTGTCATGTTCACATGGATTCCTTGATCAATCATTCCTGTATGTTTGATCCCAAATTGCAATTGATTCACTTGTAGTGGCTGCTTCACTGTCTTTTTCAATAAATCGATTTGCATGGGTTTTTGATTGCTAACACCAAAATATTTTACTTTTCCTTGTGCTTCTAACTGGTCAAAAGCTGCTGCAACTTCTTCAGGTTCTACTAGTGTGTCTGGTCTGTGTAATAATAAGGCATCTACATACTCAACATCTAAACGCTTCAAACTGTTTTCAACTGACCCTACGATATGCTCTTTGGAAAAGTCGAACATTCCTTTACGAATACCACATTTTGTCTGGATAATGATATCTTCTCTTTTAATCGATGTTTCTTTCAACGCTTTTCCAAAAATAGTTTCGCATTCTCCTCCACCATAAATATCTGCATGATCAAAAAAATCGATCCCATTTTCATATGCAGTTTCTATAATCTCTCTAGGATTTTCAGCGCCATTCATTCTCATACAGCCGAGAATAACCGATGCTACTTGTAAATCGCTTGTTCCAAATTGAATTTTTTTCACTAGAAAACCTCCTCAAATTATATTGACTATTTTAGTTTAACACATTTTTATGAAAGGGTTTCATTTTCTAACTTTTTTTAATATCTTTTCAATTTTAATAAATCCCTCCTCAGAAAATTCTGGCTCAATAAGTAAGGTTGGTAAATTGTACTTTTGCTCCACTTCCTGACAAAGGACTGTTGTTAAAATGATATCTGAGTATGAGATGTTTCTAGAAATTCTGGCATAAATAACAGCTAAATTGAATTTGTTAAGAAAAAAAGTATTAATTCTCTTTCCTAGTTGCGTTTCGATTTCAAGTGGTAAATCCGTCATCAAACAGACCACAATTTTTTTCTCATTATAAACAGGTGGAATACGAGAACTTAAAATCATAAAATACCGATGGAATAAAGATTCTTTTGGTATATTGCGATAACACGGGGACTCTTTTACCAACTCACTTATCCCTTCTTCAAGTTTACTTGAAAAGCTAGGATAGCATTCTTGGAGAGCTTTAATTGGCTGATTCCTTTCAAATGAAATATTTGAAACTAATTCATAATGTAAATGGAATCCTAAAAATGCATTAACGCTTTCCATTGAATAGGTGAAATTATTATTCCAAAAGACTCGTCTAAATTTGTGTGCTGCAATCAATGTTTTATAAAAACAAGATGTCTGCCTTAAATAATGCTCTTCAATAATATAGGCCTGTATGCGTGATTCATAGTACTGAAAAAAATATGCTTGAGAAATTAAATACAAATAAGCTAATTCTTCAAAAGGCAAGTGCTTCGTCATTTGTTCCATTCTCATTGCCTTCATAAATTTCAAGAAAATAGAACTATTTTCAATATATTGCTTCCAGTTAGTTCTTATCTGAACTTTGTTCCCTTTTTGATAACGCCAGCTTGCAATTTGAATCATTCGATAAAGACCTTTTTTTTGAAGATCATTTATTTGTATTTGAAAAAATAAAATGAATTGTTCTGTTAGGCATTTGCTTCGATTTTTCCCATTAAGTAAAAACTTCGTTTCCGTCCCTTGATAAACAAACCAGTAAAAATGGAAAATCATCGCTCTTATCTGTTCCTCATTTCCTTTAAATTCGTACGTTCCTCGTGTCAACTGAATATTAAATTTTTTAAGCCACTCGTTGATCTTTTTCATACGTTTTCTCATACTTGACTCACCAATCAGCGATCTTTCTGCTAATTGTTTCATTAAAATATTCTCCTCTTCGATAATTGCTTTCAGAAAAACAATCTCAGGTAGATTGCTTAAATAGCGAACTAAAAACGTTTCTACATAATGTGCATTGTCTTTTTTTAAGTAAATATATTTTTTTGAATTAGCACAAATGGTTAAATGCTGATCCAATTGATATCGTTTGAATAATTTTTGTAATTTGACCAATGATCTTTGGATCGTTTTTGAATTGATTCCTACTTCATTTGAAAGTTGTTTTAATGAACAACTATTCTCATTTGATTTGAGTACATTAAACAGGTTAAGTAACTTGATTGATTCAAAATCAAGGATTTCTTTAAAGTCCATTCCAAACCTCCGCCATAAAAATGAGCCTCTATTCTATCACTCATTTTCACAAAAAAAGTAATGAATAGGCATATTAAATATACGCACTATTCATTACTTTTCATTTTTTTAATTATGGATACGTAAAGTCATAGCATTTGCTGCAACTATTATAGTGCTCAGAGACATCAAGATTGCTCCAACTGCTGGGTTTAGTATTATTCCCCATGGTGCTAGAATCCCTGCCGCTAGTGGAATCGCAATAATATTATAACCAGCGCCCCACCAAAGATTTTGAATCATTTTGCGTCGTGTTTGTTTGGCTAAATCTAGGAAACGGAGAATATCTTTTGGATCACTATCTGTCAAGACTACATCAGCTGAATCAATTGCAACATCAGTTCCCGCCCCAATCGCAACACCGATTGTCGCTCTAACTAAACTTGGTGCATCATTAATTCCGTCTCCAACCATCATTACTTTTTTGCCTTCGCTTATATATGTTTGAATGATTTTCTCCTTATCTTCTGGCAATAACTCTCCATGAAATTCATCAATCCCTAGGTAATGAGCGACTGATTCTGCTGCTTTTTTATTATCACCTGTTAACATTATAGGAACGATTCCTTGTATTTTTAACTCAGTAATAAATTGCTTTGCTTCTGATTTTACCACGTCTCCTAATGCAATCAACGCCACAAGTTGCTCCTCAACAATCAAATAACTTAAGGTATTTCCCTGTTCTTGATAGCTTTGTTTTAATAAACGGTCAAAGGTAAAATTTAATCGATCCACTTCTTTTTCATTCACAATTTTTACGGATTGTCCGTTGACCATCCCTGTTAAACCAATGCCGGAAATACTTTGAAGGTTCTCTGCCTTGTCTGGTATAATTCCTTGTTCTTTTATATACTTCATGATGCCTATCGCTAATGGGTGATTCGCATTATTTTCCAAGGCACCGATCAATTTTAGGGCCTTTTGTGTAGTCATCTCTTTGCTGAGCATTTCAACCCCAGTTACAGTAAATTTGCCTTCAGTCAGTGTTCCTGTCTTATCTAACATAACATATTGAATGTCATTTGCTTGTTCAAGGGCATTACGGTTTTTCAATAATAATCCATGTTTTGCTGCAATTGAAGTGGAACGTGCCACAACCAAAGGAATAGCTAAACCTAGCGCATGGGGACAAGCAATAATAAGGACCGTCACCATTCGTTCAAAGGCAATGCTTACATCTCTATCGATGATCAGCCAAGTAAAAAATGCGAACAGTCCCGCAGCGAATGCTATATAGAACAACCACTTTGCCACTCGATCTGATAACGATTCAAGTTTTGATTTTTCGCTCTGAGCTTTTTTTACCATCCCCATAACTTTTGAAAGATAGCCTGTTTCGCCAGTTCCTGTTACTCTTATTTCAATTGTTCCACTTCCGTTAACCGAACCTCCGATAACCTTATCCTCTTTATTTTTTGTCACAGTTTTTGACTCACCTGTAACCATTGATTCGTCCACTGATGTTTGACCGTTAATGATTACACCATCAGCTGGTATTTTATCGCCCGCCCGGACTACTAAATGATCATTTTCTTTTACTTGCTGCAATGCCACCTCTTCCTCGTTGCCGTCTTTGTTTAATCGTTTCACTGTGTTAGGTAACAGTTCAGCCATCTTTTGCAAAGCATCACTTGCATTGGAAATAGCATTCATCTCGATCCAATGACCCAACAACATAATAACAATCAAGGTGGCCAACTCCCAGAAAAAATCCATCATATGATTTTGCGGCATTAACTTATTCATTATGAATGCGTACACGCTATAAAAATAAGAGACAGAAATACCCATAGCGATCAAGGTCATCATCGCTGGACTTTTTTGTTTCAGCTCCATCTTAGCACCATTTAAAAAAGGTTCCCCTCCATAAAAAAATAAAATTGATGCTAAAACCAAGACGAGCCAATCAGAACCAGGGAAAGTAAACTGAAAAGACAAATCCACACCCATCATTGGTGAAATAAAAATAATCGGTATAGCAAGAATTAAAGAAAACCAGAACTTTTGTTTAAAATTCCCCATATGCATAGAATGATCCATACTAGACATATGTTCATGCGACTGATGCCCAAATGTACTGTGATCCATACTTTCCAAGTTATGCATTTGATGATCACTATGTTCTTCATCGTTCCTCTTCATTAAAATTCCTTCTTTCCTTCTTTTCAATTCATTTATGTCAGAGCCAATCTCTCATTTTAAGCATAGCACAATCTAGCATTTGGAAAAAATAAAGTAACTCATTTCATATAAACAAAAATTTCTTGCGTATTTTATATTAAGTCACTCTGATTAATGCCAAGTATAACTCTTAAAAAGCCAAATTGCATAATCTCTTTTTTCTTTAATCCTACTATATTTTCTTACACAAGATTCCTTAAAATATTTATACACGTTTTTTTCAGATTCTCGTTTTATTTCACTATACATTTGTTGGATTGCTTTTCGATTTGCTTTATATTTTTTACGGTTTCCACCAGTAAATCCATAAAAAATATCAATTCCTTCTGACTCTTTAGTAATGGGAGAATGACGAAATAATTCATTTTGAGTTTTTTTGAGCTTTTTTAGTATGTCTTCTGTTACACTTTGCTCAAAGCCTTCTTTGATGATCATCTTGCACAATCGTGTATATTCGATCTTTGCCACATGATTATATACATGGCTTGCATAATCTAAGCCTTTATATAAAACATTTGCGCTAAACGACATGTTGACTAGTAGCTTGTACTGTTGAATACACGTCTCTTCCATTCTTTCTTTATTTTCTTGGTAAGGAATCTCATTATTCAGTCTAACCAAGAATTGATATAAAAGATGATTTTTTTGCTCCTCAATTTTAGCTATTTTTTTCATGTGTACTTTTCCTCCTTAAATAATGAATGTTTTTCGGTATTTTTAAAAAAAGAAATTAATGGACTAAAGTAAATTTATTGGGTCTTATTTTTTTATTTTCTTAGTGGTAAAATTTACTTATACTCTCATTTTATAAAACAAAGAAAAATAATTGAATATATTTCGGTATAAAAATCATATCACTCCAAACGATTTATTGCAACAACAAATTGAAATAAATACGGTACATTTATTCTTAAATAATGATATAGTAAAAGAAAGAAATTTTAGTCAGCTTTACGACGAGCGTAGAGTATTCATACCAAGGAGGTATTATTTTGGAGATAGATTTAAAAGCAGCTGGTAAAAGAATCAAAGAAATTCGAGATCAACATAAGTACTCAATGGCTCTTTTTGCTAATTTAGTAGGAAATGCAAGTGCCAGCACAGTAAATAACTGGGAAAAAGGAAATAATCTACCTAAACCAGAAAGATTAGAAAAAATTGCGATTCTTGGCAACACAACAATCGATTGGATTCGCTATGGAGCGTTCAAAGATTATGTGAAACAATTATTGAGTGAAGCGAATTTACAACATCAACTTGAGAATGAACAGCTTGAACTATTAATACACTCACTAAAAAAACAGAAGATCAGCTATAGCCAAGATTTAAAGATACTGACTACTGCAAACGAGCTATTCCCAGATTTATTTGAAATAAATTATCAATCAGAACTTTCCGAACAATTCTCCCTTATTTCTGAAGATTCCACACTTTACAGAATCGAACAAAACGATCGTTATAGAACAGACTTTTTACCAATGATCGAAGAATTATTGTATCATTCTAACCAAAAAGAGATTAACGCTTCTGTCTTATTTTTAGTCTTTGATTTATTAAAACGATCAGAATCATGTAAACTTTTTCCAGAGGTTCCACAAATTTTTGCTTTATTATCAGAAGTTATCACTAACGATATAGTTTATAGAACGAAACACACAATGAAATCCATTGATTATAACAGTTCTATTAAAAAACCTAAGCAAGGTAAACTATTAACTGAGAAAACAGTGACAAAAAAATATGCTCAGGTAAAAAAAGAACTCATCTATTTACTTGATGAATTTTATGCTGATTATAATATTTAAAACGAAAATAAGCTTTTTTTTAACTATTACAATTATTTTTTCTTATTAATAGTAAGTTTCGCATATTACAATTAGATGTTACCATTATTGCCATATTTTAAATTTCATTTTTTTGATTGATCTGATAGTTTAAGCCTAATTATTCTTAAAAAATTATGGTATACTTTGTCTTGTATCATAAACGATGATGAACGGAGACAATATCTAAGCTGTCAAACGTTTAAAATAATCAATAAAAAAGCGAGGAACATCACTTGAAGAAAAAACTACTGATTACACTGTCATTTATTTTATTAGTACACGCTGCACCAATGAGCGTATCAGCAGAAGATATCGATCAAAAAATCCAAAATCAAACAAAGAAAATAGACGAAATTATTAAGACCGAAAAAGATGCGAAAGATTATCTAACTACTTTAGAAAAAGAGATTACGACGATCGAAACAGAATATCAGGCTGTTCTTTCTGAAAAACAAAAGCATGAAAAAGAAATGAATCAGTTAAATACTGATATTGCGAATTTAGAAACAAAAATTCAAAAAAGAAATGAGCAATTACAAGCTCAAGCTAGAGTAACACAAACAAACCATGAACAAGAATCTATGTTGACTGTGTTACTAAGTGCTGAATCTTTTTCTGATGCTATTTCAAAAGCCATCGCTGTGAATACATTAGTTACAGCAAATAATGACATCTTAACGGCTCAAAAAGAGGATAAAAAGGAACTGGATACTCTGAAAGTTTCATTAACTGAAACCCTAACAACTCTTGAGAAAAAAACAGAAGAACTTGAAGAAAAAGAAACTGCTTTGGCCGAAGCGAAGCTTGAGCAAAACGTAAAAATCAACGAAATTGCTGCAAGTCTTGCTACTGAAACAGCTGAAAAGGATAAATTTGTCAAACAAAAAGATGAAGCTGTAAAAAGAAAAGAAGTCCAATTAAAAGCAATTGCTGAAGAAAAGAAAAAAGAAGCTGCGGCTAAAGTTGTTGCTGAAAAGCAAGCTGCCGAACAAGCAAAAAGAGACGAAACAACTGTTCAATCGGCTCCTGTACAAACAACTGAAGAAGCTGTTACAGTTCCCGATACAACGACGAATACGAATAATACTCAACAAGCACCTACTCCTTCATTATCATCTGGCGGTTGGTCTGCTCCTGTAGCTGGTATGAGCATTACTAGTGGATTTGGTGGTCGTGAAGACCCTACCGGAATTTCTGGCTCATTCCATGATGGTATTGATTTTGGCGGAGCAAGTGGCACGCCAATTATGGCCGCTCGATCTGGTGAAGTGGTTAGTGCAAATTATGGTGGTATGGCTGGCAACCATGTTGTAATCAAACATGATAATGGCTACTACTCTTACTATTTACACATGAGTAGCTTAAGTGTAGCCGCTGGTCAAAACGTTAGTGCTGGTCAAACATTAGGCGGTATGGGCACTACTGGAAATTCTACAGGAGTTCATTTGCACTTTAGTATTTCAACCAGTTTATGGGGTGGATTTGTTAATCCGGCTCCCTTCCTTGGATTATAAATAATGTGAAACGATAAGAAAGTCAGAGCGATTCTGCTTTCTTATCGTTTTTTTCATCTAGTCAAGCTAGTCGTCACTTTTATCAATTTGTTTAACCTTTACTAGGGAACATGTTATAATAAAGGTAGATAAAGAAAGGTGCTGATTAAAATGATCAATAACTATTCTACTATTTTAGTTGCTGTTGATGGATCTAAAAATGCTGAGTTAGCGTTGCAACATGGTGTTGCTATTGCTAAAGAAAAAAATGCTACCTTATATTTATTATCTGTTGTTGACGAAAATGCAATCAGTCATAGTTCTTATGCTTATTCAAAAGTACTTGCACAAGAAAAAGAAGCTATTGAAAAAGAGTTACTAAAAAACATTTATTATGCCACTGAACAAGGTCTAGATGAGGTCATTCCAATAGTCGAAATCGGCAATCCTAAAGAAATGATTGCTACCACTGTACCTACGAATCAGGCAATTGATTTAATCGTTGTAGGTGCAACTGGTAAAGGGATGATCCAATCAAGCCAGCTTGGCACGACAACAAGTTATGTTGTACAGTTCGCTCCTTGTAATGTACTCGTTGTAAAATAATCAATGCTTTAAAAGCATGTGGTCCACTCGTATTCGGTGAACCACACGCTTTTTTTTCTACAAATCCATTAATTTTCCAACTAAAATAAACCGATGCTGCTGATTAGAAATGAACCCTTTTTCACATAATTCTTTTTGTCTATCGAGTAACGCTTCAAAATGAGTTTCTACAGAAAAATTTGGGTATTCCCATGGAATTCTTTTGATATAGTAAATGAGTCCCTCCATATCTAGGAAATGTTGTGCTAGAAAAGATTCCGCAGCAAACAAAATATCAAAATTTTCTTTTAGCAGCGCTTTTTTCGCTGTTTCTAAAGACCAGTCAATCCGTTGTCGTTGAACATTGTTGAATAGCTTTTGTGAAAGGGCACGTCCATTTTGATCGCCAACTTGCTGTGTAATAAATAACCCGCCCGGCCTCAATACTCTGCTCACTTCAGTCAAATCATAAGATTCATGACTATTTAAGACAATATCAAAAGAATCCTTTGGAAATTTCAATTGATCATCTTCCGCTACAAATACGACTTTTACGCCTAATGGTTGTAATGTTTCTTTTAATAAACGATAGTTGGGCTGCCAGCCTTCGGTTACGGTAGTTTGATGATACGGATGCTCAAATGTCAGCAGTAATTCTCCCCCACCAGTTCCCATATCTAATAAGTCCATTTCCTTAGATAAGTGTTCACGAACAAGCCTTGAATAACTCCAAGGTAATTCATCTTGACGCCAACGATTGCACATATAAGAAAAATCCCAGCCATTAAATGGCAATTGCTCAATCGTTTGCCAATATTTTTTTAAGTCTTCATTGTTCATAACTAACTCTCCCTTACACTGTCTAATTCTTCATTGTAAGTTGGATACAGTTATAAAGGTTGTCCTGATAGCAATCATCTTACTCTATACAGTTTCTATCAGCCCTCTAACTGTATCGAGTTGTTACTTCGTTGCATTTCACTCAACTCCTATCATTTTTTCACAAGACTTAATCCGTCCTAAACTTATAATCAAGCAAAAGTGATTCACTTAAATTCCATCTATACCAAAGATAATGCCAGTTAATGTACATACAAGCACTTTATCAAATTAGGCCATTTCGATCAACCACTTCTTTAAACCAATGTCCACTCTGTTTTAGAGTACGTTGGTCATTTTCCAAGTCTAATCGGTAAAAACCATAACGATTTTTATATCCGTTCAGCCAAGACCAACAATCAATAAATGTCCATGAATGATAACCAAAACAATTACTTCCTGCTTCAATCCCTTTATGCAGTTGCGCTAAATGTTCTTGCATAAATTCAATTCGGTAATCATCTTGAATCATTCCTGTTTGGTCCATGAATCGCTCTTCATCTGCCACACCCATGCCATTTTCAGAAACATACCAGGCAATATTTTTATATTCATTTTTAATCATCAGTGCCACATCATATAAAGCCTCAGGATAAATTTCCCACCCGCGATAGGGGTTGATTTTTTTACCTGACCAATCGTAATGCTCATAAAAATCAGCCGGGGAAAGAGCAGGCTGATTGATTTTTGTAGGTGCTTGAACCCGACGAGGTTGATAATAATTCATGCCAATAAAATCAACAGTATTTTTTTTGATCGTGTTTAAATCGTTTGTTTCTACTTTTGGCAGTAACTCATTCGCTGCTAAAAGTTCAATCAAATTTTCAGGAATTGTTCCTAAGACTGTTGGGTCTAAAAAGCTTTTTGTGTTTAATAAATCAGCCAGTTGAGCTGCTTCTAAATCTTCTTTGCTCTGACTTTTTGGGTAGCAGGGGGAAACATTTAATATAATACCAATTTGGCCAGAGTATTTGCCTTCTTTAAATGATTTGACCGCTAAAGTATGCGCCATCAACGTATGAAAACCTACTTGAATGGCCTTTTTCAAATCATGTATAGCTGGATAATGATAGCCATATAAATAGCCACATTCAACATGAACCATCGGCTCATTAAAGGTCGTCCACAGTTCGACTAAATCACCAAATAATTCAAAGCAAGTGTTGGCATAAAAGGCAAACGCTTCAACTGATTCTCGCGCTTCCCAGCCCCCTTTTTTCATTAACCACCAAGGCATGTCAAAATGAAATAAGTTAATGATTGGTTTAACACCATTTGAACGCAACTCATTAAAATAGCTCCGGTAAAACGCAACAGCTTCTGAATTCACTGTTTTACCATCCGGCAATAATCGCGTCCAAGCAATTGACGTTCTGAAAGAATTTAGGTGAATAGCGTTCATTCGTTTGGCATCCTCACAATAGGTTTCATACATATTTGAGGTATGTTCAGGCCCTTGATTTTTCGAGAATTTTTCTGGATTCATTTCATACCACTTATCCCAAGTTGAGGGTGATTTTCCGTTTAAAGAACCATGGCCTTCTGATTGTGGAGCGGATGTAGCTGCGCCCCACAAAAAATCTTTAGGAAATGTTTTCATTCTCTCTTCTCCTAGTTGGTTATTTTTAAATAATCTAAAAGTAACGTACAAAACATCATATTTGCCCAAGAAAACCATTCACGTGTATATTGAGCAGGATCATTCACATTGATCCCTTCGTGCATATGATTCGTACCTGCATCAGTTTGAACTAAGGTATTTAAAAGCTCGACTTTTTCCGTTTGATCTTCAGTTGTCAGCCCTTGAATACATAAAGCAATCGGCCAAACATATTCTTTTGGCGTATGCTCACTTCCGATTCCCTTTAACTTATTTCCTTCAAAGTAGTAGGGATTTGTATCGGATAAAATCAAGTCTCGTGTATTTAGATAAACTTCGTCCTCCATCGAACAATAGCCTAAATATGGTGCGGCTAACAAACTAGGGACATTGGCATCATCCATTAAAAGATAATTACCCAAACCGTCAACCTCATAAGCATAAACTTTTTTCCCTTGATATTCAACAACTCCCCATTCTATAATCCCCTGCTCAATTTCGTTTTTTAATTGTCTAGCCTTTTCAGCTAAAATAACATCATTATACATTGTCTCAAGAATCTCTGCCAGATAATCTAAGATAACTACCGCAAACATATTGGCTGGGATAAGATAATGGTAGGTACAACTATCATCACTAGGACGAAAGCCAGACCACGTCATACCAGTATAACCACAAGGTTCGCCTAATCCATTATTAGACAGAGTATCTTCTGGTCTTTCACCGAATCGTTCAAAGCGATAGCTTGAATTTTCATGATTCTGCTCTATTTTAAAAACATTGATGATTGTTTCAGCCGCTTGTTTAAAGTTTTTAGTGAAATGGGTTGTTTCCCCCGTTTTTTTCCATAATAAATAAGCAAGCTCAATAGGATAACACAAGGAATCTACTTCGTATTTTCGTTCCCAAATCCAGCCGTTCATTTCGGTGCTATCGTGATGATAACAATGCCCGTTTTCCGATTCATTAAAAGCATTCGCATAAGGATCTATCAAAATACACTTGATTTGGCGGTTAATTAATCCTCTAATCAATTGTTTGACCTGTTCATCTTCAGTGGCTATAGCGAGATACGGTTTGATCTGTGCGGACGAGTCTCTTAACCACATAGCAGGAATGTCTCCGGTAATCACAAATGTATCATCTGCGGTTGTTTTAACAGTTGTCTCTAATGTATTATCAAAACAATTTGCGAACACTTCACTCCATCTGGGATTGTCAACTTTCTCAGCGACTTGTTTTTTTAAATTTTTAATTATTTTTTTTGAATAACTGACCGTCATAAATAGGCTCCTCTTTATTTTCCTTTTAAAATCACTTCTGATTTTATCCAAGATTTGATTGTATCTTCATGATACATCGCTAATATCTCAGTATATAAAATATCGATTACTGTTAACACTGGAATTTGTGGAGAAATCCCGCCCATATCTTTTTTCCCCATGGAACTAGTTAAGCAAAATGCCTCAGAAAGCTTTTTATACGGACTTTTTTCATTCGCTGTAATAACGATTACTTTGGCATTTTTTTCAGAAACAACTCTGATTGCCTCCAAAATCGTTTCATTGTCACCAGAAATTGAGGACATGATCACAAGGTCTCCTGATTGAACGCCGTGAGCCATCATTGCAATTGAATGCTCGTCTTTGATCACATTAACAATTTTACCTAAACGAGAAAATTTAAACTGAAAATCTTCACCACAAAAAGCATTATAGCCCGTGCCCCAGTAATGAATGATTCGCCCTTTGTCAATCATCAGCGCAGCTTTTTTCACTTGTTCCTTATCTAGTTTCTCGATAATGTCATTGAGAAGCAAAGAATAATTTAAATTTACATAGTTGATGCTTGAATCCGTTTGCTTCTTAGTTCCTTTACTAGAATATTTATACAAATAAATCAGTTCTTTATAATTCGCTAAACCAATTTTTTTACAAAAGCGAGTAATCGAAGAATTGGAAACACTCAATTTTTGGGCAAGCTCTTGGATACCCAGCTCCTTATTTCCATCAAGAAAATAGTGCGCAATCACCCGCTCAACATCCGTAAATTTCTTTTCGTTTGCTTGAATGATCAGTTCAATATAACTTTCCATAATCAAGCCCTCCTTTCACAATCTGGAAACAAAATAAGAGATATTTGGATTGAAAATACGGTTGGGTCAAAAGTATTTAACTTCGAGAAATCAACAGAAAAGAACAAAAATGACAAGAAAAGTAGGATTTTTAGCTTTGATGTAGAATGGTTCCTACTGATTGCTCTTCAAATTCCTATGACCAAGTAGGTACTATTCTGCATCCGTTCGTATCCCATTTTATTTCACAATAATTTCAGCTTATTTCCGATGGAATTGCTTTTGTTTCCACCTTTTGATCAAAACCTAGAACTAATTTTGCGCGTTAAGTAATTGGCTTTCATCAAATTTCATATTCATCCGTACAAATGGTGCGTAGATGAAAATATCCAGTACAACTAACACGGCTGTTAAAATTACAGGACTAAGATGGAACGCACCTAAAATCCAAGTACTGATAAATATCGGCTCATTTCCAGAATTTAGAACGACCAACGGAACGACCCAACCAATTTTGGTTACAATATATGCGACAATTGCATTAAATACTGGTACAAATACAAATGGTATAAACATCAATGGATTTAGTACGATTGGAAAGCCAAAAATAATTGGCTCATTGATTCCGAATAATCCAGGAATAAATGAAAGTTTGGCTACTTCACGACCACTATAGGTTTTTGGTGTGAAAATCAAAATGGCTAAAATCAACCCAAATGTTGCACCTGATCCACCAATCATTGCGTAAACATTTGTCATTGTGTTCGGGGCAACAGAAATGTCCGCAAAACTTTTTGTTTCAGCAAATTTTGCCACGTTTTCTAAGAAGATCGGCAACCATAATGCTGACACAACGCCCCACACAATATTAAAGCCATGAAGTCCTAAGAACCACAAGATTTGCTCTAATAAAATAACTACAATAATTGCGGGCAAGCCTGTTCCAACTGAGGTCAATGGTTGCACAAATAATTGACTAACCATGTCCATGAAGGAATTAAAATCAAAGGCTTCAATCAAAACTTTCAAAATAGAACAAACCAATAAAACTATCGAAATTGGAATTAAGGCAAAAAAGGAATCAAACACGTTTGGTGGTACATTTCCGGGTAGTTTGATGGCAATTTTGTGTTTTGCCAGTACTGAATATAAGAAAACTGCTAGCAATCCGACGATCAAAGCTGTAAACATTCCTTCATAACTAAAGAAATTATTTGCATAACCTTGAACGATTTCAGCGGAATCATCTGCAAAGTTCACATTATTTGGTACCATAACAAAGTAGGCTGCAAAGGCAAGTAACGTTGCTAATAGCGGGTTGATATTGGCCTCAGGATGTTTTTTCATCAACTCTTTTGCATAATTATATGCAGTAGAAAATACAATCAATAACGCGACGATTCCCAGTGTTCCTAGATAAACATTGCCGAATATTGCAGAAGCTGTTTGACCGATTGCCGTTTCCCCAAAGAATGCATCAATCTGCATTTTGATCAAATTCGAAAATGAGCCAACTACAGTAAAGGGAATACTGCTAATAAATGCATTCTTAATTGCTTGTAAAACGCTGTTATTATCTACTTTATTTGCAATTTTTAATAATGGATCTTGAATCTTTTCGATATTTATTTTCATCTTAATTCGACCTTTCTACTGCGTTCTTTCTATTGCAACTGTTTTAATTTCACCTGGTTTAAATTTCCCTAATTGAATTTCATGCAGCTTTCCTAATGTTTCAATTGTATTACCATTTAAATCAACAAAATGGGTGTTGGATTTATTTTTCAACATTATTTTTTCGTTTTCAACACTCGACGCTAGCGATGGATTATACAAACGAATCTGGACCCATTTTTGATCTCTACTCAATTCTAATGCACTATATACCAAATTTGAGTCACTTAAATCAATAAGCGTGTTCAATCCATTTAATTGGTCTACTTTATTACTCTGGAAATATTGAATCGGATTGGTAAAACGATTCAATGTTTGGATTTGATAATACGGACTTTCGTTTGAATACAACTGATATTCTTTTTGCACCATCACTGGGTCAAACACTTCACTAATAATTAGTGATATATCCATCTCTAACTCACCTAACAGCTGACTGTCAGGCGTTGGAATATAGCGGTATTGATTCCCAGAAGCATCTCCTGGCCTCCTTAACAATTCGGGTCTGCCTAAGAATCCTACACCTCTGAATAAAGTAATATATAAATCACTATCAATTACTTGATATTCTTTGATTCCTCTACTTAAAATCGTCCAACTAGTCGTTGCATCATGAATAGTTGAATAGTGAATCATTGGATAGATTTCTGTTGGTTCTTCTTTCCAACCAAGCTTTTTCCAATCATGGATATGTGGGTCTTGATTCTTTCTTTCTACGATTCCAAATAACGTATCCGCATAACTGACTTGACTTTTTACTGGTGTTTTCACAACTAAACGCATCCGGTGGTCCAACACTTGATTATCGATTTTTAATTTCATATCAATACGTTTTGATTCTTTACTTAAGGTCACAACAAAGGTATAGTTGACTTTAGCGTTTAATTGCTCTTCTTTTCTAGATTGTAAATCTTTCGGCAAGGACCAGCTACCTTTTAAAGTCATAGTTGAAAGAAATGGCCCTGCCTGAACAACAACGTTACTCGTATCAAAGTTTAAATGATGAACTTTATCATGGTAGGCTGGTGAATAATCATAAGTATCTCCTTCATCACCGGATTCTTCCACATACAGGCAATTTTCATATGTTTTTTCTTGTCTTTTATCTAAAATACAGAACTGTCCGTCTGAAAAAGAAAGTTTGTACGCTTCATTTTCGATAACCGCTCGCTCATTGGTTATCATTTTATTATGAACCAGTTCAGCTTGCTCTTCTATTGTAACGATTGTGTATGCTAATGGATCTGTTTCCTTTATGAAACTAATTTTATGGATATAGTAGTATTTTGCTTCATCATAGTCACGTTCTAAACGTCTGACTTCACCTGCATAAACTTTTTCTGATGATAAAATTTGATGCTCTAATTCTTGATGATTGTCATCAAATAATTTGATATGTTTCAATTTTGTACTCACTTCAACTATATAAGGATCGCATCTTTTATATGGCAAAGTATTAAAGAGAATCAAATCATTTGGTTTAATTTCAGCTATTGATTCAGAAATTTTCCGTACGAGATAGTCAACTGTTGAGTATGACAGCTGATCTGCTTCTTTGTATCTAGCTAAAATCATTTCGTTTGTTTTGTCCGTATTACAACCGCCAATACTATCGTGAGCATGATTTTTTAATAATAGTTTCCAAATGTAATCCAGCAATTCTCGTTTAAACGGAATCCCTAAATCATCCGCCATCAGCATCAATGGTTCTAACTGAAAAATCAAACGGTTTTCGACCTTATCATTTAACTGTTTCAAGTCATATCTTGATGAATAAATAGAGCGGTGAATTTTTGAAACGCTACCACTCATAAATTCACCTTGAACAGTCGGTAAATTTTTGGTTTGTTTTCTTAATAAATTAAAAATATGAGGATAATTGCTTTCTTCAATGGTATATTCTTTTCCAAATTGCTCGTTCACTTCTTGAATAATCTCTTTTAGGTTTCGATCGACCGCTCGCTGATCTCCACCCACTGGTAATGTCACTACATCTGTTGAGCTATCTTGTGAGACAATATCAAGGATCTCTTTTTTCTGGTACAGCTCACCTTCAACAAGTGCTACTCCTGCATAGTAGCCATTGCGAATATTGATCGTCAATACTTTTGAACCATCTTCGGCTGTCCAATAGAATTCTCGACTTTTTGTAACTTCGTTTGGCATCCCCCGCCAAAATACAGCATCTTCAATGCCAAAACCATTATAAATTTTAGGCATATCTTTCCCTTGACCAAATGAATCTGGTAAATACCCTAATGAAGTATGACCACCCAAACGTTTTGACATTTCAATGCCGATTTGCAAATTTTTTACAACTGATTCACCGGCTACTACAAATTCATCCATCTGTGTATACCAAGGTCCAATAAATAGTTTGTTTACTTCCACTAATTTTTTAAGTGTTGCTTCTTGATTTGGATATACTTTTAGATAGTCATCTAGAATACTTAATTGCCCATCCAAATAATAGTAGTCGAGTTCCTTATTTTCTAATGAGTAAATCACCTCATCCATATGGTAAGAAAATTGAATAAATGCTTCATTATCACTAAAATACCACTCACGATCCCAATGGGTGTGAGCGACGATGTGTACCTTCTTCATCATCTTTTCTCCTTTCATCTCACTTCTCATTAAATATACTCTGGATTGTTTGAAAAGAAAACGATTTCGGTAATATTTTCAAGCATTTTCTTGAATCTAGAAATATCATGAAAATATTACCAAAAAAATACGCCGATTTTCTTTTTGGCAACTTCCTTTTTCCACTTTATTTTCTTTTGTTTGTCATACTAAATAAGAAGAAGATTCCTATCTATTATGCTAGACAGAAATCTTCTTCTTGATTAAACTATGTCAATACTTCGTATTCAGCGATCGTACTTGAAATAATCCCAGGACGTTTCTTTTCTTCAGCTACATCCTGTTTTGGTTCCTTTCTTTGATGCATATTTTTAAACGACTGGCTTTGTACCCAATTTTTTTGATGCTCTTTTGAGCTCCAACGGCTTAAAACAACAAGCTCGGTTATTTCTGGATCATGAGGCAATGTACGGTGCATTAATTGAAAATTTAAGAATCCATTGACTGCCTCCATGCTTTCCTTTGTATGAGCGGCTGTAAACTGTTGAATAATTCTTTGAGAATGAGCTGTTTCTGTTTGGATCGTATTTGTGACTATATACATAGTTGTTCCTCCATTTCTTTTTAGTGTGTTTCAATAAAGTAGTCTTCAATAATTTGTCCTTGATCAAAATGAAGAACTCGTTGACAGGTTTGATTCAGAAATTCTTTATCATGGGTGATTACCAATACTAAAATATTTGCCTGAAGCAGCCAACGAATTGTATTGCTGACTTCTTCCATATGCAATAAATCCAACCCACTGGTCGGTTCATCAAAAATAAGTAACTTTTTACCAGATAAAACAGCACTAGCAATTGCTACGCGCTGCTTCTCACCTCCCGATAGTGTTTGGGGATGTCTCGTCAAAAGAGATTCTAGGTTAAGCATTTTCACAACTTTATCAACGTCATGTATATTTTTGGCATTTAAACGAATTTCTTTTTCTACTGTTTCAAAAAACAACTGTAAATTGACATCTTGCATCACAACAAAACTTTCCTTGATCAAATCTTTGGCTGACATTACAGAGCCATTCAACTGGATCATTCCCTGTTTTACCTTGACCAATCCTGATAAAATCTTAGAAAATGTCGATTTTCCTGCTCCATTATGACCAATAATTCCTGTAATAGAACCACTTGTCAATCTTAGTGAAGGAATGTTCAACACAGAAGCTTGCTTGCGGTAATGAAAATCAAGACCTTCGCAGGTTAACACAACTTCCCCAATCTCTTTTGTTTCTACCGTACACTTTGTGAAATACGTCTGCTCAAGGGATCTTAATCCCATTGCCCGGATATCAGCTGGGGATTTTCTGTCCATTTCTTGTCTAGAATAACTTTTGATGATTTCACCTTTATCCATCACTAAATATCGGTCTGCAAGCTCGGTTAAATAATACAGCCGATGTTCAGAAACAATGATCGTCATTCCTTGCTCTTTTAATACTTGTAAGTAGGTTTTCAAGCGATCAATTGTTGCTTCATCTAAATTGCTTGAAGGTTCATCCAATAAAAATAGCCGATGCTTCAACATGCTAGCTGATGCAAAAGCGATCAATTGTTTTTCTCCACCAGACAAATGAAACATACTTCGCTCTAAAAATTCCTCTAATGAAAACAAACGAGTTATTTCCTTGATTCGTGCAATCATTTCATTTTGAGGAACACCATAATTTTCCATAGCAAAAGCCAGTTCAGAATACACATCACTCGTAAAAAATTGGGTCTTAGGATTTTGGAACACCACGCCGATTTCTCGAACATATGCGTTGAATTCTTTCGTCAATAGATCTTGCTCTAAGACAGTTCCTGTTCCCGTTAGATCACCAGCATACAATTCAGGTATCAAGCCGTTTAAAATCCTTAATAACGTCGATTTACCACAACCGCTTTTACCACATAATACAATAAATTCACCCGCTTTGACCTCTAAATCCACTTGTTGGATGATCTTAGCTTGGTCCTCATAAGCGAACCCCACATTATGCAAGTCAATCATTCAATCAACCTCCCAATAATTCCAGATAACACTAAAATACCGATCAAAACGTAATCTTGTATTTTCAAACGAATCTCATAAATACTTGTATGAGTCGTCGGATTAGCTAAGCCTCTTACTAAAGCGGCAGAAGATAAGTCTAGTGAAGTATTTTCAGCAGACATTAAAATTGGAACAATGATATACTCCATCGTTTGAAATGGATGAAGAAACAAATCCACAGTAGAAACTGCAATCCCTCTATATTTCATAGCATTACGAATACTTCTAAAATCTTGAAAAAGAGTGGGAAAAAAACGGAACAACACGGTTAATGGAATAATTAAACTAAACGGTATGTGACATTTCTTCAAAGCGGCGATCCACTCACTGATTTTAGTTCGATTCATTGCAAAAGCGGCTGCCATAATGGTGGGCAGCATCCGTCGATTGCCAACAAACAAGAAGTCAAAAAAAGCGGCAAAAGAGTTGTCGATATAGGGGAAAAGTAAATAGTCGCCTAAAACGAGCAACCAAAAAATACTATAAAAAATTGTTCCTTTTTTTAGGCTGCCATTTAAAATAAATAGGCTATATAACAGTGACACAAATAAGATCTCGGCTTTAAAAGGCAATGGGAACATCAACAAAAAACTGGCAAACAAAATCGTACATAATTTACTTCTGGGATCAAACGTTACGTATGTTTTTTCCATAATTTTTTCCTTTAGTTTTATCAAAGTGCTTTTCATAAATTTTTTGGCCAATCAATAGCCCTACAATACTACACAGAATTACAGAGACAACACACACATAAAAGGTCGTTGTTGTGATCGGCGCAAAAACTTTATCGATATAAACAGTATCTTTACCACGTGCTACCAGTGAATCAACATATGCATTTTTCATGAACCATAGGGGTAAAACTGGCCCCATTAAACCAAAACTAAAAACCGTATAACTAAGTAGCGTTCGGATTTTTTCCGATAATTTTGTACGATATTGAATCCAATCAGCTGCTACCGCACACACTATATTGGGCAAAAAGGATAACGGAAAGTGACCGGAAACTAAGAAGAACAGCCCCATTACACTACCCATGATTGTAATTGCCCCAAAACGAGGAATTCGATGGAGCACTAATAGATACACGATTCCAGCAAAAAGAGCAGTGGCACTTGGGATTAACACTGAATTAAATGCGGGAATCGTAAAACGTAAAATAACCATTGCAATTGTTACGACTAAAAAATAAATTGCTGTATAAATGCCAACTGAAATAAAATCTTGAATTTTTAACTTTTTCATTTTTGTATTGACCCTTCTTGTTTTAATGTGAATAAAAATAATAGCTGTCCATATGTTTCACTAATAATTTTTAACTGATAACGTCCCGCTTTTTCAAACTGCGCACTAGATAGTAAAAGTTCCTCTTCAAGTAACTCAAAGTCTAAAGAATAGCCGTTTTCAGAAATTTTCTTTGATTTGACTAATTCAAAACGAGCAGTTTGCTGTTCTAATTCTTTCACCAAGCCATTGTCGATCGATAGAGAAATCGTCTCGCCAAGTATATAGTCAGATTTAGATAGGTGTGGCGAGAATCGCATGGGTTGCTTTAAACGAGTCCTAAAATGAACATCTTCAAAGCCCTCCGCTAGGATATCGAGGCTCACTTCTTCCTCTTTTTCCCATTTGTCAAACAGTTGATACCTTAGTTGATTTGAATTCGCTAAAAGACCAAACTCTAAATGATTTTCTGGTTTGTGATACAAATAATCAGGCCATAAAAGTGGGACAGTCTTACCATTTTTAGTTATTGTAACACTATATATATATTTACCATAAGCTTCATGAAACTGATCATAAGTTGTTATCTCATATTCTGGTAAAAATTGAACCATTGCAGCATAACTATAATGAGAAAAATAATACATTTCATTCACATATTCAAGTTGACTTTGAATAGCTTTGCCATTTTTTTCCTGACTATTTTCAAGTAACTCTCTTGCCCCATAGGTACCATCCAGAAATAGCCGTTTTCTTTTATAGCTGCTGACAAATGTTTGTTCATCGTCATTCACAGGTTTTAACGAGTGAATCGTTTCTAGCTTTTCTTTGAACTCTGGATAAGCTTCAGGAGAATTACTGGCTAAGATATAGTCAGTAACCGTGATATAAACTGGTACATTTTTAATGCTATAGCTATTGTCATCAGTCAAAAGTATTTTTTGTTGATTTGTATGCGGAAATCTACTGATAATTTGCTGAAATTTTTCAGACAACGTATAATCGCTTTCTACAAAACCTGAGCAATCTGCTTGATAAAAATCAAAAAACGACAATGTTGATTCACCAAATAAATAACTTGGTAGCTGTTTATCCTCAATGTAGGTGTGCTCATCAAGCTTCACCGAACAACGCTCTGTTGCTTGTTTATCATATTTAAGTGAAAATGTTGCCAGATTTATTTCTTTCATTGAATCACTCCTTTCCTATTTCGTTAGTATAGCACAACAAAATGATAATGAGAATCATTATCATTGAAATATAATCATTTATACATTCTTACGTTTCATAATGAAAAAGGAAGAACAAAACAAGTGTTTTGTTCTTCCATGTTTGATCAGCAATGTCTCTAATGTGTTGTTCCAGTATTCTCTTCAATATCTTCTTTCGTTATTACTGCTGCTTCAATTGCATAGAGCAATGAATCGGCAATTGTTTGAATTGGCATTGAAGGTGTTCCAACCGGTCGATCGATGACTTGAGTCGGTTCAAACGGCACATGGATAAAACCACCTTTGATTTTTGGGAATTCTTTGTCGATCATATACAATAAACGATACATGATATCATTGCAAACGAAAGTACCAGCTGTATATGAAATGTAGGCAGGCAACCCGTGATTTTGAACATTCTTCATCATCGCTTTGATTGGTAAAGTCGTAAAGTAAGCAGTTTGACCATCCTCTTCAAGTTTTGCTCCAATTGGTTGATTTCCTTTATTGTCAGGAATTCTTGCTTCAGCTAAATTGATGGCTACTCGTTCAAAGGAAACAGCACTGCGCCCGCCAGCTTGCCCAACACAAATAACGATATCAGGTTGATGTTCTTTGATTGCAACTTCCAATACTTCTCCACTCTCTTTAAAAACCGTGGGAATCTCTAATTTGATTATTTTTGCTCCTGCGACTTCATCAGGAATCATTTTTACCGCCTCATACGCTGGATTGACAGAATCCCCGCCAAAAGGATCAAAACCCGTTACTAATACTTTCATAATAAAAACCTCCTAAAATTTAAAAGCTTAACAGGCTCGTTTTGCTTCGACTGAAAAATAGGAAAAATCTAAAGTGACGCTTTTTTTGTCACATTCTATTTTTATCTTTTTTCCGAGAAGCTAGCCTGTGAAGAGTTGTTTGACTTATTATTTAAATAAGATCATATAAATAACTTGAAAAACAAACATAAATAATGCGATAAACCATTGATTTTTAATTACACCATATTTATCCTTCATTTCTAACATTGCTACTGGTACGATATTAAAGTTTGCAGCCATTGGTGTCAATAATGTGCCGCAATAGCCACATGTCAAAGCTAGCATACCAATCAATGCTGTATTTGCTCCATAGGCTAAGACAAATGGTGCACCGATGCCAACCGTCATCACTGTAATTGCAGCAAATGCGTTTCCCATAATAATCGTAAACAACATCATGCCAAAAGCGTAGATGATAATCCCAACAGTGACATTTCCTTGCGGTACAATCGTACCCACCGCAGATGAAATCACTGTACCTACCCCAGCACTAGTAAACACCGCCCCGAGTGATGCCAGTAGCATCGGTAACATACTTAATGGCCCAACTGTGCCAAGCATATCTGCTGCATCATCCAAAAATGTAGTAGGTTTATTGTTTTTAGAATAAAGCATCAGGATCATAATTGCTACTAAAACACCCACGCCCACACCAACAAGTGCGCCAAGTTTTGTAAACAATGCAAATATAATGGCAAAAACCCCAATACTTAAAGCTGGAATAAAGATTTTCATTCCCAACTTATCAGACATTTGCTGCATATATTCTTTAGAAGGTAGTTTACTTTGCCCCTTACTAACTTTTTTCAAAATAGCTGGAATCGTCATTGAAAAAATTAGGATACCGCTGATCAAAGATGGGATAAAACGTCCACCACCAATTACGATCCCCAAAGCACACCAAAAATAACCTGTTCCATAACGATGAGGATTACTTTTATCTACTAAATTCTTCACGCCTGTGTATATCAAAATTAAGCCCATTAAAATATATAAAACTTCTAATAACTTCTCACCAAGCAAAATATCTGAGTTCATAAAATAATTCATGATAGCCCTCCTTTTTGTTTGGTAGTACCATAATATTTTTTCATCAAGCGACGATCCTTGGTATAGAAATAAATGCTTGCCGTAACTAATGCTACTAAGGCTACAGGAATTTCAACAGCTGCGAGTTGCACTAAGCTGACTTCATACCCTAATTCTTTTAAAGTTGATTGAACCAACAGTCCTCCAGAACCACCGATAAATAATACTTGACCAAAGAACCAGCAAATATTTTCCATTGCTGAGGCCATTCCTTTTAACTCTTCTTCATACTCTTTATTTAATTCTAAATTTTGAGATTCAACTGCTCCCAGCGACATTGGTAAGATAATTGGTCGAACAAATCCTGCCACTCCACCAAAACTAACGTTGAAAGCGGCAAAAATCATTCGAAAAACGCCATAAATATCAATGATCAATCCAGCTGAAACTTTTTTGAATCGTCTGATCAAAGAAGCTGCTGATTCTTTTAAGCCGTTTCTTTCTAAGGTTCCTGTTGCTAACATAATAATAATAAAAATAGCCATTCCTCTGTTACTTACAAAACTTGTACCTAGAATATCTAGCATCCCTTCCAAACCAATGCCGCCCACCAAAGCGGTAACAACTAAAGCAATCATTACAATCAAAATTGAGTCTAGTTTCATAGTAAAGCCAACTATGACAATTAGTACACCTAATAAACTAAGAATATTTTCCACTCGTCACACTTCTTTCTTCATTTGATAGTTTGGTTCATTTTTTGAAAGGTATCAGAGTTATCAACTCAATCTGATTCCCATACAAAGAATGACTTCTTTATTATACACATTTTTTGATTATTTTTTAATTTTTACCATAATAATGAAATAAAAAAGTTACTCTGAAATCAAGAGATGTTCAGATGTAACTTTCTTTCAATCTATATTCAATTAAAAAAGTTTATTATCTCTTCCTCAATGCTCTATCAGTAAACCCCCACTTCTTCTTCGGCTTTATCGTAAATCAGCTTGGTTTTATTCGCATCTAATTTTTCCCAGTTTTCTCCATAAATATGTTCCAAGCGTCCATAGGTGTCATAGGAGAGAATATAACGATGGTCGTGTTTTTCATCATTGATGATTGTGTATAGTTTGTCCTCATCATCTTGGCTGATCTGCCAAGTCCCCCCTTCGAACTCATCTGCTTTAGGCCTTTTACTATTTTTCTCCAACAATTGTTTGACATTATCTGTAACATATTCTGAATGATCTTTTAAATTTTGATCACGTTCATCAGATAATAAATAATAAACAACAAAAAACTTTTGCGACATTATTGGCCGAACTTGAATATCCGCCCACAATTCCTCGAATTTATCTTGTGGTAATAATTCCCAACCCTCTCCATAAACATTTTCGATTTTTTCATCATTTGTTTCTTGAAGAATGATGAACGGTTCCTCTTCATCTAGTAAATTCAATGCTGTGACAAAGCCATATTCTGAAACGTTATCTGGTGAAGAATAGAAATCATATTTGGATTCGATCGTTATTTTGGGTAACTCTGAAACTACCATTTGCTTAGCTTGTTCCTTGGCTTTTCCAACTAAATGTTCTTCTACAAACGTATCACGATCCGTATCTTCTCGATTGATAAAAAAGTAATAAAGAAATTGATCATACAAATTCTCACTTTCTTTTAAATCTGATACTTCATCTGTAAAATAGCTAGCTTTGGATTCACTTTCTCCACTGACAAAGGATTGAATATCAGAAGGAGTGGTATAAGAATTCCGTTCTTCAAGTCGAAACAAACTATTGCCAATTTTAAACAGTGCAAAGAGGATCAAACAAACAGCCCATATATTTCTGCCCACACCCTTTTCTTTTTTGAGAGGACCTTGGGGCGGTTCCATAACTTGTAACATAGCCAATTCTTTTGATTGAAATAATGCCGGGTCTTTTTTGGCTAATTCTGCCCAGCATTCTTTTACACGAGAATGACGTTTTAAGCGAAAATAAACATAGCCCGTTAATAAATCAATCGTTGTCGTTGGAATGGTTACTTCGCTTTTATCATAAATCAAGACAGCGTTGGCAGATCCTTCATTTTTGACCCATTCATAATAGGTTCTAAAAAAACCACTCGTATTCGTCTCATTCAAGGCAAGGACTTCAGCCAATAATTCATTCAATGAGCTGACCGTATGTTCCTGTTCTAGTCTAAAATCATTCATCAAAAGATGCGCAATTTGCAAATTGATGACATCTTGATCTTTTGTCATCACAGCGTGACATGAATTCAAACGCTCTTGCCAAAGAGCTTGATCTGGAAGACCATTGTCGAAAAGGTGAAAAAGTTCATACCGATCCGTAAAATAGGCAATCCGCTGTTCTAATTGAATATTCTGATAGATGTCAAATGAAAAAGATGGAACTTCCTTGATCGCTGCCCATGTATAACAAAAATAATCGCCAGATTTATAATCTTTTATCAACGAATCAAAATCAAAAAATTCACCAATATACTCAATAACTTGCTTGGATAATACACGATAATTTGCCAGTAAAAATCCCTTCATTATATCTGAAATGTCACGATGTTCATCAATTGACCACTCCAGATCATCTGAAAATAGCAACGTCCATTTTTCTACTTCAGAAAAGAACGCCATTTCGTTATAAAGTGCTGCTAATTTATGGTCAAAGTGTTCAACGTTGTTCGTTTGGCTTTGAGTGATTGTCTCTGGTTTCGTTATGCTTTGATTATTTCCCTTGAGCTCAAACGAGTCTTGTTCGAATGTTATTTCTTCATTTTTTTGAACAGTCTGTTGTGTCTTTTCATGTTCTAACTTACTTGTCTTTAGCTCGACTTTTTGTTCTATATCGTTCGGTGGCTCTTCATCTGCTGCTTCAATTGCGGCTATAGTTGTTGTTTTTTCGATAGGTCGACCACTTTCAATAATCGTTCCTGCTAGAAAAATAGCCGAATCAAAGGCTTCTTTTAGCTTTTGAAACGCAATCGCCTCATCTTCTACATTTATTGTTTTTAGTTTTGCAGCATAGGCCCGCTTTATCTTTTTTTTATCTGAAGTTGGTTCCAACCCCAATATTTCCCAACAATTCATAACCCAACGCACCTTCTCTTTCTCCAGAACCTGCTTCTATTTAGCTTATCTACCATTATGACAAAGAAAGAATGGAATAACAATACTAGAAATCCTTGAGATCAAGGTTAATTCAACATTTTTCCAGATAAAAAAACACGAATCAAAGAAAAACTTAACTGGAAAAGTCCAGTAGAGTTTCGACAGTTCGATCAAAAAACTGCATAAAAAATAGAGTAGAAAAATCCACTCTATAAAAAGTCTAACTTTTTGGGGTCACTACAGCAGACTCAAAATTATAAAGTGGAACTTCCTTCACTCCTGAAAAAAATCCTGTCTTATTAGTTGAACTCCCTAATTTTGCAACAAGGTAATCTAGTTCTTTTTTAGCCATTTTTTCATACACATTTTCAACTGCCGGATTATTATTTGAAACAATTGCAACAGATTTTTTATTCACTAAAATATTTGCAATGATATTTGAAATAGTTTGTGTTTTTCCCGTGACAGGAGGACCTTCAATAATACTAATTTGAGAGGAAAAGGCATTTTCAACAGCTTCTAATTGGCTCTCATTCAACCCAAATGGAAAAATAAAATGCTCTAAAGAATCTCTAGCTTCATTTTTACCATAGCAATAAGAGTGTAAAGCTGTTCCTTTATAAAGAGTAATTTTTTTCAATTGCCTCTCTATATTTTCGGCCATAGGTTTATTTGTTGGACTAGCATGACGAACACGTTCTTTTGCAATTTCAGTAAAATAAGAAAATATATTCTCATTTTTCAAACCAGAACTCGCAATAATTCTTACATTTCCCGACTTCATGACATACTTTTTTTGATCATTTGGATAGTTTACAACAACATACTTATTCCCATATTCAGTGGATTTATCTATTTGTTGATAAACGTTTTCTTCTCTAGATAAAAGACCTGCTTGTATTTCTTTTTGTGGTGTAATCTTGCAAAAGACTAACGGTTTTGTAAATAACTTACCTGATGGAAAACCTACAGTCACCATCATTTGATTTTCTTTACTCCAAAGTCTCCAATCTGTTATTTGGTTCGTTTTGTCCTGTCCATTCATGAATATCGAAAACATTGCATACCGTCCTAGTTTCAATTTTTTTTAGTTTATATATTATACTAAAGAACCTTACTACCAATTAAATTCAACTGTTTTAATACTAAAGAGCTTGTTTATTTCCGTTAAAAATCATCTAAAAAAATAAATTTCTAAATGATTAACACCTTAAAAATAAATATCTAATTCACTAATATGAATAAAAAGCATCATATAGATAAGAATGTAGGATTACATGATGCTACTCCACATCCTCAGAGATTCCATCCCTTTAACTTTCAGGACTATCATAGGCTATGTCTAAAATATCAGGATCAAGGCTTTTTATTTCTTCAAAAATCACACTTATATTTTGTCTTTCATTTTGTTGTAAATCTTCTGAAATATATATAATATACAGTTTTTTCCGCGCTCTTGAGCAAGCAACATATAGCAGATTTCTAACGCTATTAAATCTAAGGCTCTCTTCCTCCGTGAAATTTAAATTACCATAATTTTCAAAGAAAAATTGAATATAATCTTTCTTATTTGCAAAAGTATTTTCAAGAACAATAACTACATTATCAAATTCCAGACCTTTTGATCCGTGCAATGTATAGTAGTTTATACCTGTTTCTTTTTTATCAGTCTGAACATATTCATACCAACAAAGAAATTCTTTTAGCTCTAAATCAAAGAAGGAATTTATAATACTCATATCTCTTTCAGATTCATTGCTATCGTCATCTTCAAAAGTATCGCTTGAAGTAAAGTAAAAATAATCATATGCTCGTTTTTTTATTTGTTCTATATAATTGTTAGTAGAATCAATTGAAAATATATTTTTCAAAATCGATTCTACCTCAAAATTAGTATTAGTCTCCTTATTATTACTAATACTAATTTTGCCTAATTCATTTATATAGCCACCAATTTTTGTAGATTTAATAGAATTAACTTTTTTAATAAATTGAATAAAAACATCGTAAGTAATCTGTGTGGAGCCTTCTATAAAATTTGTAACCATCCTTACAGTGGAGTCCTCATTTTTCACCTTTGCTATAAAATCAATAAAGTTTAAAACTTCTCTTAAAAACCATCCCATATTTTGTAGATTATTTGACAAAAACTCTGAACCAACATTATTGTAATTCCCACCACTAAATCTTGGAAACTCTCTAATTTTGTTTAATAAATTCTCAAATTCTCTTTCCTTAGCTATTTTATCGTTCTTTAAAAGTAAAACTGCACAATCTTTATCAATTTCTTTTTGTGACAAAAAACTAGATAGACTTTCCAATTCAAGACTCGAATGATAAAACTGAATTTTACCGTCCTTGAAATTTTTATAGATACTTTTTTGTCCAAATCCGTCATTTCTTATTCTTTCAATGAGTTCTACTATCTGTGAAGATGATCTACGATTAAAAACCTTTTTTATTGGTATAAAGTCTTCAACAATAGTATCTAATTTGCCAACTCCTTTATCATAAATATTTTGCATGTAGTCACCAAAATACCCTATCAGAAAGTTCGTCTCTCTTTCTCTTGAATAATCTAGAATACTGTTAAAGATCTCAACAACCTTTCTATCCGTATCTTGATATTCATCAATTAGAACATAAGGATACTTGTCAAAAAATAATCTTTTTACTATATTGTTATTTATGATAATTGAGTAAGCATAGTCTAATAACGTATCATGACTAATAATAAATAAACTAAGATTGTCTCTATTACGAGTAGGATTGTAACGTACTTTACATTTTCTTTTATTAGAGTTACTTAATGCTTCTTTCAGTTTTTGCTCACTTCTTAACGCTGATACAACTTTTTTAAAATTTGAAACATTACTCAATAATTTTTCATCAATCTTCCCAGTGTTCTTTATTGCATCTCTAAAATCTGTTGCAGATTCACTGTAATATTGATAAAACAAATCAAGAAATTCTTGATTTAAAACTATCTGTTTAAAGCTTTCTTGATCATCACATTCGTTATAAAATTTTATCTCGGATAAAGTATCATCTATCTTTCCCAACTCTTCTTCTATCTTTTTTTTATGTTCATTAATTAGTAATGGCTGTTGATGCGCAATAAAACCCCATAAAAACTCATGAATAGTCGATACAACAACAAGTGAGTTCTGTCCTATTCTTTCCAAAATTTCATTTTTTGCGGCATTGGTATATGTTATGCACAATATTTTCTGCTTTACACTTAATAACTCATCTGTTCTGTTTTCTAAGATATATTCAATAGATTTTTGTAATGAATATGTTTTTCCGGCACCAGCACCCGCATCAAAATAAAAACATTTAAAATCCTTTATACTTTCATTTATTTGATTTTGTATCTTTCTCTCATTTTTTATGTTTTCTTCACTAATCAATTGAGTCATTTGTCTCCTCCGAAAAATGCGTCTTCAGTTCTTGTAATCCAATTTCAATATATTTTGGAATTCGCATTTCAAACTCTGATTCTGTTGTATTTAGAAAAACTAATCCTGTCGAAAATTTAGATTTTCCATCAGATAATTTAACTTGATACATATAAGAATAATCTACCATCTCGAATTCTCTATCAATACCTCTAAAGTATTTCATTTGTGGATGAACATATTGTAAAAGCTTTATTAACGACTCCTTATTTTCAAATTGGTCATCATTATCCTTACAATTAGTCAATACTATTGCTTCTTCAAAACTTGTTGCATAGTTCCCATTAATCTTTCCTTGAGTGAAAAGCGATATATTGCAACGAGATATTTTCAATGATTCCGTTTCACCGATACAATCTATGATAAAGCGATTAATTATTTCCGTTTCATCAGTAGCCTTCTCTTTTTTTATAAATGCTAGTAGCGACTGATTAGTAGTAATACAGGAATTAGGGGAAATCCTATTGTTTAAATCTGTTATTGGTTTAGGGATGATATCTTCTTCATCAACTTTACTCAATTTCACTGTTTTTTCTTCCTCAGACCTTTTCAAATCTAAGTCAGTAAAAATGATTGTTTTTATCTTCAATAAAGTCAATAAGGTTATAAATTGATGTGCATAAGCACCATCAATTCTATAAACTTTTAGATGATGTTTATTTAAAACTTCATCATTATCAATAAGATATCTTATATACGTTTCCTCAGATACCCCTTCAACTAACACTATTGCATCTGTGAAAAAAATATCCGAGGCTTCTAGCCTTAAATATTTTTTTATATATTCAAAAATTCCAGAATCAATTTTTCCTGTTGAGGTCAACTCTTCATCTTTTATATTTTGTACAATAATCTCGTTTTTACTATCACATCCTAAGTAGACAATATTGTTTAGCGTATTCCCAGAGTGAATTTTACTATTCAAAATAGCCGAAGAATGGGTTGTTATAATTATTTGAAAGGTCTCTAATTTATTCTTTCCCTTATTTCCTATTAGTTTAGCGATTGCCTTAGAAATATTTTTAATAAAGAGTTCTTGCATTTGAGGATGCATAAATGATTCAGGCTCTTCAATACATAAAATGTTGATTGCACCATTTATATCTTCTTTTCCGTACAACTCAATATAATCAACAATCTCAGAGATTATAACCATTAGATTTGTATATCCTAGACCAAATTGATTTTCTGGAATATAGTTTCCGTTTTCTTGGTATTCGTAAATGATCCCGTGATTGAAGATTGTTGGCAAATTAATATCTGGTTTTAAGTTCATTTTTAGATTTTTAGCCGATTCTATACTTGTAACAGCATCTTGTAAGATTTTTGTAATGTTATCATCAACAGTTTTTTTTGTTTGATAATTTAACTGGTACATAAAATTATCTAAATCTTCAGTTTCGTGATTTTTTATGTAAGTTGTTACGATTTTATTGTATGCATTGGTTAACGTCTTACCATCTTTTACTGTATTTGCATCAATCGTTTTTACTTTTAACAACGAAGATAGAGAAAAATCCTTAGCTGGCTCATCACTGCCCTCTGCATAGAAGTTTAGAATATAATATTTACCACAAAAATGCTGTAAATAAGCTCTAAAATTTTCTTCTTCAAAAAATTCAATAAATCTTTTTATTTTTTCACTACTACTAATTTTCTCTCTTAATTTAGCTATTGAAGTTTCGACACTATCTGTTGGAAAATTTTTTTCAATCTCCTCCATAGATAAGTCTAATTGAGACAATTTTACTGTTACATTTTTATTTAATTTAGACAATGAATCCAAGAACTTAATTTTATTATTAACTTCATATTTTATTTGTATATTTACATCCGCCACATCTTCCTTTTGTTGATCGGCTTCTTTTTTTATATCCCTTACGATTAAAATATCTTCAAATTTTCCAATTACATCATCTTTATCATTAATACCTATTTCTAGATTAAATTCCAACACTGGTAAATTTTGACCTGCGATGTCTTTAATATACTTCTGATCTTTCATCCAGATATTATCCTCATACCATTTACGTAAATAGTTTAAGTTAAAATCAGTATATTTAAAAACGTCTAATGAGCCACATTTTTTGTCTTTCAAACATTTCATTAAAGACAATACTGTTGTTTTCCCTGAATTATTTTTACCAACCATTAATGTAGAGCTTTTAGAAATATATTTTTCTGCAACCTCTTCACTCTCATCCTTCTTTACAGTATCCAGTTTGGTGTCTTCCTCCCAAGTTTCATGCGCAAACTCAATTCTTTGTAGCTTATCACCAAATTTCCTATAATTTCTAACAGATAACTTTTTTAGGTACATTTTTCTTCCTCCTTATAATTTGTTTTCCCAATATTTTCAATCTATTTTTACCTTTAATATATTTAAGTATTAACTAATGTATACATAGCTTATAATATATAGATATTTTAGTGCTGATATTTTTAAACAATAATAATTCAGAGAGACATTACCATTTAAATTTATTCCTTATATAATCATGATTAATTAGAGATTTCTGAAGATTTAGTTAACTCTCATTATATCCAAAAAACTACCTGTCTCCATATTCAAATAGAAATCCTCTTACAAACTATCCTAATTTGAATATACATCAACAAAATAGGTTAGTTTCTCTGCATACGAGTATCGATTCAATCTTTTTTCCGAATACGAAACAATTAATAACATTATTTTTGTGCATATTGATAACTGCCTCATTTATATAATACCATAATTAATATATTTTAAACATTATGAAATATACCATTATAAAAGATTTGTTCTAAAAAATGCTCATTGGTGCTAGTATTGATTCTACTTTTATTTTCAGACATCAAAAAAGCTAGGAATGCCTATATAAAAGCGTTCCTAACTTATAAATGACAAGCATCATCTTTCAACAGGTTTTTCCTTACTTATTCAGCGTAATAATTTGGGTGGCTATTTTTTTTAAGAAGACTTGATCGTGTTCCACTAAAAGCATGCTTGGTTTTATCGACAAAATCAATTGCTCTAATTGTTCTTGATTAAAGACATCCAAATAATTTAATGGTTCATCCCAAATATAAAGTTCAGCCGGCTGGGCCAATGATTTAGCGAGTTCAACTTTTTTCCGTTGTCCCATACTCATTTGTTCAATTCGATTTTGAAAGACTTCTCGTTCCATTCCTAGTTTATGCAAGTTATTGAGAAATTCTTGATGATCGAGGTTTTGTTCTTCAGAAAATTCCAGTAGCGTTCCTCGATTGTCTTCATAGTTTTGACGAACATAACTGATTTTTAATCGCTCTGGACGAATCACTGTTCCTTGACGCCCACCATCAAATTGATTCAATAAAAAGCGAATGATCGATGATTTCCCTGAACCATTTGGACCAGCTAAAGCGATTCTTTGGCTTTGGTTTAACTCAAATGATATTGCTCGAAACAAGGATTGTTCTTGATAATTTAACTGTAAATTCTCAACTGTCAATAATCGTTTGAGATGTCCTGGTTGATAATTCATCGTTAATAAATCGATATATTCAATATCTTTAAGTAGATTTTCTTTTGCCGTCAGCTTTGTTTCCATCCGATGTTCGATTGTTTTTGCACGTTTCATCGTACGAGCTGCACGTGCACCGATTGCACCAGTATCATAAATTGCTCCACTCCCCTTTTCAGAGGCTCTACCATATTTATCTTGTTCTTTAGAACGCGACCATTCTGCTTTTTCAGCAGCTGTTTTTTTCAAGCGGCTGACTTCTTTTTTTAATTTTTCATTTTGCGCCAGCTCAAACTCATCTTTGATTTTTTTCTGTTCTTCATAAACCGAAAAATTTCCGTGGTAAAGCTCTATCTGGCTTTTCTCAATAGATAATACATGATCTACCACTTCATCCACAAAGGAACGATCATGACTGATCACAATGAATCCTTGACGTTTCTTTTTCAGATAGTCCGCTACTTGTTTACGTCCAACAATATCTAAATGATTCGTTGGTTCGTCAATCAAGGGAAAGTAATGAGCATCAATAAACAATAAAGCTAATAAAACTTTTGTCTGTTCACCGCCAGAAAGGCTTTCAAACTCACGCCATAAGATTGCAGGATCTACTTGGAGAAGATTTAACTCACGTTCGATTTCCCATTGCTCAAACTCACTGATTTCTTGCAATACATAGTAAGTCAATTGCTTACTATCTTTAATTGGTTGAGGAAAATACAGAAATTCTAATTGATGAATAATTTTTCCACTATACACCAATTGATCCTGTAGAATTTTTAGTAAGGTTGTTTTTCCTCGACCGTTTCTGCCAATCAACCCTAATTTCCACTGAGTATCAACGTTTAAATTTGCTTGATCGAATAGTAGTGTTCCTTGAGTGTCATACCCGAATGTTATATTTTTTAGTTCAATTTTTGACATCGTCTCACCTCGTTTATGAAAAGCTGAAGGAAGTTCAATGATTCCTTCTGCACTTTTCAGAACTAGCAACGGGATTTCGAGTACACAAAAAATCCGTACCTTGAAAAATCATGCCAATTCTGAAAATCTGCACACTGCTCCCCTGAGATAGCTCAAGTTACAGTCTGAATGCAGCTTCAACAAATTGACTTAATTTTTCAATGCACGGATCCCTCACTTCGTCTTTTTATGCTTTTACTATATCATGATCTTTTTCTCTCTGTCAACAATGCTTGGTTCTCTATTCTAAAAGAAACTACTAAAATGAAGAAAGTAACGTATACTATGAAGTATAGTAGCTATTATTTATGATTATTCGCTGGGAGGTAAACACTTGAAAATAATAATTTGTATTCACGCTCATTCTTCTAACATCCCCTATTTGACTCAACTATTTCAAGATAAAGAAAATGTTATTTTAGAGCATTATGTCATGACAGATTTTTTTGAGATCATCACAAAAGAAAGACTCACTCAATTTATTGAAGGTAAAATAATAAAAAATGTCTGCAACGTCATTATTACTTGCACTATGTATTCCAACTTGATTCAACAGGAATCGATCAAAGGTGTGCCAATTATTCGTGTAGAGCATCCATTACTCGAACACATTACAACGAATCCTCATCAAAAACACTTGATTTTTTCAAATCCTAAAACAGTCGCTGAAACGGTTAAAAAAGTCGAAGCGTTCTACAAAAAAAAGCAGTTGGTTCCTGACTTTACTATCTCTGTTATTCCTGACGTTTTCGATTTAATCTTAACCAATCAAAAAGCAGCTTACCGGCAGTCCTTGATTAACTATTTGACCTTACATAAAGAAACATGGTCAGGTGATATTTATTTAATGCAACTTTCTATGGCAATCGTTTCAAAAAAAGATCTTGTCCCTCTGACTAATTCTGTATTCACGATTCTTGAAACTTTAGATAGAGCCATCAATGAGGAATTATCAAAAAATCTTGAATGAAAATTATCATATTTAGTCTTTAAGAACGAGCAATCTTGAGAAGATTCTTTCAACCTTCTAGAAAGTCTGCTTTTTGATTTCGTTTTCCTATATACTATACTCACAACTAACGATTAAAGGAGACTTTACAATGAAAATTGAACATATTGGCTTATGGGTAGCTGACTTGGAGAAGATGCGGACGTTTTATGAAACCTATTTTAATGCGCACTCTTCAGCTCTTTATCATAATAAAAAAACGAGCTTTCAATCCTATTTTCTGACATTTACGGATGGTGCAAGACTTGAAATCATGAGAAGAGATGATGTTGTTCAACACCTTTCTGAGAATGAGGGTTTAGGATTTGCTCATTTAGCAATCTCTTTAGGGAGCAAAGATAGTGTTGATAATCTAACCAATATCTTGGTTACGGAAGGATATGAACTATTAAGCCCTGCTCGTACAACTGGTGATGGCTATTATGAATCGGTCGTTGCCGATCCTGAAGGAAATCGTCTAGAATTAACAATTTAAAACTATATAATCGATGCTTATTGGAGGAAATAAAATGGACATAAAAGCAATTGTACTAGATATTGATGGCACACTCTTAAATGATGACAAAAAATTGATGAAAAAAACGAAAGAAGCGTTGATCAAGGCTCAAGAAAAGGGAATCAAAGTCATCTTAGCTTCTGGTCGACCTACTCCTGGAATGTTAAAATACGTGGATGAACTGCAAATGAACCAATACGACGGGATGATTGTATCCTATAATGGCGCTCACGTTCTTGATGTCTGTAGCCAAAAAGAACTTTTTAGTCAACCTCTTTCAATCGAAAATAGCAAGAAAATTTTAGAGCATCTAAAATCATTCGATGTAAAGCCGATGATTGCTAAAGATGAATATATGTACGTCAATAATGTGTTCGACGGCATGTTAGACTTAGGGGCTACTGACGGGCTATTTAATATTATTGAATATGAATCACGTGGCGGTAATTTCCAGTTGTGTGAAAAAGAAGATTTAGCAGCTTTTGTTGATTTCCCACTACACAAAATCCTAGTTGCTGCTCAGCCAGAATATTTAGAAGAACACTGGGAAGAAATACTTGCACCATTTAAGCAATCCGTTAGCGGCATGTTCTCTGCACCGATGTACTTTGAATTCACTGACCAAGGTATTGATAAGGCGAATGCTTTGGAGCAAACCTTGAAGCCTCTGGGCATTCATAGAGAGCACATCGTTTCATTTGGTGATGGGCATAATGATCTCTCTTTAATCAATTACGCAGGCCTGGGGATTGCAATGGGCAATGCGGTTGATGAATTAAAAGATGTAGCGGATAAGGTCACAACATCAAACAATGAAGATGGCATAGCAACGGCTTTAGCTGAATTACTTTAATCTGTTAGAAGTAGATCTGAATCAAAAAAACGGAGCTATCTTTTTATGATTCACACATTCAGTCATATTCAGGTATAATTCACTTATACAGACTGAATTGAAAGGTGTCTATCCCATGAATCTTATGCTTAAACTAAAAAATTTAGATAAACTCACAACGAGTGAACAAGTTCTTGTTGACTATATTCTTGATGCTCCTGAAAAAGTGATCCATTTTTCTCCAAAAGAATTAGCAGTACATTCTTATGTATCGATTTCGACGATCTACCGATTGATCAATAAACTTGATCTTGATGGCTTGAATGATCTTAAATTTGCACTAGTTACCTATCTGAATGAACACGGTACAGAGCCAATGATTGATATTGACTACCCCATTTCTGCTGAGGATAATCACTATGCTATGACCCAAAAACTCAAAACAGTTTATGAACAAACTATTCAGTCGACAATTGATACCAATGATGTTGAGATGTTAGCACTTAGTAGCGCTTTACTTGAAGAAGCAAATATTGTCGATATCTATGCATCATCAGCAAATATTTACTTTGCTCAAAATTTTCAATTTCAAATGCAGGAAATCGGTCGCAACATCAATGTACCAATTGATGATTATCGGCAAAACCTAACGGCTGCAAATAGCACACCTAATCATTTAGCCATTGTAGTCTCTTACGAAGGGCGTGGCTCAAGTGTCAAAAAAATTCTTAAAATCTTAAAAAAGAATCAGTGTAAAATTTTATTGATTACCTCATTGCATAGTCCATTGTTACAGGAAAAAGTGGACGGTGTCTTTTATTTTTCATCAATGGAAAATCATTACAATAAAATTTCATCTTTTTCCACTCGAATGTCTTTGATGTCCATCTTTGATCGTTTATATCTTAGTTTCTTCAACCAAGACTATGACAAAAATTTGGCTTATAAACTCGCTAACTATCAAAAAATGAACCCAAATTTAATCTAAGATGATTCTGCACAAAAGACAGCTCACTTTTTACACTGAGCTGTCTTGATTTTCGTTTATCCAAACAAGTTAAAGAGAACAATCGTAATCAACTGCGAATCACCTAATAATAAACAGGAAAAAGAAAGTACGATAAAAGAAAATAATAATAACAACAATGTCAAACTAAATCGTCCCAAAGCTCCCTCTCTTTTCCAAATATTATCTGTAAAAGATAAACTGACGATTAAAGCAGATAGGAAAAATAGCCCTGCAACAATCTGGAAAGAATTAGTTACTAGAAAAGCAATCAACACTGAAAATAGACTAACATATACCGCCAAACTTGCTGGACTAAAAAGCCACCCAAACGCAGTTAGGAACGATACATCCTTTTTCAGGAGCTTATTCATTATTAGGAAAAAGAGTAAGATAAAAACAAAAAAATAAGCAGTTAACAACAATACTATTTCTTTAGAATAACGAATTTCAGCAACACTTCGACTGATCGCAATACTATTAAGAACAATCAATAATAAAAAATTAACTACGCCAAAAATTGGTATTGTTTTTATTTGTACCGTGTTTTCCCCTTTTATCTGGGCATTTAACCAACGGAAATAATTTTTGCTCTCTTTTTTTAGCTGTTGAACAGTTTGATTCTTTTTTAATTGTTCATTTAGATTTTGTTGTAATTGAACGCTTTTTTCCAACACTGTTTCTCCAGACTTTGTTACACCAGATTCTGTTATTTGGCTTTGACCACAGGCTGGACAAAACTTAGCTTCCTTTTTAACTTCTTTTCCGCAACGATTACAATTATTCATTTTTTACACCTCTACCCTTTTATTAATCCTATCTCCATTTTCATTTTTAATACTCGATAAATGGACTGATCCAGCTCTTTCATCGTATAAGTACCTTGTTCGATTCCTTGTAAAACAAAAGGGATTTGTTCTTGAAACGAAGAAGATAAAATCAAATCATTCCCTGCCTTTAAAGCAGCTAAACCCGCTTCTTCTTGAGAAATAAAATTAGCTAAACCTGCCATATCCATATCATCTGTCATGATCACACCTTGAAAACCTAACTCATTTCGCAAAATGTCATGAATAGGCTGAGAAATTGATGCTGGCATAGTTGCATCAATACTCGTAATGATATTATGAGAAACAAGAACACTATCCGCACCCGCAGCAATACCTGCTTTAAATGGTAAAAAGTCATTTGTTCTTAATTCTTCCAACGTACGATCATCATAGACGATTTCTATATGAGAATCACGATTATTCCCATAACCTGGAAAATGCTTTAACGTTGATACTAATTTTCCCTTTTTTAATTCTTCTACACTAATTCTTACATATTCACTTGTTTGTTGGGCATCCAACCCTAAAGTTCGATCATAAATAAAGGCTTGGGGATCAGTTGCTACATCAGCATCTGGAAACAAGCCACCTTGAATACCATATGAGTGTAAAACTTCTGCTTTCTTCTGAATTTCTGAACGAATCCCTTCCCAACCTGCTTGTTGGTAGATTTCTTGGGGTGATTTAAACGCCTCCGGAATTAAATCGATTCCTCCACTTAAACGTGAAACTGTTCCACCTTCTTCGTCAGAAGCTATAAATAGTGGGAGTTTACTTACAGATTGGTAAGAAGCAATTTTTTCTTTTAATGATACTGGCGTTTCAGTCTCCATATCTCGACCAAATAAAAGATAACCACCTAAATGATAATTTTGAATGTTTTCCAACTGGTCTTCCATTGGGACACGAGCTAAAAATAATTGTCCAACTTTTTCTTCCACACTCATCGAAGCGATCATTTCTTCAATTACTTTATCTTGATTATTTTCAAGAATAATTTTACTTTCTTTAGTTGTATTCGTTGTTTCTTCAATCGTTTTAGTTAAAGAGCTTTCTTGATGATTTGTTCCTTCTTTTTGACTAAACAATAAAATCACCGCTAAACTAATGCCAATAATCACTAATAAAATGACTACTGCACTGATAATCGTCTTTTTATGATTGATAATTGTCCCTCCTAAAATTAAACGCTTTACACAAAAGCTGACAAAAATAGCCTGTAAGTCGTACTAATAAATCGTTAATCTGTTCATTCAATTCCACCATTATCAACGATTTCAAAGTTTTCTTTTCCGCCTGAACTTTGAATATTGAACTGCTTTTCTGTGTCATTATACCTCAGCGTTGCCTTTTGATAGCGAAAAATTTGTGTCACATCGTTTTGTTTATACTCTTTGTAATGGGTCTTATACTTGATCAAGTATTGCACATCATAACAATCTTTACCATTCATTTTAACAGATTCCACCGTAGGAGTTCCACTTACTGAACTCTTGCTTTTACTATCACGCACAGATTGAATGAATGTATCAAAGTCTTGGTACTCAACATTGCTTTTAGTATCTGTAAAGTAAGTAGAAAATGTTTGCTTGGTTGTTTCATCATACGTTGAATAAGATCCTGTATAACTAGAGACGTCTCCATAGAAATGGGACAAAAAGGCTTCAACCTCTGATTTTCCTTTGATTCCTGAGAAATCCAGCTCAATGATCGATGCATACGATTCGGGATCATATTCGCTAGCTTCAAAAGATAGCCCATCAATCGTGTGTTGTTTTGTTTCGATAATGCTTTTATCTGCTAATGTTTTTTTTAATCGAACAGTCATTCCCTGATTCCAAATTTGATTTTTTACTTCATATTCCCCATTAGAAAGTTGACCAATTTTTTTGTCATTGATAAACACTTCTGCATCAGAGATATTGGTTTTTACTTTAAATGAAAGCTTGCGAAAGTCAAGATCAACTTGATTCATTTTAATTAAGCCAGTATGGTGAGCTTGAATTAAATCAACTGTTGTTTCACTTTGCTCACCTAATAATTCTCCCTTGATAGTATATTCTGTCGGCGTTAAGGGGCCCCAGACTGTCTGAAATAGATCCTGATCGGTTCGTTCTTTTTCTTGGTCATCCAAAAATAACTGCATATCCTTCTGGTTTGCTGTAATGGTGATATACCCAGGTTTTAGTTCCCATTGATAGGCATCAAAAAGCAAAAACTTCCTGCCACTTCTTAATAATGATAACTCACCTGTCTGCTTATCCCCAGTTTCTAACTGCAGAATTAATTTAGAAAAGGCTTCTTTATGCTCGTTGTGTTCATAATAAGCGAAATATCTTTTTAATTCATTTTTTGTTATTTGATAATTAGGATCTGTTGAAACGGTCAATTTTTCCATCTGATTGATATCTTTATTCCTCACGATCTCTATCATTCGTTTTAGCTGGTTCTCTTTACTGTAATAATTTTTTGCTGTAAAATAGCTTCCTATAACTAAACAGAAAAGGATTGCAATGATTGCTAAGAAAACTCTTTGACTTTTTTTCATTCGCACTTTATTCTTACTCGTTTTACTTCCTTCTGATTGCAGTGAATTTGTGTGCGATACTGATTCACCACAGGCAGGACAAAATCGAGCCTCTTCTTCTATCAATGAACCACATGAACAAACTATTTTGCTGTCCTCTTCTACTTTTTGGCTTACTTCAAATTGTAGTCCACAGTTTTCACAATAGACTGCATCCTCGTAATTTTCATGCTGACATGACTGACAACTTTTCATGTTTATCTCCTATTTCTACAATTTTTACTCCCTACCTTATCATTCTATTTCGCAAACAAAAAGTCAACTATTTTTGTGATTAAATTGGAAATAAATGAAGATTTATAAAAAAAGAAAGCCTATGCCATCGATTTAAATAACAGTTTTCATTTAATCCGTTATTTTTGACAAAAAAATAAACACATGAGATGCTCTAGTCGTAATCAACAAAAAATGAGAGAAGGTTGGATCTTATGGCAACAATGGTTTTTGTAAATTTCCCAGTCACTGACGTAAAACGTTCTACTGAGTTTTATGAAAAATTAGGGTTTAAAAAGAATCAAGACTTTTCTACAGACGAAACAAGTTCGATGGTGTGGGATGATAACTTTTGGATCATGCTCTTAAATCATGCGTTTTACAGTAAGTTTATTAAGGATAAAACAATTGCAGATACTAAAACAACTAGTGCTACATTGATCGCTTTTAGTTTGGATAGTGCTGAAGCGGTGAAAAAATTTGGTGAAACTGCAAAGGCCAACGGCGGTGACTTTTACAAAGTTGATATGGGGATTCCAGACGATCAAATGTTTGGTCTTGAAGTACAAGATCCTGATGGCAACTCTCTAGAACCAACTTGGATGCAGATGTAAAAGGGAACGAATAAACTTGATTTTTACAGAGTAGATTTGTCTACTCTGTTTTTATTTTCTAACTAGTAACCAGCCTTATTATTTGGTAGAAGCAACTTCTAAGGTATCATTTAAGCGAGTAATGCAAAGTTAGGCTTAAATCTTAGTTGCAGGAGGAATAGTTAATGAAAAATTTTATAAAAAATCACTTGATGTTATGCCTAACCATTGTGATTGGAACCTTTTTAGTGTTTGTTCCAATTATCCATCAAACCGTTTCACCACATTGGATGCTTTATCAATCGATTTAATGGACAAAACATGGAATGAAATACAAGAGTTAGATAAGTTGAGTAAAATTAATTGATTTTCATCATAGAATATATTCAAGTACAGCAAAAATTGTAGCGATTATCCAACTAGGCTGGATAATCGCTACAATTTTTCATTACGTAAGACTTTAAGGTAATTTAACTAACGCTATGAACTCTTCTCAATCAAAAAAACGATTCTTACTCTTCGGACGAAAAGTGGTTTTTACATCCCTCTCCCCAAAATCAAATCGAACAACTGTTGTCTGTCTTTTATTCCTGTCTTTGATTGTATCCTGCATGTTAATAATGACTGATTTTACAACCTCTTGCAATTTAAGTATTGACGTACGATTCGTTGCATAACCTATTCTGATACTAAATATCGTTTCCGCTAGATCTTCATCCGAAAAATCATTTTCAATGATCTCTTTATAAATTGGTTTCAATTCATAAACCTGTTCTAAATCAACGTTGAAAATAGCTACTTTTAAACAACTAGACGTCACCTTTTCCAGTTCCTCAGGCAATCCATTTAACAACTGCTCATAACTCTTATTTGCAATCATATTTTCAACTAAATAGTCTGCTTGTTCTTGTTTTTTTACTATGACCTCTTTTGCTTCTTCATACAGACTCAGTTTATATTTTGGTATCAGCGAACACTTTGATTCTAAGACCTCGTCATCGATATCATATTCAGAAACAAACTGACTTAAACGACTAAGAAGGTTCTCAGCATAAGCGTCTGATACTTTTTGAGCATCTGTTATCATTAAGTTAAACATCAGGAAGGTAAATTGTTCATTTTCAAAATAATTAGCAAAAAGATTGTCTCCAATCTCTTGATTTGTTATCATCCTTTTTAGTATGTTCTTTCGTTGATCAGAGATAGTTCCTAACTGATTGATTTTTTTTGGAAAAAAATAATACATACAATAGTATTTTAACGCTCTGAGCGCTTCATTTTTATTAGAATATCTATTATAAACATTCCGACTGCTTTTTAACCAATGATCAAAGTCTTTTTGATTAAACAGTGCATCTTTCACTAATCTATTGGGCAGTATCTTGTGTAAGTAAAACTGTCTTTTCACACCGTTGTTCTTGTAGCGCAAATAGATGATATACGCCATCCCAATAAGAAAAACCACTGCGGCCACTATGATGATCCGTTTCATGTTCGCAAATTCTTTTTGCTTTTTTTTATCTGCTCTGATTTTATCACTGTCTTGCGTGATTTTTGCTAGTCCCTTTTCCGCATAAGCTTTTTTTACATCGGCGTAGACACGATCACTTGCTTCGATGACTGCTTCGTTATAGTTATCTGCTTTGATCAATTCTAATAATTGATGTTTCAGTTTTTCATCTTCATTCAACGGCTCAAATATTGAAGTAAGTTTTTCACCATGCGCAAAGTATACCTCGTCTTGCGCTAAAACAAAGATGAGAAGACTATTTACAGGAGCATTTCTAGTTTGAAAATCAAAATTTCTAAATTTATTGCCTAAATGTAATTCCAGGCTATTTCCTTGAGGTTCCACATCATGAGTGATGACAACACCATATTCCGGCTTACCATCTAGAACTGAAAATTTTTCTTGATTTAAGTTAGAAACATACTCTTTAGTTTCTTGATTGATTTTTCCAGTTTGATCTTCAATATAAGATTCTGCAGACACATGTTTGCCACCAATAATTAAAAAAAGCCCAACTATACAAATAAATAACAACCCATACCTAATTCTTTTCATTTACTCCCTGATCCTTTTTTATTTTTATTGTAACATAGACTAACGGGCTCTATAAAAAAATTTAATGAAAATAAGGTCAAGACAAATAAAAATCGAGCCAAAACGTACACGTTCTAGCTCGGACTATTCACTCAACTTTATTTTTAGCTCTTTTCAAATCGAGACATACTCGTAGGAACAAACAGCTTAGGATTGATCTTAAGCACCAATAGCAGAACTACTGATGTTGCAATTGCAGTAGCCAACCCGCTTAAGCCATTCATTATAAATGAAAACAACCAAGGATTCATCCCCCACAAAGCAAAACTGCCCCAGAAAATAACTCCAGCAAGAAAATGCCAAAAATAACGCATTGCCGTACCTAAAAATGTTGCATAAAGAATAATGCGACTGCTCTTTCTAAAGTCTCCTGCTTTGATCGTTTGTTGTAATTTCCCACTATAAAGCCCAGCAAAACCGGCAAAACCAAAAGCTAAGATATATTCAATTATGACTTGAAGTGGCGTTAAATAGTACACTTGGGCTGATGGAAAATGAAGTAATCCCCAAATGAAAGCAGAAAAAAATCCTGCTTTGGCTCCTCTTCGCAAAGCATATAATGTGATTGGAATCATGCCTAACGATATGGAAAAGCTACTACCAATGTTCATTGGAATAAATGACAAAACCATTGCGATTGCAGCAACTATCGTTCCTTCAATCCAAATTTGTAACGCTGCTTTTCTTTGCATAAAAAAATCCTCCCTGTAGAACGACCAATTCACAAAGGAGGAGTAAACGAATTTATTTACTCCATCACAATTCCTACGCTCGTACTAACGAACAGGTTCAAGGGTTTAGAGTGGTTACTCATTCTCAGCCATGGGCTCCCCTTTGTGATGGGTTCTATTTAATTTTTTGTGTTTATCTTCTTTTGAGATAACACTAGAACTTTAACATGATATCCTGAAAAAGTAAAGATGCACGTATGTTTCTATTTTAAGTGGAAAAATTCTTTGAGCTTAGCACATACATCCCAAGCTCAAATTTTATCATAAGTATTGTTTTACTTAATCTTATAAAATACCAAAATAGGTAGCGATCACTTTAGCAATCAAAAGAAAGATTATCGTTGCTGCCGTGTATTTTCCTGGGGTCTTTATATGTAAGGAAATAAGGATTGATAAATAATAGAACAGACGAAATAAAGTTTTAATCTAATTGTCTCATTCTAATCTAGAAAAAAGTTGTAAACTTGGTTATTCTTTATTATAGTTAGAATAAGAATGAGGCAAAATGCACCTCACTCTTCGTTTCCTATTTTTCTGTCAGAGCTAAACGAGTTCACTCCACTTTTAGTTTAGGGAGGTTTTAAGTTTGAAGATCCTTTATATATCAATATCTGGCAACACGCGTTCTTTTGTTAAGCGTCTTGCTGAATACGCTTCTAAGCAGTATGCTATACAAATTGACGTACAAGAAATTCATGAAAACTCTGTTTTTGAAGATGAGGAAAGTTCTTTTTTCACTTTTGTTCCAACTTATTTAGTTGGAGGAAATGGCTTAGATAATGGTGATACGGAAATTTTAACAGACACAATGCGAGAGTATTTGGACTTTCATGAAAACTTTCGTTATTGTTTGGGAGTTGTCGGTAGTGGTAATAAAAATTTTAATCATCAATATTGTCTAACTGCTAAACAATATGCTCAAAAATTTAATTTTCCTTTTTTAGCAGATTATGAACTTCGTGGCACACAGGAAGACATAGAGTACGTTTTAAATACGTTGATTGAGGCAACCGATAAGCATTAACTATTTTTAATTCGATTACACAAAAAACAGAGAATCTTATAAATAAGAATTCTCTGTTTTTGGCTGATTTCTACAATAATTCTTTCCGTAATTCCTCGTCTGTTCGAGGTGATAAATACTTCGGCGGAATATCCAAAACAGTATATGCACCAAATTGTTTTTCTTTTGCTAAGCGAACACACGCTCTCGCATAGGCTACCAATACACTCGCAGTAAATTCTGGGTTACTTTGTAAGTCCAAATTGTATTCGATAACTTGTTTGGTATTTTTATGTGTTATTCCAGTGTGAAGAACCGTTCCGCCATGAGGCATTGCTTTGTGTTCTTGGTCTAGTTCACTCTGTGAAATAAAATGAACTTCTGTATCATAATCAGCAAAATAATTTGGCATCGAGATGATTTCCTCACGAATTTTTTCTTCCTCAGCACCCACTTCCAATACCACAAAACATTCTCTAAAATGTTTATCACGAGTCGTTAAAGTCAATTGTTCTCCAGCTTTTAGTTTTTTAATAACTTCACTATTTGGAATGGTATATTGAACAGCATCTATTACGCCTTCGATTCGTCTTAAAGCGTCTGAATGTCCCTGACTAACACCTTTTCCCCAAAATGTGTTTGTCTCTCCAACTGGTAAAATACTTTGCGCATATAAACGATTTAAGCTAAATAAACCAGGATCCCAACCAGTCGAAATGATTGAAGTCGTTTGATTTTCTTTTGCGACTTGATCCACCTTGGTAAAATGTTCTGGTATTTTCGCATGTGTATCGAAACTGTCAATGGTATTGAATAAATGCGTCCATTCTGGCGTTTGTGTGGGTAAGTCTGTTGCTGAACCTCCGCACAAAATACAGACATCAATGTCCCCTTTTTTTAATGTTAGTTGATCCATTGTAAAGGCTTTTGCGCCTTCTGTTTGAACACTTTCCGGAGTTCTTCTTGTGTAAACACCTACCAGTTCCATATCATCATTTTGTTTGATTGCGCGCTCAACCCCACGCCCTAGGTTCCCATACCCGATGATAGCTACTTTTATCATACTTACATTCCTCCACTTCTATAGAATGAATTATACCAAAATAAAAGATTCCCTGACAATAACCCTTAAGAAATTTGATCAGCTTTTCCGCTTACTCTTGTTAAAATACTTTTTTTTTGCTTATACGGATTAAAATCTTATTCAGCTTCTGCAATAACCAAAAAGAACAAGTGTAACCTTTAGCTGAAGGTACCCGTTTATAGTAAATATACTCTGGAAAATATTCAGCCCCTCTTGAAAGCTTAAAGGGCCCCACTCCTGAACTCATATGAAATATCTGCTGGTCATTCACACGAAGGAGCGTAAAATACGTTAATAATCGATAAATACCAGCCTCCTTTGGATAACTCAAATCATAGCCTAAAATGGGAACGGTCAAGACGCCGTCAAAAGACCAACTCATCGTGACTCCAATCAGTTTTTCATCATCAAAAATGCCTATAAATTGAGTATTTTGAGCATCTGTCATCGCTTCAATAAACACAGTTGTATACAGCGGATTGATCTTAGAGTATTTTGAAATATACAATTGCGAGTATAGTTCGATAATCCGTTCAGTATAGTTTTCTACATCAAAGTCTATTCGTATATCAAACATTGTGTCCTTTGCCAATTTACAGTCTTTTTTGAAACTCTTTTTGCGTTTGATTACTTGGGCTTGATGTGCAATGAAAACCTGTCGTGATATAAAGGGTTGATAGTCTAATACATCCAGATGTTCCATTAGTTCTTGATTTAGAAAGCTATTTTGTGAACGATAAACAATCGTTTTATTTGGGAAATGTTTATTCAAAAGAAGCTCGATTGCCTGTACTTCTTCCAGCGTAAAATTTGGAAAAAGGTTTGTCGATACTAAATAGTTTCCTACATAAACGGCTTCATCTATTTTTTGAGGTACAATCGTCTTTAATAGTCGGAAAGCCCCTGACAATAGTTTTTGCCCTTTTATCTCAGTCAACGCTAATTCTTCTTGGGCATAATCTAAATATTGCGCTCTTAAGGATGTCGGATATGTTTGTCCTGCCTGAAACTGTGCATCCACAACCAAAATAAGCTCTTTACCAAATTCGATTGCGTAGCAAGTGGCATTCCTACAGTTTTCTATTAGACTGGAAACATCATGGGTTAGAAAGGTTCGAATATAACTATATAATGGGTGCTGAGTCAATTGACATTTAGAAAAATCGGTTTTTGAATACAAACGAACGTCATTCATCCGATCCCTCCGTTCCCTCATTTTTATCTACTTGATACGAAATATCCTGTACAACAAAATCGGTTATGCTTAATTTTTGTTTTTTTGCTTTAAGAAAATATTGAGCTAAGACCCATGGCAGCATCAGCCAGGTCTGCCAAACAAAGGCTTCCGCCAAGACATCTTGTGTTTTAAGATAAGTCGGATATGTTTTTCGCCAGTTTTTTTGTGTGATTATTTTACCTAGCCAAAGCAGTTTGATTCCATAAGATGTCGTTATCCTTTTGTTTATTTCTTTGACAGGCGTATCTAAAAGGCCTGCAATGATCCGTTCATTATCCAAAACAGCACCAAACGTTAGACGTGGGTTACATTCAATCGGATAAAAGGTTGTGCCATCAAACATAAAATCAAAGCTAAAAAAACCATTTTGGCTTAAATGTTGACTCAAAATTTCAATGATCTGCGTTAATTTAGGATGCTCAAACGGTACATACGTAATGCTGGCAAAGTTTTCGATTCCTAGATTTGTATCATAGGCACAAGCAGAAATCAGTTGACCGTTTTTGAGCATCAGTGAGAGACAGATTTGCTGTCCTTCAATTTTTTCCTGTACGATATAGTTTTCAGAATCTATCGTAGTAATAGCTTCTTCAGAAAAGAACACAGATTGACCAAAGCGCGAATAGATAGGCTTGACTAATTGCTTAGAAAAATCAACAGCCTGTGCCACATACAACTCACTTTTTGGTACTAACAATCCAATCGCTTCACACCAAGTGATAAACGTCAATTTATTGTGTAGTGTATTTAGTAATTCTTGTTCACCAATCAAAAAGCTAGTCCCCCTATGTTGGATCTCTTCTTGAAGTAATCCATAGTAAAGGGTTTCTTCATTTATCGGTAAAAGAAGATCGATGGCATTTCTCTCTATAAAAGATAGAACTTCTTTTCTAAAAGTTTCAAACTGTTGCGCGGGTGGTGCAATCACTTCAATTTTTGTGAAAATATTTGTATAATTGGCAAATGTTGGACTAAAGTGTTCCAGCATATACATTTCATGACCCATCTGCTTTAATTTCTGCCCAAAAAACAGCGCCAAAGGGGAACGCCCCCCTGTTAAAACTATACGCATCCATTAGTCACTCCTTTTTACGTATGAGATAACACGCCGCATTTTCTTACCATACTCATTGGTCAGGTTACCAATGCTTACATTTATGTTGATCCGAGTCTGTAAGCTTGATGGAAATACTTTGTTTAACTGATCTATAACGATTGGAATAATCGTTTGCTCAGAACTAGCTGATGATAACTCTAATTTAAGATCAATACGTTCTTTTGTTTGCTGAATGCATTGAAATTGTAGAATTTTATCACTACTCCGTGCTATTGCATAGCGGATGAAGTCTGGAAAAACAATCTGCGCTTCATTCTCAACATAGAAAATAAAGCAATCATCTTCTCTGCCTTCAATTTTCTCTAGTGCAATAAATGAGCTACCACAAGGACATGGTGTTTTACGCTCAATCAGGATATCAGTATGACGATAACGGATCAATGGTTGTGTGGTTCGGTATAAATCCGTTATGATTGGAATAAATCGATTAGATGTTTCAGAGAGATATTCTTTTTCAATAAACACAATGTCCTCATTTAAGTGTAATGTTCCATGATGACAACTGATGCCTAGGAATCCTTCTGTTGCTTGATAAATTTCTTTTAGACGACAGGATAAGCTTGTTTCAATGTATACTCGATCCATTTCTTCTAGTACTTCTGCAATACTGAATACTTCTTTTAGCTTGTATTCTAATGAATGATCTCCATAAAAAGCAGCGATCAAGCGCAACATAGAAGGTTGCGCTACAATAACGTTTGGCTTCAGTTGATCAAGTCTAGCTAAATTTTCATCGATAGGATTCATCAAGTCAAAAAAATGCAGCCGAATTTTGCCCTGATTGATTGTTTCATATAAATTATTATTGGCTCGCATGAAAAATGCAATGACAATCGTTTCTCCTCGAAATTTCCGTCGATCAATCGCTTTTTTCATCATCGCTGCTGACCATTGGATTGTTTCTTGATCACTCACTAAAAAAACGCCTTGGTTTCCTGTCGTACCAGAAGAAAGGCCAACGGAAATCGTTCCGATTTTCGGTGCAAAATCTCGATTTTCTTCTGCCTTTAGAGCCACTTGCTTCGCCTGTTTTAATGAGATTCGTTTCGTGTTCAATGTATCGAATTCATTCATCATCACGTCCTTGTTGATTATCGGAAACTGATCGTAAACAATTTTACCAGATTCATTTACAAAACGACTATAAAATGGGGATTTAGGAACAATTTTTTCTAAATGTTTTTGTAATCGTTTCTTTTGATAATGATGAAATTTTTTTGGGCGCTTTTTGCTTAAATAATCCTGATAAGAAAGGTCAATATACGTCCTCAAAAATGGTTTAAATTTCTTGATATCCAACGATTGCGCCTCCTCGTTTTTGGTTCCATTCAAGTAGCTGAGAAAGCGACGTTTCACAATGAGATAAGAAAATGGGCAGCTCTGGCTGTTGTTCATGGATCTGAGCTAAACAGGTTATATCTTGTTTCATCTGAGCAAAATTATGAACAATTACTTTTGTTAATCTATTTGGCAGCCGACCTTCGGTAATTGATTCTAAGTGCCAAGCAACATCGATTGCTAACAATACTGGCCCTTGAATCGTTTGTAGATAAAAAATAAATTGTCCTAAAGCATGTCCAGGCATGTTAATTGCACAAATACTTTGATCACCAAAAAGATCATGCGCATTCAGTTTTAACTCAAAAAGTTCTATCAACGGAGCTGCTTCAAAATAGTTCATTTGCTCAAAGTATTGCGGTAATAATTCCCGAAAAAAACCTTGACGTAATTGCATAATACGCGGCTTTTTTTTTAATTGCTCAATAGCAGATGATATCTTTAGTTTACGATAGTTTACTTCACAGATACCGCCAAGGTGATCCGGATGAAAATGGGACAAGAATAGCCAATCATACTCTGATTTTAAAAACATTTGTTGTTCCACTTTTTCCTGCTCTTTTTCTATGAATAATTTTCCGTAAACAGCTTGGGGCAGTTTTTTTAATCGAGATAAAAAGTGGGTTCCATAGCCGGTATCAATCAAGATTTTCCCTTTGGTTTCATGTTCCAGCTCAATACAGTAAATGGGGTATTCTTTTTTTTGGAAAGAACCACCTGCCATTGTCAAAAATGGCCGTTGTCTGGCAGATCCTGTTTTTATTATGTTGATATGACGGATCATCGGCGATTCACCTTCAATAATTGTCCCCCAATTGACATCCCCGCACCTGTTCCTAATAAAAGTACCAACTTATCTTGAAATTGGTCTTCTCGTTTTAATAAATGTTCGAATGTAAACGGGATTGATGCCGCAATTGTATTTCCAGTTTCTTCAATAATATCAACCATTTGTGTGTGCGAAAATTTAGCCATTCGCGCAGCAATTTTCATACCAGGACCACTAGCTTGGTGAGGCACAACAAAATCAATTTCTGAGACTTCTGTACTGCCTTCTGATAAAAGTTCGCCAAGAAATTCTGGCAATTTACGGCGCATTGCTTTAATTAATTCAAAACCATCCATATGAAAATAGCGGTCTTGTTCATGCTCAGGAATAAAATCAGCACTCCCACCCGCTTTGATCTCGGCACTATGGGCATATTCGGGATATGTCATGAATTTTGCACTCAACACTTCTACGTCATATTGTGCCTTTGGTTGTTCAGCCGTAGAAAAAATGAAAGCGGCACTAGCATTTCCAATCAAAGCGCTACTTTCAAATTCAGTTGGATCAAGTGCATCATCCCCAGCTTCAGCTGAAACAACTAAAATCGTTTTATATTTACCTGTTTCAATAAAAGCTTGTGCGATTTCGCAAGCACTAATAAAACTCAAGCAGGTTGCATTCACATCAAAGCAGGGAATCTGATGATTCTCTGCTAAAAAATGCTCTGCAATCAAGCTAGCCGTACACGGAATTGGCTGTTCAAATGTACCTGAAGCACAAATCATAATATCTAACTCTTGGTAATTCATTTGTGCATCCTTTAGGGCCGCTCTGACAGATTTTGCCGCCAATTTGGATGTTCCCTCATCGTAAAAATGACGTTTGGCAATGCCTGTTCTTCGTTTTGTTTCTCCTGGTTCCAGCCCAAACTGCTGATCGATTTCATTTGATAAAACAACTCTTTCAGGCAAATAACTGCCTGACCCAACGATTGTAAAGTTCATTTTTTTCACCCATCCAGTTTCATTTTATAATCCGTAATATATTTTTGGATTCCTTCATCGATCGTCATGATCGGTTGATACCCTAATTTCTCTTTTGCAAAACGAATATCCAATGTTTGGCTATAAGCCAAAATACTGACCGTATAACGTGTCAATAGCGGTTCTTTTTTTAGTTTGAATAAATAATGGAATTTTTCTAATAAATGTGCAATTTTATAAATAAACTGTTCATTAAATTGACGATAATGGACCTCTTCACCCAAAAGCTGAAAAATTCGATCAATCAGTCGTTTGAAAGAAATAGGCTCATCATTCGTGATATTAAAAATGCAGCCATTTATTCCATTTGCCTCAACACATAGTCTGAGGGCATAGGCAACGTTTTCTACACATGTTAGGTCCATGATATTGCCTTGCCCATTACGAAATAATGGGATGCCAATTTTTTGATTGACTGCCATCAATCTAGGAAAGATACTGGTGTCACCAATTCCAAACAAGCCTCTAGGGCGAACGATTACGAGTTCAATCTCTTCTTGATAGTGATGAAGTAGCCTTTCCGCTTCGATTTTTGTTTGAATATAATTATTTAAATACGGCGGATCGAAGGCTTTATTCGTTAAATCTACTTCTTTAATGTTAAAGTCGTCATTGCATTTAGCGTAAATACTAGGAGATGACACAAACACCAAGCGTTTTACTTGTTTGGCAATTGAAGCCTCGATTACGTTTTTTGTTACTGCTACATTTGCTTCGTAAAAATCTTCATATGGTCCATAAACTGTTGACAGCGCAGCACAATGTAGACACGCTGATACCTCTTTAGGCCACAATCTAAAAACTTCACTTCTATGATTTAAATCTAGCATTAAAGGTGTAATAGTATATTCTTCCTCTAAAAAGTCCAACTGAGCTTTATTTCTACCAACTGCAATCACATCATAATGTTGTGCAACTAATTCTTGAATAACGTACTGACCTAAAAAGCCTGTTGCACCCGTGACAATTATTTTTTCTTTCACATGCTCCCCCTTAAGCTTTTTTCTCTTATACACTATTGATCAGGTGATACACGTTCTATTTTATCATAGATAAAACACTATAATCTATAAACAAAAAGCCAGAAATGACGGTAGGAAGTCATTTCTAGCTATTTATCTTATTTTATTCATCCAACTCTTCAAATTGTGAATTGTAAAGTGATGCATAATAGCCACCTTGAGCAAGTAATTCCTCATGAGTTCCTTGTTCTTTGATATCACCATCTTGCATATAAAGAATTTTATCTGCATCTTTGATGGTTGACAATCGGTGAGCAATAACGAATGATGTACGCCCCGCCATTAAGTTGTTCATGGCGCCTTGTATCAATCCTTCCGTTCTTGTATCTACAGAAGAAGTCGCTTCATCAAGAATCAAGATTGGTTTATCTGCTAAAATTGCACGAGCTATTGTTAATAATTGTTTTTGCCCTTGAGAAATATTGGAAGATTCCTCATTTAATTCCATGTTGTAGCCACCAGGTAATGTTTGGATAAAGTGATGAACATGAGCGGCTTTGGCTGCTTCATATACTTCTTCATCCGTTGCATCTAAACGACCGTAACGCAAGTTTTCCATGATCGTTCCTTTGAATAACCAAGTGTCTTGTAAAACCATTCCAATATTTTTACGTAAATCTGCACGGTTAAAGTCTTTAATATTATGACCATCGATTTTAATCGCACCAGATGTCACATCGTAAAAACGCATTAATAATTTGACCATTGTGGTCTTACCAGCGCCTGTTGGACCAACAATTGCCACGGTTTGACCTGGATCAACATGTGAACTAAAATCGTTGATAATGATTTTATCTGGTGTATAACCAAAACGAACATGGTCAAAATCGACCATTCCTTTGGCTTTATCGATCTTAACAGGATTTGGTACAGTTTGTGCTTCCTCATCTTCTTCAAGAAATTCAAAAACACGTTCAGCAGCGGCAGCCATTGACTGAAGTAAGTTAGAGACTTGAGCCAATTGAGCAATAGGTTGTGTCAAGTTACGAACATATTGGATAAAAGCTTGAATGTCCCCAACGGTAATGGTTCCGTTATAGGCCAAGATCCCACCAAAAATTGCCACTGCAACATATCCGAGGTTTCCTACAAAGTTCATGATTGGTTGCATCAAACCAGAAAGAAATTGAGATTTCCAGGCTGATTTGAATAGGATATTATTTTGTTCTTCAAATTCATTCAAGGAATTTTCTTCATCATTGAATAAACGTACGATATTGTAGCCGCCAATTGTTTCTTCCACTTTACCATTGATCACCCCAAGATATTCTTGTTGGGTTTTAAAGTATTTTTGCGAATTTTTCACAACAATCATAATTAAAATCATTGAAATTGGCACAATCAAAATGGCAATACCAGTCATTTGCACAGAAATCGAGAGCATCATGACGATAACCCCAATAATGGTAAAGACGGATGTAATCAATTGTGTGATTGATTGGTTCAATGATTGTCCTAAGGTATCCACGTCATTGGTAATGCGAGACAAGACTTCTCCTGTTGTACGACTTTCAAAGTAATTCATTGGCATGCGATTGATTTTTTCTGAAATTTCTTTACGCATCCGATAGGTTATTTTTTGCGAAATCGTTGACATGATCCAACCTTGGATGATCCCAAAGGCTGAAGCTGCTAAGTAAAGACCTAACATGAATAGTAAAATCCCGCCGATTTTACTAAAATCAATCCCGCCAGTCCCTTGATATTTTTTAATCAAACCATTGAATAATTCTGTGATCGCTTGTGATAAGATTTTTGGGCCCCAGATATTAAAGATGGTTGACGCAATTGCAAAGATCATTACAAAGAAAACAGGTATTTTATAAGCACCAATATAGGAGATTAATTTTTTTAGTGTTCCTTTAAAATCTTTAGCTTTTTCCACTGGAGCGCCATTTCCAGGTCCGCGTCCGCCACGAGGGCGATTTTGTGTTTGTTCTGCCATTATTTTTCGCTCCTCCCTACTCAGCTTCTTCTATGCCTAATTCAGCATTGCTCAATTGTGATTGGGCAATTTCTTGATAGACAGTGGATGATTTCATCAATTCATCGTGTGTTCCATGATCTACAATGCGACCTTCATTTAATACAATAATGTTATCTGCATGAAGAATTGTTGAGATTTTTTGGGCAACGATGATTTGTGTGGCGCCTTTGATATTTTCAGATAAAGCTTTACGTAATGCCACATCAGTTTTATTATCGAGTGCAGAGAATGAATCATCAAAGATCAAAATTTTAGGATTTTTCGCTAAGGCACGAGCAATTGATAGACGTTGTTTTTGACCACCAGAAACATTCGTTCCTCCTTGAGAAATTTCGCGATCATAGCCTTTTTCATTTGAATCAATAAATTCTTCTGCTTGTGCAATTTCAGCTGCTTTTCTCATTTGTTCATCTGTTATGTCTGCATCACCAAATTTAATATTAGAAGCAATGTCACCAGAGAATAGAATCCCTTTTTGAGGCACAAATCCAATAATTTCATGAAGCTTATGCAAACTCATTTCGCGAATGTCGATTCCATCAATCGTGATTCGTCCGCCAGTTACATCGAACAAACGTGGAATCAAGTTAACGATAGTTGATTTACCTGAACCAGTGGAGCCAATCAAAGCAGTTGTTTGACCTGGTTTAGCAGTAAAGTTGATATGATGCAAGACATCTTCATCCGCATCTCCATATCGGAATTCTACCGCTTCAAATTTCACTTCACCTTTAAAGTCATGGTCATCTTTAGGGTGTTCAGGATCTTTGATAGTTGGTTCTGTTTCAAGTACTTCTTCCACACGTCCAGCAGCAACGTTGGCACGAGGTAAAATAATTGAAACCATTGATAACATCATAAAGGCCATCACAATTTGCATTGTATAGGTGATAAAGGCCATCATATCCCCCACTTGGAGTTGACCGTTATTCATATTATGTCCACCGACCCACACGATCAAAACAGAAATACCATTCATCAATAACATCATGACAGGCATCATGATAGACATTGCACGGTTAACAAATAATTGAGTTTTCATTAAATCAGTGTTCGCACGATCAAAACGTTTTTCTTCGAATTTTTCACGAGAAAACGCACGGATAACAGGCAAACCAGTAATGATTTCACGAGAAACCAAGTTTACTCTATCGACTAATTTTTGTAATGCTTTAAACTTAGGCATTGTTGTTAATAGTAGGCTACCTACCAAAACTAACACAGCGGCAACTGCCACTCCGACGATCCAGCCCATGCCTGTTCCTGTTTGATAGACGTTGTAGATCCCACCAATACCTAAGATCGGAGCATATAACACAATGCGCATGATCATCACGATCCCCATTTGCATTTGTTGGATGTCGTTCGTATTACGTGTGATCAATGAAGCAGGAGAAAATTTCTCCATCTCAGTATTCGAAAATTGTAGTGTGCGTTTGTATTGTCCTACCCGTAAATTTCGACCAACTGATGCAGCAACTAATGAAGCAATCAATCCTACAATGATCGCAGCTATAGCTGATACAAGAGTTAAAAGAACCATTTTTGTTCCGGTTTTGACCATATAATCTGTTTGAATTTGTTGGGTATTCATATCTAGTGCTTTATATTCAGCTAATGTTAGTTGAATGCCCACAGTTTTCATTGAATCTGCACCGAGATCACCTAAACTTTTTTCTGTTGCTTTACGAGCGGCTTCAACTTTTGCTGGCATAGCTGCTGTCTTTGTTTTGATTGAATCTGCTAGGTCTTTTGCTGCTTCACCTTTTGCCTGTGCTTGGGCAGCTAATTCTTGTGCTTGCGTTCCTTCTTGGGTTGCTGTAGCAATATCTGTTGCAGAGGCAGCTGCTTCACCTGCCGCTTTTGCCTGTTCTCCTAAAGCTGTTGCTTCTTCCCCAAGTTGTTTTGCCTTAGCTGCATCTTCTCCAATCGCCTTATAGTCTTCAATGATCGCTTTGGCTTCACTTCCACTAGAAGAATCTTTTGATTGAGATGTTCCTAACATCATCATTGGCAGGTTAAAAATATCTGCAAGCTTTGCTTTTGTCATATTGTCTTGAAGATTTAATTGATACACTTCAACTTCTTTGCCATCGATTTTTTCAGTTGTTTGTTTATAATTGTCTTCAATCGTTTTCTTCTCATCATCCGTCATAAACATTTCAATTCCCTGAAGAGTTGTTTTTCTAATCTTTTCAGGTGTGGAGTATTCAAGCCCTCCTTGTTGAATTCCGACATCAACGATTCCCGATGTTAACTTTGGTAAGCTTAAATCACTATTTGCCTGTACAACTAAAAGCACAAGAACTGCGATGACCGCATACCAGTATTTGCCGAGATATTTAAAAATCTTCACTATTGGTCACCTTCCTCTTTCCGGGAAATTTGTTGGGAGTAGTCTACGAATTTCGCAGTTAGCTCGATGAACTGTTTTGTGTCCGGCTCTCCCATCAATTTAAAAATTTTAACAATCTTATCGCGCATTTCTTTTTTTTGCAACTTGGCTGCTTTTTTGCCACAATCCGTTAAAGTGACATTAATACGGCGACGATCATTTGGGTCCATATTGCGCTCAATTTGACCTTTTTTTTCTAAACTACCTAAAACAACTGCAATACGAGCGCTAGACAAATTAAGCGATTCAGCTAGATGTTTTGGGCTAGTCGGTTTGCCATGACGAGCAAGAAATTTGATGACAATACTCTCACCTTGATTACTCTTTTCCAGTCTACTAAATGCGCTATGTCGATTTTGAACCATTAAGCGCATCAGCTCTTGTTCGGCCTCTTCTGCGAATGACATATGACTCCTCCTTCTTTCAAAATAATTACTTTCACAACTAATAGCTAACAGTGTTAGTAACTAATGCTATTTGATATTAATGCAAATACCTTTCGATGTCAATAGAGTTGATTTAAAAAATAAAATAAATACGGTTTCATTAAAAAAAACTAAAAATTCACGATATTTTCGATAGAAATACTCCTTGTTTCAGAGAAAAATAGAACCGCCGATAATCAGCGGTTCTAGACTAAATTCTTCAATTTCTGATAATTTTACCGATGCTACACCTTACTCGTAATTCATTAGACAGGCCCGTTACGGTATAAAACAATTATTTTGCATTTAAAGCAGCCATCGTAATATAATTGTAGGGTTGATTAAAATGTGGTAAAAAGAATAAATCTAGCAGTTTTAGTTCATCAATAGTCATGCTCTTTTGGATCGCAAGAGAGAATAGATGAATCGCCATCGAAATATCTGTACGTGACGACATTTGCGCCCCGATAATACGACGACTTCCTTTTTCATAAACAATTCGGATCGAAACCGAATCATTATCATTCATAAATGCTGGTTTTTGCAAATCAGTATAATCTGTATACAAAACTTCTATCTGATATTTTTTTGCAGCTTCTAATGAAAGACCAGTAGAAACCATGTTCAAGCCAAAAATAGAAATTCCATTTGAACCTTGAACCCCGATGGATGCAAGTGAAGTGCCACCAACATTATGGCCTGCGACAATGCCCGATCTTACAGCATTTGTTGCTAAAGCAATATAAGTAGTTTTCCCTAACGCATTAGAGTAGAGAGTCGCACAATCTCCCACTGCATAAACAGATGGATCACTTGTTTGCTGGTATTCATCAACAAGATAAGCGCCATTTCCAAACAACTCTAGATGATTTTTACCTAAGTCATTATTTGGTAAAAAGCCAATAGCATTAATCACTAAATCAACAGCATATTCCCCTTTGTTCGTTACAATTGCTTCAACTTTCTCTGATCCTTTGTAGGCAGTGGCGATTTCATCAAAGTGTAGTTCGATCCCATTTTCGGATAAATTAAGATCCATTTCAGCTGTAAAATCTGGATCATAATAGCTGGACAAAGAACGTGGTGCGCCATCGAAAAGTAAAACGTCTTTTCCACGTCTTTTAATGGCCTCAGCAATTTCAACACCTATATAACCTGCGCCTATAACCGCAACTTTTCTAATGGAAGCCATACCAACTAATTGATCCACTATTTGACCATCTTGAAACTTTTTCAAAAAGTGAATATTTTCTAAAGTATTCCCAGGTATCTGCGGTGTAATTGGGATTGAACCTGTTGCTAAAATCAACGTATCATAGTTTTTACAAAAATGAGAGCCATCACTTGCTTTGCAAAAAACTTTTTTATCGTAAAAATCGATTTGCTCAACAGCGGTTTCTAAATAAACATTTGCTCCTTTTGCTTCAAATTCTTCTTTATTTGTATAAAACAATTGTTCATATGATTCGATTTGCCGACCTACCCAGAGTGCTGTTCCACAGCCTAAATAACTAAGATTAGAGTTTTTATCGATCATGGTCACTTCTTGATCTGGATAATTTTCCAACAGTGCATTGGCTGCAGCAATACCTGCATGGTTTGCGCCAATTATAATTGTCTTTTTCATGTAATGTCTCCTTTTATTGAATAAAAAAGACGAAACACATAAATTTTTGCTGTGTTTCGCCTTTTTCAGAATTTTATTTGTTACGCTTGCGTAATAGGCAAGATATTTTCAACTTCTGAGTGTGGACGAGGAATTACGTGGACTGATAATAGTTCACCAACACGTTGGGCTGCTGCTGCACCTGCATCTGTGGCAGCTTTGACAGCACCGACATCGCCACGTACCATCACGGTCACAATGCCACCTCCAACTAATTCTTTTCCTACTAATGATACGTTAGCTGCTTTGACCATTGCATCTGCCGCCTCAATTGAACCAATTAATCCTTTTGTCTCGATCATTCCTAGTGCATCTGATTTCATTATAATTTCCTCCTAAGATTCTATATGTTATTTTTTTTGATCACAATTTCAGTATTTGGCGTTATTCCTAATGCATTGGCTTCTTCCGTATCAATGTGGCATTCTAAGCCAGAGTTCTCAACTGCGCGGATAATGACATTTGCTAAGGTCCCGCCTCGTTCTCCTGAAAACTCGATTGTTACGGGTTCACCATCACGAACACCAAATTGAGTAGCTTCATGTGGCAGCATGTGAATATGACGTTTTGCAACAATCGTACCTTCAACAATTTCTGCCGATCCTTTAGGACCAATAAGTGTGACATTACCTGATTCAGCTAAATCTCCGGATAAACGCAACGGGGCTTTCACTCCTAATTTAAACGAATCGCTTTGTAAAATTTCAACTTGTGTTTTTTTTCTTACTGGCCCTAAAATGCGAACCTTTTCAATCGCCCCTCTTGGCCCACAAACCATTACGGTTTCTTTACAAGCAAATTGTCCTGGCTGAGAAAGATCCTTTAATTTCGTTAATTGATAGCCATAACCAAATAATTTTTCTACATCTATTTGGGATAAGTGGATATGTCGATTTGAAATTCCTACTGGAATCTTTTGAGCGCTTGATAATATTGGAGGTTGTGTTTGGTTTGGTTCAGCCAATTTTTCCATCAATTTACCAAGTAGCTCTTCATAATTGTCCAACTTTATCACTCCTTTTTTCAATTAGTTCATGTTAGCTAAAACTTGGCGGACGACATTTGCCAATGTTTCTATATCTGCTTCGTTCGTTTTATTCGTATCGATAGGCGTTGAGATTGCTTTTTTGACTTCAGCCATTTCTTGTACTTCTGTTTTTTCATAAGTAAAGGTTGGATCATCCTCTATTAAACTCGTGACATCCTTTAACCCATACGCAACTTTTTTGATGTTTAGTAAATGTTTTGGTCCAACATTTTCTGAAACTGAACTGCCGCCAAAAGTGCCGCAGCCTAAGGTAAATGAAATTGGTAATCCTGTACTGATCCCGGTTCCTCCTTGGCTTCCACCTGTATTTACTAAAATTCGTGACGCAGGCTTAGCTGCAAATTTCAACACGATATCACGATTGTTAGTGTGCAAGCTCATCGTATGTCCAATGCCATTTTGTAACAATTCAATACTTAAATCACATGCTTCTTCCCAGTCATTTACAACATAAAAAGCTAAAACAGTCGTTAGTTTTTCAAATGATAAAGGATAGCCTTCACCAACGCCACCTTGGGGACCAATCAATACTTTGGTTCCTACTGGAACAGTGATTCCTGCTGCTTGTGCAATCACGTTCGCACTACGACCAACAAATTTAGCATTCATGGCATAACCATTTTTAAAAAGTAATTTACATACTTTTTCGGTTTCTACTTCTGACATAAAGTAGCCACCTTGTGCTTTTAATTCTTGCATAACAGCTTCTTTATTGATTTCTTCGCAGATGATTGATTGTTCTGATGCACAAATTGTCCCATTGTCAAACGTTTTTGACGCTATGATTTTTGCTACAGCACTTTTTATATCGGCCGTCCGCTCAATATAAGCGGGAGAATTACCAGCGCCAACACCCAATGCTGGTTTTCCCGAACTATAAGCGGCTTTCACCATTCCAGGACCACCTGTTGCGATGATTAGACTCACTTCTTTTGCATGTAATAATTCATTTGTTCCTGCCATCGTTGGAACAGCTAAGCAACTGATAATCCCTTCTGGCGCTCCAGCCGCTACAGCAGCACGGTTCAATAGATCTGCTGCTTTTTTGGTACAGTTGACTGCCGTTGGATGTGGCGAAAATACAATTGCATTTCTTGATTTCAACGCAATCATTGCTTTAAAAATAACTGTAGAGGTTGGATTAGTTGACGGGATGATACCGAGAACAAGCCCCACTGGTTCTGCTACATCAAATGTACCTTTTTCAGTATTTTCTGCAATGATTCCGATAGTTTTCTCATGTTTGATCTCTTCATATAGTAATTGAGATGCCGCATGATTTTTATAGGTTTTATCCATTACTTTGCCGAAACCAGTCTCTTCTACTGCCCTTTCAGCTAAACAAATAGCATATTTACTTGCTGCATTCTTCATGTTTTGTAAAATTTGATCAATTTGTTCTTCTGAAAAAGTTGCAATTTGATTTGCCGCTGCTTTTCCTTTACGTGTCAAATCACGTGCTTCTTGAACAGAACGTAGATCTTTATCAAACATTTCCATTTGTATTCCTCTATTCGTCTATTATTAAAATGTCACTTAGCGCTTTTACTAATTTTTCCTTATTTGTACGGTGAATATTTTTTTGTGGGATACTAAAATTAGGTTGCTCTTTCGCTAACTTTCTCAACTCTGTTACTTTCATTTGTTGGAGTTTGTAACGGACTATTTTTTTTTTATCTGTTTCAACAATTTCGGTGTTTTCTATTTGATCACTTGTTTCTACTACAACTTCTTCTCGTTCATTTGGTTTTGACTCTGCTACCTTTTGAATTTCGTCTACAAAAGTTGTCGCTTCTATATGTGGTCGGGCAATGACATGGGAAGCCGTTAAAAGATCTTCACCCAAACGTTGTACGCTTGCATCGCCTGCTTGTACAGCTGTTTCCACAGCTGCCACATCACCAGAAATCAAAACCGTATTTAAACCGCCACCAACCTGTTTTTTACCTAAACAACGAACTTCAGAAGCTTTTAGCATTGTATCTGTTGCCTCAATCAAGGCTATTAGTCCTTTGGTTTCAATCATGCCAATCGCTTGCTTCATATGTTACCCCTCACTTTTAAATTTTCCAGATAGAATGGTGACTTTGCTTGTTGTCGACCAGCAAATAGCGGAATGTTTCGGAGTAAAAACAATGTCGCCTTGATATGCATCATACGTTATGCCGTCAATGGTTACATGAAGTTCGCCATTTACCACGTAGTTTACTGACTCTAGCCTATCTTCTTGATAAAACTGACTATTTTCGATTTCTAAAATTCCAAGCTCGAAATTATTTTCTTCTGATGTTAAAATTTCTTGATAACGTAGCCCGTTATTCTCATTATTTAATGGCGACAATTTAACTGTAGAACCGCGAATAATTTTTAAACCACCACTATGTTCTTGGTATTCAAAGGGCGACTCAGTAAAATCTGTTATTCCGGCTTCCTTCAATAGTTTTTTTAATAACGTCACTAAATACTCTTTTGAGACTTCTTGTGTGTTTGCTAAGAGATTTTTATTTTCAGACACACCCATTTTAAAGCTCATCTGATAATCTTCTGCTAAATCTTTAGCTGAAGGTGTGATTATGGTCTCTTTGTCTATACAAATAACTTGTTCTTTTTTGCTGTGGAGTTTTTCAATATCTTTTGCACATATCAATTTTTTCATTTTGTCACACTTTCTTTAAACAGATTCACAACTTTCATCAATGATTCCAATAACTGCTGCGTCTACGGGGATAGAATCATCTTCTAACATGCGTCTGGCTGCTGATCCTGTAGCAATGATTACTCGGTCACCGATACCCGCACCAATCACATCACAGACAATCATTCGCTCCCCTTCTCTAGAGCCACCAGTGACTTCTGCAAGCATTAGTTTTAATCCATTTAATTTTTCTGATTTTCGAGTTGCCCAAATTGTGTCCATCAATTTTGCAGTTACCATAAGCGATTATTTTCTTTCTTTTTAATCTCTTCCATTGCTGCAATAACCGAAGCTGTATCCCCAAAAATAGCCAACAAAATCATATTTTGAGGGCAACTCCCTCGAATATCCTCAACTGTAACACCCACTGCTTTTTCGGCAATATCTGCAGCACAAACCATTTCAATCAACTTCCCTTGAACTAGTCCTACAGCATCAGGAACGCCTAAATTATCTTTTGAGCCCTTGCGACGATTTAAAATAGCTAATGTTCCTTCACTTGGCGACTTAATAATGCGACAATCCATTTAGATTCCTCCTTATTTTAAAAGCAAAACAAATCGCTTAATCCTGTAGAAAATTAGGAAATTGGCATTGAAACGTTCTTTGTTTCACTGACGATTTGTCTATTTTCATAAGGATTGATTTGTGTAGCTAGCTATGTTAAAACTTGATTGGTACAACTCATAGCAATCCCAAGCGGCGTCACAAACATTGGATTCATTGGTTTATATGTTGGGATTCCTGTTGTCTTTTCAATAATCGTCTCTATATTCTTAAGACAGGCTGTACCGCCAACCAAATAGATTCCTTCTACTTTGTATCCTTGCGTTTGCTGAATAATAATTGAAGAGATCTTCTCAATTACCGGCTTTAAGCTAGTCAATAATTCATCATGATTTTTCCCATTTCGTTTATACTTTTCAGCTGCTTCAAAAGTAAGCTTATATGCTCCAGCAATTACTAAGGATAAATGTGTACCACCTGTTGCTTCATCCGCTACTTTAACGACTTGCCCATTTTCTACAATAGAAATACCTGTTGTCCCTCCACCAATATCAACGACTGCACCATCAGTTATTTCTAATAATTGATTAGCTGCTGTTGGTTCATCCAATAAGTTTGTTAATTCAAATCCAGCGCTTTGAACAACGTTTTTAATGACCCCGCCATCCAACTCATCTGTACCAGGCGGTAATGAAGCAGCAGCATACACTAATTCTGTCTTCAATGTTTGTTCTATTTCCTCTTTAAGTTCTCGAACAAGTTCAACTGCACCAATATAATCAATGACCATCCCATCGCGGACCACATCTGCGTATCGATAAGCTCCTGCTACAGGCACATGATTTTCATCTAACACAGCAAGTACAACACAAGCAGTTCCTAGATCGATTCCCGTATAGTAAGTTTTTGACCGTTTTTTTTTCGGCTTTTTTATGACTTCTTCAAACGCTGCAACAAATTGATTACACGTTCTCATTGAATGTTTTTTCATTTGTTTCTCCTACTAATTGTTTCTTTAGATCATTTATTTTTTGATTTGCTTCTATTAGTATCTTGCTGTATTGAGGATATTCAGCTTGGATCAAATGGATCATGCCATAAATTTTCTTTAGTTTGATTAATAATAACCCTCGTTCACTAAAAATATAAACTGCATCCAATTGAAATTCTTCTGTTTTTTCTAGACTAGCTTCTTCATCTGACACTACTTTTTCTAGTGCCGGAAGCAGCGTTTTTTCTATGTCGATGATTTTTTGACTCACATTCAACTGCTGATCTATCGCTAAACGAGCGGCTTCAAAAAGTTCTGAAGATAAAATTTCTTTATAGCCAGTCAATGAGTTTAATTGACGTTCAGTAGCGTTATCTTTCTTTCTTAGTTCTGCCTCAGACATTATTTTAATTCTCTTATCTAAAAGAAATTGCTTCGCTCCAGGTGTTAGGCGTAACTGATTATTTAAGTAAAATTGTGTAAATGGTTCTTTTTGAAAATCCATTCTAAGTTCACTTTCTGTCACAAAATGCATTCATAACCACCTCTTAGCAACCTCTTATATAATTGTTCTAATTCCTTATGGGTCGGTTTTCTTGGATTAGTCATCGTACATTTATCTTCCATAGCTTTTGTTGCCATTTCTGGAATCGCCGCTAAATATTCTTCTCGATCAATGCCATATTCTGTAATTACATTGGCTACATTTAACTGTTTCAACTGACGATTCAAGCCGTTGATCATTGCATGAACGGTTGCTTTCGGGGTTCCTGCTTGAAATCCTAAGATACCTGCAATTCTTTGATAAACTGCTAAGCTAGGAATTTCTTTTTCTAATTCTAAACCGGCATTGTAACGAATAACATGTGGTAATAATAAGGCATTTGCTCGACCATGAGCGATATGAAACTTTCCGCCTAACGCATGCGCTAAACTGTGACAAATTCCTAATGACGCTTCACTAAAAGCGATACCAGCTAAACAAGAGGCATTATGAACACGTTCTCGAAGTATTAAATTTTCCCCATCATTGACTACAGCTACTAAGTCATTCCAAATGATCTTCATGGCTTTTTCGCTTGCTGCATCCGTAAAATCGGTTGCAGCTGTTGATGCCAAAGCTTCTATACAATGGGTGAACACATCGATACCTGTATCAGCTGTCACATTTTTAGGTACGCTAATGGTTAATTCTGGATCTAAGATTGCCAAATCAGGAATCATTTGATCTGCTACAAGTGCATATTTGCTATCATTTTTAGGATCTGAGATAACTGCAAAAGAGGTTACTTCGCTACCTGTTCCGCTTGTTGTTGGAATACAAATCAGCCGAACCGTTGCCTTTTTCTCTGCGCTGGTATAGATATGACGAATCACCTTAGCCGCATCCATCGCTGAACCGCCACCTATCGCAATTAAACCATCCGGTTGTAATTGAATCGCTGCCAGCAAGCCTTTAGTGACAACCTCAATTGTTGGGTCAGGTACAATCTCTGAGAAAACACTACAACAAATATTCTTCTCTTGTAGTAACTGTTCGATCTGATTAACCGTACCATTTTCTTCCATAAATGGATCACAAATAATCAATACTCGTTTAAGAGCAAGAGTTTGTACTGTTGCCAACGCATCAACACCTGTCACAATTTTAGTAGCCATTTTAAATTGCTTTAACATTTACGCTCCTCCTTTCATCTAATTTCTTCAACAAATGCCCTGATCTCTTCCTTATTTATATGCAGCCAATATTGTTGTTTTATACAACCAATTTCTTCTAACATTTTTTTTGTAATTATTTTTTCATTTACTGTATGTTCTTTTTCCTTATACATTACAACACCTATTACAGGAACTCGAAGTGCGTGAGCAAAGTTTGGAGGGTAACTTTTTTTTATGCTAGGAATCGGAACTAAAAATAACGCCTTGCTCGCTTTTTGTTGTAATGAAATAATATGTTTATGCATCCAGGGACTTTCTAAATAGGAATTTGGAACAATGATTGTTTCATTGGTATATAAGATATTTGCTACTTTGCGAATTGGTTGCTCAGAATCTTCAATCGCTTGTGCAATTATGTGATTATGTTGCTGATTTAGTCCGATAATCAAAATACGTTTCTTCATGTTCTACTCACTGGAACGATATCGTAATTTAATTTTTCTTTCAAAATAGTTACAACAGCTTTTAAAGCTACTTCAACACTTTGAACATCCCCATTGATCAATACCGAGCCTGTAAAGCGATCTAAGAAACCAACATTAATACCAGCGCTTTTTCCTGCTACATCTGCCGCAATAATGGCAGCTTCAACGGGGGAAATTGTCAAGATGCCAATTGCCCCCTCCGCTTCAATGCCTAGTGATTCATAGACTTCTGGAATTGGTGAAGCAATAACATGCGCTAAGGTTACTTGTTTTCCTGGAACGGATTCTTCAATAACTCGCTTTGGCGCGTTTTCTTCCATAATGATTACGCCACCCTTTCTAATGACGGACAACTCGAACTGGGAACTCATACTCTTTGATCCATCCTTCAATCCGATCTAAATCTTCTTCTGATAATGATGGGTCTCCAGCTACTGGATATTCCATGCCTAGTTGGCCATATTTATTGACGCCTAATTTATGATAAGGTAATAAATCGATACCTAAAAAATTGGGATATTCTTTATATGGAAGTAAAAAATCAATAATTTGTTGAATCTCATCATGGCTATCATTGATCATTTTCAACATTGGCATCCGAATCTGAACTTGGTGTCCAGCCTTTAAAACTTCTTGTAGATTTTCTAAAATCTTTTCATTACTGATACCTGTTAATTCATTATGTCGAACTGGATTCATATGCTTTAAATCAAATAAGAATAAATTGACATATTCAGCTAATGCCAATAATCGCTCCATCCTTGAATGACCACATGTTTCTATCGCAGTATGGATTCCATCAGCTCGACATGCTTGTAATAAGGCTAGTGCTGCTTCTGGCTGTGCTGTACATTCACCGCCGCTAAGGGTTACCCCACCACCAGATTGTTCATAAAAAGCATCATCTTCATGAATGACTTCCATTAATTCAGAAATTGTTTTGATTTCACCAGTAATATTTAGAGCAGCCATTGGGCAAACATCAACGCACGCGCGACAGCCATTACAGGCAATATCGCGTCGTACTTGATGATGATCGTTTTCATCCATGTAATGAATCCCCATCGGACAGACTTCTACACACGCACGACAATCACTACAGACGCTTTCCTTATACATTACTTCGAATTTTCGTTCTAGTCCTTCAGGATTGGCGCACCACTGGCATCTTAAGGGACAGCCTTTGAAAAAGACGATCGTGCGAATCCCTGGACCATCGTACAAACTATATTTTTGTACATTAAAGATCATCGCTTGTCGTTCAATTGTCGTTGTGTTTTGAGTCATCATCTATTCATCTCCTGCTCTTAAAACTTCGTTAACATTGTTCGGCTGATGATTTCATCTTGAACATCCTGACATAATTCAACAAAGAAGGCACTATAACCTGCTACTCGAACAATTAAATCACGATATTGTTCTGGATGTCGTTGTGCTTCCAACAATGTCTCGTTATCTAAATAGTTAAACTGCATTTCACCATTTCCTAAAATACTCGCAGTTTTTAATAAAGTAATTAAACTTTCTTCACCTTCTGGTGTATCCAGTAATCCATTCATGATCTTGAAGTTATGCACCATTCCCATATTCATCGTATCATTTGCCATTTTAGAAATAGATTTCACAATAGCTGTTGGACCTTTAAAGTCAGCTCCTTGAGATGGACTAATACCATCTGATAATGGAATCCAAGCTTTTCGTCCATTTGCTGAAGCACCAGTCATTTGACCTAGTGGCGTATTGTTTGAAATCGACAATGTTCCATGACAAAGCTCTGAATAAAGTGTTTTGTATTGGCGATGCTCCGCTTCTGTAAAATGAATCAATTCGGCCGCAATTAAGTCTGCATAGTCATCATCATTGCCGTACTTAGGCGCATTCAAGCAATCCGTGCGGATTTGGTCATAGCCGACAAAATCAGCTTTTAACGCACGATTCAATTCTTCTAAGGTATATTTTTTGTCATCGAAAACCAGCTTTTTGATTGCTGCCATCGAGTCTGCATAGGTTGCTAAACCTGACCAAACAACTCCTGGTCCAAAATTATACATTGCCCCACCACTCGAAACATCTTTCCCACTTTCCATACAGCCTTCATACATCAAAGACATCAACGGTTTTGGTGCTAGATCGCGGTGGACTCTTTGGGTGATAACTGTTGCAACCGACGACCACTTCGTAATATATTTAATTTGTTCTTTAACAGCTTTTTCAAATTGTTCATAGGTTTTAAATTGAGAAATATCGCCCAAGTCTGGACAAACCTCTTTGCCATACCATAACGGTACACCTCGGTTTAAAACAAGTTCGATACAAATTGGCCATTGTGTATAGGCTGTTGAAGTCCATTGATATAAACGACCAGATTTTTGCGGTTCAACACACCCCATTAAACAATAGTCTCGTGCGTCCTCGATCGACACACCTTTAGCCAACATCATTTTGATATGGGTATCGTCAAAGTGACAGGCGGGAAAACCAATACCTGCCCGAACAACATCCACTATTTTTTTCAAGTATTCACGCGGTGAGCGATTATGAATCCGACAAGCTAAAGATGGTTGGTACACTTTTACGTGACGGACGGCATCCATTAATAGATAGGTTAATTCATTGGTTGCATCGTGGCCTTCACGTGTCACTCCGCCAACGCACATATTCACGAATGGTTGATAGCCCGCGAAGAACTTAGATCCGCCTTCACTTGTGATCCACATCATTTCAGACATTTTAATCAACATACAACCCGCTAATTCAAAGGCTTCAAACTCATTCATCTTGCCTTTATCTAAATCATTTTTGAAAAAAGGATACATGTATTGATCCACACGTCCAATTGACATTCCAGTTTGATTTTCTTCTACAACAAGCAAGGATTCAATTGTCCATATTGCTTGGATGGCTTCCCAAAAGGTTTCTGGTTTATTTGCAGGAACTTTTGCATTGATTTCTGAGATTTTTTGTAATTCTGCTTTACGTTTGGGATTCGTTTCCCGTTGCGCTAACTGTGCTGCATATTCAGACAGACGACGAGCGTAGATCATGACGCCCTCCGTTGTATCGATCAATGATTTGTAAAAGTAGATTTTTTGAATATCATCAGGGTTTTGATAATCTAATTTTTCTAAATGCTCTTTTGCCTCTTTTTGAATATCCAACATCCCTTTTTTCATTAAAATGACATCATAGCCTGGATTAGAATCACCACCGCCATTTAGTTGATGATAAGAACAGTCTGAAACAAAAGATTCGCCAGATAGTTTCCAAACTCCGGCTTCACGGAATTGATCTTCACAATACTCATCGATCGATCTGCCCTTCCAAAACGGGAATAATTCTTCACGCATAATCTTTTTGTCTTCATCCGAAATAAAGAAAGGATCTTGCGGACGGCTTGAAATTGTATCGATTTCGTCTTCCATCCAACGCCACGCAATATCTGGAGAAAAAGCGCCGGCGCGTGGTGCGCCATTTGGTGCGCCTACGATCAACTCATTGTCTTGAATTACAAGTGGTGCAGTTTCACAACAACGTTTGAATGACTTTGCTCTTAAAATATTTTTAGGCATTCCTGGATTTTCTTTTGCAAGTTCAGTGATCACTCTAGCTCGATGAGTTGTGATAGTCGGTTTTTGTTTTAAATAATTTACTTTTAAAGCATCTAATCGAGCAGTTGACCCATTTGGAATACTTGATTGATCATCAGAAGCAAAACCGCCACTTGTGGATGTTTCATCGGCAACTGTCGCAAACATCTTCATCAATGCGTTACGTTCTTCTGAACTTAACTCTTTTGTTGCTTCGGCTAATTTTGCCGAAAATTCTTTAATGTCCATTTTATTCCCTCACTTTACAACAATTTATTTTTCCATTATTTTTTTTAAGATTTTTTCTAAAATGTCTGTTTCTACATCACTTTTCGTTTCTGATTGTTTATTCTCTGATAATGATTCAACAGGATAGCTAATCTCTCGAACATAAGTTAAATCTTTTGCAGTAATATTTTTGGCACTTATGCCTCGTCCAGTTGTAAATCCCCCTAAAATGACGGACACTGGTAAAGTCGATTGCAAGCCCATACTTGCCATACTCGCTGGGGCATTAACAATCATGCGACCAACTGGTTTTTTTAACGCAAATTCTTTCAACACTAACTTATTGTGAGAATGAATTGCGAGTGTATGACCATTATTTTTTTCTTTTAACAAACGGATCGATTTCTCACAAGCATGCATCCAATCCGGTTCTAAATAAAATGCTAAAACTGGGCACTTCATTTCATTGGCAAAAGGATCTTCGTCATACATGTAATCCTGTTCTGAAACTAGCACTTTGGTTGTTGAAGTAACACGTATATTTGCCTCTTTGGCCAGCCATTGGGCATTCTTGCCCACACAAGATGGATTAATTTGGTTATTTTTAGGCTGTAAAAGTGCTAGTAAGTTTTTTTCTTCTTCTTTTGATAAAAAGTGTGCACCATATTCTTGTAACAACGCTCTAACCTCAGAAGCGATGACTCCTTCAGCTATTAGGTACTGTTCTGTAGCTGGAAGTAAACCACAATCATAAGAACGACTATCCACGATTGCCTTCACTGCTTTTTTAACATCTGCTGAACGCTCGATAAAAACAGGTGTAGCACCTGTTCCACCATAAATGATCGGCCGTTGGTAATTGGCTGCGTTGATATAGTTTTGATTACCAATAGCTAAAATCATTGCACTATCCTGACTGGTTAAAATCTCTTTTACACCTTTATCGGTTAAAGAGCTAACACATCCTAAACAGCCTTTTGGTAAGCCATTTGCTTCACAAATCTCTCTAATTTTTTGAAAAACAAGATATGTTGTCTTTTGTGCTTTTGGATGTGGAATAAGCACCATAGCATTGCCTGATTTTATCCCAATAGTTAGACTGTACAGAACATTTAATGTTGTATTTTCTGCTGGTAATAGGATTGGAATGACGCCCAATGGAACGCCAACTTGTAAAACATTCCCCGCTGAATCTTCTACAATATTCCCCACACAAAGCTGTTGATCCAGCTCTTTAGATAACGCTTTCAATAAGCGTTCCATCAATATTTCTTTATCTTTATAACATCCTAGATTTGTTTCTTTTATTTCAGTTGCTAAAAATCTACTTATATCTGGTTTGATCTCTGCCAACAGTTTTTCCACTATTGCATCGAGATTTTTTTGCTCATATTCTTTTACTAGGTGCTGTGCATCTCGTGCTGTTTCTACTAAAATCCGCGCTTCTTGAATAGATAATAAATCTTCATCTACTTGTTGCATGTATTATGCATCTCCCTCCTCAACAGGTAAAAAATCACCTAATTGATAACGATCAATCATTTTATTTAAATCGCCATGTGGGCTTGCAATCACGACCGAGCTGTAGATGTTTGCACCCATTTTTTCAACAGCTGCAATACCTGCTTCAACTGCTGATTGGCACGCCGCAACGTCTCCTTGTACAATCACAGAAATATATCCTGAGGCAACATTTTCATATCCTACCAACTCAACATTGGCCGCCTTACACATTGCATCACACGCCTCCAAAATAAAAACTAATCCGAATGTTTCAATTGCACCAATTGCTTCGTATGTTCTCACTCTTTCTCCTCCTTGCACTACCGATCAATATCATGAACGGAAACAATGTCTCCAACGTATGAAATTGGTCGAGGCATCACATTGTGTGCAGTCAATTTGCCAATTGCTTCGGCAGCCTTAGCTCCTGCTACAACAGAAGCTTCAACAGCGGCAATGTCTCCTTTAATCATGACCGTTACTAAAGTAGACCCAATATTTTCATATGAGATCAGTTCAACATTTGCAGCTTTCAACATTTCATCAGCAGCCTTTAGTGCTGGAACTAAGCCAATCGTTTCTACTAACCCTAAAGCTTCTTCGCCACGATATCTCAATGTATCTCCTCCTTACGCTGAACGATATTTTTTATCAACATATTTATCGACGGTTGCTCTACCTTCATCGGTAATTTTGTAATAAATAACTAGGTTCTCGTTTTTATCTAAATCATATGTTGCTAGCTCGACTAATCCATTTGCTTCTAGCGCCATCATATGCTCCAGATACAATTTTTCATTGAATTGTTTCTCTTGCCCATATTGTGGTTTTAACGCCTTCATGATTTGGGCAACATCTATTTCTCTTTGGTCATACATTTGATTTAAAACAGCTGTTCGACTAGGCAAAAGCATCTCACTCTTCCCCCTTTTTAAATAAATCTAACGGATTCATCGTAACTAAAATCGCGCCGATCACGATAATCACTGAGCCTATAACCATTGTTGGTGTTAAGGTTTGACCAAGGAAAATAACACTGAATAAGACACCCCAAAATGCATAGGTAACATTTAAAGACATGCCGATCGCAGTTCCAACCATAGCGTTCGCTTTGTACCAGGTCAAAAATGAAACCGCAGCGCTTAATCCGGACAAAACTAACCATAGAACTGGTGTTACTGCAGCCAATGTACCGAATAATAAATTAAATGCCCCCACAGCTGGAACAACAATGATCAGAACAACTAGACCAGAAATCAATTGACGTAAGTTTACCGCCACATCTGTATCGATCATCGCACCACCAAAGCTTGAAAATACACCTTCTAAACCCCAAGCAATTGCAGCAATCAATGCACAGACGATTCCTAGCGTAAAGTTAGGCGCTCCTTCTGGCTTCACCATGTTAATCGTAATAGCTCCGACAACGACAACGACCATACCTAATACAATTCGAGCAGTTGGCTTTTGCTTTAAGAATATCCAAGAAAATAATGCGCCAAACAAGCTACATGTCGCTGAAATGGGGATCGCATACGCACCCGCCATAGCTAACCCAACAAGATAAGCCCCGTTAGCAATTGGTCCACCTAGGAGAAATCCGATTACTAATAATTTTCCTGGTTTTGTATGCAATGTTCTGACTAATTCTTTTAATCTTCCTTGCTTTGCGTTATAGAATAAAAGTAAAATACCTGCAAAAAAATCATTTAAACCTGAACAAACAAAAGGTGCTGCCAAGAAGCCAGCCGCACTAACTAACGGGTCATAACCACTTGCTACAACGACTAGTGTTGAATAAATTCCATAAGTGATACCTGAAATAATCCCATTGCTGATTCCTTTCACTCGGAACCCTTTTTTGGCTTGTTCCATTTGAACGTCAGCACTAGTACAAGAAATATTTTTTCCACTTTCCATGTCTATTTCTCCTCAATTGTTATTTTTCAATTATCTATTTGGCAGAATATTTTCAACTTCACTGTGCGGGCGTGGAATAACATGTACGGATAATAACTCTCCAACGCGTTCAGCTGCAGCTGCACCAGCATCCGTGGCAGCTTTTACCGCACCTACATCACCTCTGACCATCACGGTTACAATCCCACCACCAACAAATTCTTTACCAATTAGTGAAACATTAGCAGCTTTTACCATTGCATCTGCTGCTTCGATCGAACCAATCATTCCTTTAGTTTCTACCATTCCTAATGCATCATGTTTCATTTCTTTCTTCCTCTCATTTTCAAATTAAAAAACGCTTTCTTTATTGACAAATCCATCATATTGGATGACCTTAAGGGCGTAGTCAATCTATTTTTTTATTTCTTTTCTGTATATAACACAGAACTATCTGTACTAATACAAATACTATTCTCAATTAGCTTTTTTAATTAAGAATAATCTTTACTATTAGCGCTATAATATTTACTTAATCGGCAGTGATAATTATTCTAATTCTAATTCTTGATTTTAATAACAGGATTTGAATTGATACACCTCATGATCATTTTTTCACATAAAAAAATAGTAGCTCGTTACAAATAATTTCCAATTGCTTTTAATTTCTATCATCATAATCATTTAATAACTTCAAAATAGACAAAAACACTATATTATGAACGAATAAAATATATTTAATAACAAAAACAAAAGGTTCCCCTAAGGGGGAACCTTTTGTTTTTGCATTCACAATAAAGAGGAACATTAGTGATCTACTCTTCAGTCCACTTGTTCCTCTCACTACCTATGTTCTAATTTTCTCTGCGGGAATCAGTAACTCAACAACAAAATTATCCACATTCATAGTTGACCAATAATCAATGACATAGCGTTGATATACCTCATTTTTACATTGATAGTTATTTTCTTTTGCCCAAGTTTTCATCTTTTTGTATTGATATGAAAGTTTAGCCAGATCACCAATATGATAACTAGACAAAAACATTTGGCCACCTATCATTCTTTTTGGTATCTTAGGGTTTGGTATACCAATTGGTTTTTGCATTATCATCATTTTTGAACCTTGAAAATTACTAGATTCACAATCTTCAAATCGAAGAATAACCGGCCCTGTGATTGCACAGTTGTGTTCTTCTAAATAGTTAACCCAAGGAATATTGATTACCGCATCCATGTAGTTATGACAAAACTCTTGCTCCAAAAATACGTAGTTTTCTTGCTCAAAATACTTGACGTTCACACTTTGAATGCTGTTTTCACTGGCTAACGTTCCTTCTCTGATTAAGCCTAACCAATCTGAAACTGCAGTATAGCTATTGCGAATTCTTCTTTCTTCAAGCTTTAATTCCTCTAATTTTGTTAAGAATATATTTTCTTGATAGAAATAATCTCCTGTTTGCTGAACCCCTTTCATTTCCTGCAACTTAAAGCCCATCTGTTTATAGTATTTGATTACAGGAATACTATTCATTGTTTCTTCGGTGTAATACCGATAACCATTTTCGTTACTTACATGATCTGGTTTTAATAATCCTAATTGCTCATAAAAGCGTAATGTTTTGCGGGAAACATTACACAATTTCGCAACTTCACCAATAGAGTACATTTGATTAGTCTTTTTGCCTATTTTTGTATTATTCATTAGACATCTCCATTACTCGCAGCCACTTATATTATTGAGAATATCTACACAATTGTCAAGTAAATTTCGAGGTTATTGGTGTTTTATTTTTCGTCAAATAACAATCACTATCGTTAATTGTAAAGATACTTCTCACTATACATTTTACTGGTATAATTTGTGAAACAAGCCTATTTAGTTAACATAAAAAAAGGTATAAATATTGACGATCCAATATCTATACCTTCTTTCACTTCTTTTAAATACGTAATGTACTTCTAATAAAAAATCAATCGGTATTAATCGCTGAATGATTCATCAATCGATTGATATGGACACCTAAGTAGACAATTTCATTTTCTGGTATCCGCGTGTGGTAGGTTTGATCAACATATTTTTTTACTTTTGTTGCACTTTCCATTGCAACAGGGTAAAGTGACCACATTTGGCGATACAATTCATCTTCTTTCTCTTGGAGCAGAGCATTGGAAAAAAATCGATCAACGAAAAAACGAACATGCGTGATAAAACGAGAATAATGAACCGAATTCGTATCGATTTCTTGTCCCAACGAATACCTCACCATATTAACGATTGTCCCTACTAATTTTGCTTTTTTTAAGCCATCTTGGTCCTCGTGATTTCCTGATTGCGCATTAATCAAGTGAAAAGCAATATTAGATGCTTCTTCATTTGGTAGTTCGATTTGATAATTTGCCTTCATTTGCTCAAGCGCAATCTCGCCAATATGAAATTCTTTTGGATAGTAATTTTTGATTTCCCAGTATAAACGATTGGAACTATTTAATCCTTTTTCACTCCGTTCAACCGCAAAATGCAAATGATCTGACAGAGTTAAATAAATACTGGTATTCAATTTATAATCTAGCGCTCCTTCTGCAATTGAGACAACTTCTTTCGTTATTTCAAAAAATTTCATTGGAATTTCAGCCACTAACTCAGCAAATTGAGAAGACTTTTTCTCTTCGATTGGCAAGAAAATTTTATCAACAGAAGAGTCAGAAATAACGTCACCGATTTTCTTGTCATAACCAATCCCTTTTCCTAATGCAATCATCTCTTGCCCTTCTTTTTCAACAAGGACAACGCTTGTATTCAGCACTTTTTTCACCAAAATCATCGAAACCAACTCCTTGCTTCCTACTCCACTAAACTTGCTCCATTAGTTGCTATCACTTCTTGATACCAATCAAAAGAATCTTTTTTTGAACGGTCATATGTGCCATTCCCTTCATCATCCGCATCAACATAAATAAAGCCATAACGTTTTGACATTTGCGATGTTCCTGCACTTACTAAATCGATTGGTGCCCAGCTAGTGTAGCCTATTAAATCGACCCCTTCATCGATTGCTTCTTTCATTTGCTTAAAATGTTCTTTAAAATATTCAACTCGATAAGGATCATGAATGGCACCATCTTCCACGATATCCACTGATCCCATGCCATTTTCTACGATCATTAAGGGTACATTGTAGCGATCATACAATTCGATCAATGCAATTTTCAATCCTTTTGGATCAATTTGCCAGCCCCAGTCAGTTGATGGTAGATAAGGATTTTTAACGCCTAAAACCGTATTTCCAGGTGTTCTTTCAGCATTTGGGTCACCAGATTCTGCCATTGACATATAATAACTAAATGACAGAAAATCAACTGTATTTTCTTTTAAAATTTGCCGTTCTTCATCAGTTATTTCAATATTGATCCCATTATTTTTCAATGCTGTTTCGATCATTTTAGGATATTCACCTTTAACTTGGACATCTGTATAAAAATTATTTTCAAGATTTTTCTTTAATGTTAATTCTACATCGATTGGCGCACAAGTTAAGGGATAGGTCATTAATTTTGTCAGCATACACCCAATTTTGTTGTTGGGATTTTTTTCATGTGCAACTTTGGTAACCAAAGCACTGGCAACAAATTGATGATGCAGGGCTTGATAAATCTCTTGTTCTTCTTTTCCAGGTGTACACTTATCCGGCACAATTCCAGCCGTTGTAAACGGGTGCCGGTGAATACTATCGATCTCATTGAATGTTAACCAATACTCTACATACTCTCCAAATTCTTCAAAACAAACTGTCGCAAATCGGACAAAATCATCAATTACTCGACGGTTGACCCAGCCATTATAATTTAAACTAAGTGCTAATGGCATCTCGTAGTGTGACAATGTAACGATTGGTATAATCCCGAGACGTTTCATCTCTTTAAATACCGCTTGATAAAATACAATTCCTTTTTCATTTGGATATTCTTCTTCTCCTGTGGGAAAAAGTCTAGTCCAAGCAATCGATAAGCGTAATGTCTTAAAGCCCAGCTCACTAAATAAAGCCAAATCTTCTTTATAACGGTGATAAAAATCAATACCACGACGTTTAGGATACCATTTATCCGTTTCATCTGCCATCGCAGCTTCTATTGTTGCAGTAGAAATATCCATATGAGCCGCATAGTCTTTATTATCAACATCTGGTTTATAACTTGCGATATCCGCTACAGATAAGCCCTTACCATCGAGGTTCCAGCCTCCTTCTACCTGATTTGCAGCGATTGCACCGCCCCATAAAAAATCGTTTGGAAATGTCTTCTTATTTTGCATAATATCCTCCTAATTTTAGAGTTGAAAGAACTCAATCGACTTCGACTAAAAAAAAACTGTTCATCTACCTAAGTGGGGCAATAGACAATACGTTTGTCTGATTTGTCACCCTTTCTAAATGATGCAATAATTTCATATGATAGGCTTCTTTATTCGTTACAACACACACGACCGTCGGATCAAGTCCGGCAGACTTGATTTTAGCTAAATCAAAAGTAATCAGCTTCTGTCCTTTGACAACCTTATCGCCAACTTTGACAAACGTTTCAAAACCCTCACCGCCTAATTGAACTGTGTTTAAACCAATATGAAATAGAATTTCTGCTCCATTATTTGTTTTCAAGCCTAATGCATGCTTTGTTTCGAATACCATCGTAACCTCACCTGATTCTGGTGCTACTAAACAATTGTCTTCTGGAATAATTGCAAGTCCTTCACCAATTAATCCACTTGAAAAAACATCATCCTTCACTTCCGACAAAGAAATTACTTTGCCAGAAACTGGACTAATCAGCTGTTCCGTATCGGATTCAGACACAACTTCCATCCCATCTGCCTTTTCTAAAGCCACTTCATCCCTATAAATAAATAATACCGATAAGAATCCAACAATAAACGAAATCCCCAATGTAACAAATGCCCAAATTAAATTCATTGAATTTGCTTTGTCTACAAACATTGTAATACTAGCTAATCCCGGACCAACTAACGCAAATCCTTTGATTGCCATAATTCCGGCAAAACCGCCACCAACTAAACTGGCAAACATTACGCTATACAATACGCGCTTATTTAAGATCGTCACACCATACAATGCTGGTTCCGTAATACCGAACAACGCAGATATTCCTGCTGATATTGCAGTAGAACGCAATTTTTGATCCTTCGTCTTGATACTCACAGCAAAACAAGCACCAGATTCAGCAATGTTATGCGCTAAAGAAGCAGGTAAATAGAGTAATTCAGCACCAATTTCGCTCATAGAAGATACAGCATAAGGAATCATAGCCTTGTGCATACCTGTCACAACCATGAAAGGTAAAACAGCAGCTAAGACACCAGTCGCTACCCACCCAAAATGAGTATACAACCAAACAATCACCGTTGAAAAAACAGTTCCTACATTGTATCCTAATGGGCCTAAAATAAGTAACGCAATTGGAACTGTAATCAATAGACTCATCATTGGAACAAAGAATATTCGAATCGGTTTTGGCGAATATCTTGTAAATAATTTTTCAATTTGCGCATAAAACAACACTGTTAAAATTGCTGGGAAGACCTGTGACGCATACGCAATATTCGTTACATCAAAGCCAAGAAAATCGGTGCCTCCTGCTAACATCGTAGACATATCTGGCAAAATCAAGGCACCCACTGCCGATACAGCAACCAGTTGATTCACTTTCAATTTATTTGCTGTTGTCATTGCAACTAAAATAGGTAGAAAATATAATGGCGCACCGCCAATTAAATTAAGAATTTGATACGATTGGCTTTGATCACTCATTAATCCCGTCACAGAGGCAAGCAATAATAATGATTTTAGAACACCTCCACCTGCGATGGCAGGAACTAAGGGTTGAAAAATAGAGATGATAAAATCAAGTATTACAGATCCTATTTTTTGTTTTCTCTTCTGACTATCATCTGCTGGCAATTCCCCAAGAAGAGCTTTCATTTCATCATAAACTTCTACAACATCATTCCCGATAATGACTTGACACTGAACATTTTGACGTACGCCGATCACCCCCTCGACCTTTTCGAGTTTTTCAACATCTACAAGAGAATCATCTTTTAAGGTAAAACGTAACCGTGTTGAGCAATGTTCAAGATGAGAGACATTTTCTTTCCCGCCGATCCATTTTAAGATCGATACAGCAGTTTCTTTATAGTTCATCACTTTTTCTCCTTCATAATTAGTTACGCAAAATTGGCCAAATTTTACGCAAAAAACAGACAGAAACTAAATAAAACACTCACCAGAATCAAACTCAATCTGTTGAAAAATGCTTTATTTAGGTCCTGCCTGCATTACCAGTCACATGCCTGTTATTAATTGACTTTATGTTAGCACAGATTTTTTGAAAACGCAACCACAAAAAAATCTCAGGATTTTTGAGTGGTTGAAGGAGGAATCAAACTGTTACTTAAAAGAATCCACCCAAAAAAGGGGAACTTGATTTAGATTGTTATCGAGAACTGTCAGAACACTTTATCAGGTTGGTACTCACTTTTAAGGTAAAATTATAATTAATATCTACATGTGTCAAAACAGTAGCTTTTTAGTACCTGTAGATTCTTAAGTACCCAATAGATTCAAATTTATAGCTAATTCATTTCATATTCCTAAATTTATTAAACCACCAATCCTATTAGTTTTAAAATTAATAGGATTGGTGGTCAGTATGATTTGAACAACTATCCTAAGTAAAATTGCATTCCAAAGTTTTAATATTTTAGTGTGTTACTGCTATGCTTGCTTCGAAGGTAAAATTGTCATTTCAGTAATACCGACTGATTCTGGCTGAGATATCGCAAATAGAACAGTTTGCGCCACTGCATCTGGAGTAATTGCAATTTGATAGAATTGTTCCATCCCGCTTTTTACTTCTGGTGTGGAAATCGTTTCTAGCAATTCAGTTGCAATTGCTCTGGATAAAGAGTGGTTGTGCGAATATTCGTTCCTTCCATTGCAGATTCCATGCGAAAACCATCCATAATAGCACGTACTGCATGTTTCGTTCCAGTATACACACTGTTACCAGGGAAAACCTTAAGTCCCGCAATCGAACTTGTTGTAATCACGTGACCTGACTTTTAGGCTGTGAATTCTGGTAACACTGCTGCTAATGAATTAAGCATCCCATTGATGTTAATATCAACCATGTCATACCACTCGTTTGTTTTCAATTCACTCATATTTGAAGCAGGCATAATCCCAGCATTTGCAAATAAAACATCAACCTTACCAAATTTTTCTTTAGCAACTTGCACAAGTGTTTCTACCTCTTTTAGGTTACGAACATCTGTCACAGCATAAACACTATTATCACCAAATTTTTTCACGAGTTTTTTCAACCGTTCTTCTCTCCTAGCACCTAAAACCACCTTTGCACCATTCTCAATCAATAGTTGAGCTGTTGCTTCTCCGATTCCAGATGAGGCACCTGTGATAACTATAACTTTATCTTTTATATTGTTATTCATAAAGTTGACTCCTTTTTATTTTTTTATTTACACACGCTATATCTCAACCATAGCGTATCTTCTTCGATGATATCGACTGATTTTAATTTAAACCCAACTGGTGCTATTTCGGGCAGGCTATCTGCTCTTTCAAAAATTGTATTGGTATCTGTTCGTCCATCAGTTGCTGGTGTCATCACAATACTCACTTCATCAATCAATCCCTCTTGTAAAAATGACCAATTGATATAAGCACCACCTGATACCATTAATGTTTTGATCCCAAATAAAACCAATAATTTTTCTGAAGCAAGTGTACAATCAATCAATTCTTGTCCAGCAAAAATATAAGAGATTTGTCGCTCTCGAAGATAAGCAATATACTCATCACTAGCTTTATCCGTTAAAATTTCAATAACGTGGGCTTCTGGACGATTTTCGTATTGAACGGTGTTTTCAATCCAGCCAACTTTACCAGAAGGATCAGCTGAAACAATATACATTTGGTCCTTTGCTTGTGCAACATAATCCGTTCTAGGATAAGGTGTTTTTATTTCTTTCAACTCAGGTTTATTGAAATTAGTAAAATTCTTTTCCATCGTAACTCTTCCACATAACCACGCTTGGCTAAGGTAGCTGTCATTGGTTGTTTCATAAGTTTCACCACCAGCAATGGCATATTTTGAACTCATATAACCACCGCTAATTTTTCCATTGATAGAAGTCAACATATGGCAAATAATTTTTGGTTTTTTCATCATTTTTACTTGCCTCCATTGATTTTTTGTTTTTTTGTTATGGTGCTGATTACAGTACAAAAAGCTAGCAACATCATGATCATACCTTCTACCATAAAAATGTCCGTGTTTTCGTTAGAAGGAAGGATATTGCCTAATAGAGAAATCGAAATTGGAGAAAAAGCCGCGCCAATATTGAAGCCTATCAATAGCAAAGATGTACTCTTTTCTGACTGGCCATTCGTATCTTGATTCACCTCATTAAACAAATATGGGATAAAGGTGCGGAAAGAAAAACCGCACAATACTACAGCAATTGAAATTGACACTAAATTTTGAGAAGAGGCAATCACAAACATTGATAAACTTAAGACAAAAAAGGATAGTGGTAATGTCCATTTTTTTGTTATTGTAACAATTGACCCAAATAATGCACCGGCGGTCATGGCACCTAAACCTACCAAGGCAATTAAATTACTACCATCTGTTGCATTTCCAAAACCTTTTTCAAGAAGCAAAGAGGTGATTTTGACGGTAACAGACATATAAATTGTTACAACTAGAATCAATAAAGCGATGTAGCCATATTTTGAAGGATTGATTGTCTGATTCTTTGTTTTGCTCTTATTCTCCTCATTTTCAAGAGCAACATCTGGTACAAAAGATGAAAATAGAAGTAAAATCGGTAAAGCTAACAGATAAGCTAAAAACGAACTCCGCCAGTTCATTACCAGCAATTGACCTACTGTAAACGTAATGACCATACCGCCAATTCCTTCGAATGCACTTTGAAAGCCAATCACAGATGAACGTTCTTTTCCTTGGTACATTTTTCCAGCTAGAGAAAAGAGTAGCGGATTAAATAATCCAATCCCAATCCCAAATAATATTCTGCTGAAAAATAAAAACCAAAAGGACTGTACAAAGACAGGTATAATCCCTGTACCTAAAACAATACCAATACCAATCTGTACAGATAACTTGTACCCAAATTTCTTAGCGAATATATGGCTAAATGGCACGGTTAAGATAATAAACAAAGAAGGGATTGTGGTAATTAATTCTACTAAAGTAGGATTGATCGTCGGATAAGCTGTCATAATCGCTGGAATATTCGCAGCGATTGCGCCACCCGATACCACAAGTAATGACACAGATAATAATGAAAACTTGGTTAGTTTATTCACTAAGTTGTCTCCTTTAAAATACGCAAAATATAGTCCGTATTTTTATTCACCAAAAATTTCTTTTGCTAGAGCAAACGCGGACCATGCTTTTGGCCATCCTGTATAAAAAGCTAAATGAGTGATTAATTCCACCATTTCTTCTTTTGTCACCCCATTTTGTTTGGCGATGTTCATATGGGCTTCTAATTGGGGTACGTCTTGCGTTAATAAGCTTGCACAAGTAATCAAGCTACGATCACGCGGCGAAAGTTGTTCTTCTCTAGACCAAACTTCACCAAATAATAAATCATCATTTAATTCTGCAAATTTTGGTGCAAATGCACCTAATTGATCTCTTCCTGCTGTTTGTTTTTTCATTAGGTAGGACTCCCATCTTTTATTCATTTTTATAATTGATTGTATAATTCATCTGAAACAGATTCTAACCATTCTGGCGTACCAGCTGTAATTGCTAAATGTTCAAACCAGCTATTTTTTGCGGCACCATGCCAATGTTTCACGCCATCATGAGTAACAATCACATCTCCAGCAGTTAAAAATTGCGCTGGCTTCCCCTCTTCTTGATACCAGCCTTCGCCACCCGTTACTAATAACAGTTGGAAACCATCATGGTGAATATGCCAGTTATTGCGACAACCAGGTTCGAATGTGACATTTCCTACTCCTACATTAACTTCGGGATCTGCAATTAAATTCTTTAAATAGCTTTGACCAATAAAGTATTGCGCATATGCGTCATTTTTTTCTCCCACTGGAAAAATCACACCATTTTTTACTTCTTCAAATTTTGCCATTTGTTATTCCTCCAATTCCTTTGTTTTCTGATGGTTCATGTTGTAACCAATTTTTGATTGCGGTATCTGATTTTTCAACTCTAGAACCACGAATAGGTAACCCAATATGGATGGTTGAATTAGGACATAATTTCTTTAGATCAGTGATACTATTGCCCATTCCACTGCCTTCATGGGTGCAAAAAGGATAAATATTTTTTTCTGATACATCATTTTCCTCTAAAAAAGTTGCGACGATCATCGGAAAAGTCCCCCACCAATTTGGATACCCTAGATAAATCGTTTGATGTTTTGCTAAGTTAAGGGAGACAGGTTGATATTTGGGTCGCTCGTTTGTTATTTTTTCCTGTTCCGCTTGAGCTACCACTGCTTGATACGCTTTTGAATAGGCTATTTCTGGAATGAGTTCAAAATCATCAACATCGAGTATCTCGGCAATTTTTTGTGCAGCAACTTTTGTATTTCCAACAGACAGCTGTTCCTTCTTTCCATCAACCAAATTTTCAAAAGGTCGAGAAAAATAAATGATAGCAGTCATTTGATCACCTTCTTTTATCTTTTACTTATGCAAAAACAGGCTGCATCATCTACTTACAAGTAAATGATACAACCTGCTTCTCTACACGTCTAATGCCTAAATCCACTAGTTGCTATGCCTTAAAAGTATCGTTAAATCGTTGGATAAATTCTTTAACTGCCGGTGTTTGAATTCGATTTTTTTTCCAAACAAGGACACAATTTGTTTTAACCTCAGGAACTAATGGGACAAATGTCAGCCCCTCATGTTGCCCATTGGTCGTTGCGCCTTCAATCGTTAAAGCAGAGCCCACACGATTTTCCACTAAAGAAAAAACATTAAAAATCAAATTAAACGTGCCAACCACATTTAAAGATTTTAACGGCTTATCAAGCCAGCTTTCAAGCATCAACTGAACTTCTGAACGATTAGAACTTAATAGTGGAATTCCTTCTAAATCATTGGGACAGATAGCTTTTTTTTGTGCAAGAAAAGAGTCATTAGATACTAACAAACCCCATTTTTCTTCTCTGGGCAAAATAATTTTTTCAAAGTTAAGCGTAGCAATCGGTTCTAATAAAATAGCGAGGTCCAAAATGCCCTTTTCCAGTTTATCGCTAATATCATCGCTAGTCCCCGAAACAATATTAAAGGTCACTTGAGGATAATCGCTCACCAATTCCTCCAACATCATGGCCATCGTATCTGAATTATCTGCTTCAACACACCCAATTGAAAAATGTCCACTTAAAAAGCCTTTACTCTGTTCTTCAAATTCACGTTCTGTTTGGTCAGCTAAGGTTAATATCTCAGCAGCTCGCTCTTTCAGAAAATATCCTTCTTCTGTTAAAGTCAATTGCCTTTTTTCTCGGATAAAAAGCGGTGTGCCTAATTTCTCTTCAAATTCTTTGATTTGTCGACTTAAAGTTGGTTGCGTAATATGCAAAACTTGTGCTGCTTTAGAAAAATTCCTTTCTTCTGCAACGGTCCAAAAATAACGTAGTTCTCTTAATTCCATTGTGGTTCTCCTTTTTAAGTTCACATGTTTATTTTACAATAAAACAGAACGAATTTCTAAAAGAACCGTTTTATACCTTATAAGGTTTCCATATCAATCACAACGCGGTAGTTGCTATAGGCTCTTTGGCTGGTATACAAGACTTCTTTCGCTAATAGCACTGTTGACTTTCTTTATAGTGTTTTCACAAATATAAACGGATCTTTTTTTTAGATTGAGAAAGAATTTTTTTTAGATTTATTTCGCTACTATTCGTCTTTGAAGTTCAGCCTTTGCTGCTTCTAGTCGATTGATTTGTTCTTGCAACTCATTTTTTTGTTCAGTCAGTAGTTCTTTTCTAGCTTGGACTGTTCTTTCTGGTTGATTCGATAATGTTACATATTCGATCAATCCTTCGACAGAAAGACCAACCTCCCTCATTTGCTTGATGAAACAAATCCAACCCGCATCATCTTCAGTAAACTCTCTTAATCCATCATGATTTTTCTTTACCTGTGGAATCAAGCCAATTCGCTCAAAATAACGAATGGTATTGATTGGCGTATTGGTTTGCTTGCTCATTTCTTTACTATTCATATGCAGTGCACCCTTAATAAAAAGAAGGTTTTGCCCAATCAGTATTAGGCTCGCTCACACCTAAACTGGTCTTCGCGTACTGAACTGGCTCATGAATAATCGTCATAATCAGTCTAGCTACAGCTTCTCTTGTTACTTGAGCACCAATGAATGGTTCACCTTTTTGGGTCAAGTCATAGTCTTCATTGCCTTTTTGATTGTATAACCAAGTTAATCTTAAAATGACATAATCTAACGAAGACTGCTCTAGCGCTTCTGCTGCTGCTAAATAGCTATGGGTAGCTGATCCAACCATATTAGCATTCCAGCGCCCAAATGCCCCCGCAACTTCATTGTAAATGCCTAAAACATTCGCTCCTATTAGATAATTTACCCCTGAATCTTCCATTGCTTTCACAATTGATTGGGTTACAGCTGGCGAACTCATATCATTCAAATACGCAATATCCACTCCAATTAAGGCTTTTTTCAATTTGTCTTGATCATTAAAATCACCTTCAATAATGACTTCTCTCGTTGGATCTTTCACAGAAATCCGACTTGAAAGATTGCGACCATATAAAACAAGATCATGATCTGTTTCTGTTAAAATCAATTCTGTAACCATTTTTGAAATTTGACCTGCTGCACCTAAAATTAGTATTTTTATCTTAAATCCCTCTTTCTAAATCACTCTCTTTTTTATTTATGACCAACAATGACATGAGGAACATAAGGTTCTTCTAGATAGTGCACTTCTTCTTCCGTCAAAATTAAATCCAATGCAGGAATCGCATTCGTCATATGACTTTCTTTTGTTGCGCCAATAATCGGTGCGACAACTGGCCCTTTTTGAAGCAACCAAGCAAGTGCCACTTGGACACGTTCCACTCCACGTTTTTCCGCAATTTCAGCAACTCTTTCAACGATGATACGATCTTGATCTGCTGTTGTATCATATTTTGACCTCGCTGTTTTATCTGTTTCAAAACGTTTGGTTTGCGCGCTCCAATCACGGGTTAAGCGACCTGAGGCCAATGGACTATAAGGTGTCACCGCAATTTTTTGATCTTCACACAACGGTAGCATTTCTCTTTCTTCTTCACGATATAGCAAATTCAAATGATCTTGCATGGAAACGAATTTTGTCCAACCATTTTTTTCAGCTACTGCTTGGGCTTTAGCAAACTGCCACGCAAACATCGCAGAAGCACCAATATAACGGGCTTTTCCAGATTTCACGACATCATGTAAAGCTTCCATCGTCTCTTCAATTTGGGTGTTGTAATCCCAACGATGAATAATGTATAAATCAACATAATCCATCCCTAAACGTTCTAAACTCGCATCAATTTGATGGAAAATTTCTTTTCTTGAAAGTCCACCACTGTTTGGAACGTCTTTTTTCATGGTAGTAAATAATTTGGTCGCCACCACGATTTCATCACGATTCGCATATTCATTCAGTGCCTTACCAAGAATTCGTTCACTTGCACCATATGAATAAACATTGGCAGTATCAAAGAAATTAATCCCTAAATCTAACGCTTTTTTGATAACTTTTTTACTTTCTTCCTCTTCTAAAACCCACTCGTGAAAGCCACTATTCGGGTCACCAAAGCCCATTGCCCCTAAACAAATTCTTGAAACTTCCATTCCTGTATTGCCAAATTTTACATATTCCATTGTATTTCCTCCTCTATTTTATTTTTCGTTTTCTTCGGGTAATATTTCATTGATACAATTTAATGCCGTTAATGTTCTTGGATAGCCGATAAATGGTAGTAGAACGGTAATCGTTTCGATCAATAGTGGCTTTTCATTGCCAACACGCTGATTGTTGCGAATATGCCCTTTTAGTTGTGCATCCGCTCCACCCATTGAAGCCAGCATTGTGAAAATCAGTAATTCACGTTCTTTCGATGTTAGCCCATTTCTTGTAAAATAGTCACCAAAACAATTATCAGCTAAAAATGTAGCAAAATGTTTTTGATTTTCCGGCATCGTTGTGAGCATCTGATCCACAGTATCTCCAGCAACTTCCCGTACAACTTCCATGCCTTTTTCATAACGATTTTCATTGGTGGTTGTTCCTTGTTTTTCCAAAGGAAGTGAAATGCCTCTTTCGGTCAGCACTTCATTGGTCGCGTGTAAGAAATCGAACACCTTCCCTAAACCGGCATATGGCACTGCTTGATAGACAATTTCTTTTATCTCAACTGCTGAAACACCCACATTTAAAGCTGCATTCATCATTGCTTTGTACTCATTAACACATTGCATTGCGATTAAAGAGGCCAGCGTTACTTTCATACGTAACCTTACATCTAGGTTTGAATACTGAAACACTTCATCGAACGTAAAATTGTCAAAAATTTCAATAAATTCTGGATCCGTTTTAGCTAAGGCTGACTCATGGTTTGGAAATAATTCATCATGATTCTTCTGTGCAGTTTGACTGATTAACATAGCATTCCTCCTCGATTTAAAAGCAGTATCATAAATGAGCACTTTTTCTTACTAACAACAACAGTTTAGCTCTTGGAGTTCACTCCAAGTCAAGGGATTTGTTAAAATAAACAAAAAACTTCTAAATCAGACTTCCTCTATAAAATTTAGAAGAAAGACACGATTTAGAAGCCATTCATTTGCTATTATCTATTCATATTAAAATCTCTTAAGGCATTTTCAGCTGGGATCATATGCTCATCATAGTTGGCTAATTTAAACTCTAACCGTTCAATAGCTGTATTTAATTCCGAGGCTTTTTCTTTCAATTCCTCAATTTGATCTGCAATAATTTCTTTACGAGCAGGCACTGTTTCACTGCCCACTTGAAATAAGGTTAAATATTCCACTAACGATTCAATAGATAAGCCCGCATTTCTCATTTGTCTACTAAAAACAATCCAACGCAAATCTTCTTCATCAAAATTACGAATCCCATTATCATTACGTTTGACAGGTGGAATTAACCCAATTCGCTCATAATACCTGATGGTATCTGCAGACACCCCACTTAGTTCACTTACTTTCTTTATATTCATGCCCCATTCCTCCTCCACGCATTCCTTAGCTCGTCTACTTCATTTTCATTATAAAACAAATTTAGCCTCTTTTACAAACTTTCTTATTGACTTAGAGTCTACTTAAAGAGATAAACTAGCCCCAGAATGAACAATTGGAGGAATGCAATATGAAAAAACAATCTTTGCTAATACTGGTATCAGCAGTGGATTTGGCTTAGAATTGACAAAGCAATTATTGGCGAATGGACAAACTGTTATCGGGACGGTACGCAAGGATACAACTGTACAAGACTTAATGGCACAATATCCAGAAACCTTTGATCGAGAATTTTTAGATGTAACCGATGCAACTGGTATCAAAAAATTAGTGGATAAAGTCTATGAAAAATATGGCGCAATCGATGTGCTGGTAAATAATGCTGGTTACGGCTTATTTGGAGCGGCGGAAGAATTAACGGATCAAGAGGCAGCTAAAATTATCGCAACTAATTTAACAGGTTCTATTCAAATGATACGTGCTGTGACTCCTTTTATGCGTGAGCAACAAGCTGGTCGCATCATTCAAATTTCTTCATATGGTGGACAAGTCGCTTTTGCTGGAAATTCTATGTATCATGCGACTAAATGGGGAATCGAAGGTTTTTGCGAGTCTGTCGCTCAAGAATTAGCGCCATTTAATATTGGCGTAACCATTGTTGAACCTGGTAATGCACGTACAGAATTCCACTCTGGCAGTGCACAAGTTACTGAATTGATGCCTGAATATGACAATAATCCAGCGCATGCCTTTTTAACTATGTTAGACCCAGTAAATGGATTGGCCGCTGGTGATCCAGAAAGAATGGCAACAAAAATTATTGAAAGTGCGGCGATTGAACCTGCTCCATTACGGATGGTTCTAGGATCACAAGCCTTGGATAGTACAATTCAAACCTTGGAAAAACGCGTGGCAGATTTTAAAAAGCAAACTGAATTGGCCGCTTCGACTGATTTTTAATGTTTATTATAAAAGAATCATCAATTGATGGATAGATTACGTATTTTTATAGTGTAGAAAAGTAAAAAAGATGGTGGCTAACTCTCTGATAAAGGGGTGATGCCTATGGTTTTTGGCTTTATCCCTAGAAAGGAATAAGCATGTCCGTTTTTGAAGCATTGACACTAATGATTGCTTTTGCAACTTTAGTTGTGCTGATAATGGATAAAAACAAACCAAAAAAATAACCATCTAATTTCACTTTGACCAGTAATTAGATGGTAATCAACATTTAATGACAGTCACCGTCTTTTAAACGGTTCTACAAGAGAGGCGGGGTTTCCTGCCTCTTTTCATTTATTATCGTAACACAATTTTTTTTGATTGTCAGTATTTTTGAAGCAAAAAAATAAATAGCTAAAGATTCATCAAATTCTGTATTTTTTGCGTATTTTTATAGTGTAGAAAAGTAAAAAGTATGTTTAATATAAAACTGATTGAGTCTGGTTACAATCTTTTACAGGACATTTGGTCCAACGTTTCACGATTCACTCAATTTGTTCTTTTTTAGTGAAATAAAGTGAAGCGAATGAGATCAAAATTTTAAACTTGTTATTTTATATTGACTTTCAATTTATTTTACCGTATAAGAAGACTATAGAAAGGACGTTGAACACAATGAAACTGCTCCAACGAATCGAAGAATATACGGTGAATCAAAATGATTCAAAAAGACAAATCGCTGAATTTATTTTAGATCATAAAAATGATATTTATAGAATTTCTATGGAACGAATTGCTGAACAGACTTTTTCATCTAAATCTGTATTAGTTCGTTTTGGTAAATCACTTGGCTTTAATGGTTGGAAAGATTTTACTTTGGATTTGATTGAAGAAATCCGCTACGAACAAGCTCATTACTCAGATATTAATCCGAATATCCCTTTTGAAAGTAACGATTCCTATGCTGATATCATTCATAAAATAGCGACAATTCAAGTAGAAAGTATTCAAGATACCGCTGATCAAATTGATGAAGAGGTTTTGAATAAGCTGTCAACATGTTACTTAATGCAAGACGAATTGTCATTTTAGGGGTCAGTCCGAATAACCTGATTGGTAAAATTTTTAGACGTAAGATGGGGATCTTGGGAGATCAGTAGAAGTTATTTCCAGTGGAGAAATCGGGATGACCGCTCATTCTCTCACTAAAAATGATGTTGCGATTATTATTTCATACTCAGGCAATGATGTTTCCAGAGAACCAATGAAGTTTATTCCAATAATGAAGGAGCACGGCGTGAAGTTGATTGGCTTAACCAGTGATGGTGGCAATTATATGGACACAATCCTTACCATTTCTTCAAGAGAGCGCCCATATAAAAAATCAGCAACTTCTCTACTGAAGAATCGATTTTATTTCTTTTAAATGTTTTATATGCAGTCAATTTTTCAAAAGACTATATTAGCAATTACAATTACAAAGTAAAAAACTCAATCTTGTTAGAAGAAACAAGACGAGTCAAACAAACAGATATAAAAGAATAAAATTATGGCCTAATAAAAAAGCTACTGCCAAACTTAATTAAGTAAAGTTTAGCAGTAGCTTTCATATAGACAGAATTTATTCATCATAAATAACAAAATCAAAACCATCTTCTGGCTCCCCAACCTGATAGCCCATTATTTCTGTTGCTTTCTCCTTAAACAAATCGAACCATTGATTCCATTCATCCTGTGGTAGCTTCGCATAAAAACTTAAACCACTTGGTTCAACAGAAACCTCAATTAATTTTTCGTTATCCCCTCCATACCAACAAGGCTTACCATTATCTCCCCCATTCCAATGAGGCATCTGCTTATATAAGTATCCTAATTCATCCCAAATAGGATCTGGTGCTGAGTAATGAATATTTAAATTACAATTATGTACGTCCATCCTTCTACTCCTTTATGATGATATTTTTGTTTAAAGTAAAGATTTTAACTAACTTCTGTTGGGTATATCATTGCGCGAGATACTTAAGAAATTACTGGTCTCAATTGAGGCCTCTTTACTTAATTTCACCACCGTTTTAACGGTTCCAGCTAAGCCACTTCATCCATAAATTGAGAATGGAATAATCGTTTTACTAGCTAAATCGTTCTTCTCAAAAAAGCTATACATTGCTATTAGAAAAATAAAGAACAATAGCTTTACTATTTTGATTAACTTTTGTACTATCCGATTGAAAACAACCAGATAATACAAACAGTAATGACGAAATTAAGAACAATATCTTTTTCATTATTTCTCTGTCTCTTTCATCCGATTCATAAACCATTCCACTTGTTGCGGTGCGTCATGATCGAAAAATGCCGATTCTTTCATATCTAAACTTGCAATTTTTTTAATATCTTCTTTCGATAATTCAAAATCAAAGATATCAATATTTTCAACCATTCGTTCTGGACGAACAGATTTTGCCAAAGCGATAATTCCACGTTGCATTAACCAACGAAGTACCACTTGACCAACCGTTTTACCATATTGTGCCCCAATTTCAGTCAAAACTGGATTTGTAAACAAATCATGTCGTCCCTCTGCAAACGGTGCCCAAGCTTCTACTTGTACATCATACTTCTCATGCCATTCTTGGTCTTTGATTCGCTGATTCCAAGGATTCACCTCAATTTGATTGATCTGCGGTTTCACTTCATTCAATCCTACAAATTCAATTATTTTAGCTGATTTAAAGTTTGAGATACCAATCGCTCGTAGCTTCCCTGCTTTTTGAGCTGCACACATGGCTCTCCATGCGCCATAAATATCTCCGTAAGGTTGATGAATCAGATAAAGATCTAGAGAATCCAATCCCATAGTTGTAAGTGATTGCTCAATTGTTTCAGTAGCTTTAGCTTCCGGGGCTTGCAAAATAAAAAGTTTTGACGTAACAAATAGTTCTTCACGCGTCACAAGTTTTTCATCAATTGCACGTTTGATGCCTTCCCCTGTCTCTTTTTCATTTCCATAAATAGACGCCGTATCAATCAAACGATATCCTGCCTTGATTGCTTGGTAAACGGCCTCCGCTGTTTCATTTAACGGGATTTGATACACTCCGAATCCAAGTTGCGGCATTTCTACACCATTGTTTAATTTGACTGTTTTCATCTCAATTTCCTCCTCTATTTTTCTTTACATGATCTATCTTAAACCATGAAGTGAACTCCAGCGCAAGTAGAACATTCTATTTTTTTGTTCCCATAGTTTTTCAATCTTATCAGGTTCCATCTCGTCTGCTTTAAATTTTGCTAGATAATTTCTTCGACTTTCTGTAATTCTCGTAATTGGCAAATTCAATCAAGAATCCAACAGATAATCCAGTATGTCGTAAACTTTTAGATAAACAACCCCAATTGAAATCATTTGTTCCGTAATCACGATATCCATTTGAATTCTGAATAACTGATTGAATTACTTCTACGCGATGAAGTGTAGTATTCTCAAAATGTATGCCTCTTTGTCTATTGAAGATAACCATCATTTTCACCGAAGATAATTGTTTTTATATTCTCATTCCTTTTTCTTTCTGCTTTGATACGCGCCCATTTATTTATATTTAGCGTGTAGAATGTCAATAAAAAAGCTGAGTAGGTTCTGATTTAGAACGTTACTCAACTTTATGTTTTATTCACTTTTTTACATTATTAGAAGTATTCACACTGCTATTTACGAAAAATAAATTCTTAATTTTTTTACAAAATATTGATTTATTCTAATCAACTAATTCGTTATTTTTCTTATTATTTTATGAAGTTCATCCCGATCAATTAGATAGACACCTGTTTTATGAGCTAATTCTTTTGCGGACTTTGTGAAATAGCTGTTTGTAACCACGTATACATCAGCCAAGTCATAGTAACTTTTCCCAGCATGCGCTTCTTGAACAGCCTTATTTCCGACATTTTTCTTATATCTTTTGCATTGATAACCTATTTTTCGATTTTCACTATATGCTAAAACATCAATTCCTTGGTCACCTTGGTATTTTGTCACTCTTACTTTTTTATAATTTGATTTTCTTAATACGTTAGCGAAATAATGTTCGAATTTTTCTCCAGTCATTTGGTCAATATCTTTTAATTCATAGTTTTTGTTTCTTTCGATGAAAAGTAAAATGATTTTGTGTAGATAGTTTAGGATCACAATCCCTACTACCAACCAAATTGCTTTATTTTCTATTAAAGGTTTCAATAATGCTAACCAGTCACTTGTATTCATGTGCTCTCCTATAAACATGTTCTTTTAGTATAAACTAAAGCTCACCTTGAATTAACTTAATTGATTCATTCTCTTGCCAAAGCTCTCGGTCACCAATCACATATAAACGATACTTGGCTCTTGTCACAGCAACGTTTACAATATTATCGTTTACCCAGCGAACGGCTCCTTTAGCAGTCGAATCACAGCCAAGTAAAAATATCACTTCGTTTGCTTCTTTCCCTTGAAAACGATGAACTGTTCCACAATTTTCTTCCAACCAATAATCTAAATAATCGCCTGCAATTCTTTTTAATGCTTCAGATTGTCCTGCTATCTTTTTGAAACCATTGATCACACTCGTAAATGGTGAAATGACATATAGACTAGGCAAGTCAGGTACTCGCCTAAATGCTTCTTCTACATAAGATAATGCGACTTTAGCTTGTTCTAGAACATGATGATCTTTATCTCCCATTTCTTTTCCAGACACATCTTCCCATTTTGATTCAAGTTTAATAAAGGACTGACTCACTATATCTTTTGGTTTGTTTGTACAGCTTATCATCGTGTTGTTGTATGATAATGCATTAGAAATCGTAAACATTGGCTCTAAACATCTTCTATGAACAATCAACGGACTTCCAACCCACTCTTCTTCTTTTTCGCCATTAAGCAATGTCGTACCAATAACATTGATACTATCGGCAAAACTTTGCACAGAGATTTTTTTATCTTGATAATCGGATAATTCTTTTGTAACAAACAAGCGCATTAAAGCATCAACATCATCTGTAACAATTGGTTCTACTTGTTTTGGGTCTCCTACAATAATTGACTTCTTAAATCGCCATAATGCTCCAACAGCCATTTGTGGTGTTGCTTGCCCAGCTTCATCAATAATTAATTGTCCTAAACTTTTCGGTGTTTCAATTCCATCTAAAAATCTAGCTACTGAGGCAAATGTTGTGGAAATAACAGGTGTAATCAGAAAGACTGTATTTAATAAATGCTCATATGCTGCTCGTTTATCTTTAGTAGAAAAGTGACACATTTCTTGCTCACTATTTTTTCTAAACTTCCATAAGCACCCTAAATTAATTAAATTATGTCTAACATATTTCGACGATAAAACAAAATATTTATTGACTTGTAGTGCCAAATAAAATAGTTTTTCTCTTTCACGATTGTATTCTTCTGTCGTCCAAGGATTCGACAATTGTTCTTTTTCATTATTAGAATGTAGCTGTCTAAAGAATTGCTCATCAATAACCGTAATTCCATCAGCCTTTAAAGTACGTACTTGTTCGATATAATCATTTGTGATCACTTCTTTCACTCTATCAAGAAGAAGGATTTTTTGCTTATTATCGTTAATTGATTCTTCCAAATAAGCAGTTTCATTTTTTATAATTTGAGCATTTTTATTGACCTTTTTATATTCTTTTTCAATCTTTACTTCTTCATTTATAATTACTTTCAATTGTTCTTCAAGTGGATTTCTCGATTTTAAAATCAAACTTTTCTGATTTATAAGTTCATCTCGCTTCATTTTCTCTTCTTCAATTTCTGTCAATCGTTGTGTTGTTAGCCATTTGCCTAAAATGATTTCGATAAATTTCCGATTATCTTCTAATTCTGTGATTCGTTCTTTACAATTTTTAAGCTCACTTTTCAGACTCTCTAAATGATTGTTTACTTCTTCCACGTTTAGTTCTGAAGACTTTCGTTCAGTGTTTTTTTCTAGTAATATACGTTGTATTTCTTTCATTTTTATTTCAAATACACGTATTCTTTCTTGCTCAGTTTTAAGTTGTTTTTCCTTATGAATGATCTGCTTTTTTAATTCATTTTGCTGTAAGTCTGCCGTATATAGCTTTGAATCTCTGACATTCATTATTTTACTAGTTTCAGAAAGCTTTTGTTGAATTCTCATGACTTTTTCTAACTGCTTTTTAAATATAGATTTAGCATTGGCAAATTCTTTTTTATTATCAAATGAATGAGCTCCAATGTTTTTTATGATGGGATCAACAACTTTGTAGTAATAATCTTTCAAATTTTTTCTCTTTCCAAGTGGAGCAGATATCAACCCCCATTCAGAAAATAAATCTACATTTTCCATTTCTTCGTTATTCTTCAGGTCATGTGCTAAAGCTGAAAAATAGATATCTTTTTGCACTAAATCAACTGTTTTTCGTTTATTGTCTTTCGTAAAACTTGAAAATGAAAATTCAAGTGTGTTTTGTTCTTTAGTTAAATCGAATAATTGTTTAATTTCTTTGCACTGTTCTGATGCTAGTGAGTCATGTAAGCTTTCGTACTCTGGTAAATCTTTGGTTATGTTTTCAACAGCTGCATTATTCGATGAAGCAACTAACATACCATATTTTGAAATTTCGTCATTTTTAAATGCATAATAATTTCCAAACTTCTTATCATAACCATTTTCTTTTTTTGTCCCATCACTAAATGTTCTTTTTACAAATGCATCATCTGCTTGGTCATATTCAGATAATAAAGAAGCTACTTTTACCACATTATGTGCAACAATCTCTTTTAGTAGTGTTGTTTTTCCAGTACCCGGAGGACCATTGACTGAAAAATAATCATCTTTATTCGTCAAATAAGCATTAATCGCCACTTGCTGCATCAATGCTGGCTGATGATCTGATGGCCATTTACCTATGGGTGCATTCGCAGGATCTAATAATTCTTTCAAGAAATTATCTTCAGTACGAATGTTTATTTTTCTAGATTTTTCCTTATCAAAAGAATGAGCCATTAAACTTGTCACATAATTCGTAAAGTCTTTTGATGGTAATATCTCCTGCTTTAATTGATCAATTACCATCTCAAAGTCTTTCTGAAAAAAACCTGTCATTAGATCGCTATAATCTTCAAGAGAATCGTTTAATCGTTCCAATTCATCTTTCGTTTTGAATCTAGTATAAATCAATGAGCCCTCAAAAGTCGCTTGAATATTTTTCACCCAACGTTTAACAAATATCTCATAAATATAATCATACATTGATTTTAATAATGTATCGTCAACAAATAATTCATCCTGTTCTTTCATAAAATACTTCTCGATATTATCCATGGTTTGGTCATATTCCGAAAGTGACATTTTATTTTTAATATTGTCTGGATAATGGAAACAAATAGCCGTTCCCCAAAGTAAAGGAGAAACTTTAAGCGATCCTTTAATATATGTTCCTTCTTTTGTTACTTTCAAGGCGTACATACAAATTTTTTCACGATTTTTCTCTACGATTTCTTTTTCTTTTATTAGCGAGAACAGTGCTTCAATTATACTGTTTCGAGCAACTTTCCCAACCATAATATGAATTGCCGCCCCCTCAAAAGGAAACACCTTTATTACTTCTTCTCTTTTGCTTATTGTTTCTTTCACAGTTGTATTTAAAGGGATATTTTCAAAAATAGTTAAAGAATTTGAATACACTTTTCGTTTTGATAAAACATCTTTTATCTGTTTTACTTGTAATTTAGAAGGGTATGGAAACTTATTCTGATCAAGAAACTCAACCATTCTCCAATATTCGATAATATCCGTCACTAATTTAGTATTTTCCATTTCAAAAAAACCACTTTTCGTTTTATTTTTAAAACTAATTGTACCATATTATCTTTTACTTTTTGTATTTATTATCCATTTGAAACAAATTTTATTCACAGTGTGTCTTCATTCTCTCCATCATTTCCAATACTAAAAAAGTTAAGCAGTTTTTTGATACAGAAACTCACTCAACTCCCTTACTTTTATAAAACCAATTTTTTAAAGTTTTCTTCAAATCATTCCTTCTTAATCATCTAGTTTGTTGTCCTTCTAGAATTGGCAGATAGACGTCTTTGCCCCAAATTTCAGGATGATAGTTTTAGTATGATTATAAATTCCGAATTTTTGTTCGCTTTTTTCTCTGTTCGCCTTGATTCTCGCTGTCGATTTATTTATACTTAGTGTATAGAATGGAAATAAAAAAGCTGAGTAAGTCCTGATTCAGAACATCACTCAACTTTATGACAATTTAATCCTTGGCACCTTTTTGTTTGGCTGGCACTGAACGGAAATGGTCTTGAAAACAGCAACCACTGCCCACACAAGTATGCCGATAGTAAATGAATCACTAGCTTTTTTGTTGTGTCTCTTTTTGAGCTACCACTAGAAAGGATTGCTAGGTTTCTTTAATGTACTATTGACTTATTCAGGTATTGGACATTGCGCCAATGCCTTTTTTGTTTCTATTCTAGGTCTGATTTTATTGATGGTGGTGATAACGAAACGTAACGATGTACAAGTTTAAAAATAGAAAAATAAAAAACGGCACCTTACAACCTGACTGGCATCACGTTGCAAGGCCCCGAATAAACAGCAACCACTGCTTATCCGAGTTGCCGATAGCGCGTACCGAAGTACTCGCATGTTTTATTGTACTTAATTTTGATTGATTTTACTAGTCTCTTTGTTAGATTCTTTCATCTTTTTGGCGATTTCATGTGTTCTTTGACGAACTATTGCACACGATGAGGCACAGATAGGTCTGATCGTTTTTTATTTTCCTGTTGGTTTTTCAAAAAAAAGGAATGGATGTGTAGTGATGAGTAAAGAACAGAATTTGAAAGCGGTACCTTATCAGGATATTTTGGATGTGAGGAGTGAGTTGATCAAGCTTCGGTCTTGGCAGAAGTCGTTGGTTTATTTGGATGAGTTTTTTGACGGGAAGGTTACGAGGAATAAGAAGGATATGCGGATGCGGTATTATTCTTGTCAGCAGTTGTATCAGGTTTTTTCTGGGGATTTTGAGGGGGTATTGAAGGAGAGTGAGGAGATTGTAGCGAGGATGGTTCAGAGAGGGAAAGTGTAAATTTAACCCACATATATATAATAGAGAGTAAATAAAAACAGCTTGTTTTCTTTACTCTCTATAAATTATCTGCCCCTTAAAATTTGGAATTTTTTGTTAAATAGATGACATCAAAATTAGCTTCCAATCCAAGATAGGTGTACATGATTTTAAACAAATTCCCCAATTTTTCTCGTTCAAATCCAATGCGTTGGTCCATTGCAAACTCAAACTCTTTTAGTGCATCTAATACTTCTTTTGATTCAGAAAAAATCAAAGGAATTGAATTTAACGCTTTTTGAAACTCTTTTAATCGAGGAAAATCTCGATGTTCCACCAATCTTTCTAATAGTTGTTTCTGTTTTTCTTTCTTTTCATCACGCTTCTTACTATAGTTGCTCCATGCATATAGAGCAATAGGACAAACAACAACACTAATACTTACTAACTGTTCCATAATCTTTCCTCCTTTAATATTTACCATCTAAAATTTTATAATAATTTTTAATTTGTTGTTCAATACGAATAATTTCACTATCTACTTTAGAAATTTCATCTTCTAATTTTTTCAGATTCAATTCCTTCGATTCTTCAAAACGATCAACATACTTTGATAAACTCAAATCATAATCCTTAGAAGCAATTTCTTCACGTGTTGCTAAATGACTAAATTTATTTTCTCTCTTCCTATCATGATATGTTTCAATTATATGTTCTATATGCTCACTATTTAAAAAGTTTTTACTCCTACCCTTTTCGAATTCATTAGATGCATCAATAAATACGATCTTATCTTCCCTCTTACGATTTTTTCTAGCAATTAATATACACGTAGAAATAGATGTTCCAAAAAATATATTTTCTGGCAATTGAATGACTGCATCTAAATAGTTTAATTCATCAATCAATTGTTTTCTAATTTGTTGTTCTCTGCCACCTCTAAACAAAGCACCTAGAGGTAACACAACTGCCATTGTTCCATTTTCATTTAAATGATAAAGCATTTGTTGAACAAATGCGTAATCAGCTTTACTTTTTGGTGCCAACGTGTGAAACGGCTCAAATTGTTTTTCCCATTCTCCAGACCAACTTATACTGTATGGCGGGTTTGCGATAATCCTATCAAACTGTCCTTGCGAAAAAACATCTTCATCAAGTGCATTGCCCAATTTTAGGTCAAAGTCGGCTACATCATTAACTATCAAATTCATCATAGCTAAACGGTATTGCGTAAGATTTGCTTCCTGACCATATACCATTACTCCAGGATAACTTTGAGCAGCCGAAACCAAAAAATTTCCGGAACCGCATGATGGATCATAAATATTCTCTATCTGTTGCGCATTTTTTGTAATCATTCTAGTGAGTAATTCTGTAATTTTACTTGGCGCATAAGCACCAGTTTTGATGAGATCATTCTCCATATAGAAATTTAGTAATTGATTAAACACTTGCTGAATTTCTACTAGTCCCTCATTACTATAGATATACTCTATGAGTAACGCTGCTTCAAAAAGTTTATTCCCTCTATCGACATCTTTTAAATCCGTTCTAAATAACGATGAATATTTTTTATTTAATTTATTTGAACGAAAATTTTTAAAAGCATCATCAAATTGTTTTGACAAGTCATTCCTATTTATTTTCCAATCGTTAACCAATGTATTGAAACGATATTCTTGTTCTATATAATAATCAACTTGTTCAGTAATTTTTTGATCTACAACATCTAAATTTTTCCTACTCGAACTCTGTAGCTTAGCCGACATTACACAATAACAAAATAACTCTAAAATAAATTCAGTATATGCAAGTTTATCAATACTACTATTTATTAATTCAACAAATCTTTCATAATTAGCTTTCATATTAAAGCTCCTCTCTTTCAAATATTTTTATTTTTTCTTTTGTTAAAAGTTCAGTAAGACGAATCCTTTTTTTGTAAAGGTTACTTGCTGTCTTTTGAGAATGATACAAATAACCAATAATCTCTTGCTTTTCTTTGCTCGGTAATGAAATGTCCATTTTTTTTAATTTTGCAATACTTATTTTTTTCATAACCGATCCTTGAACCGATTGTAATAATTGCTTTTTGCTTTCTTCGCTTTCATTAAACCAATAGAGAAAAAAATCTGGATTTAATAGCTCCTTGTTTTTAGGAATAGCTTTAACAAAATTGGCATTGATTACATAACCATTAAATTCGTCTCTAACTTTTGTACAATCTCCTTTATACAAATTAATAATAATATCATTTGTTTCTATTTGTTGAATCGTTTTGGACGTTTGAACATATTTTGTCTTAATTTCATTCAATGTAACCGAATCATCCATATAAAATTGCTCATTTTCATAAACCGGATACAAAATCCCTTGTGGTTCATTCTCGATACGAGTTAATAACGTACCTGATTCAAAAGTCATAACCTCTTCTAATAACATTTCAGAACCTCCGCGTAATATTTCTATATTACATATATTACTACAAAGCAAAACAAGTTGCAACACTTTTTCGTAATATTTTTATATTACAAAAAAACAAAAAGAACGAATTCCTGTCAAAAGACATTCATCCGTTCTTTAATAGAATAAATTAGACATCCATCTAACCCTATTCAACAAGTAAGCAACTATTTAAATTGTTGTTTCACTTCAGCCATCCAATCTGGAAGAAGCTTTGTTAATACCATAATATGTTTTAATCTATTCCCCGCAGTTTGATTTTCAGCTTTAGTCAAGTCAACATGCTTCGTTAAATCATCAATATAAGGGATTAGATCTGGTTGAGAGATAGAATATGCCTCTACAGAGTTTGCAAGCACTGTACTATCTATTCCCCATTCTTTAGAAAATTGTTCAATTTTATTTTGAATTTTCTCTTGTTTCCATTTACCAAAAGAGTCATCAAAATTTTCATTTCCTGGTAGATGTCCTGGAACTAACTCAGTATCTACAAATTCCTTTAACAACTGGGCTTGTTTGTCTTCACCCATGTCACTTAATTCTTGAATTTGTTCATGAATGATTCTAAGTGTCTCAGTGTTCACTGTTTGGATACCATCAACCGTACTCACTTTTGAACCAATTAAACCAAGTATATGAGCCGCACTAATTACCTGAGTGCCTGCTAATTTAGTTTTTCCAACTAATGGAATAATCGTGGTGTTCGGGGATGGTGTCCCTGGCTTATCAATTAGATTCTTATAAGCACCTACATATTTCAACCACGTATGTTCATCTAGCCCAAATAAGCGATCATCCCATTTAAATTCATAATATTGTTCAACTAAATTCAATTCTTCTGCGGCTTCTTTGAAAGCTAAAATGAAATTCTCTTTTTCTTCTTCTTGATCTTTAAGTGTCTGCCATTCGGTTGGATCTGGTAAAGTTGGAATCATATCAGAAATAGTTATTTCTAGCTTCTGAACAGCTGTACTGTAAGTATCAACGATCGCTCGACTACTCTTTCCACCACTACCATATAGTTTTAATGCTATATCTACCGTTTCTTCTGTCCAACTAGGATACTGAAAATTAACGACTGTACCAAATTCTTTTGATGAACCGAACACACGGTTTGTACGTGAATAGGCTTGAATTAATCCCTGTAGTTCCAATGAACGATCTACATAAAGTGTGTTTAGTCGTTTTGAATCATAACCTGTCAGCAATTGATCGGCTACAATAATCAGGTCAATATTTTTAGGGTTACGTCCACTTCCTCCACGTGGTGCTCGATCAATAATATCTTCAAAGTAAGCATCTTCTCCACGCTTTTTATCACCAGCGATATATTCAATTCCAGTATAGGCTGAATAGTCTTTAAACATTTTTTTGACTAGTTTAGGATCTAAATTATCCGGATCATTTTCATTTCCAAAACTAAACGTCATTGCGATATTTAACTTCTCATTTCGCTCATTTAATTGTTTTTCAAATTCGTCATAATAAGCAATCACTCGCTCTTTATAAGCAGCTGTCAGTATCGCATTAAATTCTTTCCCCTGTGACTGTGAGTCCCAATTATTTAAAATTTCTTCTACCACTCGTGGGATATGTGTTTCGTCTTGATACTGTAGAATTTTTCTTTTCTTAGCTTGTTGCTCGACTTTTGCATTGGACCATTGTTGTACAAAGCGTTCCGCTTCTCGATCGTTTAGTTCAGGTTTCTCTTCTTTTACAAATGGTAAAAGTTGCTCACGTAAGTCATCATGACTTTTAAACTCACCTGTGTTGATATAATCAACATGAAATCCTAAGACATTTCCATCAGAAATCGCTTCATCAATCGTATATTGATGTAATTTTTTCCCGAATAGCTTTTCTGTCGTATTGATGACTTCACTTTTCTCGTTAATCTTTCCTTTGATTTTATTCTCATCAAATAAAGGAGTACCCGTAAAGCCAAAAAACAAACTGTTCTTTTTAAAATATTTCGTGATCGTTCCCATCATTTGTCCCATCGTTGTACGATGAGCTTCATCAATAATAAAGACAATCCTCTTATTAGACAAACGGTCATCTTGGACATCTTCTAATTCGTTTACTAAGGAATTTAATTTAAAGGTGGTTGTTACGACAATTCCTCTGTTCACAGAAAGTAAATGCTTTCTAAGTTGGGAGGTATATTTTGTACTATCCACTGTAACAGATTCATATTTTGCATAGGCTTTAAAGTTTTCACTTGTCCTATTATCTAGCTCTCTCCGATCAACTAAAAATACGACTTTATCAAATCCAGCTCGAGTCGAAAGGAATAAGGCTGTTTTAAAGCTAGTAATGGTCTTTCCTGATCCAGTCGTGTGCCACACAAAGCCACCATGGGGAATCCCATCATTATCCCAGCCAAAAGCTGCTCCTTCAATGGCTTGTAAGGCATATACCTGATATGGACGCATTAACATATGTCGTCTATTTTCTTCTTCACTTGCCTCATCAATGACTAAATAATCACCAACCATTTGATGAGCCATTGGAATACTTAAAAAGTACTCCACCACTTTTTGCCAGTCATTAATCGCATGATTCTTTTTATCCGACCAATGGAAAACAAAACTTGGATTAAAGCTATCAACTGTTTTTGGGGTAGCAAAATATCTAGTTTCGATTTCAGTTGCAATAACCATCATTTGGGAAAAAGCCATAAAATTATTGGTGTATTCACCGTCTTGATAATAACGAATAAATTGACCGAATGCTTCGTCTAGCGTTTTGTCTGTGCGTTTTTGTTCAATATTGATAAGGGGTAAGCCATTGATTAATAAGATTATATCAAAACGATTTCCATTATCTGATTCCACTTCTCTAGCTATCTTATAACTCGAATCACCACCAGTGATTGCAGCCTTTTTAAAAATGGTTAACGTTATTTGATTTTTAGTAACACCAGGTTGCTTATCACGATAAATCCCATCAATCTTTCCTTTAGATTCTTCAATCGCTAGAAGTTTGGCCGCTTCATAGCTGTTACTAATTTGAGTGACTTTTGTCATTACTTGATTGAATTCATTATCTGTTAAAGGGATATTCTCAAGCTGATCTGCATTCATTCGATTTAGTTTTCCACGCCAATGATTGATTAAATCTGTGACTGTTACTTTTTGTTTATTTCCGTTTAATTTGTCTGGAGCTTTCCATTGATACTTTTGAAGTTCTTTCACGAAATTTTCCTGAAACGCCTTTTCTGAAGCATCTTTTGGTGCATTACTCATTTTTTCACCTCCTGTTTATACAAACATTTCGTTTAGGTATGCTTTTTTTAGGTTTTGTAGTTTATCAAGTTTGTATTGCTGAAGAGCGATAGTTTTGTCAAGTGTTTTAAAAAATAGACCAATTTTTATTTGTTCATCCATACTGGGCAACATTATCGGGGTCTCGTTTACTTGCTGAATAGTATAATGGGATATAGTTCCAATATGTGATATGGTACTTATATATTTTCGGAAAAATGGCGTGATAAAAAAAGTATATAAGAAATACCCATTAATAATTTCTGAATTTTTCAGCCAAATTAAATCAGCATCTTTAAAATACAGTGGTTCAGTATCACTTACTAAGTAAGGAATGCCCACTGATCCACCACCTGTCACAAGAACATCATCCAATTTTACTTTCCCAGATATTAAAGCTAACTTTTCATATAAATCTGGGGAGATAAAAGCTTTCTGATTTACAGTCCCATTATATGCAGCCATTATATCACTAGACCTAAAAAATCTAACTCCCGAAATAGTCCATTCGTTTTTATGAACTCGAGCAGCAGATGATATATCTATTAGTTTTCCTAATTTATAGCGCTCCCAATCACCTGTATATTCTTTGAAGCGACGCTTCGGTTTTTTATTACTTTCGTCAGGAAACATTTCTGAAAGGTATGCTACTTTCAACGACTTCATCTTTTTTAACTCACATTTATGAAGATTGATATTTTCATCTAATATTTTGAAGAATACCCCAATTTTTTTCTGTTCTTGAGTTTTTGAAATTGTAATTTTAAATTCTTCTAAGAAATCTTTTTGCACGTGAGGAATATTTGGTGTTCGGTATTTTTTATAAATCAATTCTTGTTGTCGCTTTAAAGATTGATAAACGAAATTACTATCAGCAGATGTCCTGTATGCCTTTAAAGTAGAGCCTAAAGCTCCAGTAAATCCTGTATAGACGGTTCCAGCTTTGGAACCATCCCACAATATTACGATATCCTGCTCATTGACATCTACAGTTCCATTAGTCAAAAGCGGAGAACCACCATTTAATCTTGAAGTATCCAAGTACTCTACATTTCCTTCACCTAACTCACTTAACTTTGCTTTACCTTTTATTTGTTTCTCAACAATTTCACCTAACTTACATCGTTCCCAAGCATCTGTATTTTTAAATTCCTTAAAGCGTCGTTTAGGTACTAGCTTGTTTTCATTCATTATTCTCCACCACCAAATCATTTAACATCAATTCTAATGATTTTTCGAGTTCGCCTATTTCTTCATCTATTGAAGATAAAGTTTCTGAATATTGTTCACTTAATAATTTCACAGTGTTTAACTCTTTCTTTAATGGCATTTCTATCAATTGTACAATTAAATTCTGAGTTTTTCCAAACCATTTTTCATAAATCAATTGATCAATTTCCTCATCAGATAATGATAAAATCCGTTCCTGAACCGCATCTTTTAGCGCTTTCTCTTCTGTTTTTATCTCTCTATTCAAGATTGATTTTTCAGAAAGTAATTTATCAACTTTTTTCAATAAATTAAACTCTGTTGTTCCTTTTGTTGCATTTTTCAGTTCTATTTTTAATGTTTTTGCTTCAAAAGAATCACCTGGTTCATCTTCCTCATTCTTCTTCAAAGCATCATATAAAACATTATTTTCATCCGTATCTTCTACTTTAGCCGCTTCAACAAGTTCTGTTAATTCCACTTCAATCTCATTCATTCTTGACTTCTTTCGATTGATTGCTTCTACTTCGTCAGAATATAGATATTTTTCAATCAAATAATTAGGAACGATACTACCTAACCAACCATCTTGTTCTTCACGTCTTTTCTTACCAGTTCCTTTTGTTACCATGTTCGGTTCACGAGTACGAGAAATCGTGTAAAACTCGCTGTTTGCGATTAACTCGGTATCATGAGTAAGTGATTGTTTCCAGATTTCTGCTATAATTTGATACCCACTATAGACATCTACATATTCAAATTCTGATAACATCCATTTAATTTCCGAAAGCATCTCATCAGATAATTGTTTTAAGTTGGTATCTTTATCAACCGTTCGGAGAATATCCCAATACTTAGCAAGATAATCCGCTATTTTTAATTTAAGTGTATTAGATAAATCAGTAATACGTTTATTACTTAATACTTCACGAGATACCTCTTCAATATCTTTTGTCAGTGCAACATAACCTGGACGAATCGTTTTTAAAGACTGATTTAAGCTATCAGGTGTCAGTGATTGCAATACGTTCAACCTTTCAATATCCTTTTGAGGAATCCCACCAAATAAATGTGCATCCACATCTTGAGGAAATTCATCCTCTTTTGCTTCCACATAACGTGGAATATTTAAGTTGTACTCATTTTTTAATATTTCTTCACGAGTTGCCAAGTGGCTATAACCATCAATTTCTAATTTTTCAACGTAGGTATCGACGATCTTCGCTATATCTTTTTCTTGTAGAACATTTTGCTTCCCAACTTTGATAAAATCATGCGAACCATCAATCATTAAAACAGGATCTCCAAGATCTCTATTTTTCTTCAAGATAATAACTGCAACAGGAATCCCAGTATTGGTAAATAAATTACTTGGCAGTCCAATCACTGCATCAATATTATTTTTTTCAATCAATCGTTCTCGGATATGACCTTCTGCAGCTCCTCGGAAAAGAACCCCATGAGGTAAGACAATTGCCATTGTCCCATTCTGACCTAAATGGTATAAACCATGTAAAAGAAACGCATAATCTCCTTTCGAGTCTGGTGGCAATACACCAGCCGCTTCAAAACGAGGATCACTTACTTTTAACTCTGATCGGTTCCAATTTTTAGCCGAATAAGGAGGGTTCATCACGACCGCATCAAATTGTACCCCTTCACTCGGACGATTAGGATCTTCAGGCCAGTCATGTGAAAGTGTATCCGCATTTCGAATCGTCATCTTTTCAGGACGAACACCGTGTAACAATAAATTCATTCGCGTTAAGTTATAAGTTGCAGTATTCTTTTCTTGACCATAATAATTCAGACTTTTTTGCGCTTCTTCACTTAAATGTTTTTTTACAGTTAATAGTAAAGAACCTGAACCAACTGTAGGATCATACATGGATTGAATTTCATTTGACTTTGCAACGATCTGAGCCATGACTTCACTAACCTGTTGTGGCGTATAGAATTCGCCAGCCTTTTTACCAGATTCCATCGCAAATTGACCAATTAAATACTCGTAAGCATCTCCAAGAACATCACCCTTTTGCAACGCAACCATGTTCAAGTCAGCAAATAATAAAATTAAGGCTTTGATATTTTTACTTCGTTCATTTAAATCGCTTCCTAGAGCAGAGTCTGACAAATCAATTGTTGAGTTTGAGAATAAACCTTTAAAATCGTTTGCCGTAGTATCTCCAGAAATGGCAATTGTTCGCTCAAAATTATTCAAACTATCCGTTACTTTTTGAACTTCAAAATCACCTGTCTCAATATCAATCAACCACGTTTGATAGAGATATTCCGGCGTAACATAATAGCCTAAAACATTTTGAATCATTTGATCTAATTCAGCACCATATTCAGCTCTGGCATTCGCATATTCCTTAACTAGATCCTTTTCACTTATTTCTCCCAGTCCTGCAGTAGATTTAAATGTTTCTAGGGTCTTATCACTTAAAAATTTATAGAACATAAGTCCTAACATATAATCTTTATAACGACTTGCATCCATTGAACCTCTGAGTTCATTGGCTCCATCCCAAAGTCTACGTTTGATTTCATCTGATGTAATCACAGTTATTCCTCCATATATATTTTCAAGTAGTTATACACATTCTTAATATTTTAAATTGTGCAATTTGATGAATATTTTTATACTTTTTGAAAATCACTTCATTTTAAACATACAACAACACTATTATAGCACGATATACTAAAATTAATGAATAACATCGAAGTAAATAAGGCTGATTAGAAATAAGCTTACTTATATATTTTTTAGCATTTTTCACTTCAAAATAATTATATTTTTATAATTATATGTCTTATAATTGAATTAGAACCATTAACCTCGCAAGTCATTTTTAACGAGTATAAATTAGTATATCCAAGCTCCATTTCTTGAATATCAGAAATTTTATTATCAAAATGTTCGTTTGCAATAAATTCTTTATATTTTAGTACAAATTGTGACAAATTCGTTCCGGTATAATATATAATAAGATAATTTTCTTTGTTTCCAGCAGTATCATATTTCCAAAGTTTATTGATGTGCATGCTAATATATTTCTTATTAACACAGTTTACAATCAGTGCTTCGATAACCGACATGGGACATCCATTTTTTTCAATATATATATCTAGTTCTCCTGACTTTCTCCCACCATTTGACTCTCCTCTTAATGTCTGATCTTTAATGGTCAACTCTCTTCTACTACTTTTTATTAATCCAGATAAATAGGTATTATATTCATTTTCTCCCTCTTTTACTACTTGCTTCGCTTGCGCTTGAAACTCGTAGCAGCAAGTCAATATAGTATTATACAAAGCCTCTTCATCACATTTGATTCTATCAATTGATTTTAAACTATTAAAAAAAATTGTAATGACTTCATTCTTAGAGTCATTTACACTAATCAAAAATTGAGCTATTTGGCTTGGGGTTGGCTGAATATTTAAATCAGAAAATAAATTACACAATTTAGAGAATGAACTGAAATTTTGAGAGTTAGTAGTTATTAACTTTTCTCCATATTTAAATATAATTCTCCACAATTCGTTTCTCATACTACAAGATATTTCCGAAAGCTTATCTACATCTGGTGGCGTAATGACATATTCAAGAATATAATCACGATAAAAATGTTCCTTAATGTTCAATAAATTACTTAATAATATTCTAATATCGTGTAAATCAAAACTCATTTCAAAATCTAAATCATCCTCATTAGAACTTAAGTCAATTTCTCCGTAAACCTCATCACCAAAATATTGAAGACCATTTCCATCTATGGTCATATATACATTATGGTATTTTATTTCACCACTTTGATGCCATAAAATTCTGAATCCTTTTGCTCTATAAATATAGTTGAACCTTCCGAATGAAGAACCGTAAATACCATCATGAAACAAAACAACTCCTTCTTGAAAATATTCGATATTTTCGTCATGCATAATTCCATTATTAAAATCTGTCATTCCTTTTATTAATTTGTCCTCTATATCTATTTCTTTAATTATTGGCTCACAAATTACTTGTGGAAACTTTCCATAAGTTTTGCAATACAAGTTAGAGAATAAAATAGAGTGTATTTTTTGTAAATCACTCTTTTGGACAATTAAGCATGACTCACTTTTCATATACTTATCCAATAAACCACTCAAGACCCCGTCGGTAATTTTATCCTTTTCAAGTAACATAAGTTAATCCCACCTTTTTATTTATATATATACTATTTTAACATTTTTGTATAAATTTTAGTGCTAATAATACAGACTTACTTAAAAAACAATTCTGACCAAAAGAATGAATAGAAAACTCATAAAGTATACTGCTTGTAAATAATTGCCTTAAACTTTTCACGAGATTATTCATTAAAGCCTTCCACTTTTTATTTCTCACTACGTTTATTTTTGAAGCAATACTTTTTGCTACGTTAATATTATTTAAGACACTGGCAGCTTTACTAAAAAAAGCAGATACATCACCTACTATAGACAAACAAATTCCTATCCTATTTCTTATTTTTTTATCATCAAATACTCCTTTTTTCTAAATAATACTAAAAGTAAGTATAAATCTCATATAGATTTTTTATAGAATCTCTTTCCTTAGGACTTCCCTTTAAATTGTCTGTCTATTATCTTTTCAAGATGAATAGAAATAAACTAGTTAGTCTTGTCCATCATTTTTGATTATCTAAAAGTCTGAATAAAAGGAGTTTTCTGTGTAGATAACTCGTGCTCTTTCTCTATAAAACATTCTATATAGGAAGGTACACTCAGTAAGAAAAAATCTCCGCTAGTTGGCGGCGCACTTTTGCACTCTCATCATCGTATCTATACAACTATGAATATTTAGCACTATTTATGCAAAAACCAGAAATCTTGTTAATATAAGATTTCTGGTTTTTTCTATTTAAATTCTGTTCTATTATTAGTGGCAGAACTGTTGTTAAAAGTTACATAACATCAATAACTTCTACTTGCTCTGCTAAAACCCATCCATTCATTCCGTATGAAGAATATAAAACTTGATAAGCTACATGTGCATTTCTGATTTCATTTTCCAGTTCTTCGAAGGAATCATACATTATGGGCCACGCCCTTTTTTCTCCTTGCTGCAATAACTCTTCATTTTCTGAGAAAAAATTATCAAGTGATCTTTCCTCTAAATCTAAAATCACACTATATGGCATTTCATCATAGAATTTATAAGTAAAAATATTATGAAATACTACTTGTTTTTCCTTTATTTTATTGCTTACTTCTAAAGTTATCTTTTTATCTTCAAAGTTTACAGTATAACTTTTTATTATATAATCATGCACATTGTTCATATCTGTCATTGTCCTTTTCCAACTAAACTTTTTCCCAGTTTACTAAAAATAGAGATATTGGAAGGCTTAACAATTCTAAACTAGTATAAACATACCAGTAAAGATACATAATCTGGTATAACTAATGTAAAACAATGATATCATACGGATACAAAATAGCTTTCAGTTTGATCAAATGTGCTGATGGTGGCTTTTATTGTCTTGTTATTCAATAAAATTCTCATTGGTGATAGCCTCTTTTTTTAATGCTCCAATTCATAATAATACACTTTATCATTTATTCAAAATTGTAATATCAGGATCCATAACACTTATGACTTCAATGACAAAATTAAGAGTGATTATTATATAGTGTTTCATATTTAAGTGCTCATATAAGCCTCCACTGGTTTTTCTTATAAGATTTCCGAAGTCTCCATCTTGCATCTCATAAATAACACTTTCAAATCCTTGCCCCTTAAATTTTTCAATTTCCTCATCACAGAAGATTCCTCTGAGGTACATGCCCTCATCAGCAACTCGCATAGCTTTAGTGGCGAAAAAATCAATTACAACCTTTTCCTTTTCATCTTTTCCGTATTCTAATTCTAGAAGCAAACCATCCATGTCACCACTTTTAATACTTACTAAATAGTCATGACCACAATGTGGTATCACTCCAGAAAATCTATCTATCCATTTTTCCATAATGTTTGAGTCTCCTTATTTGTACCTAATTTTGATTGTCGACTTCCCATTTGGCCTTTGTATCTCAATTGTTGCTCCACCAGATTTACTTGTAGGTCTAACAATTACCGTTCGACCATCTTTTAAAGTTCCACTCATCCCATCCCCATTACTCAGATTTGACACATCATCTAAGTCTAACGAATTGAAATCATCAACGGCATCTGCATAATCTCCAGATTTTTCAAAATTTTTAGGGTTATTTCTTTTATTTGTAGTTGTATCCTTTGCATCTTTCAAAACATTATCAATTGCCTTTTCTGCAGCTAAATTGATAGTAGGTGCATTATTTATTATGTCTGCAATAGACTGTCCTACTTTGAGCGTTCCTGTACCTTTTCTAACAATATCTGCTATTTTGCCAGCATTTCCGAGATTACCTAAAATCCCTCCAAACCCAGGAGCAAGAGGCATTTCATTTTTTACGATTTTTATTTCTTCAAATCTGTACTGGTCTTCATTTAAGGAATCCTTACATAGTTCCAATTGTGTATACAGTTCTGGATGGTTATCCGGCGAGACGATTTTGCCATTTTTTATTAGGTACCAATAACCCAATTCAGTTTTAACGATTTCATACCCATCTAGTTTACCAATTGCTTGTTTTACTTGTGCATCTTTCACCTGTTGTTTCATTTTTTCACGTTGCTTCCAACGTGTATGGATTGGCTTTGCCCACGTCATGTCTAAACGTTTTAGATCAAATGTTCCTGTCGCAGGATTCCATGCTTTAGAATTGGCAACTTGTGCCAAACCTGTATTGAATTCTTGCTGACTCGCTTCATAATCTGAAAAGAAACCGGCTGATTGACCATCATATGCATGAAACTTTTCTAATTTCTCTCGACGTTTATCAATACTTTCACAGGCATTGATATATCTCCGTTCTAAGTCTGGTTGTGGTGTTTTAGCAGTACTCATTTGATGATCTAAACGCTGCTTTAACTGCTCAAACTGATTGATCTCTTCTAGGATCAAATCTTCATCCGTATCAATTCCACTAACAGCTCCTTGATATTCACTAAGAAACTTTTTATGCGCACTTTCCAACGCTTCACCTGTCATTATAGCAGACTGGCACAACGGTGTATAAGCGATCATGAAATAATTTTTAGCCGAATCATATGCCTTACTTGAAAGTGGTGCGGATAAAAACAGTTGGATACTCGCTTGTAACGATGTGATTGCTTGATTCGCTTGATTGGTCAATTGAGAAGCTTGTGCTGATCGTGCCTGTGCTTCACTCACATAAAATTTAAGCCCCATTATCTTTTTCCTCCGCCTTCTTCCAAAAAGTTTGTTGCTCGACCTTTAGATTTTCTTCTTGTTCAAACAAACTACGTTCCTCTTTTTTTAGCTGAAGGAGTTGTTCATCAAATTCTCGTTGGGCTTTTTTGGCGAGATGAAGGCTCTCATCTCCTCTTTCTTCAAAAAAAGCTCGTTCTTCTACTTCACAGTTTCCTAAGACAAAATTATAGGCCGCCTGTTCTTGTTGTTGTAGCTGGAAAAATTCTTCTTGTTGCTCTTCTATGTAGCGCTGCTCTTTTCTAATGGCTAACTGATCTTCTTGCAGTTGTTCCAAACGAATCCTAAACTGAACATTTTTTTGATCAAATTCTTGCTGTTTTTGAATCTCACTCATGAAAAACCTCCTGGAAGGTTAAATTTTGTCAATTGCGCAATATTTTGATCTATTTGGTCGAACTCTTTTGCTACTGAATGAATATTATCACCAGCTGAAACAACACTGGTCGACAACGCTGCTAATCCTTGTTGATAATGATTAATTGATTGTACTGCTGGGGCGTTACCTGCAACATTGGTGCTAGAAGCTGATACAGAAACACTTATACTATTTAACGCGCTAGCAGACTGACTAAAAGAAGCCGAAATACCACCAGCAACACTTGAATTACTATTAATAGCCATTTTGTCCCTCCTTATTTATCATATTGTCTAATTTAGTTTATCATATAACAGACAAATTATAAATATGATAAATGGATTAAAAAGGAACTATAAATGAATACTTATATATAAATAAAGAAATTATAACTAATCATACACATAAAATATTAAATGATATCAGTTTTCAGATAAAGGGACAAGATCAAGGACAACGGAACAAAAGCAACAGAAAAGGGGACATGAAGACACTGTATTACCAGCGCATCCATATCCCTTATTATTGATTATCCAACAGACCCTTCCATCTCATAAGATATCAGCCTATTAAGTTCAACCGCATACTCCATCGGTAATTCCTTCGTAAACGGCTCCACAAATCCCATAACGATCATCTCAGTCGCTTCAACCTCAGTCAACCCACGACTCATCAAATAATAAAGCTGCTCTTCCGAAATCTTCGAAACCTTCGCCTCATGCTCCAACGCCACTTGACTGTTATGAATCTCATTAAACGGAATCGTATCAGATTTCGACTTATCATCCATAATAATCGTATCACACTCAATATGTGAAATCGAGCCAGCACTATCTTTTCCAAACGTTACTTGACCACGGTAATTCACTTCGCCGCCGTCTTTCGCAATTGATTTAGAAACAATCGAACTTGACGTGTTTGGCGCATTATGAATCATTTTCGCCCCTGTATCTTGAATTTGTCCTTCCCCAGCAAATGCAATCGAAAGCATTGTACCACGAGCACCTTTTCCATCAAGATACACACTTGGATATTTCATCGTTGTTTTGGCACCTAAGTTTCCATCGATCCACTCGACAGTGGCACCTTCATAAGCTTTGGCACGTTTTGTTACCAAGTTATAAACATTATCAGACCAGTTTTGAATAGTTGTATAACGTGTATAGGCATCTTTATGGGTAAAGATCTCAACGATCGCTGCGTGTAAGCTATTGCTTGTATACGTAGGTGCTGTACAGCCTTCTACGTAGTGAACACTTGCGCCTTCATCCACAATGATCAGCGTACGTTCAAATTGTCCTGTGTTTTCCGCATTGATTCGGAAATATGTTTGTAATGGCACATCCACACGAACCCCTTTTGGCACATAGATAAACGTTCCACCAGACCAAACTGCTGAGTTTAGGGCTGCTAATTTGTTATCTGTTGGTGGAACTAATTTTGCAAAATATTTTTTGAATATATCTGGGTATTCTTTCAATGCTGAATCTGTATCAGTAAAGATGATTCCTAATTTTTGGAATTCTTCTTTCATATTGTGGTAAACCACTTCTGATTCATATTGCGCTGAAGCTCCCGCTAAATACGCACGTTCTGCTTCTGGAATTCCGATTCTTTCAAAAGTTTCTTTGATTTTATCTGGCACATCATCCCAGTCACGAGCGGGTTTATCGCTGGCTCTTTGGAAATATTTGATTTTTTCAAAATCAATATCAGATAAATCTGGTCCCCATTCTTGCATGGCCATTTTGTTGAATTGTTCCAATGATTTCAAACGGAACTCCAACATCCATTCTGGTTCTTCTTTTTTGCGTGAAATTTCTCTAACAACTTCCTCTGTTAGTCCATTTCCCGTACTGAAAATTGGTTTCACATCATCATGAAAACCAAATTGATATTCTTCTAACTCAGGTACAGTACTCAAATTATCTCACGTTCCTTTCTTAGGTTGAGAAACAAGCGGTTAGGTTCGAGCTGTTGGACTAAAATAAGCACAATCCGTTTTTTGGATTTTGATTATTTTGGGAAACAGCCGAGAACCTGCTTGACTTCTCACTGATTGGTTTAGGTTGAGAATCAGGCGGTTTGATTTGAGTAACTGGACCTAGCAGCTTTAAATCCGCTTTTTGGATTAAAGATGATAGGGAAGTTACCGAAAATCAGCCTGACTTCTCACCGATTCAATTTATTTCTATTCTTCGCAGTGTAATTGTCCTGCGGTTCCTTGTCCGTCATTTTCAACTGCTTGTTCTAATGCTTTCCAAGCAAGTGTTGCACATTTAATCCGTGCGGGGAATTTGGCCACACCGCTAAGCATCGCTGCATCACCTAATTTTTCTTCTTCTGGTACATCATTTCCTTGTACCAATTGAGAAAAATCTTCAGCTAACTGTTCTGCTTCAGCTAATGTCTTCCCAATCACCGCATCTGTCATCATACTAGCACTCGCCGTACTAATCGAACACCCACTTCCGCTAAAGGCAATATCTTTAATAACATTGTCTTGGATAGCCACTTGCAATTCGATCACATCGCCACAAGTTGGGTTATTCATTTCGATTTTCTTGCTTGATTCTGCCAATGTTCCATGATGATGAGGATGACTTGAATGATCCAAAATCACTTGACGGTATAAATTATCTAATCTAGATAGAGCCATGTTGGAAAAACTCCTTTGTCGCTAAAATTGCTTCGATCAATCGATCAGCATCTGCCTTGGTATTATATAGATAGAAACTCGCTCTCGCTGTCGCTGGAACGTCTAAATAGTTCAGTAATGGCTGCGCACAATGATGTCCTGCACGAACTGCCACTCCTTCCATATCCAACGCTGTCGCCGTGTCATGTGGGTGTAAGCCATCTAAATTAAACGCCAAAACACCTGTATGATGAGCTGGATCTTGTGGTCCGTAAACCGTCAGACCTTCGATAGCCAATAGTTTTGGTAACACATAAGCGACTAATTCTGCTTCATGTTGATGAATTTCTTCTAATCCGATCTCTGTTAGAAAATCGATGGCCGCACCTAGAGCAATTGCTCCAGCAATATTGGGGGTACCTGCCTCAAATTTCCAAGGCAGTTCTTTCCAAGTACTATCATATAAATTCACGAAATCAATCATTTCCCCACCAAATTCTACGGGTTCCATTTGATCTAGTAATTCACGTTTTCCATATAATACACCAATTCCAGTTGGACCACACATTTTATGCCCACTGAATGCGTAAAAATCAGCATCGATTGCTTGAACATCCACCGGCATATGCGGTACAGCTTGGGCACCATCGACAACTAAAACAGCACCGTGACTATGAGCAAGCTCTGCTAACTCTGCTAGTGGATTGATCACGCCTAAAACATTCGATACATGCGCGATAGAAACAATCTTGGTTTTATCCGTGATTTGTTGTTTCGCACTTTCCATATCTAAAAAACCATCTGCTGTGATTTCGATATATTTTAACGTTGCGCCTTTGCGTTCAGCTAATTGTTGCCAAGGAATGATATTAGAATGATGTTCCATGTAGGAAATAACAATTTCATCCCCTGCTTCAACGGCTAAATCGCCATAGCTTTTTGCGACCCAATTTAGACTCGTCGTTGTACCTCTAGTGAATAACGTTTCCGCTGTTTCTTTGGCATTGATAAAGGCTCTAACTTTTTCACGAGCTTCTTCATACTCTTTTGTGGCACGTTCTGCCAAGGTATGCACGCCACGGTGGACATTGGCGTTATCATGCTCGTAATAATAAGTCAGATTATCTAAAACTGCTTTAGGTTTTTGAGTTGTTGCTGCATTATCCAGATAAACAAGCGGCTCGTCATTTACTTCTTGAAACAAGATGGGAAACTGCTGCCGAATCTTATCTGCGTTTATCATGCATTCAACTTCCCTTCAATTACGTCTACAAATTCTTTTTGTACGTCTTTTACAGGAATCGCTGTGATCACGGAACCTAAGAAGCCGCGGATAACCAAACGTTCCGCATCATCTTTACGTAACCCACGACTCATTAAATAGTACATTTCTTCTGGATCGACACGACCAACACTGGCTGCATGTCCTGCGGTTACTTCATTTTCATCAATCAATAAAATCGGGTTCGCATCACCACGGGCTTTATCAGAAAGCATTAAGACACGACTTTCTTGTTGGGCATCTGCCCCTTTAGCGCCTTTTAGAATATGACCAATTCCGTTGAATGTTAGAGTTCCACGTTCTCGGATAACCCCGTGTTGTAAAATGTGTCCCACTGAGTGAGAGGCTTTATTGGTTACACGAGTGTCAATACCTTGTGTTTGTTTGCCAGCACTGATTGCCACAACTTTGACTTCTGAATGAGAGCCTTCGCCTACTAAGTCAGAATCAAAATCAGCAACCACGTCACCATCGTTCATCACGCCAAGCGCCCAATCAATAGATGCATCACGCATGATATGTCCACGACGATTCATGTAAGTTGAAACATTTTCGCCTAATTGATCCACAGCTGAATATTTCACTTTTGCACCAGCTTTTGCAATCACTTCAACCACGATATTCGCTGACACTTTAACTTTTTGCTCGCCAATTGTTTGGAATCGTTCTAGGTAGCTGAACTCGCTATGTTCGTCCGCTACAATCAAGACATGTTTGAAGAATGATTCTTCACTCGCCGAATCTTGGATAAAGATTGCTTCGATCGGTTCTTCAATAACAACATTTTTCGGTACGTATAAGAACACTCCACTATTCATAAAGGCTGTATGGAACGCTGTTAATTTATCTTCATCCATTTCAACCGCTTTATTCATATAATATTCTTTGACTAAATCACCATGCTCTTGCAATGCTGTGAACATGTCAGTGAAAATCACCCCTTGATCGGCTAATTTTGCTGAAAGTTGTTCAAACGCTGTGATCGACCCTTGCTGCACAATCACCGGGTTGTCTCTCATTGCATCAAAGCTTGGAATGTTCATTGTTTCAGGTGCATACTCTTCAGTATTCACATTAAACAAAGGCCAACGGTGAAATTTCACGCGTTCGATCTTTGGTAATTCTAAGTTTTCAGCTTTTTCTAAAGCCGCTACACGTAAGTCGGTCATCCAAGTAGGTTCTTCGTTACGGGCTGAAAAAGCGTTGATGTCGTCAAGATAATTCGCTGTTGTTATTTCCTTCATTTATCTTGTCCTCCTTATGCTTCTTCTTTGTATTCGATACCTAATTCTTGGCTGATGCCAGCATAGCCTTCTGCTTCTAAACGTTTCGCAAGTTCAGCACCGCCAGTTTTCACCACACGGCCTTCCATCATGATATGCACCACATCTGGTGTGATGTAGTTCAATAGACGTTGGTAGTGAGTGATGATCAACGCGCCAAAGTTTTCGCCACGCATTTCGTTTACACCTTTTGAAACAACTTTTAACGCATCGATATCTAGACCAGAATCGATTTCATCTAAGATTGCAAATGTTGGTTCTAACATCAATAATTGTAGGATTTCGTTCCGTTTCTTTTCCCCACCAGAAAAACCTTCATTTAAGTAACGTTCAGCCATTTCTTCGGGCATGTTTAGTAGATCCATTTTTTTGTCTAATTTTTTGATGAATTCAATCACTGAAATTTTATCGTCTTCATCACGTTTGGCGTTGATTGCCGCACGCATGAATTCAGCATTGGTGATTCCTGGAATTTCACTTGGGTATTGCATGGCAAGGAATAAACCTAAACGAGCACGTTCGTCCACTTCAAGATCTAAGACATTTTCGCCGTCAAACAAGATTTCACCTTCTGTAACTTCGTAATTAGGATTTCCCATGATCGCCGCAGATAAAGTTGATTTACCTGTTCCGTTTGGCCCCATGATTGCGTGGATTTCACCTGTTTTCATCGTCAGGTTAACCCCTTTTAAAATCTTTTTATCTTCGATTGATACGTGTAAATTTTTAATTTCTAAAACGGACATGTACAATTCCCTCCAACTTAAAATAATTATTTTATCGTTCTCATTCATTTTATCCTAATTGAGAATGATAAGCAATCTCTTTACTAGAATAATTCTTATTTAGTCTAGGTTTTCTTTGTGAAAAAGTGGACTTAATTAGAATCTTTCTAAAATGGTTATTCTTTTCCTTTCTCATTTTTATAGTCTTTTCTCGGCTATACTTGATGAACTATTGACTACTAACAACCTAAAAAGTTTTGATTTCCCTCAACCTTTGTGAGATAATTTACAACGATTTCAGGAAATTTTTAACTAGAACAAAAATTATTTTGTTCCAGCCATTTGAAGGAAGGTTTTTCAATGTCTAAAAAAGGAATCATTATCGTTAATCTTGGTACACCAGGTAAACCAGAAACCAAGGAAGTTCGAGCTTATCTTAAACGCTTTTTAGGAGATAAACGTGTTATTGACATGAACCGTTTGATCTGGCTACCGGTTTTATATGGGATCATTCTACGAACGAGACCAAAAAAATCAGCTGCTTTATACCAACAAATTTGGCAAGAAGCGGGTTCTCCTTTACTTATCTTTACTCGATCACAGACCAATCAATTGCAAGCGCGTTTTCCAGATCGTATTGTGCGGTATGCAATGTCTTACAGTAAGCCTTTGATCCCAGAAGTACTAAAAGAAATGCACGATCTTGGTGTTACTGATTTAACGATCATTCCATTATATCCACAATATTCAACCACTACCACAGCACCTATTTTTGATGAAGTTGCTAAATTTTATTTGAAAGCTCAAGCAATTCCTACTTTGCATTTTATTCAGTCTTTTTATGATGAGCCTTTATATATTGAAGCTTTAGCGAATCTAATCAAACAAGCGTTATCTAAAAAAAAGATTGATAAGATTGTTTTCTCTTATCATGGCATTCCGGTGTCTTATATTGAAAAAGGCGACCATTATTTAGAACACTGTGAACAGACAACTCAAGCTGTAATGAAACTGGTTGGCGATGTTCCTTTTATCAGTACATTTCAATCAAAATTTGGACCAGCTGAATGGCTGACACCAGCGACAGACCAAACGTTAAAAGAACTTCCTAAACAAGGTGCTAAAAATATTTTGATCCTGACTCCTGGTTTTGTTTCTGATTGTTTAGAAACAGTCGAAGAAATCGAAGAGGAAAATTATGGTTATTTTATGGCGCATGGCGGAGAGTATTTCCATTATATCCATCCATTTAATGCCGATCCAACGTTTGCAGATATTCTGGAAAAACTTGTAAAACAACGCTAAATATTACTCAAATCAAAATAATCTCTTATTGTTTGCCATGTTAAAATAAGTAGAATTGTCTTCTATTGAGAGTCAGTTCTACTTTTCTATTTATTAAACTTTATTTAACTTCAACATAAATTAATAGAATTTCAAATCAGCAGATAATTAAAATACAAAAAAAGTGAGTGGGACATAACTCTTCGAGTCATATCCCGCTCACGTGGAATCCGGATAAACGGTGGGAGCAGACGCAACCCCTTCGGAAATAAGCTGAAATTCACAAAAATTTGAAGAACAATTTTCGTGAATTCCCTCTTATTTCTTGGGGTTTAACACTTCTGTCCCATCCTCTTTCAATAGTTTATTTTTCAACAGGTTTTACTGATCCATCCCATTTTTCAAGGATCCAATCTTGGATTTCTTTACTGTGTAATGCATCAACTAATTTTTTGATTTTATCACTCTCTTTATCTTCGGAACGAACAGCCACGATATTGACATATGGTGAATTATCTTTTTCCAACAATACAGAGTCTTTCAACGGATTTAAACCTGCACTATAGGCAAAGTTAGCATTAATCGCTACAAGATCAGCTTCATCGTTATTATACGTTGTGGTTAACACCTCTGGATTAATATTATGAATAAATTTCAAATTTTTAGGATTCTTGTCAATATCTTCAAAGGTTGCAGTTTCTAAATCAACGCCATCTTTCACAGTTACTAAATCAGCATCTTGTAAAATTGTGATAATTCGACCCCAATCAGATTCTGAATTTGATGTAATGATTGTTGCACCATCTTTCAAATCCTTGATATCTTTAATCCGTTTTGAATATAAGCCCATTGGTTCAATATGGATACCGCCAGCATTCGCAAAATCATAGTTGTTTTCTTTCACTTGTAAATTAAAGTAAGGGATATGCTGAAAATAGTTGGCATCGATATCCCCTTCCGCTAAATTTTTGTTAGGTAAGATGTAATCATCGAATTGAACGATTTCTAAATCAATACCTTCTTTTTTTAGAATTGGTTTTACTTGTTCCAAAATTTCCGCATGAGGTGATGCAGATGCGCCTACCTTTAGAACAGAAGAATCTTTGTCAGCACCTGAGACTTTGCTATCATCTGTTTTACTATTTCCACCACCACATGCAACTAATCCTAAAGTGACAACTGCTAGCGCTGCTAAACCGAATAATTTCTTTTTCATACTTACTTCCTCCAATATTTTCTATTTGATTGTTTATCGTTTGTCAGAACGTTTCACTAGTTGATCCCCAACAAATTGAATAATAAACACAATAACCAAGATTAAAACTGTAGCAACCAATGTAACTGTATTATTGTTGCGGCTAAAGCCTTCTTGGTAAGCTAAACCACCAAGACCGCCGCCGCCGATGATCCCCGCCATAGCGGTAAAACCGATCATCGTGATTGTTGTAAGCGTCACACCCGATAGTAACGCTGGGGTACTTTCAGGAATGAGCACTTTAAAGATTTTCTGAATTCTAGAAGCACCCATGGCGTCTGCTGCTTCCAACACACCACTGTCAACTTCACGAAATGCAATTTCAACTAAACGAGCATAAAAAGGGGCTGCCGATACGATCAACGAAGGAATCGCTGCTTTGGCACCAATCCCCGTACCAACCAGTTTTCTTGAAAAGTCCATCAATAAAATGATCAATACGATATAAGGAATCGAACGAAATATATTGCTGACCACTGATAAAATACTATAACAAACTTTAGCATAAGGTGATGAATTTCGACTTAAACTATAAAGCAGTAACCCTAATAAAAAACCAATAATAATAACAAAAATCATTGCAACGATTGTCATGAATAACGTATCGATCGCCGCCTGTTGCATTGATTCTGGATTCACTCGACTAAAGTCTAAATACTTCTCAACAAAGGTTTCATTTGCCATCGTGAATCACCTCAAAAACTACTTCTTTTTCTGTAAAGAAGGTCAATGTTTTTTCCACTTCATCTTTTGTGCCAATGATCATCACAGTCAAAGAACCAAAAGCACCTTCTTTGGCTTGTTGAACCTGTCCTTGAACGACATTGATATCCACATCAAACTTACGAATTGCTTGAGAGATAACTGGCTCATTGGCATTATCCCCACTAAATTGAAGAGTTGCTACAAGACCTGCTGGATTTTCCTTGATCAATTCTTGCAATAGTTCTTCTGTATCTTCTTTCGGCTCTAACTCTTGTTGAACAAAACGCTTTGTAACCGCCTGTTTTGGCTGTCTAAAGACTTCTAAAACGTCTCCTTCTTCAACGATTTGACCAAGTTCCATTACAGCTACTTTGTTACAGATTTTACGGATCACATGCATTTCATGAGTGATCAAAACAATTGTTAGATTTAGGGTTTGATTGATTTCTAAAAGTAAATCTAACACTTCATCAGTCGTCTGCGGATCAAGTGCACTGGTCGCTTCGTCACATAACAGAATTTCTGGATTATTGGCTAATGCTCTAGCAATCCCCACACGCTGCTTTTGTCCTCCAGATAGTTGGCTAGGATAGGCATCTCCACGTCCTTTTAAGCCAACTAAATCTAAAAGTTCTTGTGCCCGTTCTTTTCTAACTTGTTTTGGCACATTGGCTAACTCTAACGGTAACATAATATTTTCTAAAATAGTTCTTGACCATAATAAATTGAAATGCTGAAAAATCATCCCAATTTTTTTACGAAACTGGCGCAGACCTTTATTCGTCAGTTGCGCAATGTTTTTTCCTTGAATAATCACTTCACCTTGAGTAGGTAATTCTAAACCGTTTAATAAACGAACTAAGGTACTCTTACCAGCTCCAGAATACCCAACGATGCCGTAGATATCACCTTGTTCGACAGATAGAGAAACATCTTTCACCGCTGTAACTTGTCCATTTTTACCGGAAAATTGTTTTTGTACTTGTTGCAATTCGATTAGAGGCATTTTTTCCCCTCCGCTTTCTTTGGTTTTACTTCATTTTTATTATACTACATGGTTTGCACTATGTTGTATGATAATCCGCAGGTTCATTCTTTTATTTTGCCAACTGCGTCGATCATTTCTTGTGCTACTCTTCTACCCTTTATTGACGTGATAACTTGATGGTGATTCACTAATACGGAAACTTCTCTCACTTCGTTCACCAAGTACTGTTCAACATCAGTATACTTTGTAAACTGATGTTGAACATGCAAAAAGCCTCCGCCCTTCGTCACTAAACTGACAAAGGACGAAAGCCTGTCTTTCGTGTTACCACCTTGATTTACCATTATCTCACAATAATAGCCTTATACAGTACAAAATTTCAAATACTGTGGTGCTGTAACGGGCACTCCCGTAATAAGTTCACATCCGCTCGCTTATTCCGCTCAAAGACCATCTTCCATTTCAATCATGTTGCCCATTTTCAGCGAACAGGGCTCTCTTAAAACACTTTTGATACGTACTCTTCTTTTCAAAGCTTTTACTTTATATTGATGAAATTATAGCAACATCCAAATCGCTTGTCAATCATTTTTAATCTTATTGCAACTCTGTTCCATCTACATCTGTTAAAACAGCGATCCATGCTTTGGTTTGATCTGCGTCGTCTAGGACACTTGGGTCTTGTTCAGCAGCCACATTGATTGCTGAAATCGTACCACTGATTGGTGAACTAAATTCACTGACCGCCTTTTCAGCTTCTAACTCTATTAAAGAGTCCCCTTTTACAAGGCGTTGACCAACTTTAGGCATTGTAGCAAAGGTGATCGTACCTAAATCTTCTTGCGCATCATTCGTTAAACCGATTTTATACCCTTCAGCTGTTTTTAAAACCCATAAACTATCAATAATCTTGATTTCTTCAGACATTATTTAATAGCTCCTTCATAATCAGATTCTTTAAATCCGTTTGCTAAAAATTGATCACCTTTAACAAAAATCGGACGTTTGATCAACATGCCATCAGTTGCTAATAACTCACTAGCTTCTTTGATCGAAAACTCATTGACCTTATCTTTTAAGCCTTGCTCTCTATAACGAATTCCACTTGTATTAAAGAAACGGCGAATCGGTAAATCACTTTGCTCCATCCAGCTTGCCAATTGTTTTGCAGTGGGTGGATTTTCGATCATATCGATCGTTTCATAGGGTACTTGACGCTCATCTAACCAGACCTTTGCTTTCTTACAAGTTGAACATTTTGGATACCAGAAAAATGTGTACATTTTACCGCCTTCTTTCATTTAATATTCTTCAATAGTTGCTTCTTTTTGATATTTCATCGACATGATCAGGCCTACACCTATCATATTCCCTAAAATCGAGGAGCCACCTTGGCTAATAAATGGTAATGGAATCCCTGTTAATGGTAGAAGTCCAATATTCGCTCCTATATTTTCAAATACGTGGAATAGAATCATCATGATGATCCCAGTTGCAATGTAGGCATAAAACTCATTGTTGGTCTCAAAGCAAACACGAATCATACGGTAAATCAAAATAAAGTATAACAGAATGATAAAGCAGCCGCCAATAAAACCAAAGTTTTCGCCAACCACTGTGAAAATCATATCTGATTCTCTAACAGGAACGTAAACATCACTGACATTGAATCCTTTTCCAAGCAGACCGCCGGAACCGATAGCAGTAATGGCCAATGCCGGTTGGAAGGAGCGGTCTGGATCATGATGAAACGGGTTCATCCACAAATCGATCCGGTCAAACTGATACGGTTTAAATCCCACAGAATACAAGAATTCACGACCAGTAGTAGTTGTTACCAAGTAAATAGTCCCAGCGCCTATCAAAATAGCAGCTAGAAAGGTTGGTAAAATAATCTTCCAAGAAATTCCAGACATTAAAAATACGCCGCCAAAAATAGCTAAAAAGACTAACATCGTCCCAAAATCATCTTGTAGTAAAATGAGGATGATCACCGGTAGTGTAACTAGCATCATTTTACCAATCAACCAAAAATCAGATTTTATCGTCCGATTGACGTTTTTTACATTATGCATCGTTACCACATAGGCCAACATCAAAATAAAAGCGACCTTCATCAATTCCGAAGGCTGGAAAGTTGTTCCGCCGATACTGATCCAGTTTTTAGAACCTGTTTGGGATTCTAGAAAGGGATCATAAAATTTCAAAAGCAAGCCCATCATGATCAGACCTATCACATAAAAAATCGGAGTCAATCGCCAAAGTAATTTAGAACTAAAATTCATCACAATCACAATACTAACACCGCCGACTAAATACCATAACCCTTGTTTCATCAGCATATTGCCGATCTCTGGTCGATTTGGATCGTTACTCAACGCTACATAAAGTGACAGTATCCCAATGATTGAAAGAAGGAATACTGGTAAGATCACACCATAATCAATTCTATTATCTAAATTACGCATTAGTTTATTTTTATTCATTCGTCATCCCTTTTCCTTAAATCATACGCCTTTTATTATAACTTTCTATAGGAAGAAAAGAAAGTATAGACTTGATGATTTTGGAAAAACTTTAAGGAAAAGCAATGAACCGAAACGAGTATGACAAGCATACCTTTATTTCATTCTTTTCTCTTCTTATCGATTGATTCTTATTCTTGTGAATGTAGCTAATTTTAGTTATTTCTTAAGAAAATATTAAGAAGTTGCTTTTCTATGTTACGAAAAAAAATTTTATATTACAATTATTACATAAACATTACAGATAGGAGTAAAACTGAAAAATTGTTTTGATTCATCAGCTATTATTTGGTTAGGCAAACAAAAATAAATTTATGAAAGGTGTAAAAAAATGAAAAAGTCCGTTGTATTACTATTAATGGTCCTATTTACAGTTGGATGTTCAAAGCAACCAACTAGTACAGCAAAAAAAGAGGCAAGTGATTCTTCAACAAGTACCGCACAAACTACCGCTTCTTCTGAAAAAATAAAAACAGAAAAGAGTAAAATTTCATCAGTAAAAACAAGTATTTCTAGTGATACCACAACTTCTCAAACAACTGACATGGATGCAACTGTAAATTTACCAGAGCAAGCATCTGAAATGGAGAATAGTCCAGAAAATACGCCCTCTGCAGCTCAAACATTTGACCTTACAAGCTATCTTACTGCCAACTATCCAATAACAGGTGCTCACTACACCATTTCAAACGATTCATTTAATAATGATACTGGCCGCTATGAATATTCGGTTACGATATTACCAGATACAATTGAGAGTGACAAAATCATTACTGGCGCGTTTCAAGGTTCTCCTGAAGGAAGTGAAACTACAGCAATTGTAGTCGATGCTGCGAAAAGGTTGGTGACTGATTTGCCAAAAATTGATTCTTCACTGCATATTCATCATGTATCTTTTATTTCATATGATGGCAGTTACGATCTAATGCTGATTCAAGATCGCGCTCAGGAAACGCTTAAATAACGAATTCATGCATTGATTAATGCTAATTAAATTGAATGGGAGAATTAAATAAAATGAAAAAAACAATTATGCTTATCACACTTTTACTAGTTACAGTTGGTTGTACTAAGCAAACTACTGATTCTACAAAAAAATCATCGGAACATTCAACAACAAAAAATAGCTCTATTGTTTCTTCTACTATAGTTTCGACTGACAAAGTATCTGAAGCACCTGAAGCCTCAGAACAATCTAGCGAAGAATCAGAACCATCAGAAATAACAGCAACCACTCCACAAAATTTAAGAGGGTCTTGGATAGGGAACAATGGGGAACAAGATCTTGAAGTAACGATTACAGAAAATACTATTATTACCAACGGACAAACATATAAAGTAACAAGTTATACTGAAAGCAACAATACCTTTACCATATTATGGGATATAGATAGCGTAACTGTCCCTGGAAACCCTCAACCATTTATTTATACGTATGTTCCAGAGACAGATCAGATGACAAATGGTATTACTTTTCATAAAAAATAGACAAGTATTCTATAAAAAAATAATGAAAGAAAAGAAAACATACTTAGTTTCCTTTTCTTTCATTATTTCTAATTGTTTTGACTATCGTTACGTTGTTAAGTCATTATTTTACAATATCCAAAACTTCTTCAAAAGCTTCGATTTGAGCATATAAACGTTGGATTTGCAATTCATTTTCAATATAATTGATTGAGTTACCAAGATTTGTTTGACGTTTATCTTCTAAACGTTCGACTTCTTTTTTCGCTTCATTCGCTAGTTTTGTAATTTTATCAACTTTTTCTGACATGATGCATTCCTCCTATATCCTTAGTTATAAGTTAAGTGTAGGCTCTTTTTTGTAAATACACAAAAATTATGTCTTTGTTTCACAAATTATTAGTTAAAACTATTAAAGCATTGAACCTTCAAAATTAGTTTATTCAATGATTCCAGAAGTATTCTCACTAGGTTCTAATTCTTTTGAATATACATTGTATTGATAAAATTTCATAATATTGTAAACTGAAAGTTTGTCATTTAGCTTCGCTTTCTTGAATTTATTATTCACTACATCTATTATTATAGAATCTATCTTAGGATCCGTTGGTTCATGATTGGAAAAAAATTCTTCACAAACCTTATATAATTGTCTACTGTCTTCTTCACTAAACTTTTGGACTTCGAAACTTTTAGAATTATTACTTTTTAATTTTTGAAGCTCATCTAATATTTGTTGGAATTTCAACTCAGTATTATCTACTTCTAACTCTTCGTTAGAATATTCTGTATTTTTGGAGACATCCATTACCTCTTTTTCTATTTTCGGCCATATTAAATCAAATGAGCTTTTGAGCCTTTCAGGATCAATTTTTTCACTACTTGACATATTATTGATTACCTCAAAGATAGAAAATACTTCTTCCTTATTGTATACCCCTGCTTGAAGATTAGTAATCGGTCCCTTTAATAAATCTTTGTCTCCATCAAATAGCAATGGCATAACCCTGTTTTTTCTAACACCTTTATAAAGTGCTCCAGCCTCAAAATTTAACCACGACTCTTGTATATTATTTGGTGTCAAAAATAATATACCCACTCCAGTTTCTGAAAGAGTATCAAATATTTTTGATGTACCATTATCCCCTTTCTCTATACTATGTGTTGACATAAAGGTGTTAACATGTTGGAGTGCTATCGGTAAAAATTTGTGAAACACTTCTGCGTATTGCTGGCTAGGTTTTTTAGACCAACTTAAAAAAACTTCCATTTGAAATCTCCTTAATTTTTATTTACTTTAAGGATAACCTAATCAACATTAAGTATCTAGCTTTTTTATAAATGTTTTTAATTTTAACCTATTTTTTCTTGATTTAGTTTTAATACTATAAAACCTAACCGTATTCGTTAACTAGACTCGTAGCATAATAGAATAGAAAAGGTTGGGATTATGATGTGCGCCCTAAAAGTTGTACGTAGATTAACCTGTCATTCGACTGGTATGAATTCGGTATTGAACCGGACTCATACCAGTCAATTTTGCTTTTATCCGATGATGATTGTAATAATCAATATAATTTGTAACTGCTCGTTTTAATTCCTCAAAGCTAGAAAAACTACGGCCATAATACATTTCTTGTTTCATTAGACCAAAGAAATTTTCCATTAATGCATTGTCCAAACAATTTCCTTTTCGTGACATACTCTGGTATAACTTTGCTTGCTTCAATTGTCTAACATACTGTTGATTTTGGTAATGCCACCCTTGATCGGAATGGATTGTTGTTCGAAAGTTGGTCTTTTTACTTTCTTTAATGGCTGTTTTTAAAGGAATCAATACACAATCCAACGTTGGTTTTTGCTGAAATTGATAGGCAATGATTTCTCCATTAAAACCATCAAGAAAAGGACTGAGATAGGCTTTTCTTTTTAGTTTAATTCCTTCGGAATTTCGTTCAGTATAGTGGAATTCTGAAATATCTGTAAAGATTTTTTGTTTTGGAATCGTGCTAAAGAAGCGGCGATTCACCTTGTTTTTAGCCAAGGTTCCCACCAAACCTTTGTAAGATCGATACCTTCTTGAACGACGTGTAAAACTTATACATACTAAGTTATATTTCTTCATAATTCGTCTGATTTTCTTATGATTGATTTGATAGCCCATATTCACTAAAGCCAACTTGATTCGACGATAGCCATAATTGCGATCATTCTCTTCAAAAATTGTTTGAATCAATTTCTCTATGTGAGTCATTTTTTCTTCGCTCATTATCTTTTTCCAGTAATTGAAGGTAGAACGCGGTAGCTTAATCGCTTGTAATACATGATCTTGACGATACTTTCCAATAAGTTCTATGGCTATTCTGGTTTGAACTCGTCTTTTCGCTTCGCCATAATAGTCTGTTGGAAAGTCCGTAGCTTTTTTAAATACTCGACCTCGATTCGCAAACGTTCATTCTCACGCTCTAATTCCTTTTCACGAGATAGTTTGCTTGTTTCTTGCTGTTTTTTTGTTGGTTTGTTCATCCTTTTTTTGGGTCTCCCTTTTTGATTAGACAGAGCAGTTTGACCACCAGCGATATATTTCTTTTGCCAACGAGAAATCATCGACCCACTAGGCAGCTTGAATTGCCTTGCTGCTTCACCGAAAGAAGCATCTGTCGTTTCTATAAAGTGTAATACATCTCGCTTAAATTCACTAGTATATTTTGTCAATGAACGGTGTCTTTTGAGCCCTTCTTTCCCAAATAATTGATAGGAGTGTTTCCAATTGTAAATTAAGGCATTTGATGGGAGTCCGTATTTTTTAGCCAAGGCTCGTCCGCCCAGAGGGCCTTCTAGGTACTCTTTCACTAGCTTTAATTTGAATTCTACCTCATAATAGCTCATAAAAAATAACCTCCAAAAATTGTATTTTCCACGTACAACTTTTGGGGGTCACATCATTAAGTCCCAACCTCTCATTCTGGTGTTCCTATCAAAGCAATATAGCTATCTATGTTCACGATGCGCATATGTTTTACATCAAATTGTCCTCTGCTATTATAGTTTCCTTTTACCTCAATTTCATATTGGTGCATCGGTAGCGATAGGACATACGTGGCAAACGGTCTATTTTTGATGACGCAATTAATACAGATATCGTTTTCCCAAATTAGCATGCCTGTTATAGCATATGGCTTTTCTTTAAACACCTTGATGTGGGTTAAAAGTCCTGTATGAGTTTCCATATCTTTATGATACACGAAATCGCTTCAATGTCCACTCTCATGTTCTATCAAGAAAATATGCCAGCTGTAGGAATCGAACCTACGACCTACGCGTTACGAGTTTGTTTTATACGTTATTTATTAATAAAGAAACGAGTATTTCCGACTATTCAAAGCTTTATAAAATCGTATTTAATCGTCATTATTTTGATGTACTGCCCACGTCCGTGCCCACGAATAAATTGAAATCACGTTATTTAATCAAAATGAAAACTATCTTATTCTCGACAAAAAGAACTAACGTTCGTATAATAAAAGCATATAAAAGGATGGTGTTTATCATGACAGATCACATTGACTTATCAGATCCTTATTTTTTGCAATACCATGATCGAGGCATGAAAAAGTGGCAAGGATTTATTATATCAGAGCATGCAACTAGCGTGAATGAAGAAAACGAGCGAGTCCATAAAATAGTCCCCCAAAAAAGGAAAATGACCTTTGGAGAGATTGGGCAAATACTTGAATTTGCTTTTAATAATAACCGACAGGTTGTTATTCAGCTGGAAATCAAGGATGCCGAAGGTCAATATTTTGATGATACTATAGGATTTATCGAAGGATTCGATGAGTTAGGTTATATCGTCAATGACACAAAAGTGCATTATGATGAGATTCGGAATGTAGAACTGTTTGATTTCAGGAAATGGTACAACGTATGAATTTAATTGAAGAATACGAATCCGGTCTACTGACCTACAAAGAATTTCAAGCGTACATATGGGGTTGTGGTCAGAAGCTAATTAATGAGGTTGGGTTGGACAAATTTATATTTTACTTAAATGCTGAGGAGGGCGAATATTATGAACAAAAATAGTTATGTAGGTGTAATTGATAAGATTAGAGTCATAAAGTCATTCCCTGGTATGCTAGTGCGTTTTACACTACACACTCCTTCTGCTGACATAAATTGCTTAGTCAGCAAGAAAGAACTAGCTAACCTTATTCTTTTTCTAGAGGATGGAAAGTTTGAACTTGCTACCTTTGGCCATTACAATGATCGTAAGCAATTCGTGATCGAAAAATTCGCTGTTAAAAATCCTGATAGCTTTGTCCGTGAGTTTGTTTTAAAGCCTATGGCAAGCATAGCTTGATCCCTACTTTTATAGTAGGGATTTTTATTTTCAAAAAGTTTTAATTATTTCACATAAAACACTTTACGAACCACCCATTAGGTGGTATACTAAGTATGTAATCAAGTAAGAGAGAAAAAGGAGATCATCAAAATGACTAAATCAGAAATTTTTACAGCAGCATGGGAATTAGCAGAAAGAGGAGCGACTGACTTCGGCGGTTCAAAAAAAGAATACTTTGCAGAAGCGCTTAAAATTGTACACGCCGACAACGCTAAAATGGCATCTGTAGAAGAAGGCCAAGAAAGAGCGGCTTTACTAAACAGTATCCATACAAACGCTAGCAAAGCTTTGGAAAATGGTGCAAACATCGACATGGCGAAAATTCATTACTTTGTACGTCAAGCTAGAAGCAATAAAGAATACGCTAGTATGGATTATATCAAAAAAATGGCTAATCACTTCAAAAATAAAGTTGCATAATAAGAAAGAAGGAAATTAAAATGACAAAACAAGTATTTTTAGCAGACAATGGAGTTGCGATCAGCGAAGGGTATAACAGTCTAGATGAGTTGTTAGAAGTGGTAACATCAGAACAAACATACAACTTTATCGAAGTAGTCTGGGAAGACGGAGCAACTCGACGTCTGACTCATGGTGTTGATTACTAATTAGAGGGGTCTCCTCCCCTCTCTTACTTAAATCAGAAAGAGGTAATAATATGAAATATGAACTATTTGCAACGCTTTATCAAGAAGCACTTGAATACAACGATGTCGAAATGTATATCGCTGAACGCGGTTGGCAAGACTGGATGGATAGCTTTGATAATGACAAGCTAGGCGTTGTCCTGACAGCTGTTTACAGTCTAGCTAACATGACTATTAAAGAAATGCGTGAAAGTAAAAAAATGAGTCGCGCTCAATTTTCTAGAGTCTATAACATCCCAATCCGAACTCTAGAGAATTGGGATGCTGAAACAAGAAAAATGACTAGCTATGATAAAATGCTGATTGCTTATACATTTTTCATGGATGGCTTTTTAGATAAGGGTGGTGAAAGAAATGAATAGATTGTTAAGCATGCAAATTCCTGTTAAATATGTTATTATCACTATTTTCTTGTGCTTACTTTTGTCTTTGTTTTACAAAGATGCATCGTACAATAAAAGAGAACTCTTGACATATGCTCTCGGTGTTGCTATCTTAATCAAAATTGTTTTTATGGGCGGGAATTAGAAATGGATAGGACAATTACTAATTTAGCTAAAATGAGACGCAAAGCTAGTCTGACAATTGACGACTTAGCACGATTAGTTAGCACTAGCAAACAAACGATAATGAAACTTGAATCAGGCGCAGGAGTACAATTAAATATTATGCTCCGAATATCAGTAATCTTTGATGTGCCGGTAGAAGAATTGCTACAACCGTCAACAATTGACGAGAAAAAACAGAAGCCACTAAATGACACAATCACAGTTAATATCGTAAAAGAAATGAGAGCCGCTCGCAAACTCTCTCAACCTCAACTTGCTGAAAAAATAGGTATTAGTAAACAAGCTATTATCAACGTGGAAAAAAGATTCAACACTCATGAGGTGAGTTATTCTATAGCCAAAAAAATCGCTAACGGACTTGGCTTTAATATAAGCGACTTGTTTTTTATCGTTGACAAAGACTTGCCATCAGAGCAATTAGAAACAATTGTGAATCATCGTACCTCGAATTTACTTGAAAAATTAAAATAATTTCCTCCCCTCTTTGCGTATCTTAACGTAAGGAGGTTTTTATGTGGATCAGATAATTATATTGGATGGTAACGTAGTAGGATTGGTTAGTGATGGCGGATCAGCTCGTTGGGAGTTTGAGCGTTTAGAGGATGCTGCAGAGTTGTACAGGTTGCTGGTATTGAGTGTGGATGTTGAGGATAGGATTGAATTCTTAGTACAAAATAGTTTATAATATTTTAAAAAGGATAAAATTATATGGCTAAAAATAAGAAAAATGAGCACCTGATAAATAAAGAAGAATTAGTTGAGTTACTAAATAACTATAGTTCAACATTCCATCGCATTGAAAAAAGTATTGAGAAAAAAGAAGATAGTAAACTAACTAAATTTAGGAAAAATGTACTTCCCTATTTTGTTTTTCTATCACTCATTTTATCTGGACTTTCACTTTGGTGGTCATTCAAAATATATAATTTAGGAGAACAGTATAAAAAATCTTTAAATCCGATAACTTTTAAGCTAGAAACACTTATGAATAAAAAAGTGAGTTCCGGAGATAACTATCTGCGACTAGATCCCTATGATAGATATCCAATTTCTTTTGATCAAAATACCGGAGAAATTAATGAAAAATATCTTTTTAAGTATAACGTAGAGTCAAAAAATAGTGAGCCAATAAAATTAGAACAGCGAGTAGATGATGATACAAAAATTGATTTAAATACATCAAAAAATTCTAAAACAAAAGATTTACAAGCTTATATCCAAATTAGAAATAATTCAAATAATTTTAATGGATCTTTTTATGATAAGCTTTATTCAAACTTAGATAATAAATATTTGGAAAATAAAGATGAAATATTATGTATTTTAGATCCTTCTACTGTTGACCCTACACATAAATATATTGGAATTTATGTTTTAGCAATGGTTGGTAAAAATGATAAATTATATTTGTATACCTTCATGAAAAAGCAATCTGATAATTTTGATAAGGAAGACATTTTCTATTACTTTGATGGGTTAAACTTATTTGATGAGCACGCTTGGAAAACAATACTTCAAGACCATCCGGAATTCAACGAATCTAAAGAAATGGCATATAATACTTATAATAAATCTTTAGAATTTTTGAAAAATAATAGATAGAATTTTCATAACAAATAGAATAATGCTCTCTTGACTAATCAAGAGAGCATATCATTTTAATTAAAGAACCCTCTACCCCATGTCGTATCAATCCGCCCATCATCAGGACCAACAGCAACATAACGGCGAGTACCACTACTAGCAACGTAACTAATCCACGCAAAACCGTTAATCATAATATAGCTATCATATGAGATTGCCATGCCTGCATTGTAATAGTCTAATGCTGGACTTACTGCATCATCGGGATTTGTGTCTGCGCTGACTGCTAACTGTCTATCAGGGTAAAATACACCACTCATATCGATTCTTTTATTAGGATCTTGTGGTGTTGGCTCGATCGGTTTTGGCGTACTTGGTTTTGGATTGCCACCAGTATTGCCAGTATAACGATAAATAGTGATTGCCGGCTGTCCGTTGTATCCCCAGATATAATCATGATCATTGACTGATATACCGTTAAATCCAAAATTACAATGGATAATATTGTCGTTATCATCAATAAAGATACCTGTGTGACCTGCAGCACCTAGCGTGTGGCCTCGAGTACCCCAGATAAAAATATCTCCCTTTTTAGCTGGATAGTTGCCGTTTACTGGTTGGACTTGTTGCCAGCCGTTACGCTCTAAGTCGTTAAACAAAGTCTCTGTGTTGCCCATCGATCCAGCTTTTAAAAATCCGCCAGCAATCAGTGCATTGTATACAGCACTTGAGCAGTCGTAGCTACTAGGACCTAGACGAGCTGACATGCTGTATCTGACTTTGCCCTGTCTATCCGACATCCACTTGATCATCGCATTAATATTAGCCATCTTGATCATCCTTTCCGCTTTTAATACTCTTGATAAAATCTTCGAAAAGTTCTGTGCCAATTCCCATTTTCTTATAATTCTCAAGAATTGATTTTAGTTCCATTAATAGATACCCAACATATAAAACATAAATAAGCCCTACCCCCGCTCCACCAGGGATCAACGGAGCCAAAGGGATGAAAAACATCAGTAGGACCATGCTTGCTACTTTACGCAAGATACCATTAATCCCTACCTTACTCAAAAACTCAATATCGGGATTAATCTTAGCAGCTATAGTGCCACTAAGGAAATCAATCCCCATTGCAATACAAATTAACATCAAGACATAAATTGCCTTGTGATCCGCATCAGCCACAAACTGATCTAAATATTTAAACACTATCATAATTACCACCTTTTCATTATTTTAAAAACTATATAAATCAAAACTAACTAAAAAGGAATGACCATCAAACAGTCATTCCTAAAAACTTTGATTAAATTCATATTTCACCTCTGAAAATACTTGTGACACTGTTAGCTAAGTATCGGCCGATTTGTTGGTGACCTTGTAATGTAGGATGTAAATCTGGGAGTTTATCATATACCCATGTAGAAACATCTACATAATAAACCCCTTCAACTTTAACTGCAGCATTTTGACAAGCGGTAGTATATTTTTTTAACCAATCATTCATTAACACTATCGGACTTCCTGGGTGACGTTGCTTTAGGTGTGTTAAAAATTCGATCATAACAGATTCGTATTTTTCTAATGACACTGCACTAGGCGTGTCATTAGTGCCTATATTAATAAACACAATATTTGCTTGTTGAGGTCTTGCTCTTTTGCCAACTGATGAATGAAACGCAAATTCCGGTAAGGTTGGAACCCACAGTCTATCAGATCGCTCAACCAAAGCTGCACCACCTTGAGCTATTCGTATAGCTTGCGCTCCTAAATAGTCTGAACAAAACGTTGCATAGCTTTGAGCTAAGTTAGCGCCACCTCCGGCCGTGAAACTATCTCCGTAAAAATAAAAAACATTATCTGTGCCTGGTGTAAATATCGGATAAGTATCTTGTACAAAACCTTGTACATTTATACATCCTTTATAATTATAAAAACTATGTTTATCTGTCATAGATTTACCAAACCAAGGATCTTGATAAATCTCGACAACATGTTCTTCTGATGTCAAATTTTCAGCTATGAGCGTAGGGGTGTTGTCGTCGTTTATCCACATCTCAAACGGTTCACCGTTATCGATTCTGACTGTAATTTTTATACCGTTTGTTTCTTTGTAAAATAAGCCTTCTAATTTTTGACCATAAAAACCAAGCATCATACCACATGACGGCAATGTCGAGGACATCACATCCAAATCTCTAATTTTACGTTTTTCCCAATTTCCGAGAAAATAAGCATAATTTGGAAAATTTGTGTTGTCATTTTTTGTCGGATATAACGTTTTGGGGAGTACCTTACTTGTTGCACTAGCAACTGTACACCGCTTGTCAAAAATTAAGATATCACCATTAACATTTGTACCAAATAAATCACCATCATTTAGCTTTGACCAATCGATCAAAATTTCTGAGATGAACGTACCTTCGTAAATCGTTGTTGATAATTTTAACCTTTCGATGTCGGCACTTGGTACGTAATTTGTGGTATTAAACTCGGAAACTAAGTTTCCTAATTTAGCTGTTGCTTTATCATACTCAAATACTAACAAGCGCCATCTGCTATTGCTGTTTTTGAATAAACCACCTATAGCGTAATCTTTATTTACATCAGCCCCTATTAACTTTACATCTAGCAACGCTTGTTTTAGTCTATCTGTTCCAACAATAGCATCGTTTGCAAAAGGGAATTTTTGCACATCCTCAAACTTATCGATATATCTTAATTTATGAATCAATAATTTTGCGCCGTGAACGCCCGTTCCTAATACATCACCATCAAGTAATTTTGACCAATCAATTGTTATTTCTGCATCAAATCCACCAGCTGCCTTGTTTAGTTCAATTGTCTCGATATTACTCTGAGGGATATAGTTAGTTACTTGCCACAATGCCACATTGTCGCCGACTATCCCTGTTTTTTGGTCAAAGGTATTTAAAAAGATACGCCATACTCCTTTGTCGTTGTTTTTAAACAGTCCAGCAATACAATAATCTTTGTTTATATCTGCATCATACAATTTTATATCCAAAATTGCTGCTTGGTGTCTCTCAAACTCAAAAGAAGAGTTAGGAGAAAACGGATAGTTTTTCATGTTTATCGCATCGGATATTTTAGCTGACGAAACCGATTTATCTGCTAACCCTTGAGCTTGATACAAAGCTCCTTTCTGCCAGCTGCTTCCATCCCACAAATAAACATAACCGGTTTTCCCATCTGCTTCTAAAACCACCATCGCAAAATTAGAACCGCTTGGATACTTAGTCTGCAAAGCATTAAGCGAACTGAAGGTTTCTTTTGGCGTAGCACTTCCCAGATTGTTTACTTTATTCTCCACATTTAGTAATTCGGATTTTTCAGCTTTTTTATATTCAAGTTTTTCTATTTTATCGTTTACTTTATTCTCTGTATTAACTAAATCTTTTTTTTCTGCCTTGTTGTATTCCAAATCTCCTATTTTACCATCATATTTATTTACGGTTCCTAATGCTTCTTGTAATGCAGTAAAAGAGTTTTCGCTCTCAACAGCTTTACTGTCAAACGGCGTTCTCTCGACTTTTATTTTAAACGGCTTGCTTCTGGTGTCGGAATACGAACTTATAATTTGTATGACGGCAGTGATTTGCCCTGGTTGAACCATACTGGCAGGATAGTCTAAACGAAACAGTCCTTTTGTTTTATCTATCGCCTGAAAAGCATCTAATCCTTGCAACTTTTCACCATCGTTGTTTTTAACCGTATCGTGCGACCACCCAAGATTGACTGATATGCCTGCTTGATTTTCAATCTTCCCACCGTTGGCAATTTGTAAGGTCATTGATCTCCCTGATCGTTCTCCTTGTACTACTAATTGTTGAGGTATATAATCCTCATTAATATTTGTAATAACAACGTCTACTGTCTTGAACTGGTCTATTGCCATATGTTCATTTCTCCCTTCCTACCATTCGACATTATAATACCTAGCGACTGTTCCATCTGAATTAATCTCGATCGGTAATTTTAACGAGCCTAGTCCAAACTTTACCTTTGCAAAACCGAAGTTATGAGTTCCGTAATGATTCATTTTCGGATTAGATACTGTTGAGTCAGTTGGAATTTGCATAAGTGTACCGATATTGTTTCCTTCTTCAGTACCGATCACCATTTGTTTTCCTTTATTGTTTGCAATAGTCATATCGTTACCGAATAAGGAAGCTGTTCCGACTCTTCCTAAAGTAGATCCATTTGATCCTACAATATACATTGTTCCAGATTGAATTTGTATTCCACTAGATTTGCCGTACGTGTAGCTTCTAATAATTGGACCTTCTATAATACCTTCTGTGATATCGATTTTTAAGTTTCCATTCTTTGACTTAATAAATCCTTTTGCAAAGAAAACTTCACCTGTATCCAAATCCAAGAATACCTGTTCTCCGCCTAATCTACCAACTTGGATAAACCTAGCATTTAAAACCCCATCAATTGTCCATGCTGTATGAAAGTTATCTAAATTAAAATCACCATCAATAAATCCAATCCCTTCGCTATTCGCAACCAAGAAATGATTGCTTGTTTCAAGAGATTTACCGTTCATCCAAACTGAGCAATATGGGATCCTTTCATCGGAAATTCCTAGATCAGCTTCAGTGAGAACAACATAAGATCCACCTTTGAGCCCTCGAATGATATCCGTTTGCCATTGCGCGATTTGCTCAGCTGTGTAAAAAGAAGGCTTGGTATCTTCTACACGTTTTAAGTCTAGTTTCAAATCAGAAGAAGTTTTAATAGAAGATTTTTTTATTAAGTTATCTCCAATATCAGAGTTAACCTTACCTGTTAGCCGGTCAATGACCACACTAAAAATTCTAGCTCTGTAATGGTAATCTCTATCGTATCGGTGGACTTGAATAGTATTTCCAATTTCATCACCACTAATTACCTCTGTTTTGAATTGGATTAACGGACGACTCATTTCTATTAATGCGTTGTATGTATTAAGTAATAGTTCCTCAGCATCTTCAATATCCTCAAAAACAACAACGCCTTCTCTTTTTCTCATTTTCCCATTTTTTAAAGGTATACCGTATTTTTCTGTCATTTCAGATAATTCGATCCAATTTTGATCTTTAGGTTTGTTTACTGGCTTGTTTGCAGTTGTTTTCCACTCTATTCCAGCAAATTCTAACCGTCTCCCATAGCCATCACCCACTTCTTCGCCTTTACCACGACCAATGAGAGAGGTATATATTTCGGACCTGTCCTGTTCTTTGACCACAGATAATGCGGTACTACCATAAACAAATCTTTTATTTGATGCACTACCAATTTCGTCATAGATTTCTATATATTTATCAGTGATTTTGTTGTTTTCAATTTTGCATTTAAAAAGAATCTCGCAACCATGAGTTTGGAGTTGCTTCAAAGCATCTTTTACAGACAAATAATAGAATGTATCAGTAATGATTGGCAAATTCGGTTTCGCATAGCCAACTCTCCATTCGCCATCCGTAGCATTCATTATTTGACTGGCAACAACTGATATTGGTTTTTTTTGCGGTCTAATATCTTTGACAATAAATCCTTCCAATTCTTTGACCGCAAAATTAATACCTACAAAATGATTCCTGTTATTCTCATCTCCAGAATTTATGATCGAATATAAAGAAAATGTACCATCGTTTTCCTTTACAGCCATATAAGCTGCTTCTTCAATTCCTTTATCAAAAACAACTGAAACCGTCAATTTATCATTAAGCAATTCAGATTTATCTGAAGTGATTTCTTTTTCCTGTATATTTTGTGTCAAAAATTTTTTAGTCACCATACGAATAAATCGTTGTCTGTCGTCGAAAAAATAGACCGAACTGGTTATTTTCATAGATACACCTCATTTGCATATATTGTCATTACTCCGTTATTACAAATTATTTCGTCTCCACGATGGATATAGAAATTTTCGAAGTCACTATCTAGATCTAAAATAGCTGTTCTGTCTGCTCCGTTTACAAACACTTTCCCGTGTTCAAAATCAAATTCAACTAAATTATCACTATAAATGGCTGCGCTTGTAATTTTGATTTTAGCTCCTGATCTTTTGTTTGTTATTTTTATACTTGAATTAGTTGATAATTTTACTATGATTTTTTTGGGAGTTGTCTCAATAGGGCTATCCATTGTAATAACATTACTAAATTCTTTTATTCTTGAATGCTTTAAAGGATTTTGACAGAAAAGTTCAATCTTTCCAGTTGCAAATTCATTTGTGTGATAAGTCGGTTGTTGCATTAGGGACAGTCTTCCGTAAAACAATATCCCGTTTTCATCATTAAATACGATCGGAACATCCTCTCTTCTAAACAAAAACTGTTTAATCTTGTTAAATTTGAATTGTGAGTCCTCATAGTTTTCGAACGTCAATCCGTACTCAACAATTAACGTTTTGCTTTTAAGCTTCTGGTTAGAAATGATTGATCCAACATGGATTTCATCTGTCTGTATGTCGGTGTCTAAAGATTCGCGTCCAGCAACATCTAATGTCAGATAGCCAGGTATTTGATTTTCTAAGTATTTACCGTCATAAGTCATCGCCTTTTGAGGTAACTCCATAATTTCTAAAATAGATTTAAAATCATACAAATTATCGCCTCCTAAAAACTCGATTGAATATCAATTTCTTTTCCTTGGACTACTGATATGTCCTGGATAAACATATTGTAGTCTCTTTCTCCTAGCCTCAAATTTATATTCATAGGTTTTTCCGAATTATTCTTATTTAAAATCACATCTTTTAAACTATTAATCGCCAGAATCAAATCTGATTTATTATCTTTTACGATTACTTGTTCTTTTCCCCCTGTGAAATAACTTAAATTTTGTACCATTGTTGAATTTCTAGGCACACCAACTCCTTCAGCGTAATGTGGAATATCCGATCTTTTCATTATCGATTTAGTTTGGCTTGCCCTGTATACTTTTGTACCTCTTTTAGCATTTGGAATTAGAACGTTACGCCCTGTTGGAATATAAGGTTCTTTCCCCGGTTCATGGACAATCTCCTTGTACAATGGTCCGACCTGGTCGTTAACGATCATATCTCCACCCTTGTGGAAATTAGTACCTTTGGCATAACCAAATGCTTTCATCGCTTGACCAACAGATGCTCCAGCTGTTTCAGCAGCAACCCTGAGAGTTTTAGTAATTACGTCTGGTTGATTTTTGAAACTTTCTACGGCTGAATTTGCATTCCACGCTGGTCCACTTGCTTGATCAATAGCTGTAAGGTATTTGTCAGCAGGATTGTTCAATCCGTAAATATTTAAAGCACTTCCACCAGAACTAGTTGCATTTAATACACCTAACGGATCGCCTAGTAATTTTTTGGTTGCAGCATTATTTTTGTCATAAACATTTATAGAATTTACACCTGTAGCTGCCGCTTGGTCAACACTATATGAGTCACCTAACAAAGATTTCAATAACGGCTCTATTTTGTTAAATTGATCCAAACTGATAGTACCATCTGCTAGTTTAGTTTTTAAATCTACATTATCAACCAACATCTTTTTTACATTGTCAGGAAGTTGAATCCATCCGTTATAAGACTCTTCAGATGCAAAAACTTTGTTCAATAAATCGGAATTATCCCCCAAGATTTTTTTCTGTTCCACGGGAAGCTGATTCCATCTGTTCATATTCGTCGTTGAAGTCAATATTTTTGATAAAAAATCCGTGTCATCAGCTAGTAGCTTTTTCTCATCATTAGGCAATTCTTTCCAACGATTAAAAGAAGCATCAGATTGATATATCTTTTGAAGAAAATCGTAATTATCCCCCAGGATTTCTTTAACTTCAGAAGAAACCTCATTCCAATGATTCAGTTTTACTTCTGATTTAGATAGTACTTCAACGAAATCGTAGTTTTTAGCTTTTAATTCTTTTACATCAGGTTTGAAATCTTTCCATAAGCCAAGGTTTAACATAGTTTCAGTCATAACTTCTGGCGTATTTGAGTATAAAATTGCTGTTTTTTGTTCCAAGCTCATTTTATTCCATTGTCCAGAGTCTTCTAAAGCTTTGTACATTGTTTGGCTGTATTCATCTTTTAAAACGGCTTGCTTATCTTCCCAAGCCATACCATCCCACCAATTATTGGCGATTGCCGCTTCACCAATAATCAATTTTGCATTTGAATCAAGATCGGCATTTTGAAGCTGAAATCTCATTTGATTCCATGTCGCAGAATCTTTCGCAGCATCTTTCACGACTTCCCGAACATTCGACTTGACTTCACCTGTCTTTTCATCGAACACAAGATTATTCCACATTTGAGCTGCTTTTTTTCCGTTTTTAACACTTTCGTCAGCAGTCCATGCTATTTTTTTCGCGTTTTTTTCTGCGTTTTCAGCTACTTTATCTGCCATTGAGTTCGCGCTGGATATAATATCTTTATTAGTTGATATAGCAGCATCTTTTGCATTACCCATTGAGCTGACTAGCTGACCGTTGGCTAAAAATACCTCGTTTATTAATTCAGGATATTTTTCAGTAATTGTCGCCATCTGAGAATCAAAACCATCAACTGTTGTTTTATTTATTTCATCCCAAGCTTTTAAAAACTTCTGTGCAAATTCGCCATCTAGATTATATCCTAGGTCTTGAAGATATTTCTCTTTTTCTTGCCGTCTCTTAGTCGCATGTTCTTGTGCCGCTTGTCTTTGTTTTCCTAGTGACTGCAGCCATAGTTTTGCTTCTTTTTCAGTAGCATTAGCAACATCAGCATTCATAGCAGCTAAGATTTTCTTCTTTTCCTCGGCCGAAACATCTAAAGTTTCAACATAAGCAGTTGTCGTTCCTTTCGCCAAATCTTTAATGATCTTGGCTTCTGCTGCACTTATTTCAACACCTCTATTAGAGGCATTTTGTTTTATTTCTGTAATTCTCGCTGTGTTCTCTTGAACAATTTTTAAAGAGTCTTCTGTGTTCTTCTTTTCTTGTTGAAGCATCTCTTTTAAACCAATATCAACAGAAGCAGGTAATTCTTTAATTAATTTATCCAAACCGTCTATTTTGTTAATAAGGCTTTGCTCAATTGTCTGACCTATTTTTTCAAAATTGGCAACCATAGAACCGGAATCTGCTTCGAAACCTTGCGCCATAATTCCGAATTGACCTGATGCTTTTTGAGTATCATCTTGAATTTTTCCTAACGTCTTATCTGTTGCCGCTCCTACATCAGTACCCCAACGTTCAACACGCTGAGAAGAATTCCAAGCCTCTTCACCAAACAGCTTCCATGCTCCGTAACCGACAGCCAATGCACCGCCTACACCAACAATACCTAAAATTGCAGGTCCTAACGGTCCTAGAGCGGCTGTCATTGCTCCTATGCCTGAAGCTCCGCCAGCACTTGCAGCAGCACTTCCGAACTTAGTTACATTACCGACGCCGCCTGCCATAGCTGAACTGAATTCTTTAGTAGAAATTGCTCCGTTTGCTAATGCTTCTGTAGCTTCCGCGATTGCTCTTTTCTTCGCCATAGATGCAGATAATTCAACAAAACTTTTACCTAACGAACCGATACCGCCAGTTAATTTACCTGTAATCTTAAACAAGGGGCCAGCAGCAGCCGTAGTAGCTAAAAGCTTAACAACTAATTGTTGTGTTTTAGGATCTGCATCACTAAAGGCTTTCGCCAAGTCTCCTAACATTTTTACAAGAGGTTTGGAAGCTTGAAGTCCATCCCTCAAAGCATCAACGAAAGGGCCACCTAATTCAATAGCTGAATCTATAACTTCATTTTTCAGCATTTTCAGTTTAGATTCGGTAGTTTCGTACCGCTTATTAGCTTCTTCAGTTAAGGCTGTATTTTCTCCCCACGCTTTATTACCCATTTCAATTGCTCCCGAGAACACGTTTGAAGCATTTGAAGCACGTAGTAACGAATCACGCAAACGAACTTCTTTAATGTCCATATCATCTAACACTTTGATTGCAGACGTACCTTGACTCTCAGCATTCTTTAAACCTTCAATGAATTTAATGATAGCTTGAGAAGGGTCCTCTTTAAACGCTTTTGAAAATTGTTCCCCAGTCATCCCAGCAACTTGAGCAAAATTTTCTAAAGAAGTTTTTGATTTGTCGGCCTCTTTATACATTTTTTTCAAACTTTTAGCATCAGTACCTAACGCCTCAGCAAGTTCTTTAGCATTTTTGCCACCCTTGAGGATAATTTCGCCAAATTCCCCAATACTCATACCGGCTTGATTGGCTGTCTCTTCAACTTCTGAAAATGCTCCAGTCCCTTTTTCTACGGCCAATTGCATTTGCACCATAACTTTACTAAAGGCAGAACCTCCGGCTTCAGCTTCGATACCTACAGAACTCAAGGCGGCAGCAAACCCAAGAATTTCACTTTGTGACATTCCGATCTGCTTACCTGCACCAGCAAGTCTCAATCCCATTTCAGTGATTTCCGACTCAGTAGTTGCAAAGTTATTCCCTAAGTCAACAATGACTGAACCCAATTTACCAAAATCACTCTGAGACATTTGAGTAATGTTTGCAAATCTAGCTAAAGCAGTAGCGGCAGTTTCAGCGCTCATGTTAGTAGATTCTCCCAAATCGATCATCGTTTTGGTGAAGCTTACGACATTAGGTGTTTCAATCCCTAACTGACCTGCTGCTTCTGCTACAGCTGCAATCTCTTGATGGCTTGAAGGTAATTCTTTAGCTAATCCTCGTAGTCCATCTTCTAAGTCTTTATATGAATAAACGACTTTTCCTGTAGAATCGATTACTTCATCATTTGTTTTCTTTACTCCTGCAAAAGCTGACTCCCAAGAAATAGCCGCCGTCGTAACTGCCGCTGCTCCTGCTAAAATAGGAACGGTCAAACCTTTGGTCATACTTCCGCCAACTGATTCCATTCGTTTGCCAGCACTTATCATTTTTTCACTACCAGCATAAATGGCGCCAGTGGCGCCAGTGGTTTTAACTTCAAGCTCTGCTAAAGAACCTGCTGTCACAACGAGTTGCTGTTTATAACCAGCTAATTTTCCGTTTGCGTCTTGTAGTTGTGCTGCGAGCCTTTTTGTTGAATCAGTGGCTTTACCATCTACAAACGATTCTTCGTATGCTTTTTTCAATGACGATACTTGCTTTTCTTGTGCACTGATTATATTTGTAAGACCATTATACCTAGCACCTAATTTATCCATCTGGTTGCCAGCCATATCAGCGATTTTCATATTGGCTTGCATTTCTTTAGCTAAATATCTAACTTGTTTCTTTGAGTTTTCAACTCCACGACCAAAGTCGGAATCATCAAGCCCAAGTTTTATAACCATATTTCCTATCGGTGTACCTGCCGCTCCCATGATTACCCTCCTTTTGATCCATTTACTAAATCTGATAATGGTCTAATTTCTTTTTTCTTATTATTTTTTTCTTTTTTATCGGATTTCAACAATATTTCGTCAATATCTATGCAATCTGTTTTCATTAGATCTGTGATTGTCCAACCCGGTAAATTCTTGATAACGTCACGGACGAAATTTAATTGGAGTTCGTAGAAGTCGCTCCACTTAAGATTTCCTCCGTCATCGCTTTTTTTGCTGCTTCATCGTCCGCTTGGCTGAATCCTAAAACGCGGTATCGAATAATTTCGTAAATCTTATGTCTATCTGCAGTATCAAGACCGCCTAGAATCAAATCCTTAGTAACTTCTTCGGATTCAAACAAGTCAGCAACAAATTGAATTTGTAATTGATCGTACTCAGTTTCTTCAACTAATCTCTCTTGTACAGCCGCTTCTTTTTCTAGATCTTTTTCTAAACGAATATAGTCATAACGTTTTCGAAATGGAATGAACTCTTGGGTAAATGTTCGGAATTTATTGTCTGGCATCCGTAACTCTAATTCGATTTTTCTTTCCATTGTTTTTCCTCCTCAAAAAAAGGCTAGCCGTATAGGTTAACCTTTTCATTTCGTGATTGTAGCTGCACAGTTGGCAGTCTTACCGTTATTTGTTTTCGCTGTTATATTTGCTGTACCTAAAGCAATCGCCGTTACTTTCCCTTGCTTTGGAGTGGCCGTGGCAATGGACGTGTTGTCCGAAGCGAAGTCTACTGATTTGTCTTTAGCATTTTCAGGTAAGGCAGTTGAAACCAAAGTTGCTTCTTCCCCCATTTTTAATGCAAGTTTTGATTTATCTAATACAACACTCTCGGGGGTTATTACTTCCCCGATGCAGGTCCTAAAACTGCTGTTTTTAGTTTTTCAACTCCTGCTACCGTTGATGCACGTAATACTTTCAATGTTTTTGTATTTTCGCCAATTGTAATTTTTCTTGACATAGCAGTATAAACATACTCACCAGCTTCTGGTGTAAAATCTTCATCTGTTTTCGTTGCTAATGAAAATCCGTCACGAGAGAAGCTACCGGCAACTAAAGCAAACGCCACAGGTACTCCATACAAATCTTCCGACTCTGCAACTGCTGCAACGTATGGTGGTTCTGTTTCTTCACCTAAACCATCGATGTTTTCGTCCATTGTAATAAAACCTAAAATATCCGCTTCGATTTTTGCTGGTACGTCTAACAAGCCAAAGTTAGCTGCTACATTGCCAGTCCCTTTACGTGAGATAAAATATTCTACGTTTCCAGCAAATACTTTAATTGCTTCTTTTGTTAATCCGGTAAGATCAAAACTTGTAGGTCCACCTTCTTTTTGAATTCCTTCAAGTACAACGATTTCCGAAGTAGTGTCGGGAGTTAAGTCTCCTTTAAGCTTTCTGATTGATAATTTATCAAATCCATATGTTTCCATGTGTTATTCCTCCTAGTAATCCGTATCGTGGATTCTTGTATTTTTTCTATATCTTCGTGCATCTACAAATCTCTTTGTTTCCCTAAAGTACGTGTCTAAACCACCATTCAACTGACCGTAACCCATTTCCCACATAACATCTTTTACAGCTTTTGCGATTTCTTTTGTTAGTAAACGATTTTGAGTTTCAACGTTTATTTGAAAGTTGAACGTTAATGAAACTGGCTTATTAGCCATGTGATATGCGTTTGTTTGTGGACCTGAGAAAGTATCAATAACTATAAAAGGTTTGGATACGTCTAAAGTTTCTGGCGCTTCGTAAAATTTTATTTGATAAGTAATCTCTTTTTCGTATGGGCTAGGCTTGATCGCTAAATGCTTTGCTATGACTGGATTTACAATCAATGCATTGTATACGTCCATCCACATGTCTTTCATCGGCCTAATTCCTCCATTTCACGTCTGACAGTTTCCGTTGACGTTTTTTGAATCTTGTCGGCAGCTGCTTGTAATTTCCCCATACCTTGAGGACGAACGTATTTACCATAACGTGTATAGCCGAACTCATTTAAATGAACAATAGGAGCTCTTTCTTTTGAAGCCCACCCTGTTTCAACTCGTTTTGGGTTACTTTTAACACCGCTAGTAACAACTAAATCATGAGTTTTGCCAGTATCTTGGTAAGTAGAAACAGCTTCTTTTACAATCTTTTGATTCTGTTCGCCAGCTTTTCTAAGAGCCTTATTAATAACTCTAGTAGCTTTATTTTTCCCTAACTTAGCTTCAATGTTCTTAATTATTTCAGCTTCACCAGTGATCGTTACACTCACGAACTCACCCCCAAAATGATTTTTACAAAATCGTTGTTTTCTAAATCCGGTGAGACATCAACTATTTCCCAAACTTTACCGAGATAGCGATAATCTTCAATTTCCACCTTTTGTTTGTTGGTAGGTAAGTAATCTGTATAAGGATCGCGTATCTTGATAGTTACTGCCTCTTTAGTACCTGCAACGTTCAAAATATCTCGGTCTTTCATTGAAGGGTTATAGACAAGAGCTGTACATTTATACAACTCTTTCTTTTTTGCTTCTCCTGGCTCAGGTCCCTTAGTTGGTTTAAATTCAAAAAAAGTAACTGGAGTATTTAAGTCTCCAGCTACAATTTGAGGTCTTTTATAATTTGAATTAATCGGCAATTTCTAGCTCACCCGCCAATTCTATGGAAGCATCCATGATCATTGTCTGAAAATTACTATAAAAGTATTCGAGCGCCTCGTTTCGTAAATAACGAGTACGCTCATACACAAGTTCCTTACCTTTTGGAAATTTATCAGCTTCAAAAAATCCGATTAATGATTTGATATCATTAAACGAATCTTCTAATTGTGTACCAATATCTTCATCTTCGGAAGAATGAAAAATACGAAAACGAGATTTAAATTCAGTTATGAACTTTGCATCATCCATACTATCACCCTTCCAATAGATCAATTAATTCTTGTTTCTTAGCGTTGCTTGGATACACTTTCCCCCGCTCGCCTAACAACGCTTTAAGTTGTAGCACATTCAAGCTAGAATAGTCTAACGGCGCCTTACGAGCGTTAGGCGTAATTACTCCCCCGAACCACCGTCAACAGATACTTCAGAAAAATCAAGATCATATACTTGTGCAGCATCGTTATTCGTTGGATATCCATTCCCTAACATGTCGACAGCATAAAGTGTCGCCCGTTTCATGGCGAATGTTTCTTTGTAAACGTAGACTCTTTCCGCTCTGGATTGCGTTGCGTCATATTCTTTTCCGACATAGGAGATAAGCTTGCCTTCCGGTACATCTACAGATTCGATGATGTGATCCAAACTGATGAACGGCATCGTAGTTCCGTACACATTATTCAAGTTTGCTAAAGTGACACGCACAATGATGTCCCAGTAGTTAACCGGGTTAACAATCAAATATACATTTCCAGCAACAGAACGATATTTTGTTTCGCCTTCATCATCAGCATCAATTTTATAGGTGTATTTTGATAGAACTTTCATTACCTCGCCTAACTCACTGACAATCTTATCCTTAGCAAATGTCAAAGTTCCAGCACTTTTTTTCTCTGGGTACACACCGCCTGTTACGGCGCCATCTAAATCTTTTGTTAAACCGATTGGTTCATTGTTACCTGTTCCCACAATAACTTTTTTTGCCCAAACGTCACGAACAGCTTCGCTCAAAGAAAGGTTGATAAATCGATCGATCCATCGAGGTCCTAAGTCAAGCGTATCATTTGAAATCAGGAAGAATGCAGTCAATGCAAGTTGTACAAACTCAGTTGCGCCAAACTCAGAATCTAATTGCCCTTCAAGGTCTTTATGCAATGGTCCGAAAACCGCAACACCTTTACGACGAGCGCGAATAACTTTAACTCGGCCAACAGTTGGAGTGAAGTTGATAATTTTTAAAATCGGGTGATCATTTTGTAAGTTTTCAAATACACGTTCTAGAATCGTTTCTGGCCAAACTAATTCTTGATCAAATCCACCTGTTTTAACTGCTTCATTGTAAAATTTCGTTTCTTCTGCAGTCAGAGTCGGAATCCCACGAGCTTCTAAAACACGATTATCAGTTACATTTTTCAGCTCTTCATATTCAGCACGAACTTGTGCACCTGCATCTTCTGCGATAGCAGTGACATAAGCTTCTAAAGCAGCATTTACTTGTTCAGGCGTTGCATCTTCTTTTGCAGAAATAGAGTTAAAGATTTTCTTCGCATCTGCTGTTTTGTCTGTAATTTTTAACATAATTTATTCTCCTTTTCGCAATTGCGCGATTAATGATTTTTGTTTTAGTTCTTGTCCCTCTTTATTTATTTCATTTTGTTTCATATTAGCTACTGCAATAGCAACAGCATTTTGTACGATAGCAGCAATATCTTGCGGTTCTTCTTGCAAATTCTCGCGCTTAACAGAATTAGCAAACCCAAATTCTACAGCCTCATCTGCTGCAAACCATTTTTCTTCATTCATCCATTCGCGTAGCTGTTCAGCCGATTGTCCTGTCTTATCTGAATAAATCGCTAAGATTGAATCATCGATTGTTTCCAATGCGTTTAACGTTTTTTGGATATCCTGTTTATTTCCCCAAGCGAAAGTTGAAGCTTCATGAATCATTAAAGACGTTCCTACGTTCATAATCACATTGTCGGCACCGGCAATAATAAATGTTGCGGCACTTGCTGCTAAGCCAGTTACTTCTACAGTTATATTTGACGGATGATCTTTCAGATAATTGTAAATTTCAATCCCTTCGAACACATCGCCGCCAGGGCTATTCAGTTTAATCACGATATCGTCTGTGACAGTATCAAGTGATTCTCGAATATCTTTCGCATTAATGACATCATCATCACGCCAGTATTTCTTTTGTACATTTCCACTCAGAGTGAGAATGTGCTTACCATTTTGGATCTCGTTGGTAAATTGAAACGGTACTTTTTTAACTTTCGGCATTTTCTTTCTCACCCCCTTTCAATACTTTTTGATAGTTCTTAGTCATGATTAATTGTTGACCTTCTCCGTTCGGTAAAGCATCATAATCAACTTCTTCACGAACTTCATCACGTAAGAAAGTTCCGGAAGAAACAACTTTATCGATTTGTGTCGCGTTATCTAAAATACTGATTGGTAAAACTTTAGATACTTTAATCCTTTCACCTTTACCATATTCTTGACGGGTAATTATCTTTGCTGTCAATTCATCTTGTAATTTCTTGACTAAAGGTGCGATACATAATTTCCTAAAAGCTTTGATATTGGAATCCAGCTCTGCTTTCTCACCATAAATAAGCGCCGTAGGAACTCCTATGGCGTTGGCTATATCATCAATCAGTGACGTTTTCATTTTGTTTAACTCATCAAGGGATTGATTGGAAACCCCTTGCTTATTAGTATATTCTTCGTAATCAAACCCTTTTATCTTTGCTACAATTGCTACTGATTTTGTTTTAAAAGCGTTGTATACCTTGTCAATGTATTCTTGGAGACGTTCTGATCGGGTTTTACCGTCTTTTCCTTTTTCCTCGTTTATATTTCCAGTTGTATCAATAGATACTGAACCTCGAATTTGATTATTTCGCATAGCAATTTCTAAAATACGACCAAATAGTTCTGAGTAATCATCAAATAGTCCTTTTGTAAATCGTTCAAGTTTATCGTTGTTATATTCGATGTAAATCACATCGGACATACTAAAACTTTTTTGAAATACATAGTTTTTCACAGTAACACCAATAAACACGTCATCATATACCGCATATTCCGTGCGCGAAAAATCATCTGCTATCAAAAGCTGATTGTCTTCAGTAAATATAACTAAGACTTCGTTGTCATCTAACAAACGATAAAAAAACTTTTCCCAAAACGTAGCAGCGGACATGTCAGAATTAGGTCGTACATTCAAAATATAATCCCAATCAGCTGTATCATTCTTGTTCTTAAATTTAACCTCTAGTGTTGACATTGTTCTCGCTACAAAATCAAGCACTGTGTTTTTGGCCATAATTTTCAGATATGAACGAGCAGACTCTTCATCACCGAATACAAAATCAGGTATCCAGTCAGAAGGTTCTTCATTTTTTATTGATGTTTTAAAGATATCAAATAAACTCACATATTTTCACCACCTTTCAATCAAAATAGATATCTTGATCACCTGCACTTTCTAGCAAATTGTCTACCAGATTTGTTTTCTTTTTTCTCTGGTGGTTTCTTTTTGTATCCGGTTTGTATTGACGTAACTTTCGAATAGTATATGCAATTCCCACTATATAAATTTTGAACTTCTCTTTCTACGTTTAAATACTGTGGTCTGTAAATGTTGATCACTCGCTTTCTTAAAAGTCTAATTCATCTAACATGTCAAAGGCTTCGTCATAATCAATCTGGTCTTCTAGTTCATTTGCTTTATATAAAGCATGAATAAAAGCTTGAAATCCATCTGTTTTACGTTTCACTTCCTCTTTTTTTAGGAACTGTTTTCCATCTTTTGTTTCTTTGACAAAAACATTATTAGTAAACCACCTCATTAACGGATTATCCCCAAATATAAATTTTTTATTAGCAAATCCATCTTCTACTCGCGGAGCTAGCAACGGATGTAAACTTGATGGTCTTCTAAGTCGTACGACTTCGAAACCTTCTTTTTCTAGCATTGGTCCTAAAATATCTGCCTTATAGTTATCCATCACAATCACTCTCACTCCGTATTTCTCTCTGGCATTAATAAACCAATTAACAATATGCTTAGGATTCAATGAAGGTTCATCTACTACTTTCATCAACCCCATTTTTTCCCATTTCTTTATTGGAGCGCGTTTTTCACTACCGACAAGTTGTTCTTTTAAAGAATAACCATAATGAACATCACAAAATTGTTTCATAGCAAAGGTAAAACTTTTGAATGCATATTCTTCTTTTTTCTTGAAGAGTAAGCCACACGTCGCAAAATCTCGAACACTCCCAAAGTCAAGAGAACCAATAGGAACTGTATTTAGTTCAAAAAACGGTCTGTTGGTTGCCATCATTTCTTCTCTTGTAGCCACGGAATTTTCCATATTGTCTTCTAAATAATCCATTCGCTTCGTCACGAAAGCTGTTCTTCCTGAAGGTTCGGTCGCTAAAGTCACATACTCTTTCATGATACGGTTGAATAATCTTTTTCCACGTTTATTCAAAGGTTCTTGTAAAGCCGGATTAGCTTTTGGCCAATTCTCTGGATTATCCATTTCTTCAATCTCGTCTAACTCGCAAATATAAGGAAAGACACCTTTGAACTCGGTTAATCCATTCAAAATATCTTCACATTGTCGATATTTAATATCAAAATAACCTTCACGCACAAATCCCTTTGTTCCAATGAAAAATTGTCGCCCGTGATCTACTTTTCCGAGTCCGCCAGAAAAAACATCAACAATATCTGTATTTTCCATTTCATGATACTCATCATAGATGACCGCTCCTTCACGACCACCATCTTGAGAGCTAGCATTGCTCGTTTTGTATTCAAAAACAGATTGAGTTTCCAAACCAGTTAAACTACTTTTAAATGCTTCGAATTCTTCTTTTAAATCATCGTTACCTTTTTTATTTATCACTCGATAACATTCTTGGAAACTTCTTTTAGCTTGTTTTTCGCTATTAGCTACAATCGAAACATCATAATAATCAATACCATGCAATGAACTAACGAAATAATTTGCCAAGGTAGAAATAAATCCATTCTTACCTCCACCACGTCCCATGTTTATAACGAATTCATCAAAGACAACTTCATCGTCTTCTTTATAAAATAAAAAAATGAATGCGGAAATAAATTTTTCCCATTCATCTAATTCGAAATACCATACCTGGCTAAATTCAATATAATTATCGATTTGCTCTTCATTGAAATAATACAAATCATCATAAGGCAAAATTTCTTTTTCAACTAACTTTAACAACTGGATTCTTTTTTCGTTAAGGACCAACTCACCAGACTTCCATTTACGAATATAATTATCAACGTGCTTATTACTTAGCATCGCTAACCTCTTCCAAGAAGTTTGCTTCTTTTATCTGGTTTCGTTGCTTGTGGCAATAAATCAGTGAGTTGTTTCATTATTGCTCGATACGTTTTATCTCGGTTATCATAATTTTCAACAATCGGTCTTTTTCTGTCGTAGGCTGTCTGACTCTCACTTTGTTTAAATTTTTCATACTCCCCATTTTCTAAAATATCTTTCCAGTTATCATCTAATAGAATTCTTAGTCGTGCTGCTTGAATGATTAGTCCTTCAACCAAATTTAGACTGTCACGAGGAATTTTATTAAAAATTTTTTCAAGACGGTCTTTTTCTAAGGTTACACGATTTTCCATATCGTCCATGCGATCATTCAGTAAGAAATGTAAACTGCATCCTAGCACTTTTGAGATAGCATTCAGCTTTTCAATGCTAGGTGAATTTTTCCCATTTTCAATACTTCCATAGTACTTACTAGAAATACCGCTTTTTGTTGCTACATCAAGCTGAGTCATCTTTTTTTCTATTCGTTTTTTCTTCATTCTCGAGCCAACTAATTTAGAATCCAAACCAATCACCTTCCTTCTATTTTAGACATATACTAGGGGGAGGGGGGAGGGGGTAAAAAAGTTTGTTGCATTTACAGAATTGACCCCATCCACCGGTTCCCACGATTGGGATTTGACCCTAAAATAATTCGACCGGGGGCATATCATCCCCCACTTCCATTTGCATTACTGTGAAATTTTGGGATTTAGCTTGACTATGTAATCAATATCAATATTCATGTTGAACAGCCCAACAACTTCATCAGCTTCGCTTCTCAAGCGTTGGTTGATAGAGATACCTTCAGCTACAACCGTTCCGTCAATCATTTGACTTCTGAATTCATTTAGTTTCTCTATTGCTTTGTCTACCATAGTGATAGACTCTGCTCGTTTAACATCTACACTCATTGTTCAAACACCTTTCCTAGATTATTAATTGATCTGATTCTTTATCAGGTTGCATTTCAAATGCAGTTCCTTTTTCTGCTCGTTGTATATCAGTAGAAGTTAACTTACCTTCTAATAGATAAAACATTGAAACTTTACCAATTTCAGAGATACGCTTTAATCTGTCATTATTGGGTTTACTGACTCCTTTTTCCCATCTAGATACTAGACTTTTATCAGCTTTTGGATCAAATTTTTTTCCAAATTCTTCCATGTTTAAACCAAGTGAAATACGAATAGATTTTATTCTAGCGCCTACTTCTTTTTTGTTCATTTGAATAAACCCGATCAAAAGATAATCTGTAGTCACATTTAGTTTTTGAGATATCCTGACAATTTCATCAAGACTAGGCTCTCTGTTTCCATATTCGTAATTACAGTATGTCGAATAGGTTGTATCCAACAATTCCGCCATCCCTTTCTTTGATAACATTTTTTCTTGTCTGATTAATTTAAGTTGGCTTGATACTCTGTTGGAACTTCTCTTGTCTTCTACCACCATTCATCATCCCACTTTCTTTTTCTTTTGTTCCCACGGTAGTTCATACGATCATGTCGCTTGTTGTGACAGTCTTTGCATAACGTTCTCAGATTGTCTATGTCTAATGCCAGCTCTGGATACTTTTCTAACTCTTTGATATGATCTATCTCCAATACAGAATCGTATTGAGTAGTTAGCTTACCTTCGGCTTTACACCATTGACATTCATAATGATCGCGTTCCAAACATAGTTGTCTTAACTTTCTCCAAGAAGAAGAACCGTAAAACTTTGCCCTGTCTGCTTTAGTCTTGACCGCTGGAATCATTTCTTATTAGTTAACTCGCTGACGTAAACTTTCAGCAATGCTTCTTGAACTTTCAATATCCCTTCTGGTCCCAAGTCGTTTACATCTAGATTAAGTTTCTCTTTTAAGAAGTCAGCATTGTGTTTCGATTTTATTGTCCGCTCAGTAATGTAATAGTTTAATGCTGCTACTTCATTCATCTTCAACCCATAGATTGATATGACTTGGAGAAACAATTCAGCAATTTGATCTAAGTCTTTTGCTTCCCTCATTTGTTTTAACAGTTCGACAAAGTCTTGTTGTTGCTTCTTATTTTTTTTGCTGCTCATACTTAATACTCCTCTCTTAAAAGAAAACAACCGCCACAAATGACGGTTAGTTGATTATGTTATACTAATATTGCATTGACTCGGCGACCTCGTAAGGAGGTATCGCCATATTAGATTTACTGTTTAAAACTTTATCCATGGTTAAAATACTGCATGATATCTATCACCGTCACAGGGATAAGCAGTATAAACCTAAGCACAGAAAAAGGAGATAGCCGTTGAGCTGTCTCCTTGTTTATTTCAACTAACCGCCACAAATGACGGTTAGTTGAAATATAAATTTACTAAATCATTGGCAACTTTGAACTTGCGACCAACGATTACTTTATTTCCTTTTGGGTCTCGTTGTTCCTCTAACCTCTCAAATGATGTACATTTCTTAGTCTTCTCCAACACTGAGATAAGTTCGCCTTTTAAACAATAAGTTAATCCGTTAAGCACTAATGACACTTTAGCCTTCATGTGCATCCTCCTTAATTTTATGTAATATAAAAAGCCACCGCATATGCGATGACTCTGCAGGCGCAAAGCACCCGGATATTAATTTACTCGATTTTTAATAAACCGTTTTTAGTAAGTAAATCAATAATTTCTTCTTTAGAAATAGATTCGTCTCTGTACTTTTCCAATAATTTTAGCAGTTCACTTGTTTCTATAATTAGTGAAGTATACTTATTTTCCGCTAGCTCTATTTGCTTATGATCAATTGGATCTCTTTCGCTTACCGGTCTTTTTCTTTGATGATTTACTATTAGTAATTTATAGATACTTTCTTCAGGAATCTCAGGGTGTTCTTCAACGAAATTAGTATAGTGATTGTCTAACTGAGATAAGTTGGGCGTTTTTACGTTACTTGTAATTCCTTTGATTTCTCCGATAAAGGTCATATCACCAATAGAAAATGAAATATCCTCTATCTTTTTATCTTCAAATTCAGAAAGATCCACATCTAAAATTTCTTCAAATATATCAAAAACTACTTCCACCAATGAATCTGATTGAGTATACAAAATTGATTTTAAACGTTCATTTTTGCTCAATATTTCTTGAGCTGTGGTTATTTTGTTTTTAATTTCTTGTATTTGTTGCTCTTTAATTTTGATAGAATCCAATTGTTGTTTATCGTCAAACATTATTACTCCCTCCATCCATTCTGGTATTTCATCGCTATTTGTCAAAACGAGATTAGTCTCAATCATGAAACCATTTAATTCATCCGAATTATTTATCATAAGCGTTGTTATCATAACGTTCTCATAACTAATAGTTGTCGCTTTTTTCCCTTTTACAGATGTAGTTACTTTATCTATAGAGTCCTTAATTACATTAAAAGTAAAATCAGATTTTAGCAACATATCCTTAACTTTTGTTTTAGTTGTACCGAAAACTAAATTTATAGGTATGTTTGTCACCATTTCAAATCCTCTATAAAACTTACTTAAGAAATCCTTAAGTCCATATTGATACAAACCATTTTGTGGCAATATAATAACAATTTTTTTATTTGTATTATTTATCATTTGAGAAATAGTATCAAAGTCACTTTCATATTCTGTACCAGTCGAAGAATATGTAGTTGGGAGTTTACTCCATAATGCTTCGTAACTCAGGTCTATAATGTTGACGTTGAAATCATCAAAATCTTTAGGAGATTTAATTGATGAACTTATTATATTTTCTCCTTTAATTTCAGACCCCTTCAAACCGATGTATTGTATATCCATTCCTATTTTCCTCATTTCTTTTTATATACAGAATACTATAAAAATAGAACAAAATGAAGTGCAGAAAAGTCACAGTCGCTAAACTTTACAATTATAAATCGATTCGCTATGTACCCACCCACAGTCTGTAAACTAGGTATTTACCTGTGAGTGACCTCTCAGTCAACGGTTGGTTTAAGAATGGCACTATGTGAGTAGTCTATTCTTAGATTCTCCATCAACTTAACGGAAACAATCCAAACATCAATACTGAAAAGTTGGTTTTAGCTTTTTATTTTTGTGCAGTTGTCTTTCGTTTGATGTTTGGTTTAATTCCACGATATCATTATACAATGGAAAATGTAACGTTGTGGCAAGTGCTTTGCAACCGAAATGCAACTAGTCACTTAATCTCTAACGCTTCAACGCCGTATAACAATATAGAAAAATCGTTAATCGCCTCTTTGATTTGACTATTGACTGCTTGCCTCGAAATATCGTAGTAGCTTGCAATCATCTCGTCGCTAAGTTTAGGACCAAAATACTTTTGTTGTAACAACTTATATCCTCTGCTATGAGATTCATTACATATTCTTTCATATTCGTCTAAACAATTCCTCACATGATGCATAATCTTGACCGTCTTAGCTCTGTTCTGCATCAAAGCACTAAGAGTTAAATACTTGTGATTCCAGAAGGTTTCTTGATCTCCAATCAATTGATCTTCCACCGTTTGAACATGAGCTTTTAACTTGTCGTAATTTTTTAAAAGCAATCTTGTATTGTGAAAGGCGTACTGTCTCATTTTTTCAAATTCGTTTTGTTGCTCTCGTGTTATTCTAACGGTAATTTTATCCGCTAGTATATCCAGTTGTTCATCTGACAATTCAGTAATTTTACTCAATCCGCTATCCCTCCTATGTTATAATTACTCCATAAAGGAGTTGTTTTTTTGAAAAAATATTTTGATCCAAAAACACTAATCATCTTTTTACTTTTGCTTAGTACGACAATTTTGTTTGATATTCATCTATATAGGCTTGGATATCAAGGTATTCTGTACTTTAAAGGAATTTCAGGAGACTTTGAAAAGCCTCGTACAGGTATTTTCTTATTAATTGGTATTATTTTAATTTATTTACCCAGCGTGTTTATCATATCTGAGATACTGCATACGAAATTTCAGAAAATATCAAATACTATAGTTCTAATTTTAGGAATAACTATTTGTATCGTTGCTTTTTTAGATTTAATCCCAGCTTTATCATATGTTTTAAGATTTTCTTGATTGGTTAAGCGTCAAGAAACGCCTGCTGCCTGCTCATGGTGCCGTTGCGTTTGTCGCCTTTTGTTTTTAAGTCTGGCTGCTTGGGTAACTCATGCCATTGGACCTGATCAACAGTTCCACTGCTTAACATCTGAGCTACCCTATCACTCGTTTGTGTTGCTGTCATACCTGTATATATTAGATTGCTCATTATTGCTGGATATCTATCTGGACATGGTCCGTACATCAGCTATCACCTACTTTCATAACAATGTCATCTGTCCAGATGGTTCATAATTCATCCAAAGAACCTCTGTTCTAGATTGCCCAGCTTCTGCTTGTGCATTGATATACATCTTGTAACAATCACTCAGGATATCATCATATAGTTGGTTATCATAACCTGATAAAATGAATTTCCCTTTAAAGCTCTTTAATACATCTAAAAGATCAGGTTGCTGATTGTCCTCCATATCCGTTTCATAATATCGACCTTTTCTGGTGCTTAATAAATATGGTGGGTCAATATATGCAAAAACTTCTTCTCTGTTATATCGCTGTAGCAACTTAACGGCATCCTGATTTTCAATTTGTGCATCTTTCAAACGATCAGCTACTTCTAAAACTCTTTCTGGTATCTCATTCCATTCATGGAGTTTTCCGCCTATTTTGTCAATATTAGATCGCCATCCTGTTTTGTGTCTTTGAACGCCACCTATACTTTGCCATGATTGTGTCAAAAACCTTCTGGCATTTTCCAATGGATCTCGAGTATCTTGCACACTCAAATTTTGTTCTTGCCTACTCATTGGTGTAAGGTAAGCAACCCTAGCTAACTGTTCTGGTTGGTCTCTGCAGATTTTGAAAAAGTTGTATACTCGTTCATCCAGATCGTTTATCGTTTCAATTCGTGACGGATCCTTAGAAAAAAATATAGCGCCACTTCCGAAAAATGGTTCCAAATAGGTTGTATGCTCTGGTATATTTTTGATGATTATGTCAGCGATCCGCCACTTACTACCTGGATAGTTTAGTATCCGTTTCATTGGTCACCATCCAATCTGATAAGCCGTTCAATCGACTTATCAAAGTATTCTTTTTCCTTTTCCATGCAGATATATTGGCGATTAGTATTAATTGCAGCTACTGCAGTAGTACCTGAGCCACTACATCCGTCAAATACTAAATCTCCCTCGTTAGTGTACGTCTTGATAAGGTACTCAAACAAAGCAACTGGCTTTTGGGTTGGATGTATTTTTGATTTTTGAACATCCTTTTTAAAAGTAAGTACTGACCTGGGATAACGTTCTCCAGTTAGATTTTCAGTAGGGAAACTAGAATCGAATTTTCCGTAGTTTTTCGATGTAGTTCTCCCTGATTTATTAACATAAGGTTTCCCAGGTAGCATCTGTGGATTATACACAGGTAGTTTTTTGTAGAACACTAATACATTTTCATGCGCCTTCATCGGCATCTTATTGGCATTTAAATGACCAGTAGCTGAAGTCTTTTCCCAAATCCACTCATAACGTAATAATTTTAAGTTACTTGCCGCAAGCACTTTATCAAAAGGTGCCTGAGCTGTTAAAACAATAGCGCCGTTGTCTTTGATGATCCTCTCATACTGTTGCCATAGTTGCTCCAGAGGAATAATGCTATCCCATTTGTTTTGAGTAGTCCCATAAGGCAAATCACACAAAATCATATCAATGCTTTTATCTGGTATCTGCTGCATACCAACAATGCAATCCATGTTGTATATTTTGTTTAGTTCTAGCATCAACTATCACCATCCAATCTAACAGCAACCGTCCTCTTGCCTTTGTATACAACCAATGCTGACGGAAACGGCGCTGGCTCTTTAGATTTCACGCCATTAACCTCAAACTTCAACCGCCCGGCGATAAACTCTATTTCAGCTTTGCCAAAAATATATTGATGCCAACGCTTAGTCTCTACTCTTGCAGGTATTAACAACACAATGGTGTTTCCGTGTTTTTGATGGGTCTCGTACGCTTTCTTGATAAATTCTTTTTGCAATTTTGTTTCGTACGGCGGGTTGCAGTAAATACTTTGATACAATCCCCAATCTTGGCTCAATGCATCGTCCTCAGCGGTAAAATACTTTGGTAGTTTGGCATTACCGTGGCTGGCTGCTGCGTCTAAATCAAAATGATATTTATTGTTTAATTGATCAAATAATTCTTGCGGTGTTTCCCAATCCTGCTTATCGCTTGTAAATAATGCTTTGTTTTTCATATAATCACAAAGGAGTAAAAAGCTTTTTAGTGTCGGCCGACAAACCTCCACTCCTTTCGTTTAGTTAGTTTAATTTATACTTTCCGCATTTCATGCAACCATATACTTTATATTGATTATCAATGCCTAAATAAACAAAATCATGTTTGCATCTACATTGCTTAATAAATGATAGGCACTTAACCTTGCTGAATTTTTCTCTATCCTTAGTAAGCCTATCTTTCATCCCTACTCATTCCTTTCAATCCATCGCTCTAAACTAAATCCATTTTTACTACTATGGTAAATTGCAGAACCGTTAATCTCATTCCATAAATACCATGCTTTCGCAAAATCAAGTTCATTATCTTCTTGCTCTTCTCGACAAGCTTGGATAAATTTCTTTTTATCCAGTCCTAACAATCCGCAATGTTTTTCGATCATTAAGCGACTGTATCCATTGTCTTCAACTAAAATATACAAAACACCTTCTGTTTCATAATCAGAATCTATTACTTGAATCTCATTTAAAATATCCAATGCTTTTTTTAGTCGTTTCTTTTGTTGTCGTTTATTCATTGTTCTCTACCTCCTGCAGTTCTTCGGCTGTTTGGAAGAGGGTAACGGTAGGTCCTCCCAACGATGAAATACTGTAAGAATTCCCTGATTCTGTCGTTCCACTAATAGCGCCACCTCTTAAAGCCTCGATCCTAACTATCTCATCTGTTCCGTGTAAGGAAACCCTATCCCCCACCCGAAACTCATCTAACTTACGCCCTTTACTGGCAAAGTGTTCCGCTCGTCGGAAAGTTGCTATCTGTTCGGCGGTGGCTGGATTCCATTTTTCAAAATAATCCTCTAAATTGTAAAGCACACTTCTTAATAATTTGCCGTCAGACAAATATACAATTTCTGTATAACCAGTTTCATGATTTTCTATTTTTACAATCCTGTTTACATCTTTATCAAGGTAATACTCCCCGACCGCAAGCGTTGGTTGCCGGTCTTTTTTTGATGCCAACTGAAATAATTCTTCAACCTTTTCGATCTCGTCATCAATATTGACAAATTCTGATCCTGATTCTTTCAGGCTGTGTAAATAGCTGCCGTGTTTATACAGCTCATGCTTTAACGTTTTTCCACTCATTTTCAGTCCTCCTGTGGTATAATCAAAAATAAAAAGGTTGTGATTATTTTGTCTAAAAAGTTTGCTTCTTTATCCGTTGTGTTTTGCGCATTAAACATATATTTTTTAACTCACACTATGTTCAAACCGTTTTTTATAGTAATGGTTTTATGGTTAATCGCATGGGTTTTCGTAGCTAAAGAACAGTTGCAGTCAAAACAATAATCATTCCGCTTCCTCCTCTAAAAATCTATTTGTAATCACGCTATATTTTTGATACACTATTTACGAGCGATCACCGCTCGGACCTAGAGTTCTTAAGCGTGGTGCCTAGAGTTCTGGCTCTAGGCTTTTTTGTTGTCTAAAACTCCTTGCACTTCCAAAATACGGTCAATAAGGTCTTTATGTTGTTGTGGCATCCTTTTTTTGACATTATCAGGATTTGAGTCATAGTATTTGGCAACATATCCATTAAACCAATCTGTAATTGTTAACAAATCCGCTTGATTTAAATCTAGGTTACCCTCTACTGGTGCAATCCCCATCACTACATAATTACCTGGCAACGGAAAATCAGGAATGTATGTGACTAAAACCTCTACCTCATTGCCTGTATATTCTCCATCCTCAAATTCTTTCAGTACTAAGTGATCGCCTTCTAAAAAATTCCGATCATTGACACGGATTTCAAATTTCTTTTTTCCTGAAATTACATCTCGATAAAACACTGGTGCGATTTTTAGATGATGGTATACAAATGTTCCGTTCATTGTGATCCCTCCTCTACTGGTACAATTTCGCCGCCTAGTTTAGATATATGCTCTCTAGCGACGTTCCAACTTTTAAACTGATAAGCATATTCTCGATTCCATGTCATTTTTATGGTGTAGTCTGATGTATCAGCTAAAGGCTCTTTAAGATACATTCCGCCTATTTCTACAACATACAACTGCTCTTTTTCCACGGTGTAGTCACCAGTAGCATACGCAACAGCAATTTTTCTTCTTTCTTCTTCTGTCCAAAAAACATAATCAGCATCGTGACATCTAGCTCCACCAATTACTTCTAAAAGAGTTTTATTATTTCTTTCACACCATTTTAGATAATCTATAATGTGTCTAGGCAACTCTGGCACCACAACCTTGTCCTGTTGGGTTGGTAGTGATGATTTGAGTTGTTGCTTAATTTCACCTACGAAATACAGCAAACTTGATTTGTCCGCCCATACTCTGTCACGTTTAACGCTCCATCCCCATGTATCAACTGGGTTCAAGCTTTCAACATATTCCTCTAATTCCTCAATTCCCATGTGTTGTGTCCTCCTTAATATCTAAAATGCACTTAACATCTGACAAATTACTTGCTGTTTGTTCAGCTTGTTTTTCCGTAAACGCTTGTATTTTCGTAGTTTTGACCTTGTGTGACCAGCTTAGATATTTAACTTTCCACATCTACTCCACCTCGTTTAGTAATTCTGGGTTTGTGTAGATGTTACCTAATACTTTGATAAGCCTCACGTTAGGAAATAAATATCCTGATAAATTAAAGCTCCCCTGTCTGTATTCAACGACTGAAGCGTAACGGATCATTGCATCCGGTTCTGGTCTGCCCATATCAGGAATATGCCATTCGCATACATCCCCCTCATAAATCTCCACACCATTCTTGTCTTTTAGTCCTGTGTATTGCATAGGGATAGGGTACTCATAAGATTTAGGACCTTCTTTTCCAAATCCACCATCATATCCTCCAAATAAATAACCAATATCACAATAATTAATTAGATGCTCCCATTCAATCATTTTTTTGTCACTTTCATCCCACGCTCTAAACTTCGGTTTATTCATTCGGTTCAGTCCTTTCAAACGTAATAATCAGTGGTTCTGGATAAATATGTCCTTCTTTGTATCCTTGCAGTGATTTCTTGCTTGTAGTTGATTTATATTTATATCTACGGCTTAATCTCAGCATCAGTGTTGGTTTGCTATTGCTAATCATGTAGATTTCACCAGTTTTAAATCCTTTCGCTGCATACATTTCTCTTACCTCCTAAAACGGCAAATCATCATCTGCTATGTCGATTGTTTGCCCTGTGCCGCTGAACGGATCAGCTTTTGTATTAAATCCATGCTCTGACATTCCGTCAATCGTTTGTTGACTATTATCTTGCGATTTAAACGTGTTGTTTTGATTCTGTTGCGAATTATCGCTACTCGCACGACTTTCTAACAGTTGGAAGTTCTCACATACAACTTCTGTCACGTAAATTCGTTGACCTTGTTGATTCTCGTAATTTCTAGTTTGAATGCGTCCAATTACACCTAGTAATGTGCCTTTCTTGGCATAGTTCGCCATTGTCTCTGCTGGTTTACGCCAAATCACACAGTTAATAAAATCTGCTTCACGATTTCCATTTGCATTCGTAAAGTTACGGTTAACAGCTAGGGTAAATGTTGCGACTGCTGAACCACTGCTTGTATATCTGAGGTCAGGATCTTTTGTAAGACGCCCGACTAGTACAACGTTGTTAATCATCGTTTACCTCCGTATAAGCTCCGCCGAACTCATCGTTTAATATTTTTGTAATCTCGTCATATCTTTTGTTAAACGCCACTTCCACCAACCCTAAAATGTTATCGTTTAATCCCTCGAAATTATCTGGATATATGTTTGTCAAGTTCGTTCCATTCGGGGTGCATACAGAAATTACAATTTTTCTGTCTTGCTCGCTTTGTCTCTGTCTAAAGCGATCCATTGATTTCATTTCGTCCACTAGTTTCCGTAATTTATTTGCTTTCTTTTCGGTTGTATTCGTTAATTCTCCCATCTCTTTTTCCTCCTATGCCGTTACCTCGGCAAAATTTCTATTTTTATAATCATAAATCGCTAACTTAATTGGCACACCGTACCTCTTAGCAAACATCTTAGCTTTTATATTAAAGTCCGCTGTACGTTTGCCTTTGACATCTATCACCTTGACCAACTGATCGCCTTCGTAAAATGTAAAATCAGGTTTGTACTTGATAGCCTGATACCTCTTACCGTTTAGGCTAAAAGCATCATGGATCACAAACGATTCTTGCATCTTAAAGTTAGTGATACCTTGCTGCTTTAGCTGATAGTAATAAGCAGCTTCTGCTTTAGAATCAAACGTGATACCGTCAACGATCGTCTTTTTATTTTTATACTTGTTTTGCTTCTGTTGTTGCTTTAGCTTGGTTGGACGTCTTACGCCTATTGGGTAGTTCATTTCCCTTTACCTAAAAACGCTGCGATCTCCGCATCCAGTTTGGCTTGTTCCTCTGCTGATAGTTTTTCCTCCGGCGTTGGATTATCTACCCAATCTGGCATAGTCTCTTGTCTGACTGGTTGGCGTTGGTAGGTGCCTGTTTGCGGTCTATCCTTATCCTTCTTAGCCCAAGCTCTGATAGTCGCTAAAAAGTTAGTGTACTTTTTGCCGGTAGAAGCACAATAAATTGAAACTCTTTCAACCCTGTCTTTCCAATCGTTCGGGAACTCCGATTTTAGTTTCTCCATGTCTTGGTCTGACAAAAGAACATTTTCATATTCACCATATTTGTGACGGATGGGTTTAGGCTTCGGTTTTTTCGGAGCCTTTTTTTCTTTCTCTATATCTATACTCTTATCTCTTATCTCTAACTCTTTCTCTAACTCTATACTCTGGGCGACATTTTCAAGACATCCGCTAGACAACGTCTGGACATTGTCCGTTTTTGCTCTTTGTAACCTCTTTTGTTTTGCATATTCTGTTTCCGATCCAACAAGTTCATTCAACTGATTTATATAAATTTCGCCACCATCTAAAATCTGAATTAAACCGATTTTTTTGAATATATCCATTGCTACTTTGATAGTATCGACAGTAGAATTTGTTATCTTGGATAGTGTTTCTGCATCATAAGGAATTAGCATATTTCCCACGTTTCTTGCTAGGATTCCGTCAGTTTTTAAGGACTTTAGACATAACTTTAGGTAGATTAAGCAATACTCTTTTCCGTTCGTTTGTTCTTCTAACCATTCGATAGTATCTTCTTCAAAAAAATTTTCTTTTAGTTTAAGCCAGTAATAACGTTTTTTTTGTTTATCTGACAACGTACATTCCCCCGTTATTAATCTTCGATAAAATCAAACAATGTTTCCTCTTGTGTTTGTCCAGCTCCGTAACTGTAAAACTTGTCACTTTCGCCATCTTCTTCAATAGTTTCTAATTGTTCTTGTAGCTCGCTTAGTTCATTTTCCATTTCTTCTAAGTATTTAAGTTCATCATCCAAATCTACCTCTGCAACTTCAAGTTGGTTTTGTAAATCATCTACTTCAGATTCAGCTCGTCCTACACTTAAATGTTGCTCCACTATTTGACCTTCAAGTTTACATATTTTGTCTTTTATTTCTTCAATCATTGAAAGGTCACCCTCCTATCGCTTTCTTGTATAGTTCTTCATCTTTATATTTTTCATCAAACTTCATAATTTGAGCATTTGAGGTTATACCAATTTTTATTAATGTGTCTTTATCAAGAAAAACTGGCGTAACTTCATATTTAGATAGAAATTCTTTTTCGCCTAATGAATGTGCAATATTATGATGTTCTAAGCAAACACAAGCGAATGGGAAAAGCCTGTGGTCAACATTGTTTCTCTTTCTGTTGCCCACTGCTGTAACATGGTGTATTTGACCACGTTCTTTCGCACAAACACAGCACTTCCTGTGCTTACAGGCGAAATAAAAGAATTTGTCATAGTCTAATAGATAGGTATACCTTTTAGGCAATTCCACACCATTCATCAAAATGAATTCAATTAGAAATTCAATCCATTTTGTCGCTTCATCCATAGTTGCATCTGAGTGCGAAAATCCATAAATTTCTCTGTAGCTGTATTGATATTTAAGACTGATCTCCATCTCTTGAGCATCCACAAAATAATGATTTGCTATATCTCTAATCAATGTATGAGACACTGCATTTTGAGCAGAGGACATTTTTTCATTGTCTAGTAGTTTAGTTAATACATAGTTTGATTTTCCTCTGCTCAAAAGTTTTAGATACTCAGGATTGATATCTTCGTCAAACTCAATTATTAATTTGTTTTTGTCGTGAGATATAATTTTTCCAATCATTTAAATCACTTCCACTTTGATTCCTTCAATTACCATAAATTTGTTTAATGCTGATAACTGTTCGTGTGTTCCTGTTACTTTAAGAGTGTATGTTTGAGTGTCCTCAATTTCTTGTCTAGTAAGTTCTGTGTCTTCCTGGATAATTTCGCCTGTTTCGGTGTCGATTACTTTGTCGTCAACTGTCCGTTCACGTAATTTTTTCATCTCTTGCTCGTATTCTTCTTTTGCTTTGCGATCAGCTACTTCTTGCGCTAAACGTTTTTCCTCAGCTATTTTTTCCTGTTCTTCACGAGCTTTCTTGTCTTTGACTGCTTGATCGATTTCTTTCATAATTTCGACTAGAGAGTGTCCTTTATCAATCCATGCTGACCAGCCGTCACCATCTAAGCCAACTGCTTTGGCATAGTTAAATACAGATACTTTATCCTCTTTAATGCGTTGATTTTCTTTGGCGATTAATGTCATGATGCTAGCGATTTCTTCCAATACTTTTTTAGTCAGTTCACCTTTAGTGGTAAATGATCCCTTATTAAGCCATGCAGGTTTGATTTCCACTGCAGCAATATCTATTTCGTAGTTTGGTGCCATTTCATCTATAGTTTGCTTAATTTTTTCTTCACGTAATTGTTTTTGTTTTTCCTCATATTTTGAGACACCTAAATTAATATTGTCAGAAACGTCTTGAATCCGATCTCTTAAACCGTTGATTTTTGATTCAAAATCTGTTAATGGTTTGCTGTATTTTTTTTTCACTTCTTTTCGTTGGTCATCAAGTAACTTGGAAATGCCGTTTAACTTGGCTTTTGCTTCTTTGGCTTCCGGAATATTATCATCCGTAAAAACTAAAGTAGAGTAATGTGTAACTGTTGCAGCTACTAATGATTCGAGTTGTTTTTCATTTTGGATAGTGATTTCTGACGGTTTAAAATCTACGTTAAATTTGATATCTGTTGTTAGTTCGTTCATTGTTTTTGCCCCCATGGAATATCTATATTATTTTGAACAGCGTTGTTATTCTGTATGTCCGGCTGCTTTGCTTGTTCATTATCGTTTTTGTGACTATTTTTTTCGTAGCTACGTTCCCAATTGACTAACTTAGCCATAGCTTGACTAAAACTTTTGTATGCTAACTGGTCTATTGATTTAATTTTAAAAAGCTCACATAGTTTATTTAAAAAGTCATCTGGTTGAATACCCGTAATGTCAGTTATCTCGCTAGCTTTCTTTCTTAATAATGAAAGTTGCTTACCATCAATTAACTGAACGTAACTAGTATTATCTTGTCTATCAGGATCACTCTTACCATCATCTATCATTAACAAATCCTGTAATGCATATTTCTTCGCATAAGAACCAGCTGAACCAGATACTTGAGGTTCGCTCATTTTTGGTAGTATATTGGGTTCTCTTGCATAAGCTACTGATTCTTCTGTATGTTCCCCATCAGTTATTGAAGCAGTTGCTTCTGTATAAAAACGATCATCAATTTTTACAATTTTTTTCGTTGTTTTTATATAAAGTCCTAGTTCTATTGCTGATGGTTTAACTGCACGCATGATCGCTTCAGCATCTCTAAAATTAAAATCGCCGAACTCGTTCTTCTTATCTTTCGGTACACTAAACTGTGCTATCAACTTCATTAATTTTTGATAGAATCCATCATCTTTACTATCAGTCATTTATTTTTCAACCACTCTTTCCCACTTATAATTTCTAGCTTTTCTTTTATTAATCTATCTGCACCTTTGTCTTCTACGAGGTCTAAAAATCCGTTTTGCTCCACTACATATTTCTCATAGACTTCAGTTGACCATTTATCCGTTTCGACTACATACTTTTTAAAGTAAGCAACAAATACCCAATCATTATCAGAGATAACGGTCCCTTTATCGTCTTTATTCCAGTTTTCTGTCTCGTCTACTTCATCTACTTCTTTGTAAAACTCTTCTGGCGGAGTAGTCAAGTAATGGTCCAATGCATCTGCTTCTTGTGGTGTCATTGTCAAAATCCACCTTTCCGTGTTATACTTTTGTTAAGTTTAATTTTGTATGTGACTGACAGGACTGCCATCCTATCGGTCTATTTTTATGCACTTTCATCTACTTCTAAATCAATTTGCGGATAATATCCTGAATCCTTCAAATAGTTGTATAAGAAGATCCTTCCTTTTTGTGTCCATTTGGTATTCATTACAATTTTCATACCGCCATCAGCTTTTGGAATTTCATTTGTATGCGATTTTGTGTAACCTTTTCTCATGTGCTTTTTGTATAAAATCCACTGACCGCCTACTTTATGTTGGATACCTAGCTTGTGTAAAACTTTGTTCATTTCTCTTGCGCTCATTCCATAATCAGCAGCAATCTGCGTGATCGTCACGGTGTCCTTAGATGAAAGGATAATATCCAAGTAGTTTAACTTCGGCTGTACTTTTAGCAGCTGTTGCTCTAATACTTGATTTTTTTCTTCTAGATCAGCCGCTAAACGCAAGGCTTGTGCAAACGTCTGAGGTACACTTGAATAGCTTCCAGTTTTTCTTATTTGTGGTAAAACCTCATTCGTCACCCATCGTTTAAACTTTTTAGCATTAGGAAGTTTACTCCCGATCACTAATGAATAAAATCCCGATTCGTTTATTCCGATTAACCCACGATTTGGCATATTTTCTAAAGTAACGATTTGTGACGTTAGGATTATCTTATCTTCTGGATCAACATGATCATTTAACGCTTTTCTGGAATTTGAATAACCTAAAATTTCAGTTATGTCCATCCCTACAAAAATCGGTTCATCGTTAATCAAGACTGTTCGAACTTCATTTTGTTCAAAGTTGAAAATTTGTGGTGTGTTCATATACTATTCCCCTCCAATTCTCGGAAACACTTCTTCAGTACGACAATCCAATGCGCCTGAAATTTCATAAGCTAATTCCAGTGATAATTTGTGCTTCCCTAGCTCAATACTCCGAATAGTTTCTTTGGACACTCCGACTGTTTTAGCTAAGGTTTGAACGGTGAATCCTTTAGCAAGTCTGATAGTACCGAGACGGCTTAAATATACTGGTTCTTTCTTTTTAAACATGATCGGTTCCTCCTATCCTTTAATCCATGACAACAAAATACATAGTGTTAAAATCCCTAGTGACGTTAAACTGACATAGCTGATTAACTGCAGCCGTCTAATCTTGTAAATGTCTTTTTTAGCGATTGCCGCCAGTCCTTTTTTCATTTCAGTTGCTCCTTTCTCAAAGTTTCTTGTTAATCTTAACCAAACATATCAATGTACCTATCCCACCTAATAACGCAGCTATATTGAAGATAGCAGTTAGAACGATTACTATTTTTTCCGAGTTTGAGTAATGATCCATTTCGGTTAATCCTCCTTTTCTATATTTAGAATCTAAATAGCTTTCATAATCTCTGCTATGGCTGCAACCATAGCGGGGGTTTTATTTTCAAACGCAAATTTTAAATTTCTCTCTGCTTGCTCTAAAATAGAATGTTTTAGTCTTAATAAATCTTTTTCCAAATCTTGCCTTGTCATTTCTCTTTCTGTGTTTTCCTCAATAAACTTTTCTAATTTTTCTTTGTTAATTTTTTGCATCTTCTTCTCCTCCTGATTTCTGTATTCTAGCTACTACCCAACAGGTATACATCACCACTAAAAACGCATAGCCTTGCACCGTCTCGCCTGCTGTAAAACAGATGATCGATACTGCTAGTAGGATTAGGTTTGCTGTGGCGATCATCTGTTGAGCTTCCTGTTAGCTATAAGTTCAAACAATGCAATAGAGCTAAACTTCCATTCTGATCCAATTTTCACCGCTGGTATCTTCCCTTCCGTAGCTTCTTTTTTGCATGTACTAATACTAATTTCTAAGAAATCAGCAGCCTGTTTAGTTCCCCATGTTTCATTGGGAATTGCCTGTTCTGCCATCAAAACTTTTAAATCATCTAGATTTACTAGTGCTAGATTTGTCATTTGTTCTTCTCCTTTCTATGCTGTTTGTTTTTGTTCCAATAGTTTCTCAATTGTGATACCCAAAAATTTTGCAACCTTTTGGATCTTATCGACCGAAGGTACAGAATCGTTCCACTTAGAAATGGAGCCATTACTGAACTCAAGTTCTTGCTCAATTTTCCGAATTGAAATTCCCTTTTTTGCTGCTTCAACCTTAACGTTTTCATATAACAAAACATTCACCTCCGAAAATATTCTTAGAAATTATCACTAACCTATTGACCTTTCGCAGAAAATTTTCTATAATAAGTGTATGCGAAATAAGCATTATCCTGCAAAATTACATTTTACATTAAGATAATAAGATCAGTGGTTTTCTAGACATGTACTATTTTCAGCCGCCAAGCTAAGTACATCTGTATAATACCACAGTATATTTTCTGATGTCAATAGTTTTGTTAGAAAATTTACGGAGGAAATAGCATAATGGGATTATACGAAAATATAAAAGATGTAGCACAAACGAAAAATATTAGCATTGCTCAAATTGAGAGAGAAACAAAAATGTCAAACGGTTCTATATCAAAGTGGAGTAAAAACGCACCTGCTGCCGACAAACTATCAACAGTAGCAAAGTATTTAAATGTGTCTACAGACTATTTATTAGGTGTAACAAACTTAACGAATAAAGAGATTGACAAAGGAGAAATGCTTCGCGGGTTAATGCAAGGAGATAATAAATCTATTAATTTTTTAAAAAAAATATCAAAATTGAATACTGAGGAATATGAAACAATTGAAAAGTTCGTTGATTTATTAATTGCAAAAAAGTAAGACTCGGAGTTATTCCTCCTGAGTCTTACTACCTTCTTTTCTTGTTTCTACAATAAGTATGGTTGATAAGGTATTAAGAAAAACGATATCAATGACTTTGTCAACCATGGTCTTGATTTCGGTTTGGTACTGCAAAACAGTTTTTTCATCCATGAGCAATATCTCCTTACAGAACAAACGTTCCTTATTTAATAGAATCATATCATAGCTTTTACGCTAATTCAATAGTTTTCACGCTAATGAATATTTTTTGGTTTATGTTCATGGATAAACTATAATATAACTTTTAGTTATTGTCAATATTAAAAAACATTTGATATATAACTTTCCCTTGTATTAGCTAACCATCTGTTATACTATAGTTATAAAGTTATTACTGGAGGTATGGGATATTGGAAGAAAATGTAATAGGCTCTCAGATCCAAAAGCTCAGATCATCAAGGAATCTGACCCAAGAGGAACTTGCTGAAAAAATAGGTGTATCTAAACAAACAATATCTAACTGGGAAACAGGTTTAAAAAGCCCAAGACCAAATGCAATCAGAAAATTGTCTGAGTTTTTTAATGTATCAATAAGTTATTCTGTGGACAATATCCAATCACAAGATATCGTTAAGGAAGATTACTCTATATATAAGGTATCTAATTTTATTCACGAAGTGGAAAAAGCTACAAAAGGCTTTACTGAAGATGAAAAAGATGAAGTTTTAAACCTTATCTATGATATAAAATCTGGTAAAAGCAGGCACCGATTAAGTAATACGGAAAGTCTGTCGATTTACGATCTAGCCAAAAGCTTGTCCAATACCGATATCCAGTCAATTGATAACTTATCTAATTATATTATTAGAGTTATTAATGGTAGCGGTCAAGTCTATAAAGAGGCCGAGGAACTACTCAAAGACTGTAAGATCGCAATCGACGCAAATAAAACAGCAACTATCGAATTTATGAATACTAAAAGAAAAATTTATGACTTGTTGATGCCATTAGCCAGCTTAACCAATGCCTTCGAACAAAATATCAATACATTAAAAGGGCTTGCGGATGCGTTGAAATTTAGTCGAGAGTTTGTGCTAGAAGCAATAAGCTATCACGCTAGTTCAAAAGGATCAATTATAGAATATGACGGATTTATTATTGATTTTAGCGATGTACCAGTAGAGTATGAAGATATCGATAATCTAGATAATTTCGAAATATCGATCTCAGATACCAATAAAAGAAGATCAGAATCTAGAAACAAACAAAATAGAAAACTATTCAAAAAAACTAGGTAGAGAATGACTACCTAGTCCATTATAAATATTTTTTCAACATGTGTATCCAGAGCTTCAGCTATTAGCATACCTAATTTTAAACTAGGAACATACTTATCATTTTCAATCGATCGTATTGTTTTCCAATGAATGTTTCTTTTAGTTCCATACTTCTCAATTGAAATATTGTTCACTTTTTCAGCAAGTTTTTGCTGACTGATTAACAATTGATCTCGTCTTTCTTTGATTAAGTTTCCTTTTTGCTTTTTCTTTTCGAACATATTTAACTCCTCTAAGTTTAATAAGTGATTACTATGTAAAAACAAATCTATACACATACTATAAGAAAATACAAAAAAAATATATATTTAACGTTCATTTCTTAAAATTTCGAACGTTATTGAAAGTAGTAGTTATCAATAAGTTTTACATAAATAATTTAATGTCAGTATGGATATCCAATTTATTCTAATAATTGTCATGGATAAGTTACTTTTACAATGATATAATCAGAATTATCAAAGATAAAGGAGTTTTTAAAATGAAAAAGTATGTAGTTAGCTTGATTCTAGTTGGTTTATTTTTATTCGGTTGTGGTAAAGGGAACACAACATTCGATGATTTAAAAAGCTTAGATGTTGGAATAAGCACTGATAAAGTAATTGAGTACATTGGAGAACCTAAAAGTAAAACAATAGATAAAGATGAAATATATAATTGGGCACCTGATTCGTTAATAAAACAAGACTCTTTCTCCGAACTAGAAATGTACGTTTATAAAATGGATGATGGGAAAGAAGCTCATCTTTTTTTTAGCAAAGGACAACTCATTTATAAAAAACCTCTAGGACTTAATAATATTTCTTAACGATGAACAAAAAACGTACCCTCTCCGACCAAGAAGTAAGTACGTAAAAACAAAACCGCAATAGGCTTATTTAATTATGTTTATTGTATCAAATTTTAAGGAGTGATACAACAATGGCAGAAAAAATGAAAGGGTCAGTTGAGCAGCTACCTAGTGGCAAATACCGCTTGCGAGTAACGGTTGGACGCAATGCGAATGGCAATCCAAAACGACTAAGTAAGACCGTAGAAGCCACAAACATAAGGAAAGCATATGTAGAGCTCGATAAATGGATTGACTACCTAGAAGAAAATGGCTATGAAGATTTAAGCAGCATCACGTTTAAAAATTTTTATGATAATATGTGGAAGGATCAGGCGAAACATAATTTAGAGCTTAGAACTTATCATGAATACATATCGATCATTGATACCCGTTTTTTGAAAAAGTTAGGCGATAAGAAAATGATTGAGATCAAACCATATCAGATTAAGGACATTGTGATAAACACAAAAAGACTTGATGGTAAAGACGGTGACTTATCAAGGAAAACTAGAAAACGATTTTTAGCAGCTTTGAGTAATCTTTTCTCTGTGGCACATAACGATTATAGGCTTCTAGAAAGAAATCCAGTCAGTGATGTTAAGTTACCCAAAGTTAAAGCTCCTAAGAAGAACATTGAGCAACCCTATTCGATTACTGAAATAAATCAGATGTTAACTGCTTTAGACTACGATTCAACGTCAGACAAGACAAAAGCTATTATTTTAACAGCTTTTATTACTGGAGCGCGAGAAGGAGAAATTGCCGCACTAGAAGAAAAACACTTTGACTTTAAAAATAATAAAATATACTTTGAACAACGAATTGTTTTAAACGATAAAAGCTATATGAGAGTTGATGGTTTAAAAGTTGGTGACCAACGTATTTTAGATGTTCCTAGCGATTATTTAGAGTTTATGTATAATTATATTCAGACTAATGTAAAAGCTCGTGAGCAGCTTAATATTGACCCAAACCATAAATATATTTTTGGATCAGTAGATGGGAATTTTGAAAGGCCGACTTCACTTTATCGTAATTTCAGAAGATTTTTAGAAAAGAACAATTTACGACTCATTAGGTTTCACGACCTAAGACATACAACTGCATCTTTTCTTCTAAGTGATCCGAATATCACCATTAAAACAGTCCAGGAACACCTAGGCCATCAAGACTACAGAACAACAGCGAACATCTACTCCCACGCTTTAGAAGAATCAAAAAAAGCAGCCAGTGACAAATTCGGCTCCTTACTAAACAAAAACGATTAATTGTTATTTTATATTTTTTTACGTATTTTGTGCCCACGAACGTGCCCACGAAAAATCAAACTAAGCTAGATAAAAAACAAAAACCCTTTAATATAAAGGGTTAAACCAATGCCAGCTGTAGGGATCGAACCTACGACCTACGCGTTACGAGTGCGTTGCTCTACCGACTGAGCTAAGCTGGCAGTATAGTCAAAATTATAAAACTAAACCTACCTTTTGTAAAGTCAAAGACAGTTCTTTTTTTTAATAAATTTAGTTTTCTGAAATTTCCCTTCATATGTGGTATAATAGAAGAAGTTAAGAAAGGAAGTTTTTTTGAATGTCAAATTTCGGTAACTTTAATCGTCCTGTTGAGCCTTCTGCAGAAGGGGATTTATTCACTGTTGATACCCAGGTCACTTTCTTGATGCATGGTCAGCCGCAAACAGGAATTATCACGAAACAATTAAATAATTCCGCTGTTGTAGAAATTGATGAAAACTCTGATAATACTGATTTAATGGTTAAAAGTAACGGCGTCATCGTCATCAATTACAAAAAACTTAAAAAAGTATAGATCCTTCCATCCATTATTATTGGATGGATTTTTTATTTGTAAAAAATAGCTACTTGAAACATTGAAATGTTTCAAGTAGCTATTTTAGTTCAATTACTTAGTACCAAATAAACGATCACCAGCATCGCCAAGACCTGGAACAATATAGCCATCTTTATCTAAATACTCATCTAACGCTGCAGTATAAATATCGATATCTGGATGTGCTTCTTGTAAAGCTTTCACGCCTTCTGGTGCTGCAACGAGACATACAAATTTAATATTGCTGCCGCCGCGTGCTTTCAATGCATCGATTGCCATGATTGCTGAACCACCTGTAGCTAACATCGGATCAACGACAAATAATTGACGTGCATCAATATCTTCAGGCATTTTCACAAAGTATTCAACTGGCTCTAATGTATCATGATCACGGTATAAACCGATATGTCCAACTTTTGCTGCTGGAATCAATTCCAAAATACCATCTACCATTCCAATACCTGCGCGTAAAATAGGTACGATTGCGACCTTTTTACCAGATAATGTTTTTTGTGTTGTTTCACCGATCGGTGTCTCGATCACAACATCTTCTAAAGGCATATCTCTTGAAACTTCATATGCCATAAGCATTGCGATTTCATTTACGACTTCACGAAAAACCTTTGTTCCACAATCCTTATCTCTAATGATTGTTAATTTGTGTTGGATCAGTGGATGATCAATAACTTGGAATTTTCCCATGCTCATTCTCCTTCAATAATTTATTCCTTCCTATTGTAAAACAAAATCGAGCGATTGACTAGTCAATCACTCGAAACTTTTACTTATAAAGTGGATATTTTTTTGTAAGCTCACTAACAGACGCTTTAACTTCTGACAGAACCACTTCATTTTCATGATCTTTTAAGACTTTTACGATTAATTTTGCCACTTCTACACAGTCGTCTTCTTTAAAGCCTCGTGTTGTGATCGCAGGTGTACCAATACGAATCCCACTTGTTTTAAAGGGACTAAGTTGTTCAAATGGAATGGCATTTTTATTTGCTGTAATATTGACAGTATCTAAAATGGCTTCTGCTTCTTTTCCATTCAAGCCAAAGCCACTAACATCGATCAATAATAAATGATTATCCGTTGAACCACTTACTAAACGAGCTTCTGGGGTTTGGTTGAATATTTTTGTCATCGCTTTCGCATTTTCAATAACTTGTTCGCTGTATTCTTTAAACGAAATATCTAATGCTTCTTTAAAAGCAACTGCTTTGCCGGCAATCACATGCTCTAATGGTCCGCCCTGAATCCCAGGAAAAATATTGCTATTGATTTTTTTAGCTAATGCTTCATCATTTGTCAAAATAAGTCCGCCACGAGGTCCGCGTAATGTTTTATGTGTAGTTGATGTTGTGATATCAGCGTATGGTACTGGATTTGGATGTAAGCCTGCTGCTACAAGACCTGCAATATGAGCCATATCCACCATTAATTTGGCACCCACTTCATCCGCTATTTCACGGAATTTTTCAAAGTCGATCGTACGCGAATAAGCACTGGCACCTGCCACGATCAATTTTGGTTGATGTTCACGAGCTAAAATACGCACAACATTATAATCGATCACTTCTGTTGTAGGATCAACACCGTAACTTACAAAGTTATAGGTTTTTCCACTAAAGTTTACTGGTGAGCCATGAGTTAAATGTCCTCCCGCAGACAAATCCATCCCTAAAACAGTATCTCCAGGTTCGATCAATGAAAGATAAGCTGCTGTATTCGCTTGTGAACCTGAATGAGGTTGGACATTCGCAAATTTTGCACCAAATAATTCTTTGGCGCGATCAATCGCCAAATCTTCAACGATATCGATAAACTCACAACCACCATAGTAGCGTTTACCTGGATATCCTTCCGCATATTTATTTGTCAAAATACTACCTTGTGCTGCCATTACCCCTTTTGAAACAACGTTCTCTGATGCAATCAGCTCCAAGTTGTTTTCTTGACGGTCGTTCTCTTTGGCAATTGCATCCCATAAATCCGGATCAAATGTTTTATAATCCATTAAACAAGCCTCCATTTCATTTGTTTGTACCGATTGTATCATACTTAAATGCTCTCTACTCGAAAATCGAATCAATTTTTAGAATTTTTTGATTTGCTGCTTTTTTCAGCCGATTCATGTAAGCGATCCCTAAATCTACTTCTGGGAAAGCTTGGGCAAAAATCACATCGATACTTTGTTCATCTAAATTTCTGAGACCAGCAAATAATAACTTAGTTGCCTGGTCAACTGACTCTTCTCCAAAAGAAAAAACAGCCTCTACTTCATCCGAAAAAATCTCGATAACTCGATCGTCTGCAAATAAACCAATCCGTTGATTTTTACTTTTAGCTGATTCGATTGCTTTTCTAAACGTCTCCTGATCGCCATCTACAATCCAAACAGGGACATCTGGTGCATAATGTTTGTATTTCATTCCAGGCGCTTTAGGCGCTTCTTTTTCGCTGATTAAATGCTGATCGACTAATATCTGTCCAACAACTTGTTCCAAACGTTCTTTGGTGACAGCTCCTGGTCTTAAAATTACAGGGATGCCATCTTTTGCCGTTAAATCTAATACCGTTGATTCTACTCCGATTTGTGTTGGACCGTCATCTAAAATGCCAGCGATTTTGCCATGAAGGTCATGATACACATGTTGCGCTGTTGTTGGGCTAGGCTTACCCGAAGTATTCGCACTGGGTCCTACTAAAGGAACACCCGCTGCTTTAATCAATTCTATTGTTTTCTGATTATTTGGCATCCGAAAAGCGACAGTTTTTAAACCACCTGTTACTGTGGTAGAAAATGTTTGTGGTTTCACCTCAAATATCAACGTCAAAGGTCCTGGCCAAAAGGATTCAACTAAAGCTTTCGTATGTGCTGGAAAGTCTGTTACGTATTGTTTGACCATCTCAAAATCACTGACATGAACAATCAACGGATTATCACTAGGTCGTCCCTTGACGGCATATACTTGCTTCACTGCTGCCTCATCCAAAGCATTTGCGCCAAGTCCGTATACAGTTTCAGTGGGAAAGGCAATTAGTGCTCCTTGACGAAGTAACGCCGCAGCTTGGTCAAGATCAATTGCTGTAAATTGTTTGGTTTTCACTCTTTATCCCTCCTCTTCTTTAGATGAAATAATCACCATTCGATCGTTTCCAGATAAGTCTTGGGCGATTTGTATTTGTTTATTCGGGAAAGCTTGCTGAAAAAGCTGTTTTACAGATTCACCTTGCTGAAAACCGATTTCTAAATAGATTTTTCCATTCGGATTTAGTCGGTCTTTTGCTTCTTCAGCCAATTGCTGATAAATGGCTAAGCCATCATTTTTAGCAAATAGTGCTGTTTTCGGTTCAAAGGTTCGAACACTTTCATCCATCAAGTCCCATTCAGCGTTACTGATGTATGGAGGGTTTGAAATTAGGATGTCGATTTTGGTATCGCCTATCGGTTTTAAGCCATCGCCATGAATAAAAGCAATCGGTGCATCTAAGCATTTCGCATTTTGTTTTGCAATCTTCAATGCTTCTTCTGAAATATCGATTGCCGTAACGTGCCAATTTGGTCGAGCTAATTTTAAACTGATTCCAATCACACCTGTTCCAGTACCAACATCAACAACGGTTAAAGGCTTATTTAGATTTTCTTTTAAGCAACGATCGACTAGCTCTTCTGTTTCTGGTCTGGGGATCAATGTATGCTCATTCACTAAAAAACGATGATCGTAAAAATCGCTATACCCTAATAAATAGTGCGGTGGATAGTTTTCTGTAAGTTTTTTTAGATCTTCAGCGATTTGCTGCTCCTCTTCTGGCAATATCTCTTCTTTCAAATGAAGTAGCCAGTCTGTTTTACTCCAGCCTTTTCTTTCCAGAAAAACGAAAAGAATACTGTATCCTTCTATCCCTTGTTTTTCTAAAAAAGAAGAAGCCCGTTCAAGGACTTCAAAATAACGGTTACCCATTTTGCATCTCTTCTAATTTTGATGTTTGATCGTATAACACTAAAGCATCGACGATTTCATCTAATTTACCAGCTAAAATTTGATCTAGTTTTTGAATCGTTAAACCAATACGATGATCGGTCACACGGTTTTGAGGAAAGTTATACGTACGAATTCGTTCAGAACGGTCTCCTGTACCCACAGCAGATTTACGATTTGCATCGTATTCGCTTTGTGCTTCTTGTTGCATTTGGTCATAAACCCTTGCACGTAAAATTTTCATCGCTTTTTCGCGGTTTTTGATTTGAGAACGTTCATCTTGCATAGCAACCGCAATCCCAGTTGGAATATGGGTCAAACGAACAGCAGATGCCGTTTTGTTGACGTGCTGACCACCAGCGCCACTTGCATGGTAGATATCTGTACGGATGTCTTTATCTGCAAGGTCCAACTCCACTTCTTCTGCTTCTGGTAAAACGACAACCGTTGCTGTTGATGTATGAATACGGCCTTGTGATTCAGTTGATGGAACACGTTGTACACGATGTGCCCCACTTTCGTATTTTAGTTTAGAAAAGACATTGTCTCCTGAAATCATCATAATGACTTCTTTGTAGCCACCGATCCCAGTGATGTTGGCTTCCATGACATCTGTCTTCCAGCCTTGTGACTCCGCATATTTTTGATACATCCCGAATAAGTCACCCGCAAATAAGGCCGCCTCATCGCCTCCAGCCGCACCACGGATTTCCATAATGATGTTTTTATCGTCATTTGGATCTGTCGGCAATAGTAAAATTTTGATTCGCTCTTCTAATGCTTCTTTTTCTTTTTTTAATTCTGATAGTTCTTCCTTCGCCATTTCAGCCATTTCGGCATCTAGTTTTTCACCTAGTAATTCTTCCGTATCACTGATTCCTTCAACTACTTCTTTATATCGGCGGTAAACATCAACTGTTTCACGAGTGTTCGCCTCTTCTTTAGATAATTGCATAAAGCGTTTCGTATCACTAATCACTTCTGGGTCGCTTAATAATTCGCCCAGCTCTTCATAGCGATCTTCGATTGATTGTAACTGATCGTACATAGTTGGTTGCTCCTTTTTATTTAAGTAAGTGTCTTTTATTTGTCATTTTTTACTTGTTCACCATCGATTGGCGGATGAAAATAGTGATTTCGGCATACTGGATAATAAGCTTCATTACCACCGATCTGGACTTGAGTTCCTTCGTAAACGGGCTGACCGTCGATATAATGAAGATTCATTGTGGCTTTTTTGTGGCAGAACCAGCAAATTGTTTTTAGTTCTTCCAATTTATCTGCGTACAACAGTAAGTATTTTGAGCCTTCAAATAACTCATTACGAAAATCATTCTTCAAACCAAACGCCATGACAGGAATATTCAGTTCATCTACGACCCTAGCAAATTCGATTACGTGCTTTTTCCCTAGAAATTGGGATTCGTCCACTAAAATGCAATACGGTTTATAATCTAGTTTTTCGATTAATTCATAGACATTCGTTTCTTTAAAAATTGGGATTGCTTCTCGTCTAAGTCCGATACGACTTGAAACGACACCTACACCATCTCTAGTATCAAGTCCGCTTGTCATAATCACAACAGGTTTGTCCTGTTCTTCATAGTTATGTGCTACTTTTAAGATCTCAATGGTTTTGCCACTGTTCATTGCGCCATATTTAAAAAATAATTGTGCCATTCCTTCGTCGTCACCTCTCGTTTAGTTCCTCTCGTATTTTACTATAAAACCGAAATTTTTTACAGTGGTAAATTTAAGGTGGATGTATTAAGGGGGTCTCTTTGATAACAACTTCTATATTTGTAGTCCCACTTGCTTTTATTTTAAGAGAATAAAAGAGAGTTGCCCACTTTCATCAGTGCACATTTATGTCATCTGCTTTATCAGTTATTTCAACTATGTAATTTGAACTTGTATGTTTATAACTAAATAATAACTCCTTGCAAAGTAATGTTCAGTGTCTTTATTTTTTTGAAAAAGTTAAGCATTGTAAAATAGCCAAAATTCTTCAACTTTATCTTTAAACTCTTTTGTAGGAAATGTTCCTCGTAAATTAAACTCGTGCTCTGTTGCATCGGCAAACTTTATCTGATATTTATAAAGGATTTTCACGTTATTATCTTGTTGTTTAAAACAGCCAACATCAATAATATCTCTCCATTTTTTTGTGCGTAATTGTTTATTATCGTAATAAGTTAGTCCATTTTCGTTCATTAAATAGATTACACCTTGATATTTCAGCAATATTCTTACGTCATAGATTCCTGATATGATTAGCATAAAGGAAAAACTTATAGCTAAGTAAGCTAAATAAAAAACGCCACTTATGAGAGCAAAAATTACTAACACAAATAAGAAAAAACGATTGAACACATCAAAATTTTTAAATACAGGAAGTAAGAACCAAAGTATTATACCTAAAGTTATAAAAAATATGAAAAAACCAGCTAATATTTCTATGCAGGTATCTTTCCAAGTAATTCGAAGTTCAAAATGTTTATTTTCCATAGAATTGCTTCTCCAATATCAATTATTTTTTGACTTGCTACAATTTCTAGTTCAATTTTATCAAAAGTGTATTGAAATTGATAGTGCGGTTTTATGGATCTAAAAGGCATCAATCGTAAATTAATAGAAGAAAAGACATACAACAGGCTGCTGATAACAACGTTTTAGCTTTGTCCTATTTTGTTATCTGGACTTCGATATCTTGGGTAGATTATTAGAGATTTCTCCTTACGTTTCCTCTTAAAACAATATTTCCTATGCTATCTTCTTCATAACTTATCAGAGGTTCTTATAAAAAGGGCTCTATACTTTCTGATGTTGGTGAGAAATCACCGGCATCTTTTTAATGCAAAATAATAGAAAAGACACCCTGATATCCTTTAGAATTAAGTCGTCTAAAACCATTCAAAAAGGAGGAAATCAAGATGTCCTACACCAATCTTATCAAAGAAACCTTAGATATTCTAGACTTAAACATTACTTTTAATGAAAATGGCTTAAAAAAAGAACGAATCAAAGGTAGAATCTGTCAGGTCTTCTCAGGTACGCTCGATTATGCTGCTCATGTTTGTCCTCATTGTGAATCGAAAGAGAATGCCGCCATTATACGTTGGGGCTTTACAACTTGTCTGATTTTACTGAATGATGTTTCGGAGTATCAAACGTATTTACGCTTGAAGAAACGCCGTTTCTTCTGTTACTCCTGTAATCGATCGTTCGTTGCTAAAACGAGTCTTGTTGAAAAACATTGTTCGATTTCAACTAAAGTGAAGCTATCCATTGCCGATAGGCTCAGAAAAACCACTTCTATGAGTGAAATTGCGCGTCAAAAGAAGGTCTCTGTCTCTTCTGTTTATCGTGTCCTAAAACGATTTTATGAACCTAAAAAAATTAACCGACTCACTTTACCTGAAGTCCTTTGTTTTGATGAATTTAAATCAGTTAAGCAAGTCACCGCTTCTATGAGTTTTATCATGATGGATGGTCAAACAAAGCAGTTAATTGATGTCGTTGAAAATCGTCAGCTCCCTTTTCTAGAGCGGTATTTTTCACGTTTTCCTTTGGCTGTTCGTAAAACGGTTAAGTATATTGTTTGCGATATGTATGCTCCTTATTTTTCTCTCGTTAAAAAGTTATTTCCGACGGCTCAGATTATTCTTGATCGCTTTCATATTGTCCAACTAATCAGCCGAACCTTTTTAAAGCACCGTATTCAGAGAATGAATACATTTCTTCATCAGGGAAATACAGAAGCAAAAAAATATCGACACTTGAAGAAATACTGGAAACTTCTTCAAAAAAATCAGTCGAAGCTTGATTTTGAAAAACGCCTTTGGCGTTCTTCCTTCCGCACCTATTTAACTGAAACAGAAGTCGTGGATCGATTACTTGCGTATGATAACGAGCTGAAGACTAGCTACACGTATTATCAGGACTTTCTTTATGCCGTACAGACAAGAGATTTTGCTCGGTTTTATGCACTATTAGACGAAGATTTTTGTCGTCTTCCTACCTATTACCAAACGACTATTGGTACTTTTAAGAAGTACAAAAATGAAATTAAAAATGCGCTAGAATTGCCTTATTCTAATGGACCATTGGAATGTTTAAACAACCATATTAAAGTGTTGAAGAGAAATGCTTATGGGTTTCGTAACTTTTACAATTTTAAGTTGAGAATTTCTTTATGTTTTGGCACTATTCTTTTTCAAGAAAATAGAAAAACCTAGAGGAAATTTCCTCTAGGAATCATATTAATCGATTTAATTCTTTAGATTTTCTTCACCAACATTAGTTGACAAAGAGCCATAAAAAGAAGTAGCAAAGTTTTAAATTTGCTACTTCTATAAATTCTAATCTATTTTGTATATGGGAGTACTATCCTCATCTTCTTTAAAATTATTAATATTTGCCTGTATTAATTTTTTATTTAATTCTTCTATCTGTTTTAAAGAATCTTCTAAATCTTCTGGTGCTAAAGTCGCGACATCTTCTAATTCTGTTCCTAAATGTATCGCTTCTCCCAATTTCGGAAATTTTTTTTCTAATTTATCTATATTAAATGGTTGGTACAACAGTGCCATCGCATCATCAAAATCAAGTATATCTTCCTCTAGACACTTTAATATACCTATAGACAAAACAGACAAATATATTTCAAATGTATTTTTGTTCTTTAAATTTATTAGCATCTTGTATCTCTATTTCCTTCATTCATTAATTATTTATCCAACCATTTTTTTACTTCATATGGGTCTTCTGATGGTGAAGTTTCCTTTAACAGCTCACTTGCTTGCATTTTTAAATCTTTTATTCCTTTTTTTAATTTGTCGGGCATCAATGTTTGAATATCTTCTAACTCACAGCCTAGTTCTATAATCTCAATAATTTTTTCATTGATACCTTTTTCTTCCAAGATACTTACAGAGTATGGACTAAACAAATAGTGCTCACAATCCTCAATTGTTAACAAATCTTTACCCAATGAATCCAACAAACCAATAACACTTACTAGTACTAGTCTTTCTGCTTCATTTTCTTTAATAACAGATAAATTTAATTTCATATGTCTATTATTCTTCTTCATCTTCTTCATAACTAATAATATCAAAACTTATTTCAGCATTGATATCACTTAGAAAATGAAGCATTGGTATGTCTACTACCATTGCTGGAAAATCTCCATTATAACAATCTATTGATAACACTACAGCATATTTAATTTGTTCATCATTAGCCATTTTTTTCAGAATACTAGTTTTAGGTTTAAATTTACTTAGTATCTCCTGATATGCTAAAGTAAAATCATACATTTCTTCGAACGTTTTACTATAGCACCAATTATGTCTTGGTTTATATTCATCGGGTAGATTAGGATTATTTTTTATTGCATCCGGCCAATCATCTTTAGTTCTAACTTTTGTTGGTTGTATCTCTAGTTTTTGTGTCATATTTTCTAAGTTAAAATCTTTACCATCAGCAACTAAGCTAATTTTTATTTTTGGTAATTTCATAAGTTCCTCCATCTATTTTATAAAGAAATGTCCAGTTTCTATAATTACATTCCCTCGCTGTGATTTTAAAAGAATTTGTCCTGTAACCGTATCATATAAAATATCAAATTTTGAGACTGCATTTTCACCCACAAACGATTCCTTAAAATCATGAGCATCATCATATCCTTGTTTTTTTGCTTGTTTATTAGCAGCTTTATTTCCATCTATTTTCTTTAAACTACGTTGCTCTCCTGCCCCTCCTTTAGAAGCAAAATTACTCGTAGTTAACCCATTAATACCATCGACAGTTAAAGTAACACCAGCGGTCGTAACAACTACACCTTCTGTCACTATCACACCATCCACAAGGATTCCCACACCACCTGTAGCTAATGTTACAACGGCACAACCGCCAATCGTTCCAATTATACCAGTGATTGTTGTTACCACACCCAAAGTTGTTTTAACAACATTCCCTACAATATCCAAAAATTGAGCAACCGCATCTATGCTTCGATCAAGCCAGCTTTCTTTCATCGCTTCTGTTAGTTGAGCTGTTAGCTTCTCATCTTTTACACCATTTGTATAGACAATATTTCCAGCATCATCTAATTCTGTCACAGTTTCAACACAAGCTTTTGGCTGCTTATTATTATAACCTTTTAGATTTTTAAACCATTGTTGATTACCATAGTCAACAATTCTATATCCGTCTCTTGGATTAAGAAAATTTGCTGGATTGCCTAATTGTGCTAATCCTGTGTTTACATCACTGATTAAACTAGATAATTCCGAATACTGAGAGGTGTGCCTAGATTCAAAAGCTTGATATTTTTATAAAATCTCAATATCTTCTTTAATAGAATCAATACTTGTTGTTTGAAAAAATCAAGTAATACTGATACATTTCTGAAACAACCCTTTTTTCCCTTTCTGCAGTAAATTAATAGAAGAAAAGGTAGCAAGCTTCTCTACTACTACCATGTATATTTGTACTTTATCACGCTAGACTTTGATAACCATTTTTAGCATTTTATTTTTTAGTTTTCATGTTAGTTAAATACAAATTATTTCCGAATAATCAACAGAATAATTTTTTACTTCTGAATAATTGAATAAACATTAAAGGGTATTTTTTCTTCTCTCAACAACTCGATAAATTTTTTAAAAGGTATTACACCTTGAACAATTTCATTGTCTGGACTTTGATATCTTGGATAGATTATTAATGATTTTGTTGGCGAAGATTCAATCATTTCATCTAAGATTTTTTCTAAGTCAATTTGATATTTTTCTTTTACAATTACTCTAGAGAAAGCTTCACAATCTGCTACATCTGTTAACCATGGCGCTGCAATTGTTAATGTGTTATCAAAATTTGTATCGATCAATCCTAACGCCCACCAAACTTCCCCCTCTTCTTCTTTACCGAGCGTATACCACTTACCATTAATATTTTCGTAAAATGGATAAGAGACATCATCAATGATTTTTCCTGATTTTTTTAATTCCTCATGTGCTTCTAAAATATCCTCTTCTGTTAATTCATATTGCTTTTCAGCGCAAAATGAATTTGTCTTATAATATTTATTTTCTTCTACTTGACCTACAATAAATACCTCTAATGAGAATCCCATTTGATTCCTCCTATTGCAAATAGGTACCACTCTAAATTTAAATTGGTTACTTAAAAAAATTATTTCACTCCGTTTGTTAATCTTAAAACAAGGTTTTCTAATCTATCTATCCCTGTATCTGGTTTTTCACCACATTTTAATAGCCACCCACTTAACTCTGTATTTACTTTTAAGTTCTAACGAATCATTATATCTGTATAAAAAAATTCTTAGTCAATAAAAGATCTTAATTATCATAGCCAAGTTTCTATATAGCATCTCTCAAGTATAATCTCTACATTATTTATTGAGAATAATGTCTATAGCTCCTTATAATTATTAACAATTTACCTTTGTACCATTGTATATACATTAAATGGAATTTTTTCTTCTACTAACAACTTAAAATATTTTTCTAATGGAATAGGACCTTGAATTATTTTTACATCGCCACTCTGATATCTTGGATGGACTAAAAGAGTTTTATTCGGAGAAGTATCTAGCATCTCACTTAATAAAACAAATAAATCTTCTTGAAATTCTTTTTTTACCCTTACAGGAGTAAACGCTTCAAAATCATCTTCATCGTCTATCCATGGAGCTGATATAGACAAGGGGTTGCCAAAATCTGTATCAATCAAGCCAAATGCCCAAACAAGCCCATCATCATTTTTCCCTAATGTATACCACTTACCTTTCATACTATCATAAAAATAATCAGGTTCAGTTTCGGGAATAAAAAGTCTTTGTCCATATTCTTCATACAATTCCTCAATATCTTTTTCCGTTGATTCATGATATGCTTTTGCTCTGAAAGATTTTGTTATAGTATATTCTTGAATTTCTTCTTGATACAAAACAAGTACATCTATTGAAAATGACATTATTTTCCTCCTTAATTATGGTAACAAATACCATTCTAACTTTAAATTTGTTATAAGCTCTGCGAATGGTTTCTTCCCATTGGTTGCTCTTAAAACAATATTTCCCAAACTGTCTATGCCTATATCAGGATTATCTCCAAATTGGTTCAACCACTTCTTAAACTTTGGATCAGTTTTTAAGTCTTTTTTGATTTCTGGTTTAATCTTGTCATGGAATGTATTTTTGTCAGTACCAAAAGTCTTTTTAAATTCCTTGTTTCCTTTTGGAAATTTTTTATTATAACTTCCTCCACCATCACTTGAAGTAAAGTTACTTGTTGTTAATCCATTTATACCATCAACTGTAATAGCTATTCCTTCTGCTGTTACAGCTACTCCATCTAGAATGACTTCTCCACCAACTAGAATACCAACACCATTCGTGGTCGAAACTATTGCCAAGCCTCCAATTGTTCCAATTATACCTGTAATTGTTGTCGCGATTCCTAGAGAAGTCCACACAACGTTTCCTACAATATCCAAAAATTTAGCAACTGCATCTATACTTCTGTCAAGCCAACTGCCTTTCATCGCTTCGGTTAGTTGAGTTGTTAACTTTTCATCCCTTACTCCATTTCTATAAACCACATAAACGACATTCCCTACATCATCCAGTTCCGTTACAGTTTCAACACGACTTTTTGGTTGTTTATCATTATAGCCTTTTAGATTTTTGTACCATTTTTGGTTGTTAAAATTGATAATTTTATAACCGTCTCTTGGATTAAGAAAATTTGCTGGATTGCCTAGTTGTGCTAATCCTGTGTTTACATCACTAATCAAACTAGATAATTCCGAATAATGAGAGGCATGACTAGATTCGAAAGCTTGATATTTCTGTAAAATCTCAATATCTTCTTTAATAGGGTCAATGCTCTGTTGTTTAAAAAAATCACCTAATACAGGAACATTCTTCATCGATTTAGCCAAATCACTCATTAAATTAGTGTACTCATTTTGAGCGGTTTGTAGGTCTCTAAGCAAGCCTGCCAAATCTTCTGTGTTTAACACCTCATCTGTCTTTCCAACTTCACCAACAAAATCTGTTAGATAGCTATTTAAGCTGTTGTCCATCTCATAATAAACGTTGAATAGCGCTTTGTCTATCTCCTGATACGCTTGAAGGTGGCTCACCGTTGAAACCCAGCCACCACCTAATAAATTTCTATTTCCTGCTAATCCATCTATTGAACTTGTTACAGAATTAAAACTACTTACAGCATTTAACCGTTCAGAGCTAATACTGCTTTTTACATCACTTAGTTCCTCATACATTATTTTCATCAGCGTCCTCCTTTCTAGTTTCTTCATAGAGTAATTCAGCTTTTTCGTAAACTGCTTTTCTATCCGTCAGTTCGTCTTCAATTTCTTCATCGGCAATAGAAAAAATCTGTGCAAATTCTCTTTGCTTTTCTTCCAATTCATCTAATTTTTGATAGACTTGTTTTTCTGAATCTGTCCCTTTAGAATAATGTAGGATACGTTCCCATATCTCTTTTTGTCGGTTGATTGCTTTTTGACAATCTTCGTAGGCAAAAGGAATCTCTCCAGTTTTCTTTTTTAAGCTGTTGAAATTTTCTTCTGCTTCCTCTACTTTCATACGCATGCTAAATAAATTTTTGTCCATCTATTCCACCTCATGCTTGCATCGTTGTTGCTATGCTATCTTTTATTTTTTTGTCCGTTTCTTCAATTGCATTATGTACGGCTTGAACATTTTTTACTTCGGTAGCGATACAAGTTTTATACGAACTAATTGTTTGCTGAAAAGAAGAAATTAATGTTTTTAATTCATCCGTTGCTGGACTTGTAGAGGTATTAATACTATTTGTAGGTTTAAAATCTATATTGCTAGTTGCACTTAAAACATCAGATGTAAATTTTAGCACTGCATTACCATCTGTACTTATTGTTTCCCACATTTGTTTGTACTCCAATCATATTTTTGTAAATAAAGCAAGAAATTCATTTTATGATTAATTTTACCAAAAGACTAATAAAATTGATAGTATGTTTTTATATCTGTTATTTCTGTTGCACATGTTTTTTACTAAATCAACAAAAAGATAGTAAGACTTATTTCTGAACCGACCCCAAAAAGTTAGACCAAAAATCTAATTTTTTGGAGGTCGGTATTTTTATGTCTAAATATAGCTTTGAACTTAAACTAAAAATTGTTCAAGAATATCTGGTAGGGAAAGGAGGAATACAAGCTTTAGCAAATAAGCATGGGGTTAAAGCGGCGGAACAAGTCCATAGGTGGATCAATGCTTATCAAGAATTCGGTGAAGAAGGTCTTTTACGAAAACGTCAAAATCAGAATTATTCTGTTCAATTCAAGCTAAATGCGATAGAGTTATATCAAACAAGTGAGCTCTCCTATCGTGAAGTTGCCAATATTCTTGAAATGAATAATCCAACTCTTATTGCCAATTGGATGCGAAAATTCCGAAAAGAAGGAATCGATGGGCTCTCAAAAGAGAAAGGGCGTCTATCTACCGTGCCAAAAAAAGAAGAACAGACAAAGAAGCATTTAATGAAAGAAACGCTAGAAGAACAGAATCGCATCAAAGAATTAGAAAAGCAGGTTCGTACTCTTCAAATTGAAAATGCCTTTTTAAAAGAACTGAGGAAGCTGCGAAAACAGGAAGCTCAACAACGACGAGTGAATCAATCGCGCGAATCATCGCAAGCCTCCGAGGACAGTTCAAATTAGTTGAGCTTCTTGAAGCATTGAATTTTTCTAAATCAACCTTTATGTATTGGCAAAAACGGTTTGACCGAAAAAATCCAAATCAGGAAATTGAAACAGAGATGCTTCATATTCGTCAAAAGCATAAAGATTACGGCTGTTTACGAATGACGAACGAACTAAGGAGCCGAGGATTCCACATGAATAAAAAGAAAGTTCAACGCTTAATTCGAAAGCTAAGGATTGAAGTCCGCTCTTATACACGGAAATCCCGTCGCTATAGCTCGTATCGTGGAAAAGTTGGAACGATTGCCAAGAACCGAATCCAACGTCGCTTTTACACGAGTGTTTGTCATCAAAAAATAACGACAGATACAACAGAATTAAAGTATTTTGATTGTGATCCCAAAGGGATCATTCGTCAAAGAAAGTTATACTTAGATCCTTTTATGGATATGTATAATAGTGAAATTCTTTCTTATCGTATCTCAGAAAAACCAAATGCACTGGCAATAATGGAAGGATTAGAAGAAGCAATCAAACTGACGAATGATTGTCCTTATCGTCGCACCTTTCACTCAGATCAAGGTTGGGCGTATCAAATGAAAGCTTACAGCTATAAACTGAAGAAACAGAACATTTTTCAAAGTATGTCTCGAAAAGGCAATTGTCTAGATAACTCAATCATGGAGAACTTCTTTAGTCTTTTAAAACAAGAAATTTATCACGGGAAAACCTATTCTAGTTTTGAAGAACTAAAAACGGCAATTGATAACTATATCTATTATTACAACAACGAACGAATGAAAAAGAAACTGAACTGGAAAAGTCCTGTACAGTTTCGAATAGCCGAAAGTAAAGCAGCTTAATAACGAATAAAAAACGGAGTAGATTTCTCTACTCCGAAAAAAGTCTAACTCTTTGGGGTCACTACATTCTCACTATCTCTTTATTGTAAATTAGATTAAATTATTTAAAGCATTTATCAAATCTTGCATTGTTTTGTCAACGTCATCTCAATTTGATTCTTATACTAAAGCTATATAATACGGCTCAATAAACAGAACCAGTCGACAAACGCGAGCGTTTTATTCGACTGGCTCTTTTTGACTTATTTATTTTTGTGCTGAAGCAAAGTTTGCCGCTTCTGTTCCTGATTGACGTCCAAAGATAATGATGTCGGCTACAGCGTTTCCGCCGATCCGGTTTGCACCGTGTAGTCCGCCCGTTACTTCACCAGCTGCATATAAGCCTTTGATTGGTGCACCGTCTTCTTTCAATACTTCTGTCTTTGTATTGATTTTCACTCCACCCATCGTGTGATGGATGCCTGGTGCGATTTTGATTGCATAGTAAGGACCAGTGGACAAATCATGATCCATACCTGTTGCACGATTAAATTGTGTATCTGATTTTGCTTGGACCTCTTTGTTCCATTGCGCTACTGTTTCTTTTAATGCTGCTTCTGGCATATCGATTTTTTTCGCAAGTTCTTCAATTGTTGCACCTTCTACAACAAAGCCTTGTTCATCATAAAAATCGATTGCTTTAGCACGATCACGAACACCTTGATCGAAAACTAAGTAAGCAGATTTTTCTGGTAAGGCTGTGATTGCTGCCGAAACTTTATCACGTGTATCCATTTCATTCACAAAACGTGTTCCTTCTTGTGAGGCTAAAATAGCTCCTTCACCACGAACTACTTCACCAATCAAGAATGATTTGTCTTGTTGGACTGTTGGATGGATTTGAATTTCTTTCATATCCACTGTAGCACCACCAAGTTTTTCGATCATCTTGATTCCATCACCTGTTGTCCCTTCTTGGTTTGTCGTGACATAATCTTTTAATTTTGGATCGTATTGTTCTAGCATTTCTTTATTCGCACCAAAACCACCTGTTGTCACAATAACAGCATTTGATTTGATTTCTTTGGTTTCTTTGTCATTTAGTTTGACTTTGACACCGTTGACTTGACCGTCTTTTTCAGTGATTTCAGTGACGTTGGCATTTACAAATAGCGGAATTTTTTCTTCTTTGACATTGCGAACGAGTCCGTCTACTAAGTAGCCGCCGATTGCAGAACCATCAGCTGGACGGTGAGTGCGTTTTTCGCTCATTCCACCAGTAATCGTTAAGTTGCTTAGTTCAATTCCTTTCGTATCTAACCAATCGATCGCATCTGCTGAATGATCGACGAAAAAGCGTAATAGTTCTTTGTCATTCGTTCCTTTTCCACCTTTAAGTGTTTCTTCAAAGAATTTATCGTTGCTGTCGGTAATCCCTTCTGCTTTTTGGTATTTGGTTTCAGAAGCATTCATACCTGATGACGATTTGATCGTATTCCCACCTGCAACGGGCATTTTTTCTAGAATGGCTGGATTCATTCCAGCTTCTTTGGCTTGTAAAGCGGCCGTCATTCCAGCTCCACCTGCACCAATGATCACGATATCGTATTGATCTTCTAATTCACTTAAATCTGTATAGCCGTTGGCTGATGCGCCAGAAGTAACTTCTGTGCTTTCTTTGGATTCTTTACTTTTCTTAGCTGTCTTATCTTGATCGCTGGTACACCCCACAGCAATTCCAGCAAATAAGCTCAATGATAGTAAACTCATGATGACTTTTTTCATTTTTTCCCCACCTCAGTAATTTTTGACCAGTCAACCTTGATTACTCAATTTTTTGATAAGCTTTTTTGCAATGTGATTGTATTCACATTGCAAAAAAGCTTAATTAACAAACAAAAAAATTGATTTTGCTCCTTTTTAAAAAGAATAAACATATGAATGTTACTTCTCTCACAATAAAAATAGCATGTTCTGGTGAATTTGTGTTATATTCTGATTTTTTTTAATCAATTTCTTATTTCTTCTAAGTCTTTATTCTTTGTTTGCCCATCATTTATTTTCTGCTATACTTGTTTTAACGATGTTCAGGAGGTCCATTATGAATCGATTTCGGCTTTTATGGCTGGCTCAACGCAAGGGAAGGCGTTTTATTTCCAATCATTTTTCATCTATTCAAATTATTGTTTCTTATTATATTATTATGACGATCGTCTCTTATATCTTGTTTTGCCTACCATTTTTTAGAGAACCAGGCTCTCATGTCGGTTTTATCGACATGCTATTTATGGCGATCAGTACCGTGAGTGTCACAGGGTTGTCTACCTTTGATATTAATTCTGTTTTTAATGATCGTGGCGTGTTGCTTCTAGAAGTTCTCTTTCAGGTCGGTGGTTTGGGGATCATGATGATTTCTACGGCCTTTATTATTTTATCCAAACGGAGGATTTCCTTAAAACAGCGACAATTGATCATGACGGATATGAATCAACCAAAATTAAGCGGGATCGTTCGCTTGATTCGAATTACCTTTACAATCATTTTATGGTTTCAAATGATTTTTGGTACATTTTTTTCTATTTACTTTTATTTTTCCGGCTATTATAAAACCTGGTCAAAAGCGATTTTCTTTGGTTTTTATCAATCGATTTCGGCAGTGACTAACTCTGGCTTTGATGTGACTGGCGATTCGATCATCCCTTTTGCCAATGACTATCTTTTTTTGATTGTCATCATGTTCTTGATTTTTGTTGGAGGAATTGGTTTTCCAGTATTGATGGAATTTCGTGAATGGCTATTCTTTAAGAAGAAAAAACGAGGTTTACCTTTCCGTTTCTCATTGTTTAGTAAAATTGCTGTTTTGGCCTTCGTGATTCTATTTGTCGGCGGAACGGTTTTGATTTATTTATTGGAAAAAGATCATTTATTTGTGGGAATGGGTGAAGTACAACGCTGGATCACGTCTATGTTTTATTCGATGACCACACGAAATGCTGGTCTGCAGATCAACGATTTAGGTGATTTTCAGGTGACAACATTGATTGTCTTTTCTCTATTGATGTTTATTGGCTGTAGTCCTAGTTCTGTGGGTGGTGGGATTCGGACAACAACTGTTGCGATCATTGGTTTGTACTTATACGCTTTTTTGAAAAGTGAGGACAAAATCAATGTATTCGGACGTCGGATTGATGACGATGATGTCAAAAAATCGATTGTGGTCTTTATGCTTTCGTTGATAATGTGCTTTTTCGCCGTTTTATTTTTGACTGCAACTGAAGATCACCCGCTGATCGCAATAATCGTTGAAGTCGCATCTGCTTTTGGTACAACTGGTTTATCTTTGGGTATCACTTCTGATTTAACAACTGTCGGAAAATTGATGATCGCTCTATTGATGTTTATCGGACGAATCGGTATGTTATATACTTTGATGTTGTTCGTACCAAAAGAAACGCGAGATATCGGATATGAATATCCATCTGAAAAAATTATTATAGGCTAAAAAATGACTCACCACGTCTCAATTGTGGTGAGTCATTTTTTACTAAATCAATACATTTACAATCAAATACGTCAAAAATAAGCCCGAAATCAACCACATTGGTAATGAAAGTTCTGTTTTTTTCCTAGCAAACAATTTTGTTACTGGATATGCTACAAACCCAAAGGCCATGCCATCAGAAATGTTCATTGTAAATGGAATCAATACAATCATCAGCATTGCTGGAAAATAATCACTGAAATCAGCAAAATGCAGCGTTTTGATTTGTTGGATCATCAAGAAACCCGTTATAATGATTGCTGGTGCTAATGCCGAATCTGGAATGTAAGACAGCAACGGCAGAGCGAATAAAGCGAAAATAAAGCAAATCCCGCTAGTGATCGAAGTAAGCCCAGTTTTCCCCCCTTCTTCAATTCCGGTTGCACTTTCAGCAGCAGCTACAGTTGGGCTTGTACCCAAAATGCTGGATAGCAGGGTAATAAATCCTGTCACACGATAGGCTTGTAAATATTTTTTTTCATCTGCTTCTGGCATCAAGCCTTTAAGTAATCCCATTGACTCAAAAATCAAAATCATCGATAAGGCAAAAACTCCGAGTAAAAAGCTTTTAGAAAAAATAGTGCTGAAATCTAGCTTTGCAAAGATTTGAGCATAATTTCCTAATGCGCTTAAAGAAAAATGTTCTGTTGGCGTTACCATGCCAAAAATATTTGCAATCAGAGTGACAACCACAATTCCAATAAAAAAACTGCCTTGAATCCCTTTAATAAAAAGAAATACAGTCAAAAGCAATGAAAATAATGTTAATAATGTCAAAGGATTATCTAACGAAGCCAGTTGTAAAAAAGTATGTTCACCGCCAATAATCAAGTGTCCTTTTTCCAACCCAATCAGCACAAGGAAAAATCCGATTCCCACTGTGATTCCAGTCTTTAAGGTTTCAGGCACAACTTCCGCAAATAATTTACTCAACCGTGTAAAGGCGACGAATAAATAAACAATCCCTGCACAAAAACTGACTGCTAATGCCTGCTGCCAGGTCAATCCTAATGATAAAACTAAGGTATAAGTGAAGAATGAATTGACACCCATTCCGGTGGTTAAAACAATTGGCGCATCTGCAACAAATCCCATCAAAATCGATCCAATAATTGAAATGAAAATTGTACCAAAAATCGTCAATTCTTTTGGCATCCCTGCCTCAGCTAAGATTACTGTATTTACCATAATAATATAGGAGATGGCAAAAAATGAAGTTGTTCCTGCTAATATTTCTCGTTTAACATCGCCTTTTTTTAACTTTTTCCAATTAGACATAAAAATCCTCCTTATTTTTAAAAGTGTAATGCGCTCGTTTTGATTAGAGAGAAAATATATAAATTTTTTTAATAAAATTATTTTTTACTGAAATTATATCACTGTAAGGATACCACATTGTAAACGCTTTTTAAAATTTCTGAACACTTTTTCTTTTAATGATTTCCGCAAAAAAAAAACTGGATCAAACTCAGTTTCAGTTTGATCTCAGTTGCCTTTTTCTCATTTTTTAACCTGACTCACTAATTTAACATAATTTTCTGAGCGATCTTCTGCATCATCTTTTGTTTTAGTTAAAAGATCTTCAACGATTTCTTGGTTACCTTTGATGGTATGCAGTGCAGAAAAACGTGTTTGTTTTTCAAGGAAATCACGCATTTTAGTAAAATCTGCTTTTTTATAGTCAATCACCATCGGATCTTTGCCTTTTTCAATAAGTTGTGGATTATAGCGATACAGTTGCCAATAACCAGACTCTACTGCTTCTTTGGCTAATGACAATGTTTCGATCATACCACCTTTGACTCCGTGATTGATACAAGGCGTATACCCAATGATCAGTGACGGTCCAGGATAGCGCTCGGCTTCGTCAATTGCTTTGATTGTTTGCATTGAATTCGCTCCTAAAGCAATTTGTGCTACGTAAACATTGCCATATGTCATTGCCATCATACCCAAATCTTTTTTAGAAGTCTGTTTCCCTCCTGCAGAGAATTTAGCAATAGCCGCAGCTGGTGTTGCTTTGGATGTTTGACCGCCGGTATTGGCGTATACTTCATTATCCATAACAAAGATATTCACATCGGCTCCACTAGCTAAGACATGATCGATTCCACTAAAACCAATGTCATAGGCCCAGCCATCACCACCAACGATCCATTGGCTGGTTTTTACAAGTAAGTCACTTTGTTTGTAGATTTTTTCTAAGCGTGGATCGATTTGACATTCTTCACTCAAAGCCGCAGCAAGTTTGGTTGCGCGTTGTTGTGTACCATCCCCTTCTAGGTAATGGTCTAGCCAATCCTGCAATAGCGCTTGAAGTTCATCTGAGCCTAAATCGTTATCGATTGCTTCTTGTACTTGGTCTGCTAAATATTGTCGTTTTGTTCTATTAGCTACATACATACCGTAACCGTATTCAGCGTTATCTTCAAATAATGAATTGCTCCATGCAGGCCCTTGACCACATTCATTCGTCGTATATGGAGTTACTGGGGATGAACCACCCCAAATAGAAGAACATCCTGTAGCATTAGCCATCATCATGCGATCACCAAATAACTGCGTTAAAAGCTTGATATAAGGTGTTTCCCCGCATCCTTCGCATGCTCCTGAAAATTCCATCAATGGTTGATTGAATTGAGAGCCTTTAACAGATAATTTTCTGACTGGGTTTTCTTTTTGTTGTAAAGTCATCGCAAATGCCCAGTTGATTGCTTGTTCTTTTTGTTCTTCATAAGGCTTCATCAAAATGGCTTTTTCTTTGACTGGACAAGCTTGCACGCAAAGACCGCAACCTGTACAATCCTCTAATGATACTTGGATTCGATACATCAAGCCATCAGCACCGCGCATTTCTCTAGCTACAAAGCCTGCTGGTGCTTCTTCCATTTCTTTTTCATCTGCTAAAAACGGTCGAATAGCCGCATGAGGACAGACAAAAGCACATTCGTTACACATTGTACATTTATCCATCTGCCACTCAGGAACTTCTAAGGCGATTCCCCGCTTTTCATAGGCTGCAGTTCCCATGGGCATTTCTCCGGTTTTCATTCCATTGTCGATTAGATCACCAACGGTCAACGCATTGCCTTCTTGGCGATTGATTGGTTGTAAAATATTGGTAATATATTTAGGCAATGTCGTATCTTTCTTTTCTGGCTCGATAACGATCATTGCCCATTCAGAAGGAACATCAATCTTTTGAAGAGAATCAAAGGTTCCGTCGATAGCTTGGAAATTTTTCTCTACGATTTCTTTTGATTTCTTTCCATACGTTTTTTGGACTTCTGCTTTTAGTAGGGGCATATATTCGTCACGCGTCATAATATCCGTCACTTCAAAGAAGGCAGTAGACATAACTGTGTTGATTCTGCGACCTAACCCTACTTCTCGCGCTAATTCAACCGCATTGATAATGTAAAATTGAATATCATGCTCAGCCATGTATTTTTTTAGTTTTGCAGGTAAGAGGCGATAGACCTTTTCTTTGTCCCAAATTGTATTTAATAAAAATGTTCCGCCATCTTTCAGTCCGTTTAACAAATTATAATTGTGAATGTAAGAAGCGTTATGGCAGGCGATAAAATCAGCTTGTTCTACTAAATAAGTTGATGTGATCGGTTCTTCACCAAATCGTAAATGAGAAAGTGTCAAGCCGCCAGACTTTTTAGAATCGTAGCTAAAATAAGCTTGGGCATATAAATCAGTGTTATCACCGATAATTTTAATCGCTTGTTTATTTGCACCAACGGTTCCATCCGAGCCAAATCCCCAAAACTTAGCTTGGAAGGTTGAATTTGGCGTTAAGTCCAAAACATCTCCTTGCGGCAATGAACGATACGTCACATCATCGACAATTCCAATTGTAAAACGTTGTTTTAATTCGCCCAAAGGTAATAATAAATGATCGTAGACCGCTTTGATCTGATTCGGTGTCACGTCTTTGGAACCTAGTCCATAACGTCCGCCTATCACGATTGGACGATTCTCGTGTTGATATAACGCACTCTGGACGTCCAAAAGTAATGGTTCTCCATCAGCTCCGGCTTCTTTGGTTCTATCTAAGACAGCAACTTTTTCTACTGTTTTTGGTAATTTTTCTAATAGATTTTCTGTTGGAAACGGACGGTATAAATGAATGTTGATCAACCCAACTTTTCGACCTTGTTCATTTAAATAATCCACCGTTTGTTGAATAACTGGCGATGCAGATCCCATAGAAATAATAATTTCTGTTGCATCTTCGGCACCATAATAATCGGTTAAATCATAATTAGTACCGCGTATATCATTGATTTGTTTCATATATTTTTGAACGATTCTTGGCATAGCTTCGTAATTGGCGTTGACCGTTTCTCTTTGTTGGAAATGGATGTCCGGATTTTGAGCCGTTCCTGAGACAGTTGGATGATTCGGATTCATGCCTCTCTTTCTGAAACGATCCACAGCGTTTTGATCAAGCATTCCTTTTAAATCAGTGTAATCGAGTACTTCGATTTTTTGGAGTTCGTGACTTGTTCTGAAGCCATCAAAAAAATTGACAAACGGTAAACTGCCTTCAATACTAGCTAAGTGTGCAACTGCTGAAAGATCCATCACTTCTTGTACGCTGGATTCTGCCAACATACAAAAACCAGTTTGACGAGTTGCCATAACATCGCCATGATCGCCAAATATGCTCAAAGCGCTTGTTGTGATTGCTCTCGCAGCGACGTGGAAAACTGCTGGTAAAAGTTCTCCAGCAATTTTATACATATTTGGAATCATCAACAGCAACCCTTGGGAGGCAGTGTAGGTGGTTGTTAAAGCACCTGTTTTTAAAGAGCCATGGACAACGCCAGCGGCTCCTGCTTCTGACTGCATTTCAATTACTTGGACTTTCTGTCCGTAAATATTCTTCAGTCCAGTTTCCGCCCACTCATCTACCAATTCGGCCATTGTTGAGCTAGGGGTGATTGGATAGATTGCCGCTACTTCTGTAAAAGCGTAGGAAATGTAGGCCGCTGCTGTATTTCCGTCCATTGTCTTTGTTTTTTTCATTTTTCTCACCTTTTATCTTTCCTCAGACTTTTGTTGTTACAGGCGTTTTCATCTTTTCTTGTACATAGTTGTCGATTTGTACTGCTGCGACTTTTTCGGCACCCATTGCTAAAATCACTGTTGCAGCACCTGTCACGATATCTCCGCCGGCAAAGACGCCTGGAATCGATGTTTCTCCCGTTTTTGGATCCGCCTCAATGTAGCCCCATTTTGTCAATTTAAGTTCTGGGAAAGTGGATAATAAGACTTTATTGGACCCTTGACCGATGGCTTCGATCACTGTGTCAGCTTCGATAATAAATTCACTATTTTTAATTGGAACAGGGCTGCGTCGACCAGATTCGTCTGATTCACCAAGTTCCATTTTGATACATTTTACACCACTCAAGTCACCATTTCCGTTATCTATATATTCGATTGGATTTGTTAGCCAATGATACTCAATGCCTTCTTCAACAGAGTGATGGTACTCTTCTATGCGTGCTGGTAATTCTTCTAAAGACCTTCGGTAAACGATACTGACGTGTTCTGCACCTAGTCGTTTAGCACAACGGGCTGCATCCATCGCTACATTTCCGCCACCAATCACCACTACCTGTTGCGAGCGTTTGATTGGCGTATCATATTTAGGAAATTCATAACTATGCATTAAGTTGATTCGTGTCAGGTATTCACTAGATGAATAGACGCCATTTAAAGCAGTTCCAGAAATTCCCATAAAATTTGGTGCCCCTGCACCCACAGAAATATAACAGGCATCAAATTCTGACCTGAGCTCATCCATAGTGATCGTTTTTCCAACTACAACATTGGTTTCAATTGTCACACCTAAGGCTTTAATACTTTCGATTTCTTTTTTGACGATTCGTTTTGGCAATCTAAATTCTGGAATTCCGTATGTTAGCACACCACCTGAATCATGTAATGCTTCATAGACAATCACTTCATAATTTAATTTAGCCAAATCACCAGCTACTGTTAACCCAGAAGGACCAGAGCCAATTACTGCAACTCTGCCAATTTTAGGCTGATCACTTTGAGATAATTTAGAAAAGTCTTGATTTTCTAATGCCCAATCTGCGACTAATCGCTCTAACTTGCCTATTGCAACAGGTTCAAAATTTTTAGCCATCCCTAATTTGCAGACTTGCTCACATTGTTTCTCTTGCGGGCATACCCTACCGCAAATAGCTGGTAGATTCGTGTAACTACTTAAAATTTCAGCAGCTTCCTGCATATTTCCTTCTTTGATAGCTAGGATAAATCCAGGAATATCGATCATGACAGGACAACTTTTGATACAAGGAGCATCTTTACATTGCAAACAGCGGATTGCTTCTGCTTGTCCTTCTTCGATCGTGTAACCTAGACAAACTTCATTAAAATTTGAGTTACGAACTTCGGGTTTTTGTTCAGCAATTGGTGTTTTCGTTCTACTTCTTCTAGCCATTATGGATCACCTGCGCTTTTTGATAATCTGCCAAACATGCGTCTTCCTCATCTGTGTATTGCTTCATTCGGCTGATAAATTCATCCCAATTGACTTGTGTTCCTTTAAATTCAGGTCCATCCACGCAAGCAAACTTGATATTGCCATCTATCGTGACCCGACAACCACCGCACATACCCGTTCCATCGATCATAATCGGATTCAGCGAAACATTGATTGGTAAATCATAGTTGGAGGCCGTCTCTGTACAAAATTTCATCATAATACTCGGTCCAATCGCCCAACTATAATTGATTGGTTCTCTAGCTATCACTTGTTCCATTGCCTCAGTCACAAGGCCTTTCATTCCTAGCGATCCATCGTCTGTTGTAATAATCAATTCATCGGAATACTCTTGACATTCTTTTGCAAGAATCACTAATTCAGCAGTTTTTGCGCCAAGAATCGTAATCACTCGATTACCAGCATTTTTTAATCCTTTGACGATTGGAAAAATCGCGGCGATTCCGACACCGCCTCCTACGATCAATACCGTACCATAATCTTTAATTTCCGTCGGCATCCCAAGTGGTCCTGTTAAATCCAAGATAAACTCTCCTACATTGAGCTGAGCAAGCTCAGCCGTCGTTTTACCGATCACCTGAAAAACAAGTCGAATCGTGCCTTTTGTAGCACTAGACTCAGCAATCGTCAATGGGATGCGCTCGCCACTATCATTAATTCTCAAAATGATAAATTGTCCTGGTTGTGCTTTAGTCGCAATTCGAGGTGCTTCGATCAAAAAATCATATTCGTTTTGCGAAAGCTGTGTGCGTTTGGTTATTTTATACATAGGGCGTACCATTAATGAATGAACTCATTCATTTTTTCCTTCTTTCGTATAATTTCAGCGTTATTCTATAAACCAGCTGTCAACTCTTTAACAAATTTTTTCAATGCTTCGATATCATCAGCTTCTGCATTGTTCTCGATTTCTACTGTTTCAGCAACTTTCTTAGCACCTGACTTTTCTAAAGCTGTAACGAAGTCGTGAGCAGATTTACAGAACAAATCGCCATATTCACGATCTCCTGAACCGACAACACCAAAATTTTTCCCTGTTAATTCTTTTTCTTCTAACTCGTCATAAAAATCTTCAAACTCAAAAGGCAATTCTCCATCCCCATAAGTATAGGTAGCAATAATACAGGCATCTGCATCATCAAAAAAGTCAACATCTACTTCTGAACATTCTTCTCTTTCTACCTCAAAGCCAGCTTCTTGTACAGTGTTTTCTAAAATTTCTGAAATCTCTTCTGTGTTTCCTGTCATACTTGCATATACGATTTTTACTAGTGCCATGTTTTACTCATCCTCTCATCTTTTTTACAAAATATTTTAAAGTACAAAAAGTTTTTGTAACCCTTTTCATTCCTCTCGTACTTACTAGCACAAATTGATACAGTTCTAGACTAGTTACGTAACTTCCTCTTTCAAATTACTTTTTTCACATATTAGAACCTTTCTTTAAAACGCTTTCTTTTCTTGGTATACAATAGGTTAAAACTTCACTTACACTATAACATAAACGCATCGTTTAAAACAATAATTTTTAGGTAAAAAAAATATTTTTTAGCATACGCTGCTGTTTAAGCATTTGTAGAAGGATTCATTGTTTTTTCTTTTAAAATAACCCTCTTTGGCACCCTAACCAAAGTACAGCTTCCAAAACAGCTCCACCTAAGGCTCGCGCTTTATCTGATATCGTAAAACAATCCACTTGTTCCACCGAACGTGGATCGACATCAGCACATTTCAGTCCTTTTTGGCACAACACTTTGTCTGAAATCAGTCCTCGCAACACACCATCTAAGGGGGAAACTACAGCTATTTGATCAATATAAAAGAGTACTTCTCCTTTTTTCACAATCGCGCCAATCGTTTTCACATGCTTTACCTTACCTGAAGCTGGCGCATGAATCACTCGCTCCGCATTTTTACCGTTAATTTCTCCTGGGATACCAGTATTTGGGATTGCACTGCCTTTAAAGTAGAGCTTGCCTAAATAGTGCCCTCTCATGGTTTCCACTACTGCATTGACCTCATTAGACGCTGTGAATCCTGGTCCTAACGCAATAGTGATGGGGGCCATTTCTTTATTTGTGCCTAAATTTTTTTTTGCTAAAATTGCATCCACAAGTACTGTCGGTTTTAATTCTTTCAATGATTCTGCTTTTGAATCAATTAGTATTGGAATTTGATGATTGTTCCAGATTACGGAACATTCTGATACAGAAGAAACCAAGACTGCTTCTAAATCTTCTACCTGCTGTCTGCCTTGAAAAACGGCATTACAGAATGCTACAGTTCGACGAATAGCTAGTGGTTTAGCTGTTTCTAAAATGATTACTTTAAACCCTGCATGAACTAATTTTTGGACGACTCCTGTCGCAAGATCACCGCCACCGCGTACAGCAACGATTGTTTCAGAAATCGGTCTTTTTATTTTTCCCATAAAATGATTCCTTCCTTTGATTGGATATTGCAGGCTATTACTTTACTCAACCGTTTCAATAGCATATTTGGCAATAAAGATACGATTTTTTTAGCTTGGAGCAATTGTTCAGAAGATTCTACCTGATTGATACACAGAATTCGCTGACCTTGACTTTTTGACCACAATCCAGTTGGACTGGTGATGATTTCAGCTAATGTCTCTTCTTTGATTTTTACTCCCTGAACCGTATCCGTTGCACGCAAAAAAAGAGGCAGACGATGTACAGTCGTTTGATCTACAGTTTTGCCTAAAACAGAAATTGGAATCAAGCCGATTGTTGTCGTTGTTTCAGGTAAAATAACAGGTTCAAATGTTTCCCACCCTTTTAGCGGACGCTGCTTTGATCCATCTGCTTCTAATAAGACTTTATCAAAATGCTGTAAAGACTCCTCAAAAACGTGTACTGGTGGTGAACTAAGCTTATATCCATTGCACATGACGTTTCCTGCTAATGTGATTCCTATCCCATCTTTTCCTAAATTCGAAAATTCTTCACTATAAAAAAAATCATAATTACGCTCTGTAGGATAGCCGATCTTAGTCGTTGTACTGACTAACACACGTTGATCATGATAACAATTCGCTAGATACCACATCAGGCTTGTTTTCCCACCACTACCGATCAGTGAAATCACTTGTCGCCCTTGAAAGTCGAAGCACTCGATCAGGGAATCCATCTTTTATACGTCCTTTCTTTATTCACTCCTTCTATTGTAAAAATTCCTTCTATCGGTATCTCGGCCTTGTTCAAATACACTCTTCCTTTGTCTAAATCTTGTGCAGCTATCCTTAAACAGATTCCACAAAAATCCCCAAGACTTGTAGGAAGAGCCATCACTGAAACAGGCAAGTTATTTTTGATGAATATTTTTTCACTATGAACTGCATAATGAGTATTTTGAAATGTTAAAAGATAGGCCATATCTTCACCTCGTCCATTAGATATTAATGACTTTTTTTGCTTGTGCCATAACTTCTGTAATGCCATACATATTTGTGATTTCACCGACTGCCAAGGTATCTTTGATTTGATAAAAGTCTAGACAAGCACCGCAAGTGCTAATTTGAGTCCCTTGTTCTGCCAATGTTTGTAAATCTTTTAACGCTCCTGAATTTTGATTCGTCAAAAACGCGCCAGCATTGAAAAAAAGTAAATGCTCAGGCGGTGTATCTAATTCAGTTAGAGAATAAATATAACTTTTCAATAATATTTCTCCTAAATCTGCGTCTCCTTCTCCCATTGTTCTTTTTCCAAAAGCAATCACCAATTCACTATTTGATATTTCTGATTTTGTTTGTTCCTGTTCTTTAGGAACGTCGATCGACATGATGAATTTATCTTTTTCCAATTGAATTTGCGTCATTTCCAAGCCAAGACCTACAGCCATTTTTTTGATATTTTGGACCGCTATTTCATTATCAACACTGATTTCTATTTGGCCTCCGTCACTTTTCATTTCTCTAACTGCTTTTTTAGTCTCGATGACGGGAATTGGACAAGGCTTACCAATCGCATTGATTTTCTTCATCAAAGCCCCTTCTTTCTTATAAAATAATAATTGCTTGATCTTCTTCTCTTTCACAGACTTCACCAATGATCCTTGCTACTGGATCGTTTTTTTGGATTGCTTCAAGACATTTCGCAGCATTTTGAGCCGAAATACTGAGCAGTAAACCACCTGATGTTTGCGGGTCAAATAAAATCTCTTGAAAAGCTGGTGTAACTGAAGTCAGATCAATTCTTTCTCCTATAAATTCTCGATTTCTTTGTCCAGCAGCAGTTGCTAGAAATTCTTCGGCATAATGATAAGCATCAGGCAACAGGGGCAATTGTTCTGAATCAATCACTAAGGTAGTCTTGTCACCAGCCATCTCTAATGCATGGACTAACAATCCAAATCCTGTTACATCAGTACAAGCATTGACTGAAAAATCAGCCATTGTTTCTGCTGCATATTTATTTAAGCGTTCCATAGAAGCAATGGCTACTTTTTCTGTTTCCTCTGATGCCATACCTCCTCTTACAGCAGATTGGATCAAACCAACCCCTAATGCTTTGGTAAGAATTAAGCTATCGCCTATTTTGGGTGTGTTGTTATGAATTATTTTATTAGGATCAACTTGTCCAGTTACTGCTAATCCATATTTAGGCTCGTGATCATAAATCGAATGCCCTCCTGCCAATGACGCCTTGGCCTCTTTAAGCTTCTCTGCCCCACCAATCAGAATTTCTGAAAGCACTTGTTTCTCCATTTTTTCAGGAAAGCAAACTAAATTCAATGCAAACAAAACTTGCCCGCCCATAGCGTAAACATCGCTTAGCGCATTTGCGACGGCAATTCGACCAAATGTACGAGGGTCTTCTACCATTGGTGAAAAAAAATCGACTGTTGAGATCAGCGCAAGCTGTTCTGATATTTGATAGACAGCAGCATCATCCGATGTATCAAAACCTACTACTAATTTTTCATCTGAAAACTTAGGTAAATTACTTAACAATCCAGCTAAATCATTCGGACCAATTTTGGCGCCACAACCACCAGATGTACATTGCGATAAAAAATTCATTATTTTTCTCCTTAAGCTGATAAAATTTCTTTGATTGCTTGCAAGGTGTAATCAATTTCTTCAACACTCGTATTCCACCCAAAACTAAAACGAACAGCTCCGCTTTTTAAAGTTCCTGCCGTTTGATGAGCAAGGGGGGCACAATGTAAGCCAGAACGCGTAATGATTTGATAACAGTCAAATAACCGTTGAGAAAATTCCCCTGCATTAAGCCGCGCTACTGTAATGGAAACAACTGGAACTCTGCTAAATGGATCGGAGGTTCCTAAAACAGTGACTGGTAACTTTTCTAATCCTTCTAGAAATCGTTTCGTTAACAGTTGTTCGTGAGCGGCTATATTGTTTAACCCAATTCGCTCAATTGATTGGATTGCACTTTTTAAACTTAGAATGCCCAACATATTTAACGTACCAGGCTCAAATTTGTCTGGTAAAAAAACAGGCTGTTCAAAAGACAAGGATGCACTCCCAGTTCCACCAGTCAACCAAGGATCAATCATGGGTTCTCTATTTTTAGCTAGCGCAAATCCGCCAATTCCAGACAACCCCATCAAGCCTTTGTGACCTGTAAAAGCAAGTACATCGATGGACATTTCCGTCATATCAATTGGTAAAAAACCTGCTGTTTGGGCACTGTCCAAAACAGTGATCACCCCATGATTTCTTGCGATTTTAAAGCAGTCGCTCACAGGAAGTATCGTTCCTAAAACATTTGAGGCGTGCGTCATCACTAACACTTTGGTCTCAGGTCTTATCATTGATTTGAGTTGATCAGGATCAAGCTGGCCTTTTTGATCACAACACAAGCGTGTAACAGAGATTTGCCCCTCTACCTCCAACCTATGAAGTGGTCTGGCCACTGCATTATGCTCTACTGCAGTGGTTATGACATGATCTCCTGTTTTTAACAACCCATTAAGAATCATATTCAGTGAAGTTGTTGCATTTGCTGTAAAGATAATATGCGCAGGATCAGGTGCCTGAAAGAAATTTGCCAAAACTTGGCGCGCATCAAAAATCAATTCAAGTTCGTCGATGTTTTGAGATCCACGATTTGTGTTCAAATTATTATTTTCTGTTAGATAGTGACACAATTCTTCAACAGTTGCAGCAAATTTATGGTTTGAGGTAGCTGCATGATTCAGATACACTGGCTGTTTCATCTTTTTGTTTCCTTTCTGACACATAAAAATTTTGATTCACTAGTTTTATATAATCAGTTGGCGTATCGATATCGATCAATCGCTGTGGATCCGCCACTTGAATTTTATGCCAGGCCTCTGGGTGTCTATTGCGAACAGCACGTCCACCGTTTTTCCCAGTAACCTTCAATAATTCGGTTCGAAATTTATTTCCAAAGAATATCGGACTACATGGCGCTAGCATTTTATCAACTGGGAAGACAATTGCTTCTTTGGAGTAGGCAGGCAACAAAGACTCGATCAAGGTACGATTTAGTAATGGTTGATCAACTGTCAAATAGAGATACCCCCCGCCAGATGCAGCCTTTGTTCCTAAACGAACACTTGTACTTTGACCTTTCTCAGCTTCTAGATTTTGAATTATTTTCAGGTCTTTTGGTAATTTTAAGCCATGAAGATTCTCTGGGGAAATAACTAAAATACGCTCAAAAAAAGGAATTTCACTTGAGAGACTCAACGAATGTTCTAAAAAAGTTTTCCCCTGATAGTCGAGAAATAACTTGTTAACCCCCATTCTAGACGATTTTCCCGAAGCCATAATAATTGCACTGATCTTTAGCACTCCAGTCGCTCCTTTAAATTTATTCTGCCAAAAAAGAAACACCTCCAATTTTACTTATCGGATGTGTTCCTTTCGCTATTCGTGCGTCGCTTTCAAGCACATCACAGAATCATTTATTCATTTTTTCTTTTTTGATAAAAAGTATCTTCCATCGGCAATGTGGGTCTTAATTTTCCATCTAAGGCATAATATGCGCCAACTAATGCTGGAGCCGTTGGGATCGTTGCCAGTTCACCAACTCCTTTGATGCCATAAGCCAAGCCATCATGAATATTCTTTGCTTGCACTAAAATCGTTTCGATTGGCGGAACCTGTGTTGCATTTAATAAGCCTAATGTTGCATATTTTGCTTTTACATAGCCTTCTTCCATAACAAATTTTTCTGTTAAAGCATAGCCCATTCCCATCACGATACCACCTTCAATTTGACCTTGAGCGGCTTTGGGATTCACGACTTGTCCCATATCATAGGCAGCTACAAATTTTTCAACTTTTCCTTTCTCATCCAACACTGCGACTTCTGAGGCGTAGCCATAACCTGCATGACTGACAGGATTCTTTTTGTCATTGATCAAAGGATCTGTTTTGGCTGAGTATTCTCCATAAAATTCTTGCCCTTCTAGGTCAGACAAAGCACGTCCCATATCTAACTCATAACGTAATTGCATCGCTGCTCTCCTTGTTGCTTCTCCTGTAAATAAGGATTGGCGAGAAGCTGTTGTTGTACCAGAATCCGGCGTTCGGTGAGTATCCGGCGCTTCTGCAATGATCATTTCTGGTGGTAAATCTAACGTTTCACAGGCAACTTGCGTTGTTACAGTGGCCATCCCTTGGCCAATACAAGCTGCACTCGTTCTAACATGAACTTTCCCTTCTTCTACAGAAACAATACAACGCCCCACATCGGATAAGCCTACACCAATCCCACTATTTTTAAAGAAACAAGAAATGCCAGCGATTTCGGCTGTTTCGTATGCTTCTTTAACAGCGAGTAAGGTTTCTTTTAGTGCTGCATTTTTAGACACTAACTGACCATTTGGTAGTGAGTCACCTTGTTCAACTGCATTTTTATATCGGATCTCCCATTGTGAAATCCCCACTTTTTCGGCTAATAAGTTCAGGTTGCTCTCTATAGCAAAGGCTGTTTGACAGACACCAAATCCCCTAAAAGCACCAGCTGGTGGATTATTCGTATACACTGCAAATCCTTCGACATCTATATGCTGATATTTGTATGGTCCTGCCGCATGTGTACAGGCTCGTTGCAAAACTGGCCCTCCTAATGAAGCATATGCACCAGTATCAGCATAAATCACCGCTTTCATAGCAGTTAAATGACCTTCTTCATCACAACCTGTAGTGAAATCCATTTCCATTCCATGTCGTTTGGGATGGATCATTAAGCTTTCTTGTCGACTAAGCAACACTTTCACTGGCTTTTGTAAACACCAAGCTGCAAGTGAAGCATGGTGTTGGACACTCATATCTTCTTTACCACCAAAACCTCCGCCAACTAGTTTTGCTTGAACATGGATTTTTTCTTTGTCAACTCCTAACATACGGGCAACCTCTCGTTGCTCATCATAAATACTTTGACCCGCACTATAAAGTAAAATTCCAGCTTCACCTTCTGGCATAGCGATGGCACATTCTGGTTCCATGAATGCGTGTTCATTAATAGGAACTGAATAATGCTGGGTTACGACATACTTAGACTTTGCTAACTGCTCATCAGCATGACCACGAATAAGGTGCTCATGTGATAAAATATTTCCTTTTTCATGAATCTGAGGAGCACCTTCTGCTAACGCTTCTTCACAAGTGATCATTGGTATCAATTCCTCATAAGTTACATCTACTAACGCTCTGATTTCTTCCAAGGATTCTCTATTTTTTGAAACCACTAGTGCAACCGCATCTCCAACATAGCGTGTGATTTCACCTTCTGGGATCAAAACATCCCAATCGGAAATAAATTCTAAATGTCCTATTTTATTATTTCCTGGGACGTCTTTTGCAGTCAAAACAGACACACAATCCGGATGTTCCAATGCTTTTGCAGAATTGATCGTGACCACTTTAGCCCTAGGATATTGACTGCGAACAGCAGAGGCATGAAGCATATCAGGCAGTGTAATATCATCTACATATAAACCTGTCCCCAACGTTTTTTCAACAGCATCCACTCGTTTAAGATCTTCTCCCAATTTTCCAGATGATTGTTCTGCTGGGATGCTCAGTTCTTCACGAAACAGTTTAGCAGCTAGCTGAATTGCTTCAATAATTTTGACATAGCCTGTACAGCGGCAAATATTACCTCGAATCGCTTTTCTCACTTCTTCATCACTAGGTTCAGCTTTTTTATTCAATAATCCTTGAGCCGAAATGACGATTCCTGGTATACAATAGCCGCATTGAACTGCACCCGTTTTGGCAAAGGCATAAGCATAAACTTCTTTTTGCCGTGGTTCTAAGCCTTCGATTGTGACAATTTCTTTACCAGTTAACTTCTCTAATGTGAATAAGCACGATTTGGAAACCCTTCCATTTATAAGCACTGAACATGCACCGCAAGAGCCTTGATTACAACCATCTTTTGTTCCAGTCAAACGTAAATCTTCCCGAAGAAAATCCATTAATTTCTTATTTTTACTACAGGTTTCCGTCTTGCCATTTACTACTAATGAATACATTTTTTCTTTACACCTCAATTTCTGTTATAAATATAGCTTTTATTCACTATGATTATACCACAAATCTTTGGTCTAAAAAATTTTTTTTAGCAAAAAAACTTTTTTTGTTTACGTTTTCTGAATTCCAATCATTGCAGACCCAATGGCACCAGTATATTGTGAGAATGCTTGGTCATAGTATACTTCTTTTTTTGTCTATTCAGCAACTAATTCTACGGAAGAAAGAAATCGTGAATACAAGAAAAAATAGTAGCATTAAACCGCCTATAATGATTTTTTCTGATTAATTGTTGATCGTTTCTCTGTCACTAAACTCACGCCTATTTTCGCCTGATTTCTTATTTCGATAGAGCTGCTCTTTTCTCGATTAATTCCCCTGCGACACTAATCGCAAGTTCTGCTGGCGTTTCAGCATTTATTTTTAAGCCGATTGGCATATTGATTCGATCAATTTCCGCCATTGAAAAACCGCTCTCTTTGAGTCGCTTGATTTGTACAGCAATTTTTTGTTTACTACCCATCACACCAATATAATAGGCGTTTGTTTTTAATAATTGTCGTGCTAATTCAAAATCGAATTGATGACCACGTGTCATAACCACCGCATAATCTGCTTCAGAGATGTGGATTTTTTCTGCAATATTTCCTAGATCAGCTATGATCCGTTCATCTGCATCTGGGAAAAACTCTTTTGTAACTAATGCTTTGCGATCATCCAAAACAACACAGTAAAATCCTAACATTTTTAATACTGGTACTACAGCTTGTCCAACATGACCGGCACCAAATATAAACACTTTTCCGACTTCCAACAAAGACTCGATTAAATACGTCGCTCCATCCACCACTACTTGAACCTGACCTTGCTTAAATATTCTCTTTTGAAGCTCAACTGTTAAACGACCGATCAAACCTGTATCTAGACTATAAAAACCAACTGCCCCAACTGCTGTAGTAGTGATTTCTGTAATCAGCCAACATTGTTGATTTGTTGCAAAATGCTTGTTGATTTCCTCGCAAATAATTGCAATGACAGGATCTTTATAGGACAAGTATTGAAAAAAAACAGCCACATTACCTCCACAGATCATCCCTAAATCTGCACTATTATTTGGTGTCAAAATGAATTGTTCTGCTCTTCCTTTCTTACTCTTTAAAACTTCTTTAGCAAGCTTCTCAGCACGAAATTCAACCGCACCACCACCAATCGTTCCAGCCAAACGACCATTATTTGATACCAACATCCTGGCTCCTGCTCCTCTTGGTGTTGAACCTGAACTTGCGGTCACAGTCACTAAAACAGTGTCTTCCCTCTGCTTGATTGCTTCACCTAAACGTAGAAAAAGTTTCCTCATTCTCTTTCCTCCAACTCCAAATCGTCTCTAAAAATTTCTGTAAAATATTGGTTTGTGATTTGGTAGGTCTTTTTTTGAAATAATAAAAACTTTGTTGTTAATCGTTTTCCATGAATTGTCACAGTAGAACCTCCACCATTGCTTCCTCCCACACTTTTGACAATCAAAGGATAGCCCAGCTCTGCTTCTGCTTTTTGGATCATTCGCCAGGCTTTGTTATAGGACATCCTCATTTGCTTCGCTGCAGTATTTAATGAGCCAGTTTGAGAAATTCGTTGAAGTAACTCTACAATACCTGGACCAAAAAATATTTTATTTGTCCGTAATTTCAAATTCAATGTATAGTCAAATGCTGCTTGCTCCTTCATTTCATGTTCTCCTTTCGTTATACTTTAAAAAGATAACGCTTGTAAAAAAAATTATTTTTTTAGAAAAGTGACTAATTCTTTTTTTGATCAGATGCAAATTATTTTCCTTCAACTCTACTAATTGCCCTTGATTTCTATAAATTTCTCGTTTTAACAGCACTCTTTGTTCGTTTACCTCTAGCTTTTCAATTGTAAGCTGTTTTTAGTGTTGGTAATTGCGCTCTGATTTAAATACACCTACTATTTTATTCGAATGACGAACGACTGCTAATAATTCCGCTAAAAATGGTTCTCATAATAACTCAATTCCACCAATTTCATCAAGCAAAACCACATCTGCTGGCACTTTTTTTATTTCCTTTAATAACTCTATACCAAAAGTTTCAAAGACAAACAAATTTCTTATTCGTTTCCCTTCTCGCGTCTGAATAAAACAGTGCTCCGTAATTGTTTTCATTTCAGCTTTTTGCTGTAATAACTCTTTGGCTGCTCTGAGCTCAAAAGCAATGATTTGTCCTCCATCATTGATTATGCGGTTAACATAAAAACCATTGACAGATGAACCGGTCAAGCGAAGCACCTTTTGGAGCAATGTAGATTTTCCGATAAATTTGTTTCCTTTTAAAAATAAACTATTCACGCGACATTTTCCTTTACTAAACTTATTTCATTAAAATAATGCAAAAGACAAATCCCTTTATTCATTTATCTTTTGCATCTTTTTAAGGAGACAATCTTTACTGTCACTCGATTGCGACTTGTTTATGCTCTTTCAACAAGACATTCAAAATAACGGCAACAATTGTTGTTAAAATAACTTCTGAATTACCAAAAATAGTTGTCACCCACGGTGGGAAACCGCTCAAACAACCAACAGACAATGTAACACCAATTCCAAAAGCTAAGGAAATCCCGACAACTCCTGTATTTCTAGGCGTTAATTCTTGTGATGAAATCATCCGCACTCCTGTCATTGAAATCGAGGCAAAAACGGAAACCGTCGCGCCGCCAATTACAGCATAAGGTATTGTCGTCAAAATCGAAGCAACTTTTGGTACAAAACCTGCTACTAACAAAATGACTGAAGCAAAAACCATCACATATTTATTTATCACTTTCGTCACGGTCACCAATCCCACATTTTGACCAAATGTTGCGACTGGTACTGATCCAAAAAAGCTCCCAATAAAATTGGAGAAACCGCTTCCCATAATACCACCAGACAGTTCCTTATCTGTAGGCTCCCGATCCATTGCACCAACAGTTGTTGCAGTGAACTGACCAATTGCTTGGACTGCATCTACGACAAACATCACAACTAAAGTCAAAATCGGTACAATTTGAAAGTCCAGTCCAAAATAAAGTGGTGTAATCACTTGAAATACTGACGCTTCTTTTACAGGGGTGAAATTGACCATCCCCAAAACAAGAGAAACAACATAGCCAACAATCATCCCATTTAAAATAGAGGATAATTTAAGAAATCCTTTTGAAAAATAGTTAAAATAAAAGACTACGGCAAATGTCAGCAACGCGACCAGCCAATTTTGTGCTGATCCAAAATCTGGACTACCTGCTCCTCCAGCCATATATTTGATTGCAACTGGGAATAAGGACAAGCCAATACTCAAAATAACAGTACCAGTAACTAATGGTGGAAATAATATTCGAATTTTTTTTATCGATAATCCGACTAAAATGACTAAAATACTGCCAACTAGCTGTGCACCAAAAATTGCTGCAATCCCAAAATCTCCTCCAATCGCCATTAAAATCGGTACATAAGCAAAACTTGCACCCATCATTACTGGCAATCTTGAGCCAACTTTTCCAAAAATCGGAAATAATTGGATCATCGTTGCTATAGCAGAGAAAATCAGTGACGTTTGAATCATGATCGTTGTATCACCAGAACTTAGGTTACAAACTTTTGCAATCATGATTCCTGGGGTAACAATTCCAACTACTGCTGCGACTACGTGCTGTAAGCCCATAGGAACAGCTTCTTTGATCGACAACTTAGCATCATAATCAAACAATGCTTGTTCTTCTTTTTCACTCATAGGCAAGTTTCCTTCTTCGCTTTTTATTTTAAAAAGGACTGCACTTATCCGAGTCTTAAAATTCGCAACCCTTTTCTTTGATCAGAATTGTTTCAAAAATTAATTTTTGACTGCGATTGCTTCTACTTCAAAAAGCCCATTTTTAGGTAATTCACATACTTCAACACATGAGCGGGCCGGCAGTGTGTTTGAGAAGTATTTACCATAAATATCGTTGATTTTTGCGAAATCTGACATGTTTTTTAGAAAAACCGTTGTTTTGACAACATTGTCATAGCTCATATTTGTTTCTTTTAGAATTGCCCCTAAATTGATCAACGCTTGTTCCGCTTGTTGCTCAACCGTTTCTTTCATTGCCCCACTTACTGGATCTAAACCTAATTGACCAGAGATGTATTGGGTTTGTCCAGCTAATACTGAGTGCGAATACGGTCCCACAGCCGCTGGGGCATTGCTTGAATTAATCATTTTGTTTGACATCAACTCACTCCTTCTCATGCTTGTGTTGCTTTTATTGTTCAATAATAGTTCCCGTTTTGCCAACGATTCCATCTTTTGCTTTTTCCAATAACGTGATCAAGGTTTTGCGTCCTGGTTTTGATTCAGCAAATTGAATCGCTGCCTCAACTTTTGGAAGCATTGATCCTGGTGCAAACTGTCCAGCTGCAGCATGTTTCTTCATTTCAGCTGTTGAAACTTGACTTAATTCTTTTTGCGTTGGTTTGCCGAAATCAATACAAACTTTTTCAACTGCTGTTAAAATGATCAATAGATCGGCATCAACCATTTCCGCCAATAATTCACTACAAAAATCTTTGTCGATCACAGCTGCGATACCACTTAAACGATTGTCTTCTTTGACTACTGGAATACCGCCACCACCACAAGCGATGACTGTTTGACCTGCATCAATCAAAGAAGTAATTGTTTGGATTTCAATAATTTCTTTTGGTTTTGGTGAAGCTACAACTTGGCGATAGCCACGACCAGAATCTTCAACGACTGTTACTTGTTTTTCTTTTACCAATGTATCAGCTTCTTCTTTTGACATAAAGCGGCCGATCGGCTTGGCTGGATGAGCAAAGGCTGGGTCTTTTGGATCAACAGCCACCTGAGTGATCACTGTGCCAACTGCTTGGTCTAGATTACGACTCAATAGCTCTTCTCGTAACGCATTTTGTAGATCATAGCCAATGTAACTTTGACTCATCGCTACGCAAACGGATAAAGGGATCGTCGGATATTTGCTTGGATCACTTAACGAAAGTTCTTCCATCGCCAATTGAATCATGCCCACTTGAGGACCATTTCCGTGAGACAAAATAACTTCATATCCTGCTTCAATCAAATCTGCAATAGCTTTCGACGTTTCTTTTACTGCCGTCATTTGTTCTGTTAAATTATCGCCTAGCGCATTTCCGCCAAGTGCGACTACAACTCGTTTTACCATTCAACGATTCACCTCGTTTTCAACTTTATTGTTCGATTTATATATTATTTTAAAAGTAAGATGCTTTCTTCCCCAATAAATCACCTGATGATTGCTAAGTAAACACTGGATTTTGCATGAAGTAGTCAGAATCTGTGGACAACAGATTCGTTTTAACCCAGCTTTATTCTTAACCGACAGTCTACATACATGGACTTGGAAAGGTCTTATAATCACATAAATCAATTTTTTGATACTATCATCATCAATCAAGAAAGCATCTCACTTCATGCCAGTAATTCGTTGTTGCTTATTTCACTTCTCTAGGTGTAGCTTTCTTTTCAAGTTCTTTCAATGTCGATTGCGGACTTTTCACCTTACTTAAGAAGATCATGGCTGCAATAATATATGGTTTATAACTTGCTTCTTTGTATAATTCCACACGGTAACGATCAAAGACAGAGGCTTCAACTTCTCCTTCTTCACAGCTTACGCCCGTGATATCAGCAGGTAAACAGTGCATGTACAATGCTTTGCCATCTTTGGTTGTTTTCATTAATTCTTCTGTACATTCCCAATCCTTATGATTGGTATTTTGAGCAAGTAATTCTTTTTCTAATTTATCGATTCCTGCTTGATCGCCTTCTCCATATAGTTGTGTACGTTTTTCCATGGCAGCAAACGGTGCCCAACTCTTCGGATAAACAACATCTGCATCTTTGAACGCTTCTTCCATGCTGTTTGTTTTGATAAATGAACCACCGGCTTCAGCGGCATTTTTCTTCGCCACTTCTTCAACTTCCGGCATGATTTCATAGCCTTCTGGATGTGCTAAGACAACATCCATACCAAGACGCGTCATTAATCCAACGATTCCTTGCGGCACTGACAATGGTTTACCGTAAGATGGCGAATACGCCCAAGTCATCGCTACTTTTTTCCCTTTTAAATTTTCAACTCCGCCAAATTCATGGATCAAATGCAGTGCATCTGCCATCGCTTGCGTTGGGTGATCAATATCACATTGTAGATTGACTAAAGTTGGACGTTGTTCTAGCACACCATCTTTATGTCCTTCTTGAACAGACTCTGAAACTTCACGCATATAGGTATTCCCTTTGCCAATATACATATCGTCACGAATCCCGATGATATCCGCCATAAATGAGATCATGTTGGCTGTTTCACGAACGGTTTCACCATGAGAAATTTGACTTTTTCCTTCATCCAGATCTTGCACTTCTAAGCCTAAGAGATTACAAGCAGAAGCAAAACTAAAACGAGTTCTCGTTGAGTTATCGCGGAATAATGAAATGCCTAAACCGCTGTCAAAAATTTTCGTTGAAATGTTATTTTCACGCAAATATCGTAACGTATCTGCTACTGTGAAAACTGCTTCTAATTCATCACGTGTTTTTTCCCATGTTAAGAAAAAGTCATTTTCATACATTTTATCAAATTCTAATTTGTCCAATTTTGCAATGTAGTCGTTAAAAGTTTCCATGTCATTTCTCCTCTATATAAGTAATTCGATAGCCGATATTCTAACGTCCTTTACTCATCAGAATATCGGTTCGTTTTTCCCTTGTATTTTTAATTAGTTATTTTCGCAGTATACCGTTGGTAATGCCGCATACACTGCAGCACAACGTACTAAATCGTCTTTCCAAGTTTTCTCATTTGGCGCATGAGCTTGCGCTTCGGCGCCTGGGCCAAAGCCAATACAAGGAATTCCGTTTCGTCCCATGATCGACACGCCGTTGGTTGAGAATGTCCATTTATCTAATAGTGGACGAGCTTTCCGCATCTCAATGGTTTCTTTTGAGCCTTCACGTTCTTCTCCATATAGATTTCTGTGTGTTTCCATCAACGCTTTTGTTACACCATGCTCTTCTGGAATTACCCAAGTTGGGAAGTAACATTCTATTGGATAAGTTAAACCTGTATAAGATGGACGATCGTAGTCATACATTGAAACAACGACATCATCGCCATATTTTTTAACCGCTGGTAGGTTGCGAATTTCTTCTAAACAACTTTCCCATGTTTCGCCCGCAGTCATTCGACGATCTAATGAAACTGTACAACCATCTGCTACTGCGCAACGGCTTGGTGATGAATGGAAGATTTGCGATGCTGTAACGGTACCTTTGCCTAAGAAACGAGCTTCTTTCCATTCAGGATTGTATTTTTCGTCAAGCATTCGTACTAAGCCTCTAATAACCGTACTTTCTGTGTCTCCATTATTGTTCAATGCGCGCACATCTTGTAAAATATCGGCCATTTTATAGATCGCATTATCGCCACGTTCAGGAGCTGATCCATGACACGATACACCTTTGACTTCAACTTTGATTTCCATCCGACCACGTTGACCGCGATAAATCCCACCATCCGTCGGTTCAGTTGAAACAACAAATTCTGGGCGAATACCATCTTCTTTAATAATATATTGCCAACATAAACCATCACAATCTTCTTCTTGTACTGTAACGGTTACTAAAGCCGTATATTTTTCGTTTAGTAGCCCTAAATCTTTCATGATTTTAGCACCGTAAACAGCTGAAACGATTCCGCCTTCTTGGTCAGAAGTACCACGTCCGCCAATTTCTGTATCTGTTTCATAGCCATCGTATGGATCAAATTCCCAGTTACTCATCTCACCGATACCCACTGTATCCATATGACCGTCAAATGCGATCAATTTTTTACCAGTTCCCATATAGCCAAGAAGATTCCCTTGAGGGTCGACTTCGATTTTGTCAAAACCTAATTTTTGCATTTCGGCTTTAGCACGATCCATTTTTGCGCCTTCTTCAGCACTTTCTCCAGGAATTTTGACTAAATCGCGTAAGAATTTGATCATGTCCTCTCTATAACCTTCTGCTGCTGCGTTGATTTTTTTGAAATCCATTTATATTACCTCCATAAGATTTTTTTATAATTATCTGGATCTGTGTCGCCTTCTGTTGAAAACATTAAAACAGTTGAATTTTCGTCAAGTTTCAATGTATCCCGTAATTCTTTATATTCAGGATCTTGCATCGCAGTTGCAACTAAGCCCATAGCCACGGCTCCTGATTCTCCTGAAATCACTTGTGAATCACCTTTTAATGGTGCCCCAAGCATTCTCATTCCTTTTTCTGAAACCCAGTCTGGTGCTGATACAAAGACTGAGGTATGATTTTCTAAAATATCGAATGAAATTGTATTTGGTTCACCACAAGCAAGTCCTGCCATGATTGTTTGAAGGTCACCTTCGACAAATCGAATTTGACCATCTTTTTCAATAGCCGATTTGTACAAGCAATCCGCCGCTTGCGCTTCGACTACTACCATTTTTGGAGGATTATCAGGATAAAGATTGGCAAAATAGCCCACAACTGCTCCAGCTAAACTACCTACGCCTGCCTGAACAAAAACATGTGTCGGACGTTTATTTCCCGCTTCCTCTAATTGCTTAGAAGCTTCTAAGGCCATCGTCCCATAGCCTTGCATGATCCAGGTTGGAATTTTTTCATATCCGTCCCAAGCAGTATCTTGCACCATGACACCGTTCTCAGTTTCTTCTGCCATTTTATTAGCCATTCGAACACATTCATCATAATTGACTTCTTCAATCGTAACGGTTGCGCCTTCTTTTTCGATATTTTCCTTGCGCGTTTGCGTTGAGCCTTTCGGCATTAAAACAACTGATTTCTGTCCTAATTTATTCGCTGCCCAAGCAACACCGCGCCCATGATTGCCATCCGTTGCTGTGAAGAAAGTTGCTTGACCAAATTCAGCCCGAAGTTTGTCGGAAGTTAAAACATCATAGGTCAAATCAGCAACATCTTTCCCTAATTTTTCTGCCATATAATTTGCCATGGCAAATGAGCCGCCCAGCACCTTAAAAGCATTTAAGCCGAAACGATAGGATTCATCTTTGACAAAAAAATCCTTTAACCCTAAATATTCTGCCATATTTTTTAATTCAGCTAATGGTGTCTGATTGTATTGAGGAAAACTCCGATGAAACGCTAAGGCTTTTTCGATTGCTTCCTTTGACATCAGTGATAAATACTGATCATCTGTTTTAGGCATTTCATTTGCCGTCCATTTTATTTTTTCCAAAAAATTACCCCTCCGTCTATTTATTTAAATCAACACAAGTTGATTGATTCCACTATGATTTATTTTTAATTGTTCGATAGATAAATGCTCCTTGTTTTTCTTGAATAACCTGACCTTGTTCAGCTACTTTTTGGCCTCTTAGATAAACTGATCTGGCGCTTCCTTTCGTCTGCATTCCTTCATAAGGTGTATAATCTGCTTTTTGCAGCTGAGTTGTTGCTGATAGTACCCCAATTGTCTCGGGATCCCAAACGACGATGTCAGCATCACTGCCAGATTGAATGACCCCTTTTTGAGGATACAATGAAAACTGTTTGGCAATGTCTTCTGATAATAACCCTATCATACGTTCTAAACTGATTTTGCCAGTCGTCACGCCATAGGTATAAATCAATTCTGGGCGAGACTCTACACCAGGCATCCCATTAGGAATTTTGCTAAAATCATGTTTTCCAATTGTTTTTTGCCCTTCAAAATTAAAACTGCAATGATCCGTTGAGATTGTATTGATCTGACCATCCATCACACCTGCCCATAGTGCGTTTTGATCATTGATGCTGCGCAATGGTGGTGAGCAAACATATTTTGCTCCTTCAAAATCAGGTCCATCGTATAAATGATCATCCAAAACTAAATATTGTGGGCAGGTCTCTACATATACGGTTTGCCCCCGAGCTCTTGCTCGTTCTACCGCTTCTAACGAGGCCTTCGTGCTTAAATGAACAATATTCACTGGTAAATCAGCCAGCTCAGCAATCATTAAGTAACGCTCTACCGCTTCGGCTTCTACTGAATCCGGTCTAGTCAATGGGTGATAATGAGGTGACAATTTCCTCTCCTCAATAAATCTTGCGATCATCTCATTGACCATATCCCCATTTTCACAATGGACACCTAGCATTCCTTGATACTTACGAATTTCTCTCATTGCTTCATACAGTTCAGCATCAGTCGTTCTTAAATTGTCATACGCCATATACATCTTAAAGGAAGTGATGCCTGCATCAATTATTTCGTTGATTTCTGCTTTAATACTAGGATTCCATTCAATGATCGACATATGATAGGTATAATCGCAGGAACTATTGTCATTTGCTAAATGATTCCAAGCGTTAAGACAGTCTTTTAATGAACTCCCCTTACTTGGTGTAGCCATATCAATCACAGTCGTTGTTCCCTTAGCGACAGCCGCCTTACTCCCCGTGTAAAAATCATCTGCTGTTCCCAATGATCCTTTTCCATTATTCAACTCTAAATGTGTATGAGCATCAATAAAACCCGGCAGTAAAAAACAACCAGAAACATCCTCTACTATAGAACCTTCTGCTTTTAAGTTTGTGCCCATTTCAACGATTTTCTCGTCAATAATTCTTACATCTACTTGCCGACGCCCTTTTGCGGACACTACAGTACCGCCTTTTAAAAGAATAGACATTTTTTAACCTCCATTGATCAGAAGTTGTTTTTGCGCAACTCATGTCTTTTTACATTTGCATACAATAGTCATACTCTTCAATCATCGTATCCATCAACTCGATAATATCTGTCGGAATAGCTAATTCTTGAGAGTTTAAGTTAACGAGTGATGTATTCCCCCATAATCTGACTATACAGCTTTTTTCTCTTGGATCGATTACATAGAAACCAGAATTCGTACTATTTTCAAAATCTGCTTCTGTATTAAACAACGTAAATTTATCTTTATACGGTGCACTTGCATATGGACAGAATGTTTCACAGTTCCCGCACTCATTACACATTCGATCTACATGAACGATTTGTGGTTGTCCTTTGACGTTAACTACGATATTCGCTCGATTGGGACATACATCCATGCACGATTCACAAATCGTTGAACATTCTAGACAATTACTTGCTTGGCCACAAAGAGCTTCGTTTGTTTCAAGTATTCCTCGTTTATTTCGAACGAAGACAACGTCATCATTAAGGTTTGTTTGTTCATAGTGCTTATTATGGAGCTGGCAAATATTTCCAGCAGCTTTGGTAGCATCAGCAATGGCTTCTACGATCGTTGCTGGTCCTAAATTTGCATCACCGATTACATAAACATCTTTTAAATTGGTTTCTAATGTGTCTTGATTCGAGACAACTTTGCCATATTGGTCAGTTAGAATACCGATTGATTGATAGAAGTCGGTATCCACTTTCTCTCCCACTGCTGCAATCACTGTATCCGCTAAAACTTCAGTAAATTCACCAGTGGCTACAGGTTTTCGGCGTCCAGAACTATCGCGTGTACCTAAGCGCATTTTTTCACAAGTAAGTAGACCATCAGCCAATTTAATAGGCGATAATAATTCTAAAAATTCTACGCCATCTCCTAAAGCAAAATACAATTCTTCCTCATCCGCAGGCATATTCCGTTTATCCCGACGATAAACCACGGAAACTTTTTTCACACCCGGTAAAGTAGTAGCCGCTCTAGCGCAATCCATCGCGGTATTACCACCCCCAACAACGACGATTTGCTCCCCGTAAGGGTTGATCATTGGGTTTTCTCGATTCGCTTTTAAAAATTCTAACGAATTAAGTGTTTTCCCTGTTTCTAATCTCAACTTGCCATGTTTCCACGCACCAATAGCATAAATTACGTTAGTATACCCTTGTTCACGTAGTTCTTCGATGCTCGGAGCAGCTTGTCCAGTTATAAATTCAGCCCCCATAAACTTAGCCATTTCCACGTCATTTTGAACTGATTTCATCGAAATTCTAAATTCTGGTACGATTTGACTGCACACACCGCCAATCGTATCGGCTTTTTCAAATACGGTTACAGGCATTCCTTCACGCGCTAATAAATATCCTGCAGATATTCCAGCAGGACCGCCTCCGATAACGGCTGTTTTAGCTGCATTTATTTTACGAATCGGTTTTTTCATCGTTGCCATCAATTCATCATATGCATGCTCGGCTGCTTCTAATTTTGCTTCACGGATTTTGATCGAGCCTTCATAAAACTGACGAGTACATTTCGTCATACATGGATGAGCACAAATTGTTCCAGTAATAAACGGCAACGGATTTTTATCAACGATTACTCTTAATGCATCTAAATAGTTTTCTTCGCTGACGTAGCGAAGATACGCTGGAATATCCTGGTCGATCGGACAGCCACCATCACTACGACAAGGTGCTGTATAACAATCGGTTAATGGGACTGTTTTACGTAGTTTAGGACTTTCGGGTAATTTAATTGATTTTTTATAACGTGCTTGCGTTCTTGCTTTTTCTACAATTCTAGTCAATTTCTCAAGGTTCACTTGAACTTGACTTGGATAGTCTGATTCTCCTAATAAGTTTGCGACTTGATTCATTCGTTGATACCCACCTGGTTTTAACAACGTTGTTGCCATAGTGATCGGCCAAATTCCCGCATCAAAGATTTCTTTGATATTAAAGACATCTGCTCCGCCTGAATAAGAAATTTGTAATTTTCCTTCAAATGCATCCGACAGTTTTTTAGCTAACGAAATACTTAACGGGAACAAGGAACGTCCTGACATATACATTTCGTCACCTGGCAGTTCATCTTCTGCAATACCCACAGGGAATGTATTGGTGATTTTTACGCCAAAGTTTAAGCCTTTACTATCAGCTAATCGTTGTAGACGGTTTAACATAGGAACTGCGTCTTCAAATTGCAAATCCTCGATAAAATGATGATCATCAAAAACCATATAGTCGAAACCTAGCTCATCCATTGTTTGACGTGTATATTCATAGCCTAGCATCGTTGGATTACATTTAATGAATGAATTTAGCCTTTTGCTTTCTAATAGATAGGTTGTGATTCGTTCGATTTCATCTGATGGACAACCATGCAGTGTGGACAGGGTAATTGAACGACAAACCTTTGAACTAATGGCATCAATATATGCTTTATCGATATTTTTAAATTGAGGTAAGTATTTATAGGCAACTTCTATACATTCCTGCCAAATCGCTGTTTCTTTTGCCTCTTGCATATCTGTGATATATTGATCAACTTTTGGTGACTGAATCCCTGCTAAATCATAGCCAACACTCATATTGAAAATAAAGCCATCTGGATCGCCTAAATTTAATTCTTTACTGAGCAATTTTAAAATGAACCACCCTTTCACGTATTCGTCAAAGGCTTGAGGAACACGTAATTCAGTTGACCATTCCACGTTATAGCATTCATCTGCTGCTGTAATACAGGGTTTGCTGACAGGTAAATCTTCTCCATCAATGATTTGAACTGTTTTGACTTCAAAAAAACGTGATCCTGTTAAATACGACGCAATAATATTTTGAGCTAATTGTGTATGGGGACCCGCTGCCGGACCACACGGTGTTTCCATTTTTTCACCGAATAAAGACAATGTTTTACTTGGATCCGCTTTGTAAAATTTCCTTACACCAAAAATAGTTGATTCATTTTTGTATTCATTCAAAATCCAATTCAATAACCCATCGATTGAAATCGGGTGCATGATGTCGCTCATGTCTGTCACTCCTTTTTTATTTTTCTAGGCTAGGCCCTATGCTTGATTGATTCTTGTCCAAAGAGATTGCGCTTGAGCCTGAGCATCATGCCAAATTTTTGCTTCATCAACTCCTTGCACTTCTCGATTACGCATACGAATCTCGCCATTGATGATCGTATCTGTAACTGCTCCGCCGTTCATGCCAAATAGAATATGAGAATTGTAATTATCTTTTGTCATCGGTGTTGGTCCCTTGTAATCTAAAATAATTACATCTGCCGCAGCTTCTGGTTCCAATACTCCTAATTTATTTTCAAAGTAGCGATTAGCCATTTTCGGATTATTATTGAACAACATTTCAGGAATTTCAGCCCAAGCGGCATTCGGATCGGCTAAATGATGCTTATGAATGATATTCCCTACTTTATATGATTCAGTCACATCATTGGTATACCCATCTGTACCCAGCCCCATCAAAAGACCATACTCATTCAACATCCGCATTGCTGGCGGACATCCAACTGCATTTCCCATATTTGATTCTGGATTTGTAACAACCATGGTATTGCTATCACGTAATAGTTCCATCTCATGGGGACCAATATGGATACAATGCCCTGCCATCGTTTGTTTTCCTAAAATTCCTAAATCATACAAACGATTGACGATTGGTTTTCCATATTTTGCCAATGAATCATAAACGTCAGCGATATCTTCTGCAATATGGATATGATACCCCACACCATCTGGCGTATGAGCTGCACAATATTCCAAAGATGTATCAGACAACGTAAACGCTGCATGCATGCCCATCATTGCTTTTTGCATATCGTCACTACGGTCCTTACTGATTCTGATAAAATCCGTATTTTCTTTAACAGCTGTTTTCATTTTTTCTGCCCCGTCTCGATCTGAAACTTCATAGCATAAACAAGTACGAACGCCTAACTCGTCAGCTGCGTTAGAAAGTTGTGTCAAACTACCTTCGATTGCGCCATAACTAGCATGATGATCAAATACTGTTGTTACACCATTTTTAATACTATCTAGATAAGCTATTTTTGCACTATGATAAGAATCTTGTAGATTTAGCGTCCGATCGATCCGCCACCACTGTCCTTCCAAAATGTCCATGAAGTTTTTAGGGTGGTAACCATTGATATTCAATCCTCTTGCAAACGTACTATAAATGTGGTTGTGCATATTGATAAAACCAGGCATGATCACTCCACCTTTGGCATCAATGAACTCAGCAGAAGGAAACTCTTTACGTATATCCTTTGTTGTTCCTACTTTTCTAATTTTCTGACCTTCAATCGCGACACAGCCATCTTCAAAAAATGTTCCTTCCCTATCTCTGGTGATCAGTCGCCCATTTCCTATTACTAACATGATAACCCTCCTATAAATTCATTTATTTTGCTCTCTAAATAGAAATCGCTTACAATTGTATAGTTCAATTATTCACTAATCTAACGATCTTTATAATCAGATAATTTCTTAGCCTTATAGAATCTTAAAAAAACGTTTGCATTTTACTTCAAAAATGTATGATTTCCTCTAACTCGAGTAAATTATACCACCTAACCTAAAAAAAAACAATGCTACCTAAAAAATATTTTTTAGTGCTCTGTGCTCATTGTCTTGTATTATGATTTACCGCATGATATCATTACACACGAAGATCTTTATAATTAGTAATTTTTTCTATCTATGCACTGTTATAGCTGTTTTTTTGTAGAATATCAAAAGGCTGGTTATAAATAACATTGTGTACTACATATTTTTTGACTTAACTTGTTTTAGAAAGGAGCAAAACCATGCTTTCTGATGAAAAATTAAATTTTCTCACTCAAGTCGCAAAGGCTTTAGCTGGTCAGTTCGGTGATAATTGTGAAATCGTCATTCATAAAATCAATGAAAATAATGTGAATAATACAATTGTTTCAATTGAAAATGGTCATGTTTCTTCTCGTCAGCTTGGAGATGGACCTTCTCAAGTTGTCTTAGAAGCCTTAAAAAAGGATCCCGCTGATTTGATCGATCATATCAATTACTTAACAAGAACACATGATGGACGGATTTTAAAATCAAGTACTGTTTATTTCAAAGATAAATCTGGCAGTTTAGATGGGATTTTTGCAATCAATTATGATATCACTGCCCTGATAGCTGCTGAATCAACGCTAAAATCACTTGTTGCGATCGATGAACAAGATGATGATAAAGAGCCAGACTATATCCCTCAAGATATCAATGAACTTTTAGATGATTTGATTGAAGAATCTGTAAAACTTGTCGGCAAACCGGTCCCATTAATGACAAAAGATGACAAAATCAAATGTATTCAGTTCCTAAATAGTAAGGGTGCATTTCTCGTAACAAAATCTGGTGATAAAGTAGCAGGATTTTTCAATATTTCTAAATATACTTTATATAGCTATATTGATGCGAAGTAAGTAAGTAAACGACGAAAAAAAGTGGGAAACAAAACTAAACATTAGTTTTTGTTTTCCACTCTTTTTTTCTTCTTTAATCAAGTTCGTTTAAAGATTGATGATAATAGTAAGAAAGAGTAAAAGGAATTAATTTTTTTTTTTAATTGTGTTATTATAGATTGAGTTTATTTGTTGTCTTTAACAACGACAATCAAGGCAAATTGGAGGGCACTTTATGGGAATCAGAAGTCATATGGCAATAGCCGCTGGAAAAACTTCTCAATGGGTATTACAAACTTTTTTCAAGGGCGGCAGCAGCTATCCTGGAAAGTTAGCATTAAAGATCGATCCAAAAATTTTGGACACACTAGCAAAAGAGTATGAAATAGTTGTTGTCACTGGTACGAACGGCAAAACACTGACAACGGCTTTAACAGTAAATATACTAAGACAAGAATTCGATCACGTGTTGACGAATCCGACTGGTGCGAATATGGAACAGGGAATCGTTTCAACCTTTTTATCTGCTAAAAACAAAGGCGCAAAGAAGAAATTTGCAGTGTTAGAAATCGACGAAGCAAGTCTAAGTCGGGTGACCAAATATATTGAACCAAAGCTATTTTTGTTTACAAATATTTTCCGTGATCAAATGGACCGCTATGGTGAAATTTATACCACATACAAATTGATCGTTGATGGTGCCTCAGCCGCTCCTAACGCACCAATTCTATGTAATGGTGATTCTCCGATCTTCAATTCAGTTGAAACGGTCAATCCAAGAAAGTATTATGGTTTCAATCATTTGCCAGATAAAGAGCAGATGGCTCATTACAATACAGATGGCTTATTGTGTCCAAAATGCCACCATATTTTACAGTATAAAATGATTACTTATGCTAATCTTGGCAAATATTATTGTCCAAATTGCGGCTTCCACCGTCCAGAACTTGATGTTCAGTTAACTGAAATGGTCAAAATGGATAACACTTCTGCTAATTTTGTGATCGATGGCTCACAATACAGTATCGCTGTTGGCGGAATGTACAACGTTTATAATGCCCTTGCAGCAACAGCAGTAGCTGAGCACTATGGCGTGGCACCTGAGAAAATCAGAGCGGGTTTAAGCTATGATGAAAAAGTATTTGGACGTCAAGAAACAATCAACATCAACGGGAAATTATGTACGCTAGTTTTAGTGAAAAACCCAGTTGGTTTAAACCAGGTAATTGATATGATGGGCCTTGCCCCTTATTCCTTTTCACTTGTCTCTTTATTAAATGCTAATTATGCAGATGGGATCGATGTAAGCTGGATCTGGGATGGCGATCATGAAGCCTTCAGTCAAATGGATATTCCAGAAGTGATTGCTGGTGGTGACCGCCATCAAGATATGGCTTTGCGATTGAAAGTTGCCGGTATTTCTGAGGATAAGTTGAAAGAAATTCCAGACCTAGATGATGTTATCACAGCGATCAAGGCATTGCCGACAGAACATGTCTATATTTTAGCCACGTATACAGCGGTTTTACAATTACGTAAGTCACTTGCTGCTCAAGGTTATATTCAAGGAGGAATGAATGGTGCCTAAAGAACTTGTTGTATGTCATTTATACGGTAATTTGCTAAATACTTATGGTGATAACGGCAACTTACTCATGTTGAAATATCTTGCTGAAAAGATGGATGTTACCTTCCATTCCGAAATCGTCAGCATCTATGAACCATTTGACCCGAATAAGTATGATTTAGTCTTTGTTGGTGGTGGTCAAGATTTTGAACAACTGATCATTTCAGACGATATTCAAACAAAAAAAGAAACTTTAACTGAATATATTGAAAATGATGGCGTAATGCTAGCCATTTGTGGAGGATTTCAGCTTTTAGGTCATTATTATATGGGGGCTAAAGGGGAAAAAATTCACGGTATAGGCGCTTTGGATCATTACACGTTAAGTCAAGATAATAACCGTTATATTGGAGACATTGTCATTCATAATGAGGAGTTCAACGAAACCTATTATGGTTTTGAAAATCATAACGGCCGCACCTTCTTAGGAAAAGGTGAACGGCCTTTAGGGAACGTTATCCAAGGTAAAGGCAACAACAGTGAAGATGGTTCCGAAGGTGTGATTTACAAAAATGTCTTTGGCTCCTATTTCCATGGACCGATTCTTGCTCGTAATAAAAACCTTGGTATTCGCCTGATCAAAACAGCGTTAGAAAAAAAATACAATGAACCATTACTTGTCCCAAAGGACATGTATGCAACTAAATAAGCAAAAAGTGTTAGGAATTTTGAACCGACCCCAAAAAGTTAGACCAAAAATCTAATTTTTTGGAGGTCGGTATTTTTATGTCTAAATATAGCTTTGAACTTAAACTAAAAATTGTTCAAGAATATCTGGTAGGGAAAGGAGGAATACAAGCTTTAGCAAATAAGCATGGGGTTAAAGCGGCGGAACAAGTCCATAGGTGGATCAATGCTTATCAAGAATTTGGTGAAGAAGGTCTTTTACGAAAACGTCAAAATCAGAATTATTCTGTTCAATTCAAGCTAAATGCGATAGAGTTATATCAAACAAGTGAGCTCTCCTATCGTGAAGTTGCCAATATTCTTGAAATGAATAATCCAACTCTTATTGCCAACTGGATGCGAAAATTCCGAAAAGAAGGAATCGATGGGCTCTCAAAAGAGAAAGGGCGTCTATCTACCGTGCAAAAAAAAGAAGAACAGACAAAGAAGCATTTAATGAAAGAAACGCTAGAAGAACAGAATCGCATCAAAGAATTAGAAAAGCAGGTTCGTACTCTTCAAATTGAAAATGCCTTTTTAAAAGAACTGAGGAAGCTGCGAAAACAGGAAGCTCAACAACGACGAGTGAATCAATCGCGCGAATCATCGCAAGCCTCCGAGGACAGTTCAAATTAGTTGAGCTTCTTGAAGCATTGAATTTTTCTAAATCAACCTTTATGTATTGGCAAAAACGGTTTGACCGAAAAAATCCAAATCAGGAAATTGAAACAGAGATGCTTCATATTCGTCAAAAGCATAAAGATTACGGCTGTTTACGAATGACGAACGAACTAAGGAGCCGAGGATTCCACGTGAATAAAAAGAAAGTTCAACGCTTAATTCGAAAGCTAAGGATTGAAGTCCGCTCTTATACACGGAAATCCCGTCGCTATAGCTCGTATCGTGGAAAAGTTGGAACGATTGCCAAGAACCGAATCCAACGTCGCTTTTACACGAGTGTTTGTCATCAAAAAATAACAACAGACACAACAGAATTAAAGTATTTTGATTGTGATCCCAAAGGAATCATTCGTCAAAGAAAGTTATACTTAGATCCTTTTATGGATATGTATAATAGTGAAATTCTTTCTTATCGTATCTCAGAAAAACCAAATGCACTGGCAATAATGGAAGGATTAGAAGAAGCAATCAGACTGACGAATGATTGTCCTTATCGTCGCACCTTTCACTCAGATCAAGGTTGGGCGTATCAAATGAAAGCTTACAGCTATAAACTGAAGAAACAGAACATTTTTCAAAGTATGTCTCGAAAAGGCAATTGTCTAGATAACTCAATCATGGAGAACTTCTTTAGTCTTTTAAAACAAGAAATTTATCACGGGAAAACCTATTCTAGTTTTGAAGAACTAAAAATGGCAATTGATAACTATATCTATTATTACAACAACGAACGAATGAAAAAGAAACTGAACTGGAAAAGTCCTGTACAGTTTCGAATAGCCGAAAGTAAAGCAGCTTAATAACGAATAAAAAACGGAGTAGATTTCTCTACTCCGAAAAAAGTCTAACTTTTTGGGGTCACTACATTTTCCCTAACACTTTTTGTTTATTTTAGGCATCTACTCCTGGTTCTGAGGCGATGATCGTCAACTCACCTTCGAATCGCCATTTAGCGATATCAGTTGGTAAAATAAAGCTTGTTCCTTTACTTAATTCGTAGCGTTCTTCTTTGAGTGAATCTATCTCTTCAATAATCAAACTGCCAACACCATCGATTACTGTGGCTAAGGTATACGGCGCATTTTTCTTTAGCTTCAGTAGTCCTTTAACTTGCCATTCATATACAATGAAAAATGGTGTTTTCAAATACGTAATAATACTTGATTGACCTTGATTTTGTTGTTGGATTGATAGTTCAGCCGCTTTTGCGGGAACAGTTGTTACGTCTACGGATTGTTGGATGTGCAGTTCTCTTGCCTGACCTTGATCATCTTTTCTATCATAGTCATAAACGCGATAAGTCGTATCACTACTTTGTTGCGTTTCTAAAATCATGATTCCTTTACCGATTGCGTGGATTGTACCACTTGGTACATAGAAAAAATCGCCTTTTTTAACAGGCACTTTTTTCAATAAGTCATCCCAACGTTCTTCCTTGATCATTGTTTCAAGTTCTTCACGAGTGTTAGCATTGTGCCCATAAATAATTGTTGAACCTGGCTCGGCGTCAATAATGTACCAACACTCCGTTTTTCCAAGCTCACCTTCATGAGCTAAGCCATACGTATCATCTGGATGAACTTGGACAGATAAATCATCCTCTGCATCCAAGATTTTCGTTAATAAAGGAAAGACATCCCCCTTAGCACCGCCAAATAACTCACGATGGTTTGCCCAAAGTTCATCTAGCTTTTGACCAGAAAATTCACCATTTTCTACTGTGCTAACTCCATGTGGATGAGCACTGATCGCCCAGTCTTCACCTATTTTATTGCTTGGTAAATCAAAACCGAATACGGTATGTAATCGATTACCACCCCAAATTTTTTCTTGAAATACTGGTTTTAGAAATAAAGGTTGCTGCATAGTTTAGAGACTCCCTTCTATTTATACTCGTCAATTATACCACTAAAAAGAAAGCGATTCATCTTTGTTTGTTCTTTTTTCATATAAGTAAAGTTGAATTAGTTCATCTCTTTTTTCAATATATTGTGCTCTATTATCAACTGGATGAATCCGATTGGAAAGAAAGATGAAAGCGTTTTTTTGAATCGGATCGATCAATAAAAAAGTACCAGTATAACCTGTATGAAATAATAAAGGATGTCCTGTCGCATCTTTTTTCAAGTCCCACCCAATGGAACGTTGTCCCCTTTTATTTGGTGTTTGATCTGTAAGCAACAATTCGATTGTCGTTTTTTCCAATAATCTATTCTCCATATACTTTCCATCATTCAAATACATTTCTGTAAATTTTTTAAGATCTGTCAAGTTAGTAAATAAGCCTGCATTCCCCGCATGTTCAGCTAAAACAAAGGCTTTTGGATCATGTGTTTGACCACGAATCACGCCTCTTGTTGGATGATTTTCAGTTGGCACGATCTGCGAAGAGTTACTAGGTAAAAAGACACTGGCTGTCATATCTAGTGGTTCTAAAACGCGCTCTTTAAAAATCTCGATCAGCACGTTGTCAAATAACTCTTCCAACATGAATCCAAGTAAAATAGTTCCAGTATCTGTGTAAGCAACTTTTTCACCTAAATTCTCCCCCGATCTAACCTGTAAATAAGCAAGACGCAACGCTTCTTTCGTCAAGCTATCACGATTTTCAATATAGCTTTGAATATCAGAGGTATGGGTTAAAAGATGACGAATCGTTAGTCGTTGATCAGCAATTGCGGGGTAATACTTGTGCACTGGTACATCCATCTTCAGCACGCCAGTTTCTATTAATTGTAGTACGACTGTTGTAGTACAGATGACCTTCGTTAAAGAAGCTACATCAAAAAGCAGCGGTCGCTCTAGCGGTTCGACTGTAGGTAGTATTTGAGCGTTTCCCCAAGTATGATCCTCAGATTTGTCTTCACTTATAAAAGAAAAGCTGACGCCTGAGAATATTCCCTCATTCATCAATTCTTTGATTTTTTGCTTCGTTTTTTTATACATCATTCGATTTCCTCATTGTTTTAATTTCTTACAAACCACCATTCAATATCACTAGGGTCGTAAATTGTTAAAATCGTTAATTTTTTATCAACAAAAAACTCTTGCTTTTGTTCCTCTAAGTGATTTTTTAATTGTTTCATTTCTGCTTCATGTTCCACTGTTAGCACAAAAAAATCTACACCTAATCCTTCATTATCAGTAGTTTTTTGAGCTTTTGTCTTTATCATATCAGTCAAATACACAGAAAAGTCACCGTCATTTATCGATAATTTTTCCTTTACTCTATCTTCTGAGGTCATTCCTAAAATATTTTGATAAAAAGAATGATGTTCTGATCTATTTTCCACTCGTAGTTTGATCCGATCAAATCGAACACCTGCTGAAAGGCTTGAATAGAGGACATTACTTTGTTGGACCAAGGCTTCAATATCAACTGTTTCTATGTTTTCATCTTGTTGCGCGAGTATCCTTTGACAGTTCACTTCTAATTCATTTCCCTCTGGGTCTTCCAAAAAGATACTTTGTCGATTTCCTACTTGCTTAGAGTAATTGATTGGATATTTATGTGCTGTGATTCTTCTTAAAATACTGCTAAACTCTTCTTCTGTCGGAATCAGTAATGACAAACAGACTTTTTTTTCAAATGATTCTAGTCGTTCTTGTTCACAATCTGTTTCCTCTAATATTAGCAATCGACTATCTTTTTCTTGTGAACCAAATATTGATAAATTATTTTCTTCCAGCTTTAAAATAAAGCCCAACACATTTTTATAAAAGTTGACCATTCGCTCTACATCTTTCGCACGCAAGGCAACCGTTTTCACATATACATCTTTTGATAGATTAAACTTTTCCATTCGTCTTCCCCCTCCGAATGTCTCCCACTATTTATTTTAAACATCTCTAGTGATTTCAGCAAGCAAATACTCTTTTCAAAAAAAGGCAAATTGTCTAAATTTTCGAGAAAATACAGATGAATCTTCCTAGACCAATAGACTTTTTCACTCTATTTTTTCAACTCTAATTCAATCTATACCAATAATTAAATAAAAATGAAACGATGACATAATTATTTCTTGAATAATAATTATACCAAAAAAAAGATGTTGAATCTCTCATTCAAACATCTTTTTCTATTTTCTATCCTACCATTTTATTAATTATAGATTGCTTTGATTGGATCCATTCTTGAAGCACTGATAGCAGGAATGATCCCAAATACGATACCAGTTAAAATAGATACCAATGTGGATATGGCAAAAATCGAAGGTGTCATGACTGGTACAATATCTACAAAACTACCGACAGCTGTAGAAAGCAGATAGCCTAACCCAACACCGAACAATCCACCAAGCAACGTGATAAATGCTGCTTCTAATAAAAACTGCATCAAAATCATCCGTGGTTTTGCACCGATTGCTCTGCGAATCCCAATCTCACGTTTTCGTTCTGTTACAGAGACATACATGATATTCATCACGCCAATTCCCCCAACTAACAATGAGATTGCTGTGACCGCCATTAAGAACATAGTAATACCACCAATTGCATCTTCCATTTGTTTTTGATTTTTTTGTTCCTGATCGTTTTCTTTAAAGATCCCTTTAACATCTGGGTGGCTTTCACTTAAAGTAGAAACAGCTTGCGAAATGATCGCTTGCTTATCTGCTCCTTCTTTTAATTTGAAATTGATACCACTGATCGCTTTTGATGTCGCTAATTTATTATATGAAGCTCTTGAGACAAAACTGCTGTAGACGATATTCCAATCCAGCGCCATCGCTTCAGTGTTATCTAATGCTTCATAATCAAATGGTTCTAAGATTCCAATGACTTTGTACATATAGTCATTGATCGAAACAGCTTTTCCAATCAATTCACCTGGATCATCCATTTTCAAACTCGTATCAAAAACATCATGATTTAAGATAATCACATCTTTATTAATATCTCGATCGTCAAAATCACGACCGTATTTGATTTTATTTTGACCACGATTGGATGTGACCATTATATTAGCCTTAGCACCAAAATAGTCCAATTGTATATTTAGGTTATCTCCCATCATGCCATCACCATACTGCGGATAGATTGTCTCAACGCCGTCGATATCTCTGACTTTTTTTAGATCAACTCTAGAAAAACTATAGTCTGGTTCTTCATAAATCATCATACCAGTAGAACTTTCATCCTGCATTGTATAATGTAGTTTAACGACATTCGTATTAGCACTAGTTGCCGACATTACTTGCTTTTTCATTCCTTCACCTAGTGTTGAAATAGTCACAACTGAAGTAATCCCAATAATGATTCCGATCATTGTCAGAAATACTCGTAGTTTATGTGCACGCAAACTCAATAAAGTACTGATCAGTAGATTTGAAATCATCGAATCACCTCTTCTTCAAGAAAACGGCCATCTTTCATATGAATCACTCGTGTGGCATATTTTTTCATATCTGCATCATGTGTCACCATGACGATAGTTTTACCTTGACGATTCAATTCCGTCAGTAACTCCATAATTTCGATTCCCGTTTCACTATCTAATGCGCCAGTTGGTTCATCTGCCATGATCAATAGCGGATCATTGACTAAAGAACGAGCAATTGCCACACGCTGTTGTTGTCCACCAGATAATTCATTTACTTTTGCTTTTGTTTTTTCACCTAAACCAACCAACTCTAAATACTTTTCAGCAATTTTTCGTTTTTCATCATTGCTTTTCTTCCCCTCATAAACACAAGGTAACTGTACGTTTTGACTAACATTCAATGAGTTGATCAAAAAGAACTGCTGGAAAATAAAACCAAGATATTCATTTCTAAACTCAGACTTTTTATTCTCAGAAAGCTTGGAAACATCTTCACCTTTGAAAAGATAATTACCGTCAGATACGCGATCAAGAAAACCGATGATATTCATCAGTGTCGTTTTTCCACTCCCAGATTTTCCCATGATCATGATGAATTCACCTTCATTGATCGTTAAATCTAATGATTTTAAAACGTGCAACTTTTCTTTCCCGACAGGAAAATATTTATTGATTGCTTGCATCTGAATGAGAGGTTGCGGGCTTTGTTCTTGTTGTATCATGAATGCTCCTCCTATTCTTTAGCTGCTGGCGCTGCTTCTCCTGATCCTTGATTATCTTCTTCGATCAAGTCTCCTTCTTTAACGTCTTTCTTAGAAGAAACAATGATTCGATCAGCTGACTCTAAACCAGAATTTATAACCATACTACCTTCTTTTTCTTCACCTACTTGAACATCTCTGCGGATCACAGAACCAAAATCATTGACTAATACATATTTTTTACCATCTTGCTCATGGATTGCTTTTTTAGGTACTTCGATTGGTTTATTATCACCTATATTGATTGTTGCTTGCATATGATAACCATTTTTGATGCCCTCTAAACTGTCAAGTGCTAATTTTACATTATAAGTCGACATTGTTCCTTCTCCGCTAGTATTTTCCCCTTGATCAGCTTTGGCTTCTGGCGGATTGTCATCGATATATGAAATTTTCCCAGTTACCGTTGTTCCACTTGAAACCACAGAGAGATTTGCTTTTTGATCTACTGCAATTTTCATTAGATCCTTTTCATTTACTTTCCCAGCAACATACAATCCATCTGAAGTTAAACGAAGAACAGGAGCATTTTCATCTTTGACCTCTGGGATCGAGACACGTCCTTTGAATTTTGCTTTTGTTGAAATAAATTGTTTTGTTGTTAAATCAGCAATCGTTTCGTTTGAAAAGAGGATTTCTTCATCTACTCCATCAATTTCGGCTTGATGTTGCTCATTAATTGCTGCACCAGTTGTGTTGCGTTCTTCTTCTTTGGCTTTATTAAAATTATCGATTGCTCGATTCCATTTATTATAAATATTTTGTTTTTTAGTCGCTAATTTACTTAACGTATTGTTCTGAGCTTCAATTTCTTTCGTTACTTCTTTGTCTTCATATGTGAACAATTCTGTTTCTGGTTCGACAACATCACCATTTTTCACCTTGATTTCAGGTGTGCTTGTCATTTTTGAATCTTTTGCAAAAGCTTCGGCTTGCTCAGGTTGAATAACACCGTTGATATACACTTGTTCAATATCTGGAACGTCGAAATATTCAATCCCTAAATCTTCGGAAACTGTTTTCTTTTCAGATCCAGCTTCCTTATTTCCTCCCAACAGACTTGGAAGAACGAAGATCCCTATACATACAACTGCAATTACCCCTACAATGATCATTGTTCTTTTCTTCATAATCCTTCTCCTCATCTCCTTCAATTATTCTACTCTTTCATTTAACCATTCTTGCTTCTGTCATACAAGTGACATTTTTGTAATTGTATGAAAATTCTTAATTTTCCGTATAATTTAATCTATAATAAGAATGTGAGGTGAAAACTAATAATCAGCTTTACCTCACACTTTAAAATAACTTTTCAAATAAAATAGGACCTTGTTCATCTCAGTCTAGTAACAGGTTTCGTGCCATGATAACACTTTTCAGTTCATCGATAACTGTCTCAAAAGGTTGATCCGCATTGATTATACAGTGATTTGGATATGTTATGACCTTTTCTATATTCTGAGCTTCTACATCATACAATGCACTGCGTTCTTTTACCGTCTCATTATCGTCTTCTCTAGTTTGTAATCTCGCTAAGATATTTTTCTTTGAAACTTTAAAAAAAATGGGGATTACTTTATTCACAAATTGCCTTTCTATCTGTTGAAAGCCGTCTATTGTCAAAACATCATAGGCAAAGTGACTAGTTGTTTTTCGAATCAATTCTTCGATTCCTACACCATATTGATAACCATGATACTGATCATTCTCTGCTAGAGCATCGGTATCGACTAATTTTTTGAATTGTTCTTTCGTTTCAAAATAGTAATCTATTCCATCTTTCTCTTCTTTTCGGATAGGGCGCGTTGTATGCGAGATCACTTTAAACTCTGCCGGAAAAACTGCCTCTGCAACACTAGTTTTCCCAGAACCACTAGGACCGATGATCACAAAAAAAGGATACTTTAATCTTTTTCGTTTCATTGTATGAACCTCCTGTAAACTGACTATACAACAATGATATGAGTACTTCAATGAAAAAAGTAGACCAGCTCAAATGAAATTTCAAGCTGGTCTACATATTATGTTTCATAAATGACTTGTAAAAATAGACACTATTTTCTTATAGTATACGCTCGTTACTTGCTATTAGAAACCTTATCTAACACTCAATACTCCATTATTTTGCTTTTACAAGTTTCTTCACTAAAAAATAAATCAATAAAATAGTAAATAATAACTAGCAATTTGTCGTTTTTGTGATATAATTACATAAATGATATTTAATTTAAATATTGTTTATGCATCTTCTGACAGCACTAAACTTCCCCAAGCTCAAATATGTTAGAAGATGCATCTATTTTTTATGGGGCTACAACTATTGCAAATAGCCCAACAGCAACTGCTAGAATCATTTCTTCCCCTCCATTCAACTAATATTAGAAAAGATACTTTCCTATAAATATCTCCTACAAGAAAATTGTAACAAACTATTAGAATTAAATAAATAACTTTTTGCTTTTATTGCATATAGAACAAGAATTTGAATGTTTTTATATAAATAATTAGAATTTAGAAAAAAATTCTTCTTCTTCTTTGCGATATTTGCAAATAAAAGGAGTGTAACACTTGAATATAGGAGAATCACTGCGTTTTTTTAGAAAAAATTTGAATATCACGCAAAAGGAAATGCTAGATAACTATTTAGCCCCTTCAACCTATTCTCGAATCGAACATGGCAAACAGGTCATCAAAATAGACGCTCTTGCAGAAGCTTTAAAAAAGTTATCACTCTCTTCAGAAGAATTTTTTGCCCGAGTCCCTTTGGATAACGAACAAAAAAACTTTCAAGAACTCTTCTATTTTTGTGCTTCTCACATAGATAATCAGGCAAAAAAACAAGAACTGATTCATTACTATAATAAGATTCAATACAAACAGAGAGATTTGAAAGAATTTTCAAATTACATTGTTATAAAATCTTACTTTTCTCAGTTTTGGCCCGAAATCGAGCCGATTTCAGCTCAAGAGAGTCAGCAAGCTGCTAGATATTTGTTAAAAAAAGACTATTATCAGCACTATGATTATGTTCTCATCTGTAATATGATCAGTCTTTTTACTTTTAGCCAACAGGATGCTATCGTTGCTCGAGCTATTCCTATTGCCGATGAAAATCAAAGAGATTATAGTACAAAAAAGTTTGCTTACACAACTATTACAAATTTGATAACAGCTAGAATCTATGAAAAAGACTACAGTGGTGCACAAAAATATATAATTTTTGCAAATAAGCAAGATGTGACAGGGTCAAATTATAATTATCGTATGAATTTACAATATTTACATAATTTACTGCAATATCTATTAACTGGCAATCATCAATATATGGAGCATATTTATGATTTTATACGACTTTTAGAAAATATTGGCGATAGACTTCAGGCAGAAAATTTAAAAAAAGAAATAAAATTTTTGACCTATGACTACTTTCCAGAGATTGATCGAACAGATTACCCTATTGGTCTATTCAAATATTAAAATTGTTTCAAAAGAAGGGCAGTCACTCAGCATGTGAATCTGAGTGATTACCCTTCTTTTTGTTTTCTATTTCAACTCTTTTCCGTTTGTTTCAATAACTTGTTTGTACCAGTTAAATGATTTCTTCTCATAACGATTCATGGTACCTTCACCGTTATCATCTAAATCAACATAGATGAAACCATAACGCTTGCTCATTTCACCAGTTGATGCACTAACTAAGTCAATACAGCCCCATGGCGTATAGCCCATTAAATCAACACCATCTTTAATCGCATCTGACATTGCTTCAATATGACGGCGTAAATAATCGATCCGATAATCATCTTCTACATAAAAGTTTTCATCCACTTTATCGATTGCTCCTAAACCATTTTCAACAATGAATAGTGGCTTTTGGTAACGATCGTATAATTCGTTCAAAGCAATTCTCAACCCTTCAGGATCGATTTGCCAACCCCACTCACTTGCTTCTAAGAATGGATTACGAACACCACCTAATAAGTTTCCAACTACTGTATCCTCTTCTTCTGCTGTTTCGTTGACAGCAGAAGACATATAATAACTAAAACCAATATAATCTACTGCATATTTTCTCATTAATTCTAAATCATCTGCACCCATTTCTAATTCAGATACACCATATTTATCAAACATGCGTTGTTGATATGCTGGATATTCACCGCGAACTTGCGCATCTGTACAGTAGAAATTAAATTCTTGATTTTGAGCTAATGTTGCCATTTGATTGACAGGATTTGCGTCAATACTATATGTTGTTGCATAAATGATCATACAGCCAATTTGCATATCAGGGTTGATTTCATGCCCGATTTTCACAGCTTTTGCACTTGCGACAAATTGATTATGCCATGCTTGGAAAACATTTTGATAATCGCCCGCACCAGTTGCTTTGACCATGCCTTGACTCAACGCAGGAAAATGGAATGCTGAATTTATTTCATTGAAAGTCATCCAATATTTCACTTTTTTTCCATAACGCGTTAAAACAACAGTTGCATAATTTTCGAAGAAATCAATCATTTTACGATTCTTCCAGCCGCCATATTCTTTAGCTAAATGTAACGGCATTTCATAGTGAGAAATTGTAATAACAGGTTCGATTCCGTGTTTTAAACATTCATCAATGACTTGGTCATAAAATTTCAACCCAGCTTCATTTGGTGTTACTTCATCACCTTTTGGAAAAATTCTTGCCCACGCAAGTGAAAAACGATAACACTTGAAACCCATTTTTGCGAATAATGCAATATCTTCTTTAAAACGGTGATAATGATCGATCCCACGATGGTTAGGATAAATAAATTTGTCTTCATCGATTTCCCAATTAAACGTATCACTACCTAAAATTTGAAAACGTTGTTTGCCGCCCGGCATTGCATCCGCTACTGACAAACCTTTACCGTCTGAACGGTAGGCTCCTTCTAATTGGTTAGCAGCTGTTGCGCCTCCCCATAAAAAACCGTCTGGAAATACTGTTGTTTTATTTGACATACTCGTTCCTCCTATTTAAAAATATTGTAAATTTATTAGGTCTTTACTAAATTATCTATTCAATTAACGCACGATCGCAAGAAAATCTTCTCCATGTAATACATCTGTTTGATCCATATCCAAGACATCTAAATAATCCCCACTATTTGTAACAACAATAGGAGTAACGATTGGATGACCAGCCGCTTTAATTTTTTCAGTATCAAACTTAACAAGTAAATCGCCTTGTTTTATTTGATCTCCTTGCTTCACAAGGATCTCAAATCCATCGCCATCCATCTCAACCGTATCCATACCGATATGCATCAACACTTCTGCACCATCTTCTGTTGTGATACCAACGGCATGGCCTGTTGGAAATAATGTTGTGATTTCACCATTAGCTGGCGCATAAAGTTCACCTACTGTTGGTTCGATTGCGATGCCCTTACCTAATGCACCAGATGAAAAGACTTGATCTTCCACTTTGTCTAACGCAACGATCGTACCTGTAAGTGGGCTTGTTAAAACAATTTTATCATTTTTATTGCTATTTTGCGCTTCTGAGCTCGTATTTGTATTTTTTGTAGTCACTTCACTACCTGCTTCTGGTTTATCTTCAAATTTCAAAATGAATGTTAAGACAAACGCAATGACAAACGCAATCGCTGTTCCGATGACTGCTGCAACCAATCCAGAAGTATCTTTTGTGTCTTGTGGAATAAAACCTGGTAAACTTAACAAACTGATTAAACCAAAGACATAGTTTTGAACGTGACTGAAACCGATGAATGCTCCACCGACAGCTCCACCGATACAAGCTGCAATAAATGGTTTTTTAAGTGGTAATGTCACGCCATATACCGTTGGCTCTGTAATCCCAAATACTGAAGTCATCGCAGAAGATAAAGCCAAACCTTTTAGTTTTACATTTTTTGTCATGAAGAAAACTGCTAACGCTGCACCACCTTGAGCTAATACAGCTGGTAATAACATTGGTGCCATTGTATCTACGCCACCGCCTGCTTGAGAAAGGTTTAACATCATGATCGGCACAAAGCCCCAATGCATCCCAAACATAACGAATACTTGCCATAAACCACCCATCACAGCACCTGCAATAATTGGGCTAAAGCCATAAATTCCATTGTAGCCTTTACCTAACAAATCACCTAGAATTGTACCGATAGGCCCAATGGCTATAAAAGTAACTGGTGCCATTACAAGAAAAACAGCTAAAGGAACACAGATAATTTGCAAGAATGTTGGAATAACTTTCTTGAAGAAACGTTCTACATAGCTTTGCACATATACTGCTAAAATAATTGGAATAACAGATGATGTATATGCACTTGCACCAATGATCACTGGAATTCCTGCAAAGCTTAACTGCTGACCAGCTAAAGCAGTGATACTAGGATGAACAAGTGCCATTGCTAAACAGACTGCCAAAAATTGATTTGTTTTGAATTTTTTTGCCGCAGTAAACGCCAATAGAATCGGTAGGAAGGTGAATATACCATCTGCTATTGCAAACAGCACAACATAGACACCTGATTCAACCGTTAGCCAGTTTAATGTAACTGCCAATGTTAAAAATCCTTTTAAAACCCCAGCTCCTGCCATCGCACCTAAGAACGGTGTAAAGATAGAAGAAATAATATCAATCAATTGATTAAAAATGTTCCCTTTAGGACCTTCATCTTTTTGTGAATCATCGTCTCCTAGACCACTATGTGCCATTAATTCTTTATACACATCACTAACATGACTGCCGATCACGACTTGGTATTGACCGCCGCTTTGAACGACTTGAATTACATCTGGATCTTGGTTAAGCTTATCAGTAGCCGCTTTTCCCTCATCTTTCAATTTAAAACGTAAACGTGTTGCACAATGAACAACACTATTCACATTGCCTTCTCCGCCAACTAGCGTTAAGACGCGCTCTGCTATTTCTTGATTTTTGCTCATTTTATAAGCCTCTTTTCTTTAATTTTTTATATAAAAAAACCTAAACTGAAAAAACAATGATTTTACTATACTTAAAAAAACTAAATATAGATGAATCGTTTGTTTTTTCAATCTAGGTTTTGCCTGCTAAACAGTAACAATCCGCTTCGATTGAAAGTTAAATTTTTTAATAAAATAAATGCTACGCTTTTTTATCTCCAGCTACTCGCTGGATATGAATGGTCAAATAAATTTGTTCAGCCTTATCGATTGGCTTTTGATATTTCTTAACTAGATAATCATTGATTCTTTGAACGGACTGAAATGCTTTCGGATACTTGCTTTGAATCAACTCATAAAGAAAATCATCTTCCTCATCGTGCGCTTCATTTTGCAAATAACGTTGCGCAAAATATTGCAAGTGTGTAACGATTCTTTGATAATTCAAGGAATCTTCATCAAAGGGTTTCCCAAAATAGCGACTGATGATCGTTAAAATATCTCGAACCATTTCGGTTGCGGACATTGTGACTTCCATGTTTCCGTTTGCTTGCTCACTATTTACGATGTGAAATGCAATAAATCCTGCTTCACTTTCAGAAAAATCAATATTTAATTTTTCTTTGATTAGTTGTACACCTTTGCGAGCTATGGCGAATTCTTTTGGATAAAACTTTTTTGTTTCAAACATCAAGGGATTGGGCATCTCGAGACCTTCTTTTGCTCTCATGATGGCATAATGTACGTGATCCGTTAATGTTAGGTAGATATTGGATGACAGTTCGATCCCTAACTCTTCTTCCGCTATATCCACGATTTTTTTAACGATTTCTACTTCTTCTAATGGAATATCTGCAAATAATTGCTGAAACTGTCCAGAAGTGATGGAATCTTTAAGAACAAATTCCTTTTCAATAAAAGTTGGGTCAATAACGTCACCAATTTTTTTCTGAAATGCTAGTCCTCGACCCATGCAGACAATTTCTTCACCTGATTCATTTTTTGTCATGACGACATTGTTGTTTAAAATTTTTTCGATATTCATGATGAACCTCACTTTTACAAATACAAATGAAAAAAACCTAGAATCCGCCCAAATAAGTCACTATGGAAGATTCAGGTTTTGCCTGCCGAACAGTAACAATCCTTATTACATGCACAGCATAACATTATTTCTATTCATTTGCAACCCTTTACAAAGAAACAATAAAAAATTTTTTTGACTCTCATTTGCAAAGCCCGATTGCAAACAAATAGCACTAAAAATGAACCTTATCAGCTATTAGTTCTCTAAAGTTTCATCATCATAATGGTGGAATGTACTTTTCAAATAATTAGCTTTCATTCCTATTTATGAAAAGAACGTTTTTTTCAGATAATTTACACAAAAACATTGCTTTTCTTACTTTTTATTAGTAAAATAGTTTTTGTTTAGAAATAATGATACTTATGTATTCAAAGGAGATTTTATATGTCAAAATTACTTGTTGTGAAAGCACACCCACTTACTAAAGAAGAATCTCGTTCTGTCCGAGCATTGGAAACTTTTTTAGCTAGTTATCAAGCTCAAAATCCAACTGACGAAATCGATGTTCTTGATGTTTATGCTGATTCTGTCCCAGAAATCGACGAAGAATTGCTTTCTGGTTGGGGTGCATTACGCACTGGTACTGAATTTACTGCATTAAATGAGAGCCAACAAACAAAAGTGGCACGTTTCAACGAATTAACCGACCAATTCTTAGGCGCTGACAAAGTGGTTATTGCCAATGCTTTATGGAATTTAAATGTACCAACTCGCTTAAAAGCTTGGGTGGATACAATCAACGTCGCTGGTAAAACCTTTAAATATACCGATGAAGGACCTAAACCTTTAACTAACGGTAAAAAAGCTTTGCACATTCAATCAAATGGCGGCTTTTATGAAGGGCAAGATTTCGCTTCTCAATACGTAAAAGGGATTTTAAACTTTATCGGTATTGAAAAAGTGGAGCAATTATTTATTGAGGGAATCGATCATCATCCCGAAAAAGCAGAAGAATTATTAGGTGCTGCAATGGATCAAGCAACTACATTAGGAAAAACGTTTTAAGCTTAAAGAGAGGCTGGGACAGAAGCTTATTTCCGAAGGGATTGCTTCTGCTCCCACCGTTTATTCGCATTTAGGGTGTGATACAAAAGTGATTTTTACTTTTGTCCCACACCCTCTTTTTATTATTCGATATTTTTGAATTCTTCCTCTTCATGATACAAACTCGAAACATCTTTATACCATTCGAATACATGGGTAATGATGACCTTAGCAGCAGCGTAGACAGGTATTCCTAAAATAACACCCACTACTCCAAATAACTTCCCAGACGTCAACAAGACCACTAAAATCGTCACTGGATGGATATCTAGCTGACTCCCTAAGACAAGAGGTGAAATCACTCGCCCTTCAATTGTCTGCTCAATCACAAAAACCACTAAGACTTTTACAAGTAAGATCGGACCTCCAACGATTCCTAGAAAGATAGCGGGTACCATCGCTAAGAATGAACCTAGATAAGGAATCAAATTCAGAAAACCTGCAGTGATTCCTAAAGTGATCGCATAATCCAACCCAATAAATGAAAATCCTATGATAAACATGACTGCTACAGCAAAAGCAACGGTCAGCTGACCTCGAATATAAGAAGAAACTTGAGAATTAACTTCTCCTAATACTTTCAATGTAGGTTGACGCATTTTATTAGGTAAAAACTTCATTAAATAGGGCGCTAATTGTTTTCCATCTTTTAAAAGATAAAATAGAATGAATGGCATTGTAATAATCGCCACAACAATTGTGGCAACTGCTCCAACAAAGCTACCCAAACCTTGAACAGTAAATGTAGAAATATTGCGGATAATATCTCCTAAAGAACTGATCAGCTTATCTCCCATATCTTCTAACTGCGTACGAAATTGTGCAAAGAAAGGATCACCTAAAATCTCTTGCATCTTTTGATCGATCGTATCGATATATTGAGGAAAATGATTGCCAAAGCTAATCGTCTGTTCCTGAATTTTAGGAACGATTACGACAAGCCCCCAAATGATCAACGCCACAACAATAATAAATAAACCAATAATACTCCAAATACGTGGAATTTTTTTCTTTTCCAAATAATCAACAACAGGATTCATTAAATAATATAATATTCCAGCCATGATCAGTGGCAGGCCAACAACACCAATAAACTGCCAGACTGGTTTAAATAAATACGAAACCTTTGTAAAAACTAATAAAATCAATAATATCAACAATACGATCAACAGTGCAGTGACGACCTGGTTATTTAAAAACCAGCGCCAAAACCATGAAAATCGCTTGTCTTTTTCTCTCTCTTGTCCCACTCAATCACACTCCAAGCGTTCTATACTCTATTATTGTTCCAACATTAATGGTTGGAAGCTTGCTTGGCGCAAGATATAAACCGTTAACAATTGCATCTTCTTTTGGCACCTCAGAAAAAACCAATGTTACATGGGCAATACTGTTTAAGTTTTTATTTGCAAAAGGTCCAACATATTGGATTGTATATTCTTGTTCATCGATCTTTAATAGATCGCCTGTTTTCATTTCTAAAGATTGTGACTCTTCAAATTTTTGAATCACCGAATACTCTTTTAAACTATCTGTGGCATTTTCACCAAAAAGTATGATGATCGGTTCTTTTTCATCCAGCGCTCGAACACCAATTTCAGTAACTACAGCTTTCATAATAACTATCGCTCCTCTTCCAATTAATCAATCTTTATTATAACATATAACCTTTTTTCTTATTCAATAAATTAAGCTCGATTGAACACAAAAAGGACAAACAAGGATTTAAATACCTCATTTGTCGTTTTCATGATCAATTTGTCGTTTAAACGCATTAAACAATTATGATATAATCGTTACTTCTACTTGTCTTCTGCCCCAATCAATGCATTGTGAAACATCAGAGAAATGAAGATCGATAATATTGCCTTTGATTGCCCCACCTGTATCACTAGCAATAGCCTCTCCGTAACCTTCAACATATAATTTTGTACCTAAGGGAATTACACTTGGATCAACAGCAATTGCCATTGGATCTATTCTTAAGTCTTGACCCATCGCTGTTAGATTCCCTCCACCAATAAAACCTTCGTTACAAGAGTATGCTGTAGCTTCCATCATCATTTTTGCTCCTGATGGTTCTTTATTTTCAGTTTTTTGCTTTTCTAATGCTACTTGGCTGTCCACCGCTTCTAATTTTTGTTTTTCAGCTATTTTCTTCTTTTCAGCTTCAATCCTAGCTTTTTTAACGCTCTCTTGTTCCATTTTTTCTTTATTCAAAATATCACTTTTCACAAGTTGAAATGCCTGTCCTTCTGTCAAAGAATGAATCATCGAACGAGATAGATTTTTTGCTGATTGTTCTGATACAACTGGGTAACTAGTTAAACTTTTTATTTCACTCTCTTTATTTTCAGTTGCATAGACAGGAATTACTGATCCTGTAATAAAACAACTCATAATAATTAAAATAGGTAACCATCTTTGCTTAATCAAAAAATTTCCTCCTCAAATACATACGAAAGCTATCATAGCATGTCCGGCAAAGGTGATGGTTACTATTTAATTAAGGCTAAGTTACAGGATAGTAAATAACGCTTTCAATGCGTTATATTAGAAATATTTTATTTATAGAAGCCCTCTATCCCAGGCTTTATTTCTTTATTATTAGAATGTTTAAAAAAATAAATCTTTTTAATTTGTTATTTTAAGGCAATTAAATACTATTATAAACGCTGAAATCTATGTATATTACGGAAACTTTACAAAAAATGATTGCTTTAATAAGAAACGGTTGTTATTTAACGATAAAAAAACAACTCTAACTATTTTCAGTTAGAGTTATCTATTAACTTCTATTTAAAAAAGTCTAGGATATGAGTCCAAATTTCTTCTTTGAACACATCTTTTGGATTTCCTCCACCAATCACTCCGTAACCGATCATCGTGCCGGCAACAAATAAAATGATCACTAAGGCTATCACTACTAAAACTTTCAACAAAGTCACTATAATATAGCGTGTCGAACTCATATCTATTTCCCCTTTTAATTAACAGTAGACATTTTCTTTTCTACAATTTTTTCGTCATTTACTCGTTCCACTTTGGCTCCTAATTTTTGAAGCTTTTCATGGAATTTATAGTAACCACGATCCAAATATTCTAAATGCGATACACGAGTGATGCCATTTGCTTTTAGACCTACTAAGATCAATGCAGCAGCAGCACGTAGATCTGTTGCTTCTACAGCAGCCCCTTGTAGTGATTGGCCGCCATTGATGATTGCAACATTTCCATCGATTTTCACGTCAGCATTCATCCGTTGCATTTCTTCTAAATGTTGGAAACGATTTTCAAAAACAGTCTCAGTTACGACGCTTGATCCATCTGCTACCATTTGCATCGCAGTCATTTGCGCTTGCATATCCGTTGGGAAGCCAGGATGAGGCAACGTCTTGATATCTGTTGGTTTGATCACTTTAGGACCAATAACGCGTAAACCGCCTCTTTCTTCACGAATAACCGCACCCATCTCAGTTAATTTGGAGATAAGCGGACGATTATGCTCTGGAATTGCTTCTTCAATTAAAACATCGCCTTCAGTCATTGCAGCTGCAACCATGAAGGTGCCTGCTTCGATACGGTCTTGGACAATTGAATGTTCGACAGCATGTAGTTGATCCACACCTTCGATACGCATCATTTCAGTTCCTGCACCAACGATTTTAGCACCCATCTTGTTCAATACATTCGCTAAGTCAACGATTTCAGGTTCTCTGGCTACATTCTCAATGATTGTCATGCCTTTGGCTTTAACAGCTGCCATCATGATATTTTGAGTTGCACCTACGCTTGGGAAATCCAAATAAATCGTATTACCGATCAACTCGTCGGCAATGGCTTCGATATAGCCATTTTTTTGGATGATCTTAGCACCTAACGCTTGAAATCCTTTTAAGTGTAAATCAATCGGTCGTTTACCAATTGCACACCCACCAGGCATCGCAACTTTCGCATGACCGTTACGCGCTAATAATGGCCCCATTACAACAATTGACGCTCTCATTTGACTCACATATTCGTAATTGGCTTCGATGCCTAGAGGTTTAGTAGCATCTATTATAACTTGATTTTCTTGTTCATTAAATTCAATATCTACATTTAAGTGTCTGATAACTTGGTTCATTGTAAACACATCCGAAAGAATTGGTACATTATTTAATGTTGTTGTTCCTTCTTCCGCTAATAAGGTCGCTGCTAAAATTGGCAATACTGCATTTTTAGCTCCTTCGATTTTCACAGTTCCTTTTAATTGGTTACCACCATGAACAATAATCTGTTCCATTTTGTTCCCCCCAAAAAAGTTAGAATTGGATGCTTTGATCCAAAATCTTTTCTATTATACCATTATTTACCAACAATTAGTATCTTTTCTTTTTATTTGTCCATTTTTATGGAAAAAACACAATAAATAAATTACGGCATAACGCGAGAAACTCTAAGAAAAATGAGCTGACAGTATAGCCGATAACGATTGAAAATAACACGATCAGTAAACGTACTTGAGAGGTTTGGTGCGCTCTAAAAAACTGTTCAATTCTGATAGACTGCATCGCCCAAAAACTCACATAAATAAACATCATATGGCAGATGATTCGAATCACTGCATCAAGACCAAAAAATTGCATAACTTTCTCCTTAATTTAAAAGCTGAATGAGCTCGTTTAATCTCAACTGAAAAAAGAAAATCAGTCGGTGATGCTTTTTATCTTACAGATTTTTTCTTTTTCGAGAGATTATCCCGTAAAGCTTCGGTACATGATATAGATTAGTTTAGCACAAATAAATTAAAAGCCAAAATAAAGATTCTTAATTCTTAACAAAAGAATAGATATATGTATTTTATTAGTAAAAAAACGAACTGAGACAACTAACTTGTCTCAGCCGCTCTTACTATGTTACGTATGTTTTGACACATTGATTCGATTGATCGCACGATGAAGGGCAACTGTTGCACGGCGTAATTCATCTGTATTTGCATGTTCTTTGGCTTTTTCGATCATCCGTTCAGCACGTTGTTTTGCACGTTCTGCGCGACTGACATCAATATCTCTTTCACGTTCAGCACTATCAGCAATAATTGAAACAACATTGTCTCGGACTTCCATAATACCACCATTGACAGCGATCCAATCCACGTGTGTATCTGAATCTGTTCTTTTTACGCGAACCTCATCGATCGCTAATGGAACGATAATCGGTGCATGTTTCGGTAAAATACCGATTTCGCCATCCGTTGTTTTTGCAACGACGATCATTGCGCGATGGTCATAAACCAAACCATTTGGAGTCACCACATTGACAGTTAAACAATCCATTTCTGTGTCGCCTCCTTTTAGTAGTTCAACGTTTTAGCTTTTTCAATAACGTCTTCGATTCTACCAACACTACGGAACGCTTCTTCCGGTAAGTCATCATATTTTCCGTCAAGAATTTCTCTAAAGCCTTTAACTGTATCGGCAACTGGAACGTACGAACCTGGTTGTCCTGTAAATTGTTCTGCTACATTAAAGTTTTGAGATAAGAAGAACTGAATACGACGGGCACGACCAACCAAGATTTTTTCTTGATCAGATAACTCATCCATTCCTAAAATTGCAATGATATCTTGTAACTCACGGTAACGTTGCAATACGTGTTGTACTTCTGTTGCTACAGCATAATGTTCATCTCCGACAACTTCAGGCGCTAAAGCACTAGAAGAGGAAGCTAATGGATCAACAGCTGGATAAATACCCATTTCAGTTAAACGACGTTCTAAGTTGGTCGTTGCATCTAAATGGGCGAATGCTGTTGCAGGCGCTGGGTCAGTATAGTCATCGGCCGGTACATAGATTGCTTGAATTGATGTAATCGAGCCTTTTTTAGTAGAAGTGATACGTTCTTGTAATTGACCCATTTCAGTGGCAAGAGTTGGTTGATAACCAACCGCTGAAGGCATCCGACCTAATAAGGCAGAAACTTCTGATCCAGCTTGTGTGAAGCGGAAAATATTATCAATAAATAATAACACATCTTGACCTTCAACATCACGAAAATACTCCGCAATTGTCAAACCAGTCAATGCTACACGCATTCGCGCACCTGGGGGTTCATTCATTTGGCCGAAAACCATAGCTGTTTTTTCGATAACGCCAGAGTCTTTCATTTCAAAATAAAGATCGTTCCCTTCACGCGTTCGTTCACCAACACCAGTAAATACAGAAATGCCGCCATGTTCTTGGGCAATATTATGAATCAATTCTTGGATTAAAACGGTTTTACCGACACCGGCACCACCGAATAGTCCAACTTTACCCCCTTTTAAATAAGGGGCTAATAAGTCAATCACTTTGATCCCTGTTTCTAAAATTTCATTACTTGTACTTAAATCGGCAAAATCAGGGGCTTTTTTATGAATACCGCTACGTATTGCATCTTCTGGGAAAGGTTCTTCCAAGTCGATGGTATCGCCCAAAACATTGAATACACGACCCAATGTTTCTTTCCCAACAGGAACAGAAATTGGTTTTCCAGTATCAATAACTTCCATTCCGCGTTGCAGGCCATCTGTAGATTCCATCGCGATCGAACGGATAACACCGTCTCCTAATTCTAATGCTACTTCTAAAACGACTTTTTGTTTTTTTTCGCCATTTTTATAAACGACTAATGCATTATTTATATCTGGTAAGGATTGATCTAGTGAAAATTCCACGTCAACAACGGGACCGATTACTTCAACAATCTTTCCTGAACTCATATTTCTTTCCTCCGTTTCGTTTGAAGAGGTCATAAAACTATCGAAGGCTCGATAGTTTTATACCCTAACGAGGTCGTGATAAAACCTGTCTTCTTTAGTACTTAGTAAAAATCTTGAGCATTCTCAGCCCGCTTCTTTGATGATTACTCTAGTGCAGCTGCACCAGCCACAATTTCAGTAATTTCTTGGGTAATGGCTCCCTGACGAGCGCGATTATATGAAATCGTCAAATCACTAATAATGTTTTGCGCATTGTCAGTGGCTGTTTTCATTGCTGTCATTCCTGCTGCATGTTCAGCCGTCTTGGCATCGATGATTGCCCCGTAAATCAAACTTTCAGCATATTGAGGTAATAAATTATCTAAGATTGCTTCTTCTGACGGTTCTAAGATATATTCTTGCTCATAAGTTGTTGCTTCATCAGGATCTAAATCCGAGATTGGCAACATTTTTTCGACACGAAATTGACTTGTTAACGAATTGATATGATGATTATAACAAACATATAACTCGTCAAAGACTTCGTTTTCATACATTGTCGTTGCAGTAGAAACAATTTTTCTTACTTCATCAAAGCTAGGTTGATCAGTCAGGCCACGCAACTCATACGCAACATTGATACCACGCGCTTTAAAGAAGTCAGCTCCAGTTCCGCCAATTGCGATCAACACATATTCCTCTTGAGATTCGTGATCATCTAACATCATTTTCATAGTTTGTTTTAAAATTGAACTGTTGTATCCGCCAACTAACCCTTTATCAGAGGTTATTACGATATACCCTGTTTTTTTTACTGGTCGTGATGTCAGCATCATATGATAATTACCAGTTTCTGATGCTTCTTGACTATCATAAGAATCTAGTTCTGCTAGATCGCTTAATTGAGCTGCAACAAGATGCGTAACGATAGAACGGATTTTTGATGCATATTCTTGAAAGCTTCTAGAAGCAGTTTCTGATTTTGTCAGTTTAGCACCCGAAACCATCTGCATAGCATTGGTGATTTGACTGGTTTTTTTCGTTGAAGCAATGCGTTGTTTGATTTCATTTAATGAAGCACCCAATTCTTGTCACCTCTCTTACGCATTTTGAATTGATTCAAATGTGTCTTTAGCTGTCAATCCTTCTGAATTAGCAGCATCAAAAATTTCTTTAAATTCTTTGATTGCAGCATCTAGATCTTCTGATTTTGGCAAGTCTTTCGTTGTCCGGATCGTTTCAAATAATTCTGGATGTTTGCCATCTAAAAAATCGAATAATTCTGATTCGAAATCTAGGATTTTTGCTACACTGATACTATCTAAAAATCCATGCGTCAATGCATATAAAATAACAACTTGTTTTTCAACAGCTAGTGGTGCATGTAATTTTTGTTTTAGAATTTCAACGGTACGACGGCCACGATTTAATTTTGCTTGTGTTGCCGCATCTAAATCAGAACCAAACTGAGTGAAGGCTTCTAATTCACGGTAACTTGCTAAATCTAAACGAAGGGTACCCGCAACTTTTTTCATTGCTTTGATTTGTGCTGAGCCACCAACACGTGATACAGAAAGACCGGCATCAACGGCTGGACGAGTGCCCGCATAGAACAAATCACTTTCTAAGAAGATTTGGCCATCTGTGATTGAAATAACGTTTGTTGGGATATAGGCAGAAATGTCTCCTGCTTGCGTTTCAACAAATGGTAAGGCAGTCATTGAACCGCCGCCTAATTCATCACTTAATTTTGCCGCACGTTCTAATAAGCGTGAGTGTAGATAGAACACATCACCTGGGTATGCTTCCCGACCTGGAGGACGGCGCAATAATAATGAAAGTTCACGATAAGCAACGGCTTGTTTTGATAAGTCATCAAAGATGATCAAAACGTGCTTGCCGTTATACATGAATTCTTCTCCCATCGCAGCTCCTGCATAAGGCGCAATATAAAGTAATGGCGCTGGTTGAGAGGCTCCTGCATTCACAATAATCGTATAATCAAGTGCACCATAGGCTCTCAATGTTTCAACTTGGTTACGAACAGTTGATTCTTTTTGACCGATCGCAACATAGATACAAATGACATCTTGCCCTTTTTGGTTGATGATCGTATCAATAGCAATTGATGTTTTACCTGTTTTACGGTCACCAATGACTAGTTCACGTTGGCCACGACCGATTGGTACAAGTGCATCAATTGCTTTAAGACCAGTCTGCATCGGTTGATCCACTGATTTTCTTTGCATAACACCTGGAGCTGCTGCTTCTACTGGACGTGTTTTATCTGTTTTGATTTCGCCTAAGCCATCAATTGGTTGACCTAATGGATTAACGACGCGTCCGATCAATGCTTCACCAACAGGAACTTCCATGATTTTACCAGTACGTTTTACTTTGTCGCCTTCTCTAATAGTTTCAAAATCCCCTAGAATGATAATACCGACATCATTGGTTTCTAAATTTTGCGCCATTCCATATGAGCCATTAGAAAATTCAAGTAATTCTCCGCTCATTGCGTTTTCTAATCCATGGGCACGAGCGATTCCATCCCCAACATATGTGACAGTCCCAATTTCTTCGACTGCTAATTCTTGTTGATAATTTTTGATTTGTTCCTTAATCAAGGCACTGATTTCTTCTGCTTTGATAGCCATTCAATTCACCTCTTTATTGTGCTGAACGTTATTTTAATAACAATTCTTGGATTCGTTCTAATTGCTTATGGATACTACCGTCGATCACTTTATAATTGGCCTCTATAATTACTCCACCAACAATATCCGGATCAATCAAATTGATCAAGTTTGCTTGTTCATAGCCTAAAAGTTTTGCTGCTTTTTCTTCCATTAATTGGTGTTGTTCTTTTGTCAAAGGAACGGCTGTTAATGCTGTTCCTAAAAGCAAGCTTTTGTGCTCATCATAACGTCTTTCGTATTCATCGATCATTAATAATAAATCAATCATACGTGAGTAGTTATAAACAACATATAAGAAGTTTTTTATCGTTCCATCAAAGCCAGTAACTAGTTGTTTCATGATTTCGTCTTTTTCGTAAGGTTCGAGACGTACATCACTTAAAATGTCTCCTAATTCTGGAACTTCGTGAAAAATCTCTCTAAGTTTTAACAAGTCTTGATAAACACTATCGGCTTCTTGCTTTTCAATCGCCAGCTCAAACAAAGCTTTACCGTAGCGTTTCCCTACCGTGTATTTATCTAACTTCATTTGACTTACCTAAACCTTCGATATAAGAATTGATTAATGAATCATGTGCATCTGGCGTCAATTCTTTGTTTAAAATTTTCTCTGCAATTTGTAAAGATAGACTTGCTACCTCATCTTTAACAGATGCCAACGCTTCTTCATGTTCTTGAGAAATATCTTGACGTGCTTTTTCTCGTAAACGTGAAACCTCATCATTGGTTTCTGATAAGATTTTTTGACGGTTTTGGTCTCCATTCTCTTTCGCATGTTTGATGATTTCTGCGGCTTCTGATTTAGAAGATAGTAACTTTTGTTGACGTTCTTCTTGTAGCTTAGCAGCTGCGATTCGAGATTGTTCTGCAGAATCTAAATCGTTGGCAATTTTATCTTCACGTTTTTTTAACATATCAGTGATTGCTTCCCAAGCAAATTTCTTGATTAGAAGCATTAAAATTAGAAAAGCGCCACTTACAACAATCATTGTGCCAATTGTTGTACTTGGTCCTGCTTCACCGATTACTAAATGATCTAGCATGAAGTTTCAACTTCCTTTCTCTGCAATTCTCTGTGGTGGTTGGTTACTATTTTTTGTATAGCATAGTTTAGTCCACCTTATTTTTAGTGAAAATTGGTATTTCTTTTAAAATAGGTTACTGTTCATCATCAGCTCTTCCTTTTGGTTAGAACTTTGAAGTAAGACTGATGTTTTTGGCGGTCTTCTTTGTTTCTGGAAAAACTTGGTGTTTCTTTTTTATAGGTTACTTCTCTCACTTCGTTCGCCAAGTACTGCTCATCATCAGCTCTGCCTTTTGGTTAGAACTTTGAAGTAAGACTGATGTTTTTGGCGGTCTTCTTTGTTTCTGGAAAAACTTGGTGTTTCTTTTTTTATAGGTTACTTCTCTCACTTCGTTCGCCAAGTACTGCTCATCATCAGCTCTGCCGAAGTCAGTCGCTGTGATTCGCAGCAAAGAAAGCAGTAACGCGTGGCGTTTAAAAACTCAGCGTCCTGCCTTCTAAAGGGATTATTTAAGCACTAATAACAATGCAATAACTACACCTAGAATAGGAACCGCTTCAATCAAGGCAACCCCGATAAACATTGTTGTTCTTAGTTGTCCAGCCATTTCTGGTTGGCGTGTCATTGATTCGATTGTTTTTGAGATAACTTTTCCGTTACCGTATGCTGCCCCGATGGCTGCTCCGAAAACTGCGATTGCTGCTGCGATATAATTTAATCCGTCCATTATTGTTTTCCTCCTAAGAAATAATTGTTTTTATTTATTATTTATTCTTCGACTTCAACTTTATGAGCCATGTAAACCATTGATAATGTTACAAAAATAAATGCTTGGATTGCGCCGATAAATAATGAAAAGGCTAACCAGATCATTTCTAGCGGTATTGCGAGTGGAATCGTCCAAAGTCCGACACTTGATACCAGTCCTGCAATCAGTCCAAGTAATACTTCACCAGCAAAGATATTTCCGTATAAACGTAGTGCTAAAGTAAGCAAATTCGTAAATTCTTCCATCAACTTGATCGGCATTAGGAAAGATACTGGACTTAAAAAGCTATTTTTGAAATATCCTTTCAAGCCAAAACGACTAACACTAAAGAAATGTGTTAAAGCAATCATGATCAAGGCTAATGTCAAGGTAACCATTGGATCAGCTGTAGGGCTCTTCCAATACGTATAATCTCCGATCGCCACCTTGGTTACTAAACCAATAATGTTAGCAACTAAAACGAACATGAACATCGTGAATGCTAGCAGGTGAAAATTTGTTACTTCTTTACTCGGCATATTGTCGGTAATGATACTTCGAACAAAATCAATAAGATACTCAATAACATTTTGTTTGCCTTTAGGTTTCATTTGAATATTCCTTGTGCAGTAATATACTATCCCAAAGACAATGACACACGTTAACAGAACCATTAAGCAAATCGTTCCATCAAACCAAATTGGCCCAATCTTGAAGAGTAGTGTCTTCTCTTCCAAATTTTTTCACCTCTTTTCTAACAAACTTACGAGAAGCTTAAAAAGGCTTCTATATTCTTAACCACACGTATCATACCACCAACGATGAATAATTTCAAAAGAATTTCATGAAAATAAGACACTTCTTTTAATATGACAAAAATTTATCAGAACAAGGTCTTACTAGTATTCGGCAGTACAATAGTTGGTTACTGAAAAAATGATGAAAATCCATCAGTTTCTTTACACTCTACCAAATTTTTCACATAAGATAAAGCAAAGAAAACAAATATGCGAAAAAGAATAAAATAACCATTAAAAAACATTATTTTCATTAAAAAACACCTAACTTTTGACAAACTAGCGCAAATTATTTTTAAGTGTCCGGCTGATTTCACGATTGATTTCTTTTCGTTTCAAATCTTCTCGTTTATCATATTGTTTTTTTCCTTTAGCAAGTCCAATCAACACTTTTGCATAGCCATTTCGAATATAGACTTTTAATGGAATAATCGTGATCCCTGTATTTTTTGTTTCAGCGATCAATTTAGCGATTTGCTTTTTGTGTAGAAGTAATTTTCTCGTCCGTAAAGGATCGTGATTAAAAATATTCCCCTGCTCATAAGGACTAATATGCACATTGAGCAGGTAAGCTTCCCCATTTCTGATTCTAGCAAAGCCGTCCTTTAAGTTGATTCGACCATTACGGATCGATTTGATTTCTGTTCCTTGTAACACGATACCCGCTTCCATCGTATCAACAACGGTATAGTCATGCCTCGCTTTACGATTTTGGGCAATCAGTTTTCCTTCCCCTTTTGGCATACCCATTCCTCCATTTTCTATTTTTTCTTTTGTTTCTTTATTTTTTTCTTTTTAACCACTTCTTTATAAAATGGCTTTTTGCCTTTTTTCTTGTTTTTCTTTTGTGTAAAAGGTCTCTTATCTGTCTCTTTACGATCTGAGACGTTTCTGCGACGGTTATCTTGACGTTTTTTTGGTTTTGGTGCTTCGATTCTTTCTACTTCTTCCGCTTCTAGAAATTCGAAATCGATTTCTCTCGTTTCAGGATCGGCTTTGTCTACTTTGACTTTGACTTTTTGGCCGATTTTTAGGGTCATTCCTGTTCTTTCCCCAACAAGTGCCATATGATTTTCAATAAAATGGAAATAGTCTTGTTTCAAATTATTGACATGGATCAGACCTTCGATTGTATTTGGTAATTCAACAAAGAGACCAAATCGCGTTACAGAACTAATGATACCGTCGTACTCTTCCCCAATTTTATCTGCCATAAATTCAGCTTTCTTCATTGAATCAACTTCACGTTCTGTTTCAACAGCTCTTCGTTCCATTCTTGAACTATGATCTGCAATATCAGGTAAATTCTGTTCCCATTTCTCTTTTAGTTTTTCAGAAATCTTCCCTTCATAGCTACGGATCAGTCGATGAACGATCAAATCTGGGTAACGACGGATGGGGGAGGTGAAATGGGTATAATATTCTGCTGCCAAACCATAATGTCCATAGTTATCTTCTGAGTATCTGGCTTGTTGCATGCTACGCAATAGCATCGTATTGATGACTGCTTCTTCCGGTTTATCAGCTACTTGCTCCAAAACCTTTTGTAAGTCTTTTGGCGTAATATCTGCCTTTGTGCCTTTAACTAAAATACCTAATACAGCAGCAAAATCAAAGAAACGCTGCATTTTTTCTTCTTTTGGTTGTTCATGTATACGATAAATAAAGGGTAATTTCAACTCATTAAAGTGTTTAGCTACGGTTTCATTTGCTGCTAGCATAAACGATTCGATCAAACGTTCACCCACGCCACGTGTCCGCAATAAGATATCGTGTGGATGTCCTTCAGCATCAACTAATACTTTTGCTTCGCGGTCTTCAAAAGAAATCGCACCGCGGTTCTCCCGCATTTGTTCAAGAATACGATGAAGCTCGCCCATTTCTTTGAACATAGTCACTAATTTTTTATAACGTTTCATTGTTTCCGGCTTTTGCTCTTCTAAAATTTCATTGACAGCCGTATAAGTCATTCGTTCCGTTGTTTGGATGACACTTTGGAAAATATCATGTTTGACTACATAACCTTCTGGTGTTATCTCCATTTCACAACTCATCGTCAATCTAGGAACATTGGGGTTTAATGAACAAATCCCATTAGATAGGCGTTGTGGAATCATCGGCACAACACGATCAGTCAAATAGACACTTGTTCCTCGTTCATACGCTTCTTGATCCAACTCACTGCCTTCTGTTACATAATAAGAAACATCAGCAATATGCACGCCTAAAAAGTAGTTGCCATTTGCTAATTTATGGACAGTTACAGCATCGTCTAAATCTTTGGCATCTTCTCCATCGATTGTTACGATTATTTGATCACGCAAATCCCTGCGACCCTTGATATCTGTTTCTGAAATTGCATCTAGCACTTTGTCAGCTGCTGCAATAACTTCATCTGGAAAGCTTGTTGGAATACCATGAGCTACGACGATCGATAAAATGTCCATCCCTGGATCATTTTTATGACCAACTACTTTTTTAACTAACCCTTCTAAGCTTCTTGGGTATTCTTTATCTGGATAATGGGTGATTTCCACGATTACGATACTACCATCGACTGGCTTGATTCCTTGTGCAGCAATGTTAAACGTCAATCCTGTCATTTTTTTATCTTTGGGAATAGCATAACCGTATAAATCAGTTTCGTTCACTTCATTATCCTCATAAGCGATAAATTCACCAACCACTTGAGTGATTGCACGTTTTTTTATCTCCACGATTTTCCCTTCAGCACCACGATCTGAAAAAGCATCTGCTGGCTGTACGATATCAATTGCGACAAGATCCCCATCCATCGCAAAATTCACGGCTTCTTTCGGAATATAGACATCTGCTTCTTCCGGATCGATCGTTACAAAGCCAAAACCTCGTTCGTTTGCTCGAAAAGTGCCTTCAATATCTCCATTTTTCTGTGGTAAACGGATTTTCCCTTTTTTGGTGAATTCTATTAATTTTTCGCGTTCCATCGTTGCAACTGTTTGAACGAGCAACTTAAAATCTGAGCTCTTTTGTAATTGCAATCCCTCTGCGATTTCTTCCATAGAAAAACTTTTTTTCGTATGATTTTCCATGAAGGTTAGGATTTTCTCCTTGATTGTTTGTTTTGTCATTCTTTCTCCTCATTCCAAGACAATGTATTTAAAAATGCTAATACGTCTTGTTCTAATTGTTTATGATCTGGTCCTACGGTCAACACATGATCGCTATTTGGGTACCAGTTTAATGTAGATCGTGTCTGGGTTAGTGCTTGTGCCGTCTGATAAACGCCCATTGGATCGATCATTTCATCTTTTCCAGCTTGAGCCATAAACACTGGCACCTCGATTTGGGCTAGTTTATTTGCTGTTTGTTTGGAAAATACTTCGATATCACTTAGTTGCTCATAAGAAGCTGTTTTGATATTCACCATTCGCTCAGCTCGTTCTTGTGTTGAAACTCCGGCCATTTTTAACACTTTATCCGCATAAAGGGCAAAGTTTTCTGGTACTTTATTTTTTACTGGAACAATTGGTGAACAAAAAAAACCACCACCAATGACTCCTTCCAGTTGATCTGTCAGGGCACTCATTGTAAAAATACCGCCCATCGAAAGGCCAAAAATCGCAAGTTCTTTATAGCCATGCTCTTTTAAAAACTGAATTGCTTCTATCGTATCCTGCCACCAATCACTTGTTGACTTTGCTAAAATATCTTCTGGTGCAACAGTTGCATGACCAGAGAAATTTGGTGAATAAACGGTATAATTCTCTTTTTCTAAATAACGACTCATCATTCGAACATCATTACTACTGCCTGAATAAGCGTGCAAAAGTAAAACCGCACGGGAACCATTTTGGGTAAATAATGGTTTAGGTAGACTTATTTTTTTCACTTTTCAATTCACCTCGTCTCCATTTTAGCACATTATCTAGTGAAAACCTTGTGAAAAGAAAGATGTTTCAAGAACTTTTCGTTTACCAATAATCATTTTTTCTAAAGAAAAAAGTCCCTCAGTAAATGAAGGACTTCAAAGGTCTTACTTTGATGATAACAATACTAAAATAAATAATAGTAACATCCAAACAGCACCAATAATTGCTGTTGCGCGTTGCATTACAGCTTCAAATCCACGTGCTTTTTGTTTGCCGAACAATTTATCTGCACCGCCCGTAAATGCACTTGCTGCACTGTTTTGTTTACTAGGCTGCATCATAACGGCAATAACCATCACTACTGAAAGGATGATCACAAGTGTTAAAATAAAATTATACATAGTCTAATTCTCCCTTATTCACAAAATACATCTATTATACTTTAGCATATTTCTTGCATAAATACCAGTTGTATTTAACAGCAGAAGAACAAAATACGATACATTGGGTCTATTTTTCTTATAATATTTTTATCAAGTTCTTAAAACATCGCCATATTCTGGCTTTCTATCGAACTCTTTTTTAGCAAATGGACAGAGTGGAATGATTTTTTTTCCTTCGCGACGGGCTTTTTCCACACCGCTATACACTAGTTTTTCGGCCAGCTTTTGTCCTCGGTAGGTTGGTTCCACAAAGGTATGATCAATGATCATCATTTTTTCTCCTGCATTTGACCAAGTCATTTCACCGATTTCTTGATTTTCATCATTTAATAATACAAAACGATCTTGTTCTTCTTTTATTTCCATAATTATTTTCCATCCTTTCGAATGTATTTTAAGGCTCCACTTGGACATGTGTTGATGACACGGATATCCTCTTCAACACCGCCATTATCAGTGATGATCCATGGACGGCGACCTACTTCAAAAACATCAGGATTACCGCGAACACAATTTCCAATATGAGCGCAAATGTCTTTACTATAATAAATATCTAGCTTTTCACCGGAATATTTACGATAGCCTTCTTCCAAAAGTAATTCTTCTGTTACATTTTTATCATTGATTTTACTTCCATCCATCTTATTGAATTCCTCCTCGGATCATAAAAAAACAATTATCTTCCTGTTCTTCAATAACTTGATTCTAACAATTTAAACAGATCGTTGCAACTATCTGTTCTCTTAAAAAAACTTCAATCATTTTTAGCGCGTAAAGAAGATAAAATTGAAACAGTATCCACTACCTCTTGTAAAACGGCACCTAATAACGCTGGGATGATTCCTGTACTTGCGATTAACATCAAGACCGTACAAATCATAATACCAATCAACACAGATTGCTTGGCGATCTTCATCGTATCTTTAGAAATTTCCACAGCTTTACTGACTTTTTCCAAATCATCTTTTAAGATTACCACATCCGCCGTTTCACTGGCCGCTGTCGCACCATGTGCGCCCATGGCGATTCCTACATCAGCAATCGCCAAAGATGGTGCATCATTGACACCGTCGCCTACCATGATCACTGGATGTTGAGAGTGAGGTAATTGTTTCAATACAGCAATTTTATCTTGCGGTAAACATTCCGCATGAACTTCGCTAATGCCAATTTTTTTTGCGATAGCAACAGCAATTGATTTCTGATCGCCTGTTATCATCAGCAAATGATCAATATGAAGTTTTTTCAACTGAATCATGGTTGCTTTGGCTTCTGGACGAATCCGGTCGGTAAAGGTGATGTAGCCTAGATATTGGTCATTTTCTGAGACATAAATAGCTGTTTGGTCAGTTTCTTTTTCAATTTTTTGCGCTGTAACATAGGTTGCTTTGCCAACACGAATTACATTTCCTGCAATCACCGCTTTAATTCCCATGCCTGTTATCTCATCTAAAGCAGAAACTCGTTTCAATTTTGTTTTAGAGGATATGGCCGATAGCAAAGAACGTGCTAATATGTGACTTGATTCTTGTTCTGCACTTGCTGCTAACAACAAGAGTTCCTCCGCCGTAATTCCACTTTCAGAAACGATTTTATCGACTGATACTGTCCCTTTCGTGATCGTTCCAGTCTTATCAAAGGCAACAGATTTTGTTTCGGACATCTGCTCAATAGTAGTCCCTGTTTTCACAATGATTCCATTTCTACTTGAACGATTCATGCCAGCAACTAACGCAATCGGAGCTGCTAAAATCAATGGACATGGTGAAGCTACAACTAAAACTTCTGCGAATCTGGTTGGATCCTTTGAAATAAACCAAGCAACTCCAGCAATTACATAAGCTGTAATTGTGAATGGCACTGCATAACGGTCAGCCATCCGCACAAAACGAGCGGGATTTTCCTCTGATTCTTTGACAAGTTTCACAATGGTTTGATACTGACTATCTGCTGCAGTCTTTTTGGCTTTCATGGTCAATGAGCTATCACCATTGATTGAACCAGATAGTACAGAATCGCCTACTTTTTTATTTACAGGACGAGATTCTCCTGTCAAAGAAGATTCATCAACCGTCGAGATGCCATTCATGACATAACCGTCAACAGGAACTATTTCTCCTGGTTTTACAATAAGCTCATCGTCAACTTGAACTTTTTCAGCCAAAATATCTACTAGCGAACCATTAACCAACTGATGTGCCTTTTGTGGTGAGTGATCGAGTAAAGATTTTAATTCTTTGTTAGCACGTTTAGCGGCATAATCTTCTAGCGAATCGCCTCCAGTCAACATCACCAATATCATCAAACTCGCCCAATATTCTTTAACAGCTAATGTGGCGATGATTGCTGTGATCGCTAAAATATCTACACCATATCTGCCGGATTTCAACGTTTTTACCATTTCAATCAGCATTGACAGTGCCATTATAGATCCAGTCACAGCAATCAGGGCAAATGCCCATGTCGATTGTTCCAACACAAATTCAAATAGCAATGCGAAAACGCCAGTCATTATAGTAATGATCAGTTTTGTCAAATGTTTCATTTTTATCTACCCCTTTAAGGCTTTCCTTTTCTAACTTAAGACTACGCTTTGCGAAAGAAATAACAAAGTCAAAGGGCTTAAATGAAAATGATTGTCATTCTTTATTAGAAATATTTATTAAAAAAGCCAGGACATTAATTCGTCCTGGCTTTTATCGTATTAAATCACTCGTTTAGTTTTTTTGTTTTTTCTATGCTCTTTTCTTTTTTCAACTTCATAGATCGCTCTTGTCATAAACAAAGAGATATAGTTAAAGATCGAGCGACTTCCCAGAATCAATGGCAAGTAGAAGAAAACATTTCTTGTAAATAAAGGTGTCAGCATAAAGAAGTCTCCGAAGAATAAGAAACAAGCAATAAAAGCGATTAAAAGCATACCGATCATTAATTGCTTTTTCAAATCTAATGGTCTAGCAGCTCTCAGTAATACTTGGAATCCTACACAACCTGTAAGCAGCACGCACATTGTCGACACCTCTTGATGTGATAGTTCAAACAAAATACCTGCCAATTGTAACACTAAAATATTGAAGACCACCGTCAAAGCTCCTGGCACTGAAATACGCAAGATATTTGTTAAAAAATGACCTTTTATTCGTTGATAATTAGGCTCTAATGCCAAAATAAAGGAAGGAATACCAACTGTTAGTGTATTGATCGGCGTTAATTGTAGTGGCGCAAATGGATAAGGCAAAAATAAAAAGATGAATGTGACCGCCAATATAGCTGAGTAAATTGTTTTTACCATGTACATCGACGCCACCCGTTCAATATTATTGATCACTCTTCGACCTTCATTCAAAACTTGGATCATCGAACTAAAGTCAGAATTAAGCAGCACAACATCGGATACCGCTCGAGCCGCATCGCTTCCGCTAGCCATTGCGACACTTACATCCGCTTCTCGTAGTGAAAGAATATCATTAACTCCGTCTCCTGTCATACAAGTTGTATGGCCATTTTGTTTTAAAGCTTGAATCAATTCTCTTTTTTGATAAGGAGTCACTCGACCAAAGACGGTTGTTTTTTCAACTAATTCTTTGAAATCAGCGTCTTCTGAAATTTTGCTCATATCGACAAAATTTTCTGCCCCAGCGATTCCCGCTTGTTTAGCTATTTGTGATACCGTAATAGGGTTATCACCCGAAATAACTTTTAAAGTGACATCTTGCTTTGCAAAATACGAAAATGTGTCCACAGCATTTTCACGAATCGTATCGGCAATAATGAAGATCGCAACCGTCTCTTTTTTTGTTGGCAACACAGGACTCGTTAATTCGTCAGAAAAATGAACTAAAATTAAGACGCGGTCTCCTTGTTCGTTATAAGGAGCCAACTTCTCTTTTAAGTCTTGCGGAACATCAGAATAGATGAATTCTGGTGCGCCCATTACAAATGAACCTTTTTCCTCAAACGTGACACCACTCCATTTCCGATCAGAAGAAAATGGAATCACTTCTTTGACTTTCCAATTAGATTGCGTTAATGGAAATCGAGTTCTTAAAACTTTAGCTGTTGCATTTTGATCAGATAGGCCTGCCATCATTTCACTCATCGCCCGCTCGATTTCACTAGCTGGAAAACCTGCTTGAGGAATCAATTCTTTAAACGTTAAACTACCATCTGTAATAGTTCCAGTCTTATCTAAACAAATTGTGTCGACACGAGCAAGTGTTTCAATACAAGATAAACGCTGAATCAACGTTTGTTTTCTGGCTAAATTCGCAGCACCTACAGCAAAGGCTACACTGGTCAACAGCATCAAGCCTTCTGGAATCATACTGATCAAGGCCCCTGAAACACCTAAAACAGTTTTCGGAAAGGACTGCGTTGATTGATATTGGGACCAAAATAATAGCAAACCAATTGGGACAATTGCAAAAGTCAGTCCTTTAATCAACAAATTAAGAGAATTCATCAATTCAGAAGTTGATGGCTTTTCAGTTTTTGCTTCTTTCGATAACTTAGAGACAAAGTTATCTTCCCCAACAGCTGTGATTTGAACAAAACCTAAACCTGAGGTAATAAAACTACCACTCATGATTTTGTCACCATTTTGCTTTGTGATTTTATCAGACTCACCCGTTAAAAGAGATTCATCAACCTCCATCCCTTCCGCTTGGAGCACAATACCATCAGAAGGAACTTGATTTCCTAAAGTTAGAACTAAAACATCGCCTAAAACAATTTCATCTTGAAAAATTTTTGTCACTTGATTTTCTCTGACTGCCATTACTTCATTTTTATTGACGATCGATAATTTATCGATTGTTTTCTTTGCATGAATTTCTTGAATCACACCAATTGCTGTATTGATGATAATGATCCAGAAGAATAAAGCATTTTTAGGATAACCTACAGCAAAAACAGCTGCCGCTAAAAACAAGTTGATGAAATTAAACAGTGTTAAAGAATTATCTAAAATAATCTGTTTTGTAGTTCTAGAAAGATCTTCCCCTTCCTTATTGTATTTTCCTTCAGCATACAGCTGTTGCACTTCTTGATTAGATAGTCCTTTTATAGTTGGTGGAATCCGAATATCATTATTATTTAGTGATTGTGGCTTTATTTCAGATGAAAGAAACTCCTCGCTATCAATATCTCTTTTTCGTTTTAACAATTTTCTCATACTTTCGTTCACCTTTTTCTTGCTAATATTACTTCAATTGTAGAGTATTTTAGCGTATTTTTCTGGCACCTGATTTAAGTTTACACTTTTTTTAACCATTTGAACAAAATGAAGGTGCTTTGATTAGTAATGGAATATAAAAAAAGAAAGGCTAAAATTCTAGTCTTTCCTTTTTATCATTTTTTGCTTGTCTGTGTTCGAGCAATGTCCATGCTACAGATTACAGTATAGTGAAAAATAGTTCGATCCACTCACTCCTTATTGGAGTGAGACATCGTGCGGTCAAGTATAAATGTCTGACTGCATGCATTTCAATGAAAAATTTGCTAATCATCCCTTTTTTCTCTATTATTTTGGTGCGGATCTCCCAATGTTTTCATGGTCACTTAGGGTCCGCACCTAGAATTATCTATTCATTCGCCTGCTAGCTTAAGAGCTTACTTCCAAAAAGTATCAAAAATCGAAATCGGCATATGACGCTTATGCTGAGTTTTTTTATACCAACCTTCTATCGTTTCTCGCGCTTTATCCGACACCGTTTTTCCTTCAACATAGTCATCAATATCATCATACGTCACACCAAGGGCTACTTCATCAGCCACTAAAGGTTTGTCATCTTCTAAGTCAGCAGTCGGTATCTTAGTATACAGTTCAGCTGGTGAACCTAATTCTTTCAGCAACGCTTTCCCTTGACGTTTATTTAAGCGGAATAGTGGTAAAATATCCGCTCCGCCGTCCCCATATTTTGTGTAAAAACCAGTAATATTTTCTGCTGCATGATCCGTTCCGATTACAGCACCGGATTTTTCTCCAGCAATTGCATATTGAACGATCATTCTTTGGCGAGCTTTCATATTCCCTTTATTAAAATCTGTGATTGAAACCTCTGATTCTTCCAAGGAACTAACACAAGCATCAATCGCTGGTTTGATATTTACTCGCAAAGAATTATCTGGTTGAATAAACTCTAACGCTTTTTTAGCATCCGCTTCATCTGCCTGCTCACCATAAGGTAAACGAACAGCTACAAATTGATAGGCTTCATCTTGTGTTTCTCTTCGCATTTCTTCCATTGTTAATTGAGCTAATCGTCCAGCTAAGGTAGAATCTTGCCCTCCACTGATTCCTAGTACAAAGGTCTTTAAAAAAGGGTATTTATATAAATAACTTTTCATGAATTCAATGCTTTTTCGAATCTCTTCTTGCGGATCTATTTGTGGCTTTACACCTAATTCTTCAATAATTGCCTTTTGCAATGACGCCATAAAAATCCCTCCTATTATTTACCTTGACTTAACGCTTTTACATCTACTCGAACTTTTTCCAGTAAACGCATTTTATGGTTCCAGCACTCAGTTGATAAATCTACTGGATATTTTTGAGGATTTAGGTCCCGTTTGTATTCTTCCCAAAGTGAATCAAGATTTTCTTTTGCGTAACTTTTGATTTCTTCCAGAGTAGGCATTTCGTAGACACGTTTACCAGCAACAAAAATATCTTGTAAAACTGCTCTTGCTTCGAAATCTCTAACGGTTTTATTGATGAAGGTATGCACTGGATGGAACATATAGATTTCCTCTTGCTCACGAGGATCTTCATCCCATAAAGTTACATAATCCCCTTCAGATTTTTTATCTGATTTACGTGTGATGCGCCACACCTGTTTTTTGCCAGGTGTTGTGACTTTTTCAGCATTGCTAGAAAGTTTGATCGTATCTTCCATTTGTCCATTTTCGTCTTCAATCGAAACAAGTTTAAATACCGCACCCAATGCTGGTTGATCATAGGCTGTAATCAATTTTGTACCAACGCCCCAAACATCAATTTTAGCTTTTTGCATTTTTAAACTTAATATCGTATTTTCGTCTAGATCATTTGAGGCGTAGATTTTTGCCTCTGTATATCCTGCTTCATCTAGTTGTTCACGAACTCTTTTTGAAATATAGGCCATATCACCACTATCAAGACGAACACCAAGAAAGTTGATCTTATCTCCCATTTCATTCGCGACACGAATAGCACTCGGTACCCCTGATTTCAAGGTATCATAGGTATCCACTAAAAAGACGCATTCTTTATGCGTTTTAGCATAAGCTGTAAAGGCATCGTAATCATTGCCATATGACTGCACTAATGAATGAGCATGTGTGCCGCTCACTGGGATACCAAAAACCTTTCCTGCACGTACATTACTGGTAGCGTCTGCTCCACCAATATAAGCCGCACGAGTCCCCCAAACAGCTGCATCTAATTCTTGTGCACGACGCGTACCAAATTCCATCAACGGATCTTCTCCAATTACTGATTTGATACGAGCGGCTTTTGTTGCAATCAGCGTTTGAAAATTGACCATATTCAGTAAAGCAGTTTCAATCAACTGACATTGTGCTAAAGGACCCTCTACTTGAATCAATGGTTCATTATTAAAGACTAAATCCCCTTCTAATGCAGAGCGAACCGTGCATTTAAATTCAAATTCTTTGAGATAGGTTAAAAAGTCCTCAGGGTACGCTTCAACCTCTCTAAGATAAGCAATATCTGTCTCCGTAAAAGTTAGATTCTCTAAATAGTCCACTAATCGTTCTAAACCAGCAAAAATGGCATAGCCATGATTAAACGGCATCTCACGAAAATAACATTCAAAGACTGAATGCAAATCCGCTCTACCTAATTGCCAGTAGGTTTGCATCATGTTAATTTGATATAAATCCGTATGTAATGTTAATCCGTCATCATCGTAAACTTTTGTCATCTCAGTGTACCACCTTTTATTTTTCTAGAATTTTAATTTCTATTATACCAAAAAACTATTTTTTTAACTAAAAACTACTTTTAAGATGTTTTCTTATTAAAAATAAAAAACTTGCTGAAAAAGTAATTCAACACGACTACTGCCACTTGAGTCGCCATTTTTGACCAAAAATCCGAAATATTTAAAACTTCTATCATTAAAATCATCAATGCCATATCGATAACAAAAGACAAAATACGATACCAGTAAAAAAGCAGTATTTCCCTAACAAAAGAACCTAGATCATCATGCTTACTGCCAAAGACAAAATACTTGTTTGTAAAAAAGGCGAATAATACAGATAAAAACCAACTGATTGCATTACTGATTTTATAATCGATTCCTAACATGTCTTTACAAATAAAAAACACCACAAAGTTAACAATTGTCGTTGCCACGCCAAACGCTATATAAGAAATCACTTCCTTATATTTATAAATCAATTCTTTCAACACATACGCTCCCTTTCATTGCTCTTTTTATTTTATCAAAGATAGAAGAGAAATCCTACTGCTTTTCAATTTCCGTATCATCAACTATAGCGATTAAGTTTATTTCACATAGATATTTTTATAGTAGAAAACAGCTAGCTGGGTTCGATCTCTTAATGCTAACTTTTCTAATAAACTACTGATATAATTTCTGATAGTTCCCTCACTTAAATGTATTTTTTCAGCGATTTCTTTATTGTTCAATCCTTCTGCAATTAACGAGAGGATCGATAAATCTTTTTCATTCAATTTAAGTTCTTCTAAACAACCATTTTTTTCAGTTTTTAATAATTGTGGCAATCGATCCATGATTGTATGCCCAAAAACGGATTGGCCATTTTTAACTGCTTTGATTGATGGCACAATAGCTTCTAAGTCCTGTTTTAACAAATATCCTTTCACACCGATTCTAAGAGCTTCGACGATATATTCATCGTCTGAAAACGTCGTTAACAGTAAAATAGAAGCTTGTTCTTCTTTTGCTAATATCTCTGTAGCAGCCTCTATTCCAGTTGACTCACCCATCCGAATATCCATCAATAAAATATCTGGATGCAGTGTTTCATACAATTCAACCGCTTGTGTCGCATTGTTTCCTATCCCTATTACACTAATTTCACCACTCGCTTCAACAATTGTTTTGAGTGAAGTGGTCACTAATAAATCATCATCTACAATCAATAATCGAATCATTTCTTAAACCCCTTATTTTGGCAAGACCGCTAGTACTGAAAAGCCAATTTCTTTTCGACGATAGCTTAATCTTCCTCCTAATTTTTTAATTCTTTCTTGCATACCAATCAAACCGATCCCTATTTCATTTGGATTTTTACTTTGATTCTGAGTGCCATTATCCTCTATTGTTAATTTATAAAAACCTGGATGATCTTGAAATTCAATGACTACTTTGTCCGCATTACTATGTTTCATTACATTAGCCAGTGATTCTTTGATTAGCATTAAACAGGCCAATTTATATTCTTTGCTGATACGTTCAGAGAAGGCCCCAATTAATTGTACCTCGCAAAAAGTAAAGTTTTGCACTATATTTTGACATGCTAATGCCAAGCTCAGTGACTCATCATGTAAATCATGAACACTTTCTCGAATACTATTCATTCCTTCAGTGATTGTTTTTTGAAGCTGATCTAATGGTTGTTTTAGCTTGTCTTCTTGGTTGATTGCTTTAAGCGCTCCTGTCTGCAATAATGCGCTTGAAAGTAAGTGCCCTACATTATCATGGATATCTCGAGCAATTCTATTTCGTTCATTTGAAAGCTCCAAATCAATCTTTATTTCTTGTTGTTTGATCAAGTCAGAATTTTGTGCTTCAAATGAAAAATTATTTTCGTAGTTCTCTTCTTCTAATAAAATATAATTATTTCGTAGCGTATACTCTTTCGTAGTAAGAACAGCCAAATATCCAGCTAGCCCGCATAAAAGTAAAAGATACATCTTTAAACTACTTGAGTACTCATTGCTATATAGCAGAAAAGCTACAATCAAGCCACTATTTAAAAGAGATACTTTTTTTCCCTCTTCCAACATTCCATCATAAAAAAGAATCGGAATAAAATACGCATATTCTAACCACCAAGCTGCACTAATCATCAAGGTCAAAAGACCGAAAAAAGAAAATTTTGGTTTTTTAATGACCCAAAGAAAAATATCTAGCATCATCGTGACTAAAATAAAAAGGACCATTTCAGTTTGATACGTTTGATTGATCAGGATGATTGTACATAAACCTAACAAAAAAACTTTATCCACTATATTGCGCATTTTAAATTTATCCATCATTCTCTCCAAATTCGTTTATTGTATGACAAATGTCACATCGATATAGGAAAATATTCACTTATATCTTTATATAGTATAGGTTATAGTTCTATTATAAAGAAAAAAAGGAGAATTTCATATGATAATCGAAATAAATGATCTTGTAAAAAGGTATGGAAAATTAACCGCCCTAAATCACTTTAACCTAAAAGTAAAGCAAGGAGATATATTAGGCCTGCTTGGTCCTAATGGTTGCGGGAAATCAACCGCAATCAACTGTATACTTTCATTGCTATCTTACGACAAAGGTGACATCAAACTCTTTGGAGAAAAGATGTCTCCAACTCGATACGATATCAAAAAAAGAATCGGCATCGTCCCACAAGAAGTGGCTGTTTTTGACGAGTTGACTGTAATTGAGAATATCGATTATTATTGTGGACTATATATTACCGATAAAAAAACTAGAAAACAGTATATTACAGAAGTTATTGCACTAGTTGGTCTGGAAGATTTTATCACCTTTCTCCCTTCAAAATTAAGTGGTGGCTTAAAACGCAGGCTGAATATTGCCTGTGGCATCGTGCATAAACCTGAACTTATTTTTTTGGATGAACCCACAGTAGCAGTCGATCCTCAAAGCCGAAATAAAATTTTAGACAGTATCAAAGAACTGAACCGTCAGGGTGCCACAATCGTCTATACAACCCACTATATGGAAGAAGTCGAACAATTATGCAATAACATCGTAATCGTCGAAAAAGGACAAGTGATAGCAGAAGGCACTAAAGAACAGTTAAAAAGTATGATCAAGGTCAACGAAAAAATTGTGATCGAAATCCCTGATTTTCCTACAGCGGTAAAAGAAAAATTATTACAGCTTCCAGGTATTATCGAGATTACGTATGACAACGTTTTTGCAACCTTGAATACAGAAGAAAATAAAGCAGTGTTTGCTCAAGTACTGCACTTACTAGAAGAAAATCAAATTTCATTTGGTAACTTTTATACCCAACAACCAACCCTTAATGACGTCTTTTTAGAAATAACTGGCAGAGAATTAAGAGATTAGAAAGGAGCCCTCCTATGTTTTGGCATTTATATCATTATCGTTTAAAGATTCAAGCAAAAAATAAAGTGCTACTATTTTGGTCACTCATCTTCCCGCTACTCTTAGGCCTTTTTTTTACTGCGGCATTTAGTAACTTAGATACATTGAATACAGTGAAAAAAATCCCTGTTGGAATTGTCATTAGTGATAATAACGATTCTCAAAATACGGAATTTTTTATCAAAACAGTCGAAGAAATCAAATCGAATGATCAAAAAATGTTTGCGTCAGTCGTATTATCAAAAGAAACAGCTGCTCAGCACTTACTTGATGAAAAAATAGCTGGTTACTATACTTTGTCAGCTGAAAATCTCTCGCTGACAATCAATAAACAATCAATTCAACAAAATGTTTTGAACTCATTTATGAATCAATTTATTCAAAGTAAATCAATATTGAGAACCTTAGAAAAAGAAAACCCTGCGCTCTTAGCTTCATCAATTACAGAAAAAATAGGTCAAACCAATAATTATATTTCAGTAAAAAATGCAACAGCTTCAAAAGGAAGCCAAAAAAGCTTCTTCTTCTTTACCTTGATTGGCATGAGTTGTATGTTCGGTATGTTCTGGGGGATCGTTACCGCCAATGATGAGCAAGCTAACCAATCTGCTAATGGCATTCGCATTAGTATGACTCCAAAAAACAAACTGTTTATTGTCCTAACTAACTTAGCTTCTTCCTTTACCATATTTGTCACTGAATTGTTTTTTATCCTAGGATTCAGTCATTTCGTTTACGGAGTAGATTTTGGTGACCGCTGGCTTTTGATTTTACTGACTTGTTCGCTAACAGCTGTTACCGCCATCTCATTAGGTGTTTTGTTAGGTAATCTTTTAAAAGTGCCACTCAATCAAAAAATTTCACTTGCAGTAACTTTTCAAATGACCTGTAGCTTTTTAGCTGGTATGATGTCTCCAGATATCAAACTTTTAGTCAATCAACATCTTCCTTGGTTAAATGCTATTAACCCAGTAAACCTTGTTAGTGAGGCGTTATATAAGCTTTATTATTATCAAAATATCGACAGCTTCTACAATAATATTCTCAACCTAAGCATACTGACAGCAGTCTTTATCACACTTAGTGTTATTTATGAAAGGAGAGTGCAATATGTCAGTCTTTAAAGCTACGTTTAGTATTATGAAAAAGAACTTAGGTACTCTGGTTCTTGCATTGGCGATCAGTTTAGGGATATCATTTGCTTATTCAAGTTCTTTTTCAACAGATTCTAAGGAAACTGAACTTGCTAAAATGAATGTTGTCATTTTCAATAAAGATCAAGGTAGTATAGCGAAACAATTAGAAAACTACCTAAATGAAACGATGAATGTCGTCTCATTAAAAGATACGCAAGAAACGATCGATGACGCTTTATTTTTTGGAAAAGTTGATTATGTCCTGACAATTCCAAAAACATTCTCTCACTCGCTCAACCAAGGCCAATTATCAGATTTGATGATTCAAGTTAAACCAGATAACTTCAGTCAGGTTTATGTAGATTCAGTCATTAATAATTACCTATCAACATATCAATTTTATCAAGAAGCCTTTCCTGAAAAATCTGAGACAGACCTTATAAAATTGACTACAAAAAACGTTAAAACTGCTGGAAAAATCAACTTTGACTCTTCTTTTAATCAATTGAAAAAGAATCGGGCTTCAAGTAAAGTGTTTGGTGTACTAGCCTATACGATGTTTATGACTATTTTTAGTGCGATTACGCTAGTAAGTTTAGCCTTCAACCGAAAAGAGATCAAGCAGCGAAACAACTGCTCTCCTTTTTCAAAACGAAAGTTTTCACGGCAACAGTTTCTTGTACAATTTGGATTTTGTTTGATCATCTGGGTACTATTTGTCAGTCTCGTACTGTTTGTTACAAAGAGTAGTTTTGATTATTACACCTTTTACTTTATTTTGAATACGCTCCTATTATTTATCTTAGCGGTCTCTTTCAGTAACCTCATTGGCGGAATCATTGGCAATCCAGATATGGTTTCTGGGATCAATAACGTATTTATTTTAGGGAGTGCTTTTGTCAGTGGCATATTTGTGCCTGCTGAGATTTTACCGGATATCGTAACGAAAATAGCTTCTTTTACCCCAAGTTATTGGTATATGAGGAACTGTACTTTGATTGGAAATACTAGCCAATTCAATAATGATTTTCGTACAAGCTTTCTATTCAATTCGCTTATTCTGATTATTTTTGCCTTCATCTTTTTCCTACTAGCAATGATAACAAGAAAAGAGCAACTTAATTTGAAGCTTGCTTTGAAAAAAACAACTACTGAAAATTAAAAATGACTCCTTGTAGAGCGCTGTGTGTTAAGCTTTCTACAGGGAGTCTTTTTTATGATGGATCAACCGTCTTCTGGATGACAATGATATCTTTTCTAGGAGCACTAAAAGTATAGCCTTTTTTCTGCATTTCATTTTTAATACCAATATGAACAGTCACCGCTTCTCTATTCGTATTCAGCAGTTTTTTGATGACATAATCCACTTCATTTTTAGTAATTTTCTTTTTGGTATTGATCATGATGATATCGATTTTATCAAATGCATCGGCATAGACAATCTGAGTTCGATCTAATGCATACAATTTAAAAAATTTAATCGCTTTGGACCCAAAAACAAATTTTGTGATGTTAGGATAAAAATACTCCAAATCTAAATTCTTCTTGATTGGTGTTTCAATTAGTTTCATTTGCTCACTTCCTTTTTTATCTTGATCACTTTACATAAAATTTTACTCTTTCATGCGTACTTTGTAAATCTAAAATTATGTATCGTTTAAAAAAACTTGACCTTCACGTTAAGTAAAGGTTTATGCTAGATTCATACAGGAGGGAAACAGATGGAATACACAATAAAAAAAATAGCTGAACTATCTGGAATCAGCACTCGCACGTTGCGTTATTATGATGAGATCGATCTACTAAAACCAGCTCGTATCAATTCTTCTGGTTATCGTATCTACGGCAAAAAAGAAGTCGATAAGCTGCAGCAGATTCTTTTTTACCGATCGTTAGAGATGAAACTAGAAGAGATTCAAAAAATACTGGCCGCACCCGACTATGATCCTAAACACGCACTACAGGTTCATCATCAGCAATTATTGGATAAGCGTCGACAACTCGATCATCTGATCCTGACTGTAGAAAAAACACTACGTTATCAAAAAGGAGAAATAAGCATGACTGACAACGAAAAATTTGTAGGTTTCAAGCAAGAAAAACTACAAGAAAATGAACAAACCCATGGGAAGGAAATCCGAGAGAAGTATGGTGAAAATACAGTGACAGCGTCTAATCAAAAATGGTTAAATTTAAGCGAAGATGATTTCATTGGTATGGAAATAGCTGAAAAAGAACTTATTATTGCTTTAAAAATCGTGATGGAAACGAAAAATTATGGCTCTCAAGAAGCGGAGGCTGTTTTCTTGAAACATAAAGAATGGCTGAATTATACATCACCAAGCTATTCGCCTGAAATGCATCGAGGTCTAGGTCAGATGTATGTGGAAGACGAACGGTTCGCGACTTATTATAATGAACGAGCAGGCGCACAAGCTGCAGAAACCTTAAATAAAATCATTCAGCACTTTGTGAAATAGCCCCTTGGGTTTGTCTTGTAAAAGCAAAAAAAGTGTTTGGGACTCCCAAGCACTTTTTTTGCTTTATCTTGATCAATCAAACTCACTATTCCATCTACCTATAAGCTACTCAATTAGGATATCGCTATCAAGGTGTTCCAGAAAAATAAACGAGAATTCCTATTATCGCTAAAACAATAAACATTGTGATTGCAGATTTGATTCTTCTTTTATTTCGTTTCATTATGAAATTAGTATTCTTTAGCATTTCCTTCTTATAGTTATCTGAGTGCTTGATTTGTGTAATATCATAATAAAAAAAATGTAATGGCTGTTCCAACATTTTTTCATCGAATTCCAATTCATCAGTAAACCCAACTAATAATGTATATTGTCTAATTTTCGATGGAAAATTTCTGGCATTTTTCTTTTTTAGTTTAACAAACGACTCTTGACCGTTCAGAAAGTAATATGCCTGATCATCTTCCTGAATTTCGATTGCTTCTATTTTGTGAAATTCTGTTGGTAATTGTGCTTTGATCTGTTGAAAATATGTTTCAAAAGTGTCCGTACGTAAAAAACGCAGTAAATAAAAGGCTAAGCCCGCCTCGATAAAAAATAATACAACCAACAACCATCGAACAATCGATTCAGATAAAACAAGACCCGTTGATGTCACTAGCATCACCGCAAGCAGAATGAAAAAATACTTTTGATAATTTTTCATATATAGCTGTTTAATCCCTGATTGATAATACTCTAAATCATGTTCAATATTCTCTTTTGTTTCTTTCATTACTACTCCCCCAAGTATAAATCTATTTACTAATTAGTTTGCACCCTTTTATTTTATTACAAAAAAGTTGACTCGTCATTATTTAATAGAACAGACTGTTTTACTTAATGATTTCATTAAAAATAAATTGCCCAACACCACCGTCTAAACAGTCTCCAACAACATGCTGACATTGTTGTTTAACGATTTCTTTAGCATTTCCAACAGCCACTGGGACGTCAACAACGTCTAACATGGCTAGATCATTTTCACCATCGCCTATGCCGTAACTTCGCGCATTCGGGTAATTTGTCATAAATTCTTTGATTGCATTCCCTTTGCTACTTTTTGTATCCACAACTTCCAAACATTGAGTAAATGAAGAAAAAACATCGACTGATTCACCACGTAACAACTCACGTAATTTTTCATGTTCTTGATCACTAGCTTCCATCAATTCAATTTTCATCACTTTCAGTTCTGGGTGTTCCATTAAATGATGAAGCGGATCTTCTACATGTTGACATTGTTCTTTAAAAAAGGCTTCTTTAAAATCCATGATCTGTTTTCCAGTTTCTCCCATAGATTCAAGCTTTTCTCTTAGCGCTAAGATATTCGTTGTGTAGTTTTCAACATCTTTTAAAATAATTCCTTCATTTGTATGAATATGATAAAAAATGTTTCGTGCTTCTAAAATAGTTAGTACCTGCTCACATACACTTAATGGTAAACAGTGATTATATTCAACAGGCTCACCGACCAACTTGCGACCACCACCGTTACTAAAGATAACATCACATTCGCTGTCTAATTCAACCATCAATTCTGACAACTGTGCATACCCTCTTCCACTGATAAAAACAAAATGATCTCCCTGTCTTTGTAGGGCATAAATTGCATCATAATTGATTTGTGGTACTTCACCACCGAGATCCTGAAATGTTCCGTCTATATCACAAAAAACAACATTCATCTGTTAAACTCCTTTTTCTTATCGGCCTATTTCTTTTGATTATTCTGTAATAGGAGGCCTTTTTATTTCAACTATATGAGTATATCATAATTTATCTTTCATTTTTTTTAAATTTATGGATCCTCACCTTCAAAAATGCAATGGTAAATTGTTTGCTGCCTAAAGTGCGCCTGTTCAAGTAACGAATCAAAATCAGTTACTTGTACAGGCGCACTTCGTTACGTATTCATAAAATTCTTTGTTTTATAATGGTTTAAGCACTGCTTATTATAATTTCCCTAGCAAACATACTACCATTTTGTTAACGTGAGGTTGGTACAGAAAGAGTTGTTTTGATTCGTTTATTCTGTATAGTCAACGATTGTTGCATAAATTTCCTTTAATTCCTTATTGCTGTCAAACCCACCTAATAATTCTTGTGACACTTTTTTCTTCTCCACAGCTTCTTTATCATTACTGTAAATAACAGCTTTTGCCGCAATTGGACGCTTATCGATTTCCTGATAATCTGTTTTAAAATTTTTAATGGCACGTTTGGTTTTTTCTTCTGAAAGATCAATCATTGCGGCACTTTTAGCTAATAACTCATCAAAATTATCTTTAGGATAAGTCACTTTTTCGCCATAGGTCGTCATAGAAAAGCTTTGAGCATTTAAACGAACTTCTTGTTGCTCTTTATTATAGGTATATTTTAAGTCAACTAAGGCAAAAACTCTTAGTTCTTCCCCTTCATTCAAGGGAAAGTAGGCGCGTATTTTCAGCTCATCGCCAGTAGCATACATTGTATATTCTGGTTCGCCAGTTTGCATCCCTTCAGTGGCAACCTCTTCTTTCAGTAACACTTTCACTTGCGACATAAGTTTTGGACTGTTCACTTTGAATTTATTTTCTAATAAATCTGTCGCTTCTTTTTCCGTTATTTTAGGATAATCAAAAGTTCCAAAAGGCTTTTCTCTTTTATTGTGCCATAATAATTGTTGATGTTCGACCTCGGTTTCGGTTGTCTGTTTTTTTGCGAAACAACCGCTGATACTTAGAAAACAAACAATTGTTACAAACAGAAGAACGGTTTTCTTCATTATTCTTCCCCCGCTTTCTCGCTGGCACTGAGTACCGCAATAGGGACATCATCGGCCGTTTTAAACGTCTCTTTATTCGGTATCAATAAAACATCACTGTCATCTTTCAACTCGTATAAAGAAACACCTTCAAGTGAATTACCAGCAGGAATTTCTTTCGTTTTTTGCTCGATCAATTTGGGAATATCTAAAATCGAATTATCATTTGCTAGTTTTCCTTCCACTAACTGTTTTCCGTTTTGTGTTGCTTGAATCAGTGAATCCCATTTATCTGCTTTTATTGCTTGATCTTTTGTTTTATTCACGACTGTATATCTAAGTGCTAAGAGTTTCTGCCCAGTCTCCCCAGTCACATTCATCACACCTGTCAGGGTTAAAGAAAAATCATCATTTTGAAAAACAATTTCATCTTCTGTTTCAGACTCAGCACCATTATCTTTTTTTTCTTTAACAGAACGAGCTGAGTCATCGATGATTTCTGCTCGTTTTTCATAATTGCCATCTTTTGCTGAATAATAATTCAATTGCACCATTCCGTGCGCCGTTTCAATATAATACAAATGCAACCAAGATTCACGTTTATCGAATGTTGTATCTAAGGTATACTTGTAGCCTTTATATTTGCCAACGTTAAATTCTTTCATAAAAATATCTGCTTCATCTTTGTAATTATATTGCTTTTTCAACTCTTTTCTAATTCGATTGCCAAAATCTGTTAAATCCATCGATTCTTTTCTTTCAGCCATCACAACTAAGGTTGAATTACTTTTTGTATCTTTTGCACCAAAAATTGCTTCATTACTGTATGTTACTTTGTAGTCTAACGATTTTTCCCACGTACTTGGTAATTGAAAGGTATACTCGATTCCTTTGCCCTCGAATGATTCCTTTTTTTTCGATAATTTTGCAGAACAACCACTAATAAAAATCAGTAGCACTAGAATTAAATACAGCTTTTTTTTATGCATCATATGCTCCTTTTCTTTTTAAAAGATACTCTTTGCACTGTTACGTTTTCCTATCCTCTTTCGTTAACCACCAGTTGAAAAATATAAAAAGAATGAGACAACTAATCAATAAACTAAACCCTATTTTAAAACCCTGAGGCAAAAAAACAAATTTGATCGTATGTGCTCCTTTAGGTACAGGTAAAGCTAAAAACGCATCTTTAAATGTTGGGATTTCAACTTTTTTGCCATCAATATACGCACTCCAGCCTTTATCATAAGGAATCGTTGTCAACACGACTTGCTCTTTAGCTAAATTTACATCGGCTTCCGCCGTTCTACCCTTCGTTTCAAAAGAGACCCCTTGCTTTTGAATCGTTCGAATCGAGTCTTCAAATACCTCAACATTCATAAACATAGCGGTCGGTTTAACTAAATGAACGACACCTTCACCAGTAAAACTAACTTCTACTTCGATTTTTTCGACCTTTTCATAATACCCTAAATTATAATACTGCCCATTTTCTTCAAGACCTGAGCGCTGTTCAATTCCGTTTACCTTCGTGATTGCTTCAACCTCCATTCCTCTGCCATACAAACTTAGATAGGCTTGTGAATGTGCGGGAACATCAATTGAGTAGGTCAGTTTTCGTAATTTATTTGGAACTGTTTTTGAGTAGAAGAGGACGGAGCCTTGATCTTCGATTTGAACATTTTCCTCTTTGATCATTTCAGCTTCTGAGAAATAAAATAATGGTTCTTTTTGATTAGACAAATAGGCAATCAGCTCTGACTGATTTTTCACGGCATCTTTCTTGTAAATTCCTTGATCTGTTAAAATTCCTAAAGGAAGCGCCAAACGATTTTCATATAATTTATGTTTACCTGCAGTCTCTTTGAGCTCATATCCATATTTTTTTGGATCATTTTCAGAAATATTATATTTTATCCCCAACAAAGCATCCATTACTAACGTATTATTTGCGTATTGTATCGTTAAATTCGTACCATTAGATCGAAAACCTAATTCATTTAAATACATAGAAGAATGACGATTTCGAATAGATGAAAACATTGATACCCCGCTATAACCATAAAGAAAACTTTCATTTCTAGAAATACTGTTCAAATTTGCCAAACGATATAAGGTACTATTTTCTTCCTTGGTCGTTGCCACTAATTGTTGGACATCTTGATAGTCACGATCAAATGCAACTCGATCAGGATAATGCCATTCAGCGTTAATTCCTGTTACCATTCGCTGTGTGTTAAACGTTATTTCACCCAGAAAAACGAGAAATAATAACACCCACCAGATGGTCATTTTTTGCTGCCATTTATGACTGACTAACCAAATTGAAAGATAAACTAATAGTAAAATCACCGTAGTAGCAATCGTTGTTTTATCTAAAAAATCATATCTTTTACGATTAGCCAAAAAAATAATCGCAAGATATAACAAAATCAGCCCAAGAACAATATTGACCAGTCGATTGGTATCTTCCCTCGTTACTTTTTCCAAACCAAAGCCTGCTAATAATAAGCCTAAAAAGGAAAAAAGAAAGCTAAAGCGAAATAAAAACATATTTGGCGAATGAAAACCATGCCAAAATAAATTCAGCGGTTCAATATAGACACTTGCAATCAATAATAGAAACAAACTGCCATAAATAAGTTTATTCTTCAAGGGAAATTTAGGGCTCACAAAGTAAAAGAGACAAAAAATCAAGCCTAATAGACCAAAATAAAGAAATGGCGAGCTGCCAAATTTGCTTGTATCATAAACTCCCACCATTGTTTTCGCCGGAAGATCCCAAATATCAGTTCCTTTTGTAAAAAAATCCTGTATCTTAGTTAGACTTTCTCCGTTATTTTTTAAATCCAATAGCGTAGGTAAAATAGTCACCATTGAGGCACCACCTGCTAACAGTGAAGTGGTTAAATAGGGCAGCAGACTTTTTTTATACTTGGCTGGATCAATTAAAAAGCGACAAATAACGTAGAGAAATGAAAATACTCCGATCATAAAAGCCATATAAAAATTAGATAAAAATAATAACAAATAGCTAATAAATAAAACAGCAGGTCTTTTTTTGTCCATCAAACGATGAATACCTAAAATCACTAATGGCAGATAGATCAACCCATCTAGCCACATTTGTTGAGGTGAATACGCAACAGCAAATCCGCTTAATGCATAACTAATACTTAGCATCAGTTTGACCCATTGAGGCACTTTGAACGTTTGATCACTCATGATCCAAAAGGTCCCGCCGATCGCACCGAATTTTAGTAAGATAATTAGATAAAGTGCATCTGGCACTTGACTATTATCAAAAAAATAAATCAACGGACTAAAAATACCATTTAAGTAGTAAGCCATAAATGACCAATAATTTAATCCTAAAGAACCATGCCATGAATAAAAGAAGCTTTGTTTTCCATGAAGCGTATTATTTAAACTCGCAAAAAAATTAGACGTTTGCGACAAAGCATCACTGGCTAAAATAGTTTTTTCACTTCCCGGATAAATACCTAGAAGTGCATAGACAAAACACATGATTCCTATAGGCAAAAAAATGCTCAATAAAAAAGCCCAGCCTTTTTGTTTCATCCAATTCATTCTTCTCATATAGTCGTTCCTCCTATAAATTCAAAATTCACTTCACTTCTCCTATCTTATTCAACGGAAAATAGCGATACGTCACAACACCTTCCACTTGTTTTTCAGTGATCAAGCCCATTGTGCGGCTATCCTTTGAAGCACTCCGATTATCCCCTAAGACAAAATAACTGCCTTCAGGAATTTTGTGAATATCTCTTAATTCTTGGAAAATTTCTTCACTGACAATAACTTTTAATGTGCTATCTGGTAGCTCTTCTGCCGGCATTGGACTAGCCGTATTTAACACTCCTTTACCAGCTTTTTGAGGTCTAAGATAAATCGCGTTTGCCTCTGCCCATAATTGATCTCCAGGAAGACCAATCACTCGTTTTACGTAACTAGTTTCATCGGGGATTTCTGGATCAAAAGTAATCAGTTCATACCGTTCAGGTAGGCGACCTTTTCGAACAATAATACGATCATTATTTTCCAATGTAGGTAACATCGAAGAACCAGACACTTGATGAGTGCTATTTTGCCATAAAAAGACCAAACAGCAGCCAAAAAACAGTAAAAAGATCATATCTCTACTTTTGAGTGTCTTTCTCATTCTTTGACTTTGTTCATTCAGTTTCTGGCTTCTTTTTTCTTTTGAATAATAGCGGTGTTTCTTTTTCGTTGAATGGCCTTTTTTGGCTGTCGAGACTTGTTTCTGATATGTAGACACCGATTGCCCTCCTACTATGTAGTGATTCCCTACTGTTTTTTAAAATTGAGTCATATGATGAAATGGTGTTATTCTTGCTTTTACCACACCTAAGATGTCTTTTTTTTCGATCCAGCCAAATTGACGACTATCTGCCGCATAATGGCGATTATCACCTAAAACGAAATAACTCTCTTTTGGCAATAGTGTTGAACCTGTTAAACCAGCTAAAGTAAAATCCTCGGTTAAACGTCGTTTTTCTTGTGCGGCTTCACTGATTTCTTTTTTTAAAAACCGTTCTACAACTGGTGCTTTATTGATCATCAATTCATCGTTTACATACGCTATCTCTTCGCCTGGTAAACCAATCACTCGCCTAATCATTACTTGTTTTGTTTCAGGATTTTTAAAATAGACGAGATCAAAGCGCTTGATTGCGCTACGTTTGCTGACAAATAAGCGATCTCCATCATCTAATGTCGTAGTCATACCATAACCGTCGACTTTTGGCATACTGAAAAATACCCATTGTAGAGCAAAAAAAAGAAGGATGAGGAGAAAAAAGCTGACACCGATTTCTTTATAAAATTGGTGTCTTTGTTTTCTCTTTTTTTTTAGAGTCCTTTTTATTTTTTTCGATTTAAGTGATTTTGATTGAACCTTTCTATTTTTTTTAGCTAATTCTTTTTTTCCTTGATTTAAGTGTACCGCCTTCTGCTTACTTTGATTTTTATGCAGCTTTTGACGACTGATACCTTTGCTCTTTTGCTTGTTGCTTACTACAGCCTTTTTAGAAGTTTTATTTGTCTGTTTCATCTTGATCTTGAGTCTCCTAATTTTTCTGTTTTAGTGCCGACTCGTTGACTTTAAAGTACTTGAAAACTGCTTTTTGCCGTTCATTTATTCGTTCGATATCTTTTAAATAGCCATCGATCGTCTCTTGTTTTTCTAATTGCTCTTGGCTTAAAGTAGACAGATTTAACCCAACATTTTTCATAGATACATAATAACGAGTTAATAATTTTGCCCCTTCTGTTGACAAACCACCTGATACTGGGCGATTCCCGTACGAGACTAATAGAGCACTTACTTCTTGGAATTGCGGATAAACTTTTTCAGCACTGCCGCCTGCTTTGACTGTTTCCATCTGTTTTTTTAGATCTTCTGTTAACAGATACCCCTGAACAACAACTTTTGCATCTTCTGACGTTAGATTGGTCAACTGATAATATCGTGCATAAAAGGCGCTGCCTGCCGTAATGAGCATCACAACGAATAAAAGAAAAACATTCGTAAGATAACGTTTTCGTCTTTTTTCCAATGATTTTCTTACATGTAACCATTTTTTTCGTTTTTCTTTATTTTTAGGACGTTTACGCCACTGCTTCTTTTTTAATTCTTTCGTGATCGAAAAGAAGTAAAATAGACAAAAAATCAGAAGTAGTAAACAAAGTATTGCAAAAGAAAGTAAACCAATAAAAAACCAATCTAATACCATCACTTTTTTGATCTCCTTTCTTACTTACGCTTTTTCTTCCCTCTCTTTTTGGGTTTCTTTTTCTTATTAAGGGTACGAACAATAAAGAAAATAGCTAAGAAAGCAATGAAAACGCCACCTACGATCATGGCGATCAATTTCCAATCGATCCCTCTTTCTTGGATCAAGGTAACATCTTGCGCATTATATTTATCTGCCTCTTCATTTGTGATTTTGAATTCTTTATCCCACGTCCAGTTTTGTTCACCACTCGTGACAACGATGTGCGCTTTGTAATCTCCTGCTTCCATCTGATCGCCATTCATCGCTAGCGGAAAATCAATCATCGAATTGGGTGCCATCCGCATATCTGCTCGTTTGATATCATATAAAACAGCTTCTGACCCCTTTTTTGTAACTTCCATTTCAACGGTCATATTATTGACAAAATCAGCACTTATATTGGAAAAATTAGCAAAAATACTATTACGATAATTGGATAAACCAGCATAAACCGTATTCAGCTTCAGCTCTGGTTTTACCGCAGTATCTGATTCACTTAACACCATACCGATAACAAAAGCATACTCATTGATAACGCCTGTTGCTTTTTTATTTTCTTCTTCTTCTTTTTTGGTAGGCTTAGATTTCAAGTGAATGCCACCAACAATTTTCCCCTCATAACTCGCTTCTGGCATCGTTATTTCCATTTTTAGCGGTTGTGTTTCTTTTGGGGCTAAGGTTATTTCTTTGGGGCCTTTTACCAAATCTTTAAAATCGTATTTCAAAGATTTGTCATTTTTTATTGCGCTGGGTCCAAATTCCAAAACACCATTAGAGTTTGTTTTAGCACCATTCAACCCAACCTCGATCGTTTGTTCTTCATCTGCACGATTTGTCAATAGAACTTCTACCGTCTGTTTTTGACCCGGTTGCATAAGTAAATTAAAATACTCGAAAGCACCTTGCTGATTTTCTGGTTTTACCGTTTCATATGTAAACTGTAGATTCGCATATACGGGTGTAGAAAATCCAATAAGTGCTACTATGTATAGACTTAAAAGTAGTCCTAAGCTGATTCTTTTTTTCATCTGATTGATTTATCCTTTCTTATTCCATCAATAAATAGTTCACCAGTTTTACAACTGGCGAACCTATTTAAATTGTGTTTTATGGTTTTGGTGTTGCTTCAAGTGTCCAAGTGATTTTAGCCACATATTTACCATTCATGATTTCTTCTGCTTGGTTCGCTGGAAGATCTAATTTAACAGACTCTTCTGGTTTTTGAGTAGCATCTTCTGCGTCACCAAAGTAAACAGCGTAACGACCGCGCCCTTTATTTTCTTCTTGGTTTTTGAAGATTAATTCTGATCCAGTTTCGTTAACAGTAGTCGCTCTGTTAAGACCAGTAGATGAAGGTTTTAACGCTTCATTATCTTTATCCGCTACTAAGTTTGCATTACCATAAGTGATTTGAGCCCCTTTGATATTTCTGATTTTTCCTTTTGCAGTATCGTTAAATTGGAAGTTTTGAGAAATAACAGCTTTTAATTCATACCCATGGTCGTCTACTTGACGATCATCTTTAAATTGTACCCAGTTTGCACGACCATCGACTTTATCTGTCGCACCGCTTGTGTTCGCATTTGCTGTCGTTGGTTTCGCCCATGAAGTAACGGCTCCAGTTGTTGCTGATTGAGAGTTAAAGACTAGTTTAGACATTCCTTGTACTAAAAATGGTCCATCTAACAGTGCTGTACTATCTGTATCAACTGTTGATTGACTAGTATAGTTTGGTGGCACAACCCCTGTAGTATCATACGTGCCGTATGTTTTACTTGTGAATTCAATTTCTCCTTCTCCAACTCCTGGTGCGGCTGGATCTGCTGCTTTTGTTACTCCTGGTGCTGTAGCTGCTACTGCGATTGCTGCTAGTAACGCTGTACCAGCTAGTTTGTGTGTTAATTTCATTTGTATTTCCTCCTAGTTTTTGTATAATATCTATGGTAACTCGGCTAATATCCAAGTTAGCACCGTTGAATAAGCACCAGTTTGTTTTTCTGTTTCTTTTGGAACAGAAAGCGTAATCGCCTGATTACTATAAACTGGTTTTTTAAAAATTGGATCTTCTATTGATTTGCCAGAAGAATCCAGTCTTGGTTCTAATGAATTTGGGCGCTCATTTTTATTTTCTTTTGATGCGCCAAAGATAATGCTCCATGTTCCGGAGCCTTTGTCAGGTTGTGCTTGCGCCAAATTATAGGTGTCGCCAATATTACTCATGTGAATAACTTCTTTGGAAACACTTGGTGAAAGGGCAGCATCTTTAGTTGAATTGGTCCATATTTGGTCTAAAGAAATCACTGCGCCTTTTAATTCGGCACCCGCTTTTGTCCTATGTTTAAATTGTTGTTCTTGCCTGACTTGTAATGTCCAGCCAGTTGAATCATCGCGATAATCTGATACTTGAACAAAATTTCCTCTAGCCTTGGTATCGCCATGAAACAATTGGGCATTGACTGGGAATACAGCAGTTTTATCAGAAATCATGACTGTGCTAAAATTTAATTTTGGTACAAAATCGATTCGTAAATCACCTTCTGTTTGCGGCGTTTCACCTGGATCAACTTGTACTTCTGGATTTTCAGGGTCACGAATAATAGAATCAGTCTCTTTAAATCGTTTAAGATCGATTTCAGCTCCACCTTCACGGGCGCTTTCGGCCTGTACTTGGTCAAACTGACCGTAAAGAAATAGTACGGTGCCAAATAACGCAACCAAAAATGTTCTTTTTTTCATTCGCTTTGCCCGTCCTTTCCATCTGCTGATTTTTTTCTTTTAAATAGATAAAAAATCAACGCAAACAAGACGATAGCTACTCCACTCACTGATAGACTTTTTGCTACTAATTCTCCAGTTGAAGGAAACTTACCTGCAGGCTTTTTTATCAGCTCATTACTAGACTCAGTCGACGACTCACTTGTTGCAGAAGTTGTTTGGGTACTTTCTTGCGTAAATACAATTTCCCCATCCGTTTGCACCGCTGCTTCTACTCCATAAGCCGGAATAGTTTTTACAGTAAACATACTGCCCACAAAAACAAGGAAAACAAGAACAACACTAGCTCGTAATTTTTTCATGATCAATTGATTGTCTCTCCTTTGCTTTTAAGGCGTTGCATTTACCGTAAACTCTATTTTTGCTTGGTACTTCCCTAATGTTTTAACAGCATCTCCTGGTACATCCAATTTAAAGCCTTTGCCTTTTGAGTTCCAAGTTTGGCTGACATCATACTCATTACTACTGGTATGTTCGTCAATCAGCAGATCACGATTTTCAGCAAGATTGAATTTTTTTTCTTCATCCGTACCGTCGTTATAGCGTAAGATGTCTGGAATAACTTTTTTAGCACCGTTTGTTTCAGTTAAAGTAAAGTCTTGTATCAATTTTGCTGACAGTGTCCATTTTTGTTTGACTGCTCGCGTATCTTTGATGATCAACGCTTTATCAAGTTTTGCTTCATTTACACGAATCGCTTTATAACTTGACTCTTCAATCCCAAAATCAAGTAAACTTGGGCTAGATGATAAGAATAAGGTCCCCTCAAATTCATACTCAACCGTATTACCTGTACCAGCAAGATTAAATTCTTCTGTTACCGTATTCGTCTGTTTATAACCCGCTTCTTTGATCGCCGCGACCGTATCAACAACTGACTTAATATTTTTTAAATTAATCGGCGCGCCAATCATTTGTGTTGAATCAACATAATCTGGGTATTTATCCGTCATATAGTTGCCATTGATTTTGTACTTGACCCTTAATTCGGCCGCAATCGGTACAACTGTTACTTTCACTTCAATATCTTTCGTGACATTTTTAGCTGTTGTTAATGTTAGCCATAACGATTTTTCTCCTAATACAGATGTATCAGGTAAAGAGTGATTTGTGCTATACGCAACTTTTATAGGCTTATCAATTTTATTATCTGTATCAACAGAAATGTTTTTCAAGAAATAGTTTTCAGTATCCGTTGGTAATGGATTCGTATTGAATGGATAATCTGTTTCAAAATCAGTATTCAGTGGAATCTTAATATCTGATTTTGCTTGTGCAGTTGGTATTCCCTCATATAACACTTTAGCTTGGGAATCACTACCATTCACATTTTTTGCCACTTCAGATTCTAATGGTTTATTATCAATGTTTAAAAAACTATTGATATAACTATAATACGCAACTGTTTTAGGTCCCGCTTGTTCAAAAATCATATAGCCGTTATCTTCATTTGTAGAATCTTTTGCATTAACATATCCGTATGGCGAAGTTGCTGTTGCATCAAACTGAAATTTAGCATTAGGAACAGCCACTACTTTGATATCAAATAAACTACCATTAAATGCATCAGAAGTAGGATCCTTTGCTGTCATTGTTACTTTTGATCGCTCTGTTCCTTCATAAGTAATAGTAAAAAGATCACTCTTTTTGATCGTTGTTCCATATTCATAAATATCGATCGATTGGATATCATAAAAATCTGGTACTTGTGTTTCAAGTCTAAATTTAGTATTTCTATTTTCTTTCGAATTATCAGCAATTCCCTGAAGGATTGAATATTTCAATGATCTGTATTCTGGATCTGTGTGTACAGCTTTGTTTCGTTCACCAGAGACAATAGGTGTTGCTGGAGCAATTCGTGCTAAAGATTCGGTAGAGTATAAAACAGCCATTTGTCCTGGATAGGGATTAGGTTGATTGTAATCCCACCCTTGATATTCCATAGTCATTTCATATTTTTGTTTTTCAAATAAATTCGTTAATCTTCCGCTTGGTTGATCTACTTCTTCATCATCACTTGTCATTTCAAAAGTGTTATTTTCTATTTTGTAACCTATGTTTGAATCATCTCTAACGTACATATCACTAAAACTAGCGGTTGGAAACGGAAAAGCTACTTTTTTATTGATGTTAACATTACTGAAATTCCACGAACCTTTTAAATCAAAACTTTCTTTTGAGTCATTATAATAAAATTCGTAATGGTATCGAACTTTATCGCCTAACTGAAATTCTTCATAGTGATTATACAAACCTGATCCAATCATTAGATAGTAGCTTCCCCAAGATGTGGCAATTGGTGTATTTGTCATACTATCCCGCTCTGAAGCATCTACCGCAAAGAAACGGAAAGAAGGATATTTGCCATTACTTTTCTTTGCAAAGTCCATTTCATCAATGACAAATTTTAAATCTACACTGCGACCATTATAGAGTCCTGCATTTCGAACCCAAACACCTTTTTCGGCACTCGGATTCTCTGGATTAAACTGATACACTTTTGTTTTACTTCCAGAAAATCCTGAATCTATTATTGGTTCACCGATAGGCTCATATGAAACGTTATCTGTGAGTTTGAACATAAAACCAAAATCACCAGATATCTCCGTATTTGATCCACTTTTAGCGACTAAATTTATCCCATTAGCTGTCTTTATATCTTGATAACCAGGTAACGGTGCGGCAAAGATTTTATTCTCATTAGAAATATGAAACTGAACATAACCAGAAACTAGGGCAATTAGCCCTAGTCCTAGAAAGAGAAAAATCTTAATATGTTTCTTCATTATTTTCCTCCTCTCTTTTAAAATTCAAAACCAAATACTGTCTTTTTACAAAGCTTAGATGCTTCCACCAGCTAAAGTAAGTTTCCCATAATTTTCAAGTTTGAATTCTTGATCACCTGTTAAACTACCAGTAACTGATAACGTTTTGCTGTTGCAAATTTTACCAAAGTTCACTGCAAATTCTTGACCGCCTCTAAATGTTTCTGTAGCAGGAGTTGTATAATCTCCACCTAATTGACCCCAAGTTGAGATACGACCAACATTTGTACCATTGATAGTTGTATTAGTGGCATAGAATAATTTTGAATTTGCACGTTTATTCGCTACTTCGAAGTTTCTTGGCGCATTTAAATTGATTACAGCACCTTTATATTCACTTTCGATAACTGATTTTGAGCTGTCACCAGTAACAACTAATTCAGCTGCACGATCTACGTTTACGACTGTTCCATAATACTGTAATTTCATTGTTGAGTAGTTTCCGCCTCCACGACCATTGAATTTCACTTTACTTCTTGAAGCTAAATTCAACGTTGGTACTTTATTTACATAGTCAGCACGCGGAATAAATTGGAATGCAACACCTGCAGCATCAACATCAAAAGTTGCACCAGTACCTACATCCACTTTTTGAACTTTGTCGTAAAATACTGGGTAATAGTGATTCACATTACTTTGTGGTCCAATTTTTACATTTACATTAGCATTATCACCAATAATCGCTTCTCCAGTTGCTTTTCCTTTGATCAAGGCACCATTGAAGTAGAATGCTGAGAATTGACCGTGATCTTTATTTGCAGCAATTCCGTTGTAAGTAGAGCCTGCTTTAAATTCAAGATCATGAACCCACGCATTTTCAGCACGAGTTGTGATTGTATTTGTGCCATCAAATGTTAATTTACCTTCACTAAGGTGAACGAAACGAGCACCTGTATATGTCACATTTGTTGCTAAAACATCCCAGCCGTAGCTTGAAGGTCCGTTACCAGCTCCACCAGTGAAGAAACGGCCGTCGCTATCAGCACCAACGATGTTAGCATTTGTGATGGTAACAAGGTTTTTGCCTTTAGTATTTTGTTTACCATAAATTGAGTTGTGGGCTGAATTGATTACTACTCCTTTATCTGCATTACCATTGATTGTTAAGTCGCGATTTGGAATATTAGTAATGTTCTTTTTAAATTGGATACTTTGGTTTACGTTGATCACAGTGATTGTTGGATTTTTCAACGCTGCATCAAATTCGTCAATCGTTGATACTTCAGCTGTCCCTTCAGCTGCATAAGCCACGATTGATTCTCCTGAAAATGGAGCTGGTACTGCTAACACTACTGCACCTAATGCAACAGTTGCAGCTAATGTTAGTAGACTTCTTTTTAATACTTGTGTTTTTTTCAATTCTTTTTCCTCCTAAAGTGTGTGTTTGTCGAAACTTTTTACTCCCCTCCTTTCCAGAAAACGAGTCATGATTTACTTACTCATATTCCTAACCAGTTTCGCAAATGATTTTTTTGACTGAAATCAAATATACAAGCATGTCTTTTCCTCCCGTTTCGTTAAAAATCAAGTGGTTTCTATATTTTTACTGAGCCTGTGTTCCATCAGCCGATTCTCAGTCTTTTATTTTTTCAGTGGCTAAATATTCAACATATAGCCTTTTGATCGGATCGTTTTGATATATTTCGGTTTATCAATATCAAGTTCAAGTTTTTGTCTTAAATGAAATACTAAATTGGATACCCGATACTTTCGATTTTGATACGTATCGTTCCAAACATTTTGATAGATTTCTTCATATGTCTTTGTTTTACGAGCATGTTTATGTAAGTATTCGATTGTAAGAAACTCTAATTTCGTTAAATTGACTTCTTTTCCATTCTCAACACAGACACTTAAGTTTTGAGGTACCAATTTAAAATCAGCAACTCCATTGATTAATGATGGTTCAACAACGGCTTGTTTATTCTCTCTTTGTTTAAAACGTTTTAGTAAGTTTCTCATCATCAGCAACGATTCATCCATATCTTGACCATGATCAATAATGCCATCTGCCCCTAGTTGCAAATAAACAATTCGTTTCGTTCGATTAGCTTTTTCTGATGAGGCGATGATCCAAAGTGGTAGTGTCGTTTGTTTCCGTATAGACATGATCAATTCACAAACCCAATTGAGATTGTTTAAGTTATAATCTTCAATAATTAAAGTATCTAGTTGCTGTAATAGATTATTATTATTTGCAAATAGTTGAGTGGTTCTTTCTTTATCGATCATTTCAATATGGCATTGAAGTGATTTTAACTCTTTCTCATACTGCTCACCTAATTCGTTGTTAAGTGATATGTACCCAATTTTGTACATTATTGATGCCCTCCTCTATCATCATTTGTCATCATTTGTCTATGCTTGCGGCTGAATTTTTCTTTTTGATCATTACTTCTATTTATTTGAAGTCTTTAGAGTATGGAAATTTCTGATTTACGATTATAATAGTTGTAAGTCTATTCATTAAGGTCTTGTAAATAGACATCGACGGTCTATCAAAAATAGGATAGTTGACCCAACTGTTTTTCTTGAATGTAGCAGTTATAAGAAAACACACTAATTTTGCTTATTTACAAACATTAGTTACTTCTATTGACCATTTTATGACGGCTTAAAAGTTCATTTCAACGCTATCTTTTCCAGTATATTTTTGCTTTAAAATAAAAAAAAGTACCTGAGAAAACTAAAAATTAGTTTTTTCAAGTACTTTTTATTAGTCCACTACGACGGAACTACAGGCCCAATTTACTATCAATAACTGAAACAGCAGCTTTTCTATTTTCCCAAAGAGAATCTGTGTATGTATCTAAGGTCAGTTTTATAGAAGCATGTCCCATAAGTTTACTTAGGGTAGCAATATCAATGCCTTGCTCCACACATCGTGTAGCGAAAGTATGCCGTAAAACATGAAAATGAATGTTTCTAATACCAGCTTCTTCTATATTTTTTCTAAATCGATAACTAATAACTCGTGGTTCAGCATAACTATTTTTACAGAAAATTACATATTCAGAAGAATCATTGTTTTGTTTTTCTAATAGATAATTTTTCAAATTTTTTGCTAATGGGATCGATCGCTTCGAACTTTTTGTTTTAGGTTCTGCCATAATAACTTCTGTTTTTTTGCTATTCGTTGTATTCTGAATTCTATAGAGCGTTCTTCTTACATAGATAATATTTTTATCAAAGTCTATATCCGTCCATTTTAAGCCACTGATTTCTCCGATTCTCAGACCAGTATACAAAGCTAAAATGACAGCTGAACAGTTTTCTTCCTTTAAAGCGACTTTCTCTAATCTATCTTGTTCTTTCATCGTTAGAACAGAGATCTCGTTTATTGCAGCTGCCGATAACGACAAGTTGTTACATGGATTAGAAATAATATAATTTTCAACTACTGCTTTATTCATAGCACTTTTCAATACTGTCACAATAGAATGGACGGTTGAAGCTGATAAATTTAAAAGAGTTAAATAATTAACGAATTCCTCAACCTCCCTACTATTTAAATGAGTCAATTGTTTTTTTCCTAGAAACGGAATAATATATTTATCCATACGCAAACGATAACTCGAATAAGTAGACAACTTAATTTTTTTACGCATCAGTACATTTAACCAATGATTTAGCCAATCTTGAACCGTACCTTCGTATATGTGAATGTTCTTGTGAGTAAAAGAGTATTGAACTTTCAATTCAGCTAATCTTTCTTTTACATATTTATAACGTTTCCCATAAATATAGCCGTAAACAATTTTTCCGTACTCATTTCTCGCTTTCATATATCGGCCTTCCCAACGGCCATCCTTTCTTTTATAGATGTTTTCACCTTTTCTACTCACTACATGACACCCTTTCCCAAAAAATTGACGGCTTATTTGACGGCTTAAAAATATAAATCTATTTTTTCTGTCTAGGTAACTACCATTCCCTGTTTAGAATAAAAGATGATACTAAATTAAAATTGGATATTTTCAATTAAAACAAACTACAGCTAAGCATTTCCATAAAATCCCCTTTAATTATTCTCAATTTTTTCTCGTTTTATTGAAAAATATGATAAAAAAAAGATATTTTAATTATAGACTGCTTCCTTACTTTGATATAGAATGGACTAGTAGTCTAAATTATATTACGGTTAACATTTATTAGATTTATATTTTCTTATAACTGCTACATTCAAGAAAAAATTTTACTACTCAGCAATAATCTCATTATAACAATATATCTTATTTTTTTCACCATTTAATATAAATTATATCTTTTTAAAAAAAGAAAAAAACTATTTTGGACAACTTCTTCTGAATTTCATCTCATTACCTAAAAATCTACTACTTCTATAATGATCCCTTTCCTAATTATAAATTCAAGCAAAAAAACTATTCCTTTTCATTTAAGTCTAATTCTAGAAATAATATGGTAAAATAATGTATCTATATAACTTACTAAAAGGAGTACGATTATTGGAATCAAGAGCTTTTTTTTCAGGTAGTCAATTAAAATGGCTTGCCGTTTTTGCCATGCTGCTTGACCACACAGCAAAAATTATTTCTTTTCAACCTTCGCTAACATTAGCTGTTCCATATGGAACGGAACCTAATAAGCTAGTAGAAATCAGTCAACGGCTAGTTCCTTTATTTATCTTATTTGGAAGATTAGCATTTCCACTATTCTGTTTTTTACTCGTAGAAGGCTTTATCCATACTTCAAATGTTAAAAAATATGCATTACGTTTGTTTTTATTTGCGTTAGTTTCCGAGATACCTTATGACTTAGCTTTTTCACATCGCTTTATTGATTTGGAGAATCAGAATGTATTTTTCACCTTATTAATTGGCTTGATTGTTATTATTGGATTAGAAAAATTACGAACCCTCACAAAAATCAAGTATTTTTGTGCTCCTCTATTGATTTTGGTGGGTATTTTTTTTGCTGAGTGGTTACGGACAGATTACGGTGGTTGGATTGGTGTTTTACTGATTGTGAGTCTCTATCTATTTCGAGACTCAACTTTATTCAACTGTATTCTAGGAGGGTTGATTCTTTTACAGAATAGCTGGTTTGGACCACTGGCTTTTGTACCGATCTATTTTTACAATGATCAACGTGGCAGACAGTGGAAATACTTTTTTTATTGGTTTTATCCAGTTCATTTGTTGGTTTTGCTTACTATTCAGCAGTTTTTGATTGCGCTTAAGATGAATTGATTTAAGCATACAAAAGAGCCCGAGAAGAAAAGTTTATTTCCAATACAGCTGCTTTTTTCTCGCCGTTTATTCAGATTTAGAGCGCGAAGCAAAACTGACCTTTGGTTTTGTCTCGCGCTCTTTCTTACGATTAGTCAAGTGGAAAATAAAGAAAAAAATATTCTAACGGCGATATCCTTTTAAAAAATGCTTAGGAAATTTTACTTAGCTAAGGGATTAATGTGAAATGTGCGATTCCTTTTTGTGAAATTAAGTTAATTCTACTGACTTTTGAGCTGAATTCTAAAAGTAAGGTTTGATCATATTAGTTGAAGTATGATAGCTACTTAATAGCTTCCGCCATATAAAAATTAGAGAAATGAATAGAATATTCAATGTCACATCATATTTATATTTGTAACTAATAAAATTATCGTTTTAGAAATATTAAACTAACCAGAAATTCAAGTTTCAAAAATTGATTTGAATAAGATACGGTATAAAAAACATATTTCTCAACAACATTGATTAATAGAGCGTTCAAAAACTTCTAATGCTCTAGAAAAACTAAAACATAAGTACCATTGTTACTTCAAACTCTGGTAATACACAATACTAATGAAATAGAATAAACTAAACATAGAGAAAAATGATTTTCATGTATCTTTACGCTCTATGTTACTAAAATAAAACTGTCTAATCTAATTAAAAAATATTTCTTTGGAACTTTCTAAAAATCCTATTTAATAAAAAAAGAACCTTGAAATATCAAGGTTCTTCATTCATTCTTACATCATGCCGCCCATACCCATTGATGGATCCATTGGAGGCATACTTGCTCCTGCTGGTTCAGGTTTATCAGCAACAACTGCTTCTGTCGTTAATAGTAAAGCTGAAACAGAAGCCGCATTTTGTAATGCTGAACGCGTTACTTTAGTTGGGTCAACGATTCCTGCTTCAACCATGTTTACCCATTCACCGTTCGCAGCATTGAAGCCAATTCCTAAATCAATATTTTTTAATTTATCGACAATTACTGAACCTTCGTAGCCAGCATTTTCTGCAATTTGACGGATTGGTTCTTCTAAGGCACGGATAACAATTTTCACACCTGTTGCTACGTCACCTTCAGCTTCTAATGCAGCAACTTTGCCGATTACGTTGACTAGAGCAGTACCACCACCAGAAACCATTCCTTCTTCTACTGCGGCACGAGTTGCATTCAATGCATCTTCGATACGTAATTTTAATTCTTTTAATTCAGTTTCTGTCGCAGCACCGACTTTAACCACTGCCACACCGCCAGCTAATTTAGCTAAACGTTCTTGTAATTTTTCACGATCAAAATCAGATGTTGTTTCAGCGATTTGATTTTTAATTAATTGAATACGTGCATCGATTCCAGCTTTTTCACCTGAACCTTCTACAATTGTCGTATTGTCTTTATCAACAACCACTTTGCTTGCATTTCCAAGATTTTCAATCGTTGTATCTTTTAATTCTAAACCTAAATCATCTGTAATCACAGTTCCGCCTGTTAGAATTGCAATATCTTCAAGCATCGCTTTACGACGATCGCCAAAACCAGGAGCTTTCACTGCAACAACGTTAAATGTTCCACGAATTTTATTTAACACTAACGTAGGTAAAGCTTCACCGTCAACGTCATCAGCGATGATCAATAATGGACGACTTTGTTGTAAAATTTGTTCCAATAACGGTAAAATATCTTGTATATTAGAGATTTTTTTATCTGTGATCAAGATATATGGATTTTCTAGAACAGCTTCCATTTTATCGTTATCCGTTACCATGTATTGTGATAAGTAGCCACGGTCAAATTGCATACCTTCAACGACATCTAATTCTGTTTCGATTCCTTTAGATTCTTCGATCGTGATGACACCGTCGTTGCCTACTTTTTCCATTGCATCCGCAATCAATTGACCAACGCGCTCATCACCAGATGAAACAGCTGCAACTTGTGCGATTGCTTCTTTCGAATCTACGACTGTTGAGATATTGTGTAATTCTTCAACAGCTGTTTTTGTTGCCAATTCGATGCCTCGACGGATACCTAATGGATTAGCACCCGCAGTTACGTTCTTTAATCCTTCACGAACGATTGCTTGCGTTAATACCGTAGCTGTTGTTGTTCCATCTCCTGCGATATCATTTGTTTTAGATGCAACTTCTGAAACCAGTTTAGCACCCATATTTTCAAAATGATCTTCTAATTCGATTTCTTTAGCAATTGTTACACCGTCATTTGTAATTAGTGGTGAACCAAAAGATTTTTCTAAAACAACGTTACGGCCTTTAGGACCTAATGTTACTTTTACTGTATCCGCTAAAATATCTACTCCACGAAGCATCGCTGCACGTGCATCTTCTGCAAATTTGATTTCTTTTGCCATAATTCCTTCACCTCAAAAGTTTTATTTTTTTATTTAAATGTTTTTTTATGCGTTAAACAGTTTATTCAACGATTGCAATGATGTCTTTACCTGAAACGATCAAATAGTCATTACCTTCATATTTTACTTCTGTACCAGAATATTTTTCAAACATCACTGTGTCGCCTACTTTTACATCGGCAGGAACTTTTGTACCGTTTTCTAGTACACGGCCTTCACCTACTGCGATAACGTTTCCTGTTTGGGGCTTTTCTTGAGCTGCTGATGCTAAGACGATACCACCTACTGTTTTTTCTTCTTCTTTCGCGACTTCAATAACGACGCGATCGCTTAATGGTTTTAACACAATAAATCCCTCCATAAAAAATATTTATCTTTTTTAGCACTCTTAGTTATCGAGTGCTAACTCACACTATTTATAATACTCATTTCACTTTCATTTTGCAAGTCTTTTGACTAACTTTTAAAAATAATTCTTTCTTTTCCACCAATCTCAAATCATTTCTACAAACTATTTTTTTACAAACTCATTATAATTCTTTGTTCTCATTCATTTCATGGTAAAATAAGAATAGAAAGCGAGGCGATTGAAATGAAACAACGAATCACAGGAGCTTTGATTGCTACTGGTCTTTATTTGATCATTGCCAATGTTGGTAACTTCTTTTTTGGTGTCACTAGGCGTTTTGATTGGACCACTACTTTATGGGAAGCAGCCTTCTTTTTCGTATTTATCTTCCTATTGCTAGGCTATCGCAATAATCATAAGAAATAAAAGTTCCATTATGGTATATTTTTTTAGGCTACAAACGATGAAAGGAGTTTTTTATTTTATGTCTACTAATTTATCGCTAAAAAAAATTAGTCTGATCACGATTCTTTTATACGGACTCGTATTCTTTTCCCCTTACTTATTTCAACCATTTTCAGCAGATATCGTGATTGCTGGCACAACCTTCACTTATATTCTCGGTGCAATTTTGATGATTTGGTTGTATTTTAAAAATAGAAAGACAGCTGTCACTATAGTGGAAGAGAAAGCCAAACTAACTTCACCTGTCTTCACTATGTTACTTGGTTTTAGTGGGATATTTATAGCGATGATCATTCAAGCAATTGTTTTTAGTATTGAAACAGCAATCACGGGAGCTCAGCCTAGTTCACAAAACACCCAAAATATTATTGCCGTAATTTTAGCTAATCCACTCTTTATATTGGCTACAACGATTGGTGGACCAATTATGGAAGAATTTGTTTTTCGCCGTTCACTGATCGGGTTAACAGAGTCTTACACCGGCTTTTGGTTTGCTGCGATCATTAGTTCTTCTTTATTTTCAATTATCCATCAAGATGGTCATTTTTTTGTCTATTTTTTCATGGGCTTCTTTTTTGCTCTATTGTATAAAATGACTGGTAAAATCTGGACTTCGATCATTGCCCACTGCGGCATGAACACGCTCGTAGTAATTGCTCAACTTGTGCTTCATTATGCAAATATTGAACTACCAAAATAAAAAACTCCCTATGCTTGCATCTTTTAAACAATGTGCAAACATAGGGGGTTTGTATTATTCTTTTTCGTCTTCGATTTCAGCATCCGCCAATTCATTGTCATGATGCAAAAAGTAAATCAACGTCTGTAATTCGTTTGTTAAGTCAACGTTTTGAATCAAAACATCTGTTGGAGCAACTAATCTAGCAGCCGTAAAGTTTAAAATACCTTTTACACCAGCATCTGCTAACTGACTTACAACTTCTTGGGCTTTTCTAGCTGGTAAAGTCAAAATAGCTACTTCGATTTGTTGTACACGAATCTGCTCCATCATATCCGTCATTGGATATACTGGAATTCCATCTACGATTCTGCCAACAATATCATCATTGACATCAAATGCGCAGCTCACACGAATACTATTACTTTGATGGAATTTATACTTTAATAAGGCACTTCCTAAGTTCCCTACACCAATCAAAGCTACATTGGTTAGCTCATCATCATTCAAAGTTTTTGCAAAGAAATTCATTAAATTCTCTACATCATAACCATAACCACGTTTGCCTAATTCTCCGAAATAAGAAAAATCTCGTCGAATCGTTGCACTATCTACTTGCACTGCATCACTGAGCTCTGTAGATGACACTTTATTTTTTCCTGCATCATGCAGGATTCTCAAATAACGATAATATAGGGGAAGGCGTCTAGCCGTTGCTTTTGGAATAATTTGGTCTTTCACAATCGTACCTCCAATACTCTAAATATAGACAAATATCCATCTCTCATAATAGCAGTTGTTCTAGTTAAAAAGCAATCTTACAGCTCAAGAAAAGAACAATTTTTCAAACTTTCTTTAATTGTCCAGATAAATTTCACTCCCCATCATTTGTATAGGTGCTATTTTCGATCGATTTATGCTACACTAAAGGCATTGAAATAGAAATGAGGATGTCCCATGATTTTACTCCAAGCAAACCAAATCGCCCGCTATTTTGGCGCAGACACTTTGTTTGAAAACATACAAATGGAGATTAGCACCAATAGTCGGATCGCTTTAGTCGGCCGCAATGGCGCTGGTAAATCTACCCTACTAAAAATAATCGCTGGTATCGATGCACCAGATGCCGGTACGATTGCAAAAAATAAAACAGCTAGCTTAGGCTATCTTGCACAAGATACTGGACTTGATTCTGATAAAACGGTTTGGGATGAAATGCTTGAAGCTTTTGTTGATGTAATCACAATGGAAAAACGAATGCGTGAACTAGAATTGATCATTAGTGAACTGCTGCCTGATGCTGTAAATTATGAGGCCGTAATGAAAGAATACGATCGACTACAACATGACTTTTCAGAAAAAAATGGTTACGGCTATGAAAATGAAATTCGTTCTGTCCTACATGGTTTTGGCTTTAAGGAAGAGTTCTATTCAAAACGGATCAGTACCTTATCGGGTGGTCAAAAAACGCGTTTAGCTTTAGCTCGTATGCTATTACAAAAACCAGATATCTTGATTCTTGATGAACCGACCAACCATTTAGATATTGATACTCTTTCTTGGTTAGAAAATTACTTACCGAGTTATTCTGGTGCGCTTTTGATCGTCTCTCATGATCGATACTTTTTAGATAAAGTGGTTAGTGAAGTATATGAAATCAGCCGTCATAAAATGCGCTATTATAAAGGAAATTATTCAAAATATTTAGAATTAAAAGCCGAACAATTGACTAGCGAGTGGAAAGCTTATGAAAAGCAACAAACAGAAATCAACAAACTTGAAGATTTTGTTGCCCGCAATTTAGTCAGAGCATCAACAACTAAGCGAGCTCAAAGCCGAAGAAAAACTTTAGAAAAAATAGAACGTTTAGATCGGCCCCAAGGTGATGAAAAATCCGCTAATTTCCTATTTGCCATTGAAAAAGCGTCTGGAAATGTTGTTTTACAAGTGGAAGATGCGGCAATTGGATATGACGCTCATATTTTATCAGAACCTGTCTCTTTAGATATTCGTCGCCAAGAAGCGATTGCTTTAGTTGGTCCTAACGGAATTGGTAAATCAACGCTATTAAAATCGATTATCGGAACGATTCCTTTCATTAAAGGTGAAGCAAATATTGGAACAAATGTTCAGATCGGTTATTATGACCAAGAACAAGCAGATTTACATGGAACAAAAACCGTATTAGCTGAACTGTGGGATGAACATCCGACAACTCCTGAAAAAGATATACGAAATATTTTAGGCAGCTTTTTATTTAGTGGTAATGATGTAGAAAAAACAATTCCACTTTTAAGTGGTGGTGAAAAAGCGCGTGTCGCTTTAGCAAAATTATCCATGGATAAAGAAAACTTTTTAATTTTAGATGAACCGACCAACCATTTAGATATCGATAACAAAGAAGTCTTAGAAAATGCTCTGATTGATTATGAAGGGACACTTTTATTTGTTTCTCATGACCGTTACTTCATTAATCGCATCGCAACGAAAGTCATTGAACTTTCCGAAACTGGCAGTAAACTCTATTTAGGTGATTACGATTATTATCTAGAAAAGAAAAAAGAAGAAGAAGAATTAGCGACATTATTAGCTGAAGAGTCTACGACTAAATATACGGAAACCGCAAAACCTAAAAATGATTTTTACCAAAACAAAGAACAACAGAAAGTCCTACGTAATTTAAACCGTAAAATTACACAAATTGAAGAAAACCTTACAACGCTTGAGACAACGATCAACCAACTTGAACAATCAATGAGCGATCCAACATTGGTTGATGACCATATGCAGCTAATGGCTTTAAATGAAGAATTAGAAACGAAACGAATTGAACAGGAAGAGTTGCTGACAGAATGGGAAAATCTTAGTTTAGAACTGGAAGAATTAGAAGAAAATAATCAATGAAAGGCGGTCAAACATGACTTCAAAACGTATGAATGTGACAAATCCTAAGTATCAGCAAATTGCTGTTGATGTAGCCGCTAAAATCGCTGATCAGACCTTTCCAGTTGGCGATAAAATTCATGCCCGCTCGACGCTTGCAAATAAGTACAGCGTTTCTCCTGAAACGGCGCGTAAAGCCATCAGCGTGTTAGTTGATTTAGAAATCGTCAAAGCAAAACATGGCAGTGGATTCTATGTTCATTCAATTGAAAAAGCTAAACTCTTCATCGAGCAATATCAGGATGTTCAATCCATCCATGATTTGAAAGATGATCTAATTGATAGTGTCAAAAAACAAAAAGAAGAATTAAGTCACTTCTCAGAAATTTTAGACAAACTTGTTGATCAGACCAAGCGCTTTGACTCATTCAACCCGTTGAATCCAGTAACCTTTACACTAACCAGTGATGCCTCGCATCTTGAAATGACGATCAGCGAGTTAAATTTATGGCAAAGTACTTCTGCTACTTTGATTGCGATCAAACATGGTGACGAGCTTCTTGTGTCCCCTGGTCCCTATGCAAAACTGACTTCAGGTGATACGATTTATTTTGTTGGTCATGAATCAACACTACAACGAGTTCAGAATTTTTTCTATCCAAACTCTTAATTTATTTATAATCGTTTATCTTTACTTTAAAAGAAATAGCGACAATTCTTGTACAAGAATTGTCGCTATTTCTCTTCAAATCTTTGCTATTATTTTGTCATGTGGAGGAATAAAAATGAATTTTTCAGATTCAATGGAAAAAGTACTGAACTATATTGAAAATAATCTAAAAAGCACAATTGAATTAGAAACACTAGCTACATACATGCATTGTTCCGCTAATGATCTTCAACGGCTATTTTCATTAGTCTTTGGACTATCGCTCAAACAATATATCCGCAAACGCAGATTATCAGAAGCAGGAGCAGAACTTCAAAATAGTTCAAAAACAATCCTTTCCCTTGCCTTAGACTATCAATACGAATCATCTACCTCTTTTACGAGAGCTTTTAAATCAATGCATGGAATAACTCCTTCAAATGCCCGTAAAGAAAAGAATAAGTTAGTTTTATTTTCCAAAATAAGATTCAATATGTCAGTCACTGGGTACCAAATACTGCATTATACGATTGTATCTAAAGATTCCTTTAAGCTTATCGGACAAAAAGAGCGTGTCACCCGTGATCAAATTCCTAAAGTTTCTCAAGCTATTATTCAAAACTTGAAATCAAAATTTTCGAACGAATTTAGTACTCCCTTAGAGATTTATCAAGGATGTAGCGCTATTCACTCAGATATCTTTGATTTTTTTGTCGCTTTAAAAGTGTCTGAGCACTATCAACTACAAAAAAACTGTCAACTAGAAGAGTTCATCATTTCAAGTGCAAGATGGGCGATTTTTTCTTTTGAATTAGACGAATTAAATCAGCTTCGGTATGTATGGGAAAAATTGCTTACTACCCACTCTTCACTTAAATTTTTACCATCTGGCTTACCAGAACTTGAACGCTTTACTAAAAAAAACGAGTCTTCAAAATTCATTGGAGAAATCCATATTCCACTAAACATAATCTAATCTTACAGGAGGAAAATACAATATGGATATAACTTTTACTACAATACCACCTAAAAAAATAATTGGTCTAGCCATTACAACATGTCTAGAAAAGGATTCAGAAGTAACTAGCCAACTCTGGAGAAATTTTATAAATAGAAAAGCAACAATACAAAATCAATTAAATCAAAATAGCTTGTCCGTAAAAGTAACGGATACGCAATTTTCTTTTAAGGATTCAAAAAGCTCTTATCAAAAATGGGCCGCTGTAGAAGTATTTGATTTTTACAACATAGAAAAACCATTAGCATCAACTACTTTAGCCGGTGGACAATATGCTGTATTTACATTTAAAGGACCTGTTCAGAACTTTCCAACCGTATTTTTCAAAGTTATCAACGACAGTTTGCCCCAATCAGGTTACCAAATTGATTTAAATAGAGAACAATTTGAAGTTTTGGATGTAAATTATCATCCTTATGATATAAACGCTCAAGAAGAAGTTTGGATTCCAATAAAATAAAAATAACTACTTTTACTTAAACTATATATAAAACCGTTATGACTACTCTTGTTAGAGTGTAATTATATCGGTTTTTTACATGGTTTATCTTTAAATCTATGCTTCTTTTAGTAACTAATTGGATTAATTCCTTTGCCAATATAAGTTCCTAATTTGACAAAGTGACTACACGATGTTAATCTAGAATGGTCACTTTTTTTACAGAAAAGAAAATGATTTTCATTACATGTAAATCATGTTGTAGCATTATCTAGCTTCACATGTTAGTCTTTCGGGAAAAAGATAAAAACTGAATGAGATAACAAACGTCTCAGCCTATTTTTTACTATTTTCCTGTCAAGGCTAAATAAGCTCGTTTAGCTTTTAAAATAAGGAGGAATTTTGTTTTGCCCAAAGTAAAAGTATCGCATTTAACAAAAATATTCGGTAAGAAATCAAAGCAAGCACTGGATATGATCAAAGAAAACAAAGATAAAACCGAGATCTTGAAAAAAACGGGCGCTACCGTTGGGGTTTACGATGTGAACTTCGAAGTAGAAGAAGGAGAAATTTTCGTGATCATGGGTCTTTCTGGTAGTGGTAAATCAACGTTGATTCGTCTTTTGAATCGTTTGATCGAACCAACTTCAGGAAATATTTTTATCGACAATCAAGACATCTCAAAATTAGACAAAGAAGGACTTAGAGAAGTTCGTCGCAATAAAATGAGTATGGTCTTCCAAAATTTTGGTCTCTTCCCTCACCGCACCATCTTAGAAAATACTGAATATGGTTTAGAAGTTCGTGGTGTTCCAAAAGAGGAACGAACAGCAAAAGCCGAACAAGCTTTAGAAAACTCAAGCTTACTCGCTTTTAAAGATCAGTTTCCTAATCAGCTATCTGGTGGCATGCAACAACGTGTCGGCTTAGCTAGAGCTTTAGCTAACGATCCAGAAATTTTATTGATGGACGAAGCCTTTTCTGCTCTTGATCCATTGATTCGTCGGGAAATGCAAGATGAGCTAGTCGATTTACAAGAAAATGTGAAAAAAACGATCATCTTTATCACCCACGATTTAAATGAAGCTTTACGCATCGGTGATCGAATTGCTTTAATGAAAGATGGTCAGATCATGCAAATCGGTACTGGTGAAGAAATCTTAACGAACCCAGCTAACGATTATGTACGAACCTTCGTTGAAGATGTCGATCGTTCAAAAGTCTTGACTGCTCAAAATATCATGGTTCCAGCACTAACGACCAATATTGAAATTGACGGTCCAACCGTTGCGCTAACACGGATGCGCCAAGAAGAAGTTAGTATGCTTTTAGCTGTTGATAAAAAACGTCAACTAAAAGGTGTTGTCCGAGCTGAACGCGCTCTAGAAGCACGTAAAACAGGTAAACCATTAACTGACTATGTGGATACAGATATTACTTCTATCGACAAAGATATGCTTGTCAACGATATTTTCCCAATCATCTATGATTCACCTACACCAGTTGCTGTAACGGACAACAATAAATTGCTTGGTGTCGTCATCAGAGGTAGCGTTCTTGAAGCATTAGCAGAAACAGAGGTGAATATCAATGAATAATTATCAATTACCAGTAGCAGATTGGGTCGAAACAATTACAGAATGGATGACGAATACTTTTTCTGGCGTTTTCAGTTTCTTCCAATCAACAGGTCAAGGCTTAATGGACGGAATCACTTCCCTATTAGTTGCCATTCCTCCTGTACTATTTATTATCATTTTAACTGCCATTGCATTCTTTATTTCAAATAAGAAAATTGGTTTAAGTTTATTTACTCTGATCGGTTTGTTTTTCATTTATAATCAAAATCTATGGACAGATTTAATGAGTACTGTGACTTTAGTTTTACTTTCCAGTGTGGTTTCGATCGTCATTGGTGTGCCACTTGGAATTTTAATGGCTAAAAGTAACAAAGCACAAAGTATTATTACCCCTATTTTAGATTTCATGCAAACAATGCCGGGATTTGTTTATTTGATTCCTGCCGTTGCCTTTTTCGGAATTGGGATGGTTCCTGGAGTATTTGCCTCAGTGATTTTTGCTTTACCACCGACTGTTCGTTTTACGAATCTTGGAATACGTCAAGTACCGAAAGAACTGGTTGAAGCTTCTGATTCATTTGGTAGTACGGGTTGGCAAAAATTATTCAAACTGGAATTACCATTAGCTAAAAATACCATTATGGCGGGTGTCAATCAAACAACCATGCTAGCACTTTCTATGGTAGTTATCGCATCAATGATCGGAGCGCCTGGTCTTGGTCGTGGCGTTCTTTCTGCCTTACAACGTGCTCAAGTCGGAAATGGTTTTGTTAATGGGGTTGCTTTAGTTATCCTAGCCATTATCATTGATCGTTTTACTCAAAACTTGAATAAGAAAAAAACAACTCCAGCTAAGTCAAAATTATCTAAAAAACAAAAAATTGGTGGGACTGCTGTTGCTATTGTAGCGATTATCGCTTTGATCGCGGGCTCTACTCTTTTCTCTTCTGCAAAAAATGGAGAAAAAAACATTTCTCTTTCTTATGTAGAATGGGATACAGAAGTTGCCTCAACTCATGTTGTAGGCGAAGTATTAAAAGACGTTGGTTACAATGTCTCACTAACACCGTTGGATAATGCCATTATGTGGGAATCAATCTCGAAAGGAGAGACAGATGCAATGGTTGCCGCTTGGTTACCCGGAACTCACGGTGAGCAATACAAACAATACAAAGATAAAGTGGATGATTTAGGTGAAAATCTAAAAGGTGCTAAACTTGGTATCGTTGTTCCACAATATATGGATGTCGACTCGATCGAAGACTTAAAAGATCAAGCTGGTAAAAAAATAACTGGGATCGAACCTGGTGCAGGTGTTGTTGCAGCGGCTGAAAAAACACAAAAAGCTTATAACAACTTATCTGATTGGTCAGTTGAAACTTCTTCTTCAGGTGCCATGACTGTTGCATTAGGACAAGCCATCAAAAACAAAGAAGAAATCGTGATTACTGGTTGGTCCCCTCATTGGATGTTTGCTAAATATGACCTTAAATATTTAGAAGATCCAAAAAGCACGATGGGCAAAGAAGAAACGATTCACACAATGGCTAGAAAAGGATTGGAAAAAGAAAATCCTGAAGCCTATAACATCTTGAAAAATTTCCATTGGACAAAAGAAGATATGGAATCTGTGATGTTAGAAATCAACAATGGAACTGACCCAACACAAGCTGCTAGAAATTGGATTGATAGTCATGAAAAAGAAGTAGCTGAGTGGAAAAAATAATAAAAAGTGCTGACCATAATTTCTATGGTCAGCACTTTTTTATGTATATCTAAAGAACTAATTGGATAGATTAGACTTTTATAGTTTTAGAATATGAACCACTTCACTCACTTTCGTTCGACAAGTATTGTTCAGCATCTGCTCAGGCTTTGCCAGATTTAATACTTTTTTTCTACTTTCCCCTTTAGAACTTATCTTCCATCTTTTACTCTTGGTGACGAGATAATATGGTAACTTCGCTCACTTTCGCTCGCCAAGTATTGTTCAGCATCTGCTCTGGTTTTGCCAGTCGCAGTGATGAACATATAAATACCGCTCGGCTGGGTGACCGAGCGGAAAGGAGTTCTTTTTACTTGAGGAGTAAAAATGAAAAAGTGTTTTGTTTGGATTTGTTATTGGGTATGAATAGATAATAACCGGAAAATTTGAAGAAACTATGCCTAAATCATTTAGGTTTTCTATAGAATAGTTAAGAAAACGTTAATAGCTATCCACACCAAAGAAAATCAATGATCATACTTAGCTTTTCAGCCGAATATGATCATTGATTTTTTATTTTGCTTATTTAGGTGTTACATAAGCTAGAATATTTGCTGTATCTTTGTCGATTACTCTAAATGAAACCACGCCTAAGCCTGCAACGTTCATTTCTGAGATCAAAATCGAGCCATCCTCATAAACATGTTCTACAAATGCCACATGTCCATAAGTACCATCTGCACCAGCCACTGTTGGTTGGAAGCTTACGGCAGTTCCTGCTTTAGGTTTGCTAGATACTTCATAGCCATTCGCTTTTCCTGTAACGCCCCAGTCCATTCCGTTACCCATAGTTGTTTCAACGTAACCGTCTAATTGAACGATACGGTTATAAACGTATTGCGTACAGTTTCCTGCGGCATAGGCTTCTGAACCAGAATAAGTTTCCCCTGAATATTCTCTAAAGTCGCTATCTGGATGACTGTCAGAAACAATGATACCACTTGTTGATGTGGATGGTTTCTCTTTGTCATATTCAGTTAAGTCATATTCTTCGATAAAAGCATTCAGTTTTTGATCATAGCTAGTATCCGTTGCGTAGACACCCGTTAAAGCTTTCGTCGCTTCACGATAGCTCACAGCGTTTGATTTCCATGTACCAGAATAAATCGTTTCGTTTGAATCAATGCCTTCTTTCATTAGCTTGGCATAATCTTCAAATGACTCTTTATACCCCGGATACTTCTTGAACGCGGCATCAATCGTATACCAGTTACCTGAGCCATCATCTTCTTGTGTAGAAAAGACAACTTTCTCACCTTTATACTCTCCTTTGATTCCAAAGAGATTATGATAAGGTTCTTGGCTTAAATCACTATTGCCAGAACCAGTTTCCAAAATTGCCTGAGCAATCATTACTGAAGCATATAAATCATTTTTCTGACCCACTGCTCGTGCTTTTTCACCAATTCTGCGAATAAAAGTTTCTGTCGGTTCATTTTTTACAATTTTAATTGCTTGATCCAATTGCTCTTGTGTAGGAGCATGGTCGACAGTTGACTGAACAGGTTGTTCTGGTACAGTTTCAACAGGAGCATCTGTTTGAGGTGCTACTGGTATCGCTTCATGACTATTTGAAGGCGTTACTTCTGTTGAAGACTCTGTCGTTGCACTTGTTGAATCAGTCGTTTCAGAAGTCGCCGAATCAGTCGTCGTAGTTGTCTCTTCGGTCGAAGAGCTTTCAGTTGTTTCCGATGTCCCTTCTTCAACAGTACCTGACCCAGACTGAACTAATTCATCTGCATGTCCAATGACTGGTACTAAATTCACACTAAGTAGTACACAAATCATCTGGAGCGATAATAATTTTCTTTTCATTCATTTTAGTTCCTCTCACATGTATTAAAGATCCCATCACTTGCGTCAATAGAACCCAGCACTCATTTGTTAGGTTTATTTGTTCCCTTTAGGCTATCGAGATACTTTGCCTTCAGATCAACTTCTTGTAATTTTTAAAGGACTGCATCACATGTTCAGTGGTTCCAGCTAGTAAAGCATTTGGAATGTGAATTTGATGTTTTTCCATAAAGCCACCTGCCTCTTATCTCTAAAAATCGTTTTTAACCTTCTATAAGTTGAGTTTATTTTACCATAAGTATAACGGAAAATCTGCTACTTGACTCGAAAGTTTCAAAAGTTTCGAAAAAAGTTCATGTTTCAGACAAAAAATGAGAAATTATCCGTATGAAATAGCATTTTGAACCAAAATTTTTGTTGGGTAAGATAAAATTTGCTGATAAACGTTTTATTTATTTCCGATACATCTTAAATTCAAGAAACAAGTCATTATAAATCCCCAAATATTTCGCCCCTAAATCTTCATAAACTTCTAAATGCTTGATCACTTCATCATTTGGATAAAACTGTTCATCACTAGAAATTTCCTTAGGCAATAATTTCTTTGCTGCTTTATTCGGGGTTGAATAACCAATATACTCTGCATTTTGAGCAGCATTTTCAGGTCTTAGCATGAAATTGATAAATTCATAGGAACCTTTAATATTTTTCGCTGTTTTAGGAATCACAATATTATCAAACCAAAGATTAGAACCTTCTGATGGAATCACATAATGCAAGTGCTCATTATTATCCAACATTTCAGCCGCTTCACCAGAAAACGTTACAGCTGCAGCACTTTCTTCGTTGATCATATACATTTTGATTTCATCAGCTACGATCGCCTTGACATTTGTAGTAAGTTTGTTTAGCTTATCAGTTGCTTTACGTAGTTCTTGATTGTTTTTACTGTTTAAAGAATAGCCTAAACTATTCAATGAAAGACCCAATACTTCACGTGCCCCATCAATCAACATCACGTTATCTTTTAATTCTGGTTTCCATAAATCATCCCAATGCTGAATTTGACCTTCATCAACAAATTTATCATTGTAAATGATACCTAACGTTCCCCAAAAATAAGGAATCGAATATTTATTTTGCGGATCAAAATCAAGATTTAGAAATCGTTCATCAATATTTTCCATGCCCTTTAATTTAGAGTGATCGATTGGCAGCAACATTTTTTCTTTCATCATTTTTTGAATCATATATTCAGAAGGAATCGTAATATCATAGGCTGTACCACCTTGCTGGATTTTCGTAAACATCGCTTCATTGGAATCAAATGTTTCATAATTGACCTTGTAGCCTGACTCTTTTTCGAATTTACGTAATAAATCAGGATCAATGTAATCACCCCAGTTGTATATTGTTAAGGTATCAGCTCCTGCCATACCGCTGGCTTTTTCCAATTGACGAACTCCTAAAAATAAAATCAGAATGATCGCTAAAATGCCAATAAGCAAAGATTGTAGTTTTTTCATTTAAGATTCGCCACCTCACTTTGTTCACGGCGCAGTTTTTTCAGTCGTTTTGACGTATTATCTTGGCTGATAAAATAGTAGCCGATCACTAAAATCATAGAGAAAATGAAAACTAAAGCACTTAACGCATTGATCTCTAAACTAATGCCTTGTCTTGCTCTAGAATAAATCTCAACTGAAAGTGTTGAGAATCCGTTTCCTGTAACGAAAAAGGTCACAGCAAAGTCATCCAACGAATAGGTAAACGCCATAAAATAGCCTGCGATAATACCTGGTGATAAAAACGGTAAAATGATATTCTTGATGACCTGGAGATTATTCGCCCCCAGATCACGAGCTGCATCTACCATCGAGTCATTCATTTCTTGTAATTTTGGTAGCACCATCAAGACGACGATCGGAATACTAAAAGCAATATGAGACAATAACACACTGGCAAAGCCCAAACTAATAAATCCAATAGCCGTAAAAAAGATCAAGAAACTAGCACCAATAATGACATCAGGGGATACCAGTAAAATATTATTAAAACTCATTAAAGCTGTTCTCGTTTTTCTTCGTCTTGTATAATAGATCCCCATTGCACCAAATGTTCCAATGATCGTTGCTAGTAAAGCAGATAAAAAGGCCAACAAGAAAGTATTTAGCACAATGATCAATAAACGGGTATCTTCAAAAACCGCTGTATAATTGGCAAGCGTAAAACCAGTAAATTTATTCATTGTATCAGTATCATTGAATGAGTAGAAAATGAGATAAAAAATCGGCGCATACAATAAAGCAAAAACGATGATCAGATACATGTAAGACCACTTAAACTTTTTCTTTGTCATTTCGCCCGCCCCTTTTTCTTCTTCTCACCTGTCAACAACATCACGATAAACATCGCCACAATCAAAATCACACCGATTGTTGAACCCATACCCCAGTTTTGTGTCACCATAAAATGCTCTTCAATGGCCGTTCCAAGCGTAATCACTCGATTTCCGCCGATCAAACGGGTCAACATGAACAATGAAAGTGATGGAATAAACACTGCTTGAACCCCACTTTTCACACCATTTAATGAAAGTGGAAAGATCACCCGTTGAAAAGTCTCAACACTATTGGCACCAAGATCACGACTAGCACTGATCAAAGAAGGATTTAGTTCCTCTAATGCGTTAAAAATCGGTAAGATCATAAAGGGAATTTCAATATAGGTCGCAACAAATAGAAAACTAAAATCCGTAAATAAAATTTGGTGTGGTCCAATCCCAAGAAAACTTAAAAACTGGTTCACATTCCCATGGATACTAAAAATCCCAATAAAAGCATAAGCTTTCAACAACAGATTCACCCATGTAGGCAAAATCACCAACATCAACCACAATTGTTTATGCTTTAACTTTGTTAAAAAGTAGGCTGTCGGATAACTGATCAAAAACGTAAATAACGTGATCAAAAAAGCATACCAGACCGAGTTTAAGGTCATACTCAAGTATGTGCCAGAAGTAAAATACGTTTGATAATTCTCTAACGTAAAATGCCCATTCATATCAAAAAAAGATTGGTAAATAATCATTAACACCGGAGTGATCACAAACAGCAAAAGCCACATTGTATAAGGAATCGAGTAGATTCGACGCATTGTTTTCAAGATGATTCCTCCTATTCTTCGTAGCTTTCTAGACGAGCGTCAAAGTCTTCCTCTGACTCATTGAAACGCATCACATGAATATCTTCTGGTTCAAAAAAGAGTCCGACTTTTGCACCTTCTTGCGCTTTTTTCGTTGAATGGACCATCCATTCATTATGGTCTTCATCATGACAGATGATTTCATAGTGAACCCCACGGAATAATTGTGTATCCACTGTTACAACTAATTTGCCCTTATCCGCTGTCGTGATCGTCAAATCTTCTGGACGCAACATTATTTCAACAGGTTCCGCCTGACGCATTCCGCCATCCACACATTCAAAACGTTTGCCGACAAATTCAACTAAATTATCTTCGATCATCGTACCATTAACGATATTACTTTCTCCCACAAAATCTGCCACGAAATGATTGATCGGTTCATCATAAATATCTACAGGCGTACCACTTTGCACGATGTGTCCTTTGTTCATGACAAAGATTTCATCACTCATTGCCAAAGCTTCTTCTTGATCGTGGGTGACAAAAATAAAGGTGATCCCTAAACGTTGTTGCAATTCACGCAGTTCATACTGCATATCCGTCCTCAGCTTCAAATCCAAAGCAGATAACGGCTCGTCTAATAGCAATACTTTGGGTTCATTGACGATGGCGCGCGCAATCGCTACACGTTGGCGTTGACCGCCAGACATTTCACTGATTTCTCGTGTTTCATACCCTGGTAATTGAACCATCCGCAAGGCATCTTTCACTTTCTTTTCAATTTCCTGCTTCTGTATTTTTTTGATTTTCAACCCAAATGCCACGTTATCAAACACATTCATATGAGGAAACAGGGCATAATCTTGAAATACGGTATTCACTTGGCGTTTATTCGCAGGAATATCATTGATCCGTTGTCCATCAAAATAAATATCCCCTTCGGTTGCATCCACAAATCCTGCTAAAATTCGTAAAATCGTTGTCTTACCACAACCTGAAGGGCCCAAAAGAGTGTAAAACTTCCCTTGTTCAATTTCAAAACTAACATTTTTCAACACTTTCTCATCATCATATTGTTTGACTACATTTTCGAATGTAATAATCTTTTTTTTCATCCGCTGATGCCTCCTCTATTAAAATTGAACTGGGTTTATTTAACACAGTAACAACGTTCTGTTTGCTATATCTTGTTTTTCTTAACATCAGCCCATTTTACTTTGATTAACGTATCATTATAAATAAGATTCTGTTGCTACGATCAATACTCGACTTTTTCCTTTTGAATGATTGATCAATTGATGGGGTTCTGCTGCTTGATAATACATTGCTTCCCCTTTTTTAGCTGAGTAAGTTGTTTCACCTAGTATTAATGATACAGAACCATCGATCACATAAATGAACGTTTCAGATAAAGAAGGCTCAAACGTTTTATACTGACCATCCTTATCAAAAGTTAAAACAATGGGTTCCATCTCTTTTTCATTTGATTCAGGTATCAACCATTTTAACTCATAGCCATTTTCTTCATCATAATACAGTGTACTATCTTCGTCTCGATAAATGATTTTTTGTTCCAGTGTTTGTTCACTGAAAAATTGTTCAGGTGTGATGCCCAACACTTCTAAAATATTAAAAAAAGTTTCCATTGAAGGGGAGCTCAAATCACGTTCTAATTGAGAAATATAGCCTTTGGTTAAGTCAGTTCGCTCGCCTAGCTCTTCTTGTGTTAAATTTTTTTGCACACGTAAATTACGCAGTTTCTCACCAATTTCCATCTGACCACCTCATTTCTATTATTTAAAATATATAAAAAGTTTGCTAATACTAAACTACAAGTTTAATTTTACCTTTTCTAGTATACGAATTTTTTGAAAAATAGCAACAATTTTTGCAAATAAATTGTTACTTTTTTAATTTTATCTCATTCTTTTATACTAGCATCGATCAAGCAATTTTTAACAAAATAAAAAAGCATCTGTTATCCAGACACTTTCTTACTTTCTACATGCTTGGTAAATCGCTTATTTCCTATTTTCAGTGGAATGAAATAATTCACTAATAATGCGATCCCCATACCAATGAAGCTATCGACCACTCTAGCAAATGCATAACCATATGAGCGGTCTGCTGGAATCATAAAGACAATTGTTAACAACGTAGCACATGCTCCAACTGTTCCTTCGTGGTACCCTAAACTCGCTAACAAGGCGATCATCAAGGTAATAATCAGTGGAATGAAAATCAACTGCACTAACTCTGTTCTACCCAGCCAATTGAACACGGCAATGACTGCTACTGACATGATTGCACCTAGCACATTACCGATAATTCGATGCTTACCGTACTTCAATGTATTTTCCATATCTTCTCTTAAAGTAAAAACCGTTGTGATTGCTGCAACCACATATGTTTCTCGCCTTAATAAGATACTGACCAAAATACAAAAAAAGACACTTAATCCTGTTTTAAATGTTCGCATACCAATTTTAAATTTCAACAAACTGAATTCCTTTCACTTTTTAGCAAAAAAATGGCTAATTATTTTCTTCTTATTGTCCAATAAAAGACATCATCTTCTATTTTAACTCATTTCTCTGCTATTAAGAAGAGGGCTTCAAGAAGAATTTGCTAAAGAAAAAAAGAGAATATGTTATGATAGTAACAATAATAATAAATTTACCTTCTTAGAAAACTGTTTTTTATCATTAGGCTAAGGGGTAGGGCAAGAGGATGATTTTATTGGTAAATCATCAATTGTTAATCAAGGAGGATCTATATGGAAAAGTTTTCTGGTTATATGGTAAAAAAGGAGTCTGAGACTGTCTTTGCAGCGTTAGAAAAATTGGAACTTAGTGAACTATCTGAAGGAAACGTCACAATTAGAACGGCGTACTCTTCAGTTAATTATAAAGACTCACTTGCAGCCAAACAAAACGGTGGTGTTATTCGCGATTATCCGATGATACCAGGTATTGATTTAAGCGGAACCGTTATCACCTCTCAAGACGCACGCTTTAAAAAAGGACAAGAGGTTTTAGTAACTGGTTATGGTTTAGGGGTAACACATACAGGTGGTTTTTCAGAAATTGCTCGTGTCCCAGCAGATTGGATTGTCCCAGTACCCGATGGCCTAAGTTTAAAAGACACAATGGTTTTTGGTACAGCTGGCTTTACGGCCGCCTTGTCTGTTCAGGCGCTTGAGGAACATGGCGCTACTCAAGATAAAGACGCTGCGATTTTGATAACCGGTGCTTCAGGTGGCGTAGGAAGTTTAGCAATCGCAATGTTACACAAGTTGGGCTATCGGAATATCTATGCATTAAGTCGCAAACCATCAGCAATTGATTCTTTAAAAAAGATCGGTGCTACCAAAGTGCTTTTGCTAGATGAATGGATGCCTGAAAAAATCAAGCCTTTAGCCAAACAAACCTTTGACTTTGTAATTGATACCGTTGGTGGTGAGATTACTGCTGCTTTGTTATCACAACTTAAATACGGCGGCAGCATTGCTATTTGCGGAAATGCCGCTGGAATCAAATTGACTGCCTCTGTTTTGCCTTTCATCCTAAGAGGAATCAATCTCTTAGGTATCGATTCAGTTAATGTACCTATGACACAACGATTAGTCATTTGGCAACGTTTAGCAACTGATTTGAATGTGAGCACTCATGAACTCATGAATGAAATTACTCTAAAAGAACTTCCTCAAACCTTGAATCAACTACAAGCAGGAACACACATTGGCCGCACAATCATTAAAATGAAATAAAAGGAGCTATTTATAGATGAATATCTTAATTACAGCTGGTGGAACGTCTGAAAGAATCGATAATGTCCGCTCAATTACAAATCACTCTACTGGTCGGCTAGGAAAAGCAATCGGTGAACGTTTTTTAGTCCAAGGACATCATGTTACTTATGTGACAACCCCTCAAGCTGTTCGACCTGTTAACCAAGCTAACCTATCTATTATTGAAATCGAAACAACCAAGGAATTAGTATCAACCCTACTTAATCAGTTTGAGCAACAAAGTTTTGATGGTATTATTCATGGCATGGCCGTTAGTGACTTTACAACTGAAACTACCTTATCAGAAGATATTTTTATTGAAAAACTCGCTGCTAAATTAACTAATGATAATACTTTAAATGATCTAACTAGCCTTACGGAAGCTCTTTACCATAGTTTAGATGAAATTGGGCAAACAGTTCAACAAGCAAAAAAAATTCCTTCTGGAACAGATCGTCTCTTGCTTTTTTTGAAAAAAAACCCTAAAATAATTGCTATGTTGCGCGACCACCAACCGCAAGCAGTTTTGGTTGGTTTTAAATTGCTAGTAGGCGTTTCCTTCGAGGAATTAGTTCATGTTGGAAGTGCACTACTCACCAAAAATAACTGCGATTTTATTTTGGCAAATGACCTTGAACAAATTCACGATAAGCAACATGTTGGAATCTTGATCGATGCTACAGGACAAACAACAACCGCACAAACAAAATCTGAAATTGCTCAATTAATTGTAAATAAGGTTGAAGAAAAATGGAGGAGCCTATAATGAAAACAATATTATTAGGGATTTCCGGCAGTATATCCGCTTATAAAGCTGCCGATATCACAAGCCAATTCACTAAATTAGGCTATAATGTTGACGTGATCATGACCCACAATAGTACAAGGTTCATCACACCGTTAACCTTACAATCATTATCTAAAAATCCAGTTCATACTGACGTCATGGAAGAGATTACTCCAGAAAAGATCAATCATATTGAATTAGCAAAAAAAGCAGATCTCTTCTTAGTGGCACCAGCGTCTGCCAATATAATAGCCAAACTCGCTAACGGGATTGCAGATGACATGCTTTCAACTGTGGCACTAGCCTTAAAAGAAGAAGTTCCAAAATATATTGCCCCAGCAATGAATACCTATATGTATCAAAATCCGATTACCCAACGGAATTTAACAACTTTAAAAGAAGTGGGCTACCATGAAATCGATCCCCGAGAAGCTTTACTAGCCTGTGGGGACTTCGGTCGAGGTGCTCTTGCAACGGTTGAGAGCATTGTCGCTACTATCAATGAAAGTTTAGCGAAATAATTTTGAGGAGTCATTTATGAAAAATACAAAAACATTTACGTTAACTGCTATGTTTTTAGCAATCCTAATCCTATTATCAGCCGTTCCATTCCTAGGATTTATTCCAATTGGACCTATCAATGCCACAACAATGCACATTCCTGTCATTATTGCATCCATTGTGTTAGGCCCAAAAATCGGGGCCTTTTTAGGCGGCGTTTTTGGGATCATCAGTATGATTCGTAGCACTGTAGTCTTGTCCCCTTTATCTTTTGTTTTTTCTCCTTTTATACCAGTGATTGGGACAGATCAAGGGAGCTGGAAAGCGATTATTGTTGCAATGGTTCCTCGAATTTTAATTGGTATCGTTCCTTATTTCGTTTTTATGGCGTTGAAAAAACTGACGAAAAACAACCCTACTTCTCAATCATTTAGTTTGTTTATTGCGGGTTTCCTAGGCTCTGCTACCAATACAATTCTCGTGATGAACTTGATTTACTTTTTATTTAAAGATTCCTATGCTCAAAGCATCGGCGCTAGTGGTGCAGCAATTTATACAGCAATTTTGACTGTAATTTTTACTAGTGGCGTTGTTGAGGCAATCGTTGCTGCTATAGCTACGGTTGGAGTTGCTTCGGTGTTGTTGCGTTTGGTGAAGAATAATGCGACACAGAAATTATAAAAAAAGATTGAGATAGTCTTCTAGGCTATCTCAATCTTTTTCTATTTCTTTTGTTTTTTTAGTTTGTAGGCATACTCACTAGCTTTGAAAAGTAAGCCATTAACAGGTAAATCAAATTCACCAATAAATTCATTCACAGTCGGGTTAAAGTTCGATTTAAATTTGATCAAACCATCATTCAAACTGCCTTCTAACCCCCCCATATTACACGATGTACAACCACGTTCAAAACATTCATTGATTGCATCAAACCACGTTGGATAAGCTGGCATATATCGTTTATAGCGATCGTCCATCCCAGCATAAAGAATCTCACTAGTCGAGCCAAACGTAATGGCTAAAGCACCTGCTACCACTGCAACATCACCAGAATGAGCAATATTTTCTTCAAGCTCAGTCATTTCACGTGTTAAAGAAAAATCAAGCTCTTCTAAATTATGACGTTTCTTCACTTGATTTTCTTTTAGATTCGCTAAGTCTTCTTTATTTTTATCAAAGCGCTGTTTAGTTTCTTCAAAGCGTTTCTTCAAATCAACCTGAGCTAACATGATAAACGAATTTTCAGGATAGATCGTTAATAGTTTTTCAAAATAATCGCTATTTCTTAGAGAGATATTTTGGCGCTCAGTCGTTAGTTCGATTACTTTAGCAAAATCGTTTACTAACTCTTTGTGTCCCATTTTTACAGTAACACCTTTTTTCTGCGCTTGTTTCATCATTTTTTTCGTGCTTTTTGATAGTTGCTCTTCACTAAAATCTTCTTTGTAAATATTCGCTTGAAAGCGTGGTTGGATCGTCGCATCCATCGCCATTGTTAAGCCTTGATGTTTTGCACCACTTGCAATCATAATATCGATGATTGGTTGGGCCGTTGGATCGATCATTTGTTCTTCTCCTAGATGGAAATCTTTATAATGGATCGTTGGGTCCATTTTTACAAATAAAGCACGTTTTTTCTTACCGAATTGCTTTAACTCTTTGAAAAAGAACGCAACAAGCTCTGAATTAGTGTAATCCATGATGGGACCTCGTGGTGTATAAAGCATTGAAAATTTCATTGGTAACGGTCTGATCAATACCAAGCTAGAGGCTACTAAAGTCCCATTTTCGTAAACACCAACAATTTCTGATCCCCAGTTATCCTTTACTTTGGCCCAAGCAGACGATTGTAATAAGTTGCATAAGGGATGGCTTTCTACAAATTTATCATGCTCTTTGGCATCGATGCCAATTTTAAATTCAAACATTATATAAAACTCCTCTACATTTTTGCTTCTGTATTACCATATCATAATTTATTAAACAGGAACAGTAAATTATTTCATGAAATTGGTTAGAAAACTTTAAGAGACTGACCCAAAACTTTTTTAGCCTCGAACCAGTCTCATATTGATAATTTCCTATTGCTTAACCTCTTTTTTCAAAATGAACGGATTTATCGATCCAGTACATCACTGGTGCGGCTAAAGCCATTGTTGCAAATTCGCTGAGTGCTAAAGTTGCATAGTTGCCCCAAAAAGCTGCTCCGCCGTTTGGCGCCAACATAAAGGCGATGATGCACATTGTCGCTGTAAAGAATAGTGTATTCAAGGCTAAACGAGCAATCACATTTGGAACTCTTTTTTGCAGCAAAGCAGTTAAGCCCAATGCAATAAACGATTGCGTGCCGCCGTATAAAGCATCAATGGCACCAAAGCCAAAGAAAAAGTTATACACAACTACTCCACCTAAAACGCCCCACATCAATTTCCGGTTGAAAACCACTAGGTGATTTAAACTTTCAGAAATTCTAAATTGAATGGGTCCTGACGAAACAGGTGCAACTAAAATCGTTAGCCCTAGATATAACGCCATCACAATGCCATTCATAGTAATTGCTTTTACACTACTGTTTGTTGTAACAGTTTTTTTCATAGTTTTCCCCACTTTCTCCGAGTTTTTTTACAAGGGATGGTTGATGAACCTTGTTGAGGATTCGTTTTCCTCAAAAAAATGATACGTAGGCATTATATCTCATAATCAATCGTTGTACAACGAAAAATAGTATTAGACAATTTTTTCATTTTTCAAGCATCCAGCATTCTTAATTTTTCTGTTGTCTGTTATAATAAGACTTTGTACAAGGAGGAAACAAATGAAGAAACATTTTTATCTCGTTATCAATGAAAATGCCGGTAGCGGTACTGGGAGGAAAGCTGCTGAAAAGATCATCAAACAGATGCAGACTGCCAACATTGATTACACGACTTATTATACAGATCATGCTGGTCATGAAATAGAAATCGCACAAAAATTAGCTGAAGACACGTTGATTCCGTGGTCAGATGATTTGGAAATCGACTGTTTCCCACTTTTGGTCATTTTTGGTGGTGATGGTACCTTGCATAGTGCGCTCAATGCTTTGCAAACGTTTGATCCTAATATCCCGATTGGCTATATTCCTTGTGGCTCTGGTAACGATTTTTCCCGTGGCGTTGGTATTCCTAGACAAACAGAAAAAGCTTTTCTGCACCTACTAAAAGCAGATGTTCCAAAAGAAATTCAAGTGATCACATATACTGAATCAATCCAAGATGAGATAGGACTTGCAGTAAATAATATTGGCATTGGTCTAGATGCAGCAATTGTCAACGCAGCAAATACGTCAACATCCAAAAGGACATTGAACAAGTTTAATATGGGCTCTTTTTCTTATATTTTTTCTATTTTAAAGGTATTATTCACTCAAAAAGGCTTTCCGATTCTTGTTGAAGTTAATGGGCAAACACTCGAATTTGATCGCGCTTTTTTATGCACCATAACTAAACATCCTTATTTTGGCGGTGGTGTTTCAATCGCGCCCATGGCTGACCCACGTAAGCCTATCTTAGATTTTGTTTTAGTGGAACGGGTCAATATGTTTAAGATTTTTTGGCTGATTTGTTTATTGATTCAACAAAAACACATACATTCAAAATACTTTCATCATTTTCAATCTAGTAAATTTCGAATCGTTTCTACTGTTCCTCAATACGTTCATGCAGACGGTGAAATTTTAGGAAAAAGAAGTACTGACCTTTCATTCGGAACAGCAACAAGATTATTTTGGTTTTAACTGTAAAAAATAAGGTTGAAAAAGGAGGTCCTTTTTCAACCTTATTTTTTATTCTAACGATGCTAAGGCCTGTTGCAAATCTGCTATCAAATCTTCACTCGCTTCAATGCCTGTCGAAATCCTTAACAAATCCGCAGTTAATCCATAAGATTCTCTTAGTTCCTCCGGAATATCCGCATGTGTTTGAGTCGTTGGGTACGTAATTAAGCTTTCTACTCCGCCTAGACTTTCTGCAAAGGTAAAAATCGATAAATTTCGCAGAAATGCTTTGATTGATTCTTGCTTCTTGATTTTAAAACTCAACATTCCCCCACGCCCAGGATACAGAACCTCTTTAATCTGTTTATGCGTTGTTAAAAAAGCAACAACAGCTTGAGCATTTTTTTCATGTCTTTCCATTCGCAATGATAAGGTCTTCATTCCTCTAATCAACAACCAACAATCAAAAGGGGATAATACGGCCCCTGTAGTATTTAAACTATACGCTAGTTTTTCTCCCACTGCTTTTGAGCGCGTGATAACCGCTCCAGCCAGCAAATCATTATGTCCGCCTAAATATTTTGTGGCACTGTGCACAACCACATCTGCCCCTAACTCTAAAGGACGTTGAATCAATGGCGTATAAAAAGTGTTATCAACAATCAACTGCGCTGCATAAGCCTTTGTTAAACGAGCGACTTTTTCTATCGAAACCTCATTCATCAGTGGATTCGTTGGCGTTTCAATGAAAACAGCAGCCGTTCGATCTGTAATGGCTTTTTCAAAGCCAATTTCATCCTCAACATAAGTAAATTGATACAGTCCTTGTTTTTCTAATTCTTTAAAATAACGATAACTACCGCCATACAAATCTCTAGATGCAACGATCTGACTTCCAACAGGAAATTGACTAAAAACTAATTGGATCGCACTCATCCCTGAACTCGTTGCCAAACCAACTGCACCATTTTCTAGAATAGCCAATGCTGATTCCACAATTTCTCGTGTTGGATTTTTCGTTCTAGTATAATCATAGCCCGTCGACTCACCTAGTGTTGGGTGCTCGTACGTCGTTGAAAAATAAATCGGCGTATTGATCGAGCCTGTTACTGGGTTTTGATGATTACCAATTTGTGCCAAAAATGTATCTGTTTGAACATCTCTTGCTTGTCCCTTTTCTTCCATTAACTTCCCTCTTTTCTACCAAAATTACGTACCTTCTTTTGTATAACAACACCTGTTGTGTTCTTTCAATTATATACATCGACCGATTCTTAAAGCAAGCAATAGTTATAGAAAGTAAAAAACTAGTTGAAAAATAAAGAGTCCAGGTAAACGGTATGAAAAAGTCAGGTGCTTCGCCACTATAAAAAACCCGTGCAATGTAGTAAAAACATTGTGCGAGTTTTAGTTCAATTGCTCAATCATAAGCAACTTTTGTCACTTCCTAGTTAGTAAATATTACATAAATTCATAAGGCGTTGTTTGATTCATACCGATCATTGGATCGATCGTTTGGGCAATGACAAGTTGCGGTGTTAATAGGCGCTCAATTTCATTTTCAATTTGCTCTGTTGTTTCTTGATCTGTTTCATTAAATAAGGAAATTGCCTCAGCTTTAGGTTTGTCTGGTATCGGCTGTACGGATTCTTCTACCACTGGATTTTTCGCTTCCTTAACGGACTCATACAAAGCAGGTTTGTTTTCTGTTTTATCCGAGAATGGAGATTCCTTATTTAAATCTTCTTCATAGGCTTCTAACTGTAATCGTATCGTTAGATTCATCTCATCTGCACTAGTGATTCTTTCTTTCAACATTGTCAAACGACTAGCAGATTCATGTGCAACACACGTATTGAAAGCTTGTACCTCACCTAATAAAATTAAAATATCTTTACTTCTTGTGACTGCTGTATACAGTAAGTTACGCTGCAACATGCGATGATATTGATGGACCATCGGTAAAATCACCATCTTAAACTCGCTACCTTGCGCCTTATGGATTGAACAGCAATAAGAAAGCGTGATTTTATTCCATTCATTCCGTTTGTAACTCACTTCGTTGTTATCAAATTGAATGACTAATTCATCTACTTTATCTTCTGAATCTTTCGCTAAAATGATTCCAACGATTTCTCCCATATCGCCGTTAAACACGTTAAGCTCAGGTGTGTTAACTAGATGAAGGACCTTATCACCAATTCGATAAACGGATTCATTCCATTTAACTTCTTTTTTTGAACCATCATTAGGGTTAAAAATTTCCTGCATCATTTTATTCAATGCATCGATCCCTGCAGCACCTCGATACATTGGGGCCAATAACTGAATATCTTGTGGTGAAAACCCTTTGGCTTTAGCTTTCGTTACGATTTGGCGGACGTAGGTCTCAATATGATAGACATCACTTGGAAAAAACGAGCGATCTTTTTGATTAACAGTGAAATCTTGTGGCAGTTTTCCTTGCTTGATTTCATGAGCTAAAGGAATGATACTTGAACCATCCCCTTGTCGATAGATTTCTGTTAATTCTTTTTGAGGAATCTCATTGATTTGAAGTAGATCATGTAAAACTTGACCTGGGCCGACAGAAGGTAATTGATCTTTATCGCCAACAAATATTACTTGCATATTAGTTGGGATTGCTTTAAATAAGGTATTGGCCAACCAAGTATCCACCATAGACATTTCATCAACGATCAATAATCCGCCTTCTAATTCTTTGGCTGTCATACTCGGATTCTTTTCACGCCCTGTCAATCCTAATAAACGATGAATTGTACTTGCTGGCAGTCCTGTCGTTTCATTCATACGCTTCGCTGCACGACCGGTTGGAGCTGCTAATAAAATTGGAAACATTTCCTGCGTATAATCCTTTACATCTAAAGAAAGACCATTTAATTCTGCAAATAATGAAACGATACCATTGATCACTGTTGTCTTTCCAGTACCCGGACCACCAGTTAAAATGAACAACGGCGCTTTAATCGCTTCTTCGATTGCGGCTTGCTGGGAGTCACCATATAAAATGCCCAAACGTTTTTCGATCCCACGAATATTTTTTTCAATTTCTTTTTTATCATACTTGATTTCTTTTTTCCGCGACAGTAAACGTTGAATTGAGGTTCCGATTCCCCATTCGGAAAAATACAAACTATTCTCAAAAAGTTTGGTGCCTTCTTGCTGGATTTTTCCTTCTTCCACCAAATGAATAATTTGTTCTGCTACCTGATCCAACGAAATTTCAACTGGTCGACTAGCTTCTAGAGTATTGATTGTTTCTCTTAACAACATCTCGGCTTCAACATAGGTATTACCAGAACGAACAGAATGCTGGAAAATTTCGTGCGTGATTGCCGCTCGCACGCGTTTATCTGAATCAGCTCCAATGCCCAGTTGCTCCGCAATATTATCTGCTCGTTTAAATCCAATTCCTTCAATATCCTCTACTAATTGATAAGGATTTTCATGTATGATATCCAACGTTTCTTCTTTATACGTTTGATAGATCGCAAATGAAAGCTGACTCCCAAAACCATAGCGATTCAATCCAACGATTACTTGCTCCATACCGTGATTCAAACGAATGGTTTCAATGATGGTCTGTCGTTTTTTTTCATTTAGTTGAGGCACTTCTTCTAAGACGTCAGGTGCTGCAATAATTCGATCAATTGCATCTTCACCTAAAATTTCAACGATTTTTTCAGCAGTTCGTTTGCCAATCCCTGGAAACTTTTCACTGGAAAGATAATTGACAACGCCACTAGCAGATGTTGGACGCTCTTGTTGATAACTGTCGACTTGAAATTGTTTGCCATAACGAGGATGATCAACGAAATGCCCAAAAAAACGATACACTTCTTCCTCTTGAATTTGACCAAAGCTGCCAGTCGTTACGATTTCTTTCTCTAAATAATCAGTATTTGTATCCGTGATTTTCACTAATAATACTTTATAAAAATTGCTAGGGTTTTGGAAAAAAATCGCTTGGACTTGACCGACGACATATTCCTTTTCCGCTTCTCCAAACAATGTCTCCATTGATGTCACCTCGCTTCTTTCTTACCATTGTCTGCTATTGTAAAAATGAATCGTCATTCCATAATTTTAATTTATATCTTTGATTGGGCGTATCAGCTGTCTCTAAAATCGATAAACTATTATTTTTTAGTCCGCCCATACTGCGTAGCTCAGCTAAGTCTTTTCCAGAAAGAGCTTGGATTGCTGCGGTCAATGATGCACCATGTCCAACAAAGAGATACGGTCCATCCCCTTTTTCTACAGCTTTTTCTACAACTGATGAAATACGTGAAATGGCTTGTTCGATTGGTTCCCCTTGAAATACTTCTGGGTTATAGCGATCCAAACGATAGCGCATATGATCCATTTCTTCACTATATATTTTTCTCATTTCGGCGATAGATTGACCTTCTAATTTTCCTAAGCCCAATTCTTTTAATTCATCTGTGTAGCAAATATCAACTGGCTGCTTTAATTCCTGATTGATACCTTCTGCCGTTTTTTTAGCCCGAAGAGATGTACTTGAAAATATTTTTTCAAAAGGAACATCCTTGATTGTTTGACCTAATAACTTTATTTCATCATAGCTTGTTGGAAGTAACGGCGAATCTCCGGTCATTCCTTGAAAACGAAGCTCTTGATTCCATTCCGTTTTTCCGTGACGAGTAAAATATAATTTCATGTTTATGCTCCTCTGATTCTGAATTATTCCTGGCTCATTTTCATTATTTATCTTATCTAGTGTATCATTTTCACTATGAAAATTCCATTTAACGACAAATCTATCATTAGAAAATTAAAACAGTCTGATTGCGCTTCTAAAAAAAAGTACGGTATAATGAATCAGAAAGAAAATCTATCAAAGGAGGCCGCTCGCTTTGTTTTTTAAAACGATTCATCATGTGGCTATCAACTGTTCTGATTATCAAAAAACGAAAGAATTTTATGTTGAGAAGCTGGGGTTTGAAATTATTAGAGAGAACCCGCGAACGACGAGAAAAGATATCAAACTGGATCTGAGATTAGGTAGCCATGAATTAGAAATTTTTATTTTTTCCGATGCTCCAAAACGTCCAACTTATCCTGAAGCGCTTGGGCTGCGTCATTTGGCCTTTAAGGTTGACAATATTGAAGAAGCCATCTCCTTTTTAAATTCTAAAGGGATTCCCTGTGAAGATATTCGGACTGACACATTTACAGGTGAAAAAATGACATTTTTCTTTGATCCTGATGGCTTACCTTTAGAACTACACGAGTGATCAATGAAGCAATCCAGCTATCACATAAAAAAACTGTTTTCTTTAAATAATAAAGGAAACAGTTTTTTTATGATTAGGTTCAATCTATTTTGTCATTTTCATAATGATGCTTTAATTCCAACGCCGGAAAATCTTGTTGTCGTAATGCTTCATATACGACTAAAGCCACTGTATTTGACAAATTCAATGAACGAACATGCTCGTCGTTCATCGGAATACGCAGACACTTTTCTTCATTTTCACGCATGAATGTTTCTGGTAAACCCGTTGTTTCTTTACCAAACATAAAATAATGGTCCTGATTGTCTGTATAATCGATTTGACTGTATGTTTTATTCGCAAATTTAGTAATCAGGTGTAATGGACGATCTTCTAGATAGGTTAAAAAAGCTGCCAAATCTTTATGATACATGATATTGACATCATTCCAATAATCTAATCCAGCTCGTTTCAAATGTTTGTCATCCGTTTCAAAACCTAACGGCTCAATGAGATGTAAGGGCGAATTCGTTGCCGCACAAGTACGAGCAATGTTTCCCGTATTCGCAGGAATTTGAGGTTCAAATAATACAATATGATTTGTCATGGTTACAGTTTCCTTTCAATTGAATGACACAACTATTTATTCTTTGTTCATCAAAAAGCATAAAAAAAAAACGTATCGCCTCGGTGTCAATCACTGCGAGTCGCTACGTTAGTGAAGCTCTTTTCACTAACTTTTATCAGAACAGGAACCTGATAAAAACCAACGAAAAAACAACTTGTATGTAATATAACACCATTACCGTAGCTTTGCAATACCTTTTAGCAAATTAACTGTTTGTAAGCGCTATTTCACTTTTCCTTTTAACATGCGAACGTCAATTGTAATGTCTGTTAATGGATTTTTTTGTAATTTTTCTTTGATCTGTTCTGTTGCTCCCCACTCTAACGGAGACATCTCCAATAAATCGAGTTGATTCTCTTTTGGAATAGCAAAAGTAAAGGTCACACGTTCATTAACTAAAATATCCATTTCGTTAGAAAACTTCGTTAAAACTTTTTCATTAGAATAATGTTGTTTTGCTTCATCTTCAGGATAAAACGCAGCTCTCAGCTCTTTTAAATAATTTGTTTCTGGAATAACTTTGATCACAGTACCCTCTTTCTTTAAAACACGTTGAAATTCTTGATAATGAGATGGCGAAAAAATATTTAAGATCGTATCCATCGATTGATCTGCAAAGGGCAAATTCGTTAAGTCAGCTACACACCAAAAAGCTTCAACTTCCTGATTACTAGCTAAGTAAATTCCATCTTTTGAAATGTCAAAACCTATTTTTGAACCTGATAGCCCTAATTTAGAAAGTTCTAATAGGAAACTGCCTTCTCCACAGCCAACATCCAACGTATTTCCCATAAGCGGTATTATCCCGATCATCTTTTCTAATAATTCTTGATACATTCCGCTTTGAATCATATTTCCTCGATGAACTAACATTTTTTTATTATATTCCGTCTGAATACTATGAGAAAGAAAATAAATAGTTCCTTTTTTTGATAAATCAAACTGATGATTATTTTGGCAAATTAAACTGTAATCCTTCAACTGAACTACTTCTCTACACACTGGGCAATGAAATTGGTCTTGATGTTTTTCTAAAAAACTACGAGCAAAATCAATTTTTTTCAACATACTATTACTTCCTATTCATTATAAATTCTAAAGTTCAACAAATAAACTATCGTTATTTATCTTACAACGGGAAGAAGACTTTAGCAACTGTCAAAATTATGGTACAATGCCTGTGAAGAAAAAACAAGGAGTGGAACGAATGATTAAAGAATTTTGCGCTGAAAATTTCACCAATATTCCCACTGCCATCCGCAATGGTGCAGGACGAATCGAATTATGCGACAATCTGGCTGTAGGCGGCACAACACCTAGCACTGGTGTTATTGAAGAAGTCGTTTCCTATGCTGGTGAAAAATCAATTCCTGTAATGACAATCATCAGACCTCGTGGCGGCGATTTTGTTTATAATGATATTGAACTAAAAATCATGCATACAGACTTAATAGAAGCAAAAAAAATAGGGACAGATGGTGTGGTTTTGGGCTGCTTGACAACTGATGGCAAGCTCGATGAGGAGGCGCTAGAATTACTGATCGACACAGCTGAAGGCTTGCAGATCACTTTCCACATGGCCTTTGACGTATTAAGTAAAGAAGAGCAATTAAAAGCGATCGATTGGCTAGCTGAACACGATGTTCATCGTATTTTAACCCATGGTGGACCAGCTGGAACAAAAATCGAAGATAATTTCGATCATTTAAAAGAATTAATTGACTATGCCGATAACCGAATCATTATCTTACCTGGCGGTGGTATTTCTGATAAAAATGTAGCTGCAGTAGTCGAAGCACTACAGGTCAAGGAAGTTCATGGAACAAAAATTGTAGGATAATCAGTAAAAAAGAAACGATCAACCTTGAAATAACTCAGGCTGATCGTTTCTTTATTATTTTTCAAATATAAAGTCACTCGTGTTATTGATTGGAGCAATACTCTCCCTCAAACAAAATACTGCATAAAAAGACTGGCAATATTAAAATAAATCAAAACACTAGTCAAATCACTCAAGGTGGTAATGAATGGACCACTGGCGACAGCTGGGTCAAAGCCCAATTTATCCATCAGCATTGGAATCAAACTACCTGCCAGATTAGCGACAGTAATCGCACAGAGCATCGCCATGCCAATGACAAATCCAAGCGGGAAATTATGCTGCCAAATTCCCACAACAATAAAAATTGCCACACCTGTTACGGCACCTGTTACCAAACCAGTCAATACCTCACTGATAATCAAACGGCCAAAGTTGTTATCCTTTTCATCCGTTACCGCTAGACGTCGAACCGCAACAGCTAATGATTGTGTACCAGCATTTCCAGCAGTCCCTGTGATCAATGAAATAAATACAGCCAAAATACTTGCTTCACTTACTAATTCTTCATAATGGCTAATTAAAGTAGCTGTAGACATTCCCAAAAATAATAATGTAATCAACCAAGGCAAACGCTTGGATGCTGCTTTGATTGGATTTTCACTGACTTCTTCTACATTGACCCCAGCTAATCCAGAATAATCACTAGCTGCCTCATCATCGATAACATCAATAATATCGTCAACTGTCACAATTCCTAATAAATGGTCATCATAATCGGTAACTGGCAGTGCTAGAAAGTCATAGTCACGAATTGTTTGGGCAACATCTTCCTGATCATCACCTACATGAACCGAAATCACCCGCTCACTCAGTACATCGGAAATCATTGTATCATCGTCGTTTATAATCAAATCCCGTAACGAGATAACTCCTACTAGATGGTTTTCCTGATCTACCACATACACGTAATATATTGTTTCGGCCACATCAGCCTGATTCTTCAAGACATACATAGCAGAACGAACCGTTTGATTGGCCACAATAGAGACAAACTCTGTAGTCATGATCGATCCAGCAGTATCGTCTTCATAATGCAGCAACTCTTTGATTTCACCAGCGTCTTCTGTACTCATCAAACTCAAGTATTTGGCTTTTTGACTTTTGTCCAGCATATTCAACAAATCAACTGCGTTATCCGTGTACATTTCTGATAACATTTCAGCAGCATAACTTGGCCGCATTTCAGCAATATAATCTTTCATATTCTCATTATCTTCTTCGATAACATCAAACATATCTGCCAACTCTTTTGGCGATAAATAACTGTAAATTTGTTTTCTATCTGCTTCATCAATTGATTGATAAAATTGTCCCTGTTCATAAATATGAAGTGCTAAAAATAACTCTCTAAATTCAGCCATTTGCTGTTCTTTCAACTTGTCTAACAGTAACGAGAAATGCTCTTCCATTTCTTGCCCTTCATTCACCCAAACCACTCCTTTCAATCTAAAGTTGATCTACGATTTTCTTCATATCTTCTGCTAAAGGAGAAGTTAATTCTAAACGTTGCTTTGTAAATGGATGGATAAAACTCAATTGACAGCAGTGTAATGCCTGACGCTCAATCCCTTTATTCATTTTACCACCATACATGTCATCACCCAATAGAGGACACCCAATCGCTTCAAAATGGACTCTGATCTGATGTGTTCTTCCAGTATGTAGTTGAATATTCACTAAGGCTACATCATCCTTGCCTTTCATCAACCAATATTCTGTTTTAGCTTGTTGACCTGTTTTGACGATTGTTCTTTTTATGATAGAAGATAAATCTCGGCCAATCGGTAATTGGATTGTCTCGTGTTCTTTCAAATCAGACACCCTTCCGCCAACCAAGGCCTGATAAATCTTGATCACTTCTTTTTTACGTAGTTCCTGATCTAGCATTGCATGTGCAAAACCATGTTTAGCAAACAACATTAGACCTGTAGTGTCACGATCTAAACGCGTGACCACATGAATGACCTGATCTTGATAGTTTTGTGCTTTAAGATACGCTTTTACCCGATTAGCCATGGTCCCATTGGGGTGATACTGAGCTGGAATTGATGCAATGCCGGCCGGTTTATTGACTACTAAATAATGCTCATCTTCAAAAATAATTTCGATTGGCACATCATCGACAAGCAAGGTCTCATGTTCCTTTTCATCTGGAATCGTAATTTTGACTTGATCGCCAAAGGCTAATTTATATAACACATTCTCAACCGAATGATTAACTTCGATCTTTCCACCTTGAAACTTGATTTTTGCTAAAAGACCTTTTGAAACTCCTTGCTCTTTTAAAAAAGTTTTTACTTGCTGCGGCTCTTTTTTTTCAACTGTCCAACTAAATTCCATTTTTTACTAATCCTCACTAATAAAGGCATCTTTTACGCGATGCCAAAAATGCATATGCCGATATGAGGCAAAATGAATACGCTCATCTGCAATTCGGTAATAAATTGCCTTGATATCATCTTGGTAGATGTCTAATTGATCGACTGTAATCAAATAATCATTACTTTCTTGAAGCTTAATTTCAACCCACTCTGTATGCGCAATGACGATTGGCGAACCTAACGTCCTGAAAACTCGATTATTTAGCGAAGCAATTTCCGCTAGTTGAAAGGCATTGATACTTGGATGAAGTACAGCACCACCAATACTTTTGTTGTATGCTGTTGATCCTGTTGGTGTAGATACAGATAATCCGTCTCCTCGAAATCGTTCAAATAATTCATCTTTGATGAAAACATCTGCAACCATGGTACGATTCGCCCTTTTGATCGTTGATTCATTCAATGCTAAAAAATGCTTATCTGGTTTAGTTCCGTGGAAACTTATTTTTACATCCAACAAAGGATAACTGATACTTTTTTCTTGATGAACTAATAAACTTTGGACTAATTCTTCAAGCTCATAATCACGCCAATCTGTATAAAAACCAAGATGTCCCGTATGAACACCTAAAAAACTAACTTCGTCCAATCGATGACTGAAACGATGGAACGCTGATAACAATGTACCATCTCCACCTACAGAAATCACAAGATCTGGTTGATGGTCATCAATTTCGATTTTATTTTTCTTCAAAAGCAGGAGTAAACGGCGTGTAACTTCATTTGATTTGTGTTCATGATTATGAACGATCGCAACTTTCATCCTACTCCTCCTAATCTTTATCTAACGTCTCTTTATTATCATTGAGTTTTTGATAGTAATTATCTTTCGACTTACCTCGTCCATGCGAAAACAGATGTTGCGCTTCTTGAATTTCTTCTCGAATGGTGGACATTTCTTCGTCTAATTGGTAGGCCGCTTCAGCTGCACGTTGCAACCGTTCTTTCATTTCTTCTGGAAAAGCGCCTTGATACTTATAATTCAATGAATGTTCGATCGTAGCCCAAAAATTCATGGCTAATGTTCGAATTTGAATTTCAGCCAAAATCTTTTTTTCACCAGTTATTAATTGGACCGGATATTCAATCACCAAATGATAGGAACGATAACCGCTCTCTTTTTTATTTGTAATGTAATCTCTCTCTTGAATGATTTTCAAATCTTTACGATTACGAATGATATCTACTACTTGCCGAATGTCTTCAACAAATTGGCACATAATCCTAAGTCCTGCAATATCTTGCATTTCTTCTTCCAAACGATCAACAGAAATATTCCGCAAGGCAGCCTTTGTTAAAATACTATCAACAGGTTTCACTCGCCCTGTTACAAACTCAATAGGTGTATGTTTATTTTGTTCTCGAAACTGCTTACGGATACCGCGCAGCTTAACTTTCATTTCTCCAACAGCCTGTTCATACGGTGCCAGAAAAAGCTCCCACTCTTTCTCCATCCTAATCCCTCTATTTCTTTGAATTTGATTCACAGCTTATTTTACCATAGAGCTGTCAAAAATAGGGTAATTTGAGAAATTGTCTATAATTTTTCGACAATAGCGAATTTTTTAACTTATAGTTCACTTTTCTTGACGTAAATAGGTAAAGTATGCAAAAATTGAATTAAATTAAAGAAAGTGGGTCAAAAACAAGTGAGCGAGAATTTAGAAATAGAATTTAAAACGTTACTCTCTATTGAAGAGTTTTCACGAGCTGTTGACTACTTTCAGCTAAAAAAAGAACATTTCTTTACACAGACCAATTATTATTTTGATTCTACCGATTTCCAATTAAGAAAACAGTACATGGGTCTGAGAGTTCGAATACTATCAAATCATGCAGAGATCACTTTGAAAATACCTGAAAAAGTTGGCTTGTTGGAAATCAACGATGCGCTTTCAATCAAGGAAGCACACTCTATCGTTGAGTCAGCGACTCTTCCAAGTTTTGGAAATGTATACAACAAGTTGAACTCTTTAGGCATCGACCAAAATGATTTGCGTTTAATCGGCGATCTAACAACTAAACGAGCAGAAAAAAAACTTCCCCAAGGTTTACTCGCGCTAGATGAAAGTTGGTACAATGAGCAGCACGATTTTGAGTTGGAATTAGAAGTAAGTGATGCAGATAAAGGAAGAAAAGATTTTCTTGTCTTATTGGATACTTTGACTATCAAAGAATCCCCTGCACCAAACAAAATCCAACGAATGATGCTAAGCTCAAAAGCAAAAGATTAAGAAGTTATTATAGGAAAAACATATCATTTCATTTTTACCTGATTTTCTGATAGATTAGGGACACTTAGTTGAGAAATGATGTCTAGTTGCAAAAGGGTCAAATTGGAGGAAGTATGAATGATTGAAATCTATCTGTTCGTTAATCCTTTGGGGGGCATTTGTCTCAACGTAGAAAAGGATATTTTAAAACTGGTTGAAACTGAGAATAAAAAAATTCAATTTCGTTTCATTCCGTTAGTTAACATGCGGACCATAAACCATCTTATAAAATTATTTGAGATTCCATCACATGATATTGAACGACGCAATCAATTGTTTGAAGATATCTATTCCGCTGCATTAGATTATAAGGCGGCTCAATTACAAGGAAAGAAAAAAGGCAGACATTTACTACTCGGTTTACAACAGGCAGTAGCAGTAGATAACATTCCTTATTCTTCAGAATTAGCTGAAAAATTAGTTGTAGAAGCTGGTGGTGACATTGATATGTTCAAAGCTGACCGACAATCTGATTTTGTAAAAGAATCTTTCCAAACAGATCAACAAATTGCACGTGAAATGGGGATTGAGAAACATCCCTCTGCTGTGGTTTACAATTATACATGTGACCGCGATTTTGGGGTACTTGTAGAAGATTGTGACTCAATGGATGAAATCAAAAGACTCTGTGAAACTTCTGAAGATAGTCTTCAATACTTTCATGAGCAATTTGAATTAAATCATTACAATGAGCCTCGTGTTCCACATGGACATTTACACTTGTTATAATCACACAATCAAGAACCTCATCTTCTAACGAATCAGAAGATGAGGTTTTTTTTCTGTTTATTATGACTCTAAAGACAGCACAAGTTGCTCTAGTTCATTTAGTCTTGCTTCAAAAATAGTCATCGCATCTTCGATATATTGCGGCTGGGTCATATCTACTCCTGCTTTTCTCATGACTGCTATCGGATAATCACTACTACCTGATTTTAAATAGGCCAAATAATTTTGCAATGCTAAAGGTTCATTCGCTAATATTTTATTTGCTAATGCGGATGCTGCTGAAAATCCTGTAGCATACTGATAAACATAATAATTGTAATAAAAATGAGGGATTCGGGACCATTCTAATGAGATTTCCGGGTCTTTTTTCACTTGCGGACCATAGTATTTCTGATTTAGTTTTCCATAATACTCACTTAAATATTCACTCGTTAAAGGAATTCCTTTAGCATCCTCAGTATGAATAAAATGTTCAAATTCGGCAAATTGAGTTTGACGGAAAATCGTTCCTTTAAAACCGTCTAGATAATGATTCAATACATATGCTCTGATTCGCGGGTCTGTTTCCGTTTCTAGTAAATATTCTGTTAAAAGATTTTCGTTCGTTGTTGAAGCTATTTCAGCTAAGAAAATTGAGTAGTCTCCATAGACATACGGTTGATTACTTCTAGTGAAATAACTGTGAACACTATGTCCCATTTCGTGAACTAATGTGTAGAGTTGATCTAAGCTATCATGCCAGTTCATCAAAATATACGGAACTGTATCATAGGCTCCAGATGAATAGGCGCCACTGCGTTTGCCTTGATTTTCAACTACATCGATCCAACGATCTGTAAACGCCGTTTGAACTATATTTAAATATTCGTCTCCCATTGGCTTCAATGCTTCAATAGCTTTCTCTTTTGCCTCTTCATAGGAATACTTGATTGAGGCTTCTCCTAAAATCGGTGTGTACATGTCATACATATGAAGTTCATCTAGTTTTAACAAACGTTTCCTTAGAGACACATAGCGATGAAGCAACGGTAAGTTTTGATTGACTACATCCAATAAAGTATCATAAACACTTTCTGGGATATGGTTATTGCTTAAAGCGGCTTCTCGTGCCGAAGAGTATTTACGAATCTTGGACTTATAATTGTGTGCTTTGACGTGCGAACTCAAGGTTTGAGCAAATGTATTTTTGAATTGTTCGTATACCGTGTATAACCCTTTAAATGCTTCTTCACGAACACTTCGATGCGTATTTTCCATTAATTGTCCGTAAACACCATGAGTCAACTGAATCTTTTCTCCCTGCTCATTTTCAATCACCGGAAATTTCAAATCTGCATTATTCAAAATTGAAAAGGTATTACTAGATGCTTCAAAGATTTCACCTGCGCCAGCCAACAAAGCTTCTTGATCAGCAGATAATATATGCGGCCTGTCGCTCAAAATATTTTCTATAAAATGGCGGTAGATTTCAAGCTGGCTGTTTTCGTTAAAGTACTCCCATATTTTATCGTCACTTAACGATAGTACTTCAGGTTCAAACCATGCTACCGCTTCACTTGTTTGAGCTAATAGAGAGCTTGCTCGCGCATACAAAGCTTGATAAGCCGTATTCGTCGTATCTTGATCATTTTTTAAATGAGCATATACATAAATTACTTCAATTTTACGATAGATATTTAATAGCATTTCAATACTATTTAAAAATGTATCACTATCTTTGTCTAATCTACCTTTGAAGTGCTCAACTTCTTTTAATTCATCAACTAACACTTGATACGCTTCATCAAACGCTTCATCATTTTCAAAAATTTTTGTTAAGTCCCATGTCTTTTCAATAGGTAAGCTGGAACGTTCTGGTAGTTGTTTTGCTTCACTCATTACATCTGCCCCTTTTCAAATTATTCTTATATAGATTTATCTTATCACATTTCTAATTGGAGTAGCAGTGATTATACGTTTATTTTTAATTATTTGCAGCCATGCTTTAATACTTATTGGGCTTTGATCCGAATTTCCAGCTCTCACTTCCCAACCATTTTGTACTTTGGTTAAATGCCCACACGAAATCAAATAGATAAATAGTTGATTCAAACAAATAGCTTGAATTGATTTCATCGGTACATTAGGTAACTCATAAAACAGTTCAGATGATTCTTCCAATTCTTTTGCCAAAACATTTATTAAGGCTAGATGTCCAATAACATTCTGATCAAAAAACTGTACCCATTTCCAGATTTTAACTTTTAAAAGTATGTCTGATCCTCTGCAACAAAATATACGGAGACCTGGATAATAAAACCAATTAGGTAGTTGAAGTAGATGAAAATGATTGTTATATAATGCAGCCTGGACTACTCTGATCCTTTCATCACGTACTAATAATCCTTTGTTCAACTCATAATAATAGTTCTGTATTAATTCTCCAATTTTGATTTCTCTTTGAATATAAATTTTAGATTCCTTTGGAAAATCGAAAATTTGCTTTAATGAATGACGATAAAATGACCATGTCTTTTTTGAAGAATAAAGTCTTTTTTTCCAATCCTCTTCTATATGAAAATGTAATGACAATTCTTCTTGCTCCCAGTCTACTGCCCATAAATAAAATCCAATTTTATCAGAATAATAACATAAATTTTTAGCTAGTTCGCTTAATACTTGGTGATTTGAAAATATTTTTTTTCCGCAAATCCAAATAGGGATATAGCCGTTCTTTTGATAGTTTTTAGTTCGTTCTACCAATCTTTGAATACTCAACGGACTGCACTGAATTTCCAAAGCAATATTTCCTATTAAAAGGTCTGGACGTTGATTTAAGTCTGGTAAATATTTTTCTAATTCATAACAGATAGACTGCCTCTCACACCATTTAGTAAACATTTTTTTTAAAGTTAAATGCTCAAGGGTCTCTCCTTCAGAATGAATAGTACAAGCACTGTGACTATAATGAGAAAAATGTGGTAATTTAACTTTGCCATTTTTTATTCGAACCGGATGCTTACAGGCAGGGCAAAAATACGGCTGATCTCGCAACTGTTCTACTTCTGCTCTAGATAAATGTAATAAGGTTACAATTTTATCGTCTTTTGAATATGCATTCAACATCTTAATCACCTCATAATTAAGATACGCGTAAAATTAAAAAAATCATCAAAAAAACTGAGCTAAAACGATCATCGCTCTAGCTCAGTTTTCCAACTATTCAAAGTAATATCTTGTTAATTCTAATGCGTTACGTTCCATAATACAGGTCCCATATTCATTCAATGTTTCAGGTGTCACAGCAGATAAATTAGCATATTCCAATAATTGAGCCATTTCATTTTCTACATTGTTTTTCCCTAATTCATCCAACAAGAAAATAGTTTGGAGATAATATGTTCCTTTAAATGTATATAAATTCGCTATTACAGATTGTAGGAATACTTCATTTGCCAGTTGAACCATCGTGTCAAAATCGTTAAGCTCAAAGACTAAATTTTTTACTGTGTTATCAGAAAATTCCTGTGTTTCATCAGCAAAATCCTCTTCAATTTGTTTACGAATTATATTACTTACTTCTTCTGAATTTAAATCGTTGAAGCCTTCAAAATTAGACACTTCATCGATTGATGCATTCTTACTAATAAATAGTTCTAACCCATCGCTTTTTGGCAGAACCTGAAAGGTAACAGCTTCACTGCCTTGAAATTCATCTTCCACATCAACTTCTTCTAAAATACTATAGAAAAAATTTTCTACTTCTTTATGGTTGCCTAGCAAATCTAAAAATGTGATTCCTCTATCAGCTAAATCTTCATTGCCAATCAACACACGTATGGTATTTTCATTGATATGTTCCATTTCCATGTCGCTACACCTCACTTTTGCTAATCAGGAAACTTATTCTTACGTACATTGTAGCGGAATCACGCCAAATGTAAAGGGAAAAGTCACAATCTTCCTAAATAATCTGTTGTCTTAGGATATTCCTTAAATTTCGATTCTTATACATATATGTTCTTTTTTTATAATATCCTATAAAAAAAGCAATAACTTACTATGTAGGGATTAATAGAAAAAGAAAACCTCTGTCACAAGGACAAAGGTTCTCCTCTTACCTTTTATAAACCTGCCATCAATTGCGCTTGACGTAATTCCAACTGCCGAACTCCTCTTGGCAAGAAGCGTCGAATTTCATCCTCATTAAAACCAACTTGTAATCTTTTTTCATCAATCATTATTGGTCGACGCAACAATCCCGGATTCTCTTTAACTAACTCTAACAAGTCCTGCAACGGAAGTTCATCCAAATCCATATTAAGTTTTTGGAAAACCTTAGAACGAGTGGAAATAATTTCCTCTGTTCCATCTTCTGTCATTCGCAAAATTGCTTTCAATTCAGAAATATTCAATGGTTCTGAAAAAATATTTCTTTCCTTGAATGGAATCTCGTGTTCTTGCAACCATGCACGAGCCTTACGGCAAGACGTACAACTTGGGGAAGTATAAAGTGTCAACATGTGCACCACTCCTTTTTGTGACTTGGGTCACTTTTTTGAAACAGGAAATCTAACTGTTTTCCTATTTAATTTAAGTATACCCAACTTCTAATAAAAATACTAGTTCTTTTTCCAAAAAATTATATAGTTTTTCGTTATTTTACGTGTTTTTTTTAAAAAATAAAATAAAACTTGTCTTTTTACAACATAAAATTATAACGTTTTCAAAACGAATAAAACTGATACAGCTTCCATAAAATTCTACAACTGTATTAGTCTAAAAATTCTGACATTTTATTTTTTTTTAGTAATCCTGTTTTTTTTTACTTTTAGCTGTATAATGATAGCAATGAGTTTTTTATTAATTGATTAAGGTGGTTACTTTATGGAAACTATATTTTCTGGCATTCAACCCAGTGGGACACCAACGATTGGAAATTATATTGGTGCGATGAAACAATTTATTGATTTACAAAATCATTATAACTGTTATTTTTGTATTGTAGATGAACACGCTATAACAGTCCCTCAAGATCCATTGAAGTTACGGCAACAGACACGTAGTTTAGCTGCCTTATACCTAGCTGTTGGACTAGACCCTGAAAAAGCGACGATCTTCATCCAATCAGAGGTTTCCGCACATGCTGAAGCGGCTTGGATCATTCAATGCAACACAACAATTGGTGAATTAGAACGGATGACTCAATTCAAAGATAAATCACAAAAAAATGGACGGACAGGAGTTAGTGCTGGGCTTTTAACGTATCCACCTTTAATGGTTGGTGATATTGTTTTATATAATGCAAACCTTGTGCCTGTTGGCGATGACCAAAAACAACACTTAGAATTGACTAGGGATTTTGTTGAACGCTTCAATAAACGCTATGGTCAAGCGAATCAAGAAATTCTGGTCCTTCCAGAAGTAAAAATCGCCAAACAAGGCGGACGTGTGATGAGCTTACAAGATCCAACTAAAAAAATGAGTAAATCTGATTCAAATACTAAAGGCTTTATCTCTATGCTAGATGAACCTGCTGTTATACGTAAAAAGATTAAATCAGCTGTCACAGATTCAACAGGTATTATTGAGTACGATCCTGAGAATAAGCCTGGTATTTCAAATCTACTAAGTATATTTTCTTCCGCTACGGATCGTCCAGTCGAGGAAATCGCTCAAGCCTATGAAGGAAAAGGCTATGGAGAATTTAAGACTGACCTGGGGGAAGCTGTTGTGGCACTATTGGCCCCAATCCAAGAGCGTTATCATGAACTATTAGCTTCTGATGAGCTAGATAACATCCTTGATCAAGGAGCTGAACAAGCACGCCTAGTAGCAAATAAAACCTTACAACGCATGAAAAATGCGATCGGTTTAGGAAGAAAACCGCGCAAAAGAAACTAATAAAAAAACCAAGCTGAACAAATCAGCTTGGCTTTTTTACTCTCTAAACTGAGCATCATGCAAACGACGATAGTGTCCACCTTTTGCAAGTAATTCTGCATGCGTCCCTTCTTCTAATATTCCTTTATCACTAACAACAATGATTCGCGTTGCATGTTTGATTGTTGCCAAACGATGAGCGATAATCAGCGTTGTTCGACCTTTTGCTAAAGAATTTAAAGATTCTTGGATCACTTGTTCAGTCTCCGTATCCAATGCAGAAGTCGCTTCATCAAGGATTAGAATCGGTGGATTTTTTAGGAACATTCGAGCAATTACCACTCGTTGTTTTTGCCCACCTGAAATTTTCACACCTCGTTCACCAATTATCGTATCTAAACCTTCAGACATTTGATCGACTACTTTTTCCAAATGAGCCAACTGAACAGCTTTTTGAATTTCCGCTTCTGTTGCATCTAATTTACCATAAGCAATATTTTCTCGAATTGTTCCCGGAAATAAGAACACGTCCTGTTGAACGATACCAATTTGACTTCTTAGAGAAGCCAGTGTCATTTCTTGAATATTGATCCCGTCAATGGTAATTTTGCCTTCGGTTACTTCATAAAATCTTGGCAACAAGTTACATAATGTCGTTTTACCTGAACCACTTTGACCGACAAAGGCAACTGTTTCACCTGGTACAATAGATAAATCAATATGATTTAATACTTTTGTAGAATCCGCATAAGAAAATGAAACATCATCATAGACAATATCCCCATGTAAATGTTCAACAGCTACAGCATCGGGCTTATCTTGAATGGTTGGTTTTTTATCGATTTCTTCTGTAAACCGCTTAAATCCTGCAATTCCTTTCGGATAACTTTCGATCATGTTGTTGACTTTTTCAATTGGACGGACAAAAACATTCGATAATAAAATAAAGCCAACGAATTGCCCATCTGTAATCTCACCTCTAATTGTATAATAAGCTCCGAAAATCAACGCAAATAGATTGATCAATCGAATCAAAAAGTAATTATACGCTGAGCTGATGCCCATTACTTTATAAAACAAAATCTTTGATTGACGATACGCTTGATTCAATCCTTCAAAACGTTGACGCTCAAAAGGTTCATTAGCAAACGATTGCGTCACCCGGATACCACTAACAGATGCTTCAACACCTGCATTAAAGTCACCCAAATTATCATAAATTTTTGTATTGACCTTGGTCATCTTTTTATTGAAGAAAACTAGTGCAATCGTAATAAATGGCAACACAATAAAAGTAGCTAGCGCTAACTGCACATGGATTCTTAGCATCAAATAAAATGAACCAATTATTGTCATTACTGTGATAAACACATCTTCTGGTCCATGATGAGCTACTTCAGAGATTTCAAATAAATCAGTTGTCAAACGACTCATCAATTTCCCTGTTTTTTGATTATCATAATATTCAAATGGCTGCGTTTGTAAGTGTCCATATAATTCACGACGCATATCCGTTTCAATATTTACCCCTAACTTATGACCAAAAAATACAACGATATACTGTAAAATTGTATTGAGTATATAAAATAATAGCAAACCTGCACAGGCTAACCCGATCAAACGAAAATTTCCTTTAGGCATGATTTTATCAATCACTTGATTCACAACAACTGGAAAGGCTAATTCCAACAAGCCAGCGAGAACTGCACAACCAAAATCTAAAATAAATAGGTACTTATACGGCCGATAGTAACTAAAAAATCGCTTTAACATAAACTCCCTCTTTCTTTGGACACTGTTACCATTATACGCAAAGTAAGGGAAGGATGCAAAATTGAAAACTGGTAAAAAATCGATAAAACAAGAAGCTATCACATTAGATTTCCACCGTTCATGTCTTGAAAAAATAGACACTAACTAAAATTTTATGTAAAAAACTATTCAAACAGCATGACAGAAATCTTAAAATACTTCCTATAAAGTTGCTTTTGGTGGCCAATAAGAACATCCGGTAATGATAGTTTTTTATAATAAGTGAATTTTATCTTGTATGTGGCGTTATCAGATTATTATTTTTAAGATGTTACGAAGCTTTGTCTATTGTATATGTATTATCGATTATTTTTCGAAATAATTTTTGATATTGTGGAGACCTAAAAAGAAGTAAATATTTAATTTAATTAAAAATCAATCAAATTTCAAACTTTGTTCAAGACATTCAATTCAGTTTTTTATACATTTTGAAAGTTCTAAATGCTGTTATATCAATCACTTGAAAAGATTAAAGCAATTTGTTAAATTATACATATACATGTACATCATAAAAAACACCGATGAGTTGCTTATGTCTTGGGGAAGATAGGCCTGATCGGTGTTTCTGTTTTTTATTATACTAAAAGTTATTTTTTTTACTACTTCAAAATTTTACTTTCGATCGTACTTTTTTGAAGAATAAACTAGCTAAATATGTTTTTTTATTCGCTTTCTGATTCATAAATTTCACGGTAGATGTCAAAATACTTCTAAAAATATTACTTCATATTTTTCTTATCTATTTGATGTTTTCTTATGCTAACAATATTTTAATTTCTACAAGTTACCTTATCGTTTTCTAACGGACTATATTTGAAAAATTTAAGTGTGACATCTATTCATACAACAAATTAGGCATGAATAGTTTCAACTTCAAAATAATTAGATAATACAAGTTAATATTTTGCCGATGGAATAGAAATTATCTCTGAATATCAATTTCTATCAACTTTTAATCGTCATCCCGTTGCATTAAAACTTACTTAATGTTAAAATTAAATTACTAAAAAGGAGTGATCAATTTTATGTTAAAAAAAACTTTATTAATTCTAAGTTGTTTTATGGGAATCGGGGTATTTGTGGGAAATAGCTCAGCTAACGCACAAGATTTAGAAACCCTCTCACCTATTACTTCTAATTTGTTACGAGGGGAACCGGTAAAAAAAGAAGCAGTCATTTCAAGTGGTCAAAAAATTGAAATTCAAGTCGGAAGCTTAAGAGCAAATGAACTTGTCTCAAAATACGTCATTAAATTTAAAGCTGAATCTGATAACAAAGAGAGTTTCCTCCTTGAAGAAGTATTTGACCATGGTTATCATTGGCAAGCTGGCCCTAAAAGATTTTTTTATACAAACACTACCGAAACAGTTAACTATAATTTGTTGGATGAGCCCGTAAAAGGCTGGACAAGCGGAACTAGAATCTTTAGACTATATAATTATTCTGCTAAACCTTTAAAAATTACCTTTGCTCTGAATTCGTCAATACATCCTAGAAGTATTGAATGTGTAAACTACAGCGACATTGATTTTACTTTATAAACTAGTTGGTGAAGATTATTCTCTCTATTGAGTTCAATTCAATATTCAGAATGATAGTTCAGCATTCTATCCAAATAATTAATAATTACTGTAAAAGTTGATTAGCGATTAGGTCGATCATTTATTGATGATCTTTTCTAAATAATCTTGAGAGTATAACTAGTTCATTCTATTTATTTACCCCAATCATTTGATCATAGGACCTGACTACAAAAAAATGGTTTTAGAAAAGGATGTAGTGACCCCAAAAAGTTAGACTTTTGGTCTAACTTTTTGGGGTCGGTTCACTTGGGGTATCTCCTTTTCTTGTATAATTATAAATCAAAATTAATGTCACTATAATCCACAATTTCTTGTGATCTCACATGTATGCCTGACGATAAGCCTATCTTTAAATTCACAGTAGTTGCAGAGGCGTTGATTACCTTGATACTCTCTTTACTAATAAAATTATTTCTAGTAGATAAATTATCATCTAGGTTTGTAAAAGTCACCGTTCCATAGGCACCATACGCTACGTAAGAACTATATCTGTTTTAATTTATTCTTGGATAGTAGCCGACTCTGTCAACAACGATTGTTTCAGGTTCACAGGTGTCCAATTTAAATTTCACTACAAATTTAGAAACCAGTGCATCACTATAGAAGCCTCCAGCATTAAATTCTAAAAACTCTCCTGATTTTAGTGTAACTTCTTGAATGTTTGGTAGCGCCCTTGTTGATAGATAATTCGAAGGACTGACAGATATTGCTTCTGCATTGCCTACATTATTTCCAGCAAATACTCCTAGAGCTATCAAACTTCCGGCTACTAATAATTTCATCTTCATAAAAAATATCTTCCTAACTTTGAGTAATTTAATAATAACATAAAGGTAAATAAAATGAAATAGATATCAAAAGTTACTTTCTCTACAAAAACTAGAGAAAAAATTTAACCATACTGATAAAAGAGGCCAATTTTGAAAACTCCTATGATAAAACTCCCTCCTATTATGCACCCACAACCTGTCAATGTCAGCATTCTAATCTAAATTAAAATTTTCTTTCTGTTATTTTGTGAAAAAGTTCGCTACAATGAAAAAGGATATTGAAAAATTTCCTGAAAATTATTAAGGGGTGCAATTGTTTAAATGAAAACCATTGTTTTTGATGTGGATGATACGATTTATGACCAGCAACAACCGTTTAGAAATGCGATCAAAACAGTCTTTCCTTGTGTAAAATCGGAGGACATGCATGCGTTATATATTCGCTTTCGTGTGCATAGTGATGAAACCTTTCCAAAAGTGATGTCAGATGAATGGACGCTAGAATTTATGCGTTTTTATCGCATCAATGAATCACTAAAAGACCTAAATTATCCAAGTGTTTCACAAGAAGACGGCTTGTCTTTTCAAAAAACGTACGAAGATGAATTAGATAATATTGTAATGCATCCAGAAGTAACCAAGGTATTTGATTTCTTAAAAGAAAATAATATTCCTATGGGAATCATTACAAACGGTCCTACAGACCATCAATTTAAAAAAGTAAAACAACTTCAATTAGAAAACTGGGTTCCAACAGACAATATTATTATTTCTCAAAGCACTGGTTTCCAAAAACCAGAACGAGAAATTTTTGACCTTGCCGCTAAAGAGTTTAATATGGATTGCGAATGTACTTTGTATGTAGGTGATAGTTTTGAAAATGATATTGTAGGTGCCAAAAACGGCGGATGGCATTCGCTGTGGTTCAATCATCGATTAAGACAAATGCCTAGGGATGAAAAACCGCATCACATGGAAGAAGTAACTTCTTTTGAAGAGTTGCTTCCGACGATTCAATCAATATTTTCATAAAAGATACAAAAAATGCTGTACATTCCTTAATGAGAACATAAGGATGCACAGCATTTTCTTTATTCACCGATACTTAAAATCGTTCGGATATCCTCTTCAGTCATTTTGGCTAATTGTTCTTCATTTCCTTGGATTACTTTTTGGAACAACTCACGTTTTTCTTGTTGTAAGGAGTCCATCTTTTCTTCAACCGTTCCTTCTGCGATCATCCGCCAAACTTCCACAACATTTTTTTGACCAATTCGATGTGCACGTCCTGCTGCCTGTTCTTCCACCGCTGGATTCCACCATAAGTCATAAAGAATCACAGTATCTGCACCTGTCAAATTGAGACCTGTCCCCCCAGCTTTTAAAGAAATCAAAAAGACATCTTTTTCCCCGGAGTTAAACGCATCTGCCATTTCCATACGCTCTTTAGGCTTCGTGCTTCCTCTTAAATAAAATGTTGTTAAGCCAAGCTCGTGTAACTCTTTTTCAATGATTGATAACATACTTGTGAACTGAGAAAAAAGTAAGACACGTCGATTATTTTCTTTGGCAGCTACTAATAAGTCTTTGACTTGCTCTAATTTTCCTGATCCCCCTGTATAATCATCAATAAATAAACTTGGGTCACAACAAATTTGGCGCAATCGCGTTAAACCGGCCAAAATACTTAAGCGATTTTTCTTAAAGGTATCTTGATCCATTTGACTGACATCTTCTTGCATTTGTTTTAGATACGCTAGATAAACAGTCTTTTGCTCTTCAGTAAGAACACTGTACAAATTACTTTCGATCTTATCTGGTAAATCAGCCAATACTGTTTTCTTGTCTCGTCTTAAAATAAATGGTTGGATCATTTTTGCAATTTCTTCAGGTTTCATCGATCTAAATAAAGTTTTTGCCGGGAATAATCCTGGTAAAATCATTTGAAAGATCGACCATAACTCATCGATATTATTTTCGATCGGAGTACCACTCAAAGCAAAGCGTTGAGGAACCGTCAAACTTTTAAGCGCTTGAGCTGTTTTAGTACCGCTATTTTTCACCATTTGTGCTTCGTCTAAAATCAAATAACCCAAATTTAGTCCTTGGTACATATCAATATCTTGTCTTAAACTAGCATATGACGTGATCACAATATCTAGATCAGCTTGATTTGCTAATTTTTCACGTTCTGCTTTATTGCCTGCCACAACTTCTGCCTGTAACGCTGGAGCAAACTTTTTAATTTCAGCTGCCCAGTTATAAATCAAACTAGCTGGTGCAACAATCAAAGCCGCTCCTTTTTGAATCTGTTCTTCTTTTTCAGATAATAAATAGGTGATCGTTTGAAGGGTTTTTCCTAATCCCATTTCATCCGCTAAAATACCGCCAAATTGATAATAACTAAGCATTTTTAACCATTTAAATCCATCAATTTGATAACTTCTAAGCGTTGCTTGAATGTTTGCAGGTAATTGCGCTTCAAATTTTTCTGGATGGGTCAAATTATCCACCATTTCTTTAAAAGAATCAGAAAAATGCGCACGGTGATTATTTCCCAACATATTTTCGATCATCAAACCTTGATTTCTTGGAACCTGTATCGTTCCTTGAACGTTTTTCATATTTTTTCTTAGCATAGTTAAGACTTCACTGGTTTGTTGAAATTCTTCTGAATCTAGTGAGAGAACCTCACCAGTTTCCAAAGTATAAAAACGATCATTGCGCAATAAACTGGCTAAAACAGCATCAATTTCTTGTTCGGCGATTCCTGTGATATCAAAACGGACATCTAGCCAGGAATCAGAGTCTGAAACTTCAATCATCGGTTGGTGATGCGCGGCATCTAAATACAGCTCCCGCAGCTTCTTGCCCATACGAACTTCTCCTAATCGACGAAACGTTGGAATTTCTGCTTTAAAAAAATAATATAAACGTTCACCTGCTGGTAATGTCTTTTCATAGCCAATTGACTCTTTTTGATAGCCAAATGCCGTTAGTTGTTCCAAAATCATTTGTTCCTTCTTAGCATCACGAACGACTTCTTGATTCGCTCCTGAGGCAATAGAATGTTCTTGATCCGTCGAAAATACAACTTCTCCATACATAAAGTCTACACGAACTTTGATCATCCCTTTGATTTTGCGAAAAATAAAGATTGTTTCTAAAGGATGATACACAACTTCCTGTGTCACCTCTTCACTAACAGTTACTGTTCCTATTTTTTTCAATAAAGGAATAACAGAGCCGAATAAGTCAGATAACTCATTTTTTTCATAGACAATCTCAGGTTTTTCCACGCGTTTTAGTAACTGTAATAATGTTGTATAGATTCCAGCTTGCTCTTGAGTAACCGTAAAAATTTTGTCTTTGCTAAAGGCCCACTGGTAATGAGATAAAAATGTTGTGAGCTGATCTGTGATCAGCAATATATAACGATTATCCGGTTGTTTACTAATATCGAAAAAGATAGGTAAGATACCTTTTGTGAACAATAAATGCCGGTATTTCTTTCCTTCATCATTTAGTTGAAAATAAGGAATTTTGTTCATTTTTTCAATTAATGATCGACCTTGATCAATCGGTAACACCAGATAGCGCTTATCAATTTTACCTTTTACTTGAATACCATTAGCTCCTAACAATTGACTCGTTTGATAAATTGCTGCTAATTGCTCTAATAATTCTTGGTTCTCAATTGTAAACGCTTCTTTTACTAAATCAAAGTGATGTTGCTTATTGATCAAGAAGCTCCCCTGCTTTTGAAAAGTTTGAAAAAATTCTCCGATATTTTTAATGATATAGGTTTTAGGTTTGACTCCTTGATAGCCCAATCGTAAAGAAACACCTAAAACAGCTAATTCAGGATAATAACTATTGGTTTCAATCACATCAACAATATACTCCACAGTTAGCGGTGTAATCGTACTTTTCCCCTCTGCTTGGTTCAGTTTGGCAAACCCTTTTGTAAACATTTCAGAGATAGATAAAGAACGTTTTTCAAATGTAATTGATTGATCTTCTTTTATGATGCGCGAGGTGCCTTTTTGTCTTAAAGATAGCTCCACTGCAACAGTATGCTTACAATAACCATGATCCTTCCAATAAGGACATTCACAAATATCATTTTCTTTTGCGGTCCCATCTAATTGGACCCGATACAGTTCATTACCTAAAACCTCGGCATGCCACATTTTCTTTTCTGGATCTTGAATGATGGACAATACCCGGCCTTCTCTCATATACTCTCTACCGCGTTCAACGATTCGTTCTGGAATACTCCATTTCATTCTCTCACCTCCTAGGCTTACGCCGTTTGATAGGTCACTTGGCTCTGACCATTTCCATTTGTTTGGATTTGTAGTTGTTGCGGGATTCTTGCTTTTAATTCACTTACATGGCTAATAATACCGATCATTCTTCCTTCGTTTTCGATTACTTCTAAAGCTTCCATTGCCATTTCTAAGGCTTCTTCATCTAGGGAACCAAATCCTTCATCGATGAATAAGGCTTCAATCAAAACACCACCTGCTTGCTCTTGAATCACTTCCGCTAGAGACAGCGCCAAGGCTAATGCGGCAATGAAACTTTCACCGCCTGATAACGTATGTGCACTGCGAGTACTGCCTGCATTATCATCGTAAACATTGATTTCAAGTCCTGTTTGATTCTTGTAACTCCCAGAATCTTGATTCAGTTCAAATTGGTAGCGATTGTTTGTCAGTAAGCCCAAACGTTGATTGGCTACCTTTAAAACTTCCTCCAAATAAGTCTGTAAAACGTATCTTTCCAAACTAGTTTTCCTTGGATTATCACCGTTGACTGTCGCAGCCAATTGGTGCAATGCGGTAACTTCTGACCACTGTTGTTCAACTGAGGTAATCAATTCTTTGACTTGTTTTTGAATGCTTTCATTGGCTTGGATTTTTTCAAGTTGTTGGTAATATCTGGCTTCTTTCGTTTGAAGTGAAATTGTCAATTGTTCAATTTCATCCGTCAAGCTGTTTGTCTCAGGTTGCTCTTTATTTTCTAACTTTTGCTCCAGTTCAGTCAACTGAAATGCTAGCTGATCCTGTTTTTTGTCGAAAGTTGTTAGTTCTTCTTTGATTGCGTCTAGTCTTGTCACTTCTTTTAACAACATTCGCACACTATTCTCATCCAGCTCGAAACTCGATTCTTGAATTGCTTTCATCAATTGCTGTTCTAATGACATTTTCTCTGTTAAATTTGTATCTTGCTCTTTCACAAGATGCTTTTCACTATTTTTTAACAATAATCGACTCTCTTTCACTTTCGCCATTTGTTCGTCGAGCTCTTGTTTTTGTTTTTCCCAGTTTATGATCTGTTGTTCAAGCTGTTGTTTTGTTGCAGTTATTTCAGCCAGGGAAAGTTGTTCATCGATCAATTGTTCAGAAATTGTTTTTAGTTTTGTCTCATTTGCTGTTTGTTCTAGTTGCTTTTCAGTGACGATTTTTTCTTGTTCCTGTACCTCTAATTGTTGCTCTTTCAATACTTTTTCTAGTTCAGTTATCTTGTTTTGGGCTATTTCAATTCGTTCTAATTCATGTTCAAGCTTAGCCGCTGTTGCCTGTAAATTCGCTGTTACTGATTCGATACCGTCAGAAGTGATTGGTGCTTTTAGAGTAATAATTTGTTTTTCTTGTAACTGTTCAAACAACGAATCAACTTTGTGTGTTTGTTCTGCCAGTTCTTGCTGCAGTTCTCGTTCAGTAAGCTTTACTTGGGTATACTGAGCTTGTAGTTTGGCAACTGTTACCTCTTGTTTTTGAGCCCTTTTTTCGATTTCATTCAGCTGATTTTCGATAGCTTGAATTTCCTCTAAAGTAAATTCTTGGTGCTCATTTTGTTTAGGATGCTCCACAGAACCGCAAACAGGACAAGGTTCACCAGCGACTAAAAATAAACTTAATCGACTAATTTGCATCTTTGCCCATTGGCTTTTTTGTTGCGCAACTTGTTCATAAATCGTCTCTTTTTCGACTGATGCTTCCTTTAGTTCAGCATCCTTAACAACTAGTTGCTCCACAATGCTATTTTTTTTGGTTTCAAGTTGTTCTTTCTTTGCCCAATTATCTATAAAAATCAGCCATTGTTCTCGATGCCGTTCTAATGTCAGTTGTTCTTTTTCGATTTGGGATTTTCCTTCTATCACGACAAGCTTTTGTTGATAGGCTTGCTCCGCATTCTGCTGCTTTTCTTTTGTCTCTGTAAGTTTCTTTGTTAAACTTTCTAACAGTAAATGATTTTTTTCAATCGTACTGTCTATACTTTCCTTTTCTTCATATAAAGGAATTTGAAATTGCAGCCTTGTTACTTGTTCTTTGGCTATTAGCATCTCAGCAGATCGTTGTTCATTTTCACTTTGTGTTTGTTCCAATTGTTGAAATAATTCTTGCTGTGTTTTTTGTTGTGATCGATTGCTTTTCAGCTCTTGCTCATAGGTAGAAATCAATTTAACTTTTTCATCGATCTTTTCAATCAAGCCTTGATGCTTTTGTACCCATTGCAGTTGCTGTTCTTCTGCTCTTAGCTCTTCGATCATCACGGCTGCTTGATCAAGTTCTTCCTTTTGTTTTTTGAGTTGATTTTGCTTGGTAAATTCATTTGCTAGCTCTTCTAAAGCAAACTTTTCTTGCTCCTTTTGTTGTTTTTGTTTTTGTAATACAGCTAATGCTGATTTTTCTATTGCTTGCTGTTTTTGCATCGTTTCTTGTTGCTGATCTAGTAACACTAATTGCTGCTCTACAACCAGTTCTTTTTGCAACGGCTCTTGCCAATAGAGTTGATCTAATTTAGCTTGGATCATTTGTTGCGTTGCCTCGATTCCTTTATTGACCGTCTTTAATTGAACTTTTAGTTGTTCATTTAAGGTTTGATATAGTTGAGTGCCAAACAGGTTTCTAAGAACTTTTTCTTTATCATTACTATTTGCAATCAAAAACGTTCTAAATTCCCCTTGAGGTAAAAGAACAATCTGAGCAAATTGATTAGCATCTAAGTGCAATAATTCTTGAATAAACGTGTCAACTTCACGGCGTTTCGTATATTCTCTAAGCTCTTTTCCGGTATGATCTTTCACAATCAATGAAATCTTAGCACTTTGAGTACGCGTTCCCTCACCCCGTTTTTTGTAAAGTTCTTGTTCTGGTTTTCTTGTGATCTCATAAAAATAGTCTCCATGAGAAAAAGTTAAATGGACTTCTGTAGGCTCCGAAGGATCAGCAAATGTCGAGCGCATTTCCTTTCCTTGACGCAACTTCCCCGAACTTTCACCAAATAAAGCATAGCTCATCCCATCAAAAATCGTCGTTTTACCTGAACCCGTCTTTCCACTTATCAAAAAGAGAGACGAATCTGCAAACTTGTTGAAGTCGATTGTTTCAGCAATATAAGGGCCAAAGTTTTTCAATGCTAATGTTAAAGGTTTCAACTTATTTCCCTCTTTCTGCTTGATAGATTTCTGCTAGATTTTCTTTGATCCACACTTGTTGTTGTCTCGTCAGTTCCTCTCCTGTTACATCAGAAAAAAATTGAGCGACTAATTCGTTTGGTGCTAACGTTTTGATTTCCTTTTTTGTTTCATTGTGTTTTTGTTGCACTTCTCTTCCAAATAAACGTTCGACACCGATTACTCGTGGATAAATTTTCCTTAGTTGATTCATCATGTTAGGAATCACTGCACGATCCGTTAATTGAATATGTAAATAATTCTCACGATCGATCGACTCGTAAAATTCTTGTGTTGTTAGTTCTTTGAAGCTACCTTCGATTTGTATCACATTTCTTAATGGTGTGATTTCTTTAAATTCAAAGGTCGTTTCGTTCGCTTTGGTATCGACGATCCAAACCCCTTTTTTCTGATTCATTTCAGATAAAGAAAATTTCAGCGGTGAACCACTATAGCGAGCATTTTCAGCTTGTAAGGCATTTTTCCCGTGTAAATGACCTAACGCTACATAATCGAATGATTCTAGTAACGATAAGGGTACTGTATCCAATCCGCCTACCATTAATTTTGTTTCTGAATCAGATTTTTCACTGCCAGCTACAAAAAAATGACTGACTAAAACGTGTTTCATATCAGGTTTGAATTGTTTTTTCATTTCAGTTACAACTTCTTTCATCGCCTGTTCGATCGTCCGAATTTCTTCATTATCAAAATATAAACGAGCTGAAATTGGTTCAAAATACGGCAATAAGAAAAACTGAGTATTCTCCATCTCTACTGGCTGAAAAGCTTGATCCAAGCGAGTATTCAAATGAAAATTTGATTGAATAAACCATGGACCACCGGTTTCCAAACGTGTACTACTATCATGATTACCAGAAATCGCTAATACTGGGAATTTTTCCTGTAGATTCATTTCTATAATCATTTTATTGAAGACTTCGATCGCTTCAACTGAGGGAACTGAGCGATCATATAGATCACCTGCCACGACGATTGCATCCACTTGTTCTTTTTTTGCAATAGTCAAAATCTGCTGAAATGCATCCACTTGTTCCTCTAGTAAATCATACCCATGTAATTTTTTACCGATATGCCAATCGGCTGTATGTAAAAAACGCATTTTTCCACCACCTAAAAAAGTCCTTCTTACTATTATACCAAATTTAGGGAGAAATATATGGTTCAAACGTACAGAAATTTTCTGAAAGAAAAAAAAAGCCTGAAATATAACTCTTCGAGTTACATCCAAGCTAAAAAAATCAAAATACTTATGCGATTTCTATTCTTTCACTTCATATTTAAAATTTGGATCGATTTCTTGATCCAAGCTGTCAAAAGCCGCCTGCATTCTAAGCTCAACCTCAGCAATGCCTTCTTTATCCATCTTAGCAATATCACTGACGTCGATCGGTTCACCGAATCGAACAGTCACCCGACGCCGTTTAAATAAATCCTTTAACGTTAGTGGACCTTGATAAACAGCTGGAACAATTTTAACTTTAGCCATTTTTGCAATCAAGGCCACGCCGCCTTTTAACTCAGATGAATGACGGGTTCCGCTTGGAAACATAACTAAACTTAAATCTGTATTTTTTAACGTTTTGACAGGCGTTTTGATTGCACTTGGACCAGGTTTTTCCCGATCGACTGGAAAAGCATTGGCATGTTTTAAAATAAAACTTAAGAATGGATTTTTGAATAATTCCTTTTTCGCCATAAAACTAAATTTTTTCGGTGATCCACCGACAGCAAGGTACAAAGGCTCCCACCAGGTTCTATGAGGTGCTACTAAAATATAATTTTCATTTTGAGGAATGCGGTCTTTCTTTTCATAGTGAGCATTGCCGTTGATAATAAATAAAACGACCCGAACAACGCCACGCATAAATGTAAAAAACATGGTTTTTCTTCCTTTCTTTTCACTAGCTATAAGTATGCCGAAAACTGTTGCTTTTGACAAGTCTTTTTCACAGGTTTCTTCTAATCCTAATTGTAGTATAATATAAGGATATCTTCTGTTCCATCAAAGAGCTTTACTGTATAATTTTAGAAAATCGGAGGTTTTGTACATGATTGAGTATAAAAAACTGAATCAAGCCCAAAATGAAACACATTTGATTGCGCTACTTTCTGAAAAACAAGAAGAAGAGAAAAATATCCCCGCAGAAGAAAATACACCATTCTCTTTAGCTTTATATGATAATGATTTTTATATCGGAGGTATCACTGCCAATAAATGGATGAATGAGACACATATTTCATTACTTGCAATTAACAAAGAATATCGCGGCAAAGGCTATGGCACTGAACTACTCAAAAAAGCAGAAGACTTTGCGAGTGCATCAGGTACTAAATTAATCACAATCAATACCCAAGACTATCAAGCAAAAACGTTCTATGAACAATATGGCTATCAAGTATTTGGTCAATTAAAGGACACACCTTTCATAGGTACTACAAAATATTTTTTAGTCAAACGAATCTGAAAAAAAGGAATGAATGACACATGCTATTAAAAGGGGAACGAATCGATCAATTATTTGCAAATGATATTCAAATCATCCAAAGTAAAGAGGTATTTTCTTTTTCGATCGACGCTGTCTTGCTAGCAAATTTCCCAGCCTATCCAAAAAAAGGCAAGATTGTTGACCTTTGTGCTGGCAATGGGGCTGTTGGTTTATTTGCCAGTCGTAAAACGAACGCTCATATCACCCAAATCGAACTACAAGAACGCTTAGCAGATATGGGCAGACGAAGTATTCAATTAAATCATTTGGAAGAACAAATGACTATGCTTGAACTAGATTTAAAACTAGCAACAACTGCTGTAAAACCTGATTCTGTTGATTTAGTGTTATGTAATCCACCTTATTTCAAAGAATTACCAACAAGCCAAAAAAATCCGAATCCGCACTTAGCTATTGCTCGCCATGAAATATATACAACACTAACAGAAGTCATTGGGGTTTCTGCAAAACTGTTAAAAACTAATGGACGTTTGGCCATGGTTCATCGGCCTGACCGTTTTTTAGACATTCTACACGCAATGGAATCTGCCGATGTCGCACCCAAACGTGTTCGTTTTATTTATCCTAAAGCCGGAAAAGAAGCGAATACTTTATTGATTGAAGGGATCAAGCAAGGGAAAAAAGAAGGATTTCGTGTCTTGCCGCCATTGTTTACTTATGATGACCAAAACAATTATTTACCTGAAGTGAAGGCGATGTTATATGGAAACTAATCATTATTTTTATGTACTCCACTGCAAAGATGAGACTTTTTACGGCGGTTATACCACAGATCCAAAAAGACGTTTAAAGGAACATAATAGTGGCGTTGGGGCAAAGTACACTCGACTTCCCTCTAGACTCCCAGCAAAAATAATCCATGTTGAAAAATTTAGTAGTCGTAGTGACGCAACCAAAGCAGAGTACGCATTTAAAAAATTAACAAGAAAACAGAAAATCATTTATTTAAGAGAAATGGGGCAGATCAATGAATGGAGTGATCCGAAAATTTGATTCTGCTGATGTCACACAGGTCGTATTACTCATAGCAGTACAGATTATCCAATGGGCCAGATGGTCAAAATACACGACAGAAAAAATTTCACGGCTAAGGCATCAGTTCTGCAATTATGAAAAAAATAGAACGACAAACTCTTGTAAAAATAACTTGATAATTGTTTGTATACAACAATAATGTCACTCTTGAAGCTACCTTATAAGAGAATTCAAAAAAAGAGCTGTAAAAAAACTCATTAAGTCTTTCACAGCTCTTATAAATCAAGTTATTCAATTACTGTCGCACCTAATACTTGTTTAAAATGATTCAATGCCCATTCGTGTCCAACAGGATCGAAACTGGCAACTGCATTTTTATGAATAACAATCTTGTACCCTAAATTATACGCATCCACTGCGGTGTGAAGGACACAGATATCCGTACAAACTCCGACTAGATGAAGCTCCGTAATGCCTCTTTCACGCAGACGGATATCTAAATCAGTTCCACTAAAAGCAGAATAATGACGTTTATCAATCCAGTAAACATTGACTTTGTTTCGACTCTTTTCATAAACTTCTGCTAGTTTCCCGTAGAGTTTGCGACCGTTCGTACCAACAATGTTATGGGGTGGAAATAAATCATTTTCTGGATGCTTTGGATCATTATGATCATGGCGATCAATCGCATAAACTACAAAATCATTATTTTCAATAAACGCTTGAGTTATAGCAAGTAAAGAAGACTCGATTGCTTGCCCTGCGCCACCTGTTGTCAATGCACCATCTGCTGCAACAAAATCATTCGTATAATCAATTGAAATCAATGCTTTCATTCAAAAACCTCCATTTAAAAAGTAAGACAGATTAAACAAGATGCTCCACAAAATGGATAACCATCTGTGCTGACTTTTCTCCTGCTTCTTCAATAAATTCATCAAAAGTTTGAGATGCTTCATGATCAGCCGTATCACTGATTGCTCTAACAACTAAAAATGGAATATTAAATTGTGCAGCTGCTTGAGCGATTGCAGCACCTTCCATTTCACAGGCCAATGCTTCTGGAAATTCTGAAAGAATGTTACTCACTTTTTCCTTGTCATTGACAAAAGAATCTCCAGTTACGATCAGACCATGATGAATCGACATCCCTGTCTTCTCAGCTGCTTTTTTCATTTCAATTTTTAGATAATCACTTGATTCATAATATAACGGCATACCAGGCAATTGTCCCGGCTGATAACCAAATCCAGTAACATCTACATCAAAATAAGCTAATTTGTCTGCAATCACTACGTCACCAACAGCTAGTCCTTGTCCAATGCCGCCAGCCGATCCAGTGTTGATCACCATATTTACACCATACTGATGGATCAATAAGGTTGTCGTAACAGCTGACAATACTTTCCCGATTCCAGAACGAACAACAATCACTTCATGTCGGCCTAGCGAACCTGAGACAAATAATGCTCCAGCTCTTTCCCAAGATCGTGTATCAGATAATTTTTCTTTTAAGATTTTCACTTCTTGATCCATTGCTCCGATAATTCCAATTTTCATAGTGACTTCCTCTTCTCTATAAATTCAATACGATAAATATAACAATAGCCAACAAAATCGCAACAATAATAATCGCTTTAGTCAGCGTACTACTGCGCTCTCGGATTTTTGTTTGCTCATTTGAACGTGATTTGGTAATTTCTTTTTGCTTCTTATGTTCTTTTCGATAAAAGTTTGAGATTTCTTTTTCTTTTTTACGGTATGCTTTGTCAGCTGATTTTTGCTCTTGCGCAAATAATTTTTGTGCCTCTTTGTCAGCCTCTTCTTTTCGTCTCCGTAATTCTGTCCGAGTGACCAACGGACCTTTGCTCATTGTTTATCCTCCTTCAGCTGCTGTTTTAGCTGCTGTAGTTCCCAATACTGCACAGCAAAGATGGTTTTTGCATCACAAATCAGCCCACTAGCAATTTCTGCTTTCGCTTCATCTAATGTGATTGTATATAATTCTAAAATCTCATCATCGTCTTGCGGACGGGGATTAGGAACCTTTACTAAATCTTGCGCAAAATAAATATGAAGAAGTTCATTTGCAAAACCAGGAGAAACATACATAGACGTCACAAAAGTAAATTCATTTGCTCGATAGCCGGTCTCTTCTTCTAATTCTCGCTCTGCCGTTTCTTTTGGATTGTCCTGTTCACCAGGGTCGATTTTTCCAGCAGGAATTTCTAAAAGAACTTTTTCCATCGGTTTTCTGAATTGTTTGACCATGATCATTTTATTGTCTGCTGTTATTGGAATAATCGCAACTGCTCCAGGATGAAAAACAAGTTCACGTGTACTAGTTTCACCATTAGGTAATTGGACTTCGTCCAAAACAACCTCAATCATATGTCCTTTAAATATTTCTTTTCTGGAAATCGTCTTTTCCTCAAACTCTTCAAAGTTCATCATGCAAGTTCACCAATCTTTCTATGGATATCATACCTTAATTTTGAAATTTTATCACTTATCACTCTTTTTGTGAATCCTTTATTCACAGTATCTGGGAATTTTTGAGGTTATTTAACTATTTCTACAAAAAATGTAGCATGCTCTCATCAAAAAAGAGAGGAATAAAACTATGGCACTAGTTTTACTTCTCTCTACTATCTACAGCTTTTATCCTGCTCATCATTTAAAACTATTTATTTTCTAATTCAGCTAGAGAGTTCATGACTTTAATTAAATCTGATTCATTACTACTTTTCTTGCTATTTAAGGTCCAACTGATACATTGCAAATAATGATCTTTACCTTCTACTAAATCGTAGATGTAATAAACCTCTACTCCATCTTTACTTGCTGTAAAAGTACGGCGTTCACCTTTTAGTCCATTATAGTTGATTGCAGCTTTTTTTTCATTTGTAATCTCACCTAAATCAGACAAATCCACAGACTGTTTAAATACATCAAAACTATCAAAATCTTTTTTTGCTTCACTTAACACCATATAGTATTCTTCATTTGTAGTATTTTTTAAACTGACATCCGCATTATCACTTAATTCTTTTGCTTCAACAGATTGCCACCCGTCTGTCATTTCTATTTTAAAGTTTCCATTCTTGGTTTTGATTACTTCGATTTTATTTTTTGAATCACTCGGTTGCTCTTTTGTCTCATCCGTTGCTACTTGGTTTTCATCTACAGTAGTGCTTGTTGTTGAGCGATCACGAGGTTCATAAAATACCTCATCATCTCCATAAGAACTTAATTCTTCCACACTCGAACTTGTTTCTTTTAAATAAGCATCGTCATCCTCTTCTTCTACGACACTACGTCCAGAACAACCCGTGACGACCAACCCCACTAATAATATAGTTATGATTTTAAATTTCTTCACAATGTTTCTCCTTTTATCCAGATCGTTGTCTTCTATTATACCTTACGTTTCTATTTTTTTCTCATCTTTCTTTTGACTTTTTTGTGAACAATTTAGCTGATTCTACATCTAAAGTAGTAAAAAACCCCTTTTTCCCCTTGCCATTTCTTACATTTTCACTAAATATCAAAATCAACCTTTGGACTGATATTATTTATAGCCCAGAATGTGCTAAAATAACTTATGTAGCGGAGGTTAACAACTTTCGATGGAATGAATGATTGGAGGGAACTTAAATGAGAAAAGGAAAGCTTATCAAAATAGTTGCTTATTTATTTTTAGCAGGTTTAGTTCTACGTTTTATTACTGGTGTTCACATACCAGCAGTTGTCGTGATTCTTTTGCTTCTTGTCGTTCTGCTTTTTAATGGATCAAAAAAGAAAACTGGAAAAAAAGAAGAAGCATTGCCTAATCTTACAAAAACAAAAGAGGAACATTATGCAAATTTAGGTATGACGGATCAGGAAATCAATTTTTTCCGTGATACAATGAATACGACTAAAAAGCAAATCGTTCAGTTGCAGGAAAATATGAATGCCTCTACTAAATTAAGAGCGGTCGACTTGCGCAACGATACGTTACGAGTATCCAAAGCTCTCTTTAAAGAGTTAGTGAAAGAGCCTAAAAAACTGCATTTAGCGAATCACTTTTTATATACTCACTTACCTAATTTAGTCGATTTAACGAGTAAATACTTAGAAATCGATGACCATGAGATCAAAAATAAACAAACATATGAAAAATTGGAAGAAAGTGCTCAAATTATTGACCAAGTCTCTAAATTAATCAAAAAAGATTATGAACAGTTTGTAGCTGATGATTTAGAAGACTTAGATATTGAGATATCCGTTGCTAAAAATAGTTTAAAAAGAGATAATAGCAGTAATGAACGTAACGATGAATTTTAATTATTGTTTCACTTGATCACTCTACTTTGACTCATGTTTTATACTGTGTACTTGCATGAGCTGAAGTCTCGGTACACTTTCAAATTTAGGAGGAAATAAAATGGAAGATAAACCAAAAGATATCACCCCTGTCAATGATACTTTAGATGACTTATTGAATAACCCTTTTTCAACACCTATTGATTCATTAACAGCAACCCAACAAAGTGAGATCTCTGCTTTACAGGATCAGCAGGTTGCAACTCGATTAGTGGATAAATTGCCAGAAGATCGTCAAGCCCAAGCACGCGAGTTAGCATCTAAAATCGATGTACAAGACTCTCAAGCTGTGATCACCTATGGTTCAGCAGCGCAAACAAAGCTAGGCGAATTTTCTCAATCGATGTTAAATCACGTACAATCTCAAGATATCGGTCCTGTTGGTGATTCCTTAACAGATTTGATGTATCGATTAAATGAAGCGAACCCTGATGAATTACGAGCGGGCGAAGGGAATATTTTTCAAAAAATGTTTGGTAAAGTAAAACAATCGATTTTTGAGATCACTGCGAAATATCAAAAAATTGGTGCTCAAATTGATAAAATTGCGGTCAAACTAGAAAAAGAAAAAAATGGTCTTTTAAAAGATAATCTAATGTTAGAACAACTTTACAATAAAAACAAAGATTACTTTGATGCCTTAAATATCTATATTGCAGCCGGTGAGTTAAAGACTGAAGAACTGCAAATGAAGATCATTCCTGAAGCTATGAAGAAAGCTGAAGAAACTGGTGATCAAATGGACGTACAAATTGCGAATGACTATACGCAATTTTTAGATCGCTTAGATAAACGAACACACGATTTGCGTTTAGCACGTCAAATCACGATCCAACAAGCACCTCAAATTCGTTTGATTCAAAATACCAATCAGGCTTTAGCAGAAAAAATTCAAGCATCGATCAACACAGCGATTCCGCTTTGGAAAAACCAGGTAGTGATTGCATTGACTTTATTACGTCAAAAAGATGCTGTAACAGCCCAACGTCAAGTATCTGAAACAACTAATGATTTATTGAAGAAAAATTCTGAAATGCTTAAGATTTCTGCAATTGAAACGGCAAAAGAAAATGAACGTGGTATCGTTGATATCGATACATTACAAAAAACGCAAAACGATTTAGTTGAAACAATCCAAGAAACATTAAGGATTCAGCAAGAAGGAAAAGAAAAACGTCGTGCGGCTGAAATCGAATTAGGTCATATGGAAGAAGATTTAAAAACAAAATTATTAGAATTGACACAATAACAAAAAATACTTAACCAAGCTTTTCTCGCTTGGTTAAGTATTTTTTAGACTAACTCATGATAAGAAGTGCGAATCTTCTCAAACAATTTTGTATACGGTTTTAACCCTGTATATTGTTCAATCGTCTGATCTAAGCCTTGCTCTTTAATTGCTTTTTGAAGCGCACAAGCTTCTTCATCCGTCGGTTCTTCAAATTTCATCGCTGCAGCAATCGCAATTGCCAAAGCCTTAGGCGTTTCATTAAATGCTTCCACAAATTGTCTAGCAGGTTGAATAAATCGATCATTTTCACCTATTTTTCGGATCGGTGAGCGACCAACACGTGTTACATAATCTGAAACGTAAGGATTCTTAAAGCGCTCAATGATTTTATCAATGTAGGCTTGATGCTCGTGGTGAGAAAATTGAAACTTTTTTTCCAATAACGCTCCTGTTTCCTCTAGAGCACTTCGTACGATAAAGAGAACCTTCTCATTATGAATCGCATCTTCAATTGATTTTATATTTCTCATATGACCAAAATAAGCTGTGACTGCGTGACCTGTATTTACTGTAAATAATTTACGTTCAATGTAGGGCGTTAGGTCGGGTACATAATTTAACCCAGCAATTTCAGGTGCATTTTCTTCATTTAAAGGCTCCTCGACAACCCATTCATAAAATGGTTCTACAGTCACAGTCAACAGATTTTCATGATTTTGATTTGGAACAATGCGATCGACTGCTGAATTGGGAAAGGCTACAAATTTCTTAGCGTATTCTTTGGCTTCAACTGTTAACAATGGCAAGACAGCTGCTTGAAGAATTTCAGAACCACCAATCATATTCTCACAAGCAATAACGGTCAAGTATTCAGCAGAACCTACTCTTAGCTCAATTCCTTTAGCGATAACTTCTGCTACTCTTGGTAAAATTGTTGGTCCTACAGCAGTTGTAACTATTTTTGCTTTACTGATATATTTTGCTAATCGCTCCACTTCTTTACTGCTGTTGACAGCCTGTACCCCTTCAATCATAAATCGCTCTTGCTCTTCGTTAGCCAAAATAACTTCATATTCGCCTTGCGTGTTGATTGCCTCAACAATTTTTTCGTCAACATCGGCAAATATCACTTGGTACCCTGCTTGAACTAATAACCAGCCAATAAAGCCACGTCCAATATTTCCTGCGCCAAAATGAACTGCAATTTTTTTCATACAGTCACCTCTTCATTAAACAATTCAATAATCTGTTCTTGTGAGTCAGCTGCTACTAATTTTTCTACATTTTCTAAATCTGAACAAACTAAAGCAATCGCTGATAACAAGTCTAAATGCTCATCGTCAATTCCTGCAATCCCAATAATCAATTTCACTTCATTGCCATCAAAATCTACCCCTTCAGGTACTTGTAAAATAACGATACCTGATTTCTTGATTAGATGTTTCGATTCATCCGTGCCATGTGGAATCGCAACTAGATTTCCAATATAAGTCGTAGTTAATTGGTCTCGTTCGACCATCTTTTCAATATACTCTGGTGCTACGTAGCCCAAACTGGTCAACTGTTTTCCAGCTGCTTGGATAGCTGTTTTTTTATCAAAAAATTGCTGATTTAACGCGATATCTTCTTTCTTTAAACTAATCATTTTATCTCCTCATCTCTAAGTAATTTAATAATTTCTGAACAAAATAGGCGGATACTTCTTCATTTGTTCCATATTCTAAAATTTCAATGACTTGTCTATTATCAACAAAAAGCGTACTGATATAACTAATGATTTCCAAACCTTCTTGTGAAAATTTTTCTGGAACCAATAGTAACGCGATTCGATTGATCGCCATTTTTGTATGATCCATGGTTTCGATAAAAATCGATTTTTCTAACGAAAAAAGTTGAAAAAACGGTTCTTTTATTGATTCGTTACGTGCATGAAACAGTCCAATTTGTGTATTTGGAATACCAAAGGCTTTCTTATCCTCGTCGTTCAAAAAGATACTAACGACTGCCTCGATATCTAACTCTGCATCTTTCTCCAAAAGCTGTGTACAAATGACCCGAACCGTGTCTTCGATCGTTCCAAGATTTTCATTTAACTTAGAGTAGTTGAAATTTTTTAAAATTGCTAAAACAATCGATGTAAATCGTTGCTTTTGCTCTAAAAAATGTGTTGCTTCTAACAAAGTCAACTGAACTGCTTGTTCTTCATAGGTAATTTTTTTATGGTATTCACTATGCAGACTTTTCAAAAAGACACTGATTTGTGAAAGCTCTCTTTCTGTCAACATAGGAGATACCAAAAAATAATCAAAATCCACTGATCCTAGATCAATAGTCGAAATGATAACATGGTAATGTCCTTCTGCTTTTTTTCTACTCAGCTCAAATAAAGAGACTGTTTCTAATTTTTCTAATTGAGGAATTCGCTGACGCAAGCGAGTAACCAACATTCTAGATGTTCCTATCCCACTTGCACAGACAACTAATCCAGAAAAACGATTTTCACTCTCTAATTGTAAAAGGACCGCACCAAAGTGTAAAACTAGGTAACCGATTTCTTCATCAGGTACGTGACTTTTTTGATACACTTGGTCAAACGCTTGTCTGATAACTACAAATAAATCGGCATAATCTTGCTTGATAGAGTGAATTAAGGGATTGTAAATTCGCATTCCTTGTTGGAGGCGCCTTAATGTAGGTCGTAGATGTGCAATCAGCCCTTTGGTTAACAACTCTTTAGGTAACTCTTGTCCTAGTTTAGATTCAACTTGTTCAATCAGTTGCTTAACTAAAACCAAGACTTCTAATTCTTCATTTTCCATGAAGCCCATGTTACTTTTTGTAGTCTTCACACCTCTAAGATGTGTTGTGACATAGGCAGCTTCTCCATCTGGGACAACTTCTACTTCCATTTCAAGAATATCTGCTAACATTTGTTTTGCCACAACAAATTCTGGATAATTGATCATTTTATCATTATCTGTGTGTGCTTGAATAAAGTTTCCTGCAATCATTCGTTCTATTGAAATGGAAATATGCACAATTAAATTAGCATAAGCCTCATCACTGATTTCTTCTAGATTTTGTTTGCGCCAATTACGGACACTAAATTCTACTTTCTTCAATAATGTTTCATTGACTAAATCTAGCAAACGCCCTTCTACTCGATCATTAGTGGCTACTTCACGGGATTTTTCTTGAAAGAACTGTAATAATTGATAGTCTGGAAACTGTTGGCCAAAGAGCTCGCTCATTAAGCTTCTTTTTTGTGCTTCATCAGCTTGTAAAGAGACACCTGTGCCTCGTCTTCTTTCAATTTTTACTGTTTTAGGTAGCCGCTCTTCGATTTTAGTTAGATCATTACTAATCGTTGAAATCGTAACATTTAAATCATTTGCTAGTCCGGCAAGTTTTAAGCTTTCTTCTTTCAACAAAGTTTTGAGAATTTTCTGCTGCCGCTCTTCTGGACTAAATTCGTTATAAGACAGATCCATCAATTGCCATCGAAAATGTTGTTTATCTAAATCAACGCCTTCTAAAGATAAAATCCCTTGCTCCTTCACCAATTTAAGCTGATAAGTAGATAACGTTTCCTCTACTTCTTTTAAATCGCGTCGAATCGTCCGTTTACTAACATTTAAATCCTCTGCTAACTCATGAACAAAAACGGGACGATTATTAGTCAACAGCTGCTCCAAAATAAGTCTAACTCTTGCTGAAAGATACATGAGATTCTCCTCTCTAGAAAATGATTATTTTTATTTAAACAGATGTTTTAACAGCCAATAATTTTTCTACTAATTCATCATATTTATTACTACTTAGAAAATTATCAACTGAAACGTGATAGGCTTTTGGTAATCGCTCTTTTGCTCTCGAAGTTAAATCTTGATGTGTCACAACAATATCAGCATCATTAGGGAGTTGAGCTATGGCCGAATTGACTACTTCAATCGTTAATCCTGCTTTTTTTACTTTATTTCGTAAAACAGAAGCTCCCATGGCACTTGATCCCATTCCAGCATCACAAGCAAAAATGATTTTCTTAGTATTTGCAAGAATTTCTACTGCATTATTCATCTTTTCAGACGCAGAAAAACTTGTTACCACATCTGGATTAACTGTTTTTCGTCCTTTTAAAGCATTTGCTTTTTCAGACGCTGCTTCAATCGTTGTCTCAGTTTCTTTAGACGTTTTTAACACTACAGCTGAAATCGCAAATGATACCGCAGTTGCGACAATAATTCCCGCAAAAACACCTAAATAGCCATTTCGAGGAGTCATCGCTAAAATAGCAAAGATACTACCCGGCGATGCTGGCGCTACTAAACCAGCATTAAATAGTGAGAACGTCATAACACCAGCCATGCCACCACCAATGGCTGATAGAATCAAAATTGGTTTCATCAAAATATAAGGAAAATAAATTTCATGAATTCCACCTAAAAAATGGATAATAATTGCACCTGGTGCTGTTTGTTTTGCACTTCCGCGTCCAAAAATCGTATAGGCTAGTAAGATACCTAATCCAGGTCCTGGATTGGACTCTAATAAAAACAATACAGAACGGCCTGTTTCAGCGGCTTGTTCGATTGCAATCGGACTGATCACACCATGGTTGATGGCATTATTTAAAAACAATACCTTAGCAGGTTCAACAAAAACGCTTGCTAGCGGTAGTAGTGAGTTTTTAACTAAAAATCCTACACCTGTTGCTAAAAGATTATTTAAACCTTCTACCGCAGGACCGACGATCAAATAGGCAATGATTGCTAATATCGATGCTAAAATTCCAGAAGAAAAATTGTTGACTAGCATTTCAAAACCTGGTTTGATTTTGCCGTCTACTAATTGATCAAATTTTTTAATGCAGTATGCTCCTGCAGGTCCAACCATCATGGCGCCTAGAAACATAGGGATATCTGCTCCAGTAATCACGCCCATTGTAACCATTGCACCCACGACCCCACCGCGAATATCATAAACCAAACGCCCCCCAGTAAAACCAATCAGAATCGGTAATAAGTAAGTAATCGTTGGTCCTGTTATCTCATTTAATTGTTCATTTGGAAACCAGCCTGTAGGAATAAATAAGGCTGTTAAAATTCCCCACGCGATAAATGCTCCAATATTCGGCATAATCATTCCGCTAAGAAAGCTTCCGAACTGTTGAACTTTCACTTTTAGATCCCCTTGTGTTTGTTCCATTGTTTTCCTCCTTCTATTTAAAACAAGAAAAATTTTGAGTCATTCAATCTGCGCAGATCAATTCTCAGACAACCGCTTGGATGTCTTCTTTATTGTAATCGCTCACTTGTCACCATACAAGTGAATGAAAGCGCAAATTTGTCCAAACAATTTGGACAAATTATGAAGAAGGTTTTATTCACTTGACTTGATGCTTTTAAAATGTAAAAGAGTTGGAAGTAAAACTAAAGACTAGTTTTACTTCCAACTCTAAATTCTATTAAATCGTTTTCTACCATTCATTTTCTAAGCAAATTTATCTAACTAAAATAGATGTCACTATGTTTAGAACAGTTCGAATTAAATAACCGTCCGCAGTTCAAGCATTGTGCTTTTTTTTGATAGTCACTTACCGTCATTTCTAACTGACAAGCTCCGCAAAGAACTACTTTCGCATCCGGTTCAGTGGCAACCGGCCATGCTTCAAAATGATGTAATTCTTGTTCATCATGACATTGGTAACAAGCATAATATTTTTTACAAAGATAACATTTATTCGCAATGATATCCACAAGAGAGCTATAATGAGTACATCTACCTTCTTTATCAACCATTGAACCAAATATTTTTACCAACTCAAGACCCCCTTTTAGCAAGAGATTTCGAGATTCTTTTTGCAATAAATACTGTTAAAAATGCTTTAATGGTATCTCCAGGAATAAAAGCCAGACTGGCAAGCAAACTGTTTGATAAAGAGACATCGGATAATAGACTTACCCCAACAGCTCCACAGAAATCAATAAACAATGCCCCAAAAAGGAAAGTAATGCCAAAGCCATACATACTATTTTGATTATTTGGGTTGAATCTTTCAGTCAGCCAGCCAATCATAAATGTTGCAATAGGATAAGCAAAAAGATAACCTGCTGTGACACTAAAAAAGACGGTCATCCCTCCTCTACCACCTGCCAACAATGGAAAACCAACTGCTACAAGTAATAGAAATAACAAGGTTGCAATTGTCCCATTCTTTTTGCCGAGAAGTAAACCACTGAGCATAAACCCAGCGTTTTGAATAACAATTGGTACAGGTAAAAGGCTAATTGGAATTGGTGGAAAAAAACCTAAAACAATAATAATGCTGATCATAATGGCAATTTTAGTGATATCTTTTGTTTTCATGTGTTCCCTCCAAATGTTTAAACAAGATTTATATATTTAAAATACTATTTCAACCCACCTTTGTCAACCTTAATATAAAACAGGTTGACTTAAAAACAATAAATAAACATCTTAATGAGAAATAGACTTCTAACCGATTGATGATTAAACGATTTTTCACCATAGATCCCTTAACTTCATTCTAATCTTTTGATTAACATTCTAGTTTGAAAGAATTCAAGTAACGACTTGTAAAAATAAAGGGCGTAAGTTTATTTTTCTTATACTAAAGCTATGTCTTTAGTTGTTTTTCTTGATGAGAATGATACAATAAAGTAAAAAGTACTTTTATCTAACTTTAGGGGAGATGACTAATTTGACACGCTTTAGTTCAAAGGAAGAAGAAAAACAATATTATGAGCAACAAGCTACTGAAACTGACTTTTTAAAATGGTACCATCAACAAGAACTTCCTGAATATGAAAAACCTTCTCTGACTGTAGATATTGTTTTGATGTGCTATAACAAAGAAGAAGATCAACTGAAAATCTTGCTGATCAAAAGAAAAGGCCATCCTTATAGAAATTCTTGGGCATTACCAGGTGGTTTTGTAAATAGAAGCGAATCTACTGGGGAAAGTGTTTTGCGGGAAACACAAGAAGAAACTGGTGTCATCATTTCTAAAGATAACATCGAACAGCTTCATAGCTTCAGTCGACCTGATCGAGATCCTCGTGGCTGGGTAGTAACGGTTAGTTATCTCGCTTTCATTGGTGAAGAACCTTTGATTGCAGGAGATGATGCAAAGGAAGTTCGCTGGTTTACAATGAAGCGTAAAGAAAGCCTGCTTTCTCTTAATAACGGCGATGTGAATATTATTTTAGATTTAGATACAGGTGTTTCAACGGGAAAAGACACATTAGCTTTTGATCATAGTGAAATCATTCTAAAAGCTTTTAATCGTGTGGCGAACAAGATGGAACATGATCCACAAGTGCTGCAAGTCTTAGGAAAAGATTTTACAATCACTGAAGCCAGAAAGGTCTTTGCTAAATTTTCTGGAATCGATTATAAGACAATCGATCACTCCAATTTTAAAAAAGCTATGCTTCATCATTTTGAAGAAATTGGTGAACGTCCTGTGGGCATTGGTCGACCTTCAAAGATTTATCAGTTGAAACACGAAAATTCAAATAAAAAATAATCGTCAACAATAACTTAAACGGTAAGAAAGGCGGAGAACATGGTCGTTTATTTAAGAAGAGCTGTACCAGATGATCTTAGCACTATTATTGAAATCATTACCTACGCGCAAAAACTTCTGTATGATCAAAATATCCCTCAGTGGCAAAATAACGACGGCCCAAATCAAAAACTGTTAGAGTACGATATCAAGCTTCAGAGATGTTACGTACTCATTGTTGATCAAGCTATTGCTGGCCTAGGAGTGCTTTCATCAGAGATCGAAGAGCCCTACGAACAAATCAAAAATGGGCAATGGCAACTGACTTATGGGCATTACATGACGATCCATCGTGTTGCGTTAGCACCATTTTACCAAGGGAAAGGATTTGCATCACTTTTGATGAACTATCTCATTACCACTGCTAGATTGAATGACTTTCGAGATATTCGGATCGATACCCATCCGCAAAATACTGCGATGCAACGCCTAATAGAAAAAGTAGGTTTTAGCTATCAAGGGGAAATTTTACTACCAATTAGCAATGGGGCACGTTTCGCTTACCAAATGATCTTAACTTAAATAAAAACACGGAAACAAGTAACGCTTCAAAGCGTTTATTTGTTTCCATGTTTTTATTTAACTTCATAAATTCATTTTTCTACAATCTGCTTAGCAATAAAACTTGAGTATTTTACCTGACCGTCCACATTTGGATGAACCCGATCCTCGTAAAACCATTCTTCATGCTCATTACTATATCCATACCAGTCAATTACCACTAGATTTTTATATTTCTTTTTCATTGTTTCTAGCATCGTATTCACTTCATTTTGCCATCGACGAGTTGGTACACGAACATTGATCCAAAAGACTTTACGGTTGGAACCAATTGCTGTCATAAATTCATCGAATTGTGCTTCAGTAAACGAACCGTTCGTCCCAAGTCCCACTAATACGTTATCTTTCAATAATTTTTCTTTATCCAACTTTTCAATATTAGGCGTACTAGTATACAATTGTCTGCCGACTTCACCATCAACGATCATCTTCGGAAAAATTTCTTGGAGACCTGCTGCTGCGTCTAAAATAACTGAATCACCGAAAGCAGTGACTTCCATATTCTTGGCTTTCTTACTTTCTGCCTCAGTCAAATCAAAGTTCGTTTCGGGCGCTACATTTGTTTGATTGTTCGAATCAGTTGTTTTCCCTTCATTTTTGGCTTTTTCTTCTGCTTTTCTTTGTTCAGCTTGCTTTTTATTCGCTGCAATATTTTCTTGAAGTTGTTGTTGCTCTGCCGTAATTTCATTTGATGGTGCTACAGCCAAAGCAAAAAGTGCAAAACAAGTAAATACGACACTGATCAAAGCAGTCACTTTTGGAATCGTTAGCCAAGGTTTTCGGAAAAAATCTTTAATTGCAAACCATGTATATTGATAATAGAATTTGCCTAGCGGTTTTTCAATAAAACGATAAGAGAGCTCACTGATTCCAAGAATCAACGCAATCTCAATCAATGAGTGCAAAAATATATGATCACTTAAATTCTGAATTTTTGCTTCATAAAAAATCATGACTGGAAATTGATACAAATAAATACCATAGCTTCTTTTACCAAACCATGTAAAAACAGGATTCGTTAGCCATCGATTCAGATCAGCACCAGGATGCGCGGTCACAGCAACTAAGATCGTTGCAAATATACTGACAATAAACATCCCGCCATAGTACACAAATGCTAAATGATCAGCTAAAAATAAAAAGGAGCACACTAAGATTACTAATGAAGCAATTCCGACACCGTTCAGTAAATTTTTGGCTTTTATCGGAATCTCTTCCTTTAAACGAAAACTTGGCCAAACAAATGCTAGACTGCTACCCATCAATATTGAAAACAGTCTTGTATCTGTCCCATAATACACTCTAGTAGGATCTGCTCCAGGGGTGTATAAAACAGCCATCAAAATACCTGACCCCATAGCGAGCGCCATAATGATTCCAAAGATCTTACCACTATGTTTAACGTATTTTTTTAAAATAATAAATAACAATGGCCAAATCAAATAATTCTGTGCCTCGACAGCGAGAGACCAAATATGTGTAAATGGAGACTGTGTTGTGAATCGATCAAAATAAGAGAAACCCCTAAAAATTTGCCACCAGTTATTATAATATAGGACACTGCTGGCAACGACACTGCGTAAGTTATTTAGTAAATCTTTTTGAAAGAACACGATATATGCAGAGGATGTAATCAGCATTGCAACCAAGCCTGGATACAGCCGCTTCATCCTTCGAATATAAAAACCTTTAACATCGATTGTTTCCGTCTGAAGCCATTCTTGCCTCAGTAAGTCAGTAATCAAATAGCCTGAAACTGCAAAAAAAATAGGGACGCCTAAATAGCCCCCATGCATTATATTAGGGAACAAGTGATACAGAATCACACCAATGACCGATATTGTTCGAATCCCATCGAACCCGGTAATATAACGGCGATTTTCTAATCTTTTTTTATTATTCATTTATATTTTCCAACTTTACTAATATTCTTTTTTATATTTCGAGTAATTTTTAACAAAGGAAACATGATTTAAAAAATGACGATCGATAGAAAAAATAAGTCGCGTTTGACCAAAAAAAGGTGGCCTGTTGAAGTGTAAAAAAATTCCTATCTTGCTCATGTTCATTGACGGTCGTTGTTTTTTGACCGATTTAAAGTAGTAACTTAAATATACGTTCTTTCTACACAAATGGCAAGAACTCTCTCTTCAATTTTCGACTTTTTAAGTAAATTTTAGATATTCTTTGAGAATACAAAAATTGAGCTGAAAATCAGATTTTTTTCTGACTGACAACTCATTTTTTTTGATTTAATTTTAGACAGCTTTCAACGTAAATAGTTATTATACGAGTAGTGCATATAATGATGGATTATCACTTAAATCAATATATTTAGGATCAAATTCCGCCATTTTTGCTAATAAATTAGGAAGTTCCTCTTTTTCCTTTAATAAAATACCTAGAATAACAGGTCCTGTTCCACGATTAACTTTTTTGGTATATTCAAAACGTGTTATGTCATCATTTGGTCCTAGAATATCCGTTACAAATTCTCTTAAAGCTCCTGGTCTTTGCGGAAAATTAATAACAAAATAATGTTTTAATCCTTCAAAAATCAATGAGCGTTCTTCGATTTCTTCCATTCGATTAATATCATTATTACCACCGCTAATGATGCAAACAACATTTTTTCCTTTAATATCCTCTTTGACTAATTCTAAAGCTGATACACTCAATGCACCCGCCGGTTCGACAACGATAGCCTGTTTTGTATATAACTCTAGTATGGTTGAACAGACTTGACCTTCATCAACAGCTAACAATTCGTCGACATATTCAAGAGCATGTTCATACGTTAACGCACCTACTTGTTTTACAGCAGCTCCATCTACAAATTTTTCTACGCTATCTAGCATTACTGGTTTTCCCTCATCAAAAGCAGCCCGCATAGATTGAGCGCCAAGCGGTTCTACACCAAGGACCGCAGTTGTCGGACTACTATTTTTGGTATATGTCGCAACTCCACTGACAAGTCCACCACCACCAATAGCGGCAAGTAGATAATCCACTTGAAATTCAGATTTCTTAGCTTCTTGTAATATTTCTACTGCTACGGTTCCCTGTCCGGCCATAATATTTAAATCATTAAAAGGATCAATAAAGGCTTGATTATTTGTTTTGGCAAAGTTTTTTGCTGCTTCGGCAGAGGCGTCAAAAGTATCTCCAAACAATTTTACTGTTACTTTCTCCCCACCAAAAAATTTTACTTGAGATATTTTTTGCTGAGGAGTTGTTGTTGGCATAAAAATCGTGGCTGCTACATCCATTTCTTGACAAGTAAAAGCCACCCCTTGCGCATGATTTCCAGCGCTAGCACAGACAACACCGTTTTTTAACATCTCAACAGGTGTTTGCTTGATAGCATAGTACGCTCCTCTTAATTTGAATGAGCGGACTTTTTGCAGGTCTTCTCTTTTTAAATAAACATTACATTGATATTTTTGTGATAAATATAGATCATATTGTAGTGGTGTTTTTGTCACGACCTCTTTTAATACATCATACGCTTCTTCAACATTTTCCTTCGTAAGTTTTAACAAATACTCCCCACCTTTCTTATGTAAGTAAAAGAAGCTGAGATAAATGGTGCACTCCCATTATTGATTGAAGAAGGAATACAGCTCTTTTCTCAGCCTCTAGTTACTGAACGTATCTTTTAGTCTTCTCTTGATACAAAAGGCATCATTTTACGTAACTCTGCGCCAACTTTTTCAATTGGATGTCCAGCGTTCTCTTTACGCATTTGATTGAATTCTTTAAAGCCATTTTTATTATCATCGATGAATCCTTTAGCAAATTTGCCATTTTGGATATCAGTCAACACTTCTTTCATATTAGCTTTAGCTTCTGAGGTAACAACACGTGGTCCTGATACATAATCTCCATACTCTGCAGTATTTGAGATAGAGTTACGCATTTTTTCAAATCCTCCTTCATAAATAAGGTCAACGATCAATTTCAATTCGTGACATACTTCAAAGTAAGCTAATTCCGGTTGGTAGCCAGCTTCTGTTAAGGTTTCAAAACCTGCTTCGATCAAGCTAGTTAAACCACCACATAATACGGCTTGTTCCCCGAATAGATCTGTTTCAGTTTCTTCTTTAAAGGTAGTCTCCAGTACTCCGACACGCGTAGCACCGATTCCTTTGGCATAAGACAAAGCAACATCGCTTGCTTTTCCTGTTGCATCTTGATATACCGCAAATAATGCAGGTACTGCAAAACCTTCTGTAAACGTACGACGAACAAGGTGTCCTGGTCCTTTAGGAGCAACTAAGAAAACATCCACATCTTTTGGTGGGTTGATTACATCAAAATGAATATTGAAGCCATGACCGAATGCTAATGCATTGCCTGCTTCTAAGTTTGGTGCAATTTCATTGTCATAAAGCTCTCCTTGGATTTCATCTGGAGCTAAAATCATGACTACATCTGCTTTTTTAGATGCTTCTTCAACGGTCAATACGTCAAAACCATCGTTACGAGCTGCTTCTGCTGATTTTCCTTCACGAATTCCGATGATTACTTGATTGCCATTATCTCGTAAGTTTTGAGCGTGGGCATGTCCTTGCGAACCATAACCGATGATTGCAATTGTTTTTCCTTCTAATTGATTGTTTTCTACTGAATTATCATAATATACTTTTGCCATTTTTGAACCCTCCAAATTTTTTTATGCTTATAAGCGTATGCTTTAAGACCCTTTTTTAGTTATTGCCTCTTGTAAATCCAGTAACACCTGTTCGTGCTAATTGTTTAATGCCATATGGCGCTACAACATCGACAAAGGCACTGATTTTTTCACTAGTGCCTGTGACTTGAATCACGACGGTACGTGTACCGACATCGATCACGTTCGCTCTAAATGGATCGATCACTGAGAACAATTCAGCTCTAACAGTAGCTGGCGCATTAAGCTTGACCAACGCTAGTTCTCTTTCCAAATGTGGTTCATCTGTAATATCAGAAACTTTGATCACGTCGATTTGTTTATTCAGTTGTTTGGTCACTTGCTCTGCTTCATTTAAATCTGCTACTTGAACGATGATCGTTATTCTTGAAACATTCTCTAACTCCGTTGCCCCAACAGATATACTGTCGATATTGACTTGTCTGCGTGTCAACACACCACTAAACCGGTTTAAGACACCCGAATTATTATTGACTGTTGCGGTAATGATCCGTCTCATTTTAATCCACCCCCAGCATTTGATAGTTTGCTTTTCCAGCTGGAACCATAGGTAATACATGTTCCGTTGGTGAAACCATCACTTCAATCAATAATGGTCCTGTTTCTTTAAAGGCTTCAGTTAAATCTGCCTCGACAGTATTCGGGTCCTCTATTCTGATTCCTCTAATATGATAGGCTTCTGCCATTTTTACAAAATCTGGTTGTGTAGCAAAAACTGATTCTGAGCAGCGACCGTTGAAAAAGCTTTCCTGCCACTGACGGACCATTCCTAATGACTGATTATTCAAAATCACGATTTTGATTGGAATATTGTATTCATTTAAAATTGCTAACTCTTGATTTGTCATTTGGAAGCCACCATCACCGACAAAGAGAACAACTTCTTTATCTGGACAACCCAATTTTGCACCGATTGCAGCTGGAACACCGTAGCCCATTGTTCCTAGACCACCGCTTGTTATAAGCTGTTTTTCATTTTTAAATGGATAAAACTGTGCAGCCCACATTTGATGCTGACCAACATCCGTTGCAACGATGGCTTCACCCTCTGTCAATTCACCAATGAATTCAATGACCTTTTGCGGCTTGATTTCGGTCTTTTGTTCTTTATCATATTTGAATGGGTGTAGTTTTTTTCGTGAAAGATTTAGTTTCTTCCAATCGCTCCAATCATTGCATTTTACTTCTGTTTTCAACATTTCTTTTAACGTTTCTTTCGCATCTGCTACGATTGGGATCTGAGTATCGATGATTTTTCCGATTTCAGCAGGATCAATATCAACATGAGCAATCACTGCGTTTGAAGCAAATTCTTTTGGTGCACTAGCCAAACGGTCGTCAAAGCGAGAGCCAATATTGATCAGCAAGTCGCAATCAGTCAATGCCATATTCGCTGCAAACGAGCCATGCATACCGCCCATGCCTAAGAACAGCTCGTTTTCTGTTGGAATTGCTCCAAGTCCTAACAGTGAACTTAGCGCTGGAACTTGATATTTATTGACTAACTCAACTAATTCTTGCCCTGCATCTGCGTGTAGTACACCTGCTCCGACTAATACCAATGGTTTTTTAGCTGTCGACAAGGCTTCCATAAGTTTTTTGATTTGTAGTTTATTTGGTTTCACAGTTGGTTGATAACTTGGTAAGTCTAGTTTTACCTCAATGTCTGCCTCAGCTTCCATAATGGTCATGTCTTTTGGTAAATCGATCACAACCGGGCCTTTTCTGCCAGTTGTCGCAATATGAAAGGCTTCTTCAATAATTCTTGGTAATTCTTTTGTTTCTCGAACTTGGTAATTATTTTTAGTGATCGGCATCGTTAATCCAATTATATCTGCCTCTTGAAAGGCGTCTTTTCCAATACCATCTGTGACTACTTGCCCTGTAAAGACAACTAAAGGAATTGAATCACTCATTGCATCCGCAATTCCAGTGATCGCATTTGTTGCACCTGGACCACTAGTTACGATAACAACACCTGGTTTACCAGTTGCTTTCGCATACCCTTCAGCTGCATGGACGGCTCCTTGTTCATGTCTCGTTAAAATATGCGGAATGTCTCCATCATATAACGCATCGTATAGAGGGAGGACTGCTCCACCAGGATATCCAAAAATCATTTCTACCTTTTGCTTCAATAACGAGTCAATTAAAAGCTTTGAACCATTTTTCATTTTTCTCTGTTTTTCTGCCATGAGCTTCCCTCCTCTAGTCTAGCAAATCTGCTGGAATCTGCATGATTCCACCTGTATGAGCTGAAGTGACCAACGCTGTATATCGAGCTAAGTATCCTGTTTTTACTTTTGCTTTGAATGTCGGCAGTTGATCATTTCTTTTCGCCAGCTCTTCTTCAGAAACATGTAATTCCAATGTCCGATTGGTTAAATCAATCTCAATTTCATCCCCATCTTCGATTAATGCAATGGGTCCGCCTGCTGCAGCTTCTGGAGAAATATGACCAACAGCGATTCCTCGAGTAGCACCCGAAAAACGCCCATCTGTGATCAATGCTACATCTTTGCCTAAACCTCGTCCTACAATACTTGATGTCGGTGCCAACATTTCCGGCATACCTGGTCCGCCTTTTGGTCCTTCGTAACGAATCACGACAACATGACCTTTTTTTACCGTATGATCATCGATTGCTGCCACAGCTTCATCATGAGAGCCAAAACATATTGCTTTCCCTACAAATTTTTTGATTGATGGATCAACCCCGCCGACTTTGATCACACTGCCTTTTGGCGCAATATTTCCATACAAAATCGATAGACCACCAACCGGACTGTATGGATTTTCCTTTGGATGGATAACTTCTTCATTTTTGATTACTGCATCTTGAACGTTTTCACGAATCGTTTTTCCTGTAACTGTGATACGATCTGGATGAATTGCATCGCCTAGATCGACCAACTCTTTCATAATTGCTGGAACACCACCTGCTTCATGGACATCGTGCATCGAATAGGCAGATGAAGGAGCGATTTTTGATAAATATGGAACACGCTCAGCAATCGCATTGACTTCTTCCAAGTTATAGTCGATTTCGGCTTCATTTGCGATTGCCAATGTATGCAAAACTGTATTAGTAGAACCGCCCATTGCCATGTCTAAAGCAAATGCATCATCGATTGCTTCTTTTGTGATGATATCTCTTGGTTTAATCTGTTTTTTGACTAGATCCATCAAATGAAAAGCAGACTGTCTAACTAATTCTCTCCGTTCATCTGATACAGCTAAAATCGTCCCATTTCCAGGTAAAGCCATTCCTAACACTTCCATCAAACAATTCATCGAATTTGCCGTAAACATTCCTGCACAGGAACCACAGGTTGGGCAAGCATTTTGCTCCATAAAATTGAATTCTTCTTCTGTCATTTTGCCTTCTTTAAATGTTCCAACTGCTTCAAACATATTCGAGAGCGTTGTAGTATGACCTCTTGGATCAACACCTGCCTTCATCGGACCACCTGAACAAAAAATTGCAGGAACATTTGTACGTACACTTGCCATCAACATACCTGGAGTGATTTTGTCACAGTTTGGAATATAGAAAACACCATCGAACCAATGCGCATTGATCACCGTTTCAGCAGCATCTGCAATAATTTCTCTACTAGGTAAAGAATAACGCATGCCGATATGCCCCATCGCAATCCCATCATCTACACCGATCGTATTGAATTCGAAAGGAATTCCTCCCGCTTCCCGAATCGCTTCTTTTGCAACATCGGCTAACTCTCTTAAATGTACATGACCCGGAACAATATCAATATAAGAATTACAAATTGCTATAAACGGCTTTTGCATGTCCTTAGCATTTTTCACTTGTCCCGTTGCATAAAGTAAACTTCTGGCGGGTGCAGCTTCAATCCCTTTTTTTATTTGATCACTACGCATTTTTCATCCACTCCAATTCAGTTATCGTCAGTAGCTTTTATTTTGCTGCTTCTGATTCAATTTTTTATTTACTCTGCTTCCTTACATTTTTTTTGAAAAAAAAGACATCCCATTGAATAATGGGATGTCTTAGTAAGAATCCCATCTACGAAAGACAAACAGGACTCAAACATCTGCGAAATTTCTCAGTGTTCTAAGTCCTACACGGTAAAATAATGACTAATACGTGATTGTTTTTTGTCTTTTCCATAGTAACGGTCTCCTCATTTTTAAAAATCTATCGTAAAGATTAAAATAGCATGTGATAAATAAAAGCTTTTGTTAACTATAAACCTATTAAATGAGAATGTCAATAAAATTTGATAAAAAGATTCAGAAAATTCTAAAAACATAAGTTCTCTTTTTCTTACTTATGGTTTTTTTCTATCTAACGAATGGAAATTCAATGCTTTTGTTTTTTTCCCGTCGTTTATATTTATAGAATAATCGCTGCCACTCTTGATTTCAAATGAATGGTTAGAGCTTAATCTGGTCGAAGTAGTGTCCTTACTTTTATTTCATTGTTCATCTCATTTTAGGACATGAAAAATCCAATATACGTCTTATCATTTGCAAAAAAAAGACACTTGAAATCCTTCAAGTGTCTACTCTATTATCCTCTTTGAAAATAGTATAAAGGTTTATGTGTCAACCGTTTCATTTGTCTTTTCTTATCTTCAATGATTGAAAGTAGCTCTTCTGAAAAGCTTTCTAAAATCACACGCCCGCCTTTATAAGTACTACCACCCATTGAGATCACTTCATCTGGTGTTAAGATGACTTTTCTATGGGCGATTTTTTTGAAAAATTCTTCAATCAAATATGTTGGTAAGTAAAAATTATTTTGGGCCGAAAAAGATTCTAAATAAATAAAATCATCGATGCTGATATAACAATCGTCCATTGATATAAAATTCACCGACTTGTCTACATAGATATCTCTTTTTTGTAGAATCTCATTGATCTTCTTGTTTAGAAGGTTCAGTGTTTCTATTTCTTTAACAAAATTTTCTAATTCTCGGTAACGGACTGCCTTGCGTTCATCATAAGTGACACGAAGTGCCACGCCTATTGATACAATTACTGCACCAATTAGCACACCAGTCATACCTGCAATAAAAACCACCATTTGGATTCCCTCACTCTTTTCATTCTTGTTTTTTTAGTATAACATACTCTTTCACAAGGACAAAAAAATATGAAAAAAAATATTTATCTTACTAAACTTTTTATTTTTTTTTTAGCATTTTGTTTATTTCCTTTATTTATAGGTCTAGATTACTCATTCAATTGATGATATAATATAGCGGTAGTAATATTATTTGGAGAATTGGGGAAGTTGATATGGGGAAAAAAGTTATTAAGTTAGATTTTGATGATGTTGTTATTGCTAATGAAGATGGAAGCACAACTCGTGCTTTGTATGAGTGGTTTCATTTTAAGCCAGAAGTTGGGGATCAAGTTGATGTATTTGAAGATGGTGACGAATTGATCATCCACAAAGCAGAACAAGCTACAAATACAATAGACAATTTACAAGATAAGATCAATATTAACATTGTGAATGAAAATAACAATACACAGTCCGTTGGCGGCTATGTACAGCATGGTAGAGTTGTTAATAAATGGATTTATTTTATATTAGCCTTTTTCTTAGGTTGGATAGGCATTCATAAGTTTTATTCTGGTTTCACTGGAAAAGGCATTATGTACCTAGTATTCTCTTGGACAGCGATTCCTGCAGTTATTGCATTTTTCACTTCAATCATGACTTTACTTAAACCAGCTGATCAAAATGGAAATATTGTAGTCACTTCATAATACTCAAAAAAGCCTTAGTTTTCTAAGGTTTTTTTATTTAATTTAGTGCATTAAAGTTGACCTTTATTGACCAATACAGTATACTTTTTTTAAGCATTAAGTCTTGCTTTGTGATAAAATGATTTGAAGAGCTTTATTATAGGAGGAATATACTATGAATTTAATACCAACAGTTATTGAACAATCATCTCGTGGAGAAAGAGCATATGATATTTATTCACGATTATTAAAAGATAGAATCATTATGTTAAGTGGTCCAATTGATGATAATGTAGCAAACTCGGTCATTGCTCAGTTATTATTTTTGGATGCACAAGACTCTGAAAAAGATATCTATATTTACATCAACTCACCAGGTGGAAGTGTTTCTGCTGGATTAGCCATCTTTGATACAATGAATTTTGTTAAAGCGGATGTCCAAACTATCGTTCTTGGTATGGCAGCTTCTATGGGCAGTTTCTTATTGACTGCTGGTACAAAAGGCAAACGATTCGCATTACCTAATGCAGAAATCATGATCCACCAACCATTAGGTGGCGCTCAAGGTCAAGCAACTGAAATTGAGATCGCAGCGAAACATATTCTTGATACACGTGATCGCCTAAATAAAATTTTGGCTGAACGTACTGGTCAACCACTTGAAGTCATCGAACGCGACACCGACCGTGACAACTTTATGACAGCTACACAAGCGAAAGAATATGGTTTGATCGATGAAGTAATGGAAAATAGCAGCTCATTAAGTAAATAATGAAAAATGCCCAGAATTTTGGGCATTTTTATTTAAATTGATGATTAAAAGCGCTACACTTATAAGTATAAGAAATGAAAGGATGTTTGTAAAATGGATATTTCAGTTATTGATGCAACAAAAGTTACTACAAAAAATGGTTTAGCTATTGGAAAAGACTCGGCTCCAGTAAAGATGGTAGAATTTATGAATGTTCGTTGCCCTTATTGTAAAAAATGGTTTGAGGAATCCTTTGATTTCCTAAATGAGTATGTCAAACAAGGAAAAGTCCAACGAATTATCAAGCTATTAGACAAAGAAAAAGAAAGCCTACAACGAGGCAATGTCATGCATCATCATATCAATTATGACTTACCTGAAAAAGGGTTGGCTGATTTGAAACAAATGTATGATACCCAAGACCAATGGGGAAATCTTTCTTTAGAAGATGTCGCTGTTTTTGCACAAGATAATTTACAATTGTCTAAAAAAGAAGAACCTGCGATCATTCAAGCAGTAATTCTGGAAGCTGAAGCTGCCAATATCAAATTTGTACCAACAATTATTATTGGTGAGCATATTTTTGATGAATCGATTACTAAAGAAGAATTGATTGGTTATATAGAAGGGAAATAAAAAACGAGACCAAGCTATTTATTTAGGCTTGGTCTCGTTTTCTTTAGAGCTACGGTCAATACTCGATTCCTTAGCTGTTGCAGAATCTTGAATCTCTTTTTCAGCGTCTTCTCCAAAACTCAAAATCTTATCTACATCCTCCTTGCCAAGAAAATTTCCTAGACCTTCTCCGAGTTGCTTGATTTGCCTCATGATAAAATCTTTATCTTCTACGCCCATCATTTCCACCCAACTTTCTGCTATTCTCTCATAGCAATCCATAAAAGGTTACGCACTTTTTTCTCTTAGTTTATCTGCAAATTCATTGATTTTACGAATTCGATGATTGATTCCTGACTTTGAAATAGCACCTGATGGGATCATCTCGCCTAATTCTTTTAAACTTACTTCCGGATACTCTAATCTTAATTCAGCAATCTCTTGTAATTTCCCTGGTAAAGCCGATAAGCCAACTACACTTTCAATATACTGGATATTTTCAATTTGCTTCGAAGCTGCATCGATCGTTTTATTGAGATTCGCTGTTTCACAATTGACTAACCGATTGACTGAATTACGCATATCACGAACGATCCGAACATCTTCAAATTTTAACATTGAATTGGTCGCACCGATCAACGTTAGAAAATCAGCAATTCGTTCAGCACCTTTTAAATAAGAAATATACCCGTTGCGCCGTTCTAACGTTCGAGCATTCAAGTCATAATAGTTCAGCATCTGACAAATATCATCATTATGTTCTTCATAAATAGAAAATATTTCCAAATGATATCGGCTAGTTTCCGGGTTATTAACTGATCCAGAAGCCATAAAAGCTCCTCTTAAATAAGACCTCATTTTTTGTGCATTTCCTATAATTTCGTCCGACACATGAGTGTTAAACATCATACCATCTAAAATGTCTAAATCAGCTAATACACTTTTCGTATCTTGTTTTAATCTTACGATATAGACATTGTTCTTCTTTAGTTTCATCTTTTTTCGTACCAATAATTCCGAACGCACCTCATAATGATCTTTTAAAAGAGAATAGATTCGTCTGGCAATCGCTGCATTTTCTGTTTGAACATTCAAGACGAATTGCTGATTCACGATACTTAGTGAACCATTCATCCGAATCAACGCAGCTAATTCTGATCGAGCATGTTCCCGATGAACTTCTAAGGTCGTTAGTTCTTTTTTTACATCCGCTGCAAAAGACAATCTACCTTCCTCCTTTCTTCTTACTTTTTAATATCTTGGGCCAAATACGATACGGAATAATTCATCTACAACCTTATCCCCGTCATGAAAAACACCGCCGTCACGTAATTTCAAGAAATCTGTCGAAATCACACGACAGCCTTCATCTCTCAAACGCTGAAAATCATGCTCCACCTGAACTAGATATTCATCATAAATCTCCGGATCCATATACCCATCAGGAACATTTTCAGTATTGACCAAAACAGTATCAACAAATTTACTTTTTAAGTGTTCATGTAAAACACAAACATGATCAGCATCAGTAAAATGTTCCGTTTCGCCCTTTTGAGTCATAATATTACAGATATAAACGACTTCTCCTTTTGCATTAATGATCGCATCTCCAATTTCATTGATCACTAAGTTAGGCAAAATACTTGTAAACATGCTACCTGGTCCTAACACGATCATATCTGCCTCTTCGATAGCCTTAACGACTTTCCTAGCAGCTTTTGGTTGCTCATTATCATTCGTGTTAGTCACAAAAACATGATCGATTGTTTTTCGATCAACTGCAATACTTGATTCTCCAACTGCGATAGTACCATCTTTGAAAACGGCATGAAGCGTCAATGGTCTTTCTGATGAAGGATAAATATGCCCGTCAACATGCATCATTTTTGAAAGTAGCTGAATCGCTTCATAGGTACTCCCCCGCATTTCTGAAACAGCCGCAATGATTAAATTGCCAATTGCATGATTAGCAAAATATTTATCTGATTGATCGAAACGATATTGAAAAATATCTTCATAAAGCTGAGGCATATCTGATAATGCGACCAAAACATTACGCAAATCACCAGGAGGCGTCATGTTCATCGATTCTCGGATTTCACCGCTGCTTCCTCCATCATCCGCTACAGTTACAACTGCTGTAATATCCGCACTTTGATTTCGTAGACTTTTTAAAATAACCGGTAAGCCTGTCCCTCCGCCAACAACAACAATCTTGGGTTTTCTAATCCGATAAGTTTTCATTTTCATGAGCGATTTACCGTCTCTTTCCGTTTTCCTTTATCACGATGGGTAATATTCACATGATATTCTTGCCCTAACTCCTTACCGACACGTTCAGTCAGTGCGACTGATCGATGTTGTCCACCAGTACATCCAATGGCAATCGTAATGCTTGATTTTCCTTCTTTTTCATAGCCTGGCATCACGTTTTTCAATAAGTCGATAAAACGAGTATAGAAGCTCTCTGTTTCAGGAAAACTCATCACATAATCATAGACAGATGAATCTTGTCCGGTCAATGGTTTTAATTCTGGAATATAATGAGGATTCGGTAAAAAACGGACATCCATCACAATATCTGCATCGATCGGTAAACCGTATTTGAATCCAAAAGAAACCAACTCTACACGGAATTCGTGCGTATCTCTAGATTTAAATTCACTATTGATTCTTTCACGTAGTTGTCTAGGAGATAAGCTGGTCGTATCTATTACAACTTGAGCATCGCCTTTGATTTCTTCAAGAATTGCCCGCTCTTTCCTGATTCCTTCGGTGATTAAACCATCCATCGCTAATGGGTGCGCACGACGAGTTTCTTTGTACCTAGAAACAAGCTCTTCATCCGTCGCATCTAGAAACATGATCGTAGTATCTATTAAATTCGTATTTTCTAATTCAACCAACATATCTTGAATCTCTCTAAAGAAATTACGGGAACGTAAATCAATCACAAGCGCAATTTTCGTTACTTTTCCAGATTCTTTGATCAACTCCCAAAACTTTGGAATCAAACTTGGTGGCATATTGTCGATACAAAAATACCCCATATCTTCAAAACTTTGAATAGCAACAGTTTTTCCTGCACCACTCATTCCAGTGATTATTACTAATTGTAGATTATCGACCATTTTTAGCACTCCTTAGGAAACATTTTATTAATTATAACATCCCGGGCGTATCAAAGAAAGCTTTTCATAACATTCTTATCTGTGATTCAGACTTTCTTACGAATTAATTGGTAGGCTATATTTTATTAAATTTCAACTTTTTTTCAAAAAATTCTTCTCTTCATTCATTTTCTTTTGTATCAATAATATTCATAACAAATATTTTTTAAATATATTTATAAACTACAAAAAAAGCGTAGAAGAAAACTAATCACTAGTTATCCTTCATACGCCAAATTGAAATGTGAAATAAAAAAATGATGCACTATCTTTAAAATTGTGAAACTTTAGAACTCTGCTTATATCTCAGTGTTCATCTATTTTTTGATATATATGATTACTTATTAGAAGCAATTTAATAAGAACAAACTTAAATTTGGAAAGATCAAAATTACGCGTCTTCAATGACATTAAAGTAGTCTAGGTTTAAAATGGGATCATCACAATTTATGACTGGACGATCTGTTGGGTGACATTTTATCACTCTTACTTGTACATCATCATCTTCTTTAGAGATGGCTTCTCCTACAAAAAACCAAGAAAAATCTGATCCATGACAAACATAATGTGCGCCAATTTTTACTTCTCTTTTTTCCAAGAAAAAATCATCCTTCCATACACTTTTTGTATTTATAGGATATCATGATTTTCAATAAATAATCATTCAACTTACGTATAGATTTTTCCTTTTTTTGACTATTTTTAGATTAAGATTATTAAAAAACATATTTTTTCTTTTGTTTTATTATTTTTCACTCATTTTTATTTATTTAATTGTTTTCTTTACCCTTTATACTTATTGAAATTTATTCTTTTGATAAAAAAAAACAACCTTAAATAATTCAGGCTGTTTTCTTTTGAACGGATTATTTATAGAAGGAAAGATATATACCAATTTGGTTGAACAATATATCTATCTGAGTGTGATTCTACTTCAAGGAACGAAAAAAATCAATAGCAACAGATAATTTTACTCTAATCTTCAAACTTTCTTAAAAAAGTGTTATTCCTTTCAGATAGAGTATACCATTTTATAAAACTCGTTTGAGGTATTTTCCAGTATAACTCGTTTTGACTTTAGCAATTTCTTCTGGTGTTCCTGTAGCAACGATTGTTCCACCACCGTCTCCACCTTCAGGACCTAAATCGATCACATGATCTGCCGATTTGATTACATCTAAGTTATGTTCAATAACAAGAACAGTATTTCCCGCTTCTACAAGTCTTTCTAGTACGACTAATAAACGAGCGATGTCATCTGTATGCAATCCTGTAGTTGGTTCATCTAAAATATAGAAATTTTTACCATTTGAATTTTTGTGAAGTTCACTTGCAAGCTTCATCCTCTGCGCCTCGCCACCCGACAATGTAGTTGCTGGTTGCCCTAATGTGACATAGCCTAATCCAACATCAACGATTGTTTTCAATTTCCGATGAATTTTAGGGATATGTTGAAAGAATTCTACTGCATCTTCAACTGTCAGCTCTAGAATATCAGAGATATTTTTCCCTTTATAATGAACTTCTAATGTTTCCGAATTGTAACGTTTTCCATGACAAACTTCACAGGGAACGTACACGTCAGGTAAAAAGTGCATTTCAATTTTAATAATTCCATCCCCGCGACACGCTTCGCAACGTCCACCTTTCACATTAAAACTAAAGCGCCCTTTTTTATAACCGCGAACTTTTGCTTCGTTCGTTTTTGCAAACAAATCACGAATATCATCAAACACACTTGTATATGTGGCTGGGTTACTTCGCGGTGTTCGTCCAATTGGGCTCTGATCAATATCAATGATTTTTTCGATATGCTTATAGCCTGTGATACTTTTATGTTTTCCAGGTTTATTGGAGTTCCGATTAATTTTTTGTGCTAGAGCCTTTTTTAGGATTTGATTTACTAAGGTACTTTTCCCAGATCCTGAAACCCCAGTGACTGCGATAAATTCCCCCAAAGGAAATTCTACTGTCACATTTTTTAAGTTATTTTCAGAAGCACCGGTAACTTTTATTTTCTTGCCATTCCCTTTACGACGTTCTTTCGGGACAGGAATAACTTTATTACCCGAAAGATATTGACCAGTTAGGGAATTGGGATTTTTAGCTACTTCATCTGGCGTACCAGAAGCTACGATTTCTCCCCCTAAATGTCCAGCACCTGGTCCGACATCAATCAAATAATCCGATGCACGCATTGTATCTTCATCATGTTCAACAACAATCAGCGTATTTCCCAAATCACGCATTTTTTTGAGTGATTCAATCAATCGATCATTGTCTCTTTGATGTAATCCAATCGAAGGTTCATCTAGAATATACAATACACCTGATAAATTGGAACCAATTTGTGTTGCTAAACGAATACGTTGCGCCTCACCACCAGACAATGTTCCAGCTGCCCTACTTAGAGTTAAATAATCCAACCCAACATTTTCCAAAAAGTTCAACCGATCTTTCACTTCTTTTAAGATTGGTTTAGCAATTATTTGCTCTTGATCAGATAGAGTAAGTGTTTCAAAAAACGCCACAGCATTTTTGATTGCCAACCCTGTAACTTGACCGATATTCGTGTTGTCGATTTTAACAGATAACGCTTGAGGATTTAAACGGTAACCAGAGCAGGTTTGACACATTAGTTCAGTCATATATAGCCGCATTTGTTCGCGAGTAAAATCACTATTGGTTTCGTGATAACGACGTTTGATATTTGTTAAGACCCCTTCAAAGGGGACTTCTACATCTCGTACTCCACCAAAATCATTTTCATAATGGAAATGAAACGGTTCCCCCTTTGACCCATTTAAAATAATATCTTGGTGTTCTTCGGGTAATTCACTAAATGGTGTATCCATATCTATATTAAAACTATCCGCTGCTTGTTCCAACATTTGCGGATAGTATTGAGAACTGATAGGGTTCCAAGGTGCAATTGCCCCTTCACGCAATGTTTTTGTTGGATCTGGAATGACTAAATCTCGATCGACTTCTAATTTTATCCCTAATCCATCACAGTCAGGGCAAGCGCCAAATGGAGCATTGAATGAAAATAATCTAGGTTCTAATTCACCTACTGTAAAGCCACAATAGGGACACGCATAGTGTTCGCTGAAAAGCATCTCTTCGCCATCAATCACATCTACCAAAGCATAACCATCCGCCAGACGCAGTGCTGCTTCAAAAGAATCAAATAAACGAGACCTGATCCCTTCTTTTACAACGATTCGGTCTATGACGATCGCAATGTCATGTTTTTTATTTTTTTCAAGTTCAGGAGCTTCTGTTACATCGTAGGTTTCTCCATCAACACGCATCCGAACATACCCTTCACGCTGAATCATTTCAAAAATCTTCTTATGTTGACCTTTTTTCTTAACGATCACAGGAGCCAATACCTGGAGTTTAGTTTTCTCAGGCAATTCTAAGACTTTATCGACCATTTGTTCAACAGATTGACTGGTGATTTCCGTTCCATCGTTAGGGCAAATGGGATGACCCACTCGAGCAAATAAGAGCCTTAAGTAATCATTGATTTCCGTTACAGTTCCTACTGTCGAACGGGGATTTTTACTGGTAGTTTTTTGATCAATCGAAATAGCGGGACTCAATCCATCAATACTATCTACATCAGGCTTATCCATTTGACCTAAAAATTGTCTGGCATATGCTGACAGACTCTCTACATATCGACGTTGACCTTCTGCATACAAGGTATCAAATGCCAATGAACTTTTCCCTGAACCAGATAAGCCAGTCACTACGACCATTTTATCACGAGGAATCGTAACATCTATGTCCTTTAAATTATGTGCGCGTGCGCCATGAATGACGATTTTATCATTTGCCATTACTACTCTCCTTTGCTGTGAAACACAGCGAGTATTATTTTGAGCGGATCTTGAACAGTGCGCTGAAAAAAAATCTGTTAATCCGCTCTCGTTCCTAATCCATGTTTTTTACCAATCAAATGAAGCAGTCACTATACTTTAATCTCCTGCTTTTAGTTCTAAGATCGTATCTCTTAGAGTCGCTGCTGTTTCAAAGTCTAAAGCTTTCGCAGCATCTCTCATTTCTTTCTCTAGCTTCATTAATAGATCGGCTTTTTCTTGACGAGTCAACTCGTGATAGGACTTGTCAATCTTGAATGTTTCACCTTTTTCATTTGTCTTAGAAATAGAGATCAACTCACGAATTTCTTTAATGATTGTTTTTGGTACAATACCATGTTCTTCATTGTATTTTTCTTGGATCGAACGGCGACGTGCTGTCTCATCCATTGCTTTTTGCATCGAATCAGTGATTTTGTCAGCATACATAATGACACGTCCATCTGAGTTACGAGCTGCTCGTCCGATTGTTTGGATCAATGAGCGCTCACTCCTTAAGAATCCTTCTTTATCTGCATCTAAAATCGCAATTAAAGAGACCTCAGGCACATCTAGTCCTTCACGAAGTAAATTGATCCCAATCAATACATCAAATTCTCCTAAACGTAAATCACGAATAATCTCCGTTCGTTCAAGCGTCTTGATATCACTGTGAAGATATTTTACTTTGATTCCTAACTCTTTTAGGTAATCGGTCAAATCTTCAGACATTTTCTTGGTTAGCGTTGTGATAAACACTCGTTGATCTTTTGCTACTCGCTCATGGATTTCACCAACTAAATCATCAATTTGTCCCATGATCGGACGTACTTCAATTAACGGATCTAAGAGCCCAGTCGGTCGGATGATCTGTGGAATCACCGTATCTGTCTGTTCATATTCGTACGGTCCAGGAGTGGCAGAAACATATACCACTTGATGGACATGTTTTTCAAATTCTTCTAATCGTAAAGGCCGATTATCCAAAGCACTAGGCAAACGGAAACCATAGTCCACCAACATTTGTTTTCTAGCACGGTCCCCATTGTACATCCCACGGATTTGCGGCATTGATACATGGGATTCATCAATCACAAGTAGAAAATCATCAGGGAAGAAGTCAATCAATGTGTACGGTGGCTCTCCCTCTGAGCGGCCATCCATATGACGAGAATAATTTTCGATACCAGATGTATAGCCCATTTCTCTCATCATCTCAATGTCATAATTTGTCCGTTGTTCCAAACGTTGTGCTTCCAATAATTTATTTTCGCTATGCAGTACCTTTAAACGAGCATCTAATTCTTCTTGGATTTGAGAAATCGCATGCTCCATATGATCTTCATTGGTAACAAAGTGAGTTGCTGGGAAAATCGCTACATGCTCCGTCTCGCCAATCACTTCACCTGTCAATGCATCAACTTCTCTAATACGCTCGATCTCATCTCCAAAAAATTCAACTCTTAAGGCATGATCATCTCTTGAAGCAGGAAAAATTTCCACCACGTCCCCTCGAACGCGAAAGCGACCACGTTGAAAATCAATATCGTTTCGCTCAAATTGAATATTAACGAGATCTGTTAATAACTGGCTTCGGTCCATTTCCATTCCAACTCGAATAGACACCACTTGCTCACTATATTCTTTAGGATCACCTAACCCAAAAATACATGAAACAGACGCCACCACGATTACATCATTTCTTTCTAACAATGAACTAGTTGCAGAATGACGCAATTTATCGATTTCATCATTGATGCTTGCATCTTTTTCTATATATGTATCACTTGAAGGAACATAGGCCTCTGGTTGGTAGTAGTCATAATAACTAACAAAATACTCGACCGCATTATTAGGGAAGAATTCTTTAAATTCTCCATAAAGCTGTCCAGCTAAGGTCTTATTATGGGCAATAACCAATGTTGGCTTGTTCACTTCCGTTATAACATTGGAGATCGTAAATGTTTTCCCGGTTCCTGTAGCACCTAACAAAATTTGTGCTTTTTCTCCGCCTTCGATACCTTCGACCAACTTCTTAATTGCTTCTGGTTGATCTCCATCCGGCTTATATTTTGATACTAAGTCAAATGTATTGGAGGTCTCTCTTTCTATCATTTAACATCCTCCTTTTATTTAATTATTGTTCTTTTTCTATAAAAATCTCACTTTAATATAAGCTAGTGATCCAGATAAGTGATAGTCTCGGGAGCTTATCAATTCAAAGCTTCGTTTTAAACAATAAGGATTTCACAAGGTACATTTAAAAAGAAACTCTTAAAATTATTTTAACATACCGAACATATTTTCGCTAGTTATAGAGCAGTTTGCGTATACGCATTTTTTGCTAATTTACATTTTATTTAATATTTTGTTTGCCTTTAAAGGATTATCTAGAACTAGAGCTTATTAGCCATTTATATTTATTTTCTACCGCAAAATGTCATATTTCATCACATCAGATGTGAGAAAATGAGTTTTTTTTGATTTTATCATAGTGAATGACTTGTGCTTTTGCCTTTTTTTACTATATAATTATCAAATATGCAAATATAGGAGGTATTTTATGAAAAGGAAACACTTTTTACTTTCATTCATTGTAATGATGGCAAGTCTACTGATATTCTCACTTGGGCAAAATGCTCAGGCTGAAGAAAAAACATATACTATAGGAACAGATTTGACTTTTGCTCCCTTTGAATTTCAAGATTCCAAAGGAGAATATGTGGGGATCGATGTTGATTTACTTCAAGCCATTGCGGATGATCAAGATTTTAAGGTGGATTTAAAACCGTTGGGCTTTGACAGTGCAATCCAAGCCGTACAATCGAAGCAAGTTGATGGTATGATTGCCGGAATGAGTATTACAGATGAACGCAAAAAATCTTTTGATTTTTCTGAACCTTATTTTGATAGTGGCTTACAAATGGCGGTCAAAAAAGGGAACAATACTATCAAAGATTATAACGACTTAAAAGGAAAGACTGTGGCTGCTAAAGTAGGAACAGAGAGTGCAACTTTCCTAGAAAAGAATCAAGAAAAATATGACTACACGATCAAAAACTTTGACGATGCTACCGGGCTTTATCAAGCACTTGAAAATGGTGAAGCTGATGCCATTTTTGATGACTACCCTGTTTTAGGCTATGCTATCACTAATGGGCAAAAACTTCAGCTAGTTGGTGAAAAAGAAAAAGGGAGTTCTTACGGTTTTGCTGTTAAGAAAGGACAAAATAAAGAATTAATTGAACAATTCAATGCTGGTCTCAAAGAGTTAAAAAATTCAGGTAAATACGATGAAATTGTAAGCAAGTATATTTCTACTGGAGCTGAATCTGATACAACAATGAAAAAGATCCAGCCAAAAAAAAAGTCATACGTGATTGCTAGTGATTCTACCTTCGCTCCATTCGAGTTTCAAAATGCAGATGGAAAATATGAAGGAATCGATGTTGATTTAGTAAATCGGATCGCTGAATTGCAAGATTTCAATATTGAATTTAAATTTATTGGCTTTAGCTCAGCTGTTCAAGCTGTTGAATCTGGGCAAGCAGATGCAATGATTGCAGGAATGACCATCACAGATGAACGTGAAAAATCATTTGACTTCTCAACGCCTTATTTCAATAGCGGTATTCAAATCGCTGTAAAAAAAGGCAATGACTCGATCCATTCTTATGAAGATTTAAAAGATAAAAAAGTTGGCGCAAAAATTGGAACAGAAAGTGCTGATTTCTTAGAAGCAAATAAAGATAAATATGATTATTCGATCAAATACCTTGATACAACTGACGCTTTATATAGTGCTCTTGAGATTGGTGAAATCGATGCTATGATGGATGATTATCCAGTAATCGGTTATGGTGTGGCACAAAAGCAACCACTGGAAACACCGATTCCTCGTGAAGAAGGCGGAAAGTACGGCTTCGCTGTTAAAAAAGATAAAAATCCAGAATTAATCGAAATGTTCAACGAAGGGTTGGCTGAGTTAAAACGAACTGGTGAATACGATGAAATTATCGGAAAATATGTAAAAGATGGTTCTTCAGAAAGTAAAGTCGATGAATCAACCTTTATGGGTATGATCCAAAACAATTGGAAACGTCTGTTGAGTGGTTTATGGATGACGATTCAATTGACCTTGATTTCATTTATTCTTGCATTGATCGTTGGTGTGATTTTGGGATTATTCAGTGCTTCACCCTCAAAAGCGTTACGTATCCTTTCAACGATTTATGTGGATATTATCCGAGGAATTCCTTTGATGGTCTTGGCGTTCTTCATTTACTTTGGCTTACCAGGAATCTTAGGTTTCAATATTCCAGTATTCTTAGCTGGGATCATTACGTTGACCTTAAATGCTAGTGCTTATATCTCTGAAATTGTACGAGGCGGGATCAATGCTGTACCTGTTGGTCAAATGGAAGCTTCACGTAGCTTAGGTCTTTCCTATAATCGGACAATGCAAAAAATCATTTTACCACAAGCAATCAAAATCATGATCCCATCGTTCGTCAATCAATTCGTTATCTCATTAAAAGATACAACGATACTTTCGGCAATCGGTTTGATTGAATTATTGCAAACTGGTAAAATCATCGTTGCAAGAAACTTACAAAGTACGATGGTTTACTTCGTCATCGCAATGATGTACTTGATTTTAATTACTGCCTTAACGAAATTAGCTAAAGTTTTGGAAAAGAAGGTGAAATAATATGGCGGAAAAAATTCTAGTAGAACATTTAGTAAAAAAATACGGTGATAATACCGTTTTAAATGATATTAATGTATCCATTCAAGAAGGCGATGTGGTTTGTGTAATTGGTCCTTCTGGTTCTGGTAAAAGTACTTTTCTTCGTTGTTTAAATCAATTGGAAGAAGCAACAAGCGGTGACATTATCATTGATGGTGCGAATCTAACAGACAAAAATACAAATATTAATAAAATTCGTCAACATATCGGAATGGTTTTCCAGCATTTTAATCTGTTCCCTCATTTATCTATCATGGAAAATATTACCTTAGCTCCAACAGATTTAGGACGCCTTTCTAAAAAAGAAGCCGAAGAAAAAGCCCTCAAGCTTTTAGATACAGTTGGCCTAGCTGATAAAAAAGATAGTTATCCTGAATCATTATCTGGCGGTCAAAAACAACGTGTCGCAATTGCTCGAGCTTTAGCAATGAATCCAGACATCATGCTGTTTGACGAACCTACTTCAGCACTTGATCCAGAAATGGTTGGTGATGTGCTAAATGTGATGAAAAAACTTGCTAAACAAGGAATGACAATGGTCATTGTGACACACGAAATGGGCTTCGCTAAAGAAGTGGCCAATCGCGTGATGTTTATCGATGGTGGGAATTTCTTAGAAGATGGAACGCCTCAACAAATCTTTGAAAATCCGCAAAATGAACGGACCAAAGATTTCTTGGATAAAGTTCTTAATATTTGATCACTTATGCTAAAATGGATCACTCAGACTATTGAGTGATCCATTTTGTTGCTAGAGAGGTTGCTTTGTTCTTGATATTTTAGATTTTTTGAAGTAAATTTGAACAGACTATCGAAAGGAGCATTGTTGAATGAAACGAATGATTACTTTTTTTACCGATGATTTATTATTTACGATTTCTTTTGTGATTGCGATTATTAGTCTTTATTTCGGTGCGTTTTCATTGAAAACAATCGATTTTAAAGTCATTTTTTGTTTATTTGGTTTGATGCTTTTTGTAAAGAATGTTGAGAATCTTGGCATTTTAACTTTTTTTGCAGAAAAAATGATTGATTTCTCGGCGACAACTCGTAGCCTGATCAGAAATATCGTCCTATTATCGTTCTTTAGTTCAATGCTTCTAACAAACGATGTCGCGATACTGACCTTGATGCCTATTTATTTAACGATCATCAAAAAATTTCCAACAATGACAGATAAAATTGCCGGTGCTGTATTGCTAATTGTTGCTGCTAATTTAGGGAGTAGTTTTTTTCCTTTTGGAAATCCGCAAAATCTTTTCTTGTTCTCTTACTACTCGCTTTCAACGGCTGAATTTTTTGTATGGGCATCTGTGCTGCTCGTTTCTTCGCTTTTATTTCTATTGCTCTCATTTCTATTTATAAAAAAAACAACGATTTCTAATCAAAATAGTTTCCTTCCAATCATCAATAAGAAAAAAACATTTTTTTTAAGTTTGATCGGTCTATTTATTCTTTTAGGTGTATTTAATATTTTTCCTTATTTCATTATCATTCCTATTGCTACACTCATCCTTATTTTCTATGATAAAAAGACGTTTAGCAGTGTTGACTATAAATTATTGGGGACGTTTGTTTTTTTCTTCATTGCTGTGGGAAACTTTTCTCAAGTAGAAATGATTTCAACTTTTATAAAAGAGCAATTTACAACGAATACGCGTACTTTTTTTGGAAGTATCCTCGTTAGTCAAATGATCAGTAATGTTCCAGCAGCTATTCTAATAGCGCCATTCACCGTTCAATCTCAAGCACTCTTTTGGGGCGTGAATGTAGGTGGCTTAGGTACGATCATTGCTTCATTAGCTAATTTAATTGGGTTCAAATTATATAAAAAGTACTATCCTTCTCAATCAAAGCAGTTTATTTTACAGTTTACTTTAATCAACTTCGTTTTCTTGTTGTTCTTTATGCTATTTTTTATTTTTTTATTGTAAAAAAAAGTCTAAGGAAAATGAATCAATCATTTTCCTTAGACTTTATAATAGTTGTTTAATTGGCAATTGCTTCAAGCCTAGCCTTCACGTCTTGTTCTGAAAGTTCATTTCTCATCACATAACGATTCGCAGGATGATGGCGACATTCGTCTGAACAACTACCAAGATATTTTGCTTCGTTTTCTTCTGAAGCTAATATTTGTTTATTACAGAATGGGTTGGCACAATTAATGTAACGCTCACAAGGGCTACCATCAAACCAATCTTTTCCAATGATTTTTTTATCAACATGATTGATTTCAACACTAATACGTTCATCAAATACGTACATTTTACCATCCCAAAGCTCACCTCTTGTCTCGGGATCTTTTCCGTAGACCGCAATCCCACCATGAAGTTGTGCAACATCTTCAAAGCCTTCTTTTAATAACCAACCCGAAAATTTCTCACAACGAATGCCACCCGTGCAATAAGTCACAACTTTTTTATCCATAAATTGTTCTTTGTTTTCTCTGATCCATTGTGGTAATTCTCTAAAATTACGAATATCTGGGCGAACTGCACCTCTAAAGTGACCTAAGTCATATTCATAATCATTTCTAGCATCGATCACAACTGTATCTTCATCAAGTAATGCTTCTTTAAATTCAGCTGGTTCTAAATATTTCCCAGTTATTTCTAAAGGATTGACATCTTCCTCTAAGTTCAAAGAAACTAATTCTTTTCTAGGACGGACAAACATTTTATGAAAGGCATTTTCTGGCACTTCATCAATTTTGAAGTACGTATCTTTAAAACGCTCATCTGCTAACATCGCTTCCATATATGCATCTGTATCAGCAATCGTTCCTGAAAGTGTGCCATTGATTCCTTCTGTTGCGACTAGAATTCTGCCTTTTAGATTTAGCGATTTACAAAAATCTAAATGCTCCTTTGCAAATTCTTCAGGGTTTTCAATCGTCGTATATTTATAATAAAGTAATACGCGGTAATCCATTTTATCTTTCTCCTTTTTCTAAGAAACTGTTTTGCTATCTCCATAATAACTGTACAATCCCTGTTTTTTTCTTCATACATATTTAGTATATAAAAAAACAAATAAAAAAAGCGAGCTATTTGCTTGTGGAGTAATGCACATATAGAGGTGAACTTTTTTACTTCGCACTATCACCTCTTAAATTCATTATGTTTCAAAATAAAACGACCTAAGCTTTCTAAAAAAAGAAAAGCTCAGGTCGTTCATTTAAATAGGTTCCTTATTGTCCAGACACCGCAAAATAATTCTCATCATTATCAGCAAAGTTAAAAACTAATCCAGTAGGTAATTGCACTAATTCCCCTACTCGCACACCAGCATCTTTCATTTTTTTGTATAATTCTATTACATTATCCGCAAAAAACATCAATGATGGTGTATTCCCAGCAACCTCAGGTGAGTGCTGTTGAATAAATTCTAAATCGTATAAGACAATCATTGTTTCTGCCGTTTCACTTGGTGCAATCTCTACAACTAAGGTACCGTCAACTGCATCTCTTTCTTTTTCTACAAAACCAATTTTTTGCCAAAATCTACTTGATTCCTCTACATTGGTTACATATAACATAATTTTGATTTGATTTGTAAACATTATTTGACTCCTCTTCTTAGGTCATAGTTCTATCTTTCTATTATATACTTTCCATCATAGCTTATGGTATGATTTATGAAAATAATTTTGCTTCAAGAAGGAGAAAAAATGAAATTAACTGTTTTGGTGGATAATAATGTTTACATCGATCATTATTACTATGGAGAACCTGCTCTATCATTTTACATCGAAGATGGTGAGGACAAAATTCTTTTCGATACTGGTTATAGTGACATCTTTTTGAAAAATGCAGCTGGATTAGGAATTGACTTGAGTCAAGTAACAAAGTTGGCTCTCTCACATGGGCACAATGATCATACTGGCGGTCTAAGCATCATTTCTGATATCTTCACAAAACAAAAACCTGAAATTGTTGCACACCCACTAGCTTTTTTCCCGAAAAAAGAAGAAGATGTAGTAATTGGATCAGCGGTTACGTTAAGCGAACTCAAAGAAAACTATCGCGTGCGTCTTACAAAAGAACCAATAAAAATTTCTAAAAACATCACATTCTTGGGAGAAATACCCGAACTTGTCAACTTTGAACCGCGCAAACAAGTGGGGGAAACAAAAATCTCACAGAGCTATACACCTGATTATGTTTTAGATGATTCTGCTTTGGTTTTTGAAGGACAAGACGGAATTTTTGTTATTACTGGATGCTCTCACAGTGGAATTAGTAATATCTGTGAATATGCGAAACAAGTTACTGGGACTCAAACAATTAAAGGTGTGATTGGCGGTTTTCATTTGTTTGACATCAATGAACAACTAGAACAAACGATTCGTTATTTCCAGGAAAATCATATTACTTCTCTCTACCCCTGTCACTGTGTTTCTTTCCATGCTAAAGCGAAAATACAGTCTCAACTGCCGATCGAAGAAGTCGGTGTTGGTCTACATATCGAATGGTATTAAAAAAGAAGGTAAGAGCTCTATAGCTTTTACCTTCTTTTTATTTTAAACTCTATTGGGGAAGAGAAGTGGATCACTCTTTAAACATTTTCTTCAATGACTAAACTGCTATCATTCAAGACATCACGGTCTAACTCTTTGATTCGTGAACTCGTCACGATTCCTGCTACCATACTGTCGCTGACATTAACAGCCGTTCTAGCCATATCGATCAATGGTTCTACAGAAATCACCAAACCAACGATCGCTACAGGTAAGTTCATTGCGCCTAATACGATCAACGAAGCAAACGTTGCCCCGCCACCGACACCTGCTACACCAAACGAACTAATCGTTACAATTGCAACTAGCATCAAGATAAATTCTAAACTAAAGACATTAATTCCCACAGTTGGTGCAACTATAGTAGCCAGCATAGCAGGATAAACGCCTGCACAGCCGTTTTGACCAATTGACATACCAAAACTTGCAGCGAAATTCGCTGTGGCATCATCAACACCTAAAGCTTTTGTTTGTGTTTCAATATTTAAAGGCATTGCTCCTGCACTTGATCTTGATGTAAAAGCAAAACTCAACACTGGAAACGATTTTTTCAAATAGTTTACAGGGTTTACTTTGACTGCCATTAAGATTATTAAGTGAACCAACATTACAATGATTAATGCGGTGTAGGAAGCTAATACAAATTTTCCTAAATTAAGGATTGCATTATAGTCACTTGTCGCAACAACATTGGTCATCAATGCTAAAACCCCATAAGGTGTTAAACGTAAAACCAATGTCACGATTCGCATCGTGATTTTATAAAGACTGTCGATCAAGTTTGCAAAAAATTCTGCTTCTTTTGGTGCTTTTCTTTTAATACCTAAATAGGCAATCCCAACGAATGCGGCAAAAATAACCACGCCAATCGTACTTGTTGGACGGGTGCCAGCAAAATCCGCGAAAATATTTTTAGGAATAAAAGATAAAATTTGTTGAGGAATCGATAGGTTTTCAACGGTTTCCTGTCGAGTTGCAAGTTCTGCGATCCGTGCCGTTTCTACCGTTCCTTCTGTAAATTTTGCGCCTTGTAGCCCAAATAATAAGGTTGTTCCGATTCCAACTAAAGCGGCTATAGCTGTTGTCCCTAACAAGGTTGCTAGGACGGTAAAGCTAATTTTCCCAACTTGCTTGGATTCTTTCATTTTAGTAAATGCTCCTACGATCGAAACAAAAACTAAGGGGATTACGAGCATTTGTAAAAATGCTACATATCCATTACCTACAATACTGATCCATTCCATTGCTTGCGTTGTGATTTTATCTTGTGTACCGAATGCGAATTGAATAATTGCACCTAATACAATACCAACACCTAATGCGGCAAAAACACGCGTTGAAAATTTATAGTGTTTTTTCTGCATCCGATAAAAGACGTATAACACTGCAAGAAAAGTAAGGACCACTAAAACAGTGATGAGTGTTGTCATTTTTTTCCCTCCTGTAATTTAGTTTAAATGACAAGTCCATCAAAGGAAGTAAAGGTTCCCGGAAATCATTCTTCAATGATTCCCCTAAAAATAAAGAAGCTCATTTTCAGTGATGTTCTTATTGTAACTGATTTAATGGGCCAAGGGGTATTATTTTGTTTCTATAATGATAGAAAAAAGAGTTTGTGATAGTTTAAAACTATCACAAACTCTTTTCGCTATTTTGTTATTCAGCTGCTGATTGGAAATTTAACTGGATTCCTGGTTTATCAAGGGCAATTTCAGTAATTTCATATGCCATACGTTGCACAATGCTAAATAATGGGCTTACTAACTCGTCTACTTCTTCTTGAGAGATATCTTCTTGGTTTTCAATTTTATGATTGATCACATGATTGATTTGGCTAACTGAACCTGACAAAATATATTCCTCAAAAATTAAGCGAAACTCTAAGCGCGCTGCAATGATCGAGTTTTCTTTTGGATAGTTTTCATCCGTTGATTCAATTGGTGAAAAACCAACTCTAAGATCTGTTTCTACCTCTCCCATATCTTCTGTACGCATGTCGTAATGAAAAGCTTCTACGACTTCTTGTTGACGTTTTATTTCCATTAATTAAAATCTCCTTTTTTAAGTCCAATAATTATTTTTTCTATTTTGTTATGTCTGAAAACACAATAATCAAGCTACTGTTTTATTATACCATACATCTTTTTATCACCAATACTTAGATACTCATTTTAATCTAATTTTTAAACGAGTGGATTGGAGCTGGTATTCTTCCCCCACGTAAAATGAAGTCTGTCGAAGCATAGTCATTCACTTTCATAACGGGTGCTCGACCTAATAAACCGCCAAATTCTACCATGTCACCAACTTTTGTTCCTTTTGCCGGTATGATTCGCACTGCTGTCGTTTTGTGGTTGATCACACCAATTGCTGCTTCATCAGCGATCATTGCGGCAATTGTCTCAGCAGACGTTTCTCCTGGTATAGCAATCATATCTAGACCAACAGAGCAGATTGCTGTCATCGCTTCTAATTTTTCCAAATTTAATGCGCCATTATTGACCGCATCGATCATTCCAGCATCTTCTGAAACCGGTATAAAGGCACCAGATAGCCCTCCAACATGGTTACAAGCCATTACACCGCCTTTTTTCACTGCGTCATTCAATAAAGCTAATGCTGCAGTTGTTCCATGCGTTCCCACACTTTCTAAACCCATCTCTTCTAAAATATAGGCTACACTATCCCCCACTGCAGGCGTTGGTGCCAAAGATAAATCTACGATTCCAAATGGAACATTTAAACGTTCGGATGCTATTTTCCCAACTAGTTGACCCATTCTAGTAATTTTAAAGGCCGTTTGTTTTACAACTTCAGCAACAATATCAAATGGTTCCCCTTTGACCTTTTCTAGCGCTCTTTTGACTACACCAGGTCCACTAACACCGACATTGATTACGCAATCAGCCTCACCAACACCATGAAATGCCCCTGCCATAAATGGATTATCTTCTACTGCATTTGCAAAAACAACTAATTTTGCGCAGCCCATATCAGATTTTGCTGCCGTTTCTTTGATGACATAGCCCATATGACGAACTGCATCCATATTGATTCCGGCTTTCGTTGAGCCAATATTAACTGAAGAACAGACAAACTCTGTTTCAGCTAATGCTTGAGGAATTGAATTGATTAAAATGTCATCACCGTGTTGGTAGCCTTTTTCAACTAGCGCACTAAATCCCCCAATAAAGTTCACACCAACTGCTTGAGACGCTTTATCGAGTGCTTTAGCATATTTAACGTAATCAGTATCTGAACTAGCAGCTGCAACGATTCCGATTGGTGTTACGGAAATGCGTTTGTTGATGATTGGAATGCCATATTCCGATTCGATTTCTTCTCCAACTTTAACTAAATTTTTAGCTAAACGGGTGATTTTATCATAAATCTTTTGGCAAGCTCGATCACTGTCACTGTCAATACAATCTAACAACGAAATACCCATTGTGATCGTTCTGATATCCAAATTTTCTTCTTCAATCATACGAATTGTTTCTAAAATTTGATTTGTTTCCAAAGTAGTTCCTCCCGAATTTGAAAGCTACACAGGCTCGTTTAGAGAATAATCTGTGTAGCCATAGTTTAGTATGAAACACTGAACAAGTTCGCTCAGCCTTGCCTGACGACAATCAGCTTTTAGCTTTTTTTAAATGGTCAGACGGAAAATTAGAGAATACAATATTCTATATTATAGTTTGTGCATTACATTGAAAATTTCTTCATTTTGAATACTGATTGTCACACCTAACTTTTCCCCTAATGCATTTAGTTCAGCCCGAATCTTTTCTAAGTTATTATTCTCTTTTGAAATTTCTAATACCATCATCATCGTAAAATAACTATCCATGATTGTTTGACTAACATCAATGATGTTCATATCCAGTTCTGCTAATTTTTGACTAACACCAGCAATGATTCCTACCTTATCCTTACCGATAACTGTTAAAACTGCACGCATGTAATTTCCTCCTAATTTAAACGCTTGATAACAAAAAAGCCATAAATTCAGCTTTTAAAGCAGCATAAGTTTTTCCTATTATATCATAATTAGTTCAATTATTAACGGAAAATCAGAACAAAATACTTTAGAAATATCTTATTGTTCGCTTTTCAAAATAAATGAAAAGAACCCCTGAGATTTAACAAAAACTCTCAGAAGTTATTTTTAAACTATTCTATTGAATTGTTCTTTACACGTTGAACATGTGACTTTTATTTTCCCTTTTCCTTTCGGTGCTCGTAATTGTTGTTTACACTTTGGACACTTAAAAAAGGTATAGATTTTACGCTCTTTGAATTTTTCTTTGACAGTCGCAAATCGAGATTTTAACTGTTGCATTTTTAAAACATAACGAGTATTTTCATTTGAACGTTGATAAATTCTTTTTGAGAAAAATCGATAGTTTAGCCACAGTAAAAGACCAGCTGCCAACCAACTTGCTATTGAAGTCGGTAAAAATAAGTTAAGCAGTATTAAGACGAAGCTTCCCTTCATCAAGGTACTATTCAGTTGATCCATGCGCGCATATCTGCCCTTTAATAACTTTTGAAGCTGTGCATTCCAACGAAGTAATCGCTCAAGCCAAATTTGTCTCATATGATCCCTCTTTCCCTTGCTATTATCTCAAGCAATAGTCATTGTTTCAAGAGGAATAATGAACTATTTAAAACAAATTTCTTAAAAATAGAGCTGATTGATTCTTTTGATTTCCACCTTGATTTTTTCTTTTAACTCAATTGATTTTATTATTTCAACAGCTGCACCAAGCTACTTCATCTTCTCATCCACAAGTTGAAAAATCAATATCGATATACGGTTTTACTTGCTTTTTAAATAGAGAGGGTAACTTATTAACAAGTGATGCAACACTCGCAAAATAAGCTGATCCTGTTCTTTATCGTCGACAAAAGTAACTGATAAATGGTGTGTATTCAATAAACAACTACCAGCAGCTCGTCCACTTTGAGTATATACTGGAAAAACCAAGCGTAGATAAAATATCGTTATTATGCTTGGAAAACTACAACTGAGATGCTAATAAGCTAGCTTTCGCTTTATTATGCCCTGTTAGATAATGTATAATCTGGATAAACTATTTATTGTCCTTAAAATCCAGAATCAGCTTACTATTTTCGCCGACAAAATCATATTGATAAGAACCCGTCAAGCTGTGTAATTCTCCAGTACCTTGAATAAGCATTCCTGGTGAATCAAGGGAGCCTTTATCGAAAATACCTTTTTCAGCCGCTGTAAAGGTTCCTGTTTTTCCTTTATATTGGCCTTCAAAATGAAGAAATCCTGTTATTCTTGCTGTTGCTAGATGACCATCTTCTGACTGACTTTCTAAATAATAAAGAAGATACTCGATCCACGCTTTCCCTTGTAAATCACCTTCAAGCTCATATTCTGCTTGGACTCGATTCACTGGAAACGCTATTTTTGATTCATCGACGGGTTGTTCATCCCATTTGGTTACACTAAAGGTTGCACTCATACTTATCCCTCCCTATGAATAACAGAATAGCAAACATACGTTCTTTTTACAAGCGAACAGCGTTTATTTTCTTCATTTCATTTTTTATTAATTTAATAAAAATTCTCTGATTCTCCGACTAAATACAGTGATATTTTCCGTTTTAGACACAGCAGTTGTAACATCCAGATATCCAGGGTCTTTTGACCAAGTGCCTGAATCGGCTGTCAAATATATACTTAATTTTTCTTCATTTTTGTGCTTGTTGATATAATCTAAAACTGCTTTTGGAGGATCGCTTGATTGAACGGTGGATAGTATAATCACTTTATCCCATTCTTCGATTTTACTTTCACCAAGATCTTCGACAGGCTCGACTTTTAAGTAAATATTTTCATCAACTAGATTTTTTTTAAGTTCATTGATTACTTCATTTTTAAAGGCACGATCTTGTGTGTAGATAACAGCTTTATACGAATTTGCTTTTTCTTTTAACGCTTCGTTGATCTCATAACTTGAAATAACACCTTGAACTCTTGCCATGCGGTAGTAGCCTAAAAATCCAGCGGCTCCAAGAATAAGTAACACCACACTGATCACTCCATATCTAACCAGTTTATTCTCCCATAATTTTTTCATTTTTCTTCCTTCTTTCGTTTTTATTCGTAGCGTAAGGCAGTGCTTGGGTCCAGTTTGGCTACTTGATATAGTGCAAAAAAAATTCCTAATACAGCAGTGATTCCTAATGTAGCTATAGCGTTAAGTAGTGCTATTTAAATGACTTCTTTAAAACCAATCCTTGATTCGATCAGCGGATTTGCTAAAAATTGAATCAAATAGGCAAAAGTAATTGAAATAACGTTAGATAGGAACATAATATAGATTTCTTCCATAAAATTGTCTTGCCACTACCACTTGTTCCTAAAATTAGGGCGAAATCCATCGCTTTGGTTATTGCTATGATTTCATGTAAAACAGGGTCTGATTTGTTATCGATCATCGTTCGTTTGATTTCTTTCTAACCATAAATAAACAAATACGAACGTTGCTGACAAGCATGCATTTAAAATAAACGTACTTGGATAAAACTTTCCATGATTGATTGGCAAAGCAATCGTCACACTTTGAGGAAAATAGTAACGCGCAATATCATTCAAAAGTACGACCAAGCCCCACCCAATGGCTATGACAAACGTTTTTGAGAAATTTGGCAGCCATAGTTTTGCTACAACCCCTCTAAATAACACTAAGTAACTGATTATACCCGCAAGGTAAACCGCTAATTCTAAAGCTAAAAGTACTAACTCACTCAGGTTCAAAGAGATTGTTGAAAAATTAAAAATAAGATTTACTCCACCAATTAAAATCACTTGCAGATAGGACAATAAATATTTTGCAACCATCTTTTCAAAGGTCGATTGAGTAACCGTACTGGCTAATGTGCGGTGATTTGACTGAATATCCAGTTGATTGATCCGCCAAGTCAAAACGATTGCTGCAATAACTGAAAGAATGATCGGCAAACGATTCCATTGAGATTCTGGCATAGTTAGTTGAAAAACATATTTAGCAAAATAGCTGGTCAAAGTCAACAGTAGGCTACTTAAAAAGAATTTTTTGCTTTTTTCATGGTAAAAATTAAATAAACGTATCATCAGCTTCCTCCTCATAGATTTCTTTCAGCGACATACTTTTGCGTTCGCGTAAATCTTCTAAATCGATCACTTCGCAGAATCGATTGGGATTCATGAATAACACATCCGTAAATAATGTATCCATCTCTTCAATAAAATTCGTCGAAACAATAATTACTTTATTTTCTCCACTGGCTTTTCTCAACAACTGTTTCACTTGAATCCGTGATGAATAATCCAAGTAAGCAAATGGTTCATCTAATAGGAAAATGCTTGTTTCTTTGCCATATTCACAAGCTATTTTCACTTTGACTTTGGTGCCTTCAGAAAGTTCCTGCCACTTTTGTTTTGGAGAAATATGCCAAATTTCTAATTGCTCCATTGCTTTTTCTAAATGAAAACCAGGAAATAAGGTCGTATACTCCAGCAGAATTTGCCGAACGGTTTCGGTAGCTTCAAAATAATCAATTGTTGAAACATAAGCTATATTTGTTTTAAATGCTGGACTGCTTTGTATTTGGTCATTATAGAGAATCGTCCCGGAGCTTATTTTCCGTTGCCCTGAAATACAGTCTAATAATGTTGTTTTGCCAGTTCCATTTTTCCCGAGAATTCCTAGAATTTGACCGTTTTCTAACGTAAAAGACAGCTCTTGAAAAATAGTTTTTTTGTATCGTTTGCTACCATTTTTTACCTGTAATTTATTCATTTGCAGTCCTCACAATCCGTTCAATGATATGGTCTCGTTCACTTTGTGTTAACTCAAACTTTTGTAATTGAATAATAAACGCTGTCAAGTGTGCCTCAATCAATCGAAAGCGTAGATCTGTAATTTTACCGACATTATGTGTCACGAATTTCCCAATTCCTCTCTGACTGATCAATATTTCTTCTTGTTCTAAAATACTGTACGCTCGTTGAACTGTGGTTGGATTTACTGCTAAATCTTCTGCTAATTGTCTGACAGACGGTACTTTTTCATTTTGCTGCCAATGACCGTTAACAATCCATTGTTCAACCTGTTCGATGATTTGTTGATAAATAGGTCTGTTGCCGTCATAATTCACCTGCATCCTCCCTTTCTTAGATAGATACTGTACTGCACAAGCCATACAGTTAGCTGGTAAACCTTATTTTAGAGGAAACAAAAAAAACAATTTATATCAATGATATAAATTGCTCTGGCTTTGGTATAAATTAGGTAAATCAAGAATAGACTCTTTTATTCCCCCTAAAAATTATGCTATACTTTTTCCACTGACTATGAATTCTCTAACTGACTGAGCTACTTGTTCAGCTTTTAAAATAAGGAGCCATGACTTATCGAATTATATAAAGAAAATACGCGCTTGATCAACTACTTGAAAAAAAAGAGACCCTTTGACTGGACAGAAAAACACTATGTAAAAAGCAATTTGATCATCGATGAATATGATAAAGCCAAAACCTTGTATTACGTTGTTTCAGGGGTAATCTGTGTCGAAATATTGAACGATGACAAACGCTATATCTCATCTTTCATTTTTCAAAATGATTTTTTTGGGTTAGATAGTTTTTCTACATTTAACCAAAAAACTCACTCCGTTCGAGTTATTAGTGAAGAGTCCACTATTTTTAGTATCCCGAAAACGATTCTCTTAAATACATTGAATGAAGTGCCAAACTATTATGAGTTGCTATTGACTAATTTTGCCGATATTTTTCAACGACATTATAGCTACTTTGAGTTCTTACATTTGCCAACTGCAGCCCGAATCAAACAAGCTCTAAGCTATTTAAGTGATCATATCGGGCATTTGACAGAAACAGAGCAAATCGAACTGCCGACATTTGTCACACAAGAAATTTTATCAAAGTTTTGTCGGACATCTCAATCTAGAGTTTCTATTTCTTTAAATGAATTAGAAAAAACCGGTTGGCTATTAAAAAAGAAAGTGCCTATCACAATAAATTCAGAAGAAGTAGAACTGGAATGAAATCTCTAATAAGCCAACTTTCATACAAAATAAAATACTTAAAGTTTACTTTTTCTTCCTTTAGATATATACTATCATTAGTTACTTATTTCTTTGGATAGTTATTGTTTTTACTGACAAGCTAAACCGAAATTACTCATTTATTTGAGTAATTTCGGATTTTTTGTATAAGAAGACAATTATCCAACTGTTTTTTAGTAACGAAATAACGCTAAAAGGAGAAAAAAGATGAGAAAAAAAGGTTATTTATTGTTTAGTATTGTTGCTACTATGATGATGGGTTGTTCAAACACAACGCCTAGTAAACAAAATACAAGTGAAACCGGTCACCAAGAGAAAGAGGAACTAATTGTCGGAACATTTAACATTGATATTAAAGCCCCAGACAATGATGTGAATGACCAAAGAAAGCTACTTTCAGATAAAGATGTTGAGATTTTTGGCATCCAAGAAGTAGACAAAAATACAATCCGTTACGAACAAAGAGCCAACTATGATCCCTTCACTGATTTTACAAAAGGACCCTATAAAGATTCTTTCTTTGGACAGTCTATTGAATTTGGTGGCGGTGGTTATGGTAATGGTATCGTTTCTAAATATCCTTTAAAAGAGACGAAAGTTGTCGAATTATACGGTATGAAAGAAGCTCCTGGAGCTGAACAAAAACAATTTTATGAGATCTACAAACATTTTGACTATAAGGATAAAACAAGCTCAGATCGTTTGATGGATATTTGGGGAGAAGGTGGTTTAGTCACAAAAGGAGCCTTGGAACCGCGTTCTTATTCTCGGGCCATTTTTGAAAAAGATAAGAAAAAAATTGCCTTTTATTCTACCCATTTAAGTGTTGAGTCATTTGAGGTGCGAACGAAACAATTAGAACAACTAAAAAAAGTTTTAGATGAGGACCCTACAGAATATAAAATTTTAGTTGGTGACTTTAATACCGATCATGGTATTAATGAATTCAATGTTTTCTCTAAAGATTACCAAATTTCTAATGGACATAACGGTGTCTGGTTGGAAACGATGGCAGAAAAAGATGTTGCAAGAGCTTCTTTAGAGACGAGTATGGCAGTAAAATTTTTAGATAATATTATTGTTTCTAAAAATTTTGAAATCACAGATGTCGACGTAATCAAAACAGATTTATCCGATCACTATCCTTTGATTACGACCTTAAAATTTAAATAGACAGCGAGAAAAATCATTTTTTGAAGATTTTCATTAACTAAGAGGGACAATTAAGCCGATTCGCCTACTGTCCCTCTTAGCTATTTTCAATGACGCATCCTTGATAGTATTTCATCTAAGTGATTCAATAGTAAAAATCATCTCGTTTTGACGATCATCTCCAGTGCTTTTGCCAATTCTTCACCCGTCAGGTCAATGTCTTTATCCTCCATACATTGTTTCAAATTTTCCGTCACCACCAGCCCAATCACTTTGTCTATACTAGAGCGAACTGCCATCAATTGGGTCACAACTTCCCGGCAATCTTTTCCTTCATCCATCATTTTTAAAATCCCTCGAATTTGTCCTTCTGAACGTTTCAAACGATTCGCTAGTTTAGGATCACAAGCCATCCACAACATCTCCTCTCCAGGCGGACATACCACCCATCACATTTGTAGCGTCATACCCTAATGAAGCAACATATTCACTCGCCATTTGTGAACGTCCGCCAGCTTGGCAAATAATATAATAAGGTTGCGTTTTATCCAATGATTCAGCTGTTTCTTGCAACGTGCTTAATGGCAAGTTTTTTGCCCCTTTAATGTGTCCTGAAAGATACTCGTCTTCCTCACGCACATCTATGATAGCTAATTGATTTCTTTTTTCTACTTGTTCAAATTCATCGATCATGATTGATTTATACATTATTAATAACCTCCTGAGGGTAAATTGTACTATATAGTTGAAAAGCACCATCTAAATTTTTCACATTAAAGCCATTATTTTTTAAGATTCGTTCGGCTAAATAGCTACGTTGCCCACTTTGACAACTTACAATGATTTCTTTATCCGTTGGAAGATCAGTTAAATGCTCTCTTAATTCATCCAATGGAATATTTTTAGCTTGAGGTAATGCACCGCTATTCGTTAGTTCTCCTGGATTCCTCACATCTAGTAAAAAAGCTCCATTTTCTATTGCTTCTTTCAATTCGTAATATTGAATAGTGTCAGAGAAGCCTTCAACAATATTGGTCGCAGCATAACCCACCATATTTACAGGATCTTTCGCTGAGCCAAATGGCGGTGCATAAGTAAATTCTAACTCTGGCAAATCCATAACGGTCAGATCTGCTTTGATTGCAGTGGCGATGATGTCAATTCGTTTATCCACACCATCTTGTCCAATCGCTTGTGCGCCATAGATTTTACCTGATACAGGATGAAATAGCAACTTCATCACAATCGGATAACTTCCAGGAAAATACCCCGCATGGCTTTTTGAAGTTGTATGCACTGCTTTAAATTCTAGATGACTATTGCGTAACTGGCGTTCACTTAAACCAGTACTGGCTGCCGCAAGATCAAACACTCGCACGATTGCAGTTCCTATACTTCCTTGGTTTTTCCGAGCTACGCCTGCGATCACATCTGCTACTTGGCGCCCTTGGCGATTTGCAGGAGATGCGAGCGCGATCAGAGCATCTTCTTCTGTGACTTGCTGTTTAACAACGATTGCATCACCAACAGCATAAATATCTGGATCATTCGTTTGGTAAGTTTCATCTACAACGATCCCTCCACGTAAGCCTATTTTCAAATCAGCTGCAACAGCTAGATCGCTAGATGGTTTGACGCCAATCGATAGCACTGTAAAATCACTTGAAATTGTTTCACCTGAACTTAATTTGATTTTCTTTCCAGCCTCTTTAAATGCCGTTGCCCCAACCTCTGTATAGACAGTAATTCCTTTTGCCTTTAATTCTTTTTCAACAAAGGCGGCCATTTCCTCATCTAAAGGTGGTAAAATTTGCGGCGCTGCTTCTACGATTGTGACATCAAGGCCAAGGTGACTTAAATTCTCTGCCATTTCTAGACCAATAAATCCTGCCCCAATCACAACGGCTTGTTTAGGTTGCTCATTTTTGACAGTTGCTACGATCTTATCGATATCTGGAACGTTTCTTAAGGTATAAATATTTGTTGCTTCGGCCAACCCTTCAATTGTCGGTATCACTGGTTGTGCCCCTGGTGAAAGAATCAATTTATCATAACTGATTGTGTTCTCTTTACCATTCGCATTCGTTAAAACTGTTTTATTTTTTCGATCGATTTTAACTGCTTCTGTTTCTGCATAAACATCAATATTAAATCTTTTTTTCAACTGTTCAGGAGTTTGTAAGATCAATTCTGAACGTTCACTGATTTCTCCCGATACATAATAGGGCAATCCACAGTTTGCAAATGAAACATAGGGGCCTTTTTCTAAAACGATGATTTCGATCTCTTCAGATAACCTTCTTAATCTAGTCGCAGCTGACATGCCACCTGCTACACCGCCAATAATCACTACTCGCATTATAATGTCCCTCCTCTGACTTCTCCACGCCAAGCACTCATACCGCCTTTAACGTTGATTGCATCGATTCCTCTAGCTTTTAATTTTTTAACAGCTTGACGACTTCTCATTCCAGATTGACAAATCACATAGACTGGTTCTTTATCTTTTTTTACATAAGAATTAATTTTACTAAGGGGTATATTTTTTGCACCCGATATATGTCCAGATGCAAATTCTGTCTTTTCTCGAACATCGATTACTTCGGGCTTTGTTGCTAATTTTTGTCGAAGTTCGCTTGTACTTACTGAATTTCCTTTAAAAAATGAAAACATTTGCTTCTCCTTTATACCCTATAGGGTATTTACATTAAATAGCATAAAGGATATTGGGAGACTTGTAAAGAAGTTTGTTTCAAAAAAATTTATCGATCATTCCATAAAAAGAAGTATATTCTTAATCAAACTGAAGTATTTCTTAAGAAAGCCAAACAAATATTAACTTCTTTGGCATATTTTTGTAACATTTAACCTCTATACTGTTTGTAACACTTAAAGAAAAGAGGTTATTACATGAATCAAGGAATTCTAAGAAGACAAAATATTTTACCCTTACTATTGATTCTACTTCTTTCATTTGCTAGTCTTTTCCTTATTTTTAATAAAGAAGAACAACCAATCCAAGATGAAGCCACTGCGTATCAGCAGATTTTTATTGATGAAATAGCATCTGAAGCGAAACTTTTACAAAAACAAACCCATCTATTTGCTAGTATTACCATAGCCCAAGCGATTTTAGAATCTGACTGGGGTCGTAGTGAACTAGCGGTCGAAGCAAAAAATTTATTTGGGATCAAGGGTGCTTTTAATGAAGAATCTAGCATTATGCCCACGGATGAGTTTATTGATGGTGAACGAATCACGATCGATGATTCGTTTAAAAAATACGAGACGATCCAAGAATCCATGGTCGATCATATGGAATTTTTAAAAGGCGGTACCTATGATGCAATTAAAACAAGTAAAAATTATCAAGAGGCAGCTGTTGCTTTGCAAAATGGCGGCTATGCAACCGATCCAGACTATGCCGAAAAATTGATTCAATTGATTGAGGAATTTAAACTTTATAAGTATGATAAATAATAAAAGCATATCATGAACGGTTCTTATCTAAACCTGCTATGCAATACGTTGATTGAATTTTGTACTAATTTATCAACTTTTCTGCCAAAAGAATAATCGATTTTTAAAAGGAGTCTTGAACATGTTTATTTTAGTTGCCGATGATAGTCCCGAAATGGTTAAGATCGTTAGTGCCTATTTAAAAAAAGACGGATTTACAGTCTATACTGCACTTGATGGTGAAGAGGCCTTAGATATTTTTTATCAAAAAAAATTAGATTTAGCTATTATTGATTGGATGATGCCTAAAATTGATGGCATTGAGGTCATTAAAACGATCAAAGCCGAAAGCTCATTAAAGGTCTTGATGCTCACAGCTAAATCAACTGGTGAAGACGAATTTCTTTCTTTATCTAGTGGTGCAGATGACTATATTACCAAACCATTTCATCCACAAGTGCTATCATTACGTGTCAAAAAATTGCTTGGTTTAACGCGTTCATTATATGTGAGAGACTTATTGATCGATCCAGCGAATTTAAAAGTTTGGAAAGAGGAACAAGCATTGGATTTAACAAAAAAAGAATTTGATTTGCTGATGATGCTGGTTAAAAATCGTGGCAGTATTTTATCAAGAGAACAATTGTTAGTCGGTGTTTGGGGTATGGATTATGATGGTGTAGCACGAACTGTGGACACACATATTAGAAGGCTTCGTGAAAAAATTGGCGATGAGATTATCACCACCAAACGAGGAGTGGGCTATCTCATTGAACAAGAAAACTAGAAAAATCAGTACAACACTCACATTGACCTTTTCACTGATTATTGTAGGTAGCTTTATCATCATGTTTCTTTTCAATAGTCTGATTGTTCCTTATTACTATTTTTCTAAAATGGATCATAAAGTCACCTCCGTTATGACAGATATTCAACAAAATACCCGATCTGAACAACAACTAGCTGAATTAGAAGAGAACAATCAAGTCACAATCATCTCACGAAGTTTAGATGGCACCTCTCTTGATGATTTTAATGAAGCCTTGAATGTAGAGTTGAATCGAAAAAAGGTCGCATTAAATCGCTTTTGGATTACACAAGAAACATTGGATCAACTACAAAATACATCTCAATCTGTCCAACGAAATTTTGACCAAGGGAAGCAGAAATCCAGTTTCTTAGTTGAGATGAGAGTAATTGATAATACTTTTTACTTAGTGGGGGTTTCTACTGTTAATTTTTCAGAAACAGCGAATCTGATCAATACTTTCAACTTTATTTCTATGAGCCTGACATTGGGACTGATTATTGTCTTAATTTATATTTCTGTTCGGAAAATAACGGATCCTTTAGTCAACTTAAAAAAAGTGGCAGAAGAAATCACCAGACTAACATTTGTAACGACCGATGACATTCCAGCCAATGAAATTGGTGAATTAGCACTTAGCATCAACAAAATGAGTTATGCTTTAGCTACTTACCAAAAAAATTTATTAGCTAAAAATGAACAACTTAAACAATTTACAGCAGACTTGACCCATGAATTAAAAACACCGATTGCTTTGATAAAAGCATATGGCTCTGGTATTGAAGATAATTTAGACGACGGAACGTATCTTGAGGTGATTTTACAACAAACCCAACGATTGAATGATATCGTTGATCAAATGTTGGACTATGCAAAATTAGAACAGCAACAGCCAATCAATAAAGTCCTGTTGCAATTGTCAGATACTTGGAGACAAACAGTAGCAGAACTTCAACCTACGATGGAAAAAGAAGACATTTTATTGCTAGAAGCAGACACAGATACTCCTCTTTCATTGATTGAAGCAGATCCGATTTTGCTCAAAAGAGTTTTTGATAATTTATTAACTAACAGTATTAAATACACCACGGACAAAGAGATCCAAGCCAATTGGCGTGAAACGGAAGAATTTATCGAATTTACGATCAGTAATCAAACCTCTCTAAATTCGGATTTTGATGTAAATAAGCTTTGGGAAGCCTTTTATGTCCATGAAAAATCACGGAATAAAAACCTTTCTGGCACAGGACTAGGCTTATCGATCGTTCAATCGATCATGCAGGAACATGGATTTACAATCGAAGCTAGATTAGTTCATCAGACATTAATTTTTATTTTACATTTCTATAAATCGGAAAAACAAGCGTAATATTTTGCGCTTGTTTTTTTAATGTTAGATTTTGGCATTTTTCTGTAACACTTGCTTGGTAAACTTTGGATATGCTATTGAGTTGAGCAAGTTTGCTCCTCGGAAAAAAGATGAACTATACTTGAGGCAAAAAACACCTCAGTCATACTTCCCTATTTTTCTGTCGAAGCAGGACAAGCCTGCTCAGCTTTTGTATTATCTAGCTTCACAGGCTTGCTCCTCGGAAAAAAGATGAACTATGTTTGAGGCAAAAAACACCTCAGTCATACTTCCCTATTTTTCTGTCGGAGCAGGACGAGCCTGCTCAGCTTTTAAATTAGGAGGAACCTATGAAAAAAATGTCTATCTATCTTAGCTTAGCCGTAATCACACTATCCTTATCTGGATGTAATTTCAACCAAACTACTGCAACAAATAAATCAGAAAAGTTGATCGTCAACAACGAAATCGAAAAAAACAATAGTTATGCTAAAACTGATTTCTCCTTTGATGTCGATCCAGCAACTTTCACTGTCTCCATTACTGAAAATGGAGAAAGAGCAGAAGTCTCAAAACCTCAAGAAACAAAAGAAGTCTCTGACCTAAAGAAAAGCAAAGAAGAGATCAGTTGGACTTATCCGAATGAACAAATCAAGGTCAAATTAAAAAAAGAAAATAATCATCTAGCTGTGGCACTCACAAGTTTATCCGCTGAAGATATCTCTTTTATCTGGCCTAAATTAGACGCTGAAAACTATGTACTACCGATTGCTGAAGGAAAAACAATTCCTAATGATCAAAAAGAGTGGCTTGCCTACTTTAAACAAAATGAAGAATTATCAATAAGTGAAGCTTTCTCAATGAGCTTTTTTACAACAAATCAAGAAACTTTTGCTACAACCTTTGTAATGGATAACACTTTTAACAGTGATCTTTTAACAAAAACCGAGCCTCACTTAACTTTGGAAGCCAAGCATAATTTCATTGGCTTTGACAAAAATAAAACCTTGAATTACCGACTTTATGTTACCGATAATGATCCTGTCGCAATCGCCAAAACCTACCAAAGGGATCGAATCGATCTAGGGGAGTTCAAGACACTTGATGAAAAGGAAAAAGAAAATCCAGAAATTAAAAAAATGCGTGGTGCGATTCAAATTTATTACTGGAACAGCCGCATTTTAACAACAGAAGATATTAAATGGGGTAAGCTACCTCAAATGGTGGATGAACCAATTTTCCAGTGGATTGCTGAATTGTTGACTCAATATGGTGAAGATGGTTCTGAGGAATACTTAAAGGCTTTAGAAGCGTTTAAAAAAAATGAAGGCTATAACTATGAAAAAAACACCTTCTTAACATCCATCAATTATGTTCTGCTTTATCCACAATTTTATACTAAAGATATTTTCAAAAACCCGGATGCAGACGCACAAAAATTGATTGATAAAGGCATCGACAAACTAAGTGAACAGGAACGCTATACTTTGAATAAACACCTATTAGCTGGTATTTTAGGTGATCTAACCCCACCACTTGAGCAATGGGGAGCAACATCATCTGATGTCTTTAGAGAGATGAAAGACTCAGGTGTTGAAAATGCCTGGATTGGTCTGCCAAACTGGGTTAATGGCTTAATGAATCCCGAGATGGTCAAAACAGCAGCTGATCAAGGCTATCTGATTGGTCCTTATGATTCTTATCAGTCGATTCAAGAAAAAGCTAGCATCGATTGGAACACAGCTTCCTTCCCAAACAAAAACCTATACGAAAACGCAACAGTCACGAAAAAAAATGGTGAAAAAGTTGCTGGTTTCTTAGGCAAAGGACGCAAACTTAATCCAACACAAATTTTTCCTGACGTCGAAGAAAGGTTTACAGGAATTATGCAGAATAAGATTCCTTTTAATTCTTGGTTCTTAGATACTGATGCTGCTGGTGAAATTTATAATGACTATAGTTCTGATCACTTAACTACCCAAAGTGAAGATGTTGCCGGCCGATTAAAACGAATGGATTATTTCAATCAAAATGGTCTAGTTGTCGGTTCTGAAGGTGGGAATGACTTTGCTTCAAAAGATATGGTTTTTGCTCACGGAATCGAAACACCTGTCATTATGTGGTCTGATCCTGATATGCGAGAAAACAAAGAAAGTGAATACTATGTAGGAAGTTATGCTACATTAGACGGCGGTATTCCAACAAAGTACAAAAAAGTCGTACCAATCAAGGAAGAGTACAAAGCGATTTATACTGATCCTGTTTATTCTCTTCCGCTTTACAAGCTTGTTTACAACCGTTCGGTGATTACTTCTCATCAATGGGAATGGGATAGCTACAAAATCAAAGATCAAGTCGGTGAACGTCGCATGAAAGAGTATTTGTATAACACTCCGCCAATGATGCATATAGACAAAGCTTCTTGGCAGGAACATAAACTAGATATTTCAAAAAATGCTAAAATTTGGGTACCTTTCCAAAAAGAAGCTTTACAACATGAAATGACTGGTTTTAAAGTATTGACAGATAATCGTTTAGTTCAAAAAACTGAATTTGGTGATACCTTATCTGTGCTTGCTAATTTCTCTGATACTGATTATGATGCAGATGGTGTTAAAGTTGTTAGTCATACTGCTTTGATCATTCATGATGGGAAAGAAACGATTGTAAAAGCGGAAAGTTAATAAAAAGAGGTTGGGACAGGAGTGTTTAATCCCGAGAAATAAGAAGGAATTCACGAAAATTGCTCTTCAAATTTTTGTGAATTTCAGCTTATTTCCGAAGCCTTCAAATCTTAATGCTTTAGCACTTAGAATTTGATGTGATCGAAGCGAAGCGTAGTGATTGCTTCTGCTCCCACCGTTTATACGGATTCCTTGAGTCTGAGAGATAATGATGTGACCCCCAAAAGTTGTACGTGAAAAATACAATTTTTGGAGGTTATTTTTTATGAGTTATTATGAGGTAGAATTCAAATTAAAGCTAGTGAAAGAGTACCTAGAAGGGCCTCTGGGCGGACGAGCCTTGGCTAAAAAATACGGACTCCCATCAAATGCCTTAATTTACAATTGGAAACACTCCTATCAATTATTTGGGAAAGAAGGGCTCAAAAGACACCGTTCGCTGACAAAATATACTAGTGAATTTAAGCGAGATGTATTACACTTTATAGAAACGACAGATGCTTCTTTCGGTGAAGTAGCAAGACAATTCAAGCTACCTAATGGGTCGATGATTTCTCGTTGGCAAAAGAAATACATCGCTGGTGGTCAAACTGCTCTGTCCAATCAAAAAGGGAGACCCAAAAAAAGGATGAACAAACCAACAAAAAAACAGCAAGAAACAAGCAAACTATCTCGTGAAAAGGAATTAGAGCGTGAGAATGAACGTTTGCGAATCGAGGTCGAGTATTTAAAAAAGCTACGGACTTTCCAACAAACTATTATGGCGAAGCGAAAAGACGAGTTCAAACCAGAATAGCCATAGAACTTATTGGAAAGTATCGTCAAGATCATGTATTACAAGCGATTAAGCTACCGCGTTCTACTTTCAATTACTGGAAAAAGATAATGAGCGAAGAAAAAATGACTCACATAGAGAAATTGATTCAAACAATTTTTGAAGAGAATGATCGCAATTATGGCTATCGTCGAATCAAGTTGGCTTTAGTGAATAGGGGCTATCAAATCAATCATAAGAAAATCAGACGAATTATGAAGAAATATAACTTAGTATGTATAAGCTTTACACGTCGTTCAAGAAGGTATCGATCTTACAAAGGTTTGGTGGGAACCTTGGCTAAAAACAAGGTGAATCGCCGCTTCTTTAGCACGATTCCAAAACAAAAAATCTTTACAGATATTTCAGAATTCCACTATACTGAACGAAATTCCGAAGGAATTAAACTAAAAAGAAAAGCCTATCTCAGTCCTTTTCTTGATGGTTTTAATGGAGAAATCATTGCCTATCAATTTCAGCAAAAACCAACGTTGGATTGCGTATTGATTCCTTTAAAAACAGCCATTAAAGAAAGTAAAAAGACCAACGTTCGAACAACAATCCATTCCGATCAAGGGTGGCATTACCAAAATCAACAGTATGTTAGACAATTGAAGCAAGCAAAGTTATACCAGAGTATGTCACGAAAAGGAAATTGTTTGGACAATGCATTAATGGAAAATTTCTTTGGTCTAATGAAACAAGAAATGTATTATGGCCGTAGTTTTTCTAGCTTTGAGGAATTAAAACGAGCAGTTACAAATTATATTGATTATTACAATCATCATCGGATAAAAGCAAAATTGACTGGTATGAGTCCGGTTCAATACCGAATTCATACCAGTCGAATGACAGGTTAATCTACGTACAACTTTTAGGGCGCACATCATAACTCGTAGAGCTATGTCCCAGACTCTTTTTTGTTACTTTTTCAACTTAAACGTCATCTCAACTGGATTATGATCTGAGTTTTTAAATTCAGCATCTATTACTTTCCCATCAATGTTTTCGACATTATCTGAAATGATAAATCCATCAATCAACGCTACAAATGACTCTCCTTTTTTATAAGGTTTATCTAAATTACGAACAGATGGTACTGGCGTTTTTCTTTCACTTAATGCCGCGACTTGTAAATTTTCTGGTAGTTCTTTTTTAGGAAAAGGTTGTAGCCATGTGTATTCTGCTGTTGTGTCATTTTTAAATGTCTCACTCGAAGAATTTAGTAGATCATGATTAAAATCGCCACCACAAACGACATAATTTCCTTTTTTGTATTCATTTTCCATATGATCGAATAATTTATGCACTTGCTCATTTTGGATTTTTTCGTCTTTGATGTAGGCCGATAAATGAACATTATACAGCATTAGATATTTACCGTTCTCAACTGGAATCTTTGAAACAGTAAACGCACGATCTAAATCAAAAAATTTATTGAAATTCGTCTCGATTGGTAAACTATAGCGTGTGCTTGTTTCAATTTTGTTATTGCTTAAAGTCAAAATACCTGATTTGGATTTACCAATTGGATCTAGCACGGGATACATTAAGAAAGCTGAATCATAATTTGTCGCAAATACGCTAGAATAATTGGGAAACGCTTGATTGATTTGTAGTACTTCATCAACACTGTGACTGCGAGTCGCTTGTTTATCAACTTCTTGAAATAAGGCAAAATCTGGCGCTAGCTTTTTTGTCAGTTCATTCACACCGGAAATATTATCGATAACACTCTCTTTGCTCACAGCTTTTGACTGCTTACCGCCGTCCATGAAGAAAGTATAGTCTGGTGTATAAGAACCATAACCAACATTAAAGGTTGTAATTTTGTATGCTTTATTGGTAGATGCTTGATTTATTTCTGCCTTTTGAACGATTTTGACAGCTAACTCATCAGTGATTCTAGAATAACTAAAATAAACATACCCCACGTACGCTAAAATAATGATCATCAATATAGATAACATACTCAGTAAAATCTTGATTTTTCTCTTCATTCTTTCTTTTCCTCTTTCTTTTACGATAATCATTAACTAGAAAATAGACTGTACTCATTATACAATAAAATGAGTATCAGTCTATTTTTTAATGTGTTACTTTTTTTCGTGTTCTCTATTCATCTTATTGATCATTGCTGTTGTTTGAGGCAATAATTCATTGTAATAATCATCTAGCTTCCTATCGATTGTGGTCAATCGTTCCTGAAGTGATTCAATCTTTGCTGTGATTCTTTCCTGTTCTTCTTTCAACAAACATTTTCTGGCTTCGATCGTACTATCACCCAGATTCGCTAAACGGACGTACTCGATGATCATTTCTAATGTCATACCTGATGCCTTTAGTTTTAAAATCGACTGGACCCACTCAAGATCGATTGCGTCATAATTGCGAACGCCATGGATCGTTCGCGTCACAGAAGGAATCACACCGATTCTTTCATAATATCTTAACGTGTCCGCAGAAACACCTACTAATTCTGCCATTTCTTTAATCGTCATATTATTTCCTCATTTTTTTAAAATCAACTGATTTTGATAATTCTTTATATTTTTCTGTTATCTGAATTTTTTGATTCGACATATTTAATGCTAATTCATATGCATCACTTCCAACCATCAACTCTAAAGGCGGCTCCTCCATTGCAACAATTTCCATATATAAGTCAGCAACTTTTTCTGGATTTCCCGCTTGATGTCCATTCATAGCAGCAACAAATCCAAGACGCTCTTCTACAGATTTTTTATAAGGTTCGCTGATTTCTTGAGATATTGAATAGGAATTATCAGATAGAAACTCAGTGCGTAAATAGCCTGGTGCAGCATTGATTACATGAATACCAAAAGGTTTGATTTCTTCTGCAAATGCTTGAGTGATCCCATTGATTGCAAATTTCGTTCCAGCATATGTTGATTCAAAAGCCCCTGCGTAAAGCCCTGATATTGATGAGGTATTGATAATATACCCTGATTTTTGCCTTCTCATAATGGGCGCAACCGCTCTGAGCATGTTCAATGTACCAAATACATTAATATCAAAACAGGCGCGAACTTCTAAATCTGTTAAATCTTCAACAGCTCCCGCTACCATATAACCAGCATTGTTTACCAAAACATCGATTTTGCCAAACTTTTTGACAGCTAATCGAATTACCCGTTCAATATCTGCTTCATCTGTCAATGATAAATCAACTGGTAAAAATGATGCACTTTCAACTCCTATTTTTTGGATCAATAGTTCCTTTGTTCGACTCGTTGTGACTACCTGATGGCCGTTTTCCAAAAGTTTTCTTGTCAAAGTCAACCCTAAGCCTTTAGAGCCACCTGTTACGAACCAGACCTTTTTATCCTGCATACTTACTTTACTTCCTCTCTGTTTTCTGTTGTTTGATCGATCAACAAGGAAAGTATAAACCTTGGAGGTACCTCCAAGACAAGCATTTTTTCAATTATATTTCTTTATTAATTCTGCTAACTTATTGACCGTATTCGCATTTCTGATTGTCACTCTTTCATGATACGCAACTTTTTCATATTCCACTTTAGCTTCGCTTACAGATACAAAGACTTCCTCTTTAACGTCTCCTAATTAACCTGTTTACATAGATTATACCGTACTAAAAAGCTATAAAGAAAAGAATAGAACACTGAACACACACCTTATCTAATTTCTCTAAAGTAAATAGTTTCTTCAAAGGTCATCCTATATTATACTAAAGAAAATTGCAGCAATCACTTGCAGGAAAGAGGCAGTAAAATGAAAGATCTCAATGAATTTTTCTCAAGTACCAGTAAGCCTGAACATCGGTTTCGTTTAGAAGATCTCTTTGAATGGACTAAGCAAAATTATCCCCAATTCAACGTCGTGATCAAATGGAATCAACCGATGTTTACAGATCATGATACCTTTATTATCGCTTATAGTTCATCTAAAAAACATCTTTCCGTTGCTCCTGAGACTGTAGCGATTAGTGCGTTCAAAGAAGCTATTGAAAAAGCTGGCTATCAGCATACGGAGAATATCATAAAAATAACCTGGGACCAAGCTATTGATTTCGAGCTATTAAAAAAGATTATTGATTACAATGTTCAAGAAAAAATTGCCTATACAAAATTTTGGCGTGAATAGTCTGGAGTAGTTCACTAACCATTCAAAAAAGTACTATCGATAAGAGTTTATTGAAGTAGCATTTTTAGACTAAATCTATTATGATTTAGTCATAAGAGTAATGTGTTTATCTTCCCCAAAGATAAATCAAAAATTGATCCCACCTCAGTTGAGGTGGGATTTTTTAGACAAGACATTTTTTATGGATTAAATTTTTCTATCATTACAACCATCAATTCATTGGCAATATTCCCTGTGTTTAATACATCAACTGACTCTTGGTTTTCAATTTCAAATCTTAGCTTGCCCTTCTACTTCTCATCTTTTTATTGAAGTTTATTTTAGTTCATAATCATTTTAAAACAGATAACGATATATTTATGTGCTTCACTTAGAATTGATGAGCCTCTTTCTAAAATACGAACACTTTATTCTAAAATCGTTGTATATACAGGAATCATGTAAGAGAAACGATTTCTGAAAAACGAACAAAAGATTAAGAATTTCTTTAGTGTCAAATTAAAAAGGCTCCTAACTATCAGCTTTCCTTTTTACTCACTTCACATTTTTTTTACTATTTCTAAAATCCCATTGACTGTACTCCTATCTTTAAGTTAAGATAATATTACAAAATCAAATAAAAAAAGGCGCTCTGCAGGAGGACAGCAAATCATCCCGCAGAGCCCTGTATTATCAGCCAGAACTAATAATACAAGTGCCTCCGTCAATAGTTTATTGACTATTTTCATTGTACTAAAAGTAAGAAAAGATTACCAGTCTTTTTTGTGCAATAAATGAATTTAGTGAATATTTATTTAGCGAACGCTCATGGTATTAGTTGCTGACTAATACCATTTTTTGATTTTCACATTGCTATTGGTAATTAGAACGAAAAACAAAATAAACAGGCACTCTGTAAGAAGACAGCAAATCCTCTAACAGAGCCCTGTATCGTCAGCCAGAACTGACAATACAAGTTGCCTGAGTCAATGTACATTGACTTATTCATTTTACCTAAAAATTGTAAGAAATACTAGTGTTTTCTACAATTTTTAGTAATTTAGATAGTTGATGGGTATTTATTGCACTCTTGCGCGGTATTGGTTGGTGACTAATACCGCATTTTTTCGTTCTTTTTATAAATAGTAAATACCAAGTTCTCCTTTTTTCTTGACACGATTTTTCTAAAATCACTTGGTATTTACGAGCTGACATTACTAGCATCAATCACTCACCAGTTTTTTCATTCAGTCTAAAAAGGTTGCCGAGTCAATGCGTACAAAAACAAATAATTTCTTAGATCTACAACACTGAATGTTAAAAACAATGAAAGATGCCGTGTGTGTCAGTAATAGTTAGAATTTATCTGGCGGAGGAGAATTCTAACTTCCTAAAAAATAACAGGTTAGCAGAGTCTGTTATTTCAATCAGCTATTTATCAATCATGCTATTCCTTTTTAGTAAATAACCAACCCAACCATTTTACCAACATAATGATAAATAGCTGGTTGTTTTATACTTATACTCATATTTATAGCTCCTCTATAAAATGTTCAGGATAGTTTTCCCAATAGTCTTGATAGACTCTTTCTTGATCATCATCGAAATTTAATTGGTACAATCTAAATGTGACACTGATATTTTTGGGTTGCCATTGTTCTACGTAGGAATACTTGTAGCTCATTCCAATTTTTCCCATGACCTTACCACTGGCGATGTTATGAATATCGTGGGTAGCCGTAACATACTGCCATCCCTTTTCTTTTAAAAAGTGAACAACTGCAAGACTAGCTTCTGTTATCAGCCCATTTCCCCAATACTCTTTTAACAAACCACAACCAAAATCGTGACTGTCATCCTCGCTCACAGAGATATAACCAATTGTATGATTGTGTTCTTTAAGAATAATCATAAAATGATACCCATTATTTTTTTGCCATTAAGATTAATCTTAGCTTTGTAAAACTTTTTGGTCTCTTCTATATTTTTTACTGGATACCATGGAAGATACTTATTAACCGTTTCATCAGATAATATCTTGTACAATGCTATCATATTAACTTCAGTTTCTCTAATCTTTCGGATAGCCAAACGCTTGGTTTCTATCATAAATATTCTCCTCGTTTACGATTTCTCTGTTCTAATCAGCAAATAATTTGTTTACGCTTGATACCTAATCGATTATGATCTTTAAGCTTCTGTATTTTTGTGGCAGGATTAGGTAAACGACATCCTCTTGTTGCCAGGGTTATTTCGATCTCTTTTATATCTGCAGCAGTTTCTAATGCTATGTCTGTTAAGTTTGTATAGTAGCTGCCTACGTAAATAATAAATTGATTCATACTGTATCTAATCTCATTAGGAGCCATATGGATTTCTTTTTTTAACCGTTGCAAAAGTTGTTCAATCTCCACTTGAGCAATTTGATCATCGGACTGGATGGAAAGGTATTTTCCAAATGTCAGCCAACCAACATTTTGCGATTTTGAATCCGACATAGCTAACCATTCTCGCGCAAGCTCCAGGGCAAAAGGGCTTTCTGCAGCAACGCCAGCTACAATTGTCTCATCAATTGCTGACCAGCTACTTTGCCTTAACCATGAAGTGATTTCCACCTTTGTCATTTTTTTTGAATCAATTGCAAGGCCGGCTAAATATTGCGCATCTGAATTTCCAGTAGCGAAAAGTTCTAAGCAAAGTTCATGATGATCCTTTACTTTTTTTAGCAAATATTTCTTAAGATCACCAATTTTAACGCCGTAGCAATTGGTAGGTGCACCATGTGTTCTGAACGTTTTACGTGTTTGGGCCGTTCCAAGTTTTTCTAATTCACCCATTATTTCAACCAAAGACATTTTCTATCATCTCCATTATTCATTTTTCAAGAGTGTAATTACTCCAAATTTTCCTTCAAATAATCAATCATTCATATTTACTCTCTTCAGTGTCACCAAAATTCTTCTGAATTTTTGGTTAATTTAACTTTTTCCATTAATGTGATACTAGACTTCCTGATTATTATATCAATTTTTCTGAGTAATCGCTTTTTCTTGCTCCAAGATGAAATGATTCCCTCTGTATGGTTGTATTCATTGGTTTGATAATGAATCAAAAGTCAGGTTTATCTAACTGTAGATAAACGCATATTATTTAAACTAAAGTAACAGCTTGTCTTTATAAAAAATTTTCATATACTCGTTTCAAGTAAACAATTGCTTCCATCTGATCTTGCTGATTCGTTCCTAAGACTATTGAATAAGGATCCGCACGTTTAAAAGACAGCTTTTTATGGTAAAACGTTTCATAAAGAATATCTTTTCTTTGTGTTTCATTAAATACTTTAACCTGTAGAACATTTTCTAAACTACTAAACTTAGCAACCTCGACAAATTTGCTTTCTTTATGATAATACTGGTATTCTTTGACCGTTTGATCAATGCAACTGATCTCAATTCGGTCCTCATAATACAAAGCAATCGGGTGTTTTGTATAGCTGCACAACTGGATTACATCTTTTAATTCCTCTTTAGGAAGGTAACTATTTCGGAGTATCTTATCTTGTAAAATTATTTGTTGTCCATTTAAACAGATGAATGTGTCCAATCTTAAATCAATTGATTCTTTTAAGAGCACATAAGGTAATTTACTAATAACTACTGGTAATGATTGTTGTTGCTCGAATAAATGATCAATTTGCACTTCTCGTTTGAATAGAATAGATTCATCGATAAAAATAAGTTGTTTGTTCACTAAAGTCCCACCCTTCTTGTTCTTTCAAGTTACGATAGCATTTGAAGTGCACTCCAAGTCAACTGAAATTGAACATAGCATTAATTTTCTATTTGACCTTGAGTCGACTCTAAGTGGTAAAATAAAGGAAATAATAATCAGAGAGGATTTTTTTATGACGTACAAAATCCACGAATTTTCAAAAATGACTGGCCTGACACCTTATACTTTGCGCTTTTATGAAAAAGAAGGCTTGATCACAGTGAATCGCGATCAGAATAATATTCGGATTTATGATGATCGAAACAAAGAGTGGATCGACTTTTTTCTTCATTTGAAAAAAACTGGAATGACGATCGAAGACTTGAAACAATATTTAACTTGGTGGTATGAGGGAGATTCTACGAATCAGAATCGATTAGATTTACTACAAAAGCAAAAGGAACTTGCTCTGAAAGAGATGGAACAAATCCAACAAGGAATTGAGGTTCTTGATTATAAAATCGAGGTCTATAAAAAAAGAGTAGCCGACCAAAAGAAATAACTTCAAATCACTTTAAATACAAAAAGAACCCGAAACAAAATGATTATTTCATTTTGTTTCGGGTAATAGTTCGTATAGAGCTAAAAAAAGCTCCTTCAGTTAGAATCAGTTCGTTATTTATTATAAATTTTTGGACCTTTACGCATATTTTTACGGTCATTTTTTGGCGTCTCCATTTGTTTCGAACGACCACCGCTTTGTTTTTTCTTGATTAGTTCAAGCATTTTCTTTTTTGTATCCATTTTACACCGTCCTTGTTAACAAAGTGACTGACTCGATATGAGTTGTTTGCGGGAAATTATCCACTGGTTGGACTTCTTTGACTTCAAAGCCGCCTTCAACAAGTAGGGCAAGATCACGTGCTAATGTTGCTGGATTACAGCTTACATAAACGATCCGTTTGGGCTTCGTTTCGATCAACGTTTCTACCAAACTTGCTTCTAACCCTTTACGTGGAGGATCAACGATGACAACATCTGGTTTGATGTCATTTTCGATCATTCGCGGTAAGGCTTCTTCAGCTAACCCTGCTGTAAATGTCGCATTTGTGATGTTGTTTAGTTTTGCATTGCTTTCAGCGTTTTTTGCAGCTTCTTCAATGACTTCCACACCATAAACATGTTTAGCATCTTTCGCTAAAGTTAGTCCAATCGTACCAATTCCACAATAAGCATCAACCACTACTTCTTCACCCGTTAATGCTGCGTATTCTTTGACTTTATTGTACATCACTTCTGTTTGTTGGGGATTGACTTGGTAGAATGAACGAGAAGAGATTTCAAATTTCAAATCAAAAATCGTATCGATCATCTTGTCTTCTCCGTGTAACAGAATCGTCTCATCTCCAAAAATCACATTTGTCTTTTTGGAATTGACATTTTGAACAATGCTGACAACTTCTGGCAAGGCTTCTAAAATATCAGGAATGATTTTACTTGTTGGGAATAATTTAGCGGTTCTCGTAATTAAAACGATCATCATTTCTCCCGTATGGTACCCACGACGAACAACGATATGACGCAAGTTACCAGTGTTATCAGATTCGTTGTAAGGTTTAATACTATAACGTCTCATGATATCACGAATCTTGATGACTGCTTCATCAATGCTAGGATCTTGGATGTAGAAATGTTCTAAGGGAATCAAATCATGGCTATTTTTTCTGAAGAAACCAGTTTGCAGCTTGTCATCGATTTTTCTGACTGGAATTTGTGCTTTATTACGGTAACCCCATGGATTATTCATACCTAATGCATCCAATACTGGAACGTCTGGTAATTTTGCTACACGTTGCATCACGTTTTTCACTTGGTCTGTTTTAAATGTCAATTGAGCACCATAGGCTAAATGCTGTAATGGACTGATCCCAACTTTAGTAAAATTTGCGTCTTTAACTGGTACACGATCTTCACTTGATTTTAAGATAGTCAAGACTTTCCCGTAGCCGAAACTTTTACCGACTTTCAAGACTTTGATTTCGATTTTTTCACCTGGCAAAGCATTTTCTATAAAAAGCGGGTAGCCATCAACTTTGGCAACACCCATTCCTTCATGTGTCAGATCAATAATATCAACTTCGATTGTTTCATTTTTGTTCACTGGAAAATTATTCATAAGTCGCTCCTTCTTTAATGCACTTCTCTCATTCTAATGAAAAAATGCTAGAAAAGCAATAGAGAGATTGTTTCTACAATGAAAAGAGTTAAAAATTAATCTTTCCATTTAATTGATTTCAAGAAGTTTATTTTCGATAAGCTGGATCACCTGTTTTTTGGCTGTTTCACTCTCGATAAAATCATACTTATCTCCATCAATTTGGATTTTTGGGCTCTCATTGTATTCTTCAAACCATTTTTCATAACGGGTATTTAATTCTTTATAGTAATCATATAAAGCGGGATCTTGTTCAACTTGCTCATAGGGACGTCCACGTCTTTGAATTCGCTCCAACATTTTAGGAAACGATATTTTAATGTGCACTAATAAATCAGGACGTTTTTTATTTGCTGCATAAGGTAATTCTTGTAACATATTCTCTAATAAGGAATCGTAAACTTTTACTTCTGTTTCATTTGCTCTACCTAAATCAGCATTTAAATGAAATAATAAAGAATCTTCGTAGATTGAACGATCTAATACATTATTTTTATGAGAAAGTGCTTGTTTAATACTATCAAACCGTTTATTTAAAAAATAAATTTGTAATAAAAAAGCATATTTTTTAGGATCTGCATAAAATAGAGGTAATACTTCATTATCATCAACTGATTCATAAAAAGCCTCTGATCCTAAATGTTCTGAAATGATTTCTGTTAAACTAGATTTTCCTGCACCAATGGTACCTGCTAAAACGATCACTGCCATCGAACTCCCTACCTATTGTTAATTATTTTCAGCCAATAAATCGTAACTCCTATCAAATGAAAAACCTGCTTACCTTGTTTATCATTTTTTGAGAGATGCGACTTATTTAATTTACTCTTATTTCAATTACAAGTCAATGTGAATACATCTCATTAATCGATTATGAGACATTTTTTATACAACATATCGTTTTTTTTTGATTACTAAACACTATATACAGTGTTTAGTATTTCATTTCATGATTCTTCTAACAAAAATATACGTAACCCTACTACAACAAAAAAGTATCTAAGACGCGTGTCTAGATACTTTTTTGCAGTTATCATGAATCAACCGATTTTTCCATTATTATCAATGTCTTCTTCGGTCAAACGTTCTACTTCTTTGACGAATTCTTTACTAGTTTCATGATATTCGTCCTCTTCATCTGAAGTCCCATCATAATCATCCAAGACAGAACCCATGATTGCATTAGACGGAATCGCATCAGCATTGGCAAACATTTCAATATGCTGATGTAAATTAGTGAATTCCATTGGTGCGTCTCCACCATATTCACCATCTAAATTGATCATCATACGACTATTTTCTTCAAGCGTCTGAGCATTCAGATGACTGGTTTTTGTATAGATCAAGCGATTGTCTTCTATGTGTTTTCCACCGTTAAGCATCAAGGCAGCTAAATGGAGAATTTCAAAAACATTCGCAGTTTTCACAATAATCAAAGAAAATTTTCCGTCATCTAGCTTGGCATCTGGCGCGATTTGTTCGAAACCGCCAACAGAATTCGTCAAACCTAAGAAAAACATTGATGCATTGCCTTCATAGACACCTTCATCATATTCCATTCGCATTTTGATTGGTTTGACCCGCGGCAGCATTTCAGCACCTTTTGCCAAGTATGCAAGATACCCAAAGATACTCTTCAGCTCTGAAGGAACCTCATATGTCAGTTCAGTTAAATGGCCCCCGGCAGCTATGTTGATAAAGTAACTATCTTTTGCTTTACCGATATCCATTTTAACTGTTTGATTTTTTTTGATTACTTCTGCCGCTTTGACGATGTTATCTCTAGGGATTTTTAATGCTCGTGCATAATCATTGGTTGTTCCAGCTGGTATAATCGCCATAGACGGTCTTTTTTCTAAAGGAGCAATACCATTTACGACTTCATTGATGGTCCCGTCACCACCGGCGGCAACAATTAGCTCAAAACCTAATTTTGCCACTCGACGGGCTTCATTCTTAGCGGAATTTTCAGCTGGAGTTGTCGCAAAAGCACTCGCTTCATATCCGCACTCTTCTAATACAGAAAGAATATCAGCTAGATTCTTTTTGACTAGCTCTTTACCTGAAGTTGGATTATAAATCACTCTTGCTTTTTTCATCATCATCTGCCGCTTTCTAACGTTTTGCCAATTCTTCTTGTAATAATTTATTCACAACGCCTGGGTTGGCTTGGCCTTTCGTTGCTTTCATGATTTGACCGACTAAAAAGCCAACAGCGCGGTCTTTCCCGTTTTTAAAATCATCGACAGATTGTTGATTATTATCCAATACTTCATTGATGATCGGTAATAATTGTGATGGATCTGATAATTGAACTAAGCCTTTTGATTCAACGACTTCTTTGGCATCTCCACCATTTTCGATCAGCTCTTTAAAGACCTTTTTAGCGATTTTAGAACTGATTGTACCATCTGCAACTAATGTAATCATGCCAGCTAAATTGGCAGGGGTCAATTTAGTATCTGGTAATTCGATTTTTTCACTGTTCAAATAAGCAGAAACTTCACCCATCAACCAGTTAGATACTTGTTTAGCATCTGCTCCTTCATTTAGAGCGGCTTCAAAGAAATCAGACATTTCTTTTGTCAGTGTTAGAACCATCGCATCGTATTCTGGTAAACCGAGTTCTTTGATATAACGAGCACGACGAGACGCTGGCATTTCTGGCAAGCTGTGACGAACACGTTCGATCCATTCATCATCGATCGCAAAACGAGGAACATCAGGCTCTGGGAAGTAGCGGTAGTCACTTGAACCTTCTTTAACACGCATCAATAATGTTTTATTTGTCGTTTCATCAAAGCGACGTGTTTCTTGTTGGATTTCGCCACCAGATAACAACACTTTCGCTTGACGTTTTTCTTCAAAAGCAAGACCTTTTTTGACAAAACTCATTGAGTTTAAGTTTTTAAGTTCAGCTTTTGTTCCAAATTCTTCTTGCCCATATGGACGTAAAGAGATATTGGCATCACAACGCATTGAACCTTCTTCCATTTTCACATCAGAAACGCCTGTAAATAAAATGATTGAGCGGATTGCTTCTAAATAAGCATAGGCTTCTTCTGGTGAACGCATATCTGCTTCTGAAACGATTTCGATCAGAGGTGTTCCTTGACGGTTCAAATCAACGTATGAATAACCACCATCACCGTGGATATTTTTTCCAGCATCTTCTTCTAAATGTACACGTTCGATACGGATGCGTTTTGTTTTGCCTTCCACTTCAATATCGATCCAGCCATCATGACCAATTGGTTGATCAAATTGAGAAATTTGGTACGCTTTCGGATTATCTGGGTAGAAATAGTTTTTACGGTCAAAATGCGTATCTTTCGAGATTTCACAATTTAACGCCAGTGCTGCTTTCATCCCAAATTCAAGAGCTTGTTTATTCATAACTGGTAATACGCCTGGATAACCCCAATCAATCACGTTTGTATTGCTGTTTGGTTCTGCTCCAAAGTGCGCTGGTGCAGGTGAAAAGATTTTAGAGTTTGTTTTTAATTCTACATGGACCTCAAGTCCGATGACAGTTTCAAAGTTCATTAGTCATTCCCCCCTAAGATCACAGGTTTTTTCGTATGGAAATCCGTTGCTTGTTCAAATGCATAAGCCGCTTTGTACATCGTACTCTCATCAAATGGTTTTCCGATGATTTGCAAGCCGACAGGCAATCCTTCTGAAAATCCAGCTGGTACTGACATACCAGGTAATCCAGCTAAGTTAACTGGAATTGTTAATAGATCGTTCATATACATCGTGATTGGATCGTTGATGTTTTCACCTAAACCAAATGCGACAGTTGGTGAAGCAGGACCAATGATAATATCATATTTCTCAAAAACAGCATCAAAGTCTCGCTTGATCAAGGTTCTAACTTGTCCTGCTTTTTTAAAGTGTGCATCATAATGTCCAGCACTTAAAGAAAATGTCCCAAGCATAATACGGCGTTTTACTTCTAAACCAAATCCTTCTGAACGTGAATTTACATACACATCTTCAAGATTTTTCACGTTTTCAGAGCGATAGCCATAACGAATACCATCAAAACGTTGTAAGTTTGAACTTGCTTCTGATGAAGCGATGATATAATACACAGCTACACCATATTTAGAATGCGGTAAACTAACTTCTTCTACGGTTGCTCCAAGTGCTTTAAAGGTTTCAGCAGCTTTAAGAACAGCTTCTTTAACGCCAGCATCTACCCCTTCCCCTAAATATTCTTTAGGTAAAGCGACTTTCATTCCTTTGATATCCCCAGTCAAACCAGCAGTAAAATCAGGAACTGAAGCCCCAGCCGACGTGCCATCTTTTTCATCAAAGCCACTGATTGCATTCAAAGCTAACGCATTGTCTTGTACATTTCTTGTCATTGGTCCAATTTGATCTAAACTTGAAGAGAATGCAATCAACCCAAAACGAGATACACGTCCATAAGTCGGTTTCATCCCAACGATTCCGTTAAAAGAAGCAGGTTGACGAATACTTCCGCCAGTATCACTTCCTAGAGAAACCGGAATTTGTCCTGCTGCTACAGCTGCTGCCGAGCCGCCAGAAGAGCCACCAGGTACTTTAGTGTGATCCCACGCATTTTTTGTTTTCTTGAAGTATGATGTTTCTGTACTTGCGCCCATCGCAAACTCATCCATATTCAATTTCCCAACAGGAATCATGTCTGCTTGATAGACTTTATCCATAACGGTTGCATCGTAAATTGGATTAAAATTGTGCAACATTTTTGATGCAGCTGTTGTTAAAATATCTTTGGTGACGATATTATCTTTGATCCCAATTGGAATACCCGCTAACGGATTAGATTCAGTGATTCCTTTCAGGTCGATTGCTTTTGCCAACTCTAGCGCTTTCTCTTCACGGATTGTAATAAATGAATCTACATCTTTTTCTGTTTCTTTGATCCGGTTTAAGGTTGCATGTGTTAAATCAGTTGCTGTGATTTCCTTTGAGACAAGTAAATCATGCAGCTCGGTTAAGGACTTATCATATAATTTTTCCATTATGCACCAGCCTCCCCATTGTCGATAATCGCTGGCACTTTAATATAGCCATTTTCTGATTCAGGTACGTTTTTCATTAATTCATCGCGATCCATACCTGGTGTCACAACATCTTCTCTCATTACATTGATCGATTGTGCAACATTAGAGGTAAACGGAACGCCTTCTGTATCTACCTCTTCTAATAATTCTACCATGTCGATGATTTTGCCTAATTGAGCGGTAAAGTCTTTTAATTCCTCATCGGAAAAAGACAATTTGGACAATTTGGCTACATGTTTTGCTTTTTCTTCACTGATTGCCATGGATACCCTTCTTTCCTTTAGAAAAACTCAGACAAGCTGTAGCCCTTTCAGTTGATCGTTTAAACAACCAAAAGACAGCTTAGATGAGTTCACTAGTTCATTTTTATACTGTTAAACGATATTTCTCGTTAAGAAAACAGCTTTTTTCTTATTCTATCATAAAATTCTAAGAAATTATGATAGAGATGAAAGAAAATAGTCTGTAAATGTAAAATTTGTGCTGAAAGTTCTAGATTGTTTCATTTTCAGTTGCTTCAATGGTCGTACTATTGTCTAATGCTGTGACCATTTGTTGTTCATCCCAGACTTCAATACCAAGGTCTTGAGCTTTCGTTAACTTACTGCCAGCTTCTTCACCAGCCACGACAATATCCGTCTTTTTAGAAACGCTCCCTGTTACTTTTCCACCTAGATTTTCGATCTTTTCTTTGGCTTCTTCTCTATTATAATGGGTTAGTTTCCCTGTTAAAACGACCGTTTTATCTTTGAATGGCGATTCAACGGCTGCTAATTGAGCGGTGCGGATTCCTTTGTATTCAAAATTCACGCCCGCTTTTGTCAATTCATCCATCAATTCATGGACTTCTTCATTTTCAAAGTAAGTGACCAAACTGTCCGCAATAATTTCTCCCATTGAATCCAGCGCCACAACCTCATCTTTCGTTGCTTTACTGATTGCATTTAGGTCACCAAAATGTTCAGCTAAAACTTTAGCTGCCTTAGACCCAACATGACGAATCCCTAAACCAAAAAGCAAACGTTCAACAGAATTATCACGACTAGCAGCAATCGCTTTGTATATATTATTTGCTGACTTTTCTTTGACTTTATCTAGCGTCATTAACTGTTCCTCTGTTAAAAAATACAAATCAGCGACATCAGCGACTAACTCCTTATCGAACATTTGCTCTAAGACACGAGGTCCTAAACCATCGATATTCATCGCATTTCTAGAGACAAAGTGATTTAACCCTTCTTTGATTTGCGCCGGACATTTTGGATTGATACAGCGCAAAGCAACTTCTTCATCTAAATGAACAAGCTCACTATCACAAACAGGACAATGGGTCGGGATTTCATATGGTTGACTGCTTTCATCTCGTTTTTCCGTCAAGACTTGAGCAACTTCAGGAATGATATCGCCTGCTTTATAGATAATCACGGTATCATTCAAGCGAATATCCTTCATTGCAATAAAATCAGCATTGTGCAAACTTGCCCGACTAACAGTCGTTCCTGCTACACGAACTGGTTGCATGACAGCCGTTGGTGTCACTACACCTGTCCGACCAATCGTCCATTCGATTTCTTCTACCACTGTTTGTGCTTCTTCGGGTGGAAACTTGTATGCAATCGCCCAGCGAGGTGCCTTAACTGTAAAACCTAATTCATCTTGAATCGTAAACTCATTCGCTTTGATGACAATACCATCGATTTCGTAAGGTAAATCTGTACGCTTTTCATGATACTCTTCGATATACGCCCAAACTTCATCGATAGTTTGACATAATTGCTTTTCAGGATTCGTTCTAAAGCCAATTTCAGAAAGTTCATTTAAAGCATCAAACTGCGTCTGCGCCGTCATTGGACCAAAATCAGCTACTGTATACAAAAAGGTGCTAAGATTTCGTTTTGCAACCATACTGGTGTCCAATTGTCGTAGGCTACCTGCTGCTGCATTTCTTGGGTTAGCAAAAACATCTTGTCCAGCTTCTTCTCGCTCTTTATTCAAGTTAACAAATGACTGCTTAGGCATGTAGCACTCGCCACGCACTTCAACTGAAATCGGCTTTTTCAATTCTAAAGGAATTGATTTAACTGTTTTTAGGTTTTCTGTGATATTTTCACCCACAGTACCATCACCGCGCGTTGCACCTTGAACAAATTTTCCGTTTTCATATTTCAACGAAATCGCTAGTCCGTCAATTTTCAACTCACAACAATAACCAACAGGCTTACCTGCTAATTTTTGAACACGTTCATCAAAATCATAAATATCTTCTTTACTGAAACCATCATTTAGACTGTACATCTGCACTTCATGCGTGACTTTTTCAAATCCTTGTAAAATCTTACCGCCAACACGTTGGGTGGGTGAGTCAGAAGTAATCAAATCTGGATATTCAGTTTCTATGTCGACTAATTCTTTGTACAAGCGATCATATACATAATCTTCTACAGTGGGTTGATCCGCCACGTAATATTCATGAGAATATTGGTTTAACTGCGTCCGTAGTTCTTTCGCTTTGTCTGTCGCTGCGGCTAATGTTAATGGTATTTCCGACATGATACCCCTCCTAAATTAAAAGTTGAAAGAGCTCTCTCATTTTTTATATTTTTTCTATCGGAGCAAATGCTGCTAATAAGCGTTTGATGCCTTTTTCAGGGAAAGCAACGTCTAGCTCTAAATCCTTGGCAGTACCGCCAACTCGGACGACTGTTCCTGTTCCCCACGCTTTATGTCTGACTTTATCGCCTGCTTGCCAAGCCATCGATTCACCACCGCTAGCCACTTTATCCGTAACTGGCTGTTTAGTCGGCTGGGAATAAGCAGGTTTAAATACTTTTGGCTCAAAAGTTTTACTTGGCGCTTTCGGTGCCGCGATTGAACCTTGTAAATCTAACAATTCTTCGTCTATTTCGTCTAAAAAACGACTCGGACGGTTATATTGTGTTCTACCATATAAGGTTCGAGAAAATGCGTTAGTAATAAATAGAATTTCCTCTGCACGAGTGATTCCTACATAAGCTAAACGACGTTCTTCTTCTAATTCGCTTTCTTCCAACATTGCACGAGACAATGGAAAAACGCCTTCTTCCATCCCAATCAAAAAGACAACAGGAAATTCTAGTCCTTTAGCTGCATGGAGTGTCATCAAAGTAACTTGAGAAGTGCTTTCTTCTAAATTATCTAAATCTGAAACAAGGGCTAGATCGTTTAGGAATACTGCTAACTTTTCTTCTGGTGCATCAGCCTCTTCTTCTCCCTGACGTTCATATCGTTTGTCGAATTCTTGTGTAACCGTTAAAAATTCATCCAAGTTCTCTAAACGCGCTTGAGATTCCAAATTATTTTGTCTCACTAATTCATCTCGGTAACCGCTACGTTCTAGTACTTCTTTCACTAATTCAGTAATTGTCAGATATGGAATCATCTGAGATAGGTCTTGGATCATCATGCCAAAACTGCCTAACTCTTTGCCAGCTTTACCTGAAATATTAGCTAAGTCTACATTTTTTGAAGCTTCTAATAAAGACCAGTCGTGTATCTGAGAAAAGCTTCTTAATTTCTCGATCGAGCTTTTACCGATTCCACGTTTTGGTTCATTGACAACACGCTCAAAACTAAGCGAATCCATGGGATTTGAAATAATATTCAAATAGCCTAAGATGTCTTTAATTTCTTTACGATCATAGAATTTGTGTCCGCCAACCATCGTATAAGGAATATTGGATTTCAGCAACATTTCTTCCATTACCCGTGACTGAGCATTGGTACGATATAATACAGCGAAATCGCCATAAATTCGATCTTTTTCTCGAATTTCTTTTTGAATCTGTCCCACAATAAATTGCGTTTCGTCTCGCTCATTATCGCCCCGATAATATACAATTTTTTCTCCATCTGTATTTTCAGTCCATAATTGCTTATCACGACGATTGCTATTATTTTTGATCACATTGTTCGCCGCGTCCAAGATTTTTTTTGTTGAGCGGTAATTTTGTTCCAACAGGATCACAGCAGCATCTGGATAATCCTTTTCGAAGTCCAAAATGTTCTGCATATCTGCTCCACGCCAACCATAGATACTTTGGTCAGCATCCCCTACAACACATAAATTTTTAAAACGCGCTGCTAACATATTTACTAATGTATACTGCGCATGGTTAGTATCTTGATACTCATCTACATGAATATAGTGAAATTTATTTTGATAATAGGTCAACGAATCAGGATGTTCATTAAACAATCGAATTGTATTCATAATCAAATCATCAAAATCCATACATTGGTTATTTCTTAATTCTTTCTGGTACATCTTATAGCATTTCGCAACAACTTCTTCATAAGGAGTTCCCTGTAATTCTTCGACTTTTGCTGGCGTCTGCAACTCATTTTTGGCGTTACTGATTGTTCCTAAAATCGAGCGAGGATCATATTTTTTCGCATCGATATTCAGTTCATTCAAAATTCGTTTCATCAATGTCCGTTGTTCAGAAGTATCAATGATCGTAAAATTACGATTATAACCGATCTGATCGACATCACGGCGTAAAATTCGCACACACATTGAATGAAATGTTGAAACCCAAACATCATTTCCGCCAACTTCTAGTAATTTCCCAACCCGCTCTCTCATTTCTTTTGCGGCTTTATTGGTAAAAGTGATTGCTAAAATATTCCATGGATTAACATCTTTTTCTTCAATTAGATAGGCAATGCGGTGTGTTAATACTCTTGTTTTCCCACTACCTGCGCCCGCCATAACCAGTAAAGGCCCTTCTGTATGTAAAACGGCTTCCTTTTGTCGTGGGTTCATACCTTGGATCAAGGCGTTTTCTTGTGCCATCATCAACGTCCTCTCTCTTTTTTCAATCTTATACATTATACCAAATATAGCTGGAAAATTCTTTAATAATGATGGAATTTATAGAACATATTTTCTTTTTTTAAGTTCGTATTTTAAGAGAATAAAATGATCGTGTGTTGCTTTTTTCTTTAGTGATAGACGCGTAAGTTAAATAAAAAAACTCACTCAATAAAGAGTGAGACAACATCGAAAATGATGGATTCAACCGTGCGATTCTTATTTCAATCCACTCACTCAATAAAGAGTGAGACCCTGTGGCCACACCACTAGGCGTGTTGATTGTTATTTCAATCCACTCACTCAATAAAGAGTGAGACATTTAGATGGATTCGTGATGATCGGTTCAACGATATTTCAATCCACTCACTCAATAAAGAGTGAGACCTTATAAGATTTCAAATGCTTTAAATTGTCGTATTATTTCAATCCACTCACTCAATAAAGAGTGAGACAATAATCATAGCAGAATATTTACCCTCAAAACTTATTTCAATCCACTCACTCAATAAAGAGTGAGACCGTGAAAAGACAGCAAATTTGTACCTATTTGCTCTTTTACACATTATAAATCACATTAAAATGTGATTTCGATGAGAAAAAACAACTATTTATATTGTTTTCCTCTCTAAATTTGGTGCGAATCTCCCAGAGATTTCATGCGCACTTATGGTTCGCACCGAATCTCAATGCGAACAAATGGCTTTTCACTTATATATAGTATAATCACAATCTTGTCATAAGTCACGCTCTATTTGGCTCCTAGCACCTTGATACTTATATAGATTCTTCCTTCCGATTAATCCCATTATCATACCCATTACGTAATCGTTCTACAATAGCTTCATTTACATAAATAGAAATTTCTCCACCATTCACTGGAAAATCCCCCGCACCTGCCTCATCTAAAATAACTTTTGTTGTATTATTTCCCAAAATATCAACAAATATCTTTCCAGCATGTACAGCGCTGATCGTCATCTTTTTTACACCTGCTTGCGCATTTGTCATAACAACCGCATAACCAGATTTTTCTCGGTCAAACGTACCTGTCCTAATCCAACCGATAATAGCAGGATCGTCAAAATAATCCATTTCACTCCCATATGCTAATTGTTCTCTAATTTTTAATAACAAGTCCAAATCTTCACCTACTGGCTCAACATTTTGAGAGGGAATCCCAAATAAATCGCCCCAAAAAACAATCGGTGTTCCAGCTTTACGAAGTAAGATCAGTGCGTAAGCATGAACTTTGAACCAGCCATCGACCCAGGATTCCAAGCTTTGTCCTTTTTGCGTATCATGATTATCAACAAACGTCACTGCCCATTCAGACCGTTCTTTCGCTAATGTTCCTTCAAATATATTTCGCATATCATATTGACCGTCAGAACTAGCAGCCTCGTAAAAATGATAATGTAGAGGAACATCAAATAAAGAAATCAATGTTCCAGAACTATCAATGTAATTGGTCAGTTTTTCAAGTTCCCCATTCCAATATTCACCAACGACAAACAACTCTCTTCCTTTTTCTTTTCTTCTATTTAATAACCATTCAACAAAGTAATTAAATTGAATATGTTTAACTGCATCTAAACGGTATCCATCAATATCTGTTAATTCTTGGTACCATTTTCCCCATTTATTTAACTGCTCAACGGTTTCAGGATACTCCATGTCCAAATTGCAACCCATTAAATAATCATAATTGCCATTTTCATTATCAACTTCTTGATCCCAGCCTTTTCCTTCAAAATTGAAAATACCATGATCCTTTCGTCGATTATCAAAATCAACCCCTGAAAAATTTTTCCAAGTCCAAATATAGTCATTATACTTCTGCTTTCTTCCTGGAAAAGTAAATTTTGTCCAAGCTGAAATTTCTTCTTTACCACTTAATGTTTCATTTCGGTTCTCTGGACGAGATTTAAAAGCTACAACTGTTTCTTCTTCATCGGCGCCCATGAAATGATCAAAAACAATATCTCCATATACCTCTATTCCAGCTTTCTTAAATGCTTGAATACAATTAAGATAATCAGTTTTTGTCCCATATTTAGTAGGGATCGTGCCTTTTTGATCAAATTCGCCTAAATCATACAAATCATAAGGAGCATACCCCACATCTTCCAATCCGTTTGCACCTTTATATGCTGGTGGAAGCCAGATGCCATTGATTCCTTTGTCGTGTAGTGCGACAGCCAATTTTGTCAGCCGTTGCCAATGTTTCCCATCAGCTGGCAGATACCATTCAAATCCTTGTAATATTGTACGATTATTCATGCAGATCCCTCCGATTTTACCTACCTACATTAAGCCAAAAATTAAACAACTTTGCAAATAATAAAATTTGGAAGATCGGCTGCTCAAAAATGAACGGTTAAAAACGTTAATGATCGTTTATGAACGTTTTTGATTGCATAGTGAAATAAGATGTGCTATTATATTCAATGAAAAGAGGGTTGAAAATGCTTACAGAAGAAAGACATCAAGCAATTTTACATTTATTAGACCAACAATCAGTTGTGAAATCTCAAGAATTAGCTTCACTTCTAAACGCTTCTGAATCGACGATTCGCCGTGATTTACAAGATTTGGAAGATGCAGAATTACTTGAGCGAGTTCATGGCGGAGCAAAACGAATTCTAAATTTAGGCTTTGAACAAAATATGACCGAAAAATCAAGCAAAAACACGCAAGAAAAACAAGCAATTGCTTCATTAGCCGCTCAATTTGTTCACCATGGGGATGTTATTTACTTGGATGCTGGATCAACTACTTTAGAAATGCTGCCATTCCTATCAGGTAAAAATGTTACTGTTGTCACCAATTCTGTGCATCATGCTGCAAAGCTTGGTGACCTTAATATCAACACTATGATTCTCGGTGGGGCTTTAAAGTTATCGACAAAAGCAATTATCGGTGCAACAAGTATGGAACAACTGAGTCATTTTCGCTTCAACAAAGTTTTCATGGGGATGAATGGAGCACATCTTGAGTTTGGGTTAACAACACCTGATCCAGAAGAAGCAGCATTAAAACGTTTGGCCATTACCCAAGCTGAAGAAGCTTATGTTCTGATTGATCAAAGCAAGTTGAACAAAGTAACCTTTACAAAAGTTACAGATCTTGAAGATGTCATACTTCTCACCAACCATTGTTTACCAGAATTACTTGAACAATTCCAGAAAAAAACAACTATCAAGGAGGCAGCGCAATGATTTACACTGTAACACTAAATCCTTCAATCGACTATATCGTTCATGTTGAAGAATTAAAATTAGGAAACTTGAATCGGATGACCAACGATTTTAAGTTACCTGGTGGTAAAGGCATCAATGTTTCCCGGATCTTAAAACGAATCCAAACAGAATCTACGGCTCTTGGTTTTTTGGGCGGTTTTACTGGCTCATTCATTTCTGACTGGCTAACCCAAGAACGGATTCAAACTAATTTTACTAAGGTCCGCGAAGACACACGAATCAATATCAAACTGAAATCTAAAAATGAAACAGAAATTAACGGTTTAGGTCCTGCGCTCAGCAATGAAGAACTGCAAGAATTAAAACAAGCACTAAGTTTGGTTTCAGCTGGTGACATCGTTGTTTTATCTGGAAGTACTCCAGCAACATTGCGAGAAGGCTTTTATGAAGAGCTGATTCAAATTATTAAAGATAAACAAGCTGAATTTGTGATTGATACCACTGGAAAAGATTTACTCAATGCTCTTCAAAACAAACCATTGCTTATCAAACCGAACAATCATGAATTAGCTGAATTATTTGATGTACGTTTCCAAACAGTGGATGATATTCTACCATTTGGCAACCGTTTATTAGAAGATGGTGCTCAACATGTGATCATTTCCATGGCAGGTGATGGCGCATTATTGTTTACCAAAAATGGTGTTTATCGTTCGAATGTTTTAAAACGACCATTGAAAAATTCAGTTGGTGCAGGAGACTCGATGATTGCCGGATTTGTTGGGACATTTTCTAAAAGCAATGATCCTGTAGAAGCGTTTAAATGGGGCGTTGCTTGCGGCAGTGCAACAGCATTTTCAGATGACTTGGCAACCGCTGATTTGATCAATGAATTAATTGCAGAAGTCATTATAGAAAAAATCAGCTAACTTTACAGACTTGCTTTTCAATAAAAGAGCAAAAAGTCTACACAGCTTTAAATTAGGAGGAAAAACAATGAATATCAAAGACTTATTAGTCAAAGACGTTATGATCATGGATTTGCAGGCTACCGATAAAAAAGGGGCAATCGATGAAATGGTTCAAAAAATGTATGATGGCGGTAGAATTTCCGATATAGATACTTATAAGAATGGTATATTAGCTCGCGAGGCACAAACTTCAACTGGTTTGGGTGATGGCATTGCTATGCCACATGCTAAAAATAGTGCAGTTAAAGAAGCAACGGTTCTATTTGCCAAAAGTAATTCTGGTGTCGATTATGAAGCGTTAGATGGCCAACCAACCTACTTATTCTTTATGATTGCAGCCCCAGAAGGCGCAAACGATACGCATTTACACGCGTTAGCGGCCCTTTCTCGTTTATTGATCGATCCTGATTTTGTCGCCAAGTTAAAAGAAACTACAACCCCTGAAGCTGTTCAAAATCTTTTTCAATCAGCTGAAGAGGCAAAAGAAGCAGAAGAAAAGAAGGAACAGCAGGAGCAAGCCGCTGTAAATACTCAAGATAGCACCCGAAAATTTGTAGTAGCTGTTACCGCTTGTCCAACAGGAATTGCCCACACTTATATGGCCGAAGACGCTTTAAAGAAAAAGGCCAAAGAGCTGGGGATCGATATCAAAGTAGAAACAAATGGTTCTGAAGGAATCAAAAATCGTTTAACAGCTGAAGATATTGCTCGCGCTGATGGCGTAATCGTTGCAGCGGATAAAAAAGTAGAAATGAACCGATTTGATGGCAAAGAGCTTGTTAACCGCCCAGTTAGTGATGGGATTCGTAAAACAGAAGAATTGATTCAGTTGGCCACAAGTGGAAAGGCTCCGATTTTCCATAGTTCTGAATCAGATAATAGTGAAGAAGATGCTTCAGCGGATGGTTCTATCGGTTCAAGAATCTATAAAGATTTAATGAATGGTGTGTCACACATGCTACCATTTGTTATCGGCGGTGGTATCGCGATTGCTCTGTCCTTTATGATCGACCAATTTATCGGCGTTCCAGAAGATCAATTAAGTATGCTTGGAAATTATAATGAAGCCGCTTCTTGGTTCAATCAAATCGGCAGTGCAGCATTCGGATTTATGTTACCCGTTTTAGCCGGCTTTATTGCTTCAAGTATCGCTGATCGTCCAGGTTTGATCGTTGGTTTTGCAGCTGGTGCTTTAGCGAGTACAGGTGGTGCAGGTTTCTTAGGGGCACTGATTGGTGGTTTCTTAGCTGGCTACGTCATTGTTTTCTTGAAAAAACTTTTCAAAGGCTTACCTAAATCACTAGATGGTATCAAAACTATTCTATTTTATCCTGTTTTCGGATTGTTGATTACTGGCGGGCTGATGCTTTTAGTCAATGTTCCGATGAAAGTTATCAATGATGGGTTAAATAATTTCTTGTTAGGTTTAGATGGTACAAACGCTGCACTTTTAGGCGCCCTACTTGGCGGAATGATGGCGATCGATTTAGGTGGTCCGATCAATAAAGCTGCTTATGTTTTTGGTACTGCCTCTATTGCAGCAACCGTGACAGAAGGCGGAAGCATCATTATGGCTTCTGTTATGGCAGGTGGTATGGTTCCTCCTTTAGCAATTTTTATTGCAACATTACTGTTTAAAAATAAATTTACTCAAGACCAAAAAGATGCTGGTTTGACCAACTTAGTAATGGGTCTCTCCTTTGTAACAGAAGGTGCAATTCCTTTTGCAGCAGCTGATCCATTACGTACGATTCCAAGTTTTGTTGTCGGTTCAGCCTTAGCTGGCGGTTTAGTTGGCGGCTTTGGAATTCGTCTATTAGCGCCTCACGGTGGAATCTTCGTTGCTTTATTATTAAGTCATCCACTTCTCTATTTAGTCTTTATCGCACTTGGTGCAATTGTTTCAGCTGTAATTTTAGGTATTGTAAAAAAACCAATTGCACAATAACTGGCTTTATCTAACCTCAAATGATCGAGATTTCTTCTTGATTATTTGAGGTTTTTTCTATACAATAATATTTTTGGTCTATATCATTAGCGTAAAAAAAATATCTATATTAAACTACTATATAAGAGATACCTATTTTTTACAGGTTTAATATGTCTTTACTAGAAAGGATAAGGATAACGATTATGACATTTCATTGTAGCAGGTTTTTGTATGAATAGACTATTAGGTAAGGTAGTGTTGGTCACTGAAGCTCAAAGCAGTATTGGCGCTGCAACAGCTAGACTTGCTTCAAATAATGGAGCGATCGTTGTTTGTACCGGCAAAAGTTTAGATAAACTTGCCACTATTGTTTCAGAAATCACCCAAAAAGGGGGGACTGCTGTCTCGTTTGAACATGATATAAGTTCGTTTAAAAGTTGGCAAAAAGTAATTGCTAGGACTATCAAAAAATATGCCAAAATTGATGTTTTAGTCAATAATGCCGGGATCTCTTCTCCAAAGATACTTTTAGAGTTGTCAGCTGAAGACTGGTACAAAATCCAAACGATCGATTTAAATAGTTTTACATACGTTTTAAAAGAAGTTCTCCCGATTATGAAGAAAAATGGTGGTGGATCGATTGTCACTGTTTCTTCACTTCAAGGATTAGTAGGACTTCCAGAAAGTAGCCCTTATGTCGCAGCCAAAGATGTACTTCGCTCTCAGACCCTTGATGCAGCATTTGAATACGCTAAAGATAACATTCGCATCAATTCAATTTGTCCAGGTGTTATTCATACACCGTTAATAGAAACAAGTTTCCCAAATATCAAACCTTTGTATAAAAAATTCGTACAATTTCCTTATTTAGGAAAACCCGAAGATATCGCAAATGGAATCATTTATCTCGCTTGTGATGAAGCTAGTTTTGTTACTGGTGCTGAAATTGTGATCCATGGCGACCGAATCACTAAGTAATGAGCAATCATTTTCCACTTGACTAATCGTAGGAAGGCGTGGGACAAAACTAAAGTTCAGTTTTGTTTCACGCTCTAAATCCAAATAAACATTAAAACAAAAGCGTTTAGCTTCTTCTCATTTCTCGGAGCTAAACGCTTTTGTCGCGACTTCTTAATTATACCTCTATTCGCTAATATCTATCGTCTGATTGACATTCTCTAAATAACTAGCATCTAAAAAAACAACACGTAAATGATTCTTGGCCTTTTTCAAGTCAAACCGCGTAGATGATTCTTTCTGTTTCAAATTACTAATATTGACATCAAATAGCTTATCCCATAATGCTTCTAAAGGAATTTGCTTGATTGCTTCTTTTGGCAGATAAAAACGCAACACCGAAACAAACTCATCATATTTTTGATCTAAAACTTCAATTTCTAAAAATTGCCGGATGTAAAACTCATACGCCAAAAGTCCTTCATCAATCGCCATTTCAGGATCCACTACACGATAATTCATCATTTTTTGGCTCTTCTCATCGATCCAAGGGAAATACGCTTGTGCATTCAAGATGCCTCTAGTCCGCTTCACAATATTTTTTTGTCGAAGATTGTCATAGCTTCTAGTCACGAAATACGTTGCCTGTTTCTTTTCAACAGGTTGATAATAACTATTTTGGTATTGAACAGTTTGAACCACCTCTTCAACAAATGCATACTCAATAAATGGCGGCCTCAATACCCCAGTTCCATTGTTCCAAACCAATTGGTCATAGCCCATCTGATCTCTGAACAAACGCTGATATTTTTTATTTATAGGCAAATCCCAATTAGAAGGGTGATTGAACAAGGTTATTTTGATCAGTTGATTATCCAACTCCTCTACAGACTGCACCTGCTGTACTTCCAAAAAAATCGGTTTTGGAATAAATTGATAATACAAACTGGAATAATACATTTTCCAACAGGAAGTCAAGCATAAACCTTTAAAATAAATATCATAGCCAGCTAATTGATTACAATCAACGATCACGGTTTTATCGCTATTATATCGCTTAGGTAATTGAGCAATTTCACTCTCTGTCTCAAAGTTTCTTTTTTCAATCGTTTCAACATTATTATACAAGTACTCATCTAAGGAACGAATATATCCATAGATACCATTTTTAACCATTCGAGTATCACAATAATTTTCAATCATTTTTTGCTGTGATAAAAAAATAGAGCTATCTAAAATCGTTCGTTCGTGTATGCTTAATTTTGAGATATGGAGTTGGAATTCTCCACCTTGAGCATTCACTTTGATCCATATATTTTCTTTTTCAGTAAGCATTTGGATTCGTTGTGTGAACGTCAATAAGTCAAATACCTCTGCTACTTCATCGCCAAAGCAACAGCTTTCAGGTATTGTCAGTATCCGTAAAAAACTTAACCAATCAAAAATAGCTTGCTTCAACTCTTCTAAAGAAAAATCAGTCCGAGCAGCAACTATATACATTTTATTTGTTTTTTCCATTTGCCCACCTCGTTCCTTAAGATAAGTATAACGAAAATAAAGTCAGACTTCATCTAATATACTTCTAGAATAGAAAAAACAGGGATTCTTAGACTTATTCTAAGGAAATGGAGGCTCTATTTTAGTAAAATAATAGAAAAAAAGATTTTTCAATACTATAATGACAATTACATCATCGAACCGAATCAAGTGACTAAAATGCCTCGCACAAAAAAGACAGGAAAATTGCGATTTCCTGCCCTCAGCTTATTCTAAAACTAGTTATTCATATGCTCACTTTTTGATAAACTCACCGATAAAATCCTTTGAAACGCCTGATTCTTTACTATAAATCACATGTCCTCTTAAAATTGTTTGGATTACTTGGGCACCAATCTTACGGCCAATATATGGGCTGATTTTATTACGATATTCCAATTCTTCCGCTTTTAAGGTATAAGGAGCATTTGGTTTGATCAGAACAAAATCGGCATCTTTACCAAGACTGATCCGCCCCTTTTGCGCCAAATCATAACGAGCTGCTGGATTTGTCGCAATAATATCTGCAAATTGTCGCAATGACATCCCTCTTTTTTGAACCCCTTCATCAAAAAGAACATCCACGTTATTTTGCACACCAGAAATTCCGCCCCATGCTTCAAAAGCATTGTCTTTGTCTTTTAAATCAGGTGTACATGGAGAATGATCCGATGTTACAAAATCGATCTCACCTGCTAAAAGTTTTTCCCACATCCCATTTTGATTTGCTTTGTCACGAATCGGCGGTGAACATTTGACTACTGGACCGATTGTATCTAGTTCGTCAGTATCAAAATAAAGATAATGCGTACATGTTTCACACGTAACATCAACTCCTGATTTTCTTGCCTTAGTAACTTCTGCCACGCCTTCTGGACAAGCAATATGGCAAATATGAATCCGACAACCCGTTTCTTTAGCAAATAGAATTGCTCTTCGAATCGGTTCAACTTCAGTGAAAACTGGTCGGCTAGCTACATAAGCTTTCAAAGTCGTTTCGCCATTTTTATAGGCAATTTCTCCTAATTTATCTGTAATTGCGGCATTCTCCGCATGTATAGCTAACACTTTTCCAGTCTTAGCCACTTGTCTCATTCCTTCATAAAGGGAATAATCATCTACGTTCATAAAATCGCCATCAATACTGCGATCACCGCACGTTGCCATGAAACACTTGTACGCCGCAACGCCGCCTGTATGTAGTTCTTGAATTCCACCACTTAAATTAAACGGAACTACTCCTCCAAATGATCCAACATCTGATTTTAGCTTGCCGACTCCTGCATGATACTTTATTTCTAATGATTGACCATCGACAGTTGCTGGTACTTGATTTAAAGGCATCTCCATAAACGACGTTACACCACCTTTAGCACAAGATGCCGTTCCAGTAACATATCCTTCCCATTCATCTCGATAACCGCCCCCTGGATCAGTGATATGCACATGAGCGTCCACCATACCAGGACTAACAACTAAACCTGACGCATCAATAACCTTTTCAGCCTCTCCAAGTTCACTGCCGATTGCCACGATCACACCATCTTTGACCGCAACATCTGTTTCAACCTCCCCTGAATCGAGAATAACTAAACCATTTTTGATTATTAAATCATAACTCATTTACTTTCCTCCTAAATAAAAAATGTGCGAGCTCATTCATTCTTTTTTCGCTATTTAACAAAAAAATTTCTTAATAATAAATAGGCTCCAAAAGCTGATATAAACCCGGAAATCCAAGAAATATCGGAAATTACTTTTAATGCTGGAATAAAGTTACCACTTAAACAAATGACTAAAGCTAAAACAGTCGCAACATAAGCTGGTTTATTTAACCCTTTATAGATATTATGACGATTATCTGCCTGTTGATCCATATATAACTGATCCAAATCAATCGTTTGATGCTCAACAAAATAGTAGTGTGCAATCATCGTCCCTGCAACAGGACCGAGTACAGCGCCGATCGTATTTAGAAAAATAAAAATACTATTTGCATTTTCCATCAATTTCCACGGCATGATCATGAAACTGATGACACTCGCAAGTAAGACACCTTTTTTATAATCGATCCGTTTAGGAAACAATGCGCTCAACTGATACGCTGCTGGAATGATATTTCCAGTAGCATTTGTTGAAACCGTCGTTAATAAGAATACTAGCATTGCAACAACAATTGCAAATGAATTATCCCAGCGATCCACAATATTCAAAATATTCCATTCTTGAATACCATAACGAATCGAACCACCGATCAAAATGACAACACTTGAAAATGCGAAAATCCCATAACCAACTAAAAAACTAGCTGTTTGACCAATTGTTTGATCCTTAGTTGATTTTGCATTTTGAGTAAAATCCGCCACACTTGCACCAGGTGCAGCCCACACAGCTAAAACAGAATTAATAATCATAAAATAAACAAAGACTGGCGAAATATTATGGACAGCACCGGCAACGTCATAGGATAAAATTGCTCCTAAACCGCCTGCAGCACTGATCGCCCAAATAGCCATCCCACCAAAAACTATGTAAATCAGTGGACTTAGAATCGCTGTGAACTTATTTAAAATCTCACCACCACCAAAACCAATCAGCACATTTACTACCCAAAAAATTGTAAATGCGATTAAACCTGGCATAGAAATCCCTAAAATCATTGTATTTCCGCCTAAGGTCAAAAACTGCGGCCAAATTTTACCAATTAAAATCAGTAAAGCTAATGAACCAGTATAATTCTGCAAACCAAACCACGCAATGGCCGCGACGCATCCTCTAAGAAAGCCTGGTAACTTCGCACCCATGACGCCATAAGTTGAACGTAAATGTAGTGCAAATGGAATGCCATATTTTGAGCCAGCACGACCATTAAGTGTCATAAACAAAGCCACAGCCGTTGCACTTAACATCAATGCCAACATTATATTAATAGGAGATAGTCCTAAAAATAAAAATCCTCCTACAGCAGTATAATTCGGAATATTGTGAACTGAACCCATCCACAGTGTAAAATAATTCAATTTTCCCATCATTCTCTTTGATAGTGGCTTTGGAAGTAACGCTTCATTGTACCCACGCTCTCGAAAAGATTGAAGCTCTTCTTCTGTAATTTGATAATCTTGATTTTCCATTCATTCGCCTCCTTTAATTGGTTTTACTGCTTAAACTTAAATATTGAAAGAATCTTTTCTACTAGTATAAAATAACCCTTGAAAATTGGCTATTAACTCTAACTTTCAAGGGTTTATTTCATTTTTAGTACTATTGATCTTGTCTTTTTAAAGGTTACGAGTTAAAGATCTCATAATCTAATTCTTTCTCATCAGCTGCAATGATCAACGCGACGGTTGTATCTGCATCAACATTCAGCAATGTCCTAAACATTCCAGAAAACCAGTCAATTCCTGCAAGTAGTGCAATACTTTCAGTTGGTAATCCTAGCATCGGCATAACTGTAGCTAGTGCCACTAAACCACCACCAGGCACCACCACTGTACCTAAACAAGCTAAAGTTGATAATAGAACAGCCTTAATTAATTCCCCAATCCCCATTTGAATATTATAGAATTGAGCAAATGTTACGATAGCTAGCGATAAAAACATTGCCAGACCATTACTATTCAAAGTCATCCCTAAAGGCAGAACTAATTTTGAAATTCGATCACTAATTCCCAATTTGTCTCTACCGTCTTCGATCTGAATAGGTAAAGTAATCGCTGAAGATGTTGTTGTAAACGCAACAATTGACATTCTCCACATATTTTGTGCTAATTTTTTCACACTAACTTTACAATAGAAAGCTGTTATTAATAACCAAACGATTAAAAATAATAATGCGCTGACTGCCAGTGTTAGTAAAAATTTCATCAAGGTTATCAAAACACCTGTGCCAATCGTCCCTATCACTGGAGCAATCAAGCAAAAAATACCAATTGGGGCAAGTTTCATGATCAATGTTACCATTTTCAAAATAACATTGTTAAATGCTGAAACACCATCCAGTAGAATTGAATTTTTATCTTTGTCTTTGATTAGACTCAATGCTAATCCAAATAATAAAGAAAAAATGATTACTTGGATCATATTCGCTTGTGCCATTGCTTCAATAATGTTTTTGGGAATAAAATCAATAATGATTTCTTGTAAACTCTCCGTACTCGCCTTGATTGATCCTGCTTCAAAACCACTAACTTCTAACCCTTTTCCAGGTTGAATCAATAAGCCAAACAAAACACCAATAATTGCGGCCAAAATAGTCGAACCCATAAACCAGACAAATACTTTCAAGCCAATTTTTCCAAGTTCTTTTGCTTCTAAACTACCAACTGCTTCAATAACTGCGCCCATGATCAAAACGACCACAGACATCTGAATCAATCGTAGAAACACATCCCCGATGACTTTGAATGATTCGACTTTTTCTTGAAAGATGATCCCCACTATAACCCCTAATATAGTGGCGATCATCACTTGATTTGTCATACTTATGTTGCGAATTTTTTTCATAACTAGGTTCCTCACTTTTAAGATACCAACTGATGACTTAAGACATAACTAGTTATTAGACATCATTTCGAGTTAAATTTTTTGTTTCTTATTTAAATTTGCTAATAAGAATAGAATTGTCCCAACTACCAATAGGATAACTGAAATATAAAAGCCCATTACTTTTGAACCAGTTGCATCTGAAATAGAACCTGTTAATGTTGGTGCAATAACGGATGACATCATTCCGAAAAAGTTGAATACGCCAAGTGTTGTACCAATACCGACTTTAGGTGCATTCTCACCAAGCCATGAAATGATAATTGGTTCTACTGCAAGTTTTCCTAAAAATCCGTATAAAATCAAACTAATCAATAAAAACGTTGAATTAGTCGCTTGAACTGTAAATAGTAACATTGCAGCAGCTAAAAGTTCTAAAATTACAATAAATTGAACTTTTTTATGCATGTATTTATCTGCTAAACGACTAAAGAATAAAGCGCCAGGAATTGAGGCAAACGCCACTAATGAGGCAGAAAAACCAATTGCGGCACCTTCAAACCCACGTTCTGTACCTAAGAAATTTGGTAACCAAGTAACAGTCATATAGTAACCATAACAAGTTGCAAAGTATAAAATATAAGCAAATAACATTTTTGGTGCAAATAATTTTTTAATCGATACATTTTCTTTTTCTACAACAGCTGCTTCTTCTGTCACTTTAGCAACTTCTGCCGCTTCTGCTGCTTCTGATTGTGCTAAAAATTCAGCATCTTCTTTATTATTACGAATAATTGCAATAAACGCTACTAACATCACAGCAATCAAGGCTACTGAAATATACATCATTGTTTGCCAAGGGAACTGTAATTGAACAACTAAGAAACTAGATAAAATCAATCCTAATCCTGAACCAACTGCTGAACCACTGTTTACAATAGCAGTAGAAAAGCTTCTTTTTTCTTTAGGAATATTTTGAGATGTTAATGAATAAGCTGAACCATAAAATGATCCACAACCTAAACCAGCTAAAACACTCCCAACATATATCATTGAAATGCTTGTCGCTTGCGAAATCAACAAAGCGGCTAGTCCAAAAACAATAAAGCCTGGAATTAAGACTTTTTTCTTTCCAATCTTATCAACTAAAAATCCTGCTGGAATTTGCATTGCAACATACCCGAAGAAGTAACAAGTTGAAATAAAGCCTAGTGCTGTATCCGAGATACCTCCACCAAGTGACGCATTGATTTGTGGATAGGCAGGTGATAAAGCTGAACGATATACCCAGATCGTTACCCAACCAGCACATAATAAAATGACGATTTTTTTCCAATAATCCATTCCCGAACTCTTAACTTTTGCATCCATGTCTTTTCCTCCATTTGTTATTTTTTATATAGGCAACGATAAAAATGTTTGTGCATTTTATTCTAAACTATATAAACAAACAACTTCTTAATTCATTTCAATTGTAAGCGGTAGCAAACTTTCAAGCATCATTGTTTTTCACAAACTTGTCAAAAAGTTTGTGCAAAACGAACAATCACTTGTTCTTTTACACAAACAATTTACATTTATTTCTAATTTTTATAAATCATTAATGCAGCTTTAACGGCTTCACCTTTAACAATATCCGCACCATAATAATTAAGCGCACCTTCTAAAGCCGATAATACATGAAGTACATTCGCTTTTCTGCTGCTATAGCCCATATTGCCGATACGCCAAACTTTCCCTTGAAGCGCACCAAAAGACGATGCAATTTCTACTTCGAATTCATCTAGCATCAATGAACGAACTTTTTCACCATCGATTCCTTCTGGAATCATGATTGGTGTAACTGTAGGCATTTTTGTGGATAAATCTCCATAAAAACCTAAACCCATAGCTTTGATCCCCGCAATAATTGCTTGATCATTCTGAGCATGACGAGCGTATACCTGATCCATTCCTTCCTGAATCATCATTCTCAATCCTTCATGTAAGCCGTAAATCATGCTTGTCGCTTCAGTATGATGATTGATTCGTTCTTCACTCCAATAGCGTTGTAATTGACTTAAATCAAGGTAATTACTGCTGATATGATTATCATTGCGGATGTCTTTACTTAAACCTAATTCTTTTTGATAGCGACTAGTCAATACTTTTTCTACGCGGTCGTTATAAGTGATCAAAGACAAACCAGAAGGCACACTCACACATTTTTGCGTTCCTGCAATTGCGATATCAACGCCCCACGCATCCACTTCAATAGGAACGCCACCGTATGTTGCCACCATATCTACAACGAAGAAAACTTCGTTTGCTTGGCAATATTGTCCGATTTTTTCCATTGCTTGCATTTGTCCATTTGCAGTTTCTCCATGAACCATTGCAACAATTTTTGGTTGGAATTTTTCAATTTCCTTAATCACCGTCTCTTGATCGAATGGTGCATCCCATTCTTTTTCAAGATAATGGATTTCAGCCTGAGCTCGCTCACAAATTTCTCCTAAAAGATAAGCAAATCGTCCATAAACTGGAATCAAAACCTTATCTCCTGGTTCGATCAATGCAATCAAAGCAGCTTCTAATCCAGAACGTGACGTGCCATCAACTGCAAAAGCTTGCTTATTTTTAGTACCGAAAGGAATTTTGATCATTTCTTTCACTTCATCCATAATTTTTAGAAAAGCTGGATCAAACTGTCCTAAAATCGATGCAGACATTGCTCTTAATGCCACAGGATGAGCCTCGACTGGTCCTGGTGTCATGATTGTTCTATTTGGTACTGATATTTCTGAAAACATAACTATTCCTCTTTTCCGTTTTAATTTCATCCTACCTTTATATCAAAAAAAGTCATTGGCACATTTGAATAAAAAAATTGAATTTTCGGTCATTTCGTACAAACCTTTCTTGAATCTGCATACGCTATCATTTAGAATAAAGATAGACTAAAAATACAATACGATATAAACTGATAGTTAACGTAATTTATTGATGTCATATCTAGCTTCAAGAATCACTCTATCGAAAAAAGATGAAATCCACTTGTGTCAAAAATCGACACATTCGTTTTTCCCTATTTTTCAGTCGAGTCTTTACGAGCTCATTCAGCTTTTATTATTAGGAGGAAATCCATTGACTACTTTAGAAGATTTATTGAAAATACCAAGATTTTCCGATCTAAAATTATTAACACATCCGACAAAAGCTAATACGATTGTTGAAAGTATCGAAATTTCTGAAACGCCTGATGTGGCAGGTTTTATTCCTAAGAAAATTTTTCTTTTAACAACTGCAATGGTCTATAAAGAGAATCAAAAAGAATTGATCACCTTGATTGATTCTTTAAAAGAACAGGAAGCCGCTGGGATTGGTATTAAAGTCGGTCGCTTTATCGAAACAATTGATCCTGAGGTGGTCGCTTATGCAAATGAAGTTGATTTTCCAATTGTTCAAGTTCCAAGCACTCAGCCTTTAGGTGGTCTATTACATCAATTGCTAAACTATTTGTGGGATACAAAGACAGAGCAATTAAGCTACGCTTTAGATATCCAAAAACGCTTTTCTAATCTATTGATTCATGATGTAAGCATCGCACGTTTTGTCGCAGATTTTGGAAAAATGATCAATACACCAGTGATTTTACTTAGTCCTTATCGTAAAGTTATCGCTCATTCGAAGCACTTTACGCAAACATCAAAACCTGCAGAGTATTATGTTGAACAGCTTATTAACAAATATGATTGCTGGAGCGAGGATAGTCATGCTTCATTTGTGATCAAAGATTTAAACCAGTCTACCTTGCAGATTGCTGGATTTCCAGTGACTGTAAATAGTTATTTCCCGCACTATCTGCTCGTTCTAAACCCCGAACAAGTGCCCTATCCAATGTCAGAATTTGCAGTAGAACAAGCTGGTCTCGTTTTATCCTTTATGCTGTACAAAAACCAAAAAATCCAAGAATCGCTTGATTTTCTTAAAAGTGATTTTCTAGCTCAGCTGGTTGAATACCAACAGACACCTCATCAAACCAGACGTGATTGGCTTGATCTTGGAGCAAATTATGGTTTAAAGAAAAGTACGCAATATCAAATTGTATATGCAGTTTGTAGTCAAACCACAACAACTGCTACCAAAATCAAATACCAACAAGAAGAAAGCGATGTGGCTTTTCAATGGTTGCAAGAGACATTACCATTAAGAATCAAACATATTAGTATTTTCAAAGTAAAAAATACGAACCATCTCGCGATTCTAATTCAAAGTAGAGTGGATGATTTAGAGAAAATTTTACAAGAATTGTCTTTAGAATTATCTGAAAAATTGCCCATTACTTTAACATTTGCTTTAGGAAATTTATATGAAACGATTGAACAGATCGCTAGTTCCTTTATCGAAGCAAAAACAGCCTATGAAGAAATGCTGACGATGACAAGTAGCATACTAACGCACCGCTATCATCCCAAGGGAATGAAAAGCTTATTTGAAAAAATGAGTTTAGAAGATATTCATTATTTCTGTGAGAGTACTTTAAAAGAACTGGCCTATCCTGTTGAGGATTCGTTCATTGAACTTCGTAAAACATTACAATGTTACTTGAGTTTTCAATGCGAGATTTCAAAAACGGCGAAAGAAATGTATTTACACCGTAATACCATCAAATACAGAATCGATCACTGTGCTAAACTCCTAGGTAAAAGTATTCAAGATCCAACAAATAGCTTGAATCTACGCTTAGCGTTAGAATTGTCCGAACGATCAAATCAGCATCAATAACGAAAATAGAAGTTGGAAGAAACCAGATGATTTCTTCCAACTTCTATTTATATTTTCTTATCCTGTGATTCTTGTTCCCGCTCTACCTAATAACGCTTGATCAGCCTCTTCCAATGAGCAAATAATCGCAGTTTTTCCTTGTGCAGCAAAACCAATTGCAGCTTCCATTTTTGGTCCCATGCTGCCATCAGCAAAATGACCTTCATCCATATATTGTTGTGCTTGTTTGACAGAAATCGTTTCTAGTTTTTCTTGATTTTCTTTACCGTAATTGATATAAACATTACTCACGTCTGTTAGCATCATAAAGACATTGGCATCAACTTGTTCTGCTAGTTTTTTACCTGTACGATCTTTATCAATCACCGCTTCGATTCCTTTTAACAACCCATCTTGATCACGAACAACGGGAATTCCACCGCCACCACCTGCAATCACGATTGTATTTCGGCTTAATAAATGAACGATTGCATCTACACCATGAATCGCTTTTGGTTGCGGTGAAGGAACGACACGACGATAGCCGCGACCAGCATCTTCCATCATTACCCAGTTTTTTTCTTGTTCCATTTTTTTCGCTTCTGCTTCTGAATAAAAAATTCCGATTGGTTTGTTCGGATTATTAAAAGCTTCATCTTCAGCTGAAACCTCAGTTTGAGTAAGTAATGAGATGACGTTACTTGTTAATCCTTTTGTTTCCAACGAATTTTTCAAACTTTGTTCTAACATATAACCGATAAACCCTTGTGATTCTGCATTACAAACGTCTAAAGGAAACGGTGGAACGATATCTTTGGCTTCTTCATTTTGTCTTAAAATATTCCCAACCTGTGGACCATTCCCATGTGTTAAAACGATTTCATAATCAATTTCTTCTATTTTTGCTACCAGCTCAGCGCTGACTTTAACATTCTCTAATTGTACCTCAAGTGTTGCCTCTTGATTTGGTTTTAAAATTGCATTGCCTCCCAATGCGATCACGACACGATTTGCCATAAAAATCCTCCTTCAATTAATGCTTAGTAATTTGATTGTAGTGATTAAGCCTGCTAATAAATCAACACCAGACGTGTGTCCGACTGACAGAATTGCTTTAACGTTCTTTTCAATTTGTTCTTCGCTGCTATCGATCGTTAACGAGCCAACTAAATGAAGAACAGGTTCACTAAAACGAGCTGATAATGCGCATAACAAATAGTGCTTGCTGATATCTGTTGTTAAAGACTGTTCTGACAACAGTTCAGTAAGTAATAGATTATTCAAACTATCATTTTCTTGTTCTAATAAAAATCTTGCAGCAAGGTGGCCAACAATCATATCATCGCCAGAAGGCGTTAAGCCCATCCCTCTACCCAAAAGAAATTCTAATCCTAACTTTTGTTGTGAATCTGCTTTTGAACACAGCTGTTTTACAGCCTGGCTAAATGGCTCTTTTGCTGCTATAAACGCAACTAAAGTATTTTGACTGCCCGTTTTTTCTTCTAATTTATCTACACATGAAAATAGCTTTTCTTGACTTTCAATTCGCATATCTGCTGATTTTTGCATAACAGAAGAATAGCGCTTAGCATGCATCAAGAATAAATGATTGCGGGAAAATTGAAGTGTATTTTGACGCCAACTTATTCCTTCTCCAATGTCAATCGCTGCCAATAACGCTAAAAAGTCAGTTTTTTCTATATAAATACCATTTGGCATAAAAGGATAGTCAGTGGTCGTAATGACCACTAACTGTTTTTTCCTTTCGTCTTGTATATTGAAGCTATTTTTGTATTTACTGTGAACCTGCCATTTTTCTTGTTCAGCGTCACCTGTCACCAAGAGCGCTTGATCTATAAAACTAGCATTAATAAACAATTGTTTTCACCTTTTATTCTGTAAAACCTAATTTTTTCGCATAGGCTAAAACTGCTTTTTCAAAACAGTCGATTGGCGGCGTTACAGTGCCTGCTCCGATTTGACCTAAGCCTGCTTTTTTATTGGCGATCCCTGTATTGATTACGGGAAGAATTCCTGTTTCTACCACTTTTCGTGCATCGATTCCTAAACAAATTCCTTTAAAGTCCCATGTTGGAACTGGGAAATTTGGATTTGTATCAATACAAATTTCTGTCATCTCATTACTAGTATTCAATGCATCGTAGAATCCGCCTGAACCTACAAAACGAGTTACAGCAGGTGCTGCGATCATCGCCATACCACCAACACCAAACGTTTCAGTGATAGCACTGTCTCCCATATCAGGAGCCGCATCTGCTTCACTAAATCCAGAGAAATATAAGCCTTGAGGTGTATTGACTGGTCCTGTAAACCATTCATCCCCCATACCAGCAATACGAATACCAAACTCATATCCATTTCTACACATTGCCGTTACGATTGTTCCTTCTTGAATTTGTCTTGCACCATCCATGACAGCTTTCGCTGATGCCATCATGATGTTTAAGAAGAATTGATCGGTATCTGCTAAAAATTGAACAACTTCTTCACGCTTCGTTTGGTCAATTTCAGTCAACCCAACGATGATTGGGGCCATTTCTTTCAAGAATGCTAATGATGCCGCAATGTTACGTTGATGGAACTCATCTCCCATAGCAATTGCTTTGGCAACTAATACATTGATGTTTAAGCCATCTTCTTTTGTTTTCAATGCTGCACTTAAAACAGGAGCTAAAGTATCTCTCATCCATCTTAAACGAGTGATTACTTCGTCAGAATATGCACCAAAACGTAGTACCGCGCCGATTCCTTCGTTCATTGTACAAAAAGCACGGTTACCGTCAGTTTTATTTTCAACAACTAAGACTGCCATGTTTCCTGAAGTGATACCACCCATTGGTCCAACCGCATTTACGTGATGACACGGAATTAATTTTACTTCACCAGATTCTAGCAATTTTCTGGCTTCTTCTTCTGTTTCACACCATTCTTCAAATAAAACTGCACCTACACAAGCGCCTTGAATTGGATCGACCATTTTATCGTAAGTAATTGGAGGACCTGCATGTAATAGGACTTTTCCTTCATTCAATTCTTCGATCACTGAATTTGCTGGGACTACATCTAATAAGAAAGGAGAACCAGCAACGATTTTTGCTGCTACCGCTTGGTTTGCCTCATCGATTGTTTTATATGCCATTTTGATTTTCCTCCGTTAAAAGCTGAATGAGCTTGATCAGCTCCGACTGAAAAATAGGAAAAATAGAATGTGGTGCTTTTTACCACAATCTATTTTTATCTTTTTTCTGAGGAGCTAGCTCAGTAAGCTGGATAATTTATTTTGCTAATGCTACTTTATTTAAGAATTGTAATGCTTTTTGCAGTGTAATGTTTCCGCCTGCAACTGGTTGCCAATCATATTGAACCACTTTACCACCATGATTGATGATGGCTTCTGAGAAGCTACGTAGGCCAACGTTGATAAATCCTTGATTTGTTAATAAAGCTAACATCGCTTCTGTTGGTTCAATTGCAACTGGATTCACTGCCGGTGCTGATTCAATTGCTTTATCTGTTTGAGTCAAGGGATGATCTAAAATAGCTAATGCTAAACGCACTGCTTGTGCATTACTATCGCAAAGGATCACACCAGCCTCTTTCATGATCGTTTCTTGTTCATGAATATTTTGGGGATCTTCGTCTGTCCCTACAATCGTACCGATCATAAATAATTCTCTTCCATCAGATGCCGCTTGAGCTTTGATCTCTTTGATGGTTGGTGCTAGTTCTTGCGCCATGTTGGCATGAGAACCATAACCTAATACAACATCTAAAAGAATGATTGCCGTTTCAGGATCTTGGCCCGCTTCTTCTAACATTTCTTTGCGTTTTGTTGGATCGATCATTGGATGAGGTTTTCCTTGTGTATAAACATCGTCACCTAAGTCAATGATTTCATGACCTTGATTTTGTAAGATAAAGCCTTCTGGTGCATGTTCGTCACCTGTTAATGCTAAACCTTCTTTGATCAACATTGCCGCTTCATAAGCAAGCGTTCCGCCAGAATATAAACCTTTAACATATTTTTGTTCAGGTTTGAAAGAATGAGCAGGAACAGTTAGTGTTTCTTTTACAGTTGTAACCGTTTCTTTATTTAATAATTGAACAGCTGTTTGAGCGGCTTCTTCTAATGTATAGGCACGATAAAGATTTTCTTCATGAGATGTTGGTTTTTCGCCTAGAAAAATCGTTACAGCAGGTTTTGAGATGCTTCTTAGAAGATTTAAGACTTCATCACGAACTTCTGGTGCAGGTGGTTTAGAGATCACAACAACCACTTCTGTATTAGGGTCTTTCTCTAATGTCATAATACTGTCTTTTAAAGTGATTCCGCCAATTTCAGCTTTTAAATCACGTCCGCCAGTCCCGATTGCATTCGTCACACCGCCACCTAATTTGTGGATGATCGTTGTTACTTCTTGAATCCCTGTTCCAGAAGCACCAACAACACCGATTTTCCCTTTACGAACAGCATTTGTAAAGGCTACAGGAATACCATTGATAATCCCAGTTCCGCAATCTGGTCCCATTAATAAAAGACCTGCATCATGTGCTTTTTCTTTTAGACGTTTTTCATCTTCAATAGCAACATTATCACTGAAGCAAAAAACATGTTTGCCTTCATCCAAAGCTTTTTCAATTTCAAGTGCTGCATGTGTTCCTGGAATAGAGAAGACAACCACGCCTGCATCTTTCCCAAGCTCAAAAGCTTTGTCCCAAGTTTTAACAACTTCTTCACCTGAGGCATCGCCGCCACCTTTTGTTTGTTCTTCTAAAAATACATCGATTTCAGTTAAAACTTGGTCGATCAATGAATCATCTTCAATATCTAACACGATTACCATGTCATTTGAAGAAGCTTTTTCTAGCTCATCTGTGTATAAACCACCTGTTTTAAAGATGTCTTTATTTGCAGGTGTCCCCATCATAACAGAAACATTGTGAACACCATCGATTGTATTTAATTTGTTGGTTAATAGCATCAATACGATTGAATCTTGATAGCTATTTGCTTTAATAATTGTATGCAGCATTGAAATTCCTCCATTTGATTAAAAGTGTAACGGACTTACTATGTTTCGACTGAAAAATAAGAAAAATCGACTATGCCGTTTTTTGTCTCATTCGGTTGCTATCTTTTTTTGCAAAAAGATTATTCCGCAAACTTATTTTTGTGATCATAACGATCATAATGAATGTCATCACTGACTAGATATTCGTAAATATCATCTACGATTTCAATTCCATTTTCTTCATAATTTTTTTCACGTGCGCGCCCTCGTTCACCTGGATAATTAACCTCAGTAAAACCAGGACTCGGGCTGATTTCTTTTAATTCATCTAACATTGTTGAAATATTCTTTTTAAATACATCTAAACCAATGAAGAAATCTGGATTGATCACAATATGAAGCTGGCCTAGTTCACGACCTTTCGATAAATCATGATACATGGAAGAAACGTGTTTGCCAAATGGCACGCCCAGTAGAATACCAGATAAAACATCTACCATCATCATCAAACCATAGCCTTTAGGTCCCGCAATTGGTAATAAAGCATTCACAGCTGTCGAATCTGTTGTCGGATTCCCTTTAGCATCTACTGCCCATGTATCTGGTATAGCTTCTTTTTTAGAACGAGCATGTAAAATTTTCCCCCATGCTTGAACAGTTGTGGCCATATCGAACGTTATGACACGGTCATCATTGCTAGGTGCTGCAAAGGCAATTGGATTTGTGCCAAAGTAAGGTTCACTTCCTCCAAACGGCACAACCATTGGGTCAGATTGGCAAACAGAAAGGGCGACCATATCTTGTGCTGCGGCCCTTTCTACATAATAGGCAAGCGCTCCGCTATGAGAGATGTTACGAACTCCTACAACAGCGACACCATTTTTCTTGGCCATTTCAATCGCTAAATCCATTGCTTTTTCTGCTGCTACAAAACCAGAACCGTTATCGCCTTCAAACATACCACAGCTAGGAGCTGTTTGGTTAAAAGAAAAAGTAGGATCATTCGTGATACCGCCTTTTGCTATTCTTTCCGAATAATATTCCACGCGCATTGCACCGTGGGAATGAATTCCTCTAGCATCTGCAAAGGTTAACACATCACTTACGATTCCTGCATGTTCCTCTGATAAACCAGCTTTCTGTATTTTATCTTTGATTAGTTGATGTAAATCCGCTTTTTTTACTCTCATTTTAAAACGCCTCCTTTTATTATCGGTAACAACGTTGCGCTTCGCTACACCTTGTACTTTTTAACATCAGTTCATTTCATTCACTGTGTTTCAAAGCAAAAGCGAAGCGGGCTCGTTCAGCTTCGACAGAAAAATAGGAAAAATTGACTGAGGTGCTTTGGGCCTCATTCAATTTTTATCTTTTTTCCGAGAAGCTAGCCCGCGTAGCTAGATACCATACGACAACAATTCTTCGCTTCGCTAATACTTATACAAACCAAACAACATTTTCGTGAAGCATCATAGTTCAACAAATTTTATTTTTTCTCACCAAATGCATTTGTATTTTCATATCGATCAAAATGAAGAGTATCACTCTTTAAATAGTCGTAGATATCCTTAACGATGTCGATACCATCTGTCATTGATTTTTCATAATTGAGTTGATTGATTTCTCCTGGATAATAGACTTGTTCAAATCCATCAGCTGCGGGAATTTCATGTAACTCTTCTACCATACCGTTCACAGATTCTTTGAACATCTCTAAATCAGTGAAACGTTTTGGATCAATCAAAATATACATTTGACCCACATTACGTCCTTTGCTTATATCGTCATACATTGAAGAAACGTGTTTGCCAAATGGTAAGCCTAAAAGCATACCAGATAAAATATCTACCATCATCATCAAACCGTAGCCCTTTGGTCCAGCAATCGGTAATAAGCCATTGACTTTGTGAGGATCAGTTGTTGGTTTACCGTCTTTATCAACTGCCCAGGTGTTTGGAATATCTTTATTTTTAGAACGGGCATCTAAAACTTTTCCCCATGCTTGAACAGTTGTTGCCATATCGAAAACAACTGGATCATGACCTTGCCTAGGTGCTGCAAAGGCGATTGGGTTTGTCCCAAAGTAATTTTCTTTGCCGCCAAATGGGACAACCATCGGATCAGATTGGCACATTGCAATAGCTATCAAATCTTGTTGCGCTGCTTTTTTTACATAATAAGACAGTGCTCCGCTATGGCTGATTTTAGAAATCCCAACAGCCGCAACGCCAGATTTTTTTGCCATATCAATCGCATAGCCAAGTCCCACATCCGCAACAAATTGCCCTGCACCATTTTTTCCATGAACGATTCCTGAACTTGGTCCAGTTTCTTCAAACTCAATCTTAGGATCAAGCGTTACGCCGCCTTTATCGATTTGTTCTGCATAGTATTCTACCCTAACGGCGCCATGTGAGTGGATACCGCATGCATCTGCAAATACCAAATGTGTCGCCACTTCATCTGCATGTTCTGGCTTTAAGCCAGCTGTCATTAATTTTTTTTCAATCAAATCATGCAATTCTTCTGGTTTCACTACAACAGTTTCATTCATTCTTAAACTTCCTCTTCATCAAATTAAATTTCTGGATCACGGTTGCAATCTTTTGAATAAACATACATTAAAGGTTCATCACGTCCTACTGCGTAAGCTGCTTGTTGCACGTATGAACTCATAAAGATATAATCTCCTTTTTCGACTGGCATCCACTCATTATCTAAGTTATACATGCCTTGTCCAGAAAGTAAATAGGCGCCATGTTCTTGATAATGCGTTTCGATATAGCCGTGACTTGCTCCTGGTTCAAATGAAAGGATGTGGAAGTTCATATCAAAACCTAGATCTTTCGGTAAGAAATCCCATAAAAGAACGTCTTTCATGCCTTCGTATTCGATTGGCTCCATGTCATTTACATTGCCGACTACTTTGTGTGCTTCATAACCTTCTAATGGTTGGTAACGTTTTTTGTATAAGAAAATTTCTGTATCAGCATCTTGACCATTTTCTAGATACATTAACGTGCTGGCTGGTAAATATGCATAGCCGCCTTTTGTTAGTTTGTGTGTTTCAGTACCATCATTGACATTTAAAACACCGTCGATCACATAAACAATTGTTTCAACACCTTCGCCACCGAAGCCACGTTGATTGTTGCCATCTTTGTGCATTGTAATGATATAATCAACAAAATTGGCTCCTAATTGTTTTGACCCTAAAATCGAACAATCACAATTTTCAAAGCCAGGAATCACATTATTTACTAACCCATCATGTGGAATCAATGCATAATTATTTTTTTTGATAACGGCTCTAGATGATAATAATCCATCAAGATAGCCCGTTTGATTATTTTTATAACCCATTTCTATTTCTCCTACTTTCTCTTATTTATAAGCTAATTCATATAATGTGCTAGCCAATACTTTTACACCATTGACTAAATCATCAATGTCAGTAGCTTCAGCTGGATTATGGCTGATACCATTGATACTTGGTACAAAAATCATTGCTGTCGGAAAGTTTGGCGCGATGATTTGAGAATCATGTCCAGCTCCACTATGCATTACTTTGTATTTCATATTTTCAGCTTTAGCTGCCGTTTCGATTGCCGTTACGATTTCTTCATTCATTGGAACTGGCGCTTCATCCATCCATAAGTCAATGTCGATTTCTAAACCGTGTTGCGCTGCAATGTCTTTCATCAATTGTTCAATTTCTTGGGTAAAGGCGTGTAGCTCACCGCTGTCTGTATGGCGGCAATCCATTGTAAATAACACTTCACCTGGAACCACATTTACTGTATTTGGTTTGGGTTCAACCTTACCGAAGGTCAATACTAACGGATCCCCCACTTCTAAAGCACGATCGATTGCTTGTGAACAGATCTTCGCAAAAGCATACACTGCATCTTTACGATACCCCATTGGTGTTGTACCAGCATGGTTTGCTTCACCTTTTAGAACGATCGTATAACGTCTTTGACCCGCGATGTTATTAACAACACCGATTTGTAATTGTTCTTTTTCAAGGACAGTTCCTTGTTCAATGTGGATTTCTACAAAAGCTTTGATATCATCTCTAGCTGCTTTGCTTTCATCTCTAAAGTCAAAACCGTGACGTTGCATTTCTTCTACAAATTTCAACCCTTCAAAATCAGCGATTTCAATAACGTCTTCTTTTTTCGCTTCTCCGACAAAGTTTTTACTACCCCAGAATACTGTTGGGAAACGACTGCCTTCTTCTTCAGCCATTGAAATGACTTCTAAAGAACGTTTCGGTTTACCATGTGTTTCTAATAAATATTGGATTGCAACGTACGCTGCAATGACCCCAAATTGACCATCTAAGTTACCACCGTTCACAACGGTATCAATATGTGAACCTGATAAAATGGTTTCTTCTGGATGCTCTGTACCTTCTACTCTACCAAAGAGGTTACCGATCTCATCAAATGAAGCGGTCATGCCGATAGCTTCCAATGTTTCTTTCACAGATTTTTGTGCTTCCAACCAGGAATCAGAATACAATAAACGGGTCATTCCGCCTGTTGGGTCGTTGCCAATACTAGATAAGTGATCGATATTTTCTTGTAAAACTTTTTTTAAATCCATTTGATACATCTCCCTCTTTTATTATCATAACCATTGTAAGCGGTTGCCAGTTTTCATACACTATCCACATTTCACAAATCAGCTCCTATCTTTGTGCGCTTTAAACATAAAGACTAGAGCTATTTGGGTTAAAATAGAAATAAGTTCGTGAAATTTTTAAAATTTACAGGTTAATTCTTTGAAAAAATGATAAAATGCCCTTAAGAAAAAATACCTATTGCTGCAAAACAAACCTGACCAATTTTTAAATGAGGAGGATCATTATGTTAAAACAAGAACTTTGTTATAGTCAATTCGATAATTTGAAATTATTTATGACCTATTACTCAGCTCAAAACAATTGTCAAACAAAAGCTACATTACTTTACTTCCACGGTGGTGGCTTGCTTTATGGACAACGAGATGATTTACCAGAAGTTTATTGTCAGCTTTTAACAGAAAATGGTTACAGCGTATTGACCATTGATTATCCATTAGCACCTGAAGTCAAACTGCCAACTATTGTTAGTTATTTAAAAGAAGCAATTGATTGGTTCTTGAAGCATTATCAAACGACACTAGGTCTAGAACATTCGGATTATTTCTTGTTTGGACGTTCGGCTGGTGGTTTTCTGTCCTATCTATTATCTGCTCGTTATCCTTTCCCAGAACAAAAAGGACTGATTAGTTTTTATGGCTATTATGATCTGATGAATCCTTCATTTAGTCAGCCTAGCAGTTATTACAATCAATTTCCTAAAATAGCCCCTTTGGCTGCCCAAGAGTTGATCTATCCTAACCCAATCGCAGCAGTTTCAATTAATGAACGTTTTTCACTTTATTTATCTGGTCGGCAATTTGGTAACTGGTTAAGTTATCTCGTCAGCTCACCTAGTGAAAAAGAAACATTCAGTTTAACTGATACTGAGCTTGCTGAACTTCCACCGGTATTTTTGGCTCATAGTTCAGCGGACCAAGATGTCCCAGTTGAACTATCACGTATTGCTAGCAGCAAAATCCCTAATGCCACTTATGAAGAAATTGAAGCTCTTCCTCATGATTTTGATGGAGACATTACTAAAAACGAAGGACTGCAAGCTTATCAAGCGTTAATCCTATGGCTAGATAAAACATTGAGCACTACTTGATTTTAACATAATCGTTTCATTCTTTAACTTAAAAAAAGACATTCCCGATCATTCAGGAATGTCTTTTATTGTACATTTATTTTTCAGTTGCAGTTTCAGTGATTACTTCTACTGCACGTTTCATGCGAATATCATGTTTTAACATGTCTTCTGTTAAGACTTTTTTCACTTGATCGATCGGCATGTTGTATTGTTCTGATAAATCTTTGATTTCGTTATCCATATCTTCTTGAGATACTTCAATATCTTCTGCTTTAGCGATCGCTTCGATTACAAGGTTTGTTTTCGTACGAACTTCTGCTTCTGCTTCAAATTGTTTGTGCAAGTCAGCTTCTGTTGTTCCAGTTAATTGATAGTACATATCTGGAGCGATTCCTTGACGTTGCATGTTGTTTAGGAATTCATCCATTGAACGGTGAACTTCGTCATGTACCATTACATGTGGAAGGTCAACGATTTCTGCATTATCAACAGCTTGACGGATTGCAGCTTCGTCTTTTGCTTCTGTTGCAGCCGCTTCTTTAGATTCTGTTAATTCTTTACGGTATTTTTCTTTTAATTCGTCTAATGATTCTACTGAGTCATCAACGTCTTTTGCGAATTCATCATCTAAAGTTGGTAATTCTTTTGCTTTTACTTCATGAACTTTCACTTGGAAAACAGCTTCTTTACCAGCTAGATCTTCTGCTTGGTAATCTTCTGGGAATGTTACTTTTACTTCAACTTCTTCGCCAGCTTTTTTGCCAACTAATTGTTCTTCAAAGCCTGGGATGAAAGAGTTAGAACCTAATTCAAGAGAATAGTTTTCACCTTTTCCGCCTTCAAAAGCTTCTCCGTCTTTGAAACCTTCAAAGTCAATAACAACAGTATCGCCATCAACAGCTGCTTCGTCTTCTTTGATGACTAGTTCAGCTTGGGCTTCTAATTCATTTTGGATGCGTGCATCTACGTCTTCGTCTGTAACTTCACGGTCTTGTTTTTCAACTGTTAAGTTTTTGTATTCGCCTAATTTAACTTCAGGTTTTACAGTCACTTCAGCAGTTACGACCCAATCTTCCCCTTTATTCATGCTTTCAACATCAATTTTAGGTTGTGATACAGGATCGATTCCAGCTTCTTTAACAGCTGCTTCGTAGACTTCTGGTAACACTGCGTTCAAAGCATCTTCATATAATGCTTCTTCGCCGTACATACGGTTGAATACTTGACGTGACACTTTTCCTTTACGGAATCCTGGTACGTTAAGATTTTTTTTAACTTTATCGAATGCTTGTTTCAAGCCTTTTTCAATTAGAGTTTGATCAACTGAAAAAGTTAACACACCATCATTGGTGCCTTTTTTTTCAAATTTCGCAGACATTTGTTTCCCTCCGAATAACTTAATTTTATACATGAATTTATGTTATGCATACCTTTAAATAGTACACTATCACTGGATAAATGTAAACATTTTAGGTGAGAAGATGGAAAATAAAGCCATTTTATAGACTATTTGAAGCGTCTCTTTTTAATTTTAACCACTTTTAAGTTCTGTTCATTGGTTTCTATGCTCTTTAGATGTGCTTTCTATATTTCAAGATAGTAACATGTTGACATTTAAAAGCAAATAAGGCCGAGACAAATAAAGATGTTCAGCTATTAAAAGCTCAAACATCTTTACCATCTACTAATTATCTTCTACCAATACACGAATTAAGCGTTTCGTTTCTTGAAATGCATGAAGTGCAGCTGTATCTAAATGTGTATCAAAAGACTCAGCAGCTTCAATCCCTGCAATGTCGGAAATACCGCGAATATTTATTACAGGAATAGCATAAAAACTCGCAACTTGTGCGATTGCTGTGCTTTCCATATCAGAGGCTTTCGCTTCTGGAAAACGCTCTTTCACCTGTGTTACAAACTCCGACTCACTCATAAAGGAATCGGAAGTGACGATCAATCCATTATGCAAACCATAATCTCTAGTTTTTTCCAAAGAATCAACAATTTCTAACCATTTTTGACTTAACTGGTAGTCTTTTGGCATTTGTGGCACTTGCCCAAATGCGTAATCAAAACTAGTCGCATCCACATCACTATAAGTGAGCCTTGTGCCATAAATAACATCACCAATTTCAACCTCACCTAAAAAGCCACCCGCAGAACCTGTATTAATGATCACATCTGGTCGAACTGTTTCACAAACTAAACTAGCTGAAGCTGCTGCATTGGCTTTACCGATCCCGGTTTCCACTAAAAATAAGGAATAGTCTGGCTGATCTAATACTTTCTCGATCACAGTTTTCCCTCGTTTTAAAATAGAGTGCAATTGATAAGAACCACGAAATGGTTCTAACTCTTCTTGCATTGCTGCTGCTATGACGATTTTCATTTATCTGCCTCCCACAGCTTGCCAACATCTTCTTGCACATCGACTTTTGTCCCACCAAAATGTTCTTGGATATAGTCTTTGACTGCTTGACTATGATATAGATCTGCTAGTTTTTTTAACGCTTGATCCTGTTGGCGGTCTGCTGTTGTGACTAAAACATTGATGCTTTGCTGCGTATGTTCATCGATTTCTTCTTTAAACAAAGCATCTTTCAAAACATTTAAACCACCTTCAAACGCAATTGTATTACTGATCAAAGCTAGGTCAACATCTTGCAATACTCTTGGTCCCGTCGTATCATCGATCATTTTAAACTCTAAGTTTTTAGGATTTTCAATAATATCAGACGGCGTTCCTGTTCCGTTGTCAAAATTCTTGGCTAGTTTGATCAAACCAGCAGTTTCCATCAATCTTAAGCCACGCGCCGTATTTGCTGGATTATCAGCGATTGCAACGACAGCTCCCTCTTTAATCTCCCCGACTGATTTGTATTTATCTGAATAAAGCCCCATCGGCTCCATATAGGTTGTTGCAATTGGTACTAATTTTTGGTCGCTATCTTGATTGAAACTACTTAAATACCCCAATGATTGAAAAGCATTCACATCGACCTGTTCTTCAACCGTTGCATTATTTAGCTGAGGACCGCCATTGATCTCTTTGACCTCTATGGCTAATCCCGCTTCCTTAGCTAACTCTGAGTCTGCAATAAAGCGCCAAATATCGGCATCACTGTCAACTGAACCTAAAACGATTTTGGTCGCTTTATGCTGTTCTTCATTTGCCTCCGCTTTATTTTGACTGTTACAACCCGTCACTAAAAATAAAGCCCCTAAAATGCCAAATCCAATCCACTTTTTCATAACAGCCTCCTTCAAATATTACTATGATTCGCCCTAGATTATTTCTCGCTCAAAAGCAGAGGTACTGATTCCTTGATTTAACACTACTTTCGCCCATTCTTTTGCGGAAAAAAGAGAGTGATCTTTATAATTCCCACAGCTTTTTGCATCTGTTCCCTGAACATCAGTCCATTGAATTTCTTCTACGATCTGAACCAATGTTTCTTTCAGAGCTTGAGCAACCTCTTGGGCTGGATAATTCCCCCAAACAATCAAATGAAAGCCTGTTCGACAACCAAATGGCGAAATATCAATAATATCGTCCAAACGATCCCGCAATAAATCAGCTAATAAATGTTCTAACGTATGAAGCGCAGCTGTTGGAATTTCTGCCTGATTCGGTTGGGCAAAACGCAAGTCATAATTCGTGATTTCGTCCCCTTTTTTCCCAACTTCTGTTGTAATTACTCGAACGTACGGCGCAATCACTTGATTATGATCTAATGTAAAACTTTCGACTTCTGCCATGATTACACACATCCTTCCAACTAATTATTTTGTTGAACCCCAAACCTCATTTGCTACATCAATAACTAACGCCAACTTTTTCCACTGGTCTTCCTCGGTCAAAACATTGCCTTCTTCTGTCGAAGCAAAACCACATTGAGGACTCAAACTCAAGCGATCTAATGGGACAAACTTACTTGCTTCTTTAATTCGCTTCACTAATGTTTCCTTCTCTTCTAACGTGCCGTCCTTACTTGTAACTAAGCCCAAAACCACTTGTTTATCTTCTGGAACAAAACGTAACGGCTCAAAATCACCTGAACGCTCATCATCAAACTCCAAGAAAAAGGCTTCGACATTTTGATTGCCTAACAACGTATCAGCAACAGGCTCATAGCCGCCAGAAGTGGCCCACGTTGAATGATAATTGCCACGACAGACATGCGTCGTTACATGTAAATCTTCAGGTAGATCAACGATTGCATCATTATTTAAACGTAAATATAACGCTTGTAATGCCTTGGTATCATATTCGCCATTAGTCATCGTGGTCCAAAAGTTCTTATCCACTAACATCCCCCACGTGCAATCATCCAATTTAATATCCCGACAACCTAAATCATATAAGGCTAAAATTGTTTCCCGATACGCCTTCGCAATATCTTGATATAATAATTCCCGATCAGGATAAAATTCATTAACCTTGTCTTCATTAGAACTGCGAACCAACTCCGCTAATAACTGGGCAGGTGCAGGAATACTTTGGCGAACAGGCGTTCCGTCTGCAATTTCCGTTAAAAATGTGTACTCTTCAAAGACCGGATGTTCTGGATTAAAGCTTATTTTTCCTGTTAAACGTGCTGAATCCGCTCTTGTTTCTTCTCCGTGAAATAAATAGCCTTGATCCATTACATTATGCTCAATTCCATTGAAGCCCCAGAAAAAATCAAGATGCCAGTAACTACGGCGAAACTCCCCATCACTGATAACGTTTAAGCCAATTTCTTTTTGTTTAGCAACTAAATCCCGAATGGCTTGATCCTCAACTGCTTTTAATTCATCTCCAGAAATCGTACCAGCTGCAAACTCTTCCCGCGCTTCTTTCAGCGCTTCCGGACGTAAAAAACTGCCGACGATTTCATAATGATGTACTGAATTTTGACACATAATTAATTTCCCCCTCATTTTTTAAATAGAAAACAAAAAAATCCCTAGAAAAGTCAAAGACTCTTCTAAGGATGTAATAAACATACATGGTACCACCTTAATTTACAAAAATCTTGCGATTTCTGCCTCTACTCTAATACGCCACTACCGCTTGATATTAGGATTCTTGCTAACGGGAATAACCGTGCATCTCTAAAATAATTTTTCGAAATGCCCACTCAAAAGCCATTTTCAAATTCGTTTTCTTCCGCCTCTTTTCAGCTACCAAGGCTCTCTTTTAGAAATTCCACAGAATTTTACTTTCTTTTTCTACGTGTTTTTTTATTTATTTTTAATCATAATAGCAGATGAGACGGTGGGTGTCAAATGGATAGGTGAAAAATTTTTTACGTTAGCGAACTTTTATAGACTTTCTCACGATTAATCTTATAAACTATCTAATTCTTGTTCAGCCTTTAAAGTCATCGTTTTGTCAAAGCAACTGCCAAAAATGCTGTATTTAGATTCAATGACTTGGATCATCTGGCCCTTTTCTAAAATCTCAAAAAGATCGTATGGTACAGTCAGTTTATGCATTTTTTTATCCCCATCAATTTCTAGATTTAGATTACACTCTTCAACAATCACGTTAGGGCCTCCACCAGGAGGACGATATGAAGCAACCACTTTGTCACTAATTCGAGCTTCTAATTCCTGCTCTTGGACATGACAAAGCCTTGTTCGTACTAATATGAATCTAAGTACATACTCAATCCCCCAATAAATGAAAAACATCCCTGTTACGCCAAGTGCAGCCAAGGAAACCACAATTAAAGTCACAATAGCAAGCTCAAACTTATCTTCGTAGTAAGACCATTCCGTAAAATGAGTGGTCACTACTTGCCACGAATCATTTAGAAATTCAATTTTACTGATTAGCAGCCAGCTTATTAACAATGTAAATAGTAAAATTACTAGCTTGTATAGATAGAAAATTAGATAATCCCTTAGTTTATTTTTCCTTTTCAACATCATTTTTCTCCTTTTTTTATTAATACTTCTCTATTATTTTATCAGAAAAATGAACTGTTAAAGAATTTTTTGTGTTTTTAAATTTGATCAGGTCATAGCGGTTTAGCGGTCTCTATTTGCTTGTAAAGATTCCGTTTGGCTTCTTCAAAACGAGTAACTCTTTTTAAAATCTCCTCTTCGATTATATGTATTTCACAAATCAAGCGTTTCTCCTGTCATCGTAGTAACTTGACACATTTCACAATATATAAAAAACGACGTCAGTGCTCATTTACTCACTAATACATAATTTAATACAAATAACGAGAAATAATATTAATAAGAGAAGCGAATGAGAAGATTTAGAAAAAATTTTTTGTTATTTTACCTTATATATAAGGGAGAGGTTTTATAGTATTATTTAATCGAAGAATGTCAGATTTTTTATTGCGAACTGCTATTTATTTCGGTATACTAATAGCCATAGGATAGAAATAATTAACAAGGAGAACAGCAAACTTTCACTTAGCCAGAAATGAGTGGAGTAGAGGTTGTCCCTCCTAACGATAAAAATAAATCAACGGCACTTCCTGACCTGGCTACCAACCAAACTAGAGAAGTTTTGATTAAACAGCATAACCTGCTTAAGCAAATCGCCAATAGTGTACGTCATGTTCTTATTTTTGCATTCAGTTGTCTACCAGAAGACTTTAACCCTTCTCCTTCCAAGTATAACTGAGTAAAGATAGAGATCTTTGACTTGCCTATTGCCACGATTGCAGGGAATCTGTAATCGTTTTTTTGTTTCTATCCTATAAAATTTGAGAAAAAGAAATGATAATACGGTGACAACATTCATTTTATTCACCTTGTACTTTCATCACCTGCTCTGTCTTATTGCCAATCGCAGTCCTTCAATTCTTAGAGTTTTAGCTCTTAGAAATTGATGGGACCTAAGCAACAGCGCAGTGATTCAAAACAAAATAGGCACTTCATTCACCGGTACCACCCAGTAAATGAAGCCCTGAATAGAAAGCATAACCTATCTATCCAAGTTGCCTGATTACTAGTACCGTAGCACTAGCTTCTTTATTGTACCTAATTTTTGTAAGAATTTCTAGACACTTTTGGAAATTTTTTTAAATAGGTAAAGAAACTTGCTACAGTCTGTTAGTCACCCCAACGATAGAGGCGGCCATCTCTATCGTTTTTTCTTTTTCTCAATTGTTGAATGTTGCTTGAAACTAACTTTAAAATTTCTAGAATCGCGTATTCGTCCTGCAAAAAAAGAAAAAATTCAAGATAAAAGTACAAAATCACCAAATCTATAATAATAAAAAGGACTATATGAGTCAGCCTCCAATTATAATTACTGTTTCTGCTACCTATTATTTCTCAATCAAACCTCTAAAAACGTGATCATACTTATTCATAAAAAAATCGATATCATCAGAAAATTCTTTTAGAGATAGCATTTGGATAACTTCATTAGGTAATGACTTACTATTTGTATTGTCCAGTTTTCTCAGATTTTTAGATTTGCTTATTTTATCAGTCATATTTTATTCCTCCTTGTCCTTATTTCGTATAACACTAAAAAATAGCTGTCTATTAAAACTACACTCTTCCAAGTTTCCTGACTTCAAAAAAACGTTTCCCTTCATGATATAATAACCTTAAATAGTCTAAAACAAGAAGGTGATCTATCATGAAACTAAACAGAATGTTCGAAATCGTCTATCTGCTACTCGAAAGAAAAAAGCTTACCGCAAACGAATTAGCGAACCATTTCGAAGTCTCAAAAAGAACGATTCTCCGTGATATAGAAGCCTTATCTATCGCAGGAATCCCAATCTACACCTCTAAAGGAAAAGGCGGCGGCATTTCACTACTTGAGAACTATGTATTAGACAAAACCATTATTTCAGCAGATGAACAAGACCAAATTCTCTTTGCCCTTCAAAGCTTAGCTGCCACACATCACTTACATTCTGAGCCTATTTTATCTAAACTGCAAGCTCTATTTAGTAAAACAGACACAAGCTGGATTGAAGTGGATTTTTCTCGTTGGGGTAAAACTGATCCAGACAATAAAAGATTTGAACAGTTGAAAACAGCTATTCTTACCGAAAAAGTCATTTCTTTTACTTATGCAAATTCTTATGGAGCAACAAGCTTGAAAACAGTTTATCCACTAAAATTACTTTTCAAATCGAAAGCCTGGTATCTTCAAGCATATTGCCCCTCTAATCAAGCGTATAGAACCTATAAACTCAATCGAATGACCGACTTGGCTATAGATACTGACATTTTTTCTAAGAAAGATTTTACAGTCCCAGCGATTGAAGGAACAGACAGTCCAGCTCTATTAGACTTAACTCTTTTAATCTCAAAAGAGCGTGCTTATAGAGCATACGATGAGTTTGATATCCATAATAGTCAAAAAAATGAAGATGGTTCCCTTCTTGTAGATACACAATTACCAGAAGATGAATGGTTGTATTCCTTTCTCCTATCTCTAGGCGCTTCAGTAAAAGTTATCTCACCGCCACATGTGGAAAAAACGTTACTCACTTATATTGAAGAAATGAAAAAGAATTATATGGAGCCATAAGGTGACAGATAGTTGTCACCTTAACTGTGCTATTATAAAGTTACCACTATGAAGGAGCGTGAACACTATGCCTAGACCTACAACAAAAATAGATTTGATCACAACCGCAGACGAGCAGTTTTCAAAGTTATGGCAACTGATTGATTCGATGGATGATCAAAAACAGAATGCACCATTTGCTTTTAGTGAAGCATTTTTACAAAAAAGAACAGAAGCCCACTGGCAACGAGATCAAAATTTACGAGATGTCTTGATCCATTTATATGAATGGCATCAGTTACTCTTAAACTGGGTAACATCGAATCAAAAAGGAGAAGCCCAGCCCTTTCTACCTGCTCCATATAATTGGCGAACTTATGGAAAACTGAATGAAGAATTTATCGAAAAACACCAAAATACCTCTTTAGACGAAGCAAAGCAACTTCTTAACAATAGCCATGCTGACGTTTTAAACATGATTGAAGCTTTTACAAATGAAGAGTTATTCGCTAAAAATACACTCTCTTGGACTGGAACCTCTACACTGGGAAGCTATTGTGTTTCCGCAACGTCTAGTCATTATGAATGGGCGATTAAAAAAATGAAGCAGCATATCAAATCGTTAGAATAATCATTGGATAAAAATAAACTACGCTTCAAGAGTAGCATCATTCGTTGATGAATTTACCCTTGAAGCTTAATTCTATTGTCTGCTCATTTTCTTTTGATTGAAGGCGCCGCTTTTAATACTTTATCTACTGAATAAATTGCTTGGTCATTCGTAATTAGAACGACTATTTTAAAGAAACACTTCAATTCTCTTTCTTATCCTATTTCAATGACACACTCAATTTATAATCAACTAAAGAGAATACGAGGCTTCGATTCCAATAACTAAAATTGCTCTAACAACTTTAACCTATTGTTTTTTAGCTGGTGCAAGCTTCATAAGTTTTTTGACTGCATAAATCGCTTGATCGTTCGTAAAATGAAATTTCCCAATTGTAGTGTAAATAATCAGCTTAGTATTTTCAACTTTACCGCCACGACGTAATTTATTTGTCACTGCCTTCGCTTTGACTTTTTTTATTTGCTCTTTTTTGATCTGTATTTCTTTTCCATTTATCCAAATGGTTAAATCATTATGCCCTTGAAAAATTTTGACTCGTTTAGAAAATAGTTTTTTGTATAGTTTTCTCAATAAATAATCAAAAATAACCCAACTTATCAAAAAGCTTATAGAAAAAGCAACTGCCTCATACCCGGTGTTTAGAAAGAAATACGCTGTTTTAATTCCTATGGAAAAAATCAATATGGCCCAACACACTACAAACAAAACAATCGCTGCTTTCTTCACAATACTATATTTCGAATAATTAAAATCAGCTTCTAAAACAAATTTCATCTGCTTGCCCATCTTCATTTCTCCTTTATCTCGTGTCCAAATTTTCACTCACCGATCTGAGGTTCAACGAATAACTTTCCATCCTCTAAATAAAAGTATAAATGTCGATTACTGTTTTTATCAACCTTGTACTCATATTCTGTTGTTTCGTCATCGAATAAGGATTTTTTTGAGGTGTTGATAAATGAAGGAATCCCTATATTTTCTAATACTTTTTCTGAAACCTTCTCATCAAGCGTCATTTTATTTGTCCGTTCAATGATCGACTCTTCTGCATAAACTGTGGGATCATTGAAAATAATATACTTAGATGTAATTTTTCTTTTTGTATACTCAAAAGATAACTGAGCTAGCTTCTTTTTCCCGCGAGTTATCTCCCACCGTAGCGTTTTGACATCAGAGGGTTTGACTAATAACTTTCGTGAATCTAAATTGGGTTCTCCAAATTCGGCCGTAAATTCCTTTTCAAGATCTGGTACAATTTTGTTTAATAACCGAATTTTCTCATAATAAACCATACAATATTCATAATCGTTCAGTGCTTTTGTCTCTACTTTTGCTTCTGGTTTCACAGTAAAGTACAATACTATACCTAACACAATACACATAAATCCACCTAACAACATTCCTTTTTTCACTTTCACTCGTAGCTACCCCTTTTTTCCTATTTATTTTAGATATACATTAAGTTTACAGGAAAAATACATAAAAAAAAGAGGATTTAGCTAAAATATGTAACTATTTTTAGCTAAACCCACTTTATTATTTGCATATAAGTAAACTTATCCTAGACTAGCTTATTTACCAGTAATAGAATCCCAAATTCCGCTAAAGAATCCTTTGATATTTTCCCAAAGACCCTTAGATTTTTCCTCGATTTGTTCTTTTGTTTTAGACAAATCGAGTTGTCCAACAAAGTCCTCAAAGATATTTTTATCTTTCATATCGCTCATCAAAGTCGTCAATTCTTTCACTTGATCTGATGACATCACATCTTTGATTCCTTGACTTTGTAATGCACCTTCAACAGTTTTTTGAATATCTGCTTGGGTCAAATTTTTGCCATCAGCAGTTTTGGCAGCCAATTCTTTTTTCGCTTGCTCTTGCGCTGCATTTAAGGCTTCGTCAGTATAACCATCTTTATCTTTATTCTCTTCTGTGATCTTAGATAGTACATCCATTTCGTCTTGAGCGACACCTACACGGTCTCGATTGATAATGCCGCCAGATTCTTCAACGATTTTATAGACACCTGCTAACGCTCCTGAACCATCGATCGGAACAGCTGATGCAACAGTCAACTTCGCATCTGTAATCCCAGCTGTTAACGCCGCATTTTGGTACTGGGCTTCTGTGATTTTCGTAATATTTTTAGGTGTAGCAATATCTACAGAGATTCCTGCACCTTTTTTCTGTGTTTCCATTCGAACTGAACTATAAACAGCCCATTCTGGTGTGAAGCCACCATCAGGGATAAAACTCATCAAATCTTGTCCTGTTGTTGTATATTGTGGTGTTTCACCTTTGATACCTAATTCTTTTAAAGTAAAGTCCTTTTGCTCTTGGGTCAGTGCATTGCCTAAAGCGACAGCGTTTATTTGTAGATTCTCCTCAGAACTTTGAGTTGTTTCTGTATTACTAGCATTTACTGAAGTACTTTCAACCGTGCTACTTTGTGTAGCAAATGCTGTTTTTCCATTTGATAAACCTGTAGAAACCAAAAGAACTGTCATTGCTACAGCGAGTGTTGTCTTTGTCTGTTTCATAGTAACCTCCTAAAGATTTACTTGTTCATTACTATACAACAATACTTTTAGTTAGTCCCTAAGTATGATCCGTTTTAAGAAAATTTTAGTATCTTGACCTTTTAAAAAATACGTTTCCTTTCCTAAGTGAATCAACTCTATACTCAGTTTTTCCAATAAAAAAGAACAAAAGCAACCACTTTTAGCGGTTGAATGCTTTTGTCCTAATTTTCTACAAACTATATACTCGTAATGACTCATTTTAGTTAGTACTGGATTCGAATACGTTTCTATCAAATTCACCTGTTTTAATTCCAACAATAATTGATGAGTAAACATTCCCCATTACGTTCAATGGTGCTCGTGTTAAAGAATAAAAATAATCCAAACCTGCAAAAATAGCTACTCCTTCAACTGGAATACCAATCATTTGAAAAACAATCGCCATAGATACAATTCCGCCACCTGGAACACCTGGATTCCCAAAAGATGCAACAACTGAGAATACGCCTAATAAAATAAGATTTTGTAATGTAAATTGGATGTCAAATACAGATGCACAAGCCACAGCCGAAACAATATTTGAAATTGGCGAGCCATTTGTATTTAATGCATTTCCTAAAGGTAAAACAAAATCAGATATTCGTTCTTTAACGCCCATCTTTTTAGGCACATCCTCTAGAGATACTGGTAAAGTTATCGCTGAGGAAGTAGTCGTTACAGCTATAACCATAATATTTAGACTATTTTTAAGAAGCGTAACAATGCTTAATCGATATCTGATAGCTACATAAAGTGTATAGAGCACAAAGAAAATAATATCGAGTATACTCACGATTACAATGACCTGAACAAGTGATTTCAATGCATCTACTCCACTTGTGCCAATAACACCAGCAAGCATCGCTGAAATCCCAATTGGTGCATAGACCATCACAATAGAGACGATTTTCATTATTACTTTTCTTAAACCTAATATTAACTCATAGAGTGCGTTTACACTTTCAAAACTATCCTTCATAATATTTACAGAAATACCAAACAATGCTGCAAAAACAATGATTTGGACAATAACTCCTTCTGCAAGTGCCCCAACTGCGTTATCTGGAATAAAATTTACAATAGTTTCTTGTATATTACCACCCGCAACCGTTCCTTTATATGCATCTGATCCAGGAGCAGTCAACGTTAAATTGATTGGAATGATTTTTACTGCAATAATTGACAAAACTGCCGCCAAAGACGTACTAACAAAAAATACCCCCAATGTTTTCAGTCCAACAGTTTTTAATTCTTTTAACGGTAAAGAGGCCGTTGCTTCAACAATAGAACAAAAAATTAATAAGGGGACGCACATCTTTACTGATCTTAAAAAGATATCACCTAAAAACTTTAAACTTTCAGCATTTTCTCCTAGCACAAAACCTATGATCAACCCTATAATAGATCCTACGACAATCCTCATAGATAAACTAGAGTTCTTCACTTTATTTAAAATCATTCTGCTCGTACTCCTTTTCAGTCAACAAAATAGTCGCTTATTTTTTGTGGTGGATAATTAAATTTCCCAATCTTACTCTGTGATAGATGACACTCTACAAATAATTTAGCTAATTTTACGGATACTGAAACAGGGTCTATAACTGGAACACCTATTTCTTCACTTAATGAATCCGCATACATCGCAAATCTAGCACCACCTAATACAATTGCCTCAGCACCGTCTTCTTCAATCATCTTGATGATTGTGTTTTTTAGCGATTCTTTTACGGAACTGTTTTGGTTCACATTCTCCGTATCCATTTCAATCCCTCGTACTGAGGCAAGTTTTCCTTCTAAACGTAGTAAATGTGTAAGATCTTCTTGATAAGGTATATTTTGTTTGAAAACAGTTAGAATTGAATACTTATGTCCTAACATGGTCGCAATAACTTGAGATCCTTCTGCTATTGATATGACTGGAATATCTAATGCCTCTTTTAAAGCAAAAAAACCAAAATTCCCGAATCCAGCTAATACAATCGCATCTGGGTTCACTTCTTCTGTAAAATCAAGTAACCCTCGCACAAACGACCAAACAGATTGATAATCGCCAAAAGTACAATCTATATGTTTAGAGCCTTTAGGATTGGTATATGGGATCAATTCTGTAGATGAATCATTAAATCCTTTTTCTGCTGATTTCATTAAAACTTTTGTTAATTCTGTATTACTATTTGGATTAGCAACAATAATTTTCATTTGAATCTCCTTTTTCATAAAATTAATTTATTTTAGAATATAGATATGGCCGATTATCGACTAATTTGTCGTATGCTATTTTTCTGTCTAATACATCTCCTAGTATTAAATAATCTTGCCAACGATCAACCTCTTGGGACTCAATATTTATAGTCGGAGTCCACATTCCCTCTTTTATAAACAGATCAATTGTTTTAATACCGTCTTCTACGGAAATTGTCGGCCAATTATTTTTAATAATCGAGCTGCAGGCTTTTCCTCCATGTTCTAATAAATATGACGTCCCTTTTTGAAGACCTACGGCGAATTTTTCAAATTCAACTAATTTATCTTCTATTATTTCAGGCAAACTATAGTAAACACTCCAGGGTATATTGCTTCCCTTTCTGGTTAAATCACAGAAGTTAAAACCTACTTGTCGATCGATCATGGAATGAGCTGTATCTGGTTGGACTACTATAAAGTCACCAAACCCTTTTTCAAAAAGATCGCAAATCATAGCTGTTGAAAAATCATGGATAAACCGAATTTTATTTGGATCAGCACCACCTTCTCGCGCGCTGCCAACCGTCATTAAATAATGACCTGCTCCATCGCCTCCTGATACAAGTACTCTTTTTCCTTCTAAATTTTTCCAATCAAATGATCCTGATATTTTTTCTCTTGAAAGAATAACTAATGGGCATTTGGACGCTATTTTTGCAACTGACGTGTATTTTTGAATATTCTGACAATAAATCATAGGCAGCCACATTCCACCTAACACAACATCTGCTTGACCATTTTCTAAATCATCAAGTCCTTTTGTCCAAGGATCAGGTAAATACGAACATAATTTTAGCTTTTGTTCATCAAAAAAACCTTGTTCTTCTGCGATGTATTGTGGCATGTAGTTCATTGATAATCCTGTTGCAGCAATTGTAAATGTAGTCAATTTAGAAAATCTCCTTTTTGATTATATTTAGGTTTTGATAACAATATATGCTATATAGTCTCCTATGACCTTTTATCACGAGAATGCTCTACTTGATTCGTGTGATTATTGTTTGTAGACTCAGAATCAATGATTGCTAATCTTGCTTACATGTAATCAACGTAGTTTCTTGAGTTTCACTACTTTTGAATCTTTTTGAACTATCATAAATCATATTGTAAGCGGTATCCATGTCCTTTTCATTGAACTTTTTAACATTTTATTTATATTTTTTGTTTAAAATAACTATTTATTACAAACTTTATATTAAAAACGATATAATAGATGAATAAAAATAAAGGAGTAGCAAATATACTTAAACCATTTCATTGTAAACGCCACCATATTAGTATTCATTCTAGACTTAATTACCAAACATTCACTAAAAAAAAGCCTTCACCACTCAGAACAGAATCTGAATGATAAAGACTTTAGTACTTATTTATTTCGTATAATCCTTAACCAAGTCAATAACTTCTTCCATTGTATCGCAGTCATTCAACGCACGATCCGCAAGTTCAGCCATTTTCTTAGTATCTAGACGTTTCATCAAGCTACGAGTTTGAAGAATAGATGTCGCACTCATTGAGAACTCATCTAAGCCCATTCCTACCAATAATGGTACAGCCATTTGATCGCCACCCATTTCTCCACACATACCAGTCCATTTACCTTCTGCATGAGATGCGTCAATCACGTTTTTAATCAAACGTAGGATTGATGGGTTATATGGTTGGTAAAGGTAAGAAACGCGTTCGTTCATACGGTCTGCTGCCATTGTGTATTGAATCAAGTCATTTGTTCCAATACTGAAGAAATCAACTTCTTTGGCGAATTTATCCGCAATTACAGCGGCTGCAGGAATTTCGATCATGATACCAACTTGAATCGTATCAGAAACTTTTGTTCCTTCAGAAACTAATTTAGCTTTTTCTTCTTCAAAGATGCTCTTCGCTGCTCTGAATTCTTTTAACGTTGCAACCATCGGGAACATGATACGTAAGTTACCGTGAACAGAAGCACGTAATAATGCGCGCATTTGTGTACGGAACATTTCGTCACCACGTTCAGATAAGCTGATACGTAAAGCACGGTAACCTAAGAACGGGTTCATTTCATGCGGTAATTGAAGATAAGGTAATTCTTTATCTCCACCGATATCCATTGTACGAACCACGACAGGCTTGCCGTTCATGCCTTCAAGAACTGCTGTGTAAGCTGTGTATTGTTCATCTTCTGTTGGGAAATCTGGAGAATCCATGTAAAGGAATTCTGTACGATATAGACCAACAGCTTCAGCACCATTGTTGTGTACGCCTTCTAAATCTTTAGGAGTACCAATGTTGGCAGCTAACTCGATATGTTTACCATCAGCAGTCACTGTTTCAGCATTTTTTAGTTTTTCCCATTCAACTTTAAGGTCAGCGTATTCTTTGCCTTTTGCTTCAAAATCAGCTTTTTCAACATCAGTTGGGTGGATGATGACATCGCCATCGATTCCGTTAACAGCTAAGATATCGCCTTCTTTGACTTTGGCAGTGATTTCTTTTGTTCCTACAATTGCAGGAATTTCAAGAGAGCGAGCCATAATCGCTGAATGTGATGTACGTCCGCCAATATCCGTTACGAATGCTTTCACATACGTACGATCTAATTGAGCAGTATCACTTGGTGTTAAGTCATGGGCAACCACAACTACCTCTTCGTTGATCATTGAAGGATTAGGAAGAGTAACACCTAATAAATGAGCTAAAATGCGTTTTGCAACGTCACGAATATCTGCTGCACGTTCTTGCATATAGGCATTATCATCCATTGCTTCGAACATACCGATATACATATCTGTTACTTCTTTTAACGCAGATTCAGCATTTACTTTATTATCTTGAATGTTTTGTTTAATTTGACCGATCATTTCTGGGTCAGCTAAAACCATTAAATGTGCGTCAAATACTTGTGCTTCTTCTTCACCAAGGCTTTGCGCTGCTTTTTCTCTGATTGCTTGCAACTCAGTCGTAGATTTTGCTAAAGCATCGTCTAAACGGCTTTCTTCAGCAGTTGTATCCTCTACAGACTTTTTATCGAAAGACAAATCAGGTTGAACTAACAGGTAAGCTTTAGCAATAGCGACACCATCACTTGCGGCAATTCCCTTTAGCATTTCAGACATTATTCTGACAATCCTTCTTTTTGCATTGTGTCTACGATAGCTGCTAATGCATCTGCTTCGTCAACACCGTCAACAGAGATTGTTACGTCTGAACCTTGGCCAACGCCTAAAGACATAACGCCCATGATTGATTTAAGGTTAACAGATTTACCTTTGTATTCTAAGTTAATATCTGAGTTAAATTTACTTGCAGTTTGTACTAATAATGTAGCTGGACGAGCGTGAATCCCTGTTTCTGCTACGATGTGAAATTCTTTCTTTTCCATATAAATCGGTCTCCTTCGTAAGTAAAATAATTTTTTATGTTAGGGTTTTCCTTTCATGATACGTTTCAAAAGAAACTAGAATCTGGATAATACCCTTTCAATTTTTAAGATTACCATTTTTTGTGAGTAGTTACAACACTTTTCACCTATTTTTTATTGAATCAAAACATCGATTACTCTTCTTCCTTCATATAACGATATATAATTCGTCCATTTAATCCAGCTTCTCCGACAAAAGACATTCTATCAGGCAGATTTTTCCAGACTTCTCTAAAAGCGGTAAAATCCTGCGGTTCAACTGTAAATTCAGAAATTTCTCCCTCTTTCAAGGCGTTGATTTGTTCTTTAAACGAATTTTCGTTCATTAATCGATCACAGCTTTCATTTTTATTTTTAACCTGTGGTCATTGTATGACAAAATTAGATATTTGTCTAAATTCCACTGATTTCACTATAAATAAACCGGATTATTTTTATAAAAATAGAATAAATTTCATTATTGTAGATTATTACGCATAATTGATTGGAATTTCTTCTTTATTCTCTTCACTAAATCTAGAGTTCAATTGCTTGATTCTTACTAAAAAGATGCTATAATAATCTCAAAGGTCAAAAATGGTCAACAGACTACTTGACTTTATCTAAAGGACTTTGATACAAAATTAGTCTTATTTTGAAAGGACGTGTTTTATCCTATGATTTGTCAAAATTGTCAACAAAATCCAGCAACGATTCATTTATATGCCAATGTTAATGGTCAAAGAAAACAATTGGATTACTGTCAAAGTTGCTATCAAAAACTAAAAGCACAAGCAAATGATAATCAACCAACAATGTCTCAACAAGATCCATTTGGTTTTGGAAGTTTAGATGATTTATATCGCTCTTTATCCCGTCAAATGCAAGAACAACAAGGGAATCCTAATGGTCAAACACCGCCAACTCAATTTGGCGACGGTAATGGCTTTAATGGTGGTCAGCCACCAAGAGGCGGAGCTGGTCAATCAAATGGGCTCTTGGGCGAATATGGTATCAACATCACTGAAGCTGCTAGAAATGGCGATATCGATCCAGTAGTTGGTCGTGATGAAGAAATCAAACGAGTGATTGAAATCTTGAACCGCCGAACTAAAAATAATCCCGTTTTAATCGGTGAACCTGGTGTTGGTAAAACAGCAGTTGTTGAAGGTTTAGCTCAAAAAATCATTGATGGTGATGTACCGCAAAAACTATTGGACAAAGAAGTCATTCGCTTAGATGTGGTTTCACTTGTTCAAGGTACTGGTATTCGTGGACAGTTTGAAGAACGGATGCAAAAGCTGATCGAAGAAATCAAACAAGCAGAAAATATTATTTTATTCATTGATGAAGTTCATGAAATCGTAGGGGCTGGTGCTGCTGGTGACGGTAATATGGATGCTGGCAATATTTTAAAACCAGCACTTGCTCGTGGTGAATTACAGATGGTCGGTGCAACTACTTTGAATGAGTACCGTATCATCGAAAAAGATGCTGCTTTAGAACGTCGGATGCAGCCAGTTCGTGTTGATGAACCAACCGTAGATGAAACGATTGCCATCCTTAAAGGGCTACAAAAACGTTACGAAGATTACCATCATGTAAAATACACAGACGAAGCAATCAAAGCAGCAGCAACTTTATCCAACCGGTACATTCAAGACCGTTTTTTACCGGATAAAGCAATCGACCTATTAGATGAATCAGGTTCTAAAATGAACTTAACGATCCAAATCGTCGATCCCAAAACAATTGAAAAAAAACTAGCAGATGCTGAAAAACAAAAACAACAGGCTTCTGCAGAAGAAGATTTTGAAAAAGCGGCCTACTACCGTGATCAAATCAATAAATTACAAGCTATGAAAGAAAAACAGATCAGTGACGAAGAAACACCAGTGATCGATGAAAAAAATATCGAAGCCATTGTTGAACAAAAAACAGGTATCCCCGTTGGTGATTTGAAAGAAAAAGAACAAACACAATTGAAAAACTTAGCAGTCGACTTAAAAGCTCATGTTGTTGGACAAGACGATGCCGTTGATCGTGTTTCAAAAGCGATTCGCCGTAACCGTGTTGGTCTAGGCAAACAAAACCGACCAATTGGTTCTTTCTTATTTGTGGGACCAACAGGTGTTGGGAAAACCGAATTGGCTAAACAATTAGCTTACGAGTTATTTGGTTCAGAAGATTCGATGATCCGTTTTGATATGAGTGAATACATGGAAAAACACAGTGTCTCTAAATTGATCGGTTCACCCCCTGGTTATGTGGGCTATGATGAAGCAGGACAATTAACTGAAAAAGTCCGTCGTAATCCATACAGCTTGATCTTATTAGATGAAATTGAAAAAGCTCATCCTGATGTATTGCACATGTTCTTACAAATTCTGGATGATGGTCGATTAACAGATGCCCAAGGTAGAACAGTCAGCTTCAAAGATACAATCATTATCATGACAAGTAACGCTGGAACTGGTAATGTCGAAGCCAATGTTGGGTTTGGCGCTGCTCGTGACGGTCTAACAAAATCTGTTTTAGGACAGTTGAATAATTTCTTTACACCTGAATTCTTGAACCGTTTTGATGGGATCATTGAGTTTAAAGCATTGAGTAAAGAAAACTTGATGAACATCGTTAGCCTCATGTTAGATGATGTCAACGACTTACTTGCTCATCAAAAAATTCACATTGATGTCCCAATAGATGTGAAAGAAAAACTTGTAGATTTAGGCTACGATCCTGCAATGGGCGCTCGCCCATTACGTCGCACGATCCAAGAACAAATCGAAGATGGTATCGCCGAATACTTCTTAGACCATCCTGAAGAGCATCAATTGCTGGCTAAACTAGACGATGATGGTAAGATCATTGTGACAGGTGAGATAACATCAGATCCTAGTGATATCAGCACAGAAACTACTGAAACAGAATAAAAAGTGAAGTCAATCAGGCAAACTGATTGACTTTTTTGTGCTTTTTAAGACAAATTTCTTTTTATTTAAGCTAAAAAAATTTATAATTAAGATGAATAAGGATTATATCAAATTTGAAAAAGACTATTTCAGCTTTTTTGAGCTGTGAATATTCTGTTTTTTATTATCAAAGTCAAAAATAAAGAATCGAATGAGGTGAAAAACATGAAACTAGTCAACGTAACTAATAGTTATAAACGGTTAGTCAATAAACAACTAGAAAATACCGATGCATACTTTGTTAAAGTTTATTCAGCGGGTAATACGACCGTCGTTTATACAGAAGCTACCCAACATGCCGAAATATTGATTGTGAACAAAAAACGTGCTGTTCGAAAAACGGAAATCAATGAAATTCTAAAGTATCTATTAAAACGGATTCCTAAGGATAAATATGACCACGATCAAATTTCAATCATTGAGTTAAAAGATGTCATTGAAATTTCGATCCCAATCTCTTCCGCACTTGTGGAGAATTAAACAAAAGGAGGTTGGGACAGGAGTGTTTAATCCCGAGAAATAAGAAGGAATTCACGAAAATTGCTCTTCAAATTTTTGTGAATTTCGGCTTATTTCCGAAGGGATTGCTTCTGCTCCCACCGTTTATACGGATTTTTTGAGTCTGAGATATAATGATGTGCGCCCTAAAAGTTGTACGTAGATTAACCTGTCATTCGACTGGTATGAATTCGGTATTGAACCGGACTCATACCAGTCAATTTTGCTTTTATCCGATGATGATTGTAATAATCAATATAATTTGTAACTGCTCGTTTTAATTCCTCAAAGCTAGAAAAACTACGGCCATAATACATTTCTTGTTTCATTAGACCAAAGAAATTTTCCATTAATGCATTGTCCAAACAATTTCCTTTTCGTGACATACTTTGGTATAACTTTGCTTGCTTCAATTGTCTAACATACTGTTGATTTTGGTAATGCCACCCTTGATCGGAATGGATTGTTGTTCGAAAGTTGGTCTTTTTACTTTCTTTAATGGCTGTTTTTAAAGGAATCAATACGCAATCCAACGTTGGTTTTTGCTGAAATTGATAGGCAATGATTTCTCCATTAAAACCATCAAGAAAAGGACTGAGATAGGCTTTTCTTTTTAGTTTAATTCCTTCGGAATTTCGTTCAGTATAGTGGAATTCTGAAATATCTGTAAAGATTTTTTGTTTTGGAATCGTGCTAAAGAAGCGGCGATTCACCTTGTTTTTAGCCAAGGTTCCCACCAAACCTTTGTAAGATCGATACCTTCTTGAACGACGTGTAAAGCTTATACATACTAAGTTATATTTCTTCATAATTCGTCTGATTTTCTTATGATTGATTTGATAGCCCATATTCACTAAAGCCAACTTGATTCGACGATAGCCATAATTGCGATCATTCTCTTCAAAAATTGTTTGAATCAATTTCTCTATGTGAGTCATTTTTTCTTCGCTCATTATCTTTTTCCAGTAATTGAAAGTAGAACGCGGTAGCTTAATCGCTTGTAATACATGATCTTGACGATACTTTCCAATAAGTTCTATGGCTATTCTGGTTTGAACTCGTCTTTTCGCTTCGCCATAATAGTTTGTTGGAAAGTCCGTAGCTTTTTTAAATACTCGACCTCGATTCGCAAACGTTCATTCTCACGCTCTAATTCCTTTTCACGAGATAGTTTGCTTGTTTCTTGCTGTTTTTTTGTTGGTTTGTTCATCCTTTTTTTGGGTCTCCCTTTTTGATTGGACAGAGCAGTTTGACCACCAGCGATGTATTTCCTTTGCCAACGAGAAATCATCGACCCATTAGGTAGCTTGAATTGTCTTGCTGCTTCACCGAAAGAAGCATCTGTCGTTTCTATAAAGTGTAATACATCTCGCTTAAATTCACTAGTATATTTTGTCAATGAACGGTGTCTTTTGAGCCCTTCTTTCCCAAATAATTGATAGGAGTGTTTCCAATTGTAAATTAAGGCATTTGATGGGAGTCCGTATTTTTTAGCCAAGGCTCGTCCGCCCAGAGGGCCTTCTAGGTACTCTTTCACTAGCTTTAATTTGAATTCTACCTCACAATAACTCATAAAAAATAACCTCCAAAAATTGTATTTTCCACGTACAACTTTTGGGGGTCACATCATTATGTCCCAGACTCCTTTCATTTGCTTTATTCCAAAATCTTTTTTTGTATTTCTACCAAACAATTGATTTATTTTCCCCAAAAACCACAATTCTAATCTGCAACTCTTCAATTAGTTAGTTTTTGTACAAAATAAAAAGTTCTTTTCCACCAAAAATACTTGACAAAGAGCCTTTTTAAATTACCTAGATATGCTTTTTATCCCATCCCAAAAAACACCCTGACTCTCTTTGATACTAAGTCACCAAAACCTAGTACAAAAGGAGATTCAAGGTGTCTCTCTCTCATAATAATGGATTAAAACTACCTATTTTAATCCATTATTTTCGATAACTTGGCGATACCAAGCAAAAGAATCTTTTTTATAGCGCTGCATTGTACCGTTTCCTGCATTATCACGATCTACATAAATCATTCCATAGCGCTTTTTCATTTCTCCAGTTGTAAATGAAACTAAATCAATAATTCCCCAAGGCGTATAACCTAAAAGTTCTACACCATCATAATCAACTGCTTTTTCTAACGCCTCAATATGTTTGCTTAAATACTCAATTCTAGTTTCGTCATGTACTTTTCCGTTTTCCAACTCGTCAATTGCACCAAACCCATTTTCTACGATAAATAGAGGTAGTTGATAACGATCATATAAACGATTCAATGTAAAACGTAGTCCTTCTGGATCAATCGCCCAACCCCAATCAGTTGATTGGATATGCGGGTTTTCAACACCATTAGCAAGGCCACCATTGACGATATTATTGTCGACATCATTTCTAGCATCTGCTTTTACTACTGTCGACATATAGTAGCTAAATCCAACATAATCGACTGTTCCAGCTTTCAAAACGGCTAAATCTTCTAAACGTATGTCTATATTGTATCCTTCCCGTTCAAACTCTTTTAACGCATAGTTTGGATATTTTCCGCGAACATGTACATCAGCAAAGAAAAACCTTTGACGATTCGCTTCTTCAGCTGCCATAATATCGGCTGGATTACATGAATAAGGATAGATAGGTACATGAGAAACCATACAGCCAATTTGAAACGCCGGATTAATTTCTTTCCCGATCATCACAGCTTTAGCACTGGCAACTAGTTCGTTGTGAGCCACTTGATACATCACTTCTTTAGCATTTTCGCCTTCTTCAACCAAAACACCTGAATTCGTCCATAAGAAAATCGGATTATTAACATCCATTTGATTATTGATTTCGTTAAACGTCATCCAGTATTTCACTTTGTCTTGGTACCGTTCAAACACTACTTTGGCAAACTTAGCAAAAAAATCAATCACTTGACGATTGCGAAAACCACCGTATTCACGCGCTAAATGTAAAGGCATTTCAAAGTGAGATAATGTAATGACTGGCTCAATGCCGTTTTTCAGCAATTCATCAAAAACATCATCATAAAATTTCAATCCCGCTTCATTCGGTTTAGCTTCATCACCTTTAGGAAAAATCCGCGTCCACGCAATCGAGGTACGTAAACACTTCAAACCCATTTCTGCAAACAGTGCAATATCTTTCTTATATTCATGATAAAAATCAATCGCAACTTGATTTGGATAAAATTTATCCGCTTCAATTGTTGACGTAATCTCTCTTGCAACGCCATGTTCTCCTGCAGTCATTACATCGATTACGCTTGGGCCTTTACCACCAGCATCCCAACCACCTTCAAATTGATGGGCAGCTAAAGCGCCACCCCATAAAAAATCTTTTTGTACCATTTTCTTATTCCTCCAATTGTTTAATTGTGTTTAGTTAAAGTCTAAAATTATATCGTTTCGATCTACATGAGTCTTTTCTGTAATTAACATGTCTGTTAATTCATTACTATTCGGTACCACAACAATCGTTGTTGCTACATAACCTGCAGCTTGAATTTTTTCACTGTCAAAACTTAACAGTAGCTCTCCGACATGAATTTCTTGATCCTGTTTCACAAAATAGTCAAAGCCTTCACCATGCATATTCACTGTGTCCAACCCAACATGAATCAGTAACTCTACACCTTCCTTAGATGTTAAGCCCACAGCATGTTTTGAATCAAAAACAGCGCTAACCGTTCCCGAAAATGGTGCATAAATTTTGTTATCGCTCGGTTCAATGGCAACTCCATTGCCCATAACACCGCTAGCAAACACTTCATCTGGCACTTGACTCAACGGTACAACGTCCCCTGCTAAGGGTGCTAAAATAGGAGTTTTTGGTCCATCTACTGTCATCATAGGTTCTCCAGTCGCTAGCTCCTGGGTTAATTCTTGATCATCTGCTCTGGTTTCACCAGTGCCAAAAACCTGAGCTAGGACAACTGGTCCTACTAATGCAATTAATGACCCGATTACAATCCCGATAAACGAACTTGGATTATCCTTACTAATCGCATTAACGGTTGTTAAGACACCCGGTAACCCTGCATAAGCATAGTAATACGGATTAAAGAAACTAGCTACAATGGCTCCGATACCACCAGAAATGCAACCGTAAATGAACGGTTTTTTCAAACGTAAAGTGACACCGTAAATAGCTGGCTCAGTAATCCCAAAAATCCCAGTGATAAAAGCTGATAAAGAAACACCTTTCATTTCTTTATTACGTGTTTTTAAGAAAACAGCTAAAGCAGCTCCGACTTGCGCAATCACAGCAATAGTTTGAAATGCTTGGAAAGAGTCCCGACCATACAAATCAAAGTTAGCTAGAACCATCGGCGTAACACCCCAATGAACCCCAAAAATTACAATGACTTGCCAGATACTCCCAATAATTCCAGCTGCTAAAAACGGCACATTTTCCGCTAAGAAGTTATAGCCATTTGCAATCGCTGTTGCTGCACCTGATGAAATCGGTCCGATGATCAAAATAGTTAAAGGTACCATAATGATTAGACAGATCAATGGTACAAACAATGAACGTACTACACTTGGAATTCTTTTTTCAATAAAATGCTCCAAATAAGATAAGAGCCAAACCAAAATCAGTGGCGGTAAAACTGAAGATGTATAAACAGTTTCAGATAAAGGAATGTTAAAAAAAGTAATTGCTTGACCTGAAGCAATCGTACCTGCCATCTCAGCCCAAGTCGGCGAAACTAATGCCGCACAACAGGCAATGGCTATATACATATTTGACTTAAAATGGCGAGAAGCTGTTACTGCAATAAAGATAGGTAGAAAGGTAAATGGAGCCCAAGAGATAAAACTAAATACTTGATACGTACCTGTTTCCGCAAACGTTGGAAATGCCAAATTCACTAAAATCAAAATCCCTTGTAAAATTCCTGCTGCCGCTAAAACATAAATGAACGGGGCAAAAACAGCTGACATTGTCGCAACAAGGCGATTTAAAATGGATCCTTTCGGCGCATCATCACTTGATAGATTTTCCACCTCTCCTAGCTTAATAAACGCATCGTAAACCTCCCCAACATGAGTACCGATTACAATTTGCATTTGACCACCAGACTCAACCGCAGTAATCACACCTGTTAATTGAGATAATTGCTCTTTCATCTCAGGTGTACTCGCTTTCAATACAAGTCGAAGACGCGTGGCACAACGAGCAACACTCACAATATTATCCGCTTTTACGATAGTCAAAATATCACTTGCTAATTTTGAATAATCCCTGACTTTTCCGCTCAACATTAAAAACTCCCTTTTTTTATAAATTATACATTTACATTTAAATTGTATGGGTATAATATAAATGTAACCAAACAATTTGTCAATAACTATTTTTATTTACAAATATTCTTTTACTGATAAACTTAACTAGAAAACCTTTTAAAATTAACTGATCTATTGAAATCAGAAAATCTTTATCGGAGGAACTTATGCTGAAATATCAAGAAGTCGCACAACAAATTGAATCTAAAATCCAAACTGAAAATCTTCCTCAAGGAACAAAATTACCTAGTGTTAGTGAATTAGTCACCGAATATCAGGTTAGCAAAAATACAATTTTACAAACATTAAAAGTGTTGGAATCACGTAGCGTCATTTATCAAGTTCAAGGTAGCGGTATTTTCGTGCGCCGAAGAAAGCGCAAAGGCTATATCACTTTGTTAGAAAATCAAGGATTTTCAGGAGATTTGACTTATTTTGATGTTGTTTCAAAAGTAATTAACGTGACAATTGTCAAAGCAACGGAAGAAGTGGCAAATAATTTGCATTGCACGCTTGATGATGATGTATACCTAGTAAAACGTGTTCAATCGATTCGGGGACAAATATTATGTGTAGAAGAATCTTATTACAAAATGAGTGTTGTCACTTTTTTGAATGAATCGATTGCAGAGGACTCAATATTCCACTATTTAGAAAAAGCCTTAAATATTCATATAGGCTTTTCTGATAAATATTTAAGTGTTCATAAAACAAAGGGGGAAATCTCCCGGTATTTAGAACTACCAGAAGATTCCCCCGTGCTATTAGTAGAAGAAATATATTATACAAATACTGGCGATCCCTTTGATTTCGCCAAAAATTACTATCATTATGAACACTCTCAATTCTTCTTACAAGGCTAAGTGATCAGAATATCTCTCAAAATTTTACGAATTATTCTGCAACAAGATCCTAATTAAAAAAAGGCAAAAAAACTCTTGAATTTTCCTAACATTTAAAACAGCAAAAAAGGGCTCTATACTTTCTGATGTTTGAGAGCTCACCAGCATCTTTTTAATACAAAATAATAGAAAAGACACCCTGATATCCTTTAGAATTAAGTCGTCTAAAACCATTCAAAAAGGAGAAATCAAGATGTCCTATACAAATCTTATCAAAAATACCTTAGATATTCTAGACTTAAATATTACTTTTAATGAAAATTCTTTAAAAAAGGAACGAATCAAAGGACGAATCTGCCACGTATTTTCTGGTACATTGGATTATTTTGCTCACCCCTATCATCATTGTGGTGCCAAAGAAAACGGTTCGATTATTCTTTGGAGCTTTACAACGTGTCTGATTTTACTGAATGATGTCTCTAAGGTTCAAACGTATTCACGCTTATAGAAACAACCTTTCTTCTGCCATTCTTGTGATAGAACGTTTGTTGCTGAAACTAGTCATATCGAAAAGTGTTGCTCGACCTCGAAGAAAGTCAAGCTTTCGATTGCCGAGCGTCTACGAAACACTACGTCTATAAGCGAAATTGCCTGTCAAAAGAAGGTCTCTGTTTCCTCTTTTTATCGCATATTGAAACAGTTTTACGAACCAAAAAAAATCAATCGGCTCACATTGCCAGAAGTTCTTTGTTTTGATGAATTTAAATCAGTGAAACAAGTCGCTGCTTCTATGAGCTTTATCATGATGGACGGGCAAAAAGGCAATTAATTGATGTCATTGAAAATCGGCAGCTTTCTTTTTTAGAACGTTATTTCTCACGATTTCCTTTGGCAGTTCGTGAAGGTGTAAAATACATTGTTTGCGATATGTATACGCCTTATTTTTCTTTAATTAAGAAACTATTTCCAAAGGCTCAGATTATTCTTGACCGCTTCCATATTGTGCAACACATTGGGCGAACGTTCTTAAAACACCGAATTCAACGAATGAATACCTTTCTTCATAAGGGAAATGGAGAGGCAAAAAAATATCGTCATCTAAAGAAATACTGGAAACTGCTTCAAAAGAATCAATCGAAGCTCAATTTTGAAAAACGCCAGTGGCGTCCTTCTTTCCGTGCCTATTTAACAGAAATAGAACTCGTGGATCGGTTACTTGCTTATGATGAAGAATTGAGAGCTGGCTATACCTGTTATCAGAAGTTTCTCTATGCCATACAAACAAGAGATTACGTACAGTTTCATGCGTTATTAGAATAAGATTATTCTAGGCTTCCAGCTTATTATCAAACGACCATTAATACCTTTAAAAAAGTTCAAACGGGCATTAAAAATGCGTTGGATTTGCCTTATTCCAACGGACCGTTAGAATGCTTGAATAACCATATCAAAGTATTAAAGAGAACTACGGCTTCCGTAACTTCTATAATTTTAAATTGAGAATTACTTTATGTTTTGGTTCTGTTCTTTTTCAACCACAGAGAAAAACCTAGAGGAATTTCCCTCTAGGCTTCGTCATTGATTTAATTCTTTGGATTTTCTTCACCAACATTAGTTGACAAAGAATCACTTTTTTTATAACTTCATTTAATAATCAATAGTTTTAGCAACAACTCAAAACCATTGTCATTTCCTATTGGTCACCCTACATCAAACTCTTCAATTCAACATCAGGATACTTATCTGCAAACCAACGCATAGCAAATTGATTTTCAAATAAGAACAGCGGCTGATCAAAGCGATCTCTAGCTAAGATATTCCGACTAGAGCTCATTCGTTCATCAAGATCGGCTGGATCGATCCATCGAGCTATTTTTGAACCCATTGGAGTCATGATCACTTCAGCATTATATTCATTCAGCATACGATGTTGGAACACTTCAAATTGTAATTGCCCAACGGCCCCAATGATATACTCTTCCGTTAAATACGTTTTATATAACTGGATCGCACCTTCTTGAACCAACTGATAAATGCCTTTATGGAATGATTTTTGTTTCATCACATTTTTGGCACTGACTTTCATAAACAACTCTGGTGTAAATGAGGGTAATTCTTCGTACTGAACTTTTAATTTCCCTTCAAATAACGTGTCTCCAATTTGATAATTCCCTGTATCATAGATCCCGATAATATCACCAGCTACAGCTTCTTCGACATTTTCTCTAGCATCAGCCATAAATTGTGTTACATTACTTAACTTGATTTTTTTACCGGTTCTTCCAAGTGTAACGTCCATGCCACGCTCAAAGGTTCCTGAACAGATACGAACAAAAGCAATACGATCTCGGTGAGCTGGATTCATATTTGCTTGGATTTTAAACACAAAGCCTGAAAATTCTTCTTCATAAGGGCTGACTTCTTGCCCTTCTTCTGTCTTATGTCCATATGGTGATGGTGCAAATTGCAAGAAAGTTTCCAACATTGTTTGGACTCCAAAGTTAGTTAATGCTGAACCAAAGAAGACTGGTGTTTGATCACCGCGAGCAATTTTCTCCGTATCAAACTCGTCACCTGCTTCAACTAACAATTCAACTTCTTCTAATACTTGTTGGTAAACACTATCCTTATGCAATGGCAAATCACTTGGAATGTCACCATCCACTAATGGAATGAAACGTTCGCCATTATTGGTTTCGGGACGGTAAACTTCTACACGCTTATTGTAGATATCATATAATCCTTCCAACCCTTTTCCCATACCAATCGGCCAATTCATTGGATATGATTCAATATCTAGCAACTCTTCTAATTCTTCAAGTAACTCTAACGGTTCTCGACCATCTCTATCTAATTTATTGATAAACGTAAAAATTGGAATCCCACGTTTCTTTACAACTTGAAATAATTTTTTGGTTTGGGCTTCGATCCCTTTGGCACTATCGATTACCATAACAGCGCTATCCACAGCCATCAAAGTCCGGTACGTGTCTTCTGAAAAATCCTCGTGTCCAGGTGTGTCCAAGATATTTACGCGTTTCCCATCATAGTCAAATTGCATCACTGAACTGGTTACAGAAATTCCTCTTTGTTTTTCGATTTCCATCCAGTCAGATTTCGCAAAATTTCCTGTTTTCTTTCCTTTTACAGTTCCAGCTTGGCGGATTGCGCCTCCAAATAGTAAAAGCTGTTCTGTAATCGTTGTTTTACCAGCATCCGGATGGGAAATAATGGCAAACGTGCGGCGGCTATCTACTTGTTCTTTTAAATGCGGATTATTCATTCGTTGCTCCAATCTATCATTTTTTCTTGAAAAGACTTCATTTATTTATCTTGGTTTATTTAAAGGCTATTTACATTGGAAAATTCTCCCTGCTCTTTATTCTTCAACTAATGTAGTATATCATGGAATTACCCTAGTTTTCAAAGTCTTTAACTAAGTTTCTAAAAAAATTGCAGAGACTAAATGAACACGCAACGAATTTAAGTCTCACTCCTAACTAGATGTAATAAAGCCTTAATATTCGCTTTTGATTATTTATCCGTTCATAAAATCATTGAAACGTTCTCTTACGTTGATTTTTCCTATATAACAGTTTACAGTGAGTTAAATAAAAGAAGGAACATGAGTAGCTTTCACTACTTCTGTTCCTTCTTTTGGTTTATCTTCTTGGCTCGTCATCTTCCATTTCTTTACGGAAAAAACGACGGTATTCTTCAGGTTCTTCATCAACGATTTCTTCGTCATGGAAAACAACTTTTAATGCTAAAACTCTCGTTCCTTCCATTTCTTCAGAAGTCAGTGTAATGTTGCCAACATCAAATGACAATTTCTCCCCTTCATCAGGAATCGTACCTAAAGCGGTTATCAGATAACCTGCCATTGTATCGACATCACTCATGTGCAAATCTGTGCCAAATGCTTCGTTGAATTCATCAATCAGCATTCTACCTTGAACTAAATACTCATGCTCACTGAGCTTATCATACAAGTTCTCTACTTCATCCGTCTCATCATCGATTTCTCCAACAATTTCTTCTAATAAATCTTCTAACGTAGCCAAACCAACGACACCACCATATTCATCCAATAGGATCGCCATCTGATTTTGAGTTCGTTTTAGTTCATATAATAAATCATCAATAAAAATCGTTTCTGGGACAAATAATGGTTCTTGGATAATATTTTTTAATTCAATTTTGTCAAAGCCTAATTTATGGGCTGCTTTTAATAAATTTTTAGTATGAAGAACACCGATAATTTTATCTTTGTCTTCGTTATAAACTGGGATTCTCGAATAGTTTTCGGATAAAATAGCATTAATATTCTCTTGAATATCATCTTCAATATTGATCATAAAAGCATCGGTTCGTGGAACCATAACTTCACGAGCAACTTTCGTATCTAATGAGAAGACACCTTGAAGCATTTCTAATTCATCATTATCTAAAACACCTTCTGATTCCAACATATAACGCATTTCGTCACGTGTCATTTTTGAATCAGCATCATCAAATGTCATTGGTGTAATTTTTGAAAGTAAGTCTGTTGAAGCAGATAACAACCACACAAATGGTCGAGCAATTACGCCTAATACTCGCACGAATCCAGAAGTTGCTTGCGCTACTTCTTCTGATTTGTTCATGGCGATTCGTTTTGGATATAATTCACCAAAAACAATGGAAACATAGGTCAACATAGCTAAAATAATAATATTTGCTATGCTTTTTGCAGCAGCTCCGCCACCAAGAACAGGTGCCAATCTTGCTGATAAAGTATCAGCTAAAGATGCTCCAGACAAGATATTAACTAACGTGATACCGACTTGAATCGTTGATAAAAAGCTCGTAGGATCTTGTAGAATCTTTAATAACTTCTTCGCTTTCGCGTCTCCTTCTTCTGCTTTTTGTTCGATACGATTCTTGTTGACTGAAACTACTGCTATCTCCGCTGCAGCAAGAAACGCATTGATCAATGTTAAAACGATCAATAATAAAATTTGCGCGATAAGCGACTGACTCTCGGGGTCAGCATTCATAATGTGCACTCTCTCCTCTTAAAATTATTCGAAAAACGTTGTATTTCGTTTTCCAATTTCATTTAGTAATAAACTGTTTACTAATCCATTTGATAAAAAACGTGACCACTATAAGTAGTCACGCTAAAATCGTATCACAAACATCGATTAATTTCAATAATCGATGTCATTTTTCTTTCATTGTTATCTCATTTCCTTCACCAGACAATACAATTTTTTCACTTCTGCTTTCCCGAATCATTCCCATTACATGAATCACTACGGTTTTTACAATCGCATAAAATGGAACGCCTAAGAAAATGCCCAATAGTCCTGCGATGTTTCCAGCAACTAGTAAAACAATGATGATCGTTAATGGATGGATCTGTAAAGATTTTCCAATTACATTCGGATAAATGATATTGCCATCGATTTGTTGGACAATTAAAACAACAACACAACAAAATACGGCTTTGATCGGTTCATCAAAAACAGTTACAAAAACAGCTGGCGCCAGTCCTAGATAAGGACCAAGATACGGGATCAGATTGGTGAACCCTGCAATTACACCGAATAAAAAGGCATAACGAACGCCAATCAAAGAATAACCAATTGCAGTAAAAGTACCGACAAATAAACATTCAATCGCTTGCCCGCTAATATAATTTGCCAATGTTTTGTTGATTTTGTTTAACAAATCAGCGATGCTTTCTTGGCGTTTTTCAGGTAAAAAACGCTCGATCGATGGTACTAATCGGTCCCCATCTTTTAACATATAAAATAAAATAAACGGTGCTGTGAAAATAACGATTGTCGTCGAAGCCACTGTGGACACAACTGAACCTAAGCTATTTGATAAGCCACTTAAAAACTGTTGAATAATCGTTCCATATGATATATCCAATTTCTCTATATAACTTGTTAAATCAACCTCTTTAAATAATGGTAGCTCAGCCATTCGGTAGACCCAAGCTTCTACATTACTGAAAACAGTCGGCATACTTGAAGCTAAACTAGCAAGCTGAGAAGCTAACTTAGGAATCACACTGACTAGTATCAACACAATAGCTACTACTAATATCAATAAAACAAGAAGAACTGCAAAAATTCTTTTCATTTTCGTTTTCATTAGTAAATTGACAATTGGATTTAAGATATAATACAAAAATCCTGCTACTAATACTGGTGCAAATAAGGTTGAGAAAAATGTTCCGATTGGTGCAAATACAAAATTGATTTTACTTGAGACAAAAATCAACGTTGCAATTACTAGTAATTCTGCTGACCAAAAAAATAATTTTGACTGTCTTAATTTTTCAAACAAAGAAGATCCTCCCTTAACATTAAAAATTGTGCTTTTTTATTTTATTCATGAAATAATAATTGCTTCTTAATAGATTTTAGCATAACCTCTCCTAAATAACATAGCAATACTTCTTTGTACCTATTTTTATTTAAAGTATTGAATCAAATTTACAGAAGATTATTTTTATGCTCTTCAAAATAATATTTGGCTTTTTCTAAGTTCCCTTTACCGATTACGTCTTTGATTTTTTATACGATTTCATCTGTAATCCTTGTAAACATGACCTTTCGAATTTTTTATTTATACTGCAAACTGCTTACGCCATAAAAAAAATAACCTTTCATTTTTAGTAATGTTCTACTGTCTGCTTATTTGATGTATAATAAATAAAATAATTATAATTGAGGTGCTATATGAAAATCGTCCACACTAGAGATACTATGAGTACTATCTATTTAGATGCAGTGAAAATTCGCCGTCACGTTTTTATGTTGGAGCAAGGCGTTCCTGGTGAGATTGAACTCGATAAATATGAAGCAGCTTGTATTCATTTTGTTTTATATGATGATGATAATGAAGCAATTGCAACTTGCCGTTTATTACCCCTTGAACAGAATCTTATAAAATTACAACGAATGGCTGTCAAAAAAGGCTACAGAGGGAAAGATTACGGGCGGTTGATCGTAAAAAATGCTGAGCAGTTCTCTAAAGAACAAGGATATAATACTATGACTTTAGGCGCTCAAATAACTGCGCTTGGTTTTTACGAACGTATGGGTTATGTCAAAGAAGGGGACATGTTCCTAGATGCGAATATCGAGCATTATCAAATGACTAAATCTTTGTAATTATGAAAAATCTTGGGGTCGATACATCCTTCAGGTATATTTTCAATTCATTGACAAAGGGTAAACTCAATATTTTTCTAACTGAAATTAATACCTATATAGGAAATAACTTAGATTTTTGTATACCTTTTAAATATAAGAAAATCCAGATGCCAATCGAATTGACTGGTATCTGGATTTTCTTTTAGAACGTATGCCCCACGTCAATTGAGTAACTAGACTATCTCATTTTAGCGGCGTTTGTTCCGTAAATATAACCCACTAGCCAACATCAGCACTACAATTCCAAAAAGTATTGACCCTATCGTCGTGACTTCTCCTAATGAAGGTATTATTGTGCCAATCTTCTTCGTCGGTTTAGTTGGTATTTCTTTCTCTGGCGAATCTGGGGTAGGAGGATCTGATTGATACGTATTAGTCAAAAGGATTCCATGCTTGGTCGCATCATTCATTGTCGCAGTATACCCTTCAGGAATATCCACTTCTTTGATTGTGTAGTCAATTTCTTTTCCTGCTACTTTTTCATCTAATTCCGTCCAAGAATACTGCCAGTTATTTGCGGAAGAAAGTGTTACAATTTCTCCGTGTTTTTCTCCATTCGCATATAGCTGAACGCTAATTTTTTCTGGTCTTTTTTTCGCTTGATCATCAGCATCGTCCCAAGCTTTATTTACTGTTACACTTGTTTTCCCAGGAGTATAACGGTTTATTAAATCGATGCCGACAATTTCAGTTGAATACTCAGGCACTTGATTTTCCATTACCGTATAAATAATTTCTTTTCCATTATTATACTTAGGTAAGTTCGTAAACGTGTATTGCCAATTGTTTGCCGCGGTTACGTCTTGCTCATTTACTGGCACCCCATTTGCCAATAAGAGAACTGTAATGGACTCTGGACGTTTACCGTCTTGGTTATCTTTATCTTCCCATGTTTTTGTACCTGTCAGCTCAATTGTTTCGGGTACGTGAGAGTTTGTAATGATGACATTGCCAAGATCTTCACTGTCGATTGTTATTCCATACTCTTCATCTATTGAAGTTTCTTTTACAGAATAAATAATATCTTGTCCATTGGCTTTTTCATCTAATTCTGTCCATGTGTGTTGCCATAAATTTTTGTCGCTCAAGCTAACAGGCTCTCCCTGTTTCTTCTCATTGGCATACAATTGAACCGTAATATTTTCTGGTCGTTTGCCATCTTGATTGTCAGCATCATTCCACGCTTTCGTCACAGTTACACTAGTTTGGCCCGGTGTATAATGATTGATCAAATTGGTGCCGTCGATTTCTACAGAATATTCTGGTACATGATTCTCTGTCACAGTATACTGTATTTCTTTCCCCTCTTTATATTTAGGGAGGTCTGAAAAAGCATATTCCCAATTGTCCGCTTCTGTCACCACTTTTTCGGCTACCTTTTCTCCATCAGCCAGTAAGTTTACCGTTACTTCCTTAGGACGAATGCCATCTTGATTATTTTTATCCTCCCAGGTCTTTGTTCCGGTGATCACTATTTTTTCTGGTACATGCGTATTTTTTATGATGATATTTCCTATGTCGCTTGTATCCACCGCCATATCATAGCCATCAATCACATCTAATTCTTTCACAGAATAAATGATTTCTTTTCCATTTGCTTTTTCATCTAGCTCTGCCCAAGTATGTTGCCATTGATTTGCAGTATTCAATTGAACAGGAGCTCCGAGTGCTTTTCCATCAGCATAAAGTTGAACCATGATGCCATTCGGCCGTTTACCATCTTGGTTATTTGCATCATCCCATGCTTTTGTTACTGTTACACTAGTTTGTCCTGGAGTATAACTATTTTTTATCGAAGTCCCATTGATCTCTGTGGAATAATCTGGCACATGGTCTTCTGTCACTGTATAGTGAATCAATTTACCCTCTTTATATTTTGGTAAGTTTGTAAATTCGTAGTTCCATTTATTATCTGCAGTTACTGTTTTTTGATCAATTTCTATGCCATCCGCTAATAGATTTACGATTATTTTTTCCGGTCGTTTGCCATCTTGATTATTTTTGTCATCCCACGTTTTTGTGCCTGAAACCTTTGTCGTCTCAGGTGTATGTGTATTTGTTAAAACGATTGTACCCTCTTTATCTACCTTTGTAGTTGTTTGGTATCCTGAAACATTAGATATTTCTTTAACCGTATAAGAAACTAATTGTCCATTAGCTTTTTCATCCAAGTCAACCCATTCATACTTCCACTGATTAGAGTCATTTAATATAACAGGATCACCAACAGCTATATTATTACCATACAATTGAACAGTGATACTTTGTGGTCTTTTACCATCCTGATTATTTTGGTCGTCCCAGACTTTGTTTACCGAAACAGCTGTTTTTGTCATTTCTGGTTCGTTTTTAAATGCTCCAATATTTTTGTAAGTAATGGATTGGTTTGGTTCCATTAAATCTTTTGATTCAATGGTAAAATATAAGTTATCTTTTGATTGTTCATATCCTGACGGAGCCTGTATTTCACTAAAATAATAATCACCGGTTGTTAAATTGTCTACTTTGACTTTACCATCTGTACCAGAGGTGATGTTACTTTTTACCTTAGTATAATTCCCAGTGATATTTTTTTTATACAAATCAAAAACTGCTGACCCCAATCCCTGATTAGTGGTTCCATCAACTTTTTGAAATTCAACTCCTGCTGTTTTCCCGGTAATGGTCCCCTCAGCCACGTTGTACATTTGAGACTCAGATAATTTCCAAACTTTTTCAGAATTATCATTATATACAATGGTAATAGTCGCATCATTTGTAAATTCTGTGTCTTCCAATACTTCATTCAATGGTGTCGTATAATATTCTAATTTATATTGTTTAAATTCAGAATTGTTGTCTTGTGCAAGTTTTTCATATTTTTGAACAGTTGGTAAAATATCTGTTTTAAATCCAGAATAATATGTATTCAGTGGATCACGCATCAATCCCATTTTTTCTTGACTTACACCACCATATTCCCACGGTAGAGAGGTGAAAAATCCTCCTTCAAAAGCATACGAACCAGCCCACCCTGGTGAAATGTCTCCGAAAGAAACCATTTTTTGATCGTAGGGTGTATCTTCAATATAAATATGTTTAATTTCATCAAAAGAGCTTGCTTTGCCTAATAGCGTATTTCTTCCCAAACCAATATTCCAATTGAACACTGTACTGGTCTCATTCGGACTTTCTGGCAAATTCGCTAAAATAGCATCCCCTTCTTTTTTGTTCCAGTTTGTATCTCCCGCTCCTACACCAGAGCCACCACCAGGAGTTCCTTCATCCGGTTTAGGTACATGGACCACTATTTCTTTGTCCGGTAAAACAATTGTATTATCTCCATCTGTTTGGATGTATTTCTCATTTAATACATAACTCAAATTAAATGTTCCAGAAACTTCTGAATGCGTTTCAACATAATTCGTAGTAAACTGCATCTTGATATAATATCCAGCATCTTCGTTCCCTAAAATAGTGACGCGAGCCACTTCATTTCCATCCTTATACAAATTAAATTTAAAATTTTGTACAATTTTAAATTCTTTTGGAATAGAAAATTCTAAAATATCTCCATTTTTATACGTATTATCCGGAATACGCCACTCGTAATCTAAGTTATAAATTTCATTTATTTCCATAGTACCATTATTTCCAATAATGGTACTTGAACTATCGGTGATTTGCGTATTTATCACATACTTGTCTCCGTTGTATTCACTCTTAGCAAAAATTGCTGATGTATTAAAGAAATAACACGTAACGGATAATAAGATTGATAGTAAGCTTATTGTAGAAAGTACATATTTTTTTTTGCTCATTTTGTTAATCCTCCTCTTTCCTACTATAGTTTTTCGCTAGAATAATTGTGGAAAAGTTAATTTACTCATTTAGTTTTTTATAACAATATTCTAAAATGATACTTGACAACAATTGTTATTAAAATTCTCAACACTTCAGAGTAAACAAACTTAATGTTTTTTTAAATTAACTAAATATATTTATAATATTAATATGATACATTCTTTTAATTTTTTCATTCCAAAGATTACAAAATGGAGCCGTATTTTATAGAAGATTTGTCTGTTAGGTTAAGAAGAAATTATAAGACTTATGTAATTGAAAATAGATATTTTACGAACAAATTAAGAAAACGACTGAGAATGTCCTTATAACATATCTCTTCAAGTCGATTTTTCAGAACTAAATATCCTTTTTAAAGCAGTTTATCAAATGATCACTATAGCTTATTAAACTGATTTCTCATCCTGAATTTTTAATTGATTTCAAAAAAAAACTGCTAAATTCATTTTTACTTGAATTTAGCAAGAAGTGCTCTTTGATTGAAATATTAGGTTGCATATACATAGATAAAATCGTCTTTAGTATCATTTTTTGAAAAAAAAGATATCTTGATAGTGAAAAGTAAAAGAGCACTAATCTGAAAAAATCTGAATAAGCTCATTTAGAATGATCGCCCTACTTTTTCGAACTGATAGCTAACGTTTTAAAGAAGAAAAACGTGGTTCATCATATAATTTTAACTAAAAAAACATGCTTGTTTATTTTTGTAGTTCCTTTTATTTTAACAAGAGGTTCTATTTTTGTATAAGAAAAATCCAGATGATAATCAATTTGACTAACATCTGGATTTATCTAGGACTTACGTCCCAAGCTCTTTTTTGACTTCACATCTCACAATGGCTATTTCTTTGATAGCTCTTGGTAACGCTGATACCAGATATCTACATAGGCTTCAGAGAATGGGCCTTTTTCGTTATTAATCCAATCTACTAACGTCTTAACATTTTCTTTTAGAATAAAATCAATATCTTCTGGATAATCCATAATTTTACTGTGAAATTCGTATTCGTCCACATCCAATAACCGTTTTTCACCATCAGGAAAAACTTTGATATCCAGATCATAATCAATGTACTTCAATGCTTCATCATCTAAAAGATACGGTGACGCCAGATTGCAGTAATAAGAAACCCCCTTTTCTCTAATCATCGCTATTATGTTGAACCAGTATTTTTTATGGAAATAAACTATAGCTGGTTCACGAGTAACCCAACGACGCCCGTCAGACTCTGTTACCAATGTATGATCGTTGACACCGATTAAAGAATACTCGCTCGTTTTTAATACCATAGTATCTCGCCATGTTCGATGCAAATGCCCATCGTGTTTGTAACTTTGAATTGTTACAAATTCACCTTCTTTTGGAATTGCCATAGTCCCCCAACTTTCCCTAGTACGAAAAATCGCTTCTAAAAGCTACTAATTTCTCGTTTGGGTGTTCATTACACCGATATCAACATAATTATATCATAATTTTCAACTTTGCATACTAAGTAGTTTGGTTTCTTACAGTAATGAGAACTATCTTTTAAAATAAATCGTTCGATTTTAGTTTTTGGAGGCTGACATTGGAATAGATTTTAAGAAGGTCTAGCTCTAAACAGAGCTAGACAGTGTAAAACGTTTGTAGGTCGTTGGGTTTTTCAATTTCAATCCACTAGCTCTAAACAGAGCTAGACATCAATCAAGTGTATAAATCTTTTGTTGCTGATATTTCAATCCACTAGCTCTAAACAGAGCTAGACTGCAAATAACAATAAACAAGAATTTGATTCTTTAAATTTCAATCCACTAGCTCTAAACAGAGCTAGACTATTCGCACCGATTCCTTGTTCTAATCCTTGAGATTTCAATCCACTAGCTCTAAACAGAGCTAGACATAGTAGCTCTTTTTGATTATTGGCTAAATACTCATTTCAATCCACTAGCTCTAAACAGAGCTAGACCAAACATAGTTGTCTTAACTTTCTCCAAGAAGAAATTTCAATCCACTAGCTCTAAACAGAGCTAGACTCTTCACGAACTTCATCACGTAAGAAAGTTCCGATTTCAATCCACTAGCTCTAAACAGAGCTAGAAATATCGTTAGGTTTTGGGAGACTTTTGAAAGAGACTTATTTCAATCCACTAGCTCTAAACAGAGCTAGACCCAAGTCAACCACCACAACAAGACAATACGATAATATTTCAATCCACTAGCTCTAAACAGAGCTAGACCTTCTTGCGGATTTGCGGAAATCGCAATTCCGTTATATTTCAATCCACTAGCTCTAAACAGAGCTAGACGGATAAATTCATTAAATAATAAAAATTGATCATTTATTTCAATCCACTAGCTCTAAACAGAGCTAGACAACGATATTTTAAAAACTACTACTAAAAAATATGTATTTCAATCCACTAGCTCTAAACAGAGCTAGACTCTAAAATGTGCTTATCCTGATAATTACGAAATGATTTCAATCCACTAGCTCTAAACAGAGCTAGACTGGAAAAATTCTTATTTCATTTTCATGACCATAAATTATTTCAATCCACTAGCTCTAAACAGAGCTAGACTAAATGGAGACGGCGGGAGTAAAAAGAAGGGTATATTTCAATCCACTAGCTCTAAACAGAGCTAGACCTTTGGCCGTGATAAAGATAATAATATTGTCTTAATTTCAATCCACTAGCTCTAAACAGAGCTAGACAAGTTGACGGAGCGGCAAGTAAAGTTACTATTCCAATTTCAATCCACTAGCTCTAAACAGAGCTAGACACTTCCTTTAAACTTTTTTGATTTAGGTGATACTATTTCAATCCACTAGCTCTAAACAGAGCTAGACTTAAGCCAGTTGTAACCGTGCTTGCTTTACCGTGATTTCAATCCACTAGCTCTAAACAGAGCTAGACCGTCAATGTTTGCAGGCAAAGTGCCCGAGGGCAGCATTTCAATCCACTAGCTCTAAACAGAGCTAGACTATATGATCGTGAAACTGCAAACGTGCGTATCTCTATTTCAATCCACTAGCTCTAAACAGAGCTAGACTAATGGGGTATGAACTATCGACTATATCGAACAAGATTTCAATCCACTAGCTCTAAACAGAGCTAGACCCCGATAAATTTGACTACTTACGCCAGTCACTCATTTCAATCCACTAGCTCTAAACAGAGCTAGACCGTGAAAATAGTGGAAATACATGACATATTTCCACTATTCCATCACTAAACACAGTATAACATTAAATTAAAATGAGAAAAAGTCTATTTCTTAACTAAAATCAGTAAAATTTTGGTGCGGTTCCCCTAGAGATTTTATGTCCACTTGGGGTTCGCACCAAAAATTATTCTGTAGTTCCAAATTCTTCTTTATATAGTTCTACCATTTTTTGTTGTGGTTTTGGAAAAACATAATTTGAAAATTCGTCTTTTGTTGCCCAAGCTTGATTTTCATCAGTAATAGTTTCTCCTATTTTTCGTCCATAGAAAACTAAAATATGCCATTTTAAATGGCTGAAAATATGTGTTACTTCTCCTAATACTCGTTTTTGCCAAACTACATGAGAGTATTGGTCAAAAATTTCTGGATTTTCTTCCGCAACTAACAGTGATTCCTCAAAATCAAGTGATAATTGCTTTTCTTCTTTCACACCAGTTTTTTGCAGAAATTCAAAACGTTCTTTGCTGACTTCTTCTATCGGAAATAGCCACATATTTGCTAACAGCCCTTTGGCATTACGTTGCTGTAATAAAAATTCCTGCTGTTTATTTTCAATGATGCCACCGATATAGTAAACATCTTTAGGTTTTAACTTTTTAGATTTGACTGGATAATTCGTCATTGTATTGTTTTTATAACTTAAACAATATGATTGAATCGGACACTGTTCACATTTTGGAGATGTTGGTGTACAAATCGAAGACCCAAGATCCATCATCGCTTGATTAAAGTCTCCAGGACGATGTTGATCGATGATTTTATACATTGCTGTTTCAAAAACCTTACGACTACTAGGCTTGGCAATGTCATCACTGATTTCAAACAAACGGCTGACAACTCGCATCACATTACCATCAATCGCAGGTTCAGGAATATGAAAAGCGATGCTTCCGATTGCACCTGCCGTGTATGGACCAATCCCTTTTAATTGACGAATTTCTTCAATTGTTTCTGGCATCTGACCATCAAATTCTGTCATGATCTGCTGCGCGGCAACTTTTAAATTTCTTGCTCTGGAATAATAGCCTAAACCTTCCCACGCTTTTAATAACTTATCATCTGGCGCTTCAGCCAAATCCTTGATTGTCGGAAACCACTCCATAAAACGATAGTAATAATCGATCACCGTATCAACACGAGTTTGTTGTAGCATGATTTCTGAAATCCAGATACGGTAGGGATCTAGATTAACACGCCAGGGTAAATTTCGTTTCTCTTTTTCATACCAAGCAAGAAACTCTTCTTGAAAAGCTTGAAGCTGTGCTTCACTCCAAGTCTCCCAATATTTTTCATTCTTCATCCTCTAATTCCTTTTCGTCGAAATATTGCTGAATCAAATCTGAGTCAAATCGTTTTTGGAATAGTCCTTGTTTGACTTTCATCAAGCGTTTATAAGGATCTAGCTTACGGTGTTTCTCCCATAGCTTATCACCCTCTTTTTTGATCACATCTAATTCTTGTTCTTCATCTTTTTCAAACGATAACTCATCAAGAGCTAAATCGATCACTTCTCTATTAAAGCCTTTTTGCATCAAGTGCATTTGAACTTTTTGGACAGCCTCTTTGAAACTTTTCGTCCGATACCGTCTCATCGCTTTTTCAGCCGTTGCTTTTGCTACTTCTACTTGATCATCCATTGTATAAAAAGTTAACCCATGTTGAATGTCTTCATCATTCAAGCCTTTTCGTTTTAGTTGTTGTTCGATCATCTTGGGCCCTTTATCACTTGTCCGCATCAGTGTTCGAACATAGCTTTCACTAAAAATTTTATCATCCAAAAGGTTCATTTCTTTTAAGCGGATCACGATTGTTTTGCGATCTTCGGGTAGAATTTCTTTTTCTTTCAAATAATCTAAAATTTCTTTTTTTGAACGTAATTGATAGCTTAGATAATTCAATGACATCTGTAAGCCAACATCATATGAACCCGATTTTTTAATTTGCTCGATTTCAGCTGTCGTTACTTCTTGTCCTTTTAACAAGCGTTGGCGAACTAACGTATCCTCAGACACACGCAGTTTTTCTCCTGAAGAGAGCCAGATAAGATAAAACTGTCCTTTGTCTTTAGTGATTTTTGTGATTGTTTCCATCTCTCTCCGCCTTTCTAGTGAGAACATATATTCTACTATAACATATATTTAGCAGAAGCTAAACCAACCAAATTGTGCTAAAATAAGAAATGACAAAACAGTGGGACAACATTTGAACAAGTCCCAGCATATTTATAAATCTACGGATCAAAAGGATGGAATTATGACCACACAACAATTAAAAGAAGGACAAACGATTCCTTTAAAAATAAAACGCCTAGGGATCAATGGTGAAGGCATCGGTTATTATAAAAAAACGATTGTTTTTGTGCCTGGTGCTTTACCAAAAGAAGATATTTCAGTCGAAATCACAAAAGTTTCCCCTCGTTTTCTGGAAGGTCAATTGAAAAAAATTGTCAAAGCAGCACCAGAACGAGTTATTCCACCATGCCCAGTTTATGAAGCATGTGGCGGCTGTCAACTGCAGCATCTTGCTTATCCTGCTCAGCTACTCTTTAAAAAAGACTTATTAAAGCAATCGTTAAATAAATTCAGACCAAGAAACTTCGAAAACTATTCATTACTTAAAACAATTGGGATGAAAAATCCTTGGAATTATCGGAATAAGGCCCAATTTCAATTACGTAAAATCGATGACGAGGTTGAAGCAGGTCTATATCAAGCGGACTCTCATCGTTTAGTGCCGATTGATGATTGCCTTGTTCAACAACCAGCCACAACAAAAGTCATGAATGCTTTAGTTGAACTGCTAAACAAATATCAGCTACCTATTTACAACGAACGAAAAAATAGTGGGATCTTTCGAACACTAATGGTTCGTGTTGGCGTAAAAACAAATGAAGTCCAAGTTGTTTTTATTACCCAATCTGTAAAATTTCCGCAAAAAAAAGCCTTAGTTGACGAAATCACACAACAATTACCTGAAGTGGTTTCCATCATGCAAAACGTTCAAAACAAACGAACCTCCATCGTTATGGGGGATGAAACGATCCATGTATGGGGCAAAGAAAGCATTGAAGAGCAAATCAATGAAGTCACCTTCGATTTGTCGCCTAGAGCCTTCTTTCAGCTGAATCCAGAACAAACAGAAGTTTTATATAGCGAAGCTTTAAAGGCCTTAGATATACAACCAAATGAAACTGTCGTTGATGCTTATTGTGGTGTTGGTACAATTGGTTTAAGTATTGCCAAACAAGCGAAAGAAGTTCGTGGCATGGACATCATCCCTGCTGCAATCGAGGATGCTAAAAATAATGCGGAACGCTTAGGTGTAAGTAATACGCATTACGAAGTAGGAACGGCAGAAGAACTGTTGCCTAAATGGCTTCAAAGCGGTTTTAAACCCGATGCTATCATTGTTGATCCTCCTAGAACCGGATTGGATCAAAAACTACTGAAAGCAATCTTAAAACAGCCACCGAAAAAGATGGTGTACATCTCTTGCAATGTATCAACATTGGCAAAAGATTTAGTTGATTTAGCGAAAGTATTTGATGTTCAATACTTACAATCAGTCGATATGTTTCCCCAAACTGCGCGATGTGAAGTCGTCGTGAAATTGACCAAAAGATGATACTAAAGCAAAAGAATCCAGCAGCTAGTTTCCATCCTAGTTACTGGGTTCTTTTTATACAAAAAAATTGTTATAAATCTTCACCATTGCTTGCAATAACCTGCTTCATCCAATGATAACTATCTTTTAGATATCGTTTTTGACTCCCTTGACCATAATCGTCTTGATCGACATAAATAAAACCATAGCGCTTGCTCATCTCAGATGAAGAACAACTGATAATATCGATTGGTCCCCAAGCACAATAACCTCTTAGGTCCACACCATCTTTGATTGCCTCTTTCATTTGCTCAATATGAGCCTTATAATAATCAATACGATAATCATCATGCACAGTTCCATCCTCTTCCAAGCGATCATAACAACCAATCCCATTTTCCGTAATATAAATTGGGCATTGGTAGCGATCATAAAATGAATTCAATAATGTTCGTAGCCCCAACGGATCGATCGTCCAGCCCCAAGGATTTGCGGGTAATGATTTATTCCGATAGGGTTCCGTGTGCCCAGCATCACAAATTCGTGTGTAATAGTAAGAGAATGACAGATAATCAGCTGTATTTTTCAAAATTTCCTCATCGTCTCTTGCAAATTCCAACTTAATATCATGTTCTTCGAAATAACGAAATGCATAACCTGGATAATACCCTCTTAGTAATACGTCAGCAAAAAAATACTCCATCTGATTGATTTTCAGGGTTGCTAATACATCTTCAGGTTTGCACGTTGCTGCATATTCTGGACCACCGCAAAGCATCATCCCTATTCTATACTGTTCATCTACTTGATGAGCATACTCCGTTGCTAAGGCCGATGCTATCATCATATGATGAACTCCTTGATATTTTGCTTCTTGCAGATTATCCACTTTATCTTCTGCAATACCTAAATGATTGAATGATTCATGTCCGATCAAATTGATTTGGTTGATCACGATCCAATAGTTGACTTTGCCTTGATAACGGTCAAAAAGAACCTTGCAATAATGAACAAAGAAATCAACGACTTCTCTTGAATACCACCCTTTATACTTCAAAGTCAAATTTAGTGGCATCTCATAATGAGAGAGCGTGATCATCGGTTCCATGCCGTTTGCGATGATTTCATCGATCAATTTATCATAAAATAGCAATCCTGCTTCGTTTGGTTCAAGCTCATCTCCATTTGGGAAGATTCGCGACCAGTCGATGGATGTTCTAAAAAGTTTTAAGCCCATATCTCCTAATAATTTTAAATCTGCTGGATATGTTTCTTTAAAATTAATGCCCCATCTTTTTGGAAATACTCCTGTTTTACTATTTAGCGCTTCTTCAATGTAATCAGTAGAAATCTCCGCATTCGCTCTCTTTTCTAGAGGCAGATCAGCTCGGAACTCATTGATGTCCGCAATGCTTGTACCTTTCCCTTCATATTCAAATGCCCCTTCACACTGATTAGCGGCAACTGCTCCGCCCCATAAAAAATCCTTTGAAAACCCATTTGGTACTTGATACATTTACTTGCCCTCTTTTCTTATTTTTCTATATTTTTTAAACGTTCATCTAGTTGTTTGGCTATTTTAATTAAATGATTCGCAATATTTATTTCGCTATAGATCGTCATCAACGTATCTTGTGCGTGAGTGAATAGTAATGAGTGGGGCTTTGATTTTGAGTCTTCGCCCATCTCATTTTGAATGGCTTCTGTTTGAACTTTGTGTGCTTCTGTGATATTTTTCTTCGCCGCTTTCATTTCTGCTGTAGCTTTTTCAAAATCATTTTTTTCAGTTGCCGTAAGTGCATTTTTACAATTAACTCTGGCATCTCCTGCAAATAAAATAATTTTCATTGCGTTTTGTGCCAATAAATCATCCATATCATTAAGCCTCCTTCAATAGTTGGTTTTCTGCTTTTGTTTCTTGGTCATCATAGGCTTTGAAAAATGGATACCAAATAGCAGTCGACAGCGCAAAAATAATGAGCATCAAAAGAATGCCAGTAATGGTTCCTGTTGTAAACCAAGTAGCAAATGGGAACGGACAGTACCACAACTCAAACTGAACTTTTGGAATTGGAGCAAATGGAATTACCTTCGTAAAAATATAAATCACAGCAGGTAAAATAATTCCTTGCAACCACATTGGAATCATCAATAATGGATTCCAAGCAACAGCACCAAAAATCACAGGTTCATTGATATTAAAAACCGACGGCACGATACAGGCTTTACCTAAAGCACTGATTTTCTTGGAACGTGCTCGCATCATCATCAATACAAGCGGCATAGTACAACCAATCCCACCAATCCAAAGATACGCAGAATATAACGTACTACTCGTCACCAAGTTCAGCGTTTCTACAGAAGCTGTGCCATTTTGGACAAGGGCAATATTTTCAGCAATCGCTTTCAATAAGACTGGCTGAACCACTGGCGTCAAAACCCAAGTCGAAATGCCCATTGAATAGAGAAAACAAATCAAGAACATCATGCCGATAAAACCGCCTGGTGATTCCATAAAACTAGACAATGGCATAAAAATACTTAAAACAATATTGTATAAGTCCACTTTCATGATCAACACGACAACCCAGCCAAAAATAATAATCAGACCAATCGGCAGCATTGAATCAAACCAAGCTCTTACAAAGTCAGGAATAACTGATTCTTCTTTGAAGAAAGAAAATTTTCCTAATGTAACAAGAACAAAACCTGCAATCAAGCCTGCTACAATCGCAACAAACATTCCACCAGCACCTAATGCATCATGACCAAATCCGATTACTTTATCTTTTTCGATTTGAGGCGAAATAATCATCAAAAATAAGACTAATCCGCTCATTCCAGCAACGATCCTTTGCTTCCGTAATCGTTTTTTCTCCATTAAATTAAACGGAATCAAGAAAGCAACAAATAGTGAAATCTTCCCCATAGTCCAACCGAACGGTACCCAAAAACTTGGTAATGTGGGAAAATATTCATTTAAAATCGCTAACATCGAAAAAATTGAACCTAAGAAAATAAACGGCAAGGTCTGCATGATCGAGTCTTTGATACTAACGATCCAAGGGTTATTATTTACTTTATTCATTTTGGGTGAGAAGCTATTTTCCAACCAAAAGATTAGCTTATTCATCTTTTCATCTCCTTTTTTCCTTATCCTGCTTCATTGAATTCGCTTAGTAAATGGTCGATGGCAGCATCTCCATCCAGTGTTGCATAATACTCTTTTTTCATTAAAATGACCTTTACTGGAAACCCATGAATGATTTCATCAATCTCGTCAAGGATATACTCCAGATGGGGCCCTACCATTAAAGCATCGATCTCCTCAATATAATTTTCGATTTCAGATTCGCTTCTCGCTACGATACTCATGTCCAAATTTTTCGTTTTTGCGGCTTTGCGCATATTAGCGGCCATAAAACCACTACTGGCACCTGATCCACAGACTAATAGTACGTTTAATTCACTCATATTTCTTCTCCTCTCTATTAAAAAACATTATAGGCTAGTCAATCAAATCTGATTTGCCCGCCCAATTAGTACACTCTTATCTTCTATATTTTGGAGCCCTTTATCAAATACGTTTCTTTCCTCATCTTGTTAGGTTGGCGGAAAAAAATGTACTTGCTTTGTTTTTCAAAAGAACGAATAATAAAAGCTATAAAAAGTGGAGAGGAGCGGAAAATGTGTCCTTAAATAAGAAAGAAACTGGATTGATCAAGTTATTGATGCGCGAAGATAACTGGCTATCTGCAAAAGATCTAGCGAAAGCGTTATCTACATCGACCAGAACGATTCGTAATTATGTCGCTAGGATCAATCAAGATACTAAACTTGAAATAATCCAATCTTCTAGACAAGGATATAAGATCGACAGTAATACCCGCATCGAAGATTTCGTTTCCCATAATAAACAAGAACTGAATACACCAAAAGATCGCATAAATCACCTGATGAATTTATTGATTAAGCATAAAAATATTGATTATTTTGATGTCGCTGATACCTTATTTGTCAGTATTCCAACGATCGAAAAAGATATTCTTCGACTACGCAAAAAAATGACCAAGTATGAATTAAAAATCGTTAAGACTGGAAATACTCTAAGCCTAGAAGGAGAGGAAACCAATTTCAGAAAACTTACCGGTGACATGCTTCAGGATGAAACTTTACAAAACTTCCAATCTGTAGATTATATTCAAACGATCTTCCCAGATATCTCAATTGAAACCATCCAACAAATCGTCATCGATCGATTAAGTAGTCAACACCTGTATATCAATGGTTATGCGATCAATAGCTTATTGCTCCATATTGCAATTGCGATTAATCGTCTCTTGCATCATCAGCGTTCTGAATTGAACCTTGTAACCGAATTATTCTCAAAAAATCAAATTGAATACAAGCTAGCTACTCAAATCGGAAAGGATATCGATCAGTCTTTTGCCGTGGAAATGGATCTCTATGAAATCAATAATTTAACTCTCTTACTAATGACTAAAATTTCCCCATCAAATGATGCTTTTTTAAAAAATTATATGGGAAGTTCAATCTACACATTTATTTCAACTATGATGGAAACTGTTGCTGAAAAATATTTCATTACCCATATATCGAACGAATTAGTATTAAATTTAGCCCTGCATGTTTCCAATTTGATTGCTCGTGCTAAAAATGCGAAACAAGTCTACAATCCTTTATCCGATGAAATCAAACAATCCTACCCCTTTATTTATGAAGTCGCAGTTTTTATTGCCAAGCACATTCAAAAACAAATTAATATTCCGATTTCAGACGATGAAATTACATTCATTGCGTTACATATTGGTTCATATTTTGAGGAAAAATTTGAAACAGAAAATAAATTAAATTGCGTGATCTATACGCCTGAATATTATGACATGCATAAACGTTTGATTTATAAAATTGGTGATACATTCAAATCTAACTTGAATATTTCAGGAAGCTTTTATCAATTGAATAGTGAAAGTTTAGCCGAAATGGAACAAGCTGATCTTGTTTTATCCACGATTGAAATGAAAGATTTCGACCATATGATTCAGATTTCTCCATTTTTATCAGTCAAAGATATTGAAAAGATTCAAAAAATGATCCAAGTCGTTAAGCAAGAAAAATTAGTAAAAACTTTAAAGGAAAGCGTTCAAACTTATCTAACACCTGAACACTTTAAACGAAATATTTATTTGAATTCACCTAGTTTATACATTGAGCATTTAGGCAGACAGCTAGTTGAAGCAGATTATATTGATCCTCATTTTATTGAATTGATCAAAGAACGTGAAAAAATGTCAGCGACTTCCTTTAACAACTCGGTGGCTCTGCCTCATGCTATTGAAATGAGCGCGAAGAAAACAGGCATTGCTATTGTCTTAAATGATCGACCTATAAAATGGGAAAATCAAGATGTTCAGGTTATTATTATGATTGTTATGAATCAAAAAGACATGAAAAAATTTCGGCAATTATTTGATTTTATGATTGATACTTTTTCAAATCGAGCAAAATTGAATAGGCTTTTGAATGTTACACATTATGAAGGATTTATTGAGGAATTATTTACATGAAATTGTGACTTATAAGTCTAATCTAGCAAAAAAGAGCTTGGAGATTTAGTGTAGTGACCCCAAAAAGTTAGACTTTTTATAGAGTGGATTTTTCTACTCTATTTTTTATGCAGTTTTTTGATCGAACTGTCGAAACTCTACTGGACTTTTCCAGTTAAGTTTTTCTTTGATTCGATGATTATTATAATAATAAATATAGTTTTCAATTGCTCGTCTTAACTCATTTTGACTCCGATAGACTTTGCCATAATACAATTCTTGCTTTAGAATACTGAAGAAATTCTCCATAGGAGAATTATCTAAACAGGTTCCTTTCCGAGACATACTTTGAAAGATACGGTTGTCCTTTAATGTCTGTACATAGGTATTCATTTGATAAGCCCAGCCTTGATCAGAGTGGAAGGTGCGGCGATAAGGACAATCATTTGTTTGAGAAATTGCTTCTGCTAACCCTGCCATAACTGTTTTACCGTTTGGTTGAGTAGAAAGGCTGTAGCTAAGAATTTCACTGTTATACATATCCATAAACGGATCTAAATATAGTTTTTTCAGTCGAAGAATGCCCGCGTCATCTGTTTCATAGTATTTAAATTCAGTTGTATCCGTCGTGATTTTTTGATGAGAGACCGAAGTGTTGAATCTTCGATGAATCAAGTTTTTAGCTACTTTCCCAACGGTTCCCTTATATGAATTATATTTCCTAGATTTCTTGGTAAATGCTTTGACTTGTAACTGTAGCTTTTGAATTAATCGCTGTACTTTCTTTTTATTTACTTGGTATCCACGTCGTTTTAATTCTTGTGTCATTCTTCTATAGCCATAATGTTGATGTTCTTTACGAATTGCTTGAATTTCTTCTTCAATCATTTGTGTTGAAGTTGTTCTGTCGAGGCGTTTTTGCCAGTACATGTAAGTGGATTTTGGAAACCTTAGGGTTTCCAGAATATCTTTTAATCGAAAGTATCCTCGGAGGCTGTGAATGATTCGCGCGATTCGTTCATTTTTTGTTCGTCCTCTATACGCAGCCTCCTCAATTCTTTTAAATAGGCATTCTCAATTTTTAACATTCTATTTTCTTTTTCTAGTTTATCTAATTGAGATTGTTCACTTGGTAATGGTTGGATTTCATTTCGTTTCTTCTTAAACATTGTAGGTGGACGTCCTTTCTGTTTAGAGAGTCCATCTATACCAAGCTTACGATAGGTTTTAAGCCAATTCGCAATCAATGATGGATTGTTCATTTTGAGAAGATTGGCTACTTCTTGGTAGGACAACTCTGTAGTTAAATACAACTCTATCGCATCTAACTTAAATTGAACAGAGTAATTCCTACATTTCCGACTACGAAGTAGTCCTTCTTCGCCTAATTCATTATACGCATGGATCCACTTTCTTATTTGAGTGTTAGAATTAAATCCATATTTTTTTGCTAAGCAATTTATTCCTCTTTTTTCTTCAAGATGCTCTTGAACAATTTTTAATTTGAATTCTAAACGATATTTTGCCATACAAAAAGACCTCCAAAAGTTAGATTTTTGGGTCTAACTTTTGGGGGTCGGCTCATAGCTCTCCAAGCTCTTTTTTTTAAGATATTAATTTTTACCAACAAAAAATGATACTACTGCGACTAAAATTACAGCGCCGATAATTGAAGGAAATAGTGCCATTCCAGCAACTTGCGGTCCCCAACTTCCTAAAAGTGATTGACCGATCGATGAGCCGACAAGACCTGCAATAATATTGAAGATCCAACCCATTGATTTTCCTTTACTTGTGATTGCACCAGCGATTGCGCCGATAACACCACCTACGATTAAAACCCATAACCAATGCATAATGTAACCTCCTTGATTTGATGCTGAACAAGCTTATTGACTCCAACTGAAGAATAAAAAAGTGTGCGAATTTTCTATTTTTCACAAGCCGTAAGCTCGTAAAGCTAAATAGAATAAATGTAATAATGATTACTTGATTATGCTAACAGATTATTTGTTTTCATGCGAAATAAATGCTTATAAAGTCTATTTTATATTATTTAATTTTCATTTTTATCTCATTTCTTCTGTCACTAGGATAACCACATGATTTTTAGTTTGGCAATTCTCACATACATAGTGTAGGTTTATTTCCTCTCCAACTATGGTATCCTCGCAAATCAATTCAATTTCATGTTCTGAAAGCTTTAATTCACCTAAGGGAATATTGACTCTTTGCTGATTTGATTTATCAGTTCTTGTATTTAATAAGAATTTCCCTAACTCTTCTTTTCCACATTTCTTACATGTTACAGCAACGCTGATTTCTCTTTCCATTGTCATTGCTCCTTCATATCATGATCGATTACTATATATGTATAATTTTAAACGCATAGCACAAAAAATTCGATTGATATGCTTTTAAATTTTATGGCAATAAAAAAGCTAGAGTCCAAATGGATTCTAGCTTGAAATTTAATCTTAAAAAGATTATTTTACTGTTACTGAAGCGCCAACTTCTTCTAAAGCAGCTTTTAAAGCTTCTGCTTCATCTTTAGAAACGCCTTCTTTAACTGGTGCAGGAGCGCCATCAACTACTGCTTTAGCTTCTTTCAAGCCAAGGCCAGTTGCTTCACGAACTGCTTTGATAACTTTAACTTTTTGGTCTCCAGCTGCAGTTAATTCTACAGTGAATTCAGTTTGTTCTTCGCCAGCTGCTGCTGGTCCTGCTGCTGCTGCTACAGGAGCTGCTGCAGATACGTCAAATTTTTCTTCAATAGCTTTTACTAAATCGTTTAATTCTAAAATAGTTGCGCCTTCTAATTCTGCAACAATGTTTTCAATGTTCAATGCCATTATGGTTTCCTCCGTTTTAATAATTCATTATTTTTTTAGTTTAGTTTGTTACTAGGCTGCAATTATGCAACTTCGTCTTCTTTTTCTGCCACTGCTTTGACAGCGTAAGCCACTTGTCTGACTGGCGCTTGTAATACAGATAATAGCATAGAAAGTAGTCCATCGCGACTTGGAAGTTTTGCTAAAGATGTCATTTCTTCTACTGAAGATACTTTACCTTCAATAACGCCACCTTTAATTTCCAATGCTTTGGCAGTACTTGCAAATTCGTCGATGATTTTAGCAGGTGCTACTACATCGTCGTTACTGAAAGCGACTGCTGTAGGGCCTGTAAATACTTCATCTAAACCTTCTAGTCCAGCTTTTTTGGCTGCACGTGAAAGAATAGAGTTTTTGATAACTTTCATTTCAACATTTGCATCACGCAATTGTTTACGTAAGTTCGTCACTTCTTCTACAGTTAAACCACGGTAGTCAACGATGACTACAGAAGCTGCTGCTTGGAATTTAGCTGTTGCTTCTTCGACTAGGGTTTCTTTTTTAGCGATTGCTGCTTCACTCATTTATTTTCACCTCCTGATGATTGATGGTGGAGTTTGGTTTACCATATGTTAGTTAAAAGCTTCTAAAGAAACTTCGCTCACTTTGTTCGCCAAGTATTGTTTTACATCGTCTTTTTTTCAAAAAGTCGTGTAAAACAACAAAACTCCATGCCACCGTTGACATAGAGGGACGTAATTGTATGTATCAACAATTGTCCTCGGTAGGAAATTAAGACTTACGTCACCTACTGTCTTCGGTACAGTTAATTATTAACCTCAACTACCTTACCATGGGAAAGGTAGTTGAGTCAAGTAAAATTTCTAATTGTCTAGTTTCATGAACTAGCTTTGCTAATTAAAATGAAGCTTGGTCAACGTGGATTCCAGGTCCAAATGTAGTTGTTACTGAAATATTTTTGATATATTGACCTTTTGCTGCTGATGGTTTAGCTTTCAACAATACATCGTTGATTGTGTTGAAGTTTTCTAGTAATTTTTCATTATCAAATGAAACTTTACCGATTGGTACATGGATGTTTCCAGCTTTATCAACACGGTACGTTACTTTACCAGCTTTTACTTCATTAACAGCTTTTGTTACGTCCATTGTTACAGTACCAGTTTTAGGGTTGGGCATAAGGCCTTTAGGACCTAAGACACGACCTAATTTACCAACTTCAGCCATCATGTCTGGAGTTGCTACTACTACGTCAAATCCAAACCATCCACCTTGGATTTTTTGAACCATGTCAGCGTCACCTACGTAATCAGCACCAGCTGCTTCAGCTTCTTTGGCTTTATCGCCTTTAGCGAAAACTAAAACGCTTTGTGTTTTACCAGTTCCGTTTGGTAATACTACTGCACCACGGATTTGTTGGTCTGCTTTTTTAGGGTCTACATTTAGACGGTAAGCAACTTCAACAGTTGCGTCAAATTTTGCAATATTTGTATCTTTAGCCAAAGCGATCGCTTCTGCTACAGGGTAAACTTTTGTTGCTTCAACTTTTTTTAATGCATCTTGCATTTTTTTGCTTTTTTTAGCCATTTTGTTTCCTCCTTGATTGTGGTTATAACGGTCGAACCTCCCACGTAATTCATATCTTTGAATATGAAATAAACTGAGAAGCTACTTCTTTGGGTTCCTTAGAATAAAAAATTATCCTACAGTGATTCCCATGCTTCTTGCAGTTCCTTCAACCATGCGCATAGCCGCTTCAACGTCTGCTGCGTTTAGGTCTGCCATTTTAAGTTCAGCGATTTCTTTCACTTGTTCTTTAGAAACATTCGCTACTTTATTTTTGTTTGGCTCACCAGAACCTTTTTCGATTTTTGCAGCTTTTTTCAATAATACTGCAGCTGGTGGTGTTTTCGTAATAAATGTAAATGAACGGTCTTCATATACAGAAATTACTACTGGAATGATTAAACCAGCTTGATCAGCTGTACGAGCGTTGAATTCTTTAGTGAATCCCATAATGTTGATACCCGCTTGACCTAATGCTGGACCTACTGGTGGAGCTGGTGTTGCTTTACCTGCAGGAATTTGCAATTTAACTAATTTTTCTACTTTTTTTGCCACGAGACATACCTCCTTGGGTCCGTGATGTGGTTAATTGGAGATGAAGATTTCTCCTCCCACGTCATTCTTTGACGAATCAAAGAAATTCTGCATGCAAAAATGCACACTTAATTATTATACTCTCTCTCTTTTGATTTTTCAAGTATTCTATTATGAAATAGTATTTTTGTTATTCAACTCAAATAAACCTTGCAAATGAGAACAAAAAAAGCCAAAGGAATTTCTCCTTCAGCTTTTTCTATGGTTGTTACGCTTATTGGATGTGCCCACTATATTTAGCATACCACTCAGTAGCACCTGGTAATTTATGATATTCTTTTCTAGTTAAGAAGCCAGTTTTGCCACCTTTGGTATGTTGAATGATCAGCGGCGGAACTCCTGTCGTAGTCGTTTCATGAATAACATATTCTGGCTCTTTATTACCGCTCGCCCAACCTGGAATTTCAATCGATCCTTCAATATCGAAAATATTCCAGCGACTTGCTGCCTGTGCTGTTTTTGGTACTGCGAAAAGACTGACTAGCGTTGCACTTACAAATAGCGATCCAATTATTTTTTTCATTTAAACATCTCCTTCTTATATCAATATTATTTATTCTAACATATTGTAATTTAAAAGGCAATTAACGTTAGCTTTTTATTTTTCGATTCGTCAACTCTAAAAAAATGTTCGCTTACTTTCTCTCTTCAACTTTTCTGTAGTTTCTTATAGGCAATTGTGATAGACTTTTGTTAGTTTCAAATAAGAAAATAGGTGAAATAGATAATGGAAAGTTTACGTTATAAAAGTGTTTTTGACATCATCGGTCCAGTTATGATCGGACCAAGCAGTTCTCATACGGCTGGCGCTGCTCGCATCGGAAAAATCGTCCGGAGTATTTTTGGGGAGCAGCCTGACACGGTTGACATTTATTTATATGAGTCCTTTGCAAAAACGTATCGTGGTCATGGGACAGATATTGCCTTAGTTGGCGGTTTACTGGATATGGAACCTGATGATGAGCGTTTGGCTGATTCTTTGAAAATTGCGCATGAACAACATATGGAAGTTCTCTTTGTTCCCTTAAAAGAAAAAGCGGAGCATCCAAATTTAGTTAAGCTGCTTGTTTCTAAAGGTGAGCGTAAGCTTTCTGTCACGGGGATTTCTATTGGCGGCGGTAATATTCAAATTTCTGAGCTGAATGGTTTTAAAATTTCTCTGACAATGGGTACGCCAACATTCATTATCGTTCATCAAGATGTACCTGGTATGATCGCTAAAGTCACAAATTTATTATCTGACACAAACATCAATATTGGAACCATGACAGTCACTCGGGAATCTAAAGGAGAAAAAGCAATCATGATCATTGAGATCGATCATGCTGATATTGGTGATATTACAATGAAATTGGTGCAGATTCCCCATATTTATAGTGTAAATTATTTTGATTAATCTACTTAAAGGAGCAAACTTGTTATGTTTCTATCCATAGAAGAATTAGTAAAACAAGCCGCAGATTTTCCTTCAGTTGCTGAATTAATGATTGCAACAGAAATTGAAAACCATGGGCATAGTCGAGAGCGAATCCTCGAAACAATGGAACGAAACCTTGCTGTGATGAAACAATCCATCGAAGAAGGTGTGAACGGTGTGACTTCAGTTACTGGAATTACAGGTGGTGACGCCACTCGTATGAATCACTATATTCAAGCGGGTAATTTTTTGAGCGGTGAAACGATTCTGACGGCTGTTAGAAATGCTGTCGCTGTCAATGAAGTCAACGCAAATATGGGATTGATTTGTGCCACACCAACAGCAGGCAGTGCTGGAGTGGTTCCAGGTGTTTTAATGGCAGCTATCGAAAAACTACAGTTAACCCATGAACAACAACTTGATTTCCTATTTAGTGCTGGTGCTTTTGGTTTAGTGATCGCTAATAATTCTTCAATCAGTGGTGCTGAGGGCGGTTGTCAAGCAGAAGTCGGCTCGGCTAGTGCGATGGCCAGTGCTGCTTTAGTTTGTGCAGCAGGTGGTTCAGCAGATCAAGCCGCTCAAGCTATTGCGATTACGTTGAAAAATATGATGGGGTTGATTTGTGATCCTGTTGCCGGACTTGTGGAAGTTCCTTGTGTGAAACGTAATGCCTTGGGCTCTTCCCAAGCATTCATTTCTGCTGATATGGCCTTAGCTGGAATTCGCAGCGTGATTCCACCAGATGAAGTGGTAGCCGCAATGTACCAGGTTGGTCGTCAAATGCCACAGATTTTCAAAGAAACGGCAGAAGGCGGTTTGGCCGTATCACCAACTGCTAAAAGACTAGCTAAAGAGTTAGCCAGTCAGCAAAATTAAAAAAATGCACCCGTCTAGCTCAACAGTCAGACAGGTGTATTTTTTAATATGTTGTTCCTCCTAATCCTACAATCCCAACGATACCATTCATTATATCTTTCATTGATTCACCAGAAAATTCAACTACTCTGCCATCAATACGCTTCACAGTTGGGAGCATTTCGATTCTATCTGCCTGAGCCGTAGTAACACATTGTAACTGAACAACAGCTGGTGTAGCGATTTTATATTTTTTTAATTGATCAAAATCACTATTCATAACAGTTATTGTTTCTTGGATAATCTCCGCTTTAACTTTTTTTATGGGATAATTTTTGATTGCATAACGACCTAGTGATTGTTTAGTCGTAACATATGAAACCCAGGGCAACATCCCTTCATCATGAAGTTGTTCTTTTAAGCCAGACTCTCCAATAATCAAGCCTACTGGAACACCACGTTCGCTTGCATAAGCTGCATTGATTGTCGTTTCATTCATATATTGACCATTAATTTTCAAATCATACGCAACACTTGCACTGTACCCATGATCCATATTTCCATGCAACTTTCCAATTCCCGCATGATAGCCTAAAAACATAACTAAATCATAACTTTCATCTAAACCGCTCATCATATAGTCTTCACGAGGAAATCCACTGATCAAAGAAATCCGATCGTCAATTTCAGCAAGTCGACTAAAAGAAAGGTTAACACCACGACTATGAGAATCGGAAATAGTAATTTCTTCAATTTCAGACTGCCGTTCACTTTTTTGAATCCCTTCAATCAACCAAGCAACATGGTTATGATATAATTCTCTAAAAAGCAGTGTGTCTTCTTTTTCCATATCAAAAGTAGCAATGCCTGCCAATCCTTCAATATCACATGAAATATAAATTTTCATTTTATTCCTCCTCATTTATAACGGATGAGTCAATGCTTCTATTTTTTGCCAGTCCAATGATTTTATAATTTCCACCACTAAATCCTTTGCATGTTGATAATCTTGATAATCAACATAGCCATGATGTGTGTGAGCATATCGAACTGGAATTCCAACGATGATAGTCGGAGCTCCTTTTACTTGGTTTATCACAGCACCATTCGTTCCACCACCGCTTCTAACAGAAACTTGAACGGGTATATTGTGCTCCTTGGCGATTTCTAGCGCATATTGTTGAAATTCAGGACTTGTAATCATTGATACATCAAAATACCTAAGCATTGGTCCTTTTCCTAAAGCTGTTTGGATTAAGTAATTTGGTGCAGCAGTATCATCCGCTGGACATCCCTCAAATACAATTGCTAAATCGGGATTCACTTGTTTGGCTGCGACAAGCGCTCCTCTCAGACCAACTTCTTCTTGTGAGGTCAATGTCGCAACTAGGTCAACTTCAAGTTTTTCTTTATTTAGTTCATCTAAAACATCCACCATGCAAGCACAACCAATGCGGCAGTCAAAAGCTTTTCCTAAGAATTTATTCGTTTTTTCATCATATTCACAAGTTACAGCTGGTACAACTGGTGCTCCTATATCAATTTTGTAAATTTCATTAATTTCAGCTTCTGAAATAGCACCCACATCAATGAATAAATCTTCTACTTTCAAAGTTTTATTGCGTTCTGCTTCTGACATAAAATGTGGTGGCTTACTTGTAACAGTCCCTGTAATGTATTCACCAAAACGATTTCTCACTCTAACTTTTTGAGCAGCAATATTACTTGGAATCCAACCGCCTAATGGTAAAAATTTTAGTAATCCATTTGTTTGGACTGCTTGTATTATAAATCCAACTTCGTCACTATGGGCATCAAATTGAACTAGGTGTCTTTCACCAGTATTATTCTGACTTTCTATATAAAGATTTTTCATGCCATCAGTTTTTTGAGAGCCAAGCTCTTTGGTGGCTTTTTGAACAATCTTGACAACTTCATTTTCAAAGCCAGATACTCCATTTGCGTCTGAAAGTTGGGTAATTAATTTTACGGCTTGATCTTTTTTCACTTATTTCCCACCTACTCTTCAATGTAAACATTTTTATAATAAACAGAACCTAGAGGTCCAAACGGTAACTCTTTCACTCGATCATTGATCAAATATGCTTCTGATAATTGATACAAAGAAACCAATGGCACTTCTTCTGCAATCAATTGGTCTGCTTTTTTCATTACATCCCATCGTTTTTCATAATCATTTGCATAAGTTTTGTTCGCCTCGCTTAATAACTGATCATACTCTGTACTTGACCATTTCCCAAAATTGTTAGAATTTTCAGTTTGTAATAAACTTAAAAAATCAATGGGATCAGCATAAACAGGTGTCCAACCACCAAGTACAATATCAAAATCTCCGCTACGACTCTTTTCTAAACGATTATTGAATGGCACTGCTGAAACATTAACAGTCAATCCATCAAGCGTTTTATCCAGAGAACCTTGAATGTATTCACTAATTTTTTTAGCGTTTTCTGAATCAGAGCACAAAATCGTTACCTCAGTTTTTTCAATTCCTAACTCTTTCTTTGCCGATGCCCACAGTTCTTTTGCTTTCGCTTCGTCTGTAGGATTAATATCTCCGACCTCTTCTGCAAAATCTTTTTCAGATGCTTGATTGATAAAGCCCGTTGGAACAAATCCTAATGCTTTTTTTGATCCGTCATTTAATACATTTTCTGCTAGTTTTTTTGAATCTAATGACAAGGCAATAGCTTTTCTTGCGTTTAAATTAGCAAAAATATCTTTTTTTGTGTTTAATTGGATATAATAAGTTCCTGGTACTTCTCTTATTTTAAGAGCCTCATTGCCTTTTTCTTGCGCAACGATTTCTCCAGTGATTTTTACTTCGTCCAGTTGGCCGTCATCAAATAGGTTTTTGGCCGTCGTGATTTCTTTGATAACTTGAGCTTCAACTTTGTCAAGTTTGACTGCGTCTTTATCCCAATACTCTTTGTTTTTGACATATGACCATGTATTATTAGTGCCATCCCAACCTTCCATTGTAAAGGGGCCATTATACAAGGTATCTTCTGCAGTTGTCCCATACTCTTTGCCCGTTTTCTCTACAAACTTTTCATTTAATGGAAAAAAGGCAGGAACCGCTAATAATTGTTGGAAATAACTCATCGGATATTCTAAATTAACTTCTAACGTTAGATCATCAACAGCTTTGACCCCAAGTTCGCTTTTATTTTTTTCCCCATTGGCAATTGCTTTATAATTCTTGATTCCTTCGAAATAATAGGCTTGTGGTGACGCTGTTTCAGGATCCACGGTTCTTTTCCATGAGTATTCAAAATCTTTCGCTTTGATTGGATCCCCGTTGCTCCATTTTGCATTATCTCGTATGGTAAAGGTATAGGTTAAACCGTCTTTAGATGGCTCTACTTTATCCGTTGCTAATGCTGGAACTGCTTCTCCCTTTTCGTCAAAAGAAAACAAGCCTTCTCCAACTTGACTCATCACACTGCAAGCGGTATTATCCATTGTCAATGAAACATCCGCTGTTGATAATTCTGAATCGATACCCACTCGAAGCACTTGTTCTTCTTTTGTTGCCGCATCTTTTCCACCTGAACATCCCGCTAAAGTTAAAAGTACCGCACTTACTAATAAAATCTTACTTTTTCTGATTTTCATTTTAAAACACCTCATTTTTTTGATTTATCAACACAAAACACTTTTTTCTGCTAAAATTATTTATATTCTTATTAAGGGGGTTACACCATGAATTTACATTACCTGAAAGAAATGTACAATTTAACCAAAACAGAACTTCAAATTCTTGTATACTTAGATGAACAATGCGGAAATACACGTGATCTCAGTATTCGTAAAGTAGCTAAAGATTGTTTTACCTCCCCTACCTCTATTGTTCGTTTAGCTAAAAAATTAAATTTATCTGGATACAACGAACTAGTATATAAAATTAAAGAATCGCATTTACCAACTCCTATCGTAAATGAAATACTGCCTTCTACAACTGAAATCGATCAATTTTGCATGCTAATTGAAAAAAATCGTAAAAACTTAGTAGTCGTTCTCGGTGAAGGATTTTCTTCTCACATTTCTAGTTATATTAGTGAGGTTTTGAATTTCCACTCGATTCCTAACATTACTACCTCTCACACTCAATTAATAAATAATCAGAATAATCAAAACATTCTTTTTATAGTTGTTTCTCATTCCGGTGAAGAAGAGTCATTAAGAAAAACAGTAGAACTAGCTAGAAAAAAAAATAACACGATTATTGCTTTTTTAGGTAACAAAAACACGGCTATCGCTGTTGCTGCTGACTTAATATTTTCTACTGATTCATATAGTCCCTTTTCAATAAATATTGCTCAGCCACAACTGTTTTTCGGAAGAACCCTGGTAATATTTGAGTCATTGATATCCGCATGTATCAACTCAAAAAGAAATTAAATAATTTAAGTCATTATATCTGATAAAAAAGGAATGTCTAGCCTAAAAATATCAAATGGTACGTATTCCTCTTTTTAAGGAACACGTACCATTTTACTTTTTATTTTTTTAGTATTTAAAAACAGCTCTTTCTATCAGTCTATGTTTCTATTTTCAAGATTAGGAACAACAACCCCTATGGTTTGTGAAGCATTTTTAGCAAGACGTTGGCCGCTATATTTGTGATATAGTTAAATTCTTTTGCGATTGCTTTTATTTTCTGCTTCTTTTTTCCGGAATTCTAGATGGTTTATCATTTAATACCAAAGAAACCGCAGCTTCAGATACATTAGCCATTTTCGTAATGTCTTTCATTCTGACTTTCATCGTTCCATCCACTTGACTTAATCCTTTATTGCCATAAAAAATCTGCAACAAGTTGATCTACTTCCGTATTTTCATGTAATTTACTATGCTGGGCAGCTTTTCCGTAGAATATTTTTTCTTGTACCTCATTCCCATGTGTTTGAAATAGCGCGACAACACTTACTGCATCCGCAACAGGAACTGCTTCATCACTTAAACTGCCATCTTCTACATCTCCTGCAACAATCATGACTTTCATCCCTTTGGACACTTTGTCGATTCCATTGACATAATCTGAATAGCGCTCACTTTGAATTGCAGGACCATTTTGTAAAACATCGTCAAGCGTCTCTCCATTAGATAATTCTACGAAATCATTGAATGGTGCCGCTATGCCTACAAATTTGTTGATTTTCGGTAAATTGTTATCCTCCCCAAATGTTGTCAAATAACGTAAAGTGCTAGCGCCACCCATAGAATGTCCTACCAAGTTGACTTGGGTGATTCCATAATTGCTCCCAACGAATTCCAGACAATTCTTGATCCACTCTGCTTGATTCCATTCATTATTTTTATTATCTTCAAAAAGCACTTGAACACTAGGATTATTTTCTTTGCCAGTAAGTTCGCCTTTAGCTTGGACTTTTCCAGCCACACTAACAGTCAAAATTAACTCTTTTTTGGTACGGTGGTTTCCTTCCAATCGTTTGATCATACGACCAAAGGAATTATTTCCACCACCATAGCCATGGATAAATAGTGTCGGAACAGATGTCTTTTGTACATTCTCGCTAGTGTCTGTTTGTTTACCGATCTGCTGCTTTTCATTATCCGCTCCTTTTTTATTCGCGCAACCAGCAAAAAATAACACGATACAGACTATTAGAATGACGTAATCCTTCTTATTTTTCATTTTATCACCTTTTCAATTATCGCTATAGTAAGAAGAGAGCAGGACAAAACTATGATTAGTTTTGTTCCACTCTCTCCATGCCAAAACCATTATGCCTCAGCTCTTTATTTTTTTAGATTGAATCTACTTGTTCAAAATCTAACTCGGTACTTGTTTCACGACCGAACATGTCGATGTTCACTTTTAATTTTTGGCGCTCTTCATCAACTTCTGTTACTTCACCTTCAAGGCCAGAAAAGGCCCCTTCAATAATACGAACGGTGTCACCTAGTGCAACATCCAAATCAGATTGACGTGTGCTCATACCGATTGAACGCAAGATGTGATTGATTTCTTCTTGCAATAACGGCGCTGGCTTGCTTCCCGCACCATGTGAACCAACAAACCCAGTAACACCTGGTGTATTACGCACTACATACCAAGAATCATCGGTCATTGTCATTTCAACTAAGACATAACCAGGGAACGTTTTATGCACGATTTCTTTTGATTTGCCATTTTTTACTTCTGTTTCTGTTTCTTCTGGAACGACTACTCGGAAAATAAAATCTCCCATGCCCATACTTTGTGCTCGCGATTCAATATTCGCTTTCACTTTGTTTTCGTACCCTGAATAGGTATGCAGTACATACCAATTTTTTTCAAATGATTCCATTTCTGCTTCGGCTCCTTTAGGTTTATATAGTGATCATACAATACATTAAGAGTAACAACTATTTCTTGAAACTGCTTTTTTTCGTCTGAAAATAAAAAAACCTCAGTTCCCCGAAGTTTTTCCTCACAAGTTATTATAGCACCATTTTTAATGAAATACTAGTTTGAATTACTTAAGAATCCAGCCAAATGCAGTTTGGATCGCTGTATCCATCACAAAGAATAATGCTGCAAAAATGATCGATGTTTCGATAACCACCAACGTGTCTTTGCGTAATTGCTTTTTAGATGGCCATGTAACTTGCTTCATCTCATCTTTAACACTACGTAAAAATTTCATTTGAACTCCTCCAATATCTACTTCGTCTCTTTATGTAACGTGTATTTTTGACAGTATTTACAGAATTTTTTGATTTCTAACCGTTCTCCACGTTTTCCTTCACTGACGGCTTTAGAATAGTTTCTGGAGCCACAATCTGAACAAGCAAGTGCTGATTTTTTTGTTGCCATTGTTCAACCTCCTCTATTCACAAATTTACTCAATAACATTATCATTCTTTTAATAAAATGTCAATGGATACTCAATAAACTATGGTTTTCTTTCAAATTATGTTATCATTACCCTGTTAGAAGAATTTAACCTACGGGAGGATTAACATGTTATTAAAATCCGTTGTTATCAAAAAGAAAAATCTTACAACCGTCAATGAATCTTGTACTCTGGAAGAAGCACTGACGATCCTTGAAGATTCAGGATATCGTTGTGTACCGATCCTAGATGAATCGGAAAAGATTTTTAGAGGAAATATCTATAAAATGCACATCTACCGCCACAAAGCAAACGGCGGAGACATGAGTCTACCAGTGACCTATTTGTTGAAAAATGCAACAAAATTTATTTTTGTGAACACGTCATTCTTCAAAGTCTTTTTTACAATCAAAGAATTACCGTATATCGCTGTGTTGGATGAAAATAATCATTTCTATGGTATTTTAACTCATAGTACATTATTGAATATCCTTGCTCAGTCTTGGAATATAGAACGTGGCAGCTATGTATTAACAATTGCTACGACTGGTAAACAGGGTGACCTTGCTGCAATGACAAAAATCATTGCCAAACATAGCAGTATCGCCAGCTGTATTACCTTGGATATCGGGGAAGATGAATTCATTCGTCGTACTTTGATTACATTACCAGCAGAAACTACTGAAGAAACTTGTGCTTTGATCGTTGAAAATTTAGAGCGTAAGAATCTTAAAGTTGTTGAAATTGAAGATTTACAAGCGAACGCTGAATAAGAAGAAAAAGAAGCCTTCCTGCTGAAAGGCTTCTTTTTAACGTTCTTCTCCAATAATGCGGACTTCTGTTTCTAATACAACATCAAATTTTTCTTTGATCACTTGCTGGATATGCGCAATCAATTCTACATAATCAGTAGCCGTAGCATGATCGATATTCACAATAAACCCTGCATGCTTTTCTGAGATTTGAGCGCCGCCCCATTGTAATCCTTGTAAGCCAGCATCTTGAATCAATTTCCCAGTAAAATGTCCTTCTGGTCGTTTAAAGACACTGCCACAAGATGGGTACTCCAATGGTTGCTTCGATTCTCTTAGTGCAGTCAACTCAACCATCTGATCTTTGATTACGCTATTTTCCCCTTCTTTTAAAGAAAAAGTCGCTTCTAATACAATACAGTGCATATCTTGAATCGCACTATGACGATAAGAAAATGCCATCTCTTCATTTGTAAAGGTTTGAATCGTCCCGTCTTCCAACAACACATCAACACTTGTGAAAACGTCTTTAATCTCTCCACCGTAAGCACCCGCATTCATATAGACAGCGCCGCCGATACTTCCAGGAATCCCACAAGCAAATTCAAAACCAGTCAAATCATGCTCCAAAGCAACATAGGTTGTATCGATCAATTTTGCTCCTGCTTCCACAATGATCTGGTTTTTAGAAACAGAGATTTGTTTCATATTTTCCAACATAATTACCATTCCGCGAATACCGCCATCTCGGACAATCAAGTTACTGGCATTTCCTAGGACAAGCCAAGGGATTTCATGACTTTTGCAATATTCGACTAATGTCGCCACTTCCGCTTTTGATTTTGGAAAAGCTAGAACATCCACAGGTCCACCTGTTTTAGTAAACGTAAAATTCATCAAAGGTTCATCAAATAGTAAGGTTATATCTGTTAATTCATTCATCATTTCAATTTTATTCATCGAAAGTCGTTCCTTTCTTTCAAACATCCTTTTTATTCTAGCATGTCAAAGAGAAACTTTCTAGTCTGACTCTATAAAATATGTTCTTGATGCTTACGCAACATTTGCGCACATAGTTCATGACTTGTAAAGACTTTTTCTTGTTTTAAATACGTGCCATCATTAGTTTGAACTGCTTTGATAAATTCCTCCACCATTTGTTGAAAGCCACGTTTTTCTACTGTTGTTGTCCAATCGCCAAATTTTTTTTGTTGTGTCCCTAACGAGTTTTGGCTAGTTAAATCTGTTAGATTTTCCAATACTAACGTTCCTTCTGGACTTGTTACTTGGTAAGTTTCTGTATTTGCTCCTGCGTAGAGATTCATTGAAGCAATGGCTGTCGTAGTTTCTGTTTCTACGTGAAGAATCGCTCTTTTTAGTAAGCCATCTTCCTCAATGATTTTGGTTTGAACCTGGCGGATATCATCATCAAGGAGATAGACAAGTGTATCAGCTACATGTAAGAATAAATCGTAGATTACAAAATTAGCTGTAGATTCCGATGCTATTCGATTTTTTTGGATTAGCAACATATTTTTATTATCAACTGCTTTTAATTCGTCTACAAATGGTGCAAAACGGCGATTGAAGCCTACCATCAAAATCAGCTTTTTTTCTGCTGCTAGAGCTTGGATTTCTTTGACTTCTGCTAGGTTTTCACTTAACGGTTTATCAACGAAAACATGGATGCCCGCTTCTAGTAGTTGTTTTACTAGTTGACCGTGCACTTTGGTTGCCGCATGAACAAAACAAGCTGCTATTCCAGTCTGAATCAATTCTTCTGTTGAAGCAACCATTTCGTTGAAGCCGTATTTTTCACTGATTTCTTTTCGGGTTTGTTCATTTCGGGTGGATAATATAAACGTTGCTTGGTCTCTTAGTTGAGAGTACACAGGTAGATATGCTTTTTGCGCGATATTTCCTAAGCCGATGATTCCGATTTTCATATGAATTCCTCACGATCAATAGTTGATACGATTATTATACTATTGATTGGGAGGAAATGTCTGAAATTGAAGGACTTTATAATAAAACTGAATTGAAATCATGATTCTATTTCTGTATTCTCCTAGTTCTGATTAAAAATTAAGTTCTTTATTCTCAATTCAGAAAATCCAGTTGCTTTTTGTTTTTTCATATCTTTAATTTCAGTGTAATACATCTCATCAAATACATTTTTGACTTGCAGATACTCCAAACCCTTACAAACGGTCCAAATGGTTATCAAGAGTATAAAACCACGATTAATTTTTTCTTCGTCTATTTTAATAACTGATCTCTTTCAATAGTAACTTCACCTATATCCGTTACTGTATATGAGCTATCATAACTTTCCACCCAATTTTTTATCACAGTGTTATATAAAATTTCATTAGATTTATCCTTTAAAAAATCTTTTGATATCTGATGTTTATCAAGATATCTTTCTATCTCTTTATTATTAGTTGGATCTAATTCATCTACACCCGATAAGGTAACGTTCACTTTCTCTTTTAACAACTTTTCTTTTACAAAATAACTATAGCCCATTTGCAAAAAAATACCGTTATCTATCTTCTTTGTATACACAAAAGATAATATTTTGTCTGTATATCCAAAATGAAACGTCAGATTTTCGTCCTGTTTCAAAAACTCCTTCTTATATTGTTCATTTATTATGGTTAAATCATCAAATGTTTGTACTTTTTTTCTATCCCAGCTTTTGATTTGTTTCATTTTAGGAAATCCGTTTGCTGTCTGCTTTTTCATATCTTTAATTTCAGTGTAATACATCTCATCGAATACATTTTTAATTTTCAAATACTCCAAACTCTTGTACCCGACCCAAATAGTTATCAAGAGTATGAAAACAATGATTAATCTTTTCTTCATCTACTTCAAAAACTCATCTTTTTCAATGTCAACTTCGCCTATATCTTTTAGAGAAAAATGATTAGGATAAGTATTTAACCAATCTTTGATTACAGTGCGATATAAAACCTCATTAGATTTATCCTTTAAAAAATCTTTTGATATCTGGTATTTATCAAGGTATTTTTCTATTTCCCGAGGATTAGTTATTGTGTATGTATCTTTTGTCTCATCAAATATAACAACATTTTGTTTTAATAGTTTCTCTGAAATAGAGTAAGAGAAATCGATTCTGTATAAAAGCTCCGATGTTATGGTCTTCGCAAAACTAATTAATAATCTCTTTTCAGAGAAATCAAACCCAAATGTAAGCGACTCATTTTTTCCTAAAAAATTACTTTTATACCTTTCAATAACAGGTCCTACACTATTTTTTAAATCAGCATTTTTTCTATCCCAATGTTCGATTTGCTTCATATTGGGTAATCCCTTGCTCTCTGAATAATTTAGTTCTTTCCATTCTGAATAATACATCTCATCAAAAACATTTTTAACTTGCATTGATTCTTTCAATTTTATTCCTCCTAAAATACAAACCATAATAATTACAGAACTTATAACAATTGTTGCTATCGTTTTCTTTTTCATTAAAATGCCCCTAATATATTGGTCTTATTTTCAAGATTTTTAATAAATTGATATGCATCTGGTTGCTTTTGCTTTAATTCTTCCACTGTGTTTATATTTAAATCAGCTAGTATTTGTTGTTTTACATCTGCTAAATTTTCGTATTTCGAGAAGAATTCTGATTGAGAACTCTTTTTTCTTACTTCTGATTACTATTTATTACGCGCCTGACCATAAGGTAATTTTCTTCTCATTACATAACCGATATCGCCATCGCTATCTTTTTTTACATTCATAAGAAGCCACAGATTCATTAAAATTGAAGATATAGCTATCCTAACCATCATTACAAATCTGAAAAAAGTTCATCCTTAATAATTAATTCTCCTAGATTTTAAAAAAAAAAAACGACTTTTATGAACTGAAAACCAATCTTTAAGAAGAATATCATCCATACCTTTCTTATAAAATTGTTCAAGTATGTCTTTATCGATATTATATTTGTCTAAGTATTCTTTTATCTTATTTTTTTCACTAATCTTATTTTGTTCGTCTACAAAATATATACTTCTAACTAATTCACTTTTCCCCACATAATATTGATTGTAGAATCTAATAGAAACAGACTCGGATAAGACATAACCAAAACTAATATTCAGTCTTTTTTCAGAAAAGAAAAAACTAAGAGACATATTTGTCATGTTGGTTGGCAATGACTTTTCATCATATTTTTCGCTAACAGGAAATTTCTCGTCAAAAGCGTCTGCTCTATTCCAGCTCTCTATACCATCAACTTTCCCTAAGGAAACATTTCCTCTACCCAAAAAAGACGTATTAATAGCTCCACGTTCATCATAAACATTTTTTATTGTTAAATATTGACTGATTCTGAAATATACAGGGACAATTATAAGAATACATAAAATTACAGTAAACACTAACCTGATTCTTCTTTGTTTCACCCATCAATTTCCTTTACTTTACATAATTTTGATAATTATTTTGGCTATCTTCAAGACTCCTAATGAAGTTATATGATGCTGGATAGTGTTCCTTTAAATAACTCATCGAAATAGAATTAAAAAAACAGCATATTCTCCAAGATCTTTTTCCAATTAGACATTGCTTTATGTCACTACCTAAAAATTAAAATTTCACACTTATTTAAAGTTTTTACCTAATCTAATGAACTAAATTTAATTTTCAGTAAAAATCCCTTTTTATCAATATTATAAGAGGTTACTTCATAGCTTATTTCATCAATACCCTGATTGAATGTGTAAAATGTTGCATGCGAATATTCGATAAACAGCATTAACTGAAAAAAAAGCTGCTTGACTGCTATTTTATTTAAATTAGCTAAAGTTATATCTAGAGAAAAATACTCTTCGTTTTCACTAAAACATAACTGATAATCATTTATGTTTTCTTTTTGATATGTCATAAAGGAATTAATCTCTGCACCAATTCCGGGTTCGTATCCATGATCTATTTCTTTCACGATTTTCTTAAAAATCCGATCCATTTTTTTAGCTCCTTTTACTATTTGGGTATATATACTCCTCCTGGAGCCGGTGAGTGAACTGAGATTATCCCCCCCCATTCATTAGTTACAACTTTATTCCCCCTAGGATCTATATATTCCCATGTTTTCCTACCAAGCTCGTCTATTCTAGATGATCTAGTCTTCATATTATTTCAATGATAGAATCAATTGTTTCTGGAGTAAAACCTCTTTCGTTAGCTCGCTCTGCTCCATGTGTTGACAATGATCTACCTCCGGGAGTCAAATCACCTGTACTCAGTTCGCCAAAAGCATTAACAGTTATTCCAGTAACTACCTGTGCTACACCCGCCGACACAGATTGAATCACTTCAGAGATAACCAATCCATCACTTCTGACAAGCACAGGAATCATTTGCCCTGTTGCCGCATCCATTCCATATGCCATGGCTAGACCATTCCCTAAATCTACAATTCCCTTAACAATAAATTTGGCTCCGCCATAGAAGAAGACCATTCCTACAACAGCTGTATAAAATTTTCCAATCGGACTGTTCAAGAAATTGTCTAACTCTCTTAACCGAAGCTCTGCCATCAATGCAATATACTCTAAGGTTGCCTCAGAATAATGTCTGTACTTTTTTTATCCCAGCTTTTGATTTGTTTCATTTTAGGAAATCCGTTTGCTGTCTGCTTTTTCATATCTTTAATTTCAGTGTAATACATCTCATCGAAAACATTTTTAATTTTCAAATACTCCAAACCTTTATATCCAAAAAGATATAACTATACATAGTACAACAAGCTTTGGTTTCTTCTTCATTTTTTTACTCATTTCAATTTATTCTAAAAATGGATCTTTCTTGATTATCACTTTTCCAATATTCTTTGCAGAGAAGCGACTAGGATAAGTATTGATCCAATCCTTGATAACTTTATTGTATAAGACGTTATCCGCTACTATTTGTACTTCTTTCTTTGAAATATTGTATTTATCAAAATATTTTTGGATTTCGTTCGCTTTTTCTATATCCCATTTTTCTATGTTGTCATCTATAATACTGATGTCTTCATTTAAAATTTTTGTTTCACTATCATATCTATATCCAATATCATAAGAGATATTGGAATCTATTTTTTTAGTATATCCTATATAAAACTCTTTTTTTGAAAACATAAAACTAATTGATAAAGACTCACCGTTCTCCAAATATTCTTCTTTATAACTCTCAATTATTGGACCTGCAACATTATTAGTATCTGCTGTTTTTCTGTCCCACCGTTCAATCTGTTTCATCTTTGGAAACCCTTTTGGATTTAAAACATAACCAAGATCATCATATTCTGAGTAATATATTTCATCAAAAATATTTTTAACTTTTAGATATCCCCAACCTTTATAAACCCCAAAGACAATCAGTATCAGTAATATAATAAAAAAGATTTTTTTTTTCATTCTAATAATCCTTCAATTCATTATTTTTATCCTTTAAGTTACATAAAAATCGATACGAATCATAGTATTTTTCTTTTAATTCTTTCATAGAATTGACTTTTAGACTATCAAATATAGTTTTTTTCACTTCGTTATACGATGTATGTTCAGTAAAAATTTGTGCTCGGCTTTGTCCTGATCGCAAACGATTGTGATAATAATTCATTGCATCCATGTAAGACCATTTATTTTTGTTCATTAAATATGTTATATTTTCTGAATCCAAATCCGCTTTATAATCATCTGGACCTAAGCTCGGTTTTGCTTCAGCCGCTTTTGTTGCATCACCTTTCCAACCAGATAAACGATTAGCATTTTCACGACCACCATTTCCAGCTGCTGCTGGAATACCCGGATTTAAAATGGTAGCTTGTGTAATAGACTGATGTGCAAAGTCTCCTTTCCCTCTCATCTGATTATATTGGTTATTCCATAATTTTTCAAAATCTTCCATTGATAAATCATGTCCCAAAGCTTGCCCCATAGTATTTTTGAATTTTTGTCGTTGATCTTTGTTTAGATCACTAAAAGATATATTGCCGGATGATGAAATCATATTTTGTATTCTCACTTTATAACGTAATAAATCATAGTCTCTATCGCTTAAGCCAAGTAATTTCTTTAACTGATCCTCAATTGACAGAGCATCACCACCGCCATCAGTAATTCCCAAACCCGCCGTATTAGCCCACATAGCAGCTTGTTTTAAGCTTCCTTCACCATATACCAAACCACCAAGTAAACGATTCAAAATATAATCTCGTTCTCTCTGTGAAAGATTAGGATAATTTTTATCAATATTTTCTTTCATTTTCAAAATAATTTGTGCTGTCTCATCATCAAATCCATACTGCTCTTTCAAGTTTCGCACAAATTTCTGCTCACTGGTTTGATGGCGATCATTCCAACGTTTATTCACGTCTTTCATCCAAGATGTATCCTTCAAAGAAAATCCTTTACCGTTCCAACTCCCAGGACCAATACTACCGTTACCGTTAACACCTAAAGCTTGCATTCCTTTTGAAAGCAAATTCCCTGTATCACTCAACCCATCAAAATAACTGGTAGACTGGTCACAAAATGCAAGGAATTTTTGAAGTTTTCCCTCTATTTTGGCTTTTTTCGCTTGATTACGTGTGATTCCTGCATCCATGATAGTGATTGCGGCTTGGAAAATCATGCCCATTAATTTATCTTTGTCGTCTGATAAATTTTGTTTGGCTTGAGTATAACTGTCTTTTGACGATTGAAACCCTTGTATCAACTTATCCGCTTCATTGATTTGCTCTTGTAATTCTTCTGAATCTAAATCTTCGCTACCGCATTGAGAGATGTAGGCTTCCACATATTGTTCATTGGCTTGTACAACCGCCTCACTATGAAGAATCGCTGCTTTACATAGGGCTGGATAAACGCTTGAAAGATAGGATTTTATGGCATCCATTCCTTCTCCGCTCATTCCTACCGCTAACTGAATCCCTTGCGTTGCGGTTGAAACAGATTCCAATGCCTGACTATACGTTTTAGCATATGATTTTATTTGTTCTGTTTGAGTTTGGACTTCACCAATCACCATTTTGACCACGGTCATCTTCCTCCTCTCTGAGCGCTTGTAATTCTGCTTCATACTATGAAAAAGACGGTACTAGCAATTTTACACTAGCACCGCTTAAATAATTCATATTCTTTACTTTGTAATGAACATTTACCATCTATACTAACTCCATAATAAGCTTCATCACGTCCACCATTTCCTTATTCAGAATTTAGAAATCTGAATAAGGAAATTCCTCTAAATCAATGGCCTCGATGCTTTCACAATAAAAACTAATATAGTTATATCCTGCCTTTTCACCATAACCACTATCATCATGTACATGAAAACGCATATCCTCAGAATAGTCACACCCAGTATCTTTCATATCCTCTATAATAAGACTATCAATGGGAGAATAGTTAACTTCTTTTAAAGATAAATTCCTCACATTTACAAATCTCAACTTTTCCAGCAAAATTTGATTGTTAGTCTTATTAGCAATTTTAGTATCTAAATTCAAGATTGTACGTTTTTCATTAAAAATATTCTCTTCTATAAAAAAGTCTATTCGCATAATTTGTTTATCATACCAGCCTAATTCAATGTCTCTTTTATTTTGTACCTTGTCATAGTTTTTGATATATTTTTTCATTATTTTGCTCCCTTACATATTTAATCTAAAAATTGAATGGTATTAGTATCTTTATTTATTGTCCCAGACATAAATAGACCATTTTCATCTAAGAAATATTTTGTTTCATTCGCTGCTCTTCCTCTATCAAACCAATTATATTCGTGAATATGTGGATTTGTATGATGCAGAGAATTACCATGATCTGAAAAATCTATTCTCATACTTTGTTTCCCTTGACTGTCATATATTACAATAGATTTTTCAATACTACCACTAGAACCTAATCTATTAAATTCCATTCTACTATTAGGAATGCCCTCCATAGGTGAATAATTATTTTTATAATACTCATCTGGTAAAAATACTTCTGTAGCAAAATCATTTGTATTTTTATTATTCAGTTTGGGTCCACTAATTTTATTACCATAAATCTGCGCATTCCTCACTGCAGCTCCAGTCAATCCAAGCGCCCACATCGCATCCCACAGACCTGATTCTTGTGCTTTCCCCATAAAATCTTGTCCATGGGCTAAAGCACCAAAACCTGGTATTCCAACTTTATCACCGCTAAAATAATCTCGCCCACTCTTCTGGAAATCATTAACTCGTTTTGACATCTCTGTTGGACTTAATTCTAACACATCTAAGCCGTATTTTTTGATTAATTTCTTTAAATCTGCTGATAAATCATCTTCATTCAAGGTGTAATGATACCCATCTTTTTCAAACATGTAAACGTCTTTACCATATTTTTCATCAAAAACATGAATAATCTTACAACCATCTAATAATTTTTTATCCCGTCTTTCAATTCGATCATTCCAATTCTTATTTACATCGTTGATCCAAGATGTATCCTTCAATGAAAACCCTTTACCGTTCCAACTCCTAGGACCAATACTGCCGTTACCGTTAACACCTAAAGCTTGCATTCCTTTTGAAAGCAAATTCCCTGTATCACTCAACCCATCAAAATAACTGGTAGACTGGTCACAAAATGCAAGGAATTTTTGAAGTTTTTCCTCTATTTTGGATTTTTTCGCTTGATTACGTGTGATGCCTGCATCCATGATAGTGATTGCGGCTTGGAAAATCATGCCCATTAATTTATCTTTGTCGTCTGATAAATTTTGTTTGGCTTGAGTATAGCTGTCTTTTGACGATTGAAACCCTTGGATCAGTTTGTCAGCTTCATTGATTTGCTCTTGTAATTCTTCTGAATCTAAATCTTCGCTACCGCATTGAGAGATGTAGGCTTCCACATATTGTTCATTCGCTTGTACAACCGCCTCACTATGAAGAATCGCTGCTTTACATAGGGCTGGATAAACGCTTGAAAGATAGGATTTTATGGCGTCCATTCCTTCTCCGCTCATTCCTACCGCTAACTGAATCCCTTGCGTTGCGGTTGAAACAGATTCCAATGCCTGACTATACGTTTTAGCATATGATTTTATTTGTTCTGTTTGAGTTTGGACTTCACCAATCACCATTTTGACCACGGGCATCTTCCTCCTCTCTCAGCGCTTGTAATTCTACTTCATACAAGGTTTCGGAATACTCTTCTAATTGTCGTTTTTCCTTGTTTACTATTTCCTGACCTTCGTTCATTTCATCAAAAAATCGGTGTTCTTCTATACGAGCTTCTTCAACAATATCTTCAAAAAAAGAAAATTCTTCTTGTCCATGAAAATAGGCTAATATCCGTTCATTTTGTATCCGTTCCCTCGTAGCTAGCTGTCCATATTCTTCCATTTGACGTTCTAGTAATAGGCTAATCTGAACAGTCTCTTCTTGCTTTTCTTCGTTTTCAATTCGCTTCTTTCTAATGTCGTCCTCTTTCATATCATCCACTCCTTAAGTTAAACGCTTCAATCCCTCGCTATTTCATCAAACCTGTAAAGGGTCTATCAAATAACTGTTTCGTCTGGGAATCTGCTCGTTCAAACGCTGCAATAGCACTGTGAATATTCGCTACGTCACGGTTTAACAATTGTTGGATTGTTGTGGAAGAGGTTTTAAATTCTTCAAAAGTAGTAGTTGCTGTGGCATTTCCTGGCACCGTTGTCCCAGAAGAAAAGGTCACGGTTTGGGAAATCGTTAATTTATCGTTAGCTTGACCAATCTTGGTCGCCTGATTCTGTGCTTCTGCACCGTTAACATCAATCATTTTTTCATACTCCTTTATATTTTTTCAACCCTAATATAAAGTATATCTTAATAAAATATCGAAGTAAATCACATATTTATAGCTATCTCTAACATGAATTTCTTTATCAAACAAAAAATTGCAAGTCAAAAACTTCCAATTTGGGAAATAAAAATAATTTTCTGTTATTTTATCTTATATATAAGGAAACGATTTTTCGTGTTATTTAATGGCGTTTAAGAGGAAAATTAGGTTGCGTGTTCGCCTTCTTTTCGTATATACTTAGAAGGTAGAATAGAACAAAGAAAACAGCCCATCTATAAATGAGCTGTTCAAATCAGAATATAAAATAAATTGGCACTTCATTAATTGGCGACAACCAAATAATCGAAGCCTTGTAACGACAGCGAACACTGCCCAAACAAGTTGCCAATAGTGCTAGTAACATGTACTAGCTTCTTTCTTATACCTAAAGTTTACCTATTTTGCCATAGGTTTGTTAACTTTTGGGCTATTTTAGAAGAAGTGGTAGATGATTTTTAGAGACTATTGTTGACGATATTGGGAAATTTCCTGATATCGTTTTTTCTATTCTACAAATTCAAGTAAAGGAGGTTCACTTCAAATTAAAACAAATGATCAATTATAGATATAAGACAAGGAGACAACGTTCACTTCGTTCACCTTGTACTTTGCATCATCCACTCTGCCCTTTGGTCAGTCGTGGTCCTTCAATTCTTAGAGCTTTAGCTCTTAGAAATTGATGAGATCGAAGTGGAATGTAGTGGTGCAAAGCAAAAAGGCACTTCATCACTTGGCGACAACCAACTGATGAAGCCTTGCATAGACAGCGAACACTATCTATACAAGTTGCCAATTGCTAGCACAAAGTCCTAGCATTCTTTATTGTACCTAATTTTACTGGAATTTTCTAGTCTGTCTGGAAACTTTTTGTTAAAATCATGTACTTAATAAAGTCTGCATACTTTTTCTAGATAATTGATGGCGGTATTGGTAGTTTTAAGATGATAAAAAGTCATTAAGTTTTGAACAACTGGACTAAAAAGGAATCCATGCACTTTTCGGATTGAGGTATTTTTAGAACGTTGTTGAAAAAATAGCTTTTTCTCACTGACTGCTCCAATAGCGTTTTTTGTTTTATCCCAAAAAAAGCGATAGAAATTCTACCAGACTGACAATGATCATCCACAAGTCATTTCTACCGCTAATATAATAAGTTGCCTAAGTCAATGCGTACATTAAGAAGCGCTGAAGTACGAAATTCAGTGCTTCAAAAAAGGAGAGAACCATTATGAAAAACGAGCTACATACCCTAAAAGCAATCCCCTATCAAGATATTACTGATTTACAAGATTTACTAGATCATTTTGACTCATGGCAAGAACCTCTTGCCGTATTGGATCATTTCTTCCAATTCCGAACGGGTCCAATCAACAAGAAAAAAGTTATCAAAGAATATTATGCTTGTGGTCATTTGTTCCACGCTTTTTTCACAGAATTTATCCGTTTGGTGGAAGCTGAACAAATCAAAATTAAGAAGTTAGATCGTGAAAGAAAAGTAACTACTCATTTTGTTAAGAAGTAAAAATGAGGAGGTGTCCATTTAGTGGCATCTCCCTTAATAATAAGTAAGGTATGCTTGGATAAGGGTACACAAGTAAATATGCTTTTTGCACGATATTTATAAAATCGATAACGCCTATTTACATAATAATAATCTTAGTACGATACATGATATGTTATTCTATTTTTTGATTCACTGTTTTCTTTTGGATGAATCGATTTGACCCTTTTTTGGCGAAAAATAAAATAATTGCTACCGCTAAAATAATTGGGCTTAGATTTAGTGGGAAAAATAACATCATAAACACACCTACTGGAAACGGTGAATTTATGATTGCAATTGCAATACTGGTACTCACGATTGCAACAATCAACAAACGATCCGTTTGGGTAAATAACTGTGATACAGCAAATCCTTGAATGATTGCCGCAAATACAATAGGAAAAATATCGCCACCGATCCAACCTGTATTAAGGCATAGTTGCAAGAATACTAATTTGATCAACGCAATCATCGTTAACACTAAAAATGAAGCTTGACTTCCAACAAATGGTGCCAATGAAAGCGATAGTTGCCCTGAAAAAAGTAAATTAGGTAGAAAAACACCTATTAGAAAAATTGCGATAGATCCAATCAATGCTTTACGAATCGGAAACTCTTGCCAAAAATCTAACCGTTTCTTTAGAAAGATTTTAAACAGAAGATAACATTTTCCAACTATTACCCCAAAAAGCATCAACGGCAAGCCTATCCACAGCTCTTTCCCTATCCAATTTGATTCGCCCATTTTAGAAACAAAAGAAGGTTGTCCTGTCAGTTTCATTAAAAGGAAAAAAGTGATCAAGCCATTAATAATAAATAGCAGATAAAAAAACTTTTTCTTCGACTTTTGGCCTGTATCAGCAGCTCTTTTTTCATCATACGTCAACAAATAGTTTTTAGGATGAATCAGACGTGCAATCTGCTCTTTTAGAGACAACTCTTTCAATTCATTAAAGTGAAAGTAGTAATAGCGCAGTTTATCCGCCTGCCATACAGATAAATAAATAACCGCACTTAGTAACCCCGCTTCTGGTCCTACGCCTGCACCAAAAATCAATACGACAAGAGCTATCAACAAACTACGGAAAACACTACTATGATCGAGTGTTTTTGTTTGCTTTAATTCTGTTACAGAATCATGAACTGTATGAGGTAAATTCCCCCATCTTGCTCGTAAAAACCCTAGTAAAACGCCACCTGTTAACGTAAGCCCTAAAATATAGAACACACGTAAAGGAGTATCCGGCGAAACTAAATTCCAAAGTAATTCAGAACCTATTCCTTCCACTCTTAAAAAGATAAACGATATAACCCCAATCATACTGCTTAGTACCACGCCATAAACCAGCAACCCAATTTCTTTTGTATTCAATTTGATAGTTCCTTTCAGTTCAAAATATTTATAGTGTTTTCCATGACTTCCCTTTCACTTTATCATAAATCTAAATACCTGAATACAAAAATGATACTTGTTGATTTCAATCAGAAAGTCGACACAGAATACCAAAATCTGGATTATGTATGTTAAACTAATCTAAAGTCTCAGTTACAAAAATCAATAAATCGCGTCAATTTTGAAGGAGGTCCTCAAGATGAAATGTATTTCGTGGAATGTTAACGGCTTACGTGCCGTTGTTAAAAAGAACTTTATGGAAGTTTTCAACGAATTAGATGCAGATTTTTTCTGTCTGCAAGAAACTAAATTACAAGAAGGTCAAATTGACTTAGAGTTGCCAGGTTACCATCAATACTGGAATTATGCTGAGAAAAAAGGGTATTCAGGGACTGCCATTTTTGCCAAAGAAGAAGCACTCAGCGTACGATACGGCATGGGACTTGAAGAACATGATCAAGAAGGTCGTTTGATCACATTGGAATATCCAAACTTCTTTATGATTACTTGTTATACACCTAATTCGCAAAATGAACTGAAACGATTGGATTATCGTATGACATGGGAAGATGCTTTTCGTGCCTACTTAAATGAGTTGAGCAAAGAAAAACCAGTGATTTTATGTGGTGATTTGAATGTTGCTCATCAAAATATCGATTTGAAAAACTGGAAAACCAATCAAAAAAATGCTGGCTTTACACCAGAAGAACGTGGAAAATTTACAGAATTATTGGATAGTGGCTTTATTGATACTTATCGCTATTTCTATCCTGACCAAGAAGGCGTTTATTCTTGGTGGAGTTATCGTTTTAATGCACGGAAAAATAATGCTGGGTGGAGAATCGATTACTTTGTTGTTTCTGATGGATTGAAAGAGGCTTTAACAAGTGCGAAAATTCATACGGAAATTACTGGCAGTGATCATTGTCCAGTAGAGGTTGATTTAACGATTGCTTAGTGAGCGGGATAAACGGTGGGAGCAGAAGCAATCCCTTCGGAAATAAGCTGAAATTGCTGTAAAACACAACAAAGAACGAGTTGATGTTGCACAGTACCTACTTGGTCACAAAAATTTGAAGAACAATTTTCGTGAATTTCAGCTTATTTCTCGGGGTTTAACACTTCTGTCCCATCCTCTTTTTATTTAATTTCTGTTAATATTACTGAATGGGACTTACCCTGTATCTATTATTTTGTTATACTGCATGTATGAATTAATTTTGAACCGAAAGGGATAATGACTATGAATTTTTATTCCATAGACTTTGAAACAGCCAGTTACGCTAAACATAGCGCTTGTTCTGTTGCTTTAGTAAAAGTAGAGAATAGCCGCATCGTTGATGAATATTACTCACTAATTAAACCAGAAACCGACTTTTTCTGGAAAAATATCCAAATTCATGGAATCAAACCAGAAGATGTGGCGGATGCCCCTAAATTTCCTGATGTTTGGAAGCAGATCCAAGCCTGTTTTAAACCCAATAGTTTAGTGGTTGCTCATAATGCCCCTTTTGACTGTGGTGTTTTAGCTGGGTCCTTGGATTATTATGGGATCGAACAACCGAATTATCTTTCATTGTGTACAGTTAAAACGAGTCGCAAGTTATTTCCAGAGTTGCCGAATCATAAATTAAACACGATTTGTGATAATCTAGATATCCAGTTGAACAATCATCATGATGCACTAGAAGACAGCCGAGCTTGCGCTGAAATTTTACTGTATCAGGAAAAACATTTTGGTGTTGAACCGTTGAAAAAACTTGTTACAATCAAATAGAAAAAGCCGAATCAAGAACAATTCGTTCTTTTGATTCGGCTTTTTCTTTATTTTTCTAAAATCTCAATGATCTCATCCATATTTTTAGAACCAAAAACAATGTCTTTATCATCAATGATCATCGCAGGAACACTCATGATTTTCTTCTCTGTTTTCAATTCTGGGAAAACACCAATATCGATCATTTCTGCTTCAACATTATGATTAATAGAAGCAATTCGTTGACACGCTGCCACGACATCTGGACAGTAATGACAGGTTAATGAAACGAAAATCTGAACTTTCTTTTTCGGTAATTCTTTGATTTTATTCACTACTGGCTCTTCAATTGGCTGTCCAGCACTTCCTACATTATAGACAGCTAAAACGATTGAATTGACTTCATGCCCACTTGGAATACCGCTAAATTTGATTCCTGTGTACTCGCCTTGATCATTTAAGACAACAACACTTGGTAATTTATCAATGCCATATTTCGCTTCTACATCAGAGTCCGCACCTTTTTGAACAGTTTCCAACAAAATTTTATCACTTAATGAGGCAAATTCCGTTAGGAAAGAATTCAATTCAAGGGATTTCTCTTCGCTGCTATCCATCACTTGTAATAAGGTTACATTTTTCGTTAATTTACCAAAAATACCACCCAATTGTTCTCTCATTGCATCTGGGAACCATGTGTTATTTCCACTTGTTGCTTTAGCAGGTTTCTTTTCTGCTTTTGGTTGTGTTTCTTTATTGTCAGCATGTTGCTTCGCTAAACGTTTTTCCATCCGTTCATTGACGATTGATAGGCCTGCTTTTGTTTTTTCTTCGGTGATGTATTTTTGCGCATTCGTTGCGGCAATTGCACCATCAGCAACTGCTGTAACGATTTGACGTAATTCTTTGATACGTAGGTCTCCGGCAGCATAAACACCAGGAACATTGGTTTCCATGTTTTCATTGGTTGGGACATAACCACGATCTAATTCGACTTTTCCTTCAAAAATTTCTGTACTTGGTTTATTTCCAGCAAACACAAACATCCCAAATGTACTGTCAGTTGGTGCTTCGTAAGTCGTTTCTTCGCCTGTTTCATTATTGACAAAGACCGCTTTACGAACAAAATCATCACCTGTAATTTCTTTGACTTCTGTATTGTAGATGATCTTGATTTCTGGATGCTGTTTGGCTGCTTCTGCTGTTAATTTGGCACAAGTAAAATCAGGTTCACGAATGATCATTGTGACTGATTTACCGTAACGAGTTAAATAAACCGCTTCTTCTGCCGCCGCATAGCCACCACCAAGTACAAAAATATCTAAACCTTGGAAGAATTCACCGTCACAAGTTGAACAGTACGCAATGCCACGTCCTGTAAATTCAACTTCCCCTGGAAAGCCGATTTTTCGTGCTGATGCACCTGTTGCGATGATCACCGCATACGCTTGATAGGTTTTAGTCGCGGATTTGACTGTTTTGACCGTTTGGCTTAAATCGACATCAATGATTTCATCAGTTGTAAATTCAACCCCAAAATCTAGCGCTTGTAAACGCATATCTTCCATTAATTCAGGACCGGTAGTTGCTCGAATCGCTGGGTAATTCACGATTTCAGAAGTTGTGGTTACTTGTCCGCCAATCTTATCTTTTTCGATGATCAATGTATCTAACATCGCACGACCTGCATAAATTCCTGCTGATAATGCCGCTGATCCGCCACCAATTACGATCAAATCATATATTTCTTGGCTCATGTATGTTCTCCTTTTTGTCTATCTCATTATTTTGCTCTGTAAATTTTAAGAAAGACTTCCCATAAAGGAAGTCTCAAGGTTGTCTATTCAAACGTTTAGATTTTACCAACTAAGTCTAAACTTGGTGCAATTGTTTCTTCGCCTGGTTTCCAGTTTGCTGGACAAACTTTATCGCCATGTTTTGCTACGAATTGAGATGCTTCTAATTTACGAACTAGCTCATCTGCATTACGGCCGATTCCCATATCATTGATTTCGTATGATTTGATTTCGCCTTCTGGGCTAACGATAAATGTTCCACGGTATGCTTGACCTAAATCTTCATTTAAAACGCCGAAGAAACGAGCAATTTTTCCATTTGGATCAGCTAACATTGGGTATTTGATTTTACCGATTGTATCTGTCGCATCTGCCCAAGCTTTATGAACAAAATGGCTATCTTCTGATACTGAGTATACTTCACAGTTCAACTCTTTTAGGTGATCATAATGATCTTGCATGTCGCCAAGTTCTGTTGGACAAACAAATGAAAAGTCAGCTGGGTAGAAGAAGAAAATACTCCATTTACCTAATACATCTGCTGTTGATACTTTGATGAAGTCTCCATCTTGATAGGCGTCACATTCGAAATCTAATAGTTTTGTGTTAATTAAGTTCATCTACATATTCCTCCTAATTTTTAAAAGCTAGCCTGTGTAGCTAGACATTTTTCTACACTCTTAGCGTATCAATTTAAAATTATTATGTCAATAGAATTATTATAGTTTAGTTATTTTATTTTTGCTATTTTCGGCTTTTCTTTGAGAAAATAGCTCTTTCATTCTCATTAAGCTAAAAACCAATCGTTTTTACTTGTCTGATTATACTTACATCATAAAATGAAAACAGAACAAAGACAAGAGTCTTTATCCTATTTCATTTTCATTCTATTCTACCAAAAAAAATCTTTCAATAATTGAACGACTTTCTGATTTTCAACTAACTCGCTGTGACTTGTATTTTCTCCTTCGATCAACACTTCCTGATACTCCGCTACTTGATCCTGATAAATGTACCTTCCAGAAAAGACGCTTTGCACAGGAACGGTATTATCAGATGCCGTATCATCAACCTCTCCAGCAATATTCAACATCTCAATTGTATCAGGGATATTTTCTAGATTCGTTAAATAGCCTTTAAGCAGGTCGCTAGTTTCTTTTAGTTGGGTAAATGAAGTCACCGCTTCATTATATTTTTTTGACGTATCATTATAAGGCGTTCCTAGTGTGATTAGTTTGGCTAATTCAGGGTCACCAGTTTGTTGAAATTCTTCCAGATAAGAGGTAATGACTAATCCGCCATTGGAGTGCCCTAAGTAATTGTATGTTTCAAATGAGTATTTTTCTTGGATATAATGTAATGCTAATTGATACCATTTTCCTTGAACGGGTAGTGTCTCATCACTACTGTCTTCAAACGCGATCACGATGATAGGATGTTCTGCGGTACTTGTTAATTTTCCTTTAGAGGAAACCGTTCCGTCTGTTGCTACGGTCACTTTTAACACGTCAGCTTTTGAATCTAAGGCTTTGATCAAGCCATTGAATCGATTCACTGTCCCATTTGTGCCTGGAACAAAAATCGTTGGCGTTTGAATTGCCACGGGGGCACTTGTTGATGTAAATTTTTCGGCGAATGCCGTTAAGCTTTTTTGAAATAGAAGAAAGAGCATTAGAATAACACCTACAATCAAAAGTATTTTAGGAATCTTTCTTTTTATGTTTTTAGTAGTATTCATGACGTTTCCCTCCTCTCATAGAGAAAGTGTACGCCTTGAAACTTAAACGAACATTAAACACAATCGAAAGAAGGAAACTAAGCTTAGGAGATTAAAAATGATTCATCCATATTCTTGTCTTTGCCAAAATGCTTACCATGAACATCAATTACTGCATGCCATTCTTTACATAAATCATGAAGAATTCCATCCGTCAAATGATTGAAGTCTTTCCGCATTTCTTCGTACGTCTTATAGGGACCAAAACCCAAACGATTAAACAAACGAATGGCATATTGATCCGCGATAAAAACATTTCGTTCAAAAATATAAAGGAGCATCGCATCTGCTGTTTCTGAGCCAACACCTTTGATCGTTAACAGCTCTTTTCTTAACGCTTCAGTAGAGTAAGCACGAAATTTATCAAAATCACTATCATGGGAAATAAACCAACTGATCAATGCTTTGATATAGTTACTTTTTTGAGTGAAAAATCCTGCTGGACGGATCAGTTCTTGAAGTGTTTCTAATTCCATTTCATGAAGACTTTCTACTGTTAGATAAGGTTCCAAATTAGCCAATGCTTTATGCGCATTTTTTTCAGTCGTCTGCTGGATCAAGATCATCGAAACCCAATCAGAAATCCGATTTTCATTTTCCCACCAATATTGAAAACCGTAATGTGCAACCAAATTATTTAACACTTGAAGCTTTTCTTTATCTGATTTCAACTTTATCTACTCCTTTATCGTCACATAAAAAACTCAGATCAAAATAATTAAATCCTGACCCAAGTTGTCTATTCGTTATTCAGTTAGTTCTCTTTCTTTTGTGATCATGATCACGCCATCACCTAACGGCAATAATGTTGAGGTCAAATCTGGATGGGTCATAACTGTCTCTAAAAATTGATTCAATTTTCTATGAATCGTTCTTTGGCTACGAGGAATTTCTTCGATTGGGTCTAAAATCGTGCCTGCTTGAAAGACATCATCCACCATCAACACACCGCCAACGCGTAATAAGCGTAAGCATTCTGGTAGAAATTCGATATATTTAGATTTTGCACTGTCCATAAAAATAAAGTCATAAGGACCACTTAGTGTCGGCAAAATTTCCGCCGCTTGTCCTTCTAATAAAGTTACTTTGTCCGTTAGACCTAAACGTTCATAGGTTACTTTCGCTTTTCTGATCATTACATCAAATCGATCGATCGTCGTAACATGTCCGTCTTCCCCGACACATTGCGTCATAAGGCTAGAAGAAAAGCCGATTGCTGTCCCTATTTCTAAAATGTTCTTAGGTTTGATTTGACCTAAGAAAAATTGCAAGAACACTACTGTTTCATGGGGAATGATCGGTACTCCCGCTTCGTGAGCTTCTTCTTCGATTACGCCAAGTTCACCTTGGATTTTTTTTTGTTTATTTCGCATAAATTCAACAAGTTCTGGTTTCACAACTGGTCGATGCATCATTTCGTTGCGCACGTTATTCATCCTTCCAAAAGTCAATCATTTCTAGTTTTCACTACTAGTAATATAGCAGAAATCATTTTCGGTTAATAGCCTTTTTTAGCTGTTTTGAGAAAATAGTTTCGTTCATGTCTTTTAACAACGATGCATTCTTTTTAATCTACTACGATTTTACTAGACTTAAACTAAAAACAATCATGAAACATTTAAAGGGTATCCATTATCCTATAATGTTTTCAAATAGTTTTTTGCTTTTTGGTACAATTCAAGTTGCTGACTTTTCTTCACGAAGTTTCTCTTATTAAAACATTGATAGTTGCTTTGCCTAACTGAATTTAAAATACCTTTGTAAAAATAGATAGATAGTAACAGTGCTTCTTGACAATCTTTGTGGATAGAAGCTAGCATTGTTTGGGCTTTTGAGTATAGTTGCTCAGCTCTTGTTGCCTCGTATTCCCATAATTCTATAAAAGAATCATTGATGATGCCTTTTTCCAACGAATCAAGTGAAACATCAAATCTTTCCATGATTTCCTTTGGAAGATAGATTCGCTGATTATTGTAGTCTTCTCCGATATCTCTTAAAATATTCGTGATTTGCATGGCTTCACCTAATTGGATTGCTTGGCTTCTTATTTCATCAGGACGATCAGAAAGAATTGGCAACAACATCAATCCGACTGATCCTGCAACATAGTAAGAATATTCTTCTAATTCAGTCTGTGTTTCAGGTTGTTGAAACGTCCAATCCATCTCTTGCCCCAATAACATATCATAAAAAGACTGTTGATTCATTTCATAGGTTTCGAATACTGGCACTAAGGCTCTCCAAAAATAACGATCTGGAATTTTCCCTGCTAAAAAGTCATCTAATTCACGTTTTAATTTGTTTAAACGATCCACATCACGGTATACATCAATGCTATCATCTGCTTCACGACAAAAAGAATAAATAGCAAAAATACTTAGTGCTTTTTGCTTTGGAAGTTTAGAAAAGGCTTTATAAAAACTTTTTGAATGATTGCGAATCGTTTCCTCACACAAAGCGAAATCTGATTCATACATTGAAAATAGTTTTGTTACGTCATCTTTTCTTTTTATCATCTTTCAACAACTCCTCCGCAGCTAACTTAGCGCTTGTTAAAACAATCGGAACTCCCGCCCCTGGATGTGTACTACTACCGCAAAAATAAAGGTTATCTGCATAATCGAATTTATTATGAGGACGATAATAGTTACTTTGTTTTAAGGTCGGTTTCAGTCCGAATGTTGCACCATTATAAGCATTAAAATTTTGCTTGAACTCTTTAGGTGTATAGAGAGATTCATAAACGATATGTTCTTCTATATCAGAGAAAATAGTTTCTTTTTTGACTAAATCGAGAACGTTTTGTCGAAATGCCTGCGTTGTTGATTCGTTCCAATCCACTCCTTGTGAGAGTTCAGGAACAGGCACCAAAATATAAACTCCTTCATGCCCTTCTGGCGCTAAACTTTCATCGATTGAAGACGGAACATAAATATAAAATGAAGGGTCATCTGGTAATTTTCCATCTTCAAAAATATCATTAATATTTTTTTCAAAATCTTCAGCAAATCGAATCGTATGAAGTGAATCCACTGGATATTTTTTATCCAGACCAAGATAAAGAATGAAACATGAACAGGAATAATCCAACTTATCAATTTTTTTATCGGTATATTTTCCTCTAGTCTTTTCATCTGGTAACAATGACTTCATTGCATAAGGAAAATCAGCATTACACACGACGTAATCACTCGGGATAATGCCCTCTTCTGTCCTGATTCCTGTTGCTTGTTTATTTTCTATGATGATTTCTTTAACAGGTGTATTAAGGTGTATCGTACCACCAAGCTCTTCAAAAGCTTTGACCATTCCTGTAGCCAAGGTATACATCCCACCTTCAATAAACCAGATGCCATAAATTAGTTCAATCATAGGAATAATTGTATAAAGAGAAGGACCATTATAAGGAGAAACCCCTATGTAAAGAGTTTGGAAGGCTAATGCTTTCCGTAATCTTTCGTCTTTTACAAATTTTGAAATAGAACTATAGGCATCATTAAATGTGTGTAATCTAAACCCATCAATCAATGATCTCGGATTATAAAAATCCCAAAAAGAACGAAATGATTTCATGATGAAAGCCTTTTTCGCTATTTGATACCGTTTATAAATACTTGCTAAATATTCTAGATATCCTTGCATATCCTCTTCTGAAATACCTTCTAAAAGTGACGTTAAAGACACTAGATCCGAAGACATGTTCAACGTTTCTTCATTTGGAAAGTTCAAGGATAACATGGGATCAACTTTTTTCATCGGTATATATTGATCTGGGTCTTTCCCACATTGTTCAAAAACTTCACGATAAATTTCAGGCATCATTACGATGGTCGGACCTACGTCAAAAGTAAATCCTTGTTCTTTTATTTGGTACATTTTACCACCGACTTGTTCATTTTTCTCGTACAAATGAACATTATACCCTTCGTGTTGCAGACGAATAGCTGCTGCTAATCCTGCAGCTCCTGCACCAATTACTATAACTTTTTTCACTATTATACACCACCAACTCGTTTTTTTAAGTATATCCTTATCAATTGATAATGTAAATTATTTAGATTTTTTAGGAAAAAATCTAAATAAATGAGATAAAACGAAACATCCTATCCTAGTGCCTTATAATCTGAATGAGTGAGGTAAAAATAGAAGCGCGCATTGCTTGTTTTTAAATAAAAACAAGCAATGCGCGCTTTTCACTATTCTTTCGTTTAATACAATAAGTTTACCAAGTCTTCTTTTTCAATGTTACCAAAATATTTTTTGATATCAATCTGATCAACTGCTGCTTCGATTGCTGATTTTTTATATTTTGTACCAGTCAAAATATCTTCTACATCTTTGATTTCACCGAGTCCAAAGAAATCGCCAAAGATTTTGATTTCTTTGATTATTCCCTCTTCTACATTCATCTGAGCATCGATGGAACCAATCGGAAAACGCTGATGACGTTCTAAGTTAAACGCTGGTGACTTGCCATAATTCCAATCCCAATTACGATAGTATTCATCGGAAATTTTGTTGATTTTTTCCCAGTCTTCATCCGTTAATTCGTATGTTTTTACTTGATCAACGTCGTTTACACCAAATATTTTCAATAAAATATCTTCACGAAACTCTTCTGTCGTCATTTCTTGCTTATCCGCTGGTAAAAACGGTTTGATGTTTGTCACTCGAGAACGGACAGATTTAATCCCTTTTGATTCTATTTTATCTTTGCGAACTTTTAATGTGTTCACTACCTCATTGATATCACTATCAAACATCAAAGTACCATGCGCAAACATTCTCCCTGCCGTTGCATACATCGCATTTCCAGAGAACTTCATTCCATCAATAACTAAATCGTTGCGCCCTTTTAATTCAGCACCCGAAACACCTAGCTCATGGAGTGCTTGAATAATTGGTTGAGTCACTTTTGCAAAATCACGGAAAGAATTTCCATCATCTGGCATGATAAAACTAAAGTTCAAGTTTCCATGATCATGATAAACAGCTCCACCACCACTTAAACGGCGAACAACATGAATGCCATGTTCATCTACATATTCTTTGTTGATCTCAGCAATCGTATTTTGGTTGCGTCCAATAATAATGGAGGGATCATTAATATAGAATAGGAGAATCGGTTCATCTAACGATTTTTCTTTTAATAAATACGTTTCAATTGCTAAGTTGATTCTTGGATCATTATTTTCATTTGGAACAAAAATCATGTTTACCACTCCTTAAATTTTAATCACTAAATTTTTCTTTGCTAAACTAACGGACACATGGCTACCAGCGGCATTTTCAGCTTGTCTTCTTAGTTCTTCTAATGAACCATGTTGCGGTAAATGGGTCAGAATAAGATTTTGGACATGCGCTGCTTTGGCGATTTCTCCAGACTCTTTGGCAGTAAAATGAGCATGGTGGTGTTCGTTTCCTTCAAACAAATAAGTATCTGCTAAAAAAACATCTGCATCTTTCGCAAAATCAACAAAACTTTCCAAATAGCCCGAATCACCAGTGAAAACAAACACTTTACCTGTTTTTTCCTCTACAAAACGCATCGCATAACAAGGAACTGGATGAATGGTTTTCATGAAGGTTATGAGAAAGGGGCCTAATTTTAATTCCTCTGCTTCAAAATAAGGGACGGCTTTTGATACCCCAGACATATTCAACGATTCAAAATGAACAGCATCATCTGTATGTCCATAAATTGGCAATATAGGTGTTGGTTCCATCACTGGATATAATTGACGGTAATACTGCAGCACACCAAGATCAGCAATATGATCGTAATGATAATGGGACAAAATCACGGCATCTAGCTTTAAGGGATCAAGATGCTCCTCTAAATTGACTAAGGTTGTGCTTCCAGCATCTAACAACAGCTTAAAATCATCTGATTCTATCAGGTAAGAACTGGTTCCTTCTCCTTTATACGGATAAGCGCCTAAGCAGCCCAAAATGGTTATTTTCAATTTCATCTACCTCCTTGATTCGTCTTCACCTAATGGTAACACAAAAAAGGAAATCATTGACAGAAACAAACATGATAAATCAAAAAAAGAGTCTGGGACATAACTCTACGAGTTATGATGTGCGCCCTAAAAGTTGTACGTAGATTAACCTGTCATTCGACTGGTATGAATTCGGTATTGAACCGGACTCATACCAGTCAATTTTGCTTTTATCCGATGATGATTGTAATAATCAATATAATTTGTAACTGCTCGTTTTAATTCCTCAAAGCTAGAAAAACTACGGCCATAATACATTTCTTGTTTCATTAGACCAAAGAAATTTTCCATTAATGCATTGTCCAAACAATTTCCTTTTCGTGACATACTCTGGTATAACTTTGCTTGCTTCAATTGTCTAACATACTGTTGATTTTGGTAATGCCACCCTTGATCGGAATGGATTGTTGTTCGAACGTTGGTCTTTTTACTTTCTTTAATGGTTGTTTTTAAAGGAATCAATACGCAATCCAACGTTGGTTTTTGCTGAAATTGATAGGCAATGATTTCTCCATTAAAACCATCAAGAAAAGGACTGAGATAGGCTTTTCTTTTTAGTTTAATTCCTTCGGAATTTCGTTCAGTATAGTGGAATTCTGAAATATCTGTAAAGATTTTTTGTTTTGGAATCGTGCTAAAGAAGCGGCGATTCACCTTGTTTTTAGCCAAGGTTCCCACCAAACCTTTGTAAGATCGATACCTTCTTGAACGACGTGTAAAGCTTATACATACTAAGTTATATTTCTTCATAATTCGTCTGATTTTCTTATGATTGATTTGATAGCCCCTATTCACTAAAGCCAACTTGATTCGACGATAGCCATAATTGCGATCATTCTCTTCAAAAATTGTTTGAATCAATTTCTCTATGTGAGTCATTTTTTCTTCGCTCATTATCTTTTTCCAGTAATTGAAGGTAGAACGCGGTAGCTTAATCGCTTGTAATACATGATCTTGACGATACTTTCCAATAAGTTCTATGGCTATTCTGGTTTGAACTCGTCTTTTCGCTTCGCCATAATAGTCTGTTGGAAAGTCCGTAGCTTTTTTAAATACTCGACCTCGATTCGCAAACGTTCATTCTCACGCTCTAATTCCTTTTCACGAGATAGTTTGCTTGTTTCTTGCTGTTTTTTTGTTGGTTTGTTCATCCTTTTTTTGGGTCTCCCTTTTTGATTGGACAGAGCAGTTTGACCACCAGCGATGTATTTCCTTTGCCAACGAGAAATCATCGACCCATTAGGTAGCTTGAATTGTCTTGCTACTTCACCGAAAGAAGCATCTGTCGTTTCTATAAAGTGTAATACATCTCGCTTAAATTCACTAGTATATTTTGTCAGCGAACGGCGTCTTTTGAGCCCTTCTTTCCCAAATAATTGATAGGAGTGTTTCCAATTGTAAATTAAGGCATTTGATGGGAGTCCGTATTTTTTAGCCAAGGCTCGTCCGCCCAGAGGGCCTTCTAGGTACTCTTTCACTAGCTTTAATTTGAATTCTACCTCATAATAACTCATAAAAAATAACCTCCAAAAATTGTATTTTTCACGTACAACTTTTGGGGGTCACATCATTATCTCTCAGACTCAAGGAATTCGTATAAACGGTGCGAGCAGAAGTAATTCCTTCTTATTTCTCGGGATTAAACACTCCTGTCCCAACCTCTTTACTTTCTTACAAAGCACTTAGACTAAAGCTGTTGAACCAACGGTCGTTTGCTATTTTAATCTACTAAAGATATATTTTTCAATTATCGATAAGTTACTAAATACTTATTCTACAACTGCCGGTGCCCCTTTTTCTTCACGAGCTGTATCGTAAAAACTTGCGATAGCAACGTCATGATAAGGAAACACCCAAAACAAACCGATTCCAAAAACTAAAGCACCGATAATGAACCAGCCGATAAAAGAAATTTGTAAAAGTAAATATTGACCAAAACGGCCTTTCATCAAGAATAATGCGTATTTAAGAGTATCCCCGACAGATAGCTCTGGATCATCCATTTTTACCCAAATAGCAAATTGGAAGACCCCACTAATAAAGACCCCAATTAAAATCATTAAAAATCCAAAACCAATTAGCAGTAAACCCAAAAAGATATCTCCACCCATTTCAGATTGAATGTGATCAACAGAAACGGTGTTAAACATCAAGCCAAAATACAGTGTGACTCCTGAGAAGATAAGGACTGGTAATAACAAAATTAAATTCATCACTAATTCAACAAGGTATTGGATAAGATTGATCAGCAACATTGGAAGATAAAACTTGCCTTGAAAAATAGTTGTTAACATGCCCGACTGAACTTTTTTACCACGTAATACTTGTAACGCACAATAATAAGTACCATAGGTAATCGCAAAAAAGAGAAAGTTATTTAGCAAAAATGACATAACATTACTTCCAGCACTCTCTTTCGGTAGATTGGCAATACCGCCAACTACTGAACCAATCATAAAACGAATAAAGGCAGCTAAAAAGGTAATCCAGGCCATCGTTCCCCATTGATCTTTTAATGATATTCGAGCTTGCTCTCGATGCATTGCATTTGTAATTTGACTCTTCATGTGAAAATTCCCCTTTTTAGTTTAATAACTGCGAAGCTTATCTACAGTTTCTTTATCTAGTCGTTTCACTACTTCTGTTACTAATTTGACGGTATTTAAATAATCGTCTTCATGGATTATTGATGTGTGAGAATGTAAATAACGAACTGGAACTGTGATTGCTAATGATGGTACGCCATTTTTAGTTAGATGCATTCTACCCGCATCGGTACCACCACCTGTAATGACAGTGTATTGGAACGGAATATTATTTTCTTGTGCCACTTGGATCACAAAATCGCGTAATTTTTTATGTGGAATCATCGACGCATCGAAAATCAAGATTTGTGGGCCTTTTCCTAATTCAGAGTCTGCTTCTTTAGGCGTCATGCCTGGCGTGTCCCCTGCTGTTCCAGTATCAAGTGCAAAGGCAATATCTGGGTCAACTAAATGCGTACTTGTTTGTGCACCGCGTAAACCAACTTCTTCTTGTACATCACTTCCTGCAAATAAGATGTTCGGATGTCCTTGTGCGGCTAGATTTTCCAATACTCTTAGTGATACCGCCGTACCAATACGATTGTCCCATGCTTTGGCTAAGATAAACTTGGTCCCATTCATCCGACGATATTCAATGTAAGGCGTGATCATATCTCCTGGTTTGATGCCCCACTCTGCGACTTGTTTGTCACTAGATGCACCAATATCGATAAACATATCTGCAACATCATAAGGTTGTTTTCTCGCTTCTGCTGTCAAAACATGTGGTGGTTTGGAGCCGATCACACCATGAAATAAATCTCCTTTGCCTGTTTTGATTTGAACTTGTTGTGCCAGCATTACTTGTCCCCACCAGCCACCCAGTGTTTGGAATTTAATAAACCCTTGTTCTGTGATTTGAGTCACCATAAAACCAACTTCATCTAAATGTCCTGAGAAGAAAATTTTTGGTCCTTCTTTATCACCGACACGTTTTGCAATGATACTGCCTAAACCATCATACATGATTTTATCTGCAAAAGGTTCAGCATATTTTTTAAATAGCTCTCTGACTTCTTCTTCGTTGCCTGGTACTCCTTTAGCAGTGGTCAAGTCTATTAATAAACGTTCTTCTTTTTGATCCAAAATATTCCCTCCTAAATTTAAAAGTTGAACGAGCTCGTTCAGCCTTGGTCCGACTCAATTATCATTAATCGTATTATATCACTTCTTACCATTCTTGAAAAACTAACTGAATAATGAAAAAAGTGATAGAAACAGCCTCCAACTGAGGAGCTTCTATCACTATTTGGCTTTCACTAAAAAATTATCTTTTCTCTATTTTTTTCCAATTGAAGTTTCAGACGTTCCCTCTGATATTAACGGTTCAACCAGACTGATTACAGGAACCAAACTATTAGTAACCATGAAAAACATTACCAACACTACTAAAAATTTAATTTAAATAAGACTCAAGGAATCCGTATAAACGGTGGGAGCAGAAGCAATCCCTTCTTATTTCTCGGGATTAAACACTCCTGTCCCAACCTTGCTTTTAATTATTTTATCTTTGAAGGTTCTTTTAGTTGCCATTCTTTTGAATAATATGATGGATCGAGCTGATAACTTGGTTTTTTAGCTGACTCTTTTTCAAGAAAAGGTTGAATTCGTTGATCCGCAGCGAGCCAACCACGCCAACCTAAATGAATCGTATCTGCCATAAAATATTGCGTATCACAATCTTTAGTAAAATCTGCAATATTGGTGAATCCTTGACTAGTCAATTGATATTTGACCTTTTTTGCGAATTCTTGCAACATTTCTTGAGAAAGTCCTGTAAAATCCGACCAATGCTTGTTCACGGGTGGGATAATAAACAATACTTCAGCATTCTCCTGAGCCAACTGGCTTAACACTAGTTGTAAATCTGAGAACTCAGGCGAGAAACGATAATCATATTTCACCTGTGAATTTTCTAAATGATTTAATTTCTTTTTTAGTCGTTTATTATAAAAGGAATTAGAAATTTCAAAAGAATTATTACTAGTAGCCTTTTGACCAATCTCTGTCGCTAAGTGGTCTAATTCATTAATATTATATTCATTAGGTAATTTTTGTTCAGCTTTTTCAATCGCTTTATCTTTGCTTACCATACCAATTTTTCCAAATAATTCATCTTCATGGGAAAACATATTGATCATCAAATCAATGTACTGCTTGTCTGATTTACTTGGTAATCGTTCTGAGATAATATCGTTTAAAGCACTATCTAAACGTTTATCTTCTTTTACTTTTGGAAAATCCTTTAAGCGCTTAGCTAGATAAATATCATCTATCGTTATCTTTTTCAAATCACTGACCCACTGATAGGTTTGTAACTCAGAATAATAGGCATTGAAGTAATCATTGGTTACGCCGTCTTTCACAAACCACTGAGGTGAGAGAATAAAAACTACTTTTTTATGCGAAAGGTTCTCCCCCATGGATTGCATCATCAACGCCTGTGTTAAAGATTGTGTACCAGGAGCACCTAATAAAAACGGGCGATAATTCCGATCATATTTTTCTGCTAAAACAGAAGGATGAAACGGACTAATCCGACTCAATTCAGATGAGCCAAAGAATGGAATATAATCCTTTGAACCTATTGCCTTATTTTTGATTGCATTTCCTCTTAATACATTCGTTGCCATAGAAGTGGAAGCATTCGATAAAACACGTTTACTCCCCATATCAATTTTAAACGGTGCAAAGAAAAAAATGACTAACAGAACCGCAGAAATCAAGATTGGCCCAAAGATTCCAAAGATTTTTTTCTTCATGCTCATTATTGTAATGCTTTCACTTGTTCGATAACTTTATTAGGGGTGTTCCACAAATCGCGGTCAAATTCTGAAACTGGTACTTGTACACCTAATTGTCCATCGATTTCAACTAACAGCTGAACTGTTGCCAGCGAATCCATCAACCCTTCTTCAAATAAATCAACCTCTCTATTTTCTTTTACTTCATCTGTTCCCGCAATTTCTTCTAAAATATCTAAAACTGTTTCTTCTATATTCATGTGTTATTCTCCTTCATTGTACAGCTGTTAACTGTAAGTTATTTTGTTTTTATTTAAAGAATAATGTATCTAAAAATCCTGAAAAAATCAAGAAACTAAAGCAAACTGCATTAAACGTTAAGAAAATCGCAAACGCATGGGTGAATTTATTCGAAGGAATCTGTTTCTTATGTTTCTTTTTAAAACGCAGCCACGCATCTGTCAAACAAATCAGTGCGGCATGGTATAATCCGTAAGCCAGATAATACCATGTTAGCCCATGCCAGACACCCATTAACAAGAATAAGGCAAAATAACCAACATTTGAAGCAACGATTCTACTTTTAAAGACTTTTTTCTTGATCAAAGTAAACATTAAGCGCATATACACATAATCGCGGAACCAAAAAGATAAAGTCATATGCCAACGATTCCAAAATTCCTTGATATTCCAACTCAAGAAAGGTTTGTTAAAGTTAATGGGTGTATCGTACCCCATCAAATAACTTGTACCAACTGCAAACAAACTGTAACCAGCAAAATCAAAAAACAAATACATGCTGTAAATATACATATAAGCAACTAATTCCCAAGAGAAACCACCTGTCTTTATAGCCATCTTCGCTACAACTGGCATCAATACTTGGCCAAAATAATAGCCAATAATAAATTTATATAAAAATCCTAGAAAAAAATTATGAATTCCTTTTCCTAGAAAGTCGACATATTTTTCAGGTGTCGGCGGATTTTCCACATCTTTTTCAAAACGTCGGTAGCGGTCGATTGGACCCGACGAAATTGTTGGAAAGAATAATAGGAATTCAATATAACGAAAAATATTATATTCTTTGATCGAACCATCACGCATTTCCATAATGATTTGTACCGATTTAAACGTTAGATAAGAAATTCCTAAAAAGCCTAAAAGTGACGCATGACCTGAAACAAAAGGTACAACTTTTACTAAGGTCAGCGGCAAAATGGCTAAAAATACAGCTAAATAAAAAATTAGACTTGCATTTTTCTTTTGACGATAATGAAAGTAAAACCAGACTAGAATCGTCTGCCAAATAACATAAACGATCAACGCTACGCCTTGTTTCCAGTCCTCACCGCCAAAACTCATATATAAAAATAATAACGTGATCAACACTTGATACCATGCCCAGCGTTTTCCTTTGATCAATAAGGTGAGAATCATTGGTGCTAGAGCGATCAGTAAGTAAATAAAATAAATTGGATTCGCATAAGGAATCATATGGGGAAAGTCGATCATGTTGCGTTCACCTCATTTGTCAATCCTTTGCGGTCGATCTTTCCATTAGCTGTCAGTGGCAATTGTTCTACGTAAATAAATTTCTGTGGAATCATGTAATCCATTACAGATAAACTTAATTCTGCTTTGATGGCTTTTGTTAGCTTAAATTCCTTTTCAAACTCATGTGGATGGGCAACTACAAAAGCGACTAGTTGCTGAACTTTATGATTTTGGTATTTTGCCACGACTGCTGCCTGTTTCACATAAGACACACTCGCCAAATGATGATCGATATCTTCAAGTTCGATGCGATAGCCATGTAGTTTCACTTGAAAATCGATCCGTCCATCATAAATCAACATACCTTCTTGTAATTTTCCAGCATCACCCGTACGATACGCTGATTGACCTTGATACTCAAAAAAAGCATCTGCCGTTTTTTCTGGATTATGCAAATACCCTTTAGAAACGCTTGGCCCTGCGATCACGATTTCGCCTACTTCTCCAGCAGAAACTTCCTTTTTCCCATCCATGATATAAACAGTCGTATCCTCTTTTACATGGCCGATTGGTACACGATTATATTCGTTCAAAAGTTCTTGTGTGATCTTTACACTAGAGATAGCAACAGTGGCTTCTGTTGGTCCATACGTATTAAAAATATGTGCTTTAGGGAAACGTTCCAATAATTTCTGAGCCGTTGCTTTAGGCAACTCTTCTCCGCAAAACAGAAATAGCTTCAAACTATCAACATGTCCTCCATCAAATGTCGGTTCCATCAAACAAATATCTACAAACGATGGTGTCGAAACCCAAACTTCGATTTCTAAAGTCGGCAATACAGTAAACAATTGCTTAAAGTCGTTGATAATTTCTTTTCCCATCGGCGTCAACGAACCGCCAGAAGTCAAGGCAGGATATAAATCCATTACAGATAAATCAAATGAGTAAGGTGCCTGTGATAAAAAGCGCATCCCTTCAGTGATGCCAAAATCAGTCAGTTCCCAATTCACAAAACTTAAAAGGTTCATATGGCTAATTTGGACGCCTTTTGGGACACCTGTTGTGCCAGAGGTAAAAATAATATAATAGGTTTCTGTTTCCAGCACTGGTTTTAGAGCTGATTCAAGCGTCCACGTCTTAGCGTAAATAGTGTGAAGTTGTTCTAACGAAATGATTTCAGCATTCGTCTCCACCTTAGGCCATTCTCTAACAGAAAAGATCACTGCAGGATCTGCGACATCCAGTATCATTTCAACTCTTTCCTTTGGTGTATGTGCTTCAATTGGGATATAGGCGTGACCAGCTTTTGACGCCCCTAAAAAACACGCGACCATTTCATATTCTAATTCACCGTAAACGACTACTGGTCGAGATCGTTCTATGTTTTTTTGTAAATATGCAGCAATTGCATCGGAGTCTTTCTTCAATTCTCCGTAAGTATACGTTCGATTGTTTTCAATATAAACGGGGCGGTTTGGCTCCTTCATCCCCCAACGATCGATTGTTTCAATAATATTTAAAATCGTCATGAAGTATTTCCTCCCTAAAACTCATTGTAAATAAATGAGCCACCATCAATATTTTTGTAATGGTATAAATAAATCAACATGAGAAGTATTCCAAAATAGAAGACGGTCTTTAAAAAGAACTTCCCCCAGTATTGCACATTAGGTTGCTTAAAAAAATTCTTCATTCTATTTAATGCCTCCAAAATTCCACATATTCATCATTTTTGTACTGCTATTGTAATCAAAACAAGCTCGAAAAGAAACTAAATTCGTAAATAAACCCTAATTTTCTACTAACAGTTTTGTCACCTGTACATAAAATGAGGGCTAGAACAAAAGGAAAAAATTTTGTTCCACCCTCTTTTAAAGAAAAGAAAATACAAAAAAAGATTTTTCTCAAATGATTTTACTCTTCAAACCGCAACCTAATAAGACGCAATAATGGCTGTCTATAAATTTAAAGAGTTCATACACTGATGACCGCAAAATCCAGCTCACTATTTGTTTACTTTGCAAGCTTTAATTCTTTTTAAGAAAAGTTTAAGCTGTTATCTGTCTTTCCCTTGAATGATACTGGAATAAATCGCTGATGTTAAAAAGTAATACGCCAGATAAATCAAAATCAGTAAGCCACAAGAGAGATAGGCCAGCCAGTATCCAGAACTCGTGATAAATTTACTAAACACATAAATCGCAAAGGCAGCATGTAAGACACCGATAATCATTGGTGGAAAAAAGATGATACTATTTTGTTGATAAACTAACTTAGTGATTTCCTGTTTAGGAACACCCATTTTTTTTAATAGATCATAGCGTTCTTTTTCCCTTTCGGCTTCTGAAAATTGCTGCAGCATCAAGATACTGCCTGTAATGATCAGCGCTAAGACTCCTAAAAACATGGCAACATAAATAAATAATCCCATTTCTCGCCTCTCGTAGCTTAGCTCTGAGAAACGACTGGTATAATTCAACTGCCAATATTCCTGTTCGCTCTCTTCAGAAAACTCTTGATCTTTCTCAGCCTGTTGGCTGGTACTTGACGTGTAACCTTCCAACTGGTTATCACGCCATTGATATTGATAAAAAATAGGAGATATCCATTTGGGTTTTACACTTTCTGATAATTTATTTGCCAATGCTTCTTCATCTTTGGCCGTAATATTGAAAGCCATTAATTTATAACTTATGCCTGAATGGATCTCATCAAATTGCTCATCAGATAAAACGACTGTAGGAAAATTATACCTTAATAACTCTTGTCCTAAATAATCTGGACGAACATCTGAAACATTAAGCTTTATGCCATCTGGTAATAAAAATTCAGAACCATATTGAATAAAGCCACCTAATATATTTTGAATACTGTCTAAAATAACAATATCTTGCTTATTTGCTAAGTCAATCGTTTTCAAATAAGGATTTATTTTTTGAAATTCACGATAATTTGAAAGTGACAATATATTTATTGGACTGACATTATTTTCGTTTACTTCCTGTCCAATTTTAAGATGAAATTGACTACCCGTCAACTTATAATTCAATGTGACTGACGAATTAATTGATGTATCCGGTTCCTTTTCAATGACTTGGGTCACTTTTTTGAAATCCATTTCAGCGACAATAAAATCGGTTGGGGCTGTAATATTCACAGAATTCATCCCAATCGTATAAAGCGATGCTGCACCTCCGATCATTCCTAATGCAATCGCAATAAAAATAGTCACAAATGATAAGGTCGTTCCCACTCTTTTAATATGTACCTTCGTATTGCCCAATGCCAACATATTTAAGTTTCGATAATAATTTGATTTACTTTTCCCCAATAAATAGACAACTAAATACATTGTGTACTTAAAAAATAAATAGGTACCTAACATGCAGATAAACATGATTGCTATTGGTGCAATCAAAAAACCAGCAAAACCAAAAGCTGTCCGCATCAAAAATGTGGCGAAAGGGATCACATTATACGACAAAATATAGCCTATAAGGATCAATACTACGCCCAAAATACCCAAACAAATACTTAGAGTTGACACTTTATCTATCTCAGCTGTCTTTTTCCTTTTTTTGCTAAGTAAATCTGACACTTGATAACGATAAATCAACCAGCTACTTCGCAAAGATACTGCTAATAACATAAAAGCAAACGCAATACTTGTTTGAATCATCGAAGGGATCGAAATATAAAACAGACTTTCCACTTGTAAAAACATCGCCTTCGCTAAGATCATTGAGAATAGCTTTGAAAAAATAATCCCCAAAATAATCCCAGTGATCAAAGAAAGAGCCCCTAAAATCACCGTTTCGATAAAAAATAAAAAGGAAATTTGCTCTTTTCGCATGCCAATCAACTGATATAAACCTATTTCTTTCCCTCGTTTTAATAAGAAGAAATGATTTGCTGCAAACATAAAGCCTAAAATCATAATCACAACTAAAATACCGCCTAAATTCATGGCACCATCAATATGAATCTCTTGTTCTACTCTATTAGTTAAATTCCTGTTATACGTAATCGCACTAAAACAATAATAAACCACGACTGCAAAGGTCATGCTGACAAAATAAACAAGATAATTAAGAAATTGTCCCTTAAAGTTTTTCCAAGACAGATTAAAAATCATTGACCCGACCACCTCCGCCGATCGTCGCTTGCATATCGATTACTCGATTGAAAAATTCTTTCCTAGATCCTTGACGAACCACTTCTGAAAAAATCGCACCATCTTTGATAAACAAAATCCGATTGCAATAACTTGCTGTATACGGATCATGCGTAACCATCATGATCGTCGCGTCATCTTGTAGATTCATATTCGTCATATATTGTAGTAACTCAGCGGCTGATTTAGAATCCAACGATCCAGTCGGTTCATCTGCAAAAATAATTGTAGGTTTTGTGATAAGGGCACGTGCTGCCGCCACTCGTTGTTTTTGTCCTACTGAAATGGCATTAGGATAGTCTGTCAATAACTGATCGATTCCTAAAATACTAGTAACGTGCATCAAGCGTTTTTCCATCTCTGCCAGAGGCATCCGGTCTACTGCCAAGGGTAATAAGATATTATCTTTTACATTTAGGGTCTCCATTAAATTGAAGTTTTGGAATATAAAGCCTAATTTTTTTCGGCGAAAATCACTGATTTGATTGCCACGCATTTTCAATATATCTTGTCCATCGATCCTCACAGTTCCAGTCGTTGGTAAAGTAATAGTTGAGATGGCATTCAGTAACGTCGACTTTCCAGCACCGCTTGGACCCATAATGCCGACAAATTCTCCTTGATCAACAGAAAAAGAAATATTATTTAATACTTGTACTTTATTACTTCGGTAACCATATGTTTGACTTAGATGATTTACTTCTAAAATTTTTTTCATACGTTTCGCTCCAGTTTTTTCATTGTCCTTATTCTACCAATATTTTGTGTAACTGAACATCGTTTTCCCTTACAATTAAGTAATAATATAAAAAGATTCATCAATCATTTATTTTTCAAGTCCAAAATGTTGTGACAATTTCCACAAACCTTTTAGGTAGTTGTTTTCATTATTTTTTCATTTCTCATAAACACTATATGTAGTTGTAAAACAGGAATAAAAATTAAATTTCACACTACATATAGTTGAAAGATTCATTGAATTGATTTATGATAAGGATGGAATAAATCTATGAGGAGATGGGTAGTAATGATGGAAATGAAGTACACAAATAATCAAGAGGGTTCTACTGATTCGACCTTGCACACGATGAAAATAGTGAAAAGAGATGGACGGTTAGTTGATTTTGATGATCAAAAAATCTATGACGCTTTGATCAAAGCTGAACAAAAGATTCGTGGTTCTTTAGACCCTCTTGCCCATGAACGTATTCAAGAAATCGTCGAAAGAATCGATCAAGAAATTTCTGACCGTTTCACTGAAGATGTGAAAATCTATGAGATCCAAAATATCGTCGAACATATTTTACTCGCTAGAAACGAATATGAATTGGCAGAAGAATATATCAATTACCGAACTCGTCGTGATTTTGAGCGGAGTAAAGCAACCGATATCAATTTTACCATCAGTAAATTAATCAATAAAGATCAATCTGTCGTCAATGAGAATGCAAACAAAGATAGTGATGTTTTTAATACTCAACGAGATTTGACTGCCGGAATCGTTGGTAAATCAATTGGCCTTAAAATGTTGCCAGCTCATGTTGCAAATGCTCACCAAAAAGGTGACATTCATTATCATGACTTGGATTACCATCCATATACTCCAATGACTAACTGCTGCTTAATTGATTTTAAAGGGATGCTGAATAATGGATTCAAAATCGGTAATGCTGAAGTTGAAGCGCCAAAATCGATCCAAACAGCTACTGCCCAAATTTCTCAAATCATTGCAAATGTTGCTTCAAGTCAATATGGTGGCTGTTCAGCAGACCGTGTAGATGAATTGTTAGCCCCCTTTGCTGAATTAAATTATCAAAAACATTTAGCTGATGCAAAAGAATGGATCGAAGGTTCTGAACGGCAAGAAGCTTATGCTAAAAGCAAAACAAAAAAAGATATTTACGATGCCATGCAAAGTTTAGAATATGAAATCAATACATTATTTACCTCAAACGGTCAAACTCCATTTACTTCTTTAGGATTTGGATTAGGCTTGAATTGGTTTGAACGCGAGATTCAACGTGCCATCTTGCAAATTCGGATCAATGGTTTGGGTAGTGAACACCGAACAGCTATCTTCCCTAAATTGATTTTCACCTTGAAACGTGGCGTCAATCTAAATGAAACAGATCCAAATTACGATGTAAAACAACTTGCCTTAGAATGTGCCACAAAACGCATGTACCCTGACGTTTTAAATTACGATCGTTTAGTTGAGCTTACTGGTAGTTTTAAAGTTCCAATGGGTTGCCGCTCTTTTTTACAAGGGTGGAAAGATGAACAGGGTGAAGAAATCAACGTGGGCCGTATGAATTTAGGTGTCGTCACATTGAATTTACCTAGAATCGCTATGGAAGCTCACGGTGATAAGTCAAAATTCTGGACCCTTTTGGCAGAACGTTTAGAAACAATGAAAGATGCTCTAGTTTATCGCGTTGAACGCTGTAAAGAAGCTACGCCAGCTAATGCACCAATTCTGTATATGTATGGTGCTTTTGGAAAACGATTATCGAAAAAAGAATCTGTCAATGAACTCTTCAAAAACAAACGGGCTACTGTTTCACTAGGCTATATCGGGCTATATGAAGTCGCTTCTGCCTTTTATGGTGGTGATTGGGAACAAAATCCTGAAGCAAAAGACTTTACGATTGCGATCTTAAAAGATTTGAAGGCTCAGGCAGATGCTTGGGGCAACGATTATGGCTATCATTTTAGTGTTTACTCAACCCCTAGTGAAAGTTTAACTGACCGTTTCTGCCGTTTAGATTCAGAGAAATTTGGGATTGTTGAAAATATTACAGATAAAGAGTATTACACGAATAGTTTTCATTATGATGTTCGTAAAAATCCAACTCCTTTTGAAAAATTAGATTTTGAAAAAGATTATCCACAATATTGCTCAGGCGGTTTCATCCACTATTGCGAATACCCAGTTTTACAACAAAATCCTAAAGCTTTAGAAGCTGTTTGGGATTACGCATATGACCGCGTTGGTTATCTGGGTACTAATACACCGATCGATCATTGCTATGAATGCGGCTTTGAAGGCGACTTTCATCCAACTGAGCGAGGGTTTGAATGTCCCCAATGCGGCAATCATGATCCCAAATCATGCGATGTTGTCAAACGTACCTGCGGCTACCTAGGCAACCCGCAAGCACGCCCTATGGTTCACGGAAGACATAAAGAAATCTCATCAAGAGTAAAACATATGAAATAAAAAGGGGATCAAACCGGTAACTCTGACTGAAAAATAGGATCAATTGATTGTGACGCTTTTTGACACTAGCAATTGTTATCTTTTTTCCGAAGAGTTGCTTTGTGTAGCTAGATTCAATAAAAAGTGGATCAAACCAATCACTTTAATGAAATCCAGAAAAAACGATGCCCCCTGTGGCTCTATACAGGCATCGTTTTTCTTTGAAAGAAGGATTAGAAATGAGAAATCCCAAACCACAGGAATGGTTAGCAACAGAGCTAAGTCAAAATTATATCGCCGATTATAAAGCGTTTAATTTTGTAGATGGTGAAGGTGTGCGAAATAGCTTATATGTCAGCGGCTGTTTATTTGCGTGTGAAGGTTGTTTTAATCAAGCCGTCCAAAACTTCCGCTATGGCAAACCATTTACCAAAAAACTAGAGGAAAAAATTATCGAAGACTTAGCACATGATTACGTGCAAGGGTTGACTTTGCTAGGTGGCGAACCTTTTTTAAATACAGAAGTTTGTTTGACTATAGTTGATCGAGTTCATCAAGAATTTGGACATAAGAAGGATATCTGGTCTTGGTCTGGCTACACCTTTGAGGAGCTGTTAGTAGAATCAGCTGATAAACTTGAGCTACTAAACAAAATTGATATTTTAGTTGATGGCCGCTTTGAATTGTCAAAAAGAAACTTGAATCTACAATTCAGAGGTAGTAGCAATCAACGAATCATTGATGTAAAAAAATCTTTGGCTTGCGGGCAAGCTGTTGTCTGGGAAAAATGTCATGATGCCGAACAATCTTATGAACAAATTGAAAAAGCTAAATTGATTTAAAGACTATCCTTAGGTACTATTATTATCATTTAGTCCATAACTTAACCAATGGGGCCACAAGATTTCTCTTGTGGCCCCATTGGCTTTAGTTTGTCCTCCTATCAAATCATTCGCTCATCTTCTAAATGTATATTACAATAAAATAAACACTTACTTAATGATTAAAATCAATTAAAAATTTAGGAGGATAAACTTATTATGATATCAACTCTGTCTAACTCTTCAAAAAAGGCGATCATCACTGGTGCTGCTTCTGGAATTGGGTATGCTACAGCTAAACTATTCATTGAAAAAGGGTTTATCGTTGGCTTGATCGATGCTGATAAAAAGCGCCTAGCATCTATTTCGGAAGAATTTAAACAGGATACCGATGCCTGTTTTTACCGTAGCGTTGATGTAACGAATGAAGTTTCTTTAAAAAAAGCGATCGATGAGCTGACCGATAGTTTGGGTGGACTCGATATTTTTTTCAGTAATGCCGGAATCAATGGAACGTGGGCTCCAATTGAAACGCTAAGTATTAGTGAATGGGACCAAACAATAAATACAAATTTACGTAGTACCTTTTTATGTACAAAATTTGCCATTCCACACATGAAGAAAAACGGCGGCTCAATTATTATCACTAGTTCTATCAATGGTACGCGAATTTTTAATAATTTTGGAGCTTCCGCTTACAGTGCATCAAAGGCTGGACAAGTAGCCTTTACAAAGATGGCAGCTTTAGAGCTGGCCCGTTATAACATTCGTGTAAATGCAATTTGTCCTGGAGCAATCGACACTGCGATCAATGAAAAAACAACTTACTCTGATGCCTTAAAAGAAGTTGAAATCAAGGTAGAGTTTCCAGAAGGCGATCGCCCATTAAAAAATGACACTGGAACAAGTGAACAAGTTGCTCAATCTGTTTTGTTTTTAGCAACTGACGCATCCGCAAATATTTCTGGCACAGAGCTTTATGTAGATGGCGCAGAATCTTTACTATAAAATACAATTCGATAAAAAAAGTGGGGAGCTCAACCTAAAAACGGTTTTGTCTCCCCACTTGCTTTTTAAGTAATACTTGCCTTAAAAAAATCAAGAACCTCTGAACGAATTTTGCTGTGCTCTACAATTGGCTCTGGATAATCCTTTCCAATTGAAAGGCCATTTTTTTCTTGAAGAGCTAATGGCATCTTATTTGGTTCATGGATATATTCATTAGGTACATGTTTTAGCTCAGGGATAAACTGACGAATAAAGTCCCCATGATGATCAAATTTTTCACTTTGTCTCGTAGGATTGAAGATTCGAAAATAAGGCACTGCATCTGTACCTGTTGAAGCGGCCCATTGCCAACCACCAATATTACTTGCTGAATCATAATCAATCAACTTTTGTTGAAAATATTTTTCGCCCCAACGCCAATCGATCATTAAATCTTTCGTCAAAAAAGATGCGACGATCATTCGTAAGCGGTTATGCATCCAGCCGGTTTGATTTAGTTGTCTCATTGCTGCATCGACGATTGGAAAACCTGTCTGACCGTTTTTCCATCGTTCAAACAACTCTTGATTATCCTGCCATTTTAGTTGTCGATATTGTTCTTTGATTTCCTGCGTTTTTTGGATCGGATTCTCAAAATAAATCATATTGTAAAAATCACGCCAGCAAAGCTCAGAAATAAAAGTTTGGCGCCCGTCTGATTCTGGTTCAGCATTCAGAGCATGCCAAATTTTGCGAATCGAGATTTCCCCTGTTCTCAAAAATCTTGATAATTTGCTTGTCTGATCTAATGCAGGGTAATCTCTGGCTTTTTGGTAATCCTGTAAATGCTTACTTATAAATTCTTTTAACACATTTTCCGCTACATCCTCTCCGCATTCGTAATCGAATGGTAAAGCTATTTTTTCAACAATTTTTCTAAACTCTTTTTCGCCACGATGAAATAAAGGATGCGTAAGCGTTACAAATGATTGAGAATGCTTAGACATTTTCTCATAAGGACGTTTAGGCATTTGCATCCATTTTTTATAGTAAGGGGTAAATACTTTATAGCTTTCATTTGTTGGCTTTTTGATTTCCTCTACACCATGTAAATGACTATCTTGATACGCATTAACTTGAATAGCCATACTTTCAAAAGAATCAAGCATCTGTTGATCCCGCTCTCTGCCGAAGCCGCGTTCATCTTTATTAAAATAAATTGTACGCCAATCGGGATAAGCCTTTTTAAGTTCTGAAAAGGATTCTGCTACATTTCCATATAAAAAATGAAGGGTGATATGATGTGTTTTAAGATGTTCATAAAAATTACTTAAACTACAGAAAAAAGCCTCTTGATTGTAACTATTTTCTAAAAATTGTAATGGGTTTAATTGAAAAATACAGATAAGTTCCTCGGTCTTTTTGCTCTGTTCAATCATTTTATTAAAAGCTGTATTATCATCTAAACGAAGGTCTTTGCGAAACCACATAATTGTTTTACTCATTGTGTTTTTCCTTTCGTAACGATTAATCTCCTTTAATAGTAGCACAGATTTCACGAGACAACGAATAATCAGGGTTAGCGTCTTATATTACCCAAAATCAATCTAGTCTTCACCATTCTCATTTTTTTGTTTTTCCCATAAAGGTAATATCATATTCTCATACGACATGGGATCCAGGTTTGTCAACGTTATTCCTAATAATCGGATTCCTTGTTCAAGTCCTAGAATTTCTTCCCAGATCAAGTTTGCTTGATAGTACAATTCTTCTTTTTTAGAAATATATTCCGGTAGGGTTCGACGCTTTGTCACTGTTTTATAATCCGCATAGCGCACTTTTAAAACAACCGTTTTGCCATGTTTTTGGACTCGTTCTAAAGACTCCTCTACTCGCTGCGCCAATTGTCTTAGTTGAGCTGTCACTTGCGCCTCTGTAGTTAGTGGAGTTCCATATGTATGTTCTTTGCCTACTGATTTACGATCTCTTGTGATACTTACAGGTGAGTCATGAATTCCTCGAACTTTTCGGTAGAGAGAATACCCCATTTTACCAAAATGACGGATTAGTTCCATTTCATCTTGTTTATACAAATCCTCACCAGTATAAATACCTAAATCATGCATTTTAGGAACCGTTTTTTTCCCAACACCATGAAAAGCCTCGATCGGTAAAGCTTTCAAAAAAGTTTCGGCGTCTTCTGGCTTCACAACCGTTAGGCCTTTAGGTTTTTGAAAATCAGAAGCTAATTTAGCTAAAAATTTATTATAACTAACACCTGCTGAACAGGTTAAATGCAACTCATTCCAGATATCATACTGAATCAATTTAGCAACTTTAATCGCTGATTTGCTATTGATTTTATTAGCAGTTACATCTAAATAGGCCTCGTCGATTGAAACTGGCTCGATAATATCTGTGTAGCGTCGAAAAATTTCTCTAATTTGCTGAGAAATCTCAGAATATTTCTCGTAATTTCCTGGTTTAAAGATAGCTTCCGGACATAATTCATAGGCTTTTTGGGCACTCATTGCAGAATGAATCCCGAATTTCCGAGCTTCATAATTGGCTGTCGTTACCACACCCTTTCCACCTGTATCACTTGGGTGCCTTGCAATCACTAAGGGGTGACCGACGAGTTCAGGATGGTCTCGTTCTTCCACAGAAGCAAAAAAGGCATCCATGTCGATATGGATAATTTTGCGAGAAATGTCCTTTTTCAACGGAAAACGCAGTTCACCGATCATTTTGCCAGCCTCCTTCAAAACTTGATGTGATGATCTCTCACTCTTAATGAAATTTAAGAAAAATTCCTGTTTTACTATCATTGAGCAGGTTTTCAATCTTAGTTTGTGCAATTGTGGAAAGTGTAGAAACTGGAACTGTTCTATCGATTGTTTGAACAAGTGGATCGACAAATCTTATTTTCTTTTTTTGCCAGATATCATAATTGTCTTCACTTGAACAAATGCTATATTTTAGTGGCTGGCTCATGTTAGTCAACAGTTGAAGAATTTCAATCGAATTACTTGCTTGTAATCTCATCAAAAATGCTGAATCTGTCAACAATAAATCCTGAGGGGTAATATCCTGACTTTCTAACCCAAGCTGGATTGCCTTGGCCATCCATTCATAACTACATATATTTCGAGGATCATAAAAAAAGTCGATCACTATTTTTTTATATTGATCCATAAACCAAATAGCCCATTCCGATGACTCTAAAACAATTTTTTCATCGACAATGTTGATTGCAGTCAGAAATTGTTGAATTTCCTGTAATGGAACTGAAAAATAGCGATGAATTTCCCTCAATGTATAATCGATCCTGTCACAACATAATAATGGTGCTTCTTGTTCCAATAATTGCCATTGGGCATCATTAAATAAAATCTGCTGATAATCAAAACCAAATTGCTTCAAAATTGCTGGAATCGCAGATTCTTCGATCATTTGTTCTTTGATTTGCTCGTGATAATCATCTTGTTTATTGGCTAAAGCCAAATCAATGACATGAGAGAATGCTGTATGTGATACATCATGCAGTAATCCTGCAACTTGCTCTTCCAAGGAACCACCAAGCTTTCTGATCAACAACATAACGCCAACAGAATGTTCATATCTAGTTTCATTCCAAAAGGGATTGATCAGAAATGCTGGCCCCGCCATATGAACATCCTTTAATCGTTCCATCTCTTTCGATAAGAGTAAGGCTTTTAGAACCTCTTCTACTTCAAACGAACCATATAAGGGATCTTCAACAATCATTGCTTTCACTCCTAAATCGTTTACTCGCTTTTACACATATTATATACGAACGTTTGTTCATTTACAACTGATTATGGCTAAAATAAAAGAAGCAGTACTTTTTCAGTACTACTCCGCCTATGAGACTATCTTATCGCAGCTGATCCCCGTTCACCGGTTCTGATACGAATCGCCTCTTCTACATTGTACACAAATATTTTGCCATCCCCTACTTCTCCAGTCTGACAAATCGTTAAAATCAAGACAATCACAGCTTCTACATCGTTATCCAAAACAATCATACTAATTTTGACTTTAGGAAGTAATGTGGTGATAATTTCTTGACCACGTATGTATTCCTTTAACCCCTTTTGATTTCCAAAGCCTAACACTTGGCTCACGGTCAGTCCAATCGTTTCAAAATTGTCAGTCATTGTTGTTTTCAGCTCTTCTAATTTTTCTTGTTGAATGATTGCTTCTATTTTTTTCATCCATTTTCCTCCTAAGAATCTAGTCCCATAAATGTTGGATAAGCAGTTTCATCATGCTCGATTCTATCTAATCCCAAAGCTTCTTCTTTGGCGGATACCCTGATCGGTATAAACAATTGAATCCCTTTGATGATTATAAAACTAGCAACACCAGCAAAAAGAATCGTAAACACGATGCTAGCAACTTGAGCGATGAACAGCTCTGTTCCACCATATAATAGCCCAACTTTTCCACCTACAGCTGGATCTGCAAAAACACCTGTCATGATTCCGCCAAAAATTCCGCCTACACCATGACAACCAAAAGCATCTAATGCATCATCATAACCAATTTTATGTTTAACAAATGAAATAAAATAGTAACAAAACGGACTTACTAAAGCACCTAGTACAAAAGAACTCCAAAGAGAAACAAATCCTGCACCTGGCGTAATCGCTACTAAACCTACAACAGCACCAGTACAAGCACCCACAACAGTTGGTTTACCAAGCGCTAACTTTTCGATCAACATCCATGAAAGCATGCCACTAGCCGCTGCTGTATTGGTTGTCAACATAGCATGAATTGCTAGACCATCTGCCGCTAGTGCGGAGCCTGAGTTAAAACCAAACCAGCCAAACCAAAGTAAGCCAGCACCTAACACTACAAATGGAATGTTGTGGGGACGGTATTCTGTTTGTCGATATTCACGACGCTGTCCTAAAACAATCGCCAATACAAGACCTGAAATTCCTGAACTAATATGGACGACATTGCCACCAGCAAAATCGATCGATCCTATTTTATCTAAAAATCCACTGCCCCAAACCATGTGAGCCATCGGATAATAAACCACGATCGACCAAGTAGCGATAAACAAAAAGATGGCGGAAAACCGCATACGACCAACTACAGCACCTGTGATGATAGCAGTGGTAATTAAGGCAAACATCATTTGAAACCCTGCAAACAAGCCTTCAGGTATCGTATCTCCTTTGGTCATTGATACATGCTCAAAAAATAATTTATCTAGGTTACCGACAAATAGATTATCTCCACTAAAAGACATCGAATAGCCTAATATAATCCAAAGAACAGAAGCCAATCCCATTACACAGATCACCATCATCATTGTATTGAGAATATTTTTCCTTCGTTCTAACCCACCGTAAAAAAAGGCTAAAGCTGGTGTCATCAATAAAACCATTGCAGAACAAATCAAAATAAATGCACTATTTCCTGTTTCCATAAAACCCCTCCAATTTCCAAATTAAGCCAACCTTCATTTTAGCTTTGTCGGTTATTTTAGCATCGTTTATTAATTTATCCTAGCAAAAATCACTTAATCAACTAAAATAATTTCATTTTTCTGACAATTTACGTTATAAAAAATAACATCTATACCAATATAGCGTTTCCAATTAAAAATAAGGAATACTTTAGTGAACCAATAAAAAACGCGAAACAAAAACTAAAGGTCAGTTTTGTTTCGCGCTCTAAATCTCCGAAAATGGCAAGGCAAAAGCAACTCCTTTTTATTTCTCTGAGCTAAACGCTTTTCTCTCATCCTTTTTCACTATTCAATTCATTCGACATGAAATTCTTTATACACCTCTTGCTTTTTCAAGCCCCGCAACTTCGCTACTTCTTTAATTGCTTCTTTAGACGTACTACCTGTATTCATCAAAACGTCAATATGCTCCTTGATAGAGAGTTCCAGATCCTCATTTTCGATTGGTTCTAGTTCACTAGCTCCTTCAACTAAAAGACAGCATTCCCCTTTTAACGTATGTTCAGCCAAATAATCCCTCAATTCAGCCAATGTTCCGCGAAGATATTCTTCATGGATCTTCGTCAACTCACGACAAATCACGGCTTTGCGTTCTTCACCAAAAACATCAGAGAAATGCTTTATCGTTGTCCCGATTCGATGGGGAGACTCATAAAAAATTTGTGTTGGAATAGCCGTTTTCAACTGTTCCAAAATCTCAACTTGTTCTTTTTTCTTGCGCGGCAAAAAACCATAAAATGTAAAGGGTTGAGGCGACAAACCAGAAGCAATCAAGGCTGTGATTCCAGCAGTCGGTCCAGGCAAGGCAATTACTTTGATGCCTGATTCAATACACGCTTCTACCAATTCATGACCTGGATCACTAATTGACGGCATCCCTGCATCACTTACTTGTGCAATCGTTTCGCCTGCCTCTAAACGAGCTATAAATTGTGGAATTCGTTCTTTGTAATTATGCTCATGAAAACTAATTTGAGGCGTTGCTATTTCAAAATGATTGAGTAATTTTTGAGTATTTCGAGTATCCTCACTCGCAATAATCGTTGCTTCCTTTAAACTATTAACACAGCGAAAGCTCATATCTTCCAAGTTTCCGATTGGTGTCGGCACCAAATATAGTTGTCCAATGCTGGATGAATCGAAACTTTTTTGTTTTTGCATAACTGCTCCTTTTCAACATCTAAATGTAAAAGGGCTGAGACAAATATTGTCACAGCCTCTAAATTTGAATTGATTACTATTTATTTGTATCTTTCACCATAAATGACATCCAAACAAAACGCACATTCTTCATCATTTTCACGACGTGAGCCATATAAAATATTACAAACATGAAAGCCTTCTTCATAAAGCTTTTCCAAATTCATACGAGATTTAGATAGCTCTTGTTTTGCTGGATCATTCGGATCACTGGCTAGTTTTGTCAGCTCCTGCAAATGTTCTCGTAAGCGTTGGTTTTCAATTTCAAGCGTTGTATTCTTCTCTACTAACTCATGAAGTGCTTCTTTAATCTCTGATAATTGTCCTAAAGTTCCTTGTAAATCTGTCTCTAAAGAACTCAGACCGTCGTATAAAGAACGTTTATCCATTATGATCACCTTTTTCGGCTTGAGCTTTTTGCGTTGCTTCTTTAATTTCGTCATATTCATATTCTACAGCGATTTCACGACCTACTAAACGAACCTTGATGATTCGACTCAATAAGTTTAAGCCGACTACGCGACCTTTTCCATCTGGTGTGATCACATCTTTACCATAATCTGGTAATTCCTTTTTCGCTGCTTCGTATTCATCATTTTCATATTTTAAACAACACATCAAACGCCCGCATAAGCCAGAAATTTTCACCGGATTTAACGATAATCCTTGATCTTTTGCCATTTTGATCGACACTGGCATAAAATCACCTAAGAAGGTTGAGCAGCATAATTGTCTGCCGCAAGGACCAATACCCCCTAAAATCTTCGCTTCATCTCTGACACCGATTTGACGTAATTCGATTCTCGTACGGAAAATTGCTGCTAAATCTTTGACGAGTTCTCGAAAATCGATTCGTCCGTCTGCGGTGAAATAAAAAACCATTTTGCTGCGATCAAATGTATATTCAACACGAATCAATTTCATCTCTAACTCGTGCGCACGAATTTTCTCTTTGGCCACACTTAATGCCGCTTTGGCATCGTCTACGTTTTTTTGTTCCTTTTCTAAATCAGTTTCTGATGCTTTATTTAAAATGGGTTTTAGATCCTCAGGTAAATCTTCTGGATCGATCGTTTTTTTCGGTATGGCAACTGTGGCCAGCTGTTTAGATTGCTGTGACTCCACAAGCACTTTATCATTGTAAAAATACTCTGATTTTCCAGGAGCAAAATAATAGATATGACCTGCTTCGCGGAAGCGAACTCCTACTACTTCTACCATTTTCATCCTCCTATTTATGTTTTAGGGTGGATCATTCGTACCACTAATTGTTCACAAACACTTTGGAAACTAACATTGGCTTCCCACTTTTGGCGAGCCTTCAAAATCAGTTCAACTCGTTGTGCCTGTTGTTCGATCACACGTTTAAGCTGTTCTTTGGCCACACTGTCAGTGAGCTGTTTGCGATAATAAGCAAGTAATAAATCAAAACTCAACGCTTGTTGGTCTTTTTCTTTAAAGACTTTGATCATCTTTTTTTGAACATAGACAAACGCTTGTAAATCATCTTTTATCAAGTAATCAAACCATTGTTGAGTAATTTCCCTAGCTTCATTAAACCATTCATCTTGAGAGATTTCAACTGCTTTGTCGAAACTATTTGTCAGTTCAGCCAAAAGATTCGCTGTATTTTTATTGACCCCTGATTCAACTAGTGCATTGACTAATTTATCCTTAACCAGCGGTTGAAAATGAAGCACCTGACAGCGAGATTGAATCGTTGGGAGAATTTTCGCTAAAGAGGTCGTCTCTAAAATGGCTAAGACTTTTCCTTCTGGCTCTTCTAAAAACTTTAATAGACTATTCGCTGCGCCAACGCTCATCTTGTCAGATTGCTCAATCAAAAAAACCTTTTGGGCAGATTCAACGCCACTTTTACTAAATTCGGCTTTTAAAGCTCTGATTTGGTCCACTTTGATCGTTTGGCCGTCAGGCGTAACTCTTAAAACATCTGGATGCTCGTTCTCGTTGATTCGTAAGCAGTTATTGCAGTGGTTACAAGGATTATTCTCTGTCAAATTAGTACAAAAAACATGTTTTGCCATCCATAAGCCAAATTCTTTTTTACCAGTTCCTGTATCGCCTTCAAAAAGATAAGCATGGGCAAGACGACCATGCTCGAAGCTTTTTTGAAGTTGCTGGTATAGTAGTGGTTGCTGCTCATTTAAAACGTGAGCTTCATTCATCTTAATATTGATGGAATCCTTCTACTGGAAGAACAAAGACAGTTGCACCGCCTACTTCAACCTCTACAGGATAAGGCACTTGTCCATCCATCGTAATATCTAGTGTTACAGGAGTTGACACATATTGTTTACGAGATTGACAGGTTTGTTTGATCAATTCCAATGCTTCGTCAACACGGTCATCATCGATCCCAACGATAAATGTACTGTTTCCAGCTTTTAAAAAACCACCAGTTGATGAAAGTTTTGTTGCGCGGATATTGGCGTCAATGAACTCATTGGCTAAACGGTTGCTATCTTTATCTTGGACAATTGCTAAAATAATTTTCATATTCGGTCACCTTCCTAGTTTCTAAAGTATTCTGGATAACGATTTACGATTGCTTGAAAAGTTGCTTCTACAACATCGACCAAGCCCATTCTGGCATCGATTTTCGTAATTCTTTCTGGGTTTTCTTCCACTAGTTTTAAATATTCGTGGCGTACTCGCTGATGAAATTCAAGACCTTCTGAATCCAGTCGATCGATCTGTTGTGTACGATGATTTTTGATACGGTTCAAACCTGTATCTGAATCTACATCTAAATAGATTGTAAAATCAGGTATGGTGCCTTCGATTGCAAATTCATTGATTGCAGCGATTGCTTCAACACCGATCCGTCGACCAGCTCCTTGATACGCTAAAGAGCTATCCACAAAACGATCACACAAAACGATTTTGCCTTCTTCTAATGCTGGCAAAACTTTTTCCATCAGATGCTGACGGCGAGCAGCTGCATAAAGCAACGCTTCTGTCCGCTCATCCATCTCTTGATTTCTTGGATCTAAAATAATTTGACGAATCTTCTCAGCAATGGGAATGCCGCCAGGTTCTCTTGTTTTGATGATGCTTCGTTCTGCTGCCAAATCCAGCCTTGGGTATAACTCGTTCAATACACTCGTTTTACCTGCGCCGTCTGGCCCTTCGATTGTTATAAAAATACCTTGCACTTTACTAATCCCCTTACTTACTTTGATTCCTTTCATCTATTATACTTTATCTATCACTATCAGTCTAATTGAATTCCTTATTATTAAAATTTTCCTGACGAATCAATGAAAAAGTAGTGATTTTATAGCAAAAAAACTGGAAAGAATATCCTGACGGACTTCTCCCAGTTATATGGTGTTAAATCATTTCCACTTTTTTAATTCTGTTATATAAAATAAGTGTGGCAACACCCGTGCAAAGGCTTCTTAGTAAAAATAAACGACTCAATATATTTATTTTAGTAAAAAAATGATAAAAACATTTACAATAAAACCAACATTTCTCATTGATCAGACAAGAATATAATGGTTCCATTTCAAACATGCTATAATTATTTTAGAGTCACCATTAAAAACTGGGAGTGAGTTCTTTGAAAAAACTATTTGCAGCCGTTGACGATTATTTTATTGAAAAATTAGTAGAAAACGATCCCATCTTTGAGCAAATCCTAACGAATAATGAGAAATATCAATTACCTCCTCATGACGTTTCTCCTTCTCAAGGAAAATTTCTTTATCTTCTAGCAAAAATCAAAGGTGCGAAACGAATTTTAGAGATTGGTACGCTTGGCGGTTATAGTACTCTTTGGTTTGCTAAAGCGGTAGCTGAAAATGGACAGGTGATTTCTCTTGAATACGACCAAAAACATGCCAAAATTGCTCAAGAAAATTTAGCCCTTGCTGGTTTTTCTGAGAAAACAACTATTTTAGTGGGAGCTGCTGCTGAGACCTTAGCAACTATGGTCCAAACACAAACTTCACCTTTTGATTTGATTTTTATTGATGCAGATAAAGAAAATAACTCCCTTTACCTAAAGTACGCAATACAATTAGCACAGCCAGGAACGATTATTATTGGTGATAATGTTGTTCGTGATGGTGCTGTTATTGATTCGCAAAGTTCTGATGGACGAGTGATAGGAGTAAGATCCTTTATAGAAGATCTGTCTACTTCTAAACACTTAACTTCGACGGCTATTGAAACTGTTGGAGTAAAAGGATATGATGGATTTACAATCAGTATTGTTGAAGAGTAATGGCGAAAAATAGACTAAATAGAGGGTAAGACTCATCCATGGATGAATCTACCCTCTATTTTATTTTTTATGCTAATCTAAAGTTCCCGTCGTCCTTCTACAGCTTTTAACAAGGTTACTTCATCCGCATATTCAATATCACTGCCTACTGACAAGCCATGAGCTAATCTTGTCACGATGATTCCAGCGGGCTTGATCAAACGAGAAAGATACATCGCTGTTGCTTCCCCTTCTGTCGTAGCATTTGTTGCAATAATGACTTCTTTGACTTCATCATCGTGAAGACGTTGAATCAACGATGCAATATTAATATCTTCTGGACCTGTGCCTTCCATTGGAGATAAAACCCCATGCAACACATGATACATCCCATGATATTCACGCATCTTCTCCATTGCCATCACATCTTTTGGTTCTTCTACGACTAAAATGATACTGCGGTCTCTTGTGGTATCCTGACAAATTTCACAAGGATCTTCTTCTGTAATATTGCCGCAAATACTACAAAAATGCAGATCACGTTTCACACTGATCAAAGCTTTGGCAAAAGCATTGACATCTTCTTCTTTCATATCAAGTGTATAAAAAGCCAATCGAACAGCTGTTTTTTGACCGATACCAGGTAATTTCATATAACTTTCAACTAATTTAGCGATAGGTTCTGGGTAATGCATTTCAACAAATCCTTTCAAACACAAACGATGGACGATTGGTTGTAAATTATATATTCATTGTAGAACTAACATATATTATACCATTTTTTATAAGTCTTTTTACAGAATAATAACTTTTCTCTGCTTATAAATGCTCTCTCTTAGTTCAACCAATAATAAAAAATTCTCACTATTTTTTCATAAGTGCTGATGCATTTAAATTAAATGGAATCAAAAAAAGGACTAATCTTGAACAATCTATTTTATCAAATGTCGTTGGTCTAAAGTACATTCAACAATTTCATACGTTTACTTTAACATTTTGTTCCATTAATATATATGACTACTTTCACTCATAAATCCGGTGTTACATTCTTTTTAATACATAAATGTTAAAAAAAATTAAAGTTATCTATAAAATTATATTCTTTTTACTAAATAAATATTGACATTTATTACAGGTGTTATATATTAATTATGGGTGAGAAAATAAAAAATTAGAAATACTAAAGGGGAGTTTTTATGAAAAAGAGTTTAAAATTTTTAGCAGCATCATTATTATTCAGTTCAGTCCTTTTTACAACACCAACGTTAAACACGATTGTTCACGCTGAGGAAACAAGTGTTTCTTCAAGTGAAGATACTAGTGAACTTAGGGGACGCTTGGAGACTTTAGTAGCCCAAGCAGATTCTCTTATTGCATCATCTGAAGCTGAATACACTGCAGAATCTATTGAAAGTTTAAAACTTACATTATCAATTGCGCGAGATGTTTTAACTCACAATACAGAAGCTGGCTATGCTGGTTCTATCCAAGCATTGACATTTAAATTAGAGGCTTTAGTTGCAGCTCCAACTGTACCTAGTACGACTGAACCTAGTTCAACTGTACCTGAATCGACTGATTCTAGCTCGACTACACCTGAGTCGACTGATTCTTCAACTACACCTAGTTCAACTGACTCTAGCTCGACTGATTCTAGTTCAACTACGCCTAGTTCGACTGGTTCTAGCACGACTACACCTAGTTCGACTGACTCTAGCTCAACTGATTCTAGTACAACTACACCTAGCTCGACGGACTCTAGTTCAACTGACTCTAGCTCATCAGATGAGTTAAAACCAACGATTAAAATTGCTGACCAAACAATGTATGTTGGTCAATCATTAACCGAAGAAATGATTTTAAGTTGGGCGACTTTTGAAAATGCGGATGGATACATGGTAGGATTTGAAATAATTGGAGCGCCTATCCAAGTTACACAAATCGGTAATACCTTAGTTGATCCTGGAACATACTCAATCAGATACTACATCAGTGAACTAACACGTAGTACAGCAAATGTTATCGCTGAAAAAATCATTACCTTAACGATTCTTCCAGAAAATGCTAACCCATTAAAACCGGTTGCGCCAATTGAAGAAAATAATGAAACTAAAGCACCTGGTAACGATCTTCTTACACCAGTCGCAAATCCTGTTTCTAATAAAAATCAAAAACCAATTGCTTCAGCTCAAACAAAAGCAAAACAATTACCTTCAACAGGTGAAACAAATAATGGTATGATGGTTGCTTCAGCTGGCGTAATGCTGATTGCAGGAGCTTATATCTTCAGAAAAAAACAATTAGCTAAATGATCAGCTACTTTTTGATTTGATTATGTAATAATTGTGTTGATGTTCCATTGATTCTTGCCCTATCGCACAATTGTCACTAATCATACAGATCATTTTGTCTGCTGGAAATAGAGCAAAACAAAGAGCCAAAGGATAAATGTTTAGGCATTTATCCTTTGGCTCTTTTATTTTTTGGACCACTACTAGCTTTGATTAGAAACCAGGCATTCCTTTAGCATACTTGCCCATGGTCGCTTCTGTTTCTTTTTCTACTTTAGTCAATGCGTCATTGACTGCCATGATTACAAGATCTTGCAGCATTTCTGCATCTTCTGGATCAATAACTTCTTCTTTAATAGAGATATCTTTCATTTTACGATCCCCAGTAAAAGTTGCTGTAACAAGTTCGTTCGTTGCAGCTCCCACAAATTCTCGCACGTTTAGTTCAGCTTGTGCTTTTTCCATATCTTTTTGCATCTTCTGAACTTGTTTCATCATTCCTTGCATATTTCCCATACCACGCATCATAACTATCGTCTCCTCTTAATCATTTATTACTTCAACAAGCGCTTCGCCAAACATCGCGATTGCCTCGTCTACTACTTGATTATTAACTTCTTTAGCTGGTTCTTCTGCAGTCATTAGATGATCCTCATGAGTCGCAGATTGTTCATTACTTGATTGTTCTCCTGAATTTTCTTTATTTTGACTGATAAAGGACTGACGCAATTTTGGCCAGCTTTCTTTTGTGATACAAACCATGTCAGGCGCATAGTTATTTACTAAACGGCTTAAATTATTATGAATCGCTAATTGTAATTCTTCGTCATCCATTGCGCGACCGCAAACAATTTCATAATCGAAAGCGATCACTAAGCCATTCGGACCAGCAGCTACTGGTTCACTGGCTTTGAGCATCGCTCTTTGCGTCACCGACATCATTTGCAATAAGTCATCCCAAACATTTTTAACATTCATTAAATGATCCTTGGTTGCTTCATTCAAGACTTTATACACCAATTCTGTTGGGATCCGAAGTGCATTCTTACTACTGGTTACTCGTGTTGTTTTAACAGGTTCAGTCTCTTTAGCTGTAACACCATTTTTCTTTAGCTCTGCTAATTCTTTTTGTAACTGTTCGACTTTTTGCTGCAAGGCAGTCAGCTCTATGCCACCTGTCGGGTGTGTATCTGGAGCAATAGCGGTCAGTTTTTTAACAGATTTGGCTAGCTTGACAGTCGCTACCTCAAGATAAATATTGGCGTTGTTCGTAAAACGGATATCATTTTGAGTCTCGCTTAAAATTTGAATCATTTGATAGATTTTTTCTGCCTCTGTTTGTTCAGCTAAGCTTTTGAAATTTTCTGTTAGATTTCCAACTTTTTCGGTTAACAAATTAGGTGCTTGCTGAAACATAAGTAAATCACGACAATACAATAATAAATCTTCTAAAAATCGTCTTGCTTCTTTACCAGAGCTAAGAATATTCTCTAATATTTCGAGTGCTTGCTCGACATCACCCGTAACACAGCTGGAGATATATTGATCCATCATTTCATAGGTCAAGCTGCCAGTGACTTGCATCGCATCTATCAGTGTGACTTTTTCATCGCTGAATGAAATCGTCTGATCGAGAATGCTTAATGCATCCCGCATTCCACCTTCTGCTGCTCGTCCGATTACATATAACGCCTGCTCTTCATACTCGATAGTAATCTGATTTAAAATATAACCCAAATGATCAACGATATCTTGAGTACTGATTCGTTTAAAGTCAAAACGTTGTGTCCGTGAAATGATTGTCAGTGGAATCTTATGCGGTTCTGTCGTCGCTAAAATAAAAATGACATTTTGCGGAGGCTCTTCCAAGGTTTTTAGTAATGCATTAAAGGCTCCTGTAGATAACATATGGACTTCATCGATGATATAGACTTTATACTCCGCTTGTGTTGGTGCATATTTTGCTTTATCACGAATATCACGAATCTCTTCAACACCATTATTACTTGCCGCATCGATCTCAATTACATCGTTCAACCGTCCTTCTGTAATCGCAACACAGGTTTCGCATTCATTGCAGGGTTCCCCATCTACACTATGTTTACAGTTGATTGCTTTAGCAAAAATTTTTGCTGCGCTGGTCTTTCCTGTTCCTCTTGGGCCGGTAAACAAATAGGCATGCGAGGTTTTCTTTTGGATGATCGCATTTTTTAATGTCTGGGTGATTGCTTTTTGTCCAACAACATCATCGAAACGCTGTGAGCGCCAGACACGATACAAAGCTTGATACGCCATAATTTACCCCTCCCTCGAAATTTCACTATCTTCTATTATACGTGATTTTTATGGATAAGGCATTAAAAAAAGCAAACGGATTAAAAAAATCTTCAAAAAAAGTGGTTAGGCTATAACTCTACGAGTTACACTCTAACCACTTGGAAACTGAATAAACGGTGAAAACAAAAGCAAGCCCTTGTTCCTGTCTTCTTTTACATGGATTAAATATGCGTATCGGTGTCTTCTTTTTTTACTAATCCATCATTTGCTCGAAACATTTGATTGTAACGTTCTTCATCTTCTTGATTGTCTCTAATTACTTTTGAAAGTGTAAATGATGAAGAAATCAATCCCACCGACCCCATCAAATAGTATCCTTTAACCATCAATGGTTCTTTTAGTGTGTATAAGCCAATCAACATCAATGCCACAAAAAAGGCAAATGATCCCCAACTTAGAAAGACAAATGCAGGTGTGTTTCTGTACGCTTTCTTTTTCATAATTCTCTCCTTTAAAATTAATAATACTCTTTCAGTATAGCATTAGTATTTATTAAATGACAATAATTATTTTAATTTCAAAAGAAAAATCAGTTTTATAAATTCATTTAAATAACAATCAAGTATTTAAATAAGCAATATCTTTAGTTAAAACCAAACGTCTTTTATCAATGTATTTCCTTAGGTCTGTCAAGTTCTTGAAAGAAGGAATATCTTCGACGATCATATTGATTTTTTCATCTACGGTTTCAATTGCGTAATTGGATACATACAGATCATATGACTGCTCCGCACAATTAACCGATTGTTCATAAAAATGCGTTTCTTGAACAGACAAACTCACCTTATTCCGAAAGTTTTCTTTTAGGACCGAACTGAGTAATTGCGCATGTTCCTTACCTAGATCACTTAAAACTAAAACAGATAGTTGATGTCTCATTTCATCGGTCAGTCTACTCAAATCTTGCCAGCGAATCGCCATTTCATGCAAGATACCATCCAAATACATCGTTTTCCACGGAAACTTCATTTTCTTTTCCAACACACCTAACGCTTTGGACACTACTGCTGTAAAAACAATAAAATTCTGTTTGATGGCTTTACTTGAATATAAATAGCGGTCATAAACCATAAATTTTTTATATGGAAAAAGCTTATGTTTGGCATAAATATATTCAATCAAACGAATAATACTGACCTTGCTTGGTTCTGAAATAGAAATAGACAGTGCTTCTTGGATCGTTGTCACTAAATTTTCAGCCTGATAAATAACATTGACTTTCTCTTGTTCATTATCCCAACCGAAATCCCACCAAAAAATAGAATAACAAAAATCTTCGTACCAATTATCAGGTAAAACGACGTGGAGCGGCTCAGCAATTTCTTCTACATCTTTCTGATATTTTCTAACATCGATTGTTGTTTGAACAAAACTATTAATTGGATCCTTTCTATTCTGGATCAAAAATCCCTGACGTTCTCGAATAATGGTTACAGCGATCGAATAGGCTAAATGAACGATTTGACTATCATTCAACTCTAAATCGAATTTTTTATTGATCTTACTTGATAATTTAAAGATTTTTTCTCTATCTAAATGAAAAGGCCACTCACGAATACCATAAACCTCAATAAAGTAGCAGGTAAAAAAGTAACGAATTTGTCGTTCATCTTTTCCATGAACATAATACGGTGAGCGACTCATTTGAATATTCCGATCTTTTAAAGCCGAACTAATTACATTTGATAATCGATAGAGACTGGAATTACTTAAAAATAATTTCTTCTCCCAATATGCAGCCGCCTGTCTTGGTTCAAAAAAAACAGATTCTAATAAAGAAAAGGCATTTGATTCTTGAATGATTTCTATATAAATTTCGTGAATCGATCGATGGGGTGAAGTAATCAATCGAATCCCATGCTTTCTGGATGTCTCTATCGTCAAATAATCTGACCAGCGATCTTCTATGTACTGACAATCCAGCATAATCGTTTTTTTGGAACACTCAATACTCTCAGCTAAATAATCAGAAGTAATCCAGCTATTTGATCCATTTAATAAGTTCAACAACAACACTCTTCGATGCATAGATGGTGCTAACAATCTTTCCATTTTGTTCTCCTCTTTTCCCCTTTTTAACTGCATTCTTCAAAATTTTCCCTTGGTTAAGATTTTTTTGAAGAAATCCCTATATAACAGTCATTATAGCATCTTCCAGTCCTTTTTTGAATTAATCTAAAGCGCAACTCAATTGGTTTATTTAGAACGTGGTCTTATTATAAAAGTATAAAAAACGCGGATTTAAAATTTATCGATAAATGGAAAATCTCACCACATTTTTGGAGGGATTCTACATGAAAAAAAACACAATCAAACAAACGATCATCCTTAGTGTCATCAGTATTTTAGGTGTTGCTTTATTTATTGGTGGCTCTATTTTCACCGATAGCTTAAGCAGAGCTAATCCTTCGAATACGGAACCTAAAAAAGAAAAAATGACCTTGATAAAAAATGTGCCCACAAGCGCACAATTAAGTAAATTGGCAAATGTTTCAAAGAAAAAAGAAAAAATTGTTTCCGTAAACAATACAAAAGATACTACTGCGCCTACTATCATTGCACCAGAGGAAACCATTGAACAAAATGCTCAAGTCAATGTCTATGATGAAGTTACTGCTGTCGATAATAAAGATGGTGACCTTACAGCAAAAATAACAACTGAAGAAAATCTGGATACCTCTGTTCTTGGAACTCAAACAGTTCACTTCTCCGCAACAGATGCTAGTGGAAATACAGGAGTGGCCGATCGTATATTCCATATCATTCCTAAAAACGAGCCTGTAGCTAATGTTCCACAAGCTGAACAAGGAAGTGTCAATCCAGAACCTATTCAAGCAGAGCCAACTCCTGAAACCACAACCACAGCTGTTATTGAACCAACCTATGGTGCAACGACACTCACACTCAATGGTCAAACAATTCCTTATCAAAACGGTGGACAAGGTAGTGGACAAAGCATCATTGATTCAAATCCTGGTGGTCTTGCTTCAACTTGGGGAGGTGCAGCCGTCCAATCAGGTGACGATGGTCAAAATACTCACTTCATCGGTCATAATCCTGGTGTCTTTTCAACCGTCTTCTCTTTAAACACTGGCAGTCAAATCGTAGTCACTGATGCAAATGGAACACCTACAACGTATACGGTAAGAACGTTACTTCAACTGGACGATTACGGCGCTGAAGTTGGTACAGGAACGAACTACTGGGACCTTGTTGTAGGAACTGGCGGCGGTGAACGAATCACTCTACAAAGTTGTATCAATGATGATGTTAATTTGTTTGTGATTGCTTATAAATAAATCAACAGAGCATCTACGAGTCTTATCTCGTAGATGCTCTTTCTATCAATTCTGTCGCAATTGTTACTTTTCTTGCCACTGGCGCTCGCCCATGAATAATCGAAAGAAGCGTTTCAACAGCTAATTCTCCCATCCACTCTGTATGAATTTTGATTGTTGTCAATGGCGGACTAACATATTTTGCCACACTGATATCATTGAACCCGATCACCGAAATATCTTCTGGTACCTTAAGTCCTGCTTCATGAATTGCCTTTAAAGCGCCTATCGCCAAAGCATCGCTGGAAGCAAAAAAAGCGCTTGGGAAATCCGTTGGATATTCTAGTAAAAATTGCTTCATCACTTCATAGCCACCAATAACTGTAAATGGTGCTTTTAGGATATAATTATCATTTACTATTTTCTTTTGGGTCAGCATTTCTCTAAAAATAGTCAATCGCCTATCCTCAAGTGGCTCTTGGCTTCCAGTCGTATATTCTTCCCCAGCAATCATCCCAATTTTCTGATGACCATGTTGAGTAAGATACTCAAAAACTGACGACATACTTTGATGAAAATCAATCACTAGAGAATTATAACCAAGAGCCAATGCATCAAAATCAACAAATAAAAGGTTGGGATTTAGTTCGAATAAAAAGTCAGCTTGCTCTTTTGTAAACTTACCTAAAGCAAGGATTCCGTCTGCGCCTGCTTGTTCTACCTCTTCTAAAGAACGCTTGATTAGTTCAAGCCCCAATTCTTCCGCTTTTTTCTCGATCCCCAAGCGAATAGAAAGGTAATAAATATCCTCTAATTCCTCAGCTTCATCATACCATTGGACGAATAAGATTTTGGCTTTAGCACTTTTTATATTTTTTTTATGCTTTGTATAATTCAATTCTTCTGCGGCTTTAAAAATTTTTTGTTTCGTTTCAATGCCTACTGAAAGATCTGGATCATAGTTTAAAACTCTAGAAACTGTAGCTGGCGAAACATCCGCTAGTTCTGCAATATCTTTAATTGTTGCCATCTTTTCACCTGCCTTCATTCAAACTTTCAATAAATCGTTTAAAGGCTATTTGACCTTTTGTAGTTCGTTTATAAACACCGGCATCTGCTAAAACACGGGTAAAGATTTGTCCGACTTCTTTTTGAATAATGTCTGTCACATTTTTTTTAGTAAATGAATAAGTATTTTTCATCTGATCTGCCCATTTTTTATGGTGCTCTGCTAGTTGATTTTCTTTCGCTAACACATAATTTTCTACCTCTTTTAATTCTTCATTTAAGCGCGGAGGCAATACCGCTAATCCCATTACTTCAATCAAACCAATATTTTCCTTTTTGATATGTTGAACATCTTTATGAGGATGGAAAATACCATCTGGATGTTCAGTGGAGATATTATTATCACGTAAAACTAAATCCAACTCAAATAGTTGATCTTTGCGGCGAGCAATTGGTGTAATCGTATGATGAGAAGTCCCGTCAGCTGAAAAAGCTCGGATCGATACAGTTTCATCGGAATACTTGCGCCATTTTTCTAATATCAAGGTTGCCGCTGCAACTAAATCCTCTGAGTTAGGGCTTTGCAGTCGAATCACTGACATCGGCCATTTAACGATTCCTGCATTCAACAAAGGAAAATCCTTCAATTCAAAATAGTGTTCGATTTCAGCTTTTTCCATTGGAAAAACGTGTTTACCTGCCTGGTAATGATCATGCGTTAAAATCGAACCACCTACGATTGGTAAGTCGGCGTTGGAACCAACGAAATAATGCGGTAGCACTTCTGTGATTCGAATCAACCGCTGAAACGTTTCTTTTGAAATAATCATCGGTCGATGTTCTTCCGACAAAATAATCGAGTGCTCATTATAATAAGCATACGGTGAATATTGAAATCCCCAGCTCTCGCCATCTAAATTCATTCGAATAATTCGATGATTCGTTCTTGCTGGATAGTTGGATCGACCTTTATATCCCTCATTTTCCATGCATAAGAGACATTTTGGATAATCAATGTGTGTTGCTAAGCGCTCTGAGGCAATTTGTTTTGGATCTTTTTCTGGTTTTGATAAATTGATTGTAATTTCTAGTTGACCATATTCAGTCTCTGCTGGAAAGACAATGTTTCTCGCAATCGCCCGCGTTTTGATATAATCATTTTCTTGACTTAACTTATAAAAATAATCTGTTGCTTGTGCCGGATCTTTTTCATAGTGCTGGGCAAATAGAGCATTTACAACAGAAGGCGGGGGGGTTAAGAAATCCATCAATTGTGCTTCAAAAATTTCTAAATCAGTCGAATCTTTTTGAATGACTTCATTGGCTGTAGCCTGTGCTACCAAAATATCTAACAGATCCAACGAGTTTTCGGTCACAGGTCTTGGAGAAGACGATTCGAATGACTCTTCGCCGATCATTGCAAGAATACGGTTTTGTAAATAGAGACGATCTAACTCCATCCACCCACCAGCTTGAATCGCTAATGTCACAAAATCAGTAATCGTTTGGCTAATTGACATAACAGTTCCTCCTAAATTTAAAAGCGAAATGAGCTCATTCTGTCTCGTAGAAAAATAAGTTTATAGCGCTTGTTATTACAAACTTATTTATCTTCTTTATAGACACTATACCGTCACTCTATTTCGCTTTGACAGAATTATTCATACCCTTTTGGATGGCTGATATGCCAGTCCCAAGCAGTTTTAATAATTTGTTTGATATCTGTGATTTGGGGCTCCCAAGCTAGAGTCATTTTAGCTTTTTCACTTGAAGCAACCAATTTACTTGGATCACCTGAACGGCGAGGTAATACTTTAGCAGGTATTTCTTTGCCCGTCACTTCGCGCGCGGCCTCCAACATTTCTTTAACTGAATAACCATTATTACTACCTAAATTGAAGATATTGCTTTTATTGCCTTTTTGTAAATAATCCAAAGCCGCAATATGAGCCGCAATTAAATCTTCTATATATACATAATCACGAATGCACGTTCCGTCAGGTGTGTCATAATCATCGCCGTATATCCCCAGATACTCTCTTTGTCCTAATGCCGTTTGCAAAATGATCGGGATCAGATGCGTTTCTGGAACATGATCTTCTCCAATTGAAGCATCTGATTTTGCCCCTGCTACATTGAAATAGCGTAATGCAACATAGCGTATTCCATAAGCTTTATCGCACCACTTCATCATTCTTTCCATCATTAATTTACTTTCCCCATAAGGATTTTCCGGATGAGTTGCCATTGTTTCTACGATCGGCATTTCTTTTGGTTCTCCATATGTGGCTGCTGTGGAAGAAAAAACAATATTTTTTACACCAAATTCTTCCATGACTTCCAGTACGATTTGAGTTCCATATACATTATTATTAAAATATAGCAATGGTTTTTCTACCGATTCCCCCACCAATGAACTTGCTGCAAAATGAATCACACCTTCAACTGATTCTTTGGTAAAAACTTCCTGCATAAACATTTTGTCCCTGATATCCCCTTCGTAAAAGATTGCCTTGTCATGAATCGCCTGTTTGTGGCCTGTTTGAAGATTATCTATAACGGCTACTGTATAGCCTTTATTAATCAGTTGATCCACTGCATGAGAACCAATGTAACCTGCTCCACCTAATACTAAAATTGACATGTTTCCTACCTCCTTATTGGACTAGTCTCTATGACTAACCGTTTTCATCTTGTTCATTCTACAACTTTCTAGCGCCATCATCAACGTTAGCAATATAAAAATCTGCAGGATACCCGATTTTTTCTTGATAAGCTTTTCCAACCCGTTTAGTAAATCGATTGAATTCGGATTCTTTGACCAAAGCAATTGCACATCCACCAAATCCAGCGCCAGTCATTCTTGCACCTAATACGCCAGTTTGCTTCTGAGCAGCTTCTACTAATGTATCTAGTTCAATCCCTGTCACTTCATAATCATCTCTTAAAGAGGCATGTGACGCGTTTAATAATTGCCCAAACTTTCTTAAATCATTGTTGACTAGCGCTTTTTTTGCTTTGATCGTCCGCTGGTTTTCAGTAACTGCATGTTTCGCTCTCCTAATCAACCGTTCATCTACAATAACATTTTTATTTTGTTCAAAATATTCTTCAGTTAATTCACCCAATGACTCAATTGATCGTACTGTTTGTAAACGGCTCAAGGCCATTTCACATTCAGCTCGACGCTCATTGTATTTCGAATCAGCTAATTCCCTACGTTTGTTGGTATTCATGATCGCAATTACATACTCTCCAAATTCTGCAGGTACCATTTCATAATCCAAGGTATTTGTATCTAATAAAATAGCATGATCTAGCTGTCCCATACCAATTGCAAATTGATCCATAATTCCTGAGTTTACGCCAATAAAATCATTTTCAACGCGCTTCCCAATAATCACTAAATCTAGCATTGTAACGTTTAAATCAAACAAATCATTTAGAATAACACCTGTCAGTAATTCGATTGAAGCTGATGACGAAAGTCCTGCTCCATTTGGAATTGTGCCATAAAAAAGAATATCCATTCCCTGATCAATAACATGCCCTTGCTCTATTAGAAAGTGAATCATTCCTTTCGGGTAATTTGTCCAATCATCCTCATCTTTATAAGCTAAATCAGATAATGAAAGTTCGATAATTCCTAATTCAGCAAAATTTTTTGAATACAATCGAATCATTTGATCCTCACGTTTTCTAGCAACACCATATGTTCCAATCGTAATCGCTGCTGGAAAAACATAGCCACCATTATAATCGGTATGTTCTCCAATTAAATTGATTCTTCCAGGAGCAAAATAAACATCTTTTGACTCTACTCCAAAAAGTGTATGAAATAGTTCTTCTAATTCATTTTCCATCCTTGTCACCTCTTCATTCATTTTAGTAAATATATTGTAAAACATTTACTAAATTTTTACAAGTTTTTTTGTAAAACGATTACAAATTTCACTCTATTGGATTTTTTTCTTACTTTAGTTCATAATAGAAGTGTGTAAATAACAGAGAGGAGAATGTATATGAAAAAATTTATTTCAGGTATGCTTGTAGGGACAGCCGTAACATGCGCTGCAGTCGTTGGCTTTGCAGCTACCATCAAAAAAACGGTTCTTGATCCAATCGAAGAAAAAGAAGATATGATCGAGGAAAACCGTAAAAAAGCCATGCGTAAACGTATCTCTCGATAATAAGAAAAGCGAAACACGTTTGCTCAGATTTTGAGCGATATAAGAGAAATAATTTTAGCAGGGAGGTTTTCCCTGTGAATTAATTCTCGTTATCGTCGAAAAATCTAACGTGTGTAGCTAGATCAACGAAAAGCGAAACAAAGTGTTTAGCTTTCTTGAAAAAAGATAACCTGACTATGGACTGCTTCTTGTTCCATAGTCAGGTTATCTTTTTTCCGAAGAGTTAGTTTATGCGAAACAAAGTGTTTATCTGGGGTGAATAACTAAAAACGAACAACTATTGATCTGATTCCAATTAGCAATCGCTTTCTTTTTCTCAATAAATAGTTTTAGGTAGCAAATACTGGACCATCCATGTTTTTTCAAAATAGAAGTTTATAGTTACACTACATTTCTTAAACTACAAAATGAAAATCACAAGGAGTAGACACATGAAAAACACGACCCAATTCGTTATCATAGCAGTATTATTTGCTTCTGTTCTTTTTCTTACACAGGCAAAATAAACCTTTGCACAAGGAGCAGACAAAACGACCATCCATCTCGATGGACAAAACTTTATTGTATACGAAAATGGGGACATCATAGCCTAAAAAAAGTGATACAGTTATTGGAGCTGGCTTAGAAGCGGATATTTTAGGCGTTGCCAGATCACAAAGTCCAGATAAAGAGCTTTCGTCTTCTGAAGAGATAAATGAAACGTCCACATCTACTGATACAACTATTGAAACAACTGAGCAAAAAGTCTCCACGCCAAAAACATTACAAACTAGTTCTGAAAAAAACGTAGAAACAACGAAAGAGACACCTGAGCAAAGTGCTCCAGTTTCCAAATCAACAGAAAATAGCGCGAATAACCCCTTAACCTCACAATCTACTTTGTCAGAGCAACAAAGTTCGACTTCTGACACAACACCCAAAAGTGCTGTTACTGAAACTAAAAATTCCAAAGAAATTATTGGAAAGTAAAAAAAATAATAATTCTGGACGACCTGGTGTTTTTATCGTTTAATCTTCTGAGTCTGTCATAAGAAACACTCCTTTTTCCAATTAACTAGCCTTAATGTATACGAAATTTCTAGAAATTGAAAAAAATCGCTTATTTGATACCCTAAAAGTCGTATACCTTTCGAACAGTTTTTATCTTATTCTTCTTCAAAAATTTTACTAGCAATTACATCTGCCTCCCGCAAATTCCAAGCATCCGTTCCCGGCCTAGCCGTTGCTGCTGTCAACCAATGAATTCCCTCTGTTGGAATACCATAACAAAATAACTTAGCAATTATCGAACCGGTTTTTGTCTGTATTTGATTGGTTTTTCGATCAACTAAAAGTGCACCAGTTTGATGTTCTTTGCCTGAAGCTAGTTTCAATTGATGCAGACACGCTATTTCATCGCTTAAAAGCTGCTGTACTAAAGGATTTAAGCTAAATTGATTCGCCGTTTTTGGTAGTCTAGCTTCAATTAAAAAATGTGTTTTGTACTTTTTCAAGGGGCGTCTATCAGAGTAGCCAACAAATCTGCCTGCCTCAGTTTCTATCTTCATTTTTGGTCCAATCAATGTGACAATTCCTGCGTTGATCAAGGCTTGAAGCTCCTCAATTCTTTCAACTGGGGGACCGATCGACAAAAATGAATTTAGTGGTGTGAACCAATCCCATAACCATTTTTTGGTCTCTTCATCTGAAAACAACTCTTGATCCAACATAAAACGAACTTCATCACGCAAATCCTTCAAACTATCCAAAGCCGCTGCAAAAGGTCCAAATAGCGTTCCTTTCTGTGCCTCCAAAAAATCACGATGTAAATAATCAACGATAAGCTTCTGAAAATCTGTATGATCTTCTACTTGTTGTACAGGTTGTTGAATCATCGACCAGTTCCAAAAATCTTTAGACTTAATTCCATATCTTCCTAAAACTGATTGCTCACCTTTTGTTCGAATAAATGCTTCATTAAATCGTTGCTGATTTATGTTAGGATAAGAGGTCTCGATCAAGGTGGAATAATAGGCAAACTCAACTTCTTTTTTCATAAGTTCAAAAAATTGTTCAGCAGAAAAATGGCCTTTACGTTTAATCTTATTGAGACTCTTTTCCTTTAAAAAACGGGGTTGGTATTCTTGTCCATAGCCTTTTTGATTGCGCCCCCTAGCATGATAAGGAATACCTCTGCCAGAACCCGCAATAATTCGAGGCTCCTTCCCTGAAGGTCGATAAATCAATTTTCCATCCAACTCTTCAAATATGCCCCCGCGATCACTTGTTAATAGTGTAAGATAATCAAAAAAGACCAAGCCTAACCCTCTAAGCAATACTGAGGTATTCTCCGTTATTGCTTCAAGATAAGCATCAGCCGCATTTTTAGGTGAGGCATAAAACAAGCGATGTTCACTCGCATATGTTGCTAGCTCTTTTTCATTTCCGACTAATTCGTTTTCTTGATGACCTAACGCTAGAATAACGGTCTCTACTGTAGTCTCTACTGATTTTGTATAGACTAAAAATTGATTATCTTGCATTTTTACAGCTCGCACAGTATCTTTAAAGAATTTCACAGATGTTTGTTCTGTCATTCGAGTCTGCACATATTCATAAAACCATTTTTGATATACCCCATAAAGGACCCTTGTACAATGATCATTCGGTCCTAAGGTCTCACACTCTTCTAGCAATGCTGATTTATTTTTAATATTATGATTTTTGATAAATGGAATAGCGTCACTTTGTACCCATTCATAAAGATTTGGTCCTTTCGCTATAGGTCCTTTTGTACTCAGTGTTTCATCTGTAAATAAGGTCACATGAGCAGCGATCGAATTCATCAATAAAGATAAGGATTGATCTTCTCGCCAGATTTTGCCTCCTGGACCATAGGGATCGAACATCGTAATCTGTATTACTTGCTCTCCTCTTGACCATTCAACTATTCGCTCTAACACTGAAAGGCCTCTAGGCCCACCGCCAACAATCGCAATTTTCATTTTTTCCTCCCTTCAAACCTGTATCATTATGTAGTTTCTGACTGTATTGTTTCTAGCAGCTCTTTTAAGATTACTGCATTATTAAATTTTTCATCTTTGGCACTATAAACTAGCGTAATCACAGGATACTTTCTCGTAATATCCAGAAGTTCTTGAAGTGCAGATTGTGTCTCATCAGATTGCAATTCAGTTAGATATTTCTTCTTAAATACAGGAAATTTATCAGCCTCATGATTAAACCATTTACGCAATTCATTACTTGGCGCTATTTCTTTTAACCATAAATCTAAATGTTCTTTTTCTTTAGACACGCCTCTAGGCCATAAGCGATCGACTAAAACTCGATACCCATCTGTAGGTGCTATTTGCTCATATGCTCGTTTAATTTGAATCATTCTGATCACCTCATCTTTATTTTAACGTAATTAATCAAAAAAGAAACGACTTATGATGATCCTATAGATAAAAAAAAACAGAAAGACAAGCATTGTTCGGCTTTCGAACCAAGGTTTGTCTCTCTGTGTTTTATTGGTTAAGCATTTTTCTTTTTCGTTTTACCAGTCCAGCCTTCATAGCCGCCCTTTAAAATATAAAGATCTTTATAGCCATTTTTACGCAATTGATTTGCCGTACGAATACTTAATGATTTTTTTTGATCATAAATATAAACAGGTTGATCTTTACGAAGTGAATTTAATGTTGTTTTGATCGTTGTGTAAGGCATGCTGCGCGCACCAAGGATATGGCCTGCATCGAACGAGTCTTTTTCACGAACATCAATGATTTGCGCTTTTCTCATCCCCTCTTTAAATTCTTCTTCTGTAATGGTTTTAGCTGAGCGTTTTGCCATAATACGAAGATATAGCTCATTGATCCCCATTGCTAATAATATTGCTAATAGTATTCCGTTGATAATCCATAAAACGTTCATTCCAAAATCCCTCTCTTACACTTTCTCCATGAATTGTAAAGCTAGTGAAGCAGCACCAATGACGCCAGCTTCATTTCCTAATTGAGCCAATTTGACCTGGGTACTATTACGAACTTCTGGGAAAGTAAATTCTTCAAAATAGTTTTGAACACGGCTGCGTAAAAATTCACCAGCCGCAGATACTCCGCCACCGATTACTACGCTTGAAGGGTTCAAAGTGTTGCTTACATTCCCAACAGCGAGACCTAAGAAATAGCAGACACGATCAACCACCATCAAAGCAAATGCATCCTCTGCCTGCGCATAGTCAAAAACATCCTTGCTAGACACATCTTGCCCATCGTCGATTGCTTGTTTAAGCTGAGAATCTCCAGCATATTCTTCAGACATATGACGTGCAACCCGAACAACACCCGTTGCACTAGAAACAGTTTCTAAGCAGCCACGTTTACCGCAAGTACATTCAAAACCACCAGGATCAACTGTTACGTGACCAATCTCGCCAGCACAACCGTTAACGCCATGTAATAAATTGCCCTCAGCAATAATACCGCCACCAACACCTGTTCCAAGTGTGATGAAAACAACATCAGGATTGTTCTCTCCAGCACCTTTCCAGCGTTCACCTAAAGCGGCTACATTGGCATCATTATCTAAAACAAAAGGAATTCCTGTTGCCTCTTCGATTTGTATTTTTACATTTTGCTTTTTTGTCCAGTTAAGATTGTAAGCACCGACTACGGTACCTTTTTTTATGTCTACACTGCCTGGGGTGCCCATCCCGATTCCGATAAAATCTTCCTGTTTCATCTCATAAAGAGAAATTCGGTGATTGATTGATTCGATGATATCTGGCACAATATGACGGCCTTCATCTAGACTATTAGTTTCGATACTCCATTTTTGCTGAACATCTCCATCAGTTGTTAAAATCGCAAATTTGATCGTTGTTCCGCCTAAATCAATCCCGATCAATTTCTTATCCATTTACTCGATTCCTTTCTCAGTCGTCCTGCTTTCTTCAATCCGGTGTTCTCTTTGCAAGATACTTCTTGCGTGTAGATAAGTGTCTCTATCAATCAAGTGACCTTCATAAATGTTTTTCAATTCAATCATCATCAACTCGATATCATAAATTCTGGCACCTACATAAATGTAAATGCCAAATTGTTTAAATAACTGTTGTACATCATATAACGTTTCCATTTGAATGCACTTCCTTATTATACAAGTAAACTGTAATTTTTAAAACCCAAGACTAAGAAAACACCTAACAAAAATACGAATAGAATTCCAGCTATGATTCGTTCGTGGATATTAAACTCTTCCGAGCGCTCAGGAACCGCTAGAGCAGATGCTACTAAAAGTCCGCCAATCAAACCGCCGATGTGCCCCATGATATCAACAGAACTACTGAATAAATTAAAAATCAAGTTGATTCCAATGAACGTTGCATAACGTTGAACCATGAATGAGATAGCCGGATTCGTTCGGAAATGACGTCCAAGAATAATAAAAGCACCAAACAATCCAAATAAAGATGTACTTGCTCCAGCTGAGATACTTGTTTGCGTACCAAAAGTAAAGCTTACAATATTTCCAGCCACACCACTCAATAAATAAATTGCAAGATAACGCCAATGACCATAAATACTCTCAACTTGTGACCCAACATAATACAACGTCACCATATTTATAACAAAATGCAGCCAGCCGATATGAAGAAACATAGGCGTGAAAAAGCGCCAATATTGATGACCATAAAAGATATGTGGACGTGACATCGCCCCCCAATCAACTAATACTTGTCCGACTGTTGAACCTCCGGAAACTTCAGTTCCTAAAAAAACAATCGTTGTAATCCCTAATAAAATATACGTGACCAACGGTTGCTTCAATATTCTTTTGATCTTCATTTGCGTTTGATAATTCATGTGTTCCTCCTAGCTGATAAATAATCGTTTCACAGGTAGATCGAAAGGCTCTACCTGCCAGTTTTCTTGGATCTGTTCACTAAATACCAAACTACACGTTTCCCCCTGATACTGTTCTAAAAAGCGATCATAATAGCCACCACCAAAACCAATTCGAAAACCTTCAAGGGTAAATACAATTCCCGGCACGACAACTAAATCAATTACCTCAGCTGATACTTCCGGCGCAGCTACTGGCTCTTCAACACCAAATAGCGATTTTTTAAAAATAGTTTCTGGGGTTATTGAATGAAACGTTAACTGACGTTTAGCCCCTGCGATCGGCATCACTATTTGTTTGCCTTCCTGCCACCCTTGATCAAGTAAAATATGAGTATCAAATTCAAAATCTAATGGTTTCGTGACAGCAATCGTTTGGGCATTTTTCCAATAAAAATCGTTGAATAACGCTTGACTGATGTCCTGTTCCTTTTTTGCTTTTACTTCAGACTGTTTATGGAGCCATTTCAAATTTGCTAACCCTAATTTTCTTAAATGTGTCTTCTCCACAACAAACCCCTCCTAAGTTTAGATATTTGCTGGGATTGATTCCGACCAGAAAAATAAGGAAAACTGAGTTCAATATCCTTCCATCTTGCGTTTTTCTAAGAGAATCGCCCGAGAAGCTAGATTGAAAAATCCCCACAATAAATTGGCTTTAATTTTAACTCCTATATCTTTTTAACCTTACTCTGTAGTTTATAGAAAAACTGCTAAAATAGCAAACGGATTTCTAGTCTTTTCCTTTGAATTGTAGTCTTTTTTGCAGCCAGTTAGTAATTGCTTTATAGACCTCCAACTTTTCCTCTTCCAATAAAATTTCATGACGCAAATCGGTGAACAAAGCAAGTGAAACATCCTTTATTCCAGCCTCATTCAATTCTCTAGCGATCCGTCTAGGTCCCTTGCCAAAATCTCCTACAGGATCTTGTTCTCCGCTAATAACTAAGATTGGTAAGTCTTGTTCAATATTATTCGCCCAACCGCTGCGATTTGCGCCATCAACCAAACGGAATAAAGTATAAAAACCATTGTTTGTAAATGTAAAGCCCGTTAACGGGTCCTCTTCATAGCGTTTCACATTTTCCTGATTTTTACTTAGCCAGTTGAAGCTACTTGCTTCAGGAAATTGTTTGCTAAAATTACCAAAAGCCATTCTATCCAACCATTTGTTTTGTTTTTCAGGTGCGGTTTTATTTAAACCTTTTGTTAAAGAAAGAGCTAATGGCAACATAGACGCTTTTTGACCTGTTCCCATAAAAATAGCTCCCTGAATAGCTGCTTTGTACAATTGTAAATAATTGCGTAATGCAAAAGAACCCATGCTATGTCCTAACATAAAATGCGGCAAATCAGGATAGCTCGTTTCGATCCATTCTTTGATTTGATCGATATCCTCTAAAATGAATGTCACAGGATCATCCTTGCCAAAATAACCGTGTTTCGGTTCTATCTCGGAAACAGATGCACCATGTCCCAAGTGATCATGTCCGACCACTATAAAACCTAAGTTATTTAAAAACAGAGCAAAATCATGATAGCGTTCGATATATTCCGCCATTCCATGGATGATCTGAATCGTTCCGATTGCTTTTTGTTTAGGTTTCCAACAGATAAAATGACTGGTTGTTTGTTGATCTGATGACAAAAAAGTATTATGTTCCATATTTTTCCCTCTTCTCAATTGATACCTTCTATTATAAAGTATTCTTAATAAATGAAATAGTCAAATGGGCTTTTTTAAGTATTATTCTTTTAAAGCTAACTTGAAAAGAGTAAACATGAAAATACAACGAATCGGATACTCTGACATTGGTTGGATCATTAGTGTAACTAAATCAAGCATTCTAAAAAAACAGTTTTGATACTTGACAGCATTCAATCACCAGCAATTTCACAAATAGATCAAGCGAAAAAATCCTTTATGACTTTCTAGACAAGACATAAAGGATTCTTTTATTTTTGTGACTGGAAAGTAATCAAGGGATTGACCGATTGATCCACCGAGATTTCTTCTGTTCCATAACGTTCACCTAAAACATATTTAGCAATATGAATCGTTCGATCGCTCATACGTTCTAAATTGGAGGCAGTATCAATAAACAAGACCCCATCTGCTGCACGCCCTTTTCCACTATTCATGATCGAAATATATTTTTTGCGGAGCATTTTAACCATTTGATCAATTTGTGCTTCTCGACTCAGCATATGCTCAGCCATCTCTTTATCATCCTGTTCAAAAACAATCAAGGAATCTCGAATATTTTTCAGAACTTTTTCAAACAAATCTACCACATCTTCATCATATAAAATCAAGGTGTCACGGTCAGAAACCTTACCGGCTTTTTTCTCTTTTGCTTGTTGTTTCTTTTCAAGTTGAATCGCTTCATTAAGATTTTGAATGATATTGCGGCAGTGATCGCCGATTCGTTCTAGGTCTTTGGTCAATTCTAACATCATTGTCTGCTCATGGCTTTCAGAAATGGTTAATTCGGTTGCTGAAAGCTGAACTAAATATTCAGTCAAACGATTGTCAGTATCATTGATCGCCGTTTCATACTGACTTGCATTTTCCATATCGATACTATTTTGATTTTCATAATAAGCCTTCGTTGCTTCAAAAGCACCTAAGACGTACTCACCCATTTGCAGCAATTCTATTTTTGCCTGATTTAAAGCTAAAGTAGCTGAGTTTTGAATAATCGATTCATTCAAATTGGATGGCTTAAAATCAATGCTTTTGTCTTTTCCAGGAATAATTTTGCGCACAAGCAGCTCGATTTTATCGATAAACCAAAATTGAATCAGTAAATTAGATACATTAAACAATCCATGGGCTACAGCAATCTGCATTGCTGGTTTCAAATTTAGCACAGTAGAAATACGAACCACCACTGCTGTAAACGGAGTTAATAGTATTGTGAAAATAATCGCACCAACTAGGTTAAATACAACATGAGATGCTGCCGTTCGCTTGGCAGCTACACTAACGCCGAATGCAGCAATCACAGCGGTGATCGTTGTACCAATATTATCGCCAAACAGAATCGGTAAAACCGATTCAATTGCCATACTTCCTTGACTATACAATTGTTGTAAAATACCAATCGTGGCACTGGAACTTTGTAACACCATCGTAAGGAGCGTACCGATTCCTACTCCTAAAACTGGATGATGAGAAACATCCACCATTAAATCTGCGAATTGCGGTAACTGGCTTAGGGGAGCCATGCCTTCACCCATTAATTTCAGTCCATAAAATAGACAACCGAAACCAAATAAAATCTGTCCAATATTATTGACTCGCTCTCTTTTCGAAAAGAAAAGCAAGATCGAGCCCACACCAATGATCGGTAAAGAATAAGAGCTTAAATTAAATCCAATGATAAATGCGGTGACTGTGGTTCCCACATTAGCTCCCATAATGACACCAATTGCCTGGCGTAAAGTCATGAATCCAACACTAACTAAACCAACCGTAAGTACTGTAGTACCTGAACTACTTTGAATAATAGCGGTGACGATCAATCCTGCTAAGACTGAACGTAACGGCGTTGATGTAAACGTATTTAAAATTTCCCGCAGCGAATCTCCCGCAGACTTCTGCAGACCATCCCCCATATACTTCATACCAAATAGAAAAATCCCTAATCCACCGAGAAAAGGAAATAATATTTCTTGATAGGACACATTTGTTCCTCCTTTATATTAGAAGTATCATAGACTAGTCATGTACTCTTTAGCTATCAGAAAAAGCAACTTCTTTTTAAGGGTACAAAAAATCAAGCCTTTTGTAAATGGAATATTGAATTCTTTCACATAAAAATTAATCAGAAGCTAACTTAATAGTAGTATAAAACAAAATAAAGAGACTAAGACGCAACTCTATGAGTCACCCCCAGTCTCTTAAAATCTCCCTAAATCTTGAAGTAAAAATAACAACTAGTCAGGTTGTTTTATATGAAAACAATCAAACCATCATCATATAGACGCCAGAAGCCACAACTGCTCCCACAACTGGTCCAACAATAGGAACCCAGGAATAGCCCCAATCAGAATCACCTTTAGTCGAAATCGGCAATAACTGATGTGCTAAACGAGGGCCGAAATCACGCGCTGGATTGATCGCATATCCTGTTGGGCCGCCTAAAGACAAACCAATTGATAAAATCAACGCTCCCACAACCAATGGATTTAACCCATCTGTAAAACTATGTTGTGAAAATGACAGCAATCCTAAAACTAAAACAAAGGTACCAATCACTTCAGTAATCATATTCGCTGGATAATTTCGAATAGCTGGACCTGTGGCAAATGTTCCCAAGATTGCACCTTGATCTTTTGTGACCTGCCAGTGAGGTAAGTAAGCTAACCACACTAAAACTGCACCTAATAGCGCACCTAATACTTGTGCAATGATAAACGGTACAACCAAACTCCATTCAAAACTACCCGTCATCGCCATTGCAACCGTCACTGCTGGATTCAAGTGCGCTGGTCCCATGTACCCTGCAACATAAACAGCAATCGTCACAGCCATCGCCCAACCAAAAGCAATCACGATCCAGCCAGAAGCTTCAGCTTTACTTTTCTTTAAATTAACAGCCGCACAAACACCATCACCTAAAAGAATCAAAATCATTGTCCCTAAAAATTCACTGAAAATCTGTGTCATATTGGAAGTATCCATGTTACTTCGCCCCTTCTTTCAAAGTACTCAAGTCAGATTCTGCTATCAATTGATTTAACTCACGTGTATAGTGTTCTTTTTGTTCTTTAGACCACTCATAATAATGACTCATTTCTAAAATCACGCCTTGTTTGACTTCATCGAGCGTATCTCTCATAAAGAGCAAGTGATTCGTTCTACGCACAAGATAATCGGCTGGTGTCAGCACCATCTCATTATCTAAAGCATAGTGTAAGGCTAACGTTTCAGCCAAACTTAAACCGGCTACTGGTTCAGTTACTTTGATTTTTTCAAAAAGTTCAGTCACGTTTGAACCATAGAGATGAACCAAATATTCTGCTGCATCTTGGCTCAACCCTTTTTCCAAACCAATTGTGGCAAGATTATTTAATTCTGTCTCCACGTTTGCTGCATCAAGATTTCCTCCAGAAACAGGATATGTTTTAGAATCAATCAACTCAAATACACAATCAAATTCTTCTTTCAAAATACGTTGAATTTCTTTCAAAGCACCCTCAGCCATCTTACGGTAATCGGTAATTTTACCACCAGATAAGGTCAACAAACCATCATCTGAGCGTTCTAACAAACTACCACGAGAAACTGCAGAAGGATTTTCTTTACTTTCAGCCAGTGAATCTTCTAAGTGATTCAAGACATTTTCCACATCAAAACGGGTTGCTTGCTGATGTTTATACTTATCAACGATATCAATTACTTGATCGAAACTTTCATCGGAGACTTTGCCATTATTACCGCCATTGTAATCTGAGCCGCCATTTTCTGAAATCAACGGTCTAAGTCCCGCCCAGCTTGCTTCGATGTCATTGATCGTCACGTTTGCTTTAGGATAATGACTATTGACGATTTCTAACAAATAATCGACATCTTCTTGCGTAACAGTAGGATGTTCATAATCTCCAGTATAATCTGTATCCGTCGTGCCAAAATAGGTTTTCTTTTCTCTAGGAACAACGAAGACCATCCGCCCATCGTGTTTACCTGTATCAAAATAAGTTGGTTGTGGGACATACAATTTGCTACTGTCTACCACAAGATGGACCCCTTTTGTCGGACGCATTTGCGGCACTAGCTTCTCTTTCGCATCCAAACCACGAACTTTATCGGACCAAGGCCCTGTCGTATTGATAACAACTTTCGCTTTGATATCAAATTGTTCACCAGCCAGTAGATCTTCTGCTTTTACACCGATGATTTTGCCTTGAGCATTTTGAATAAAGCCTACCGCCTTAACTTTACTGACCATCAACCCACCATCTGTTGCAGCACGCTTGATATTTTCGATGACAAGACGAGCATCATTATTTCTAAAATCTAGATAGACGCCGCCACCTTGTAAACCTTCACTTTTCAACTGAGGTTCTCTTTCTAATACTTCCTCTTTGGTCAGTGTATAATTCTCATATTTAGTGCCGATAACATTTGCTAGGCGGTCATAAAGATCCATTGCCACTTTGACCGAAAACATATTGAATGTTGCTTTTGGCTCATCATAAATTGGTAATAGCATTGGATCAGGCTTTGGAATATGAGGTGCAATGGCTTGAACAACTGACCGCTCTTGAACTGTATCTGCAACAACTTCTACATCAAAATTTTTCAAATAACGAATCCCGCCATGGACTAATTTCGTCGAGCGTGAAGAGGTTCCTTCCGCAAAGTCCTGCATTTCGATCAACCCTGTTTTCATGCCAGCAGCACTAGCTTGTAAGGCAACACCCGCACCTGTAATACCACCGCCAATGATCAATAAATCTAATTCTTCAGACTTCATCTTTTCAATGGATGCTTGTCTGTTTTTAATTGAAAATGACATACCACTCACTTCTTCCTTTATTTTGATTTATGTTTGAACATTTGTGTGGCAGCGACAGCTTGTTGCCAGCCTTCGTATAAATCATCACGTTCTTCATCAGACATTTTCGCTTCAAACACTTGGCCATCTTCGTAGAACGCTTTTAATTCATCAAGATCTTTCCAAAAGCCAACCGCTAAACCTGCTAAAAAGGCTGCGCCTAAGGCTGTTGTTTCCAAATTTTGGGCTTTTTGAACAGACGTATTTAAAATATCTGCTTGGAATTGCATCAATAAATCATTATTAGCGGCGCCTCCATCTACTTTTAAGATGGGAATAGCGATACCTGTATCTTTTTGCATCGTATCAATGATATCCCGCACTTGATAAGCGACCGATTGCAGTGTTGCTTTTACAAAATCTTCTCTGGTTGTTCCACGAGTTAAACCGAACACAGCACCTCTTGCATCTGAGTCCCAATAAGGTGCCCCCAAACCTGTAAATGCTGGTACGACATAAACTTCATTTTTATTATGTGATTCATTTGCTACAGCTTCTGATTCTGCAGCCGTTTGAATCATCTTCAAACCATCACGCAGCCATTGAATCGCTGAACCAGCTACGAAAATACTTCCTTCCAAAGCATAATAGACTTTTCCATTGATACCATAGCCTACTGTGGTTAATAAATTGTTATCAGAAAGCTGTGGTTTTTCTCCTGTATTCATCACAATAAATGAACCTGTGCCATACGTATTTTTGACCATTCCAGGTTCAAAAGCCATTTGTCCAAACAATGCTGCTTGTTGGTCACCTGCCATACCTGAGATGGGAATTTCGCTTCCATAAAAATGATAATTTTTTGTCAGTCCATAAACTTCAGAATTTGATGTGGCTTTTGGTAACATTACACGAGGAATGTTTAAAATATCTAAAATCTCTTGATCCCAATCTAAATCATGGATATTAAATAGCATCGTTCGACTCGCATTAGAATAATCTGTTACGTGCGTTTCCCCACCTGTCAGCTTCCACACTAACCAAGAATCAATGGTTCCAAATAACAGTTCACCTTTTTCAGCTCGTGCTTGGGCTCCTTCAACATTATCTAAAATCCAGCGAATCTTTGTTGCTGAAAAATAAGCATCAATAATCAAACCAGTTCTTTCATGAATCATGTCCGCATGTCCATCTTCTTTTAATTGATCAGCGATTGGTGAGGATTGTCGAGATTGCCATACAATCGCATTATAGATCGGCAAACCTGTTTGCTTATCCCAAACGACGGTCGTTTCACGTTGGTTCGTAATACCAATACCTGCAATATCAGAAGGTTTAACTCCTGATTCAATCAATGCGCCCGCGATAACAGACTGAACAGAATTCCAAATTTCATTTGCATTATGCTCTACCCAACCAGCCTTAGGAAAAATTTGTGTAAACTCTTTTTGTGAACTACCAATATTATTCCCTTTTTTGTCAAAAATAATTGCTCTTGAACTCGTTGTCCCTTGGTCGATCGCCATGATGTACTTTTGCTCTGTCATTGATGATTCCTCCTAATTTTAAAGCTGAACGAGCTCGTCTTACCTCGACTGAAAAATAGGAAAAATTGATTGAGGTGTTCTTTGCCTCACTCCATTTTTATCTTTTTTCCGAGAGGTTAGCTCGTAAAGCCAGCTTTTTTGTAAACGCTTTATATCCTATGTATTCATCATAATCGCAAATGCTTTCTTAAAAACGTCATTTTTTTTTTTATTTCCAAAATAATTGAAAGTTTTTCCGTGGATCGCTCTTTTAGCAACAAAGAACCAAGAACAAAATCAACCAGCATTTTGTTTTTGGTCCTTTTAAACGAATTTATTTTTTATGACGCAACGCTCGAATTTTCATTCTAATTTGATTGATATCATAGGTCGAACCTAATTCGGACAACACATAAACCTCTTTTACAGAACGATAAGCATTCGGCTTACTAACATTTGTAATAATCAAATCATACTTTTTTTTTGAATCATATGCCTCTATTGTTAACCCATTCAAATTTTTCAAACTCAAAACTAATACTTGTGTCAGCACTTCTTTATATAAATGATCCATTTTCAAGTCAATACCGATCCATGTTTCACCAACAATCTCAAAATCAATGATTGCTAAAACGCTTAAATATGTTACTAATGACCATTCATGTAAACTATTACCCTCTTCATAACTTTCATCAAAATATTCCAAACTTTTCTCCAAAAGTACATGTGAGAAGTCTGCTAATTGATAACTAGAAAAGTTCTGTTCTTTTTGCCAAATATTTTCTCGATCAAACAGTTCCAATTCACCCTTAAAAAAGTATAAACGACTATGAATTTGAGAAAAATAATAAAAAATCTTTTTCTCTAATGCTGGAAAAAATTTTTGTGGACGATAATATAAAATCACATGTTCCAACACAAACGTATCCGCCAAAGATGTTGGTGTCCGTCGCCCTCGAATCAAACTATAGTCAGCAAAATCCGTTTCTGTCAACACTGACATGCTTGTTAAAAAAATAAAATGAAGTAAGCCCTCTTCTTCATCGATTTCTAATGGATAGCGACTAAAAAAGCGTAAAACAAAAGAACGAACTATTTTAAAAAAGGGGTCCTGTTCATATAACTGACTTTTACTAGACAATTCTTTAAATATTTTGTGTTGCACTACGATTCGTTTTTTACTGATTGTCAGCCATAAACTGATTTTTAAGCGACCATGCTCTTCAAATGAAAGATTCAACGCTTTTTCTAAAGATTCGATAATTCTAGCATTTTGAACCGTCAGTGTTTTTTCTTGATGAACTTCATATGGCGTTAAAAACCAATAGACTTGAAAGTAAAAATAACGTATTTGTAGTTCTTCCCCTTTTAACTGACCATTGCGGATTTTAAGACCAAACTCCTTTAATAGTTGGTTTAGCTCTTTAATTTTTCGAAATAATGAAGACTCACTGGTCATAAACTTCGTGGTCAACTGAGCGATTGTAAATTCACGATAATGGAATAAATAATCGATCAGTTCAAATTTGATTGAGGCACGAAGATAATCGTCCAAGACTTGACTTATAGAAAACTGGTCTGACATCTGAACGACCACACATTGTCCATCATAAAATAGCGAGCATTTATTTTCATATGGTTTTAAATGATAGGCTAGTTCTTTTAAATCACTTTCAAAAGAAGCCTTTGAAACACCTAAATGATCCAACAATTCAATATCAGTGATTCGTCCGCCTGCTAAAATCACCTTTTTTAAAATCTCAACTTCTCTTGCTTCTTTTTTATCTAATAATTCTTCAATTTTCATCCGCTTCACTCCACAAACCTTCTAAGCCTAACTGATTCGTGATATCGAGAACATTTGAATAATAAGGATGATATAAAAAATCTTTCTGATAAAGTTCCTCAAGTGTTTGCTCCATTTGAATACTCATTGCTAACGTATTGATTTTCTCTAATATATCGGCTTTTGAAACCAGCTGTGCCCCTAAAACCTTGTGACTTTCCTTTTCAAAAATAATTTTTCCGTAAATCGTTTCACTTCCCAAAAATAACGAACCTTTTTGCTGTACATGTGCTGTAGAAATAGGCTGATCATGAAAAGAACCTTCTGCTTCCGTCAGTCCAGTACTTGCTATGTAATAATCAACAAGTTTTGTTCCAATCGTTCGAATCGAACCAACAAATGGTCTTGTAGGTTGCATTAGATTTTCAGCCACGACTAATCCTGTCCTAACTGCATTGTTGACTAAGGGAATATAAAAGGACTCATCTGACAGACTATAAGGTACCTGAATGCAGTCGCCTATTGCAAAAATATCCACATGAGAAGTTTGTAAGTACTCATCCACAAAAACTGTCTGATCCGTATGCATTTTAATCTGACCATCCAAATAAGCTAAGTCTGGGCGCACATTCATGGCAAAAATTGCACTATCACATAACAACTGGGATTTTTTGGTTTCGATCATAAGCCCCTCATCTCCATCTGTTATCTTTGCAACAGTTTCATCGAAATGAAACACGACACCGCGGTTGGTCATTTCTTCTTGGACCGGTCTAATCATTTCTTCATCAAAATATTTAAACAATAAGTAATCCATACGCTCAAAAAGATGAACTGCTTTACCCATCTTTAAAAGCGTATCTGCCGCTTCTCCGCCAATTTGTCCCCCACCGATTACGGCTACTTTATCACTGTTTTGTAATTGCTCAATCGCCTTTAACACACCAGATAAAAATTTATATTTTAACACTTTCTCCGAATCACTCCCCGGAATATTCTGAGCCCATTGACTAGAACCTGTTGCTAAAATTAATTTATCGAACGACATCACACATTCTTTTTCTTTTTCCATGTATTTAACAATATGTTGTTTTGAATCTATGCTAATTACTTTTGCACTTAGTAGTAAAGAAATGCCCCATTCTTCTAGTTGTTGCTCCGAAATAAATTGCGCTTTTTCAATAGGATCGATCGTTTCATTAAAATAAAGATTGATGCCGCCAGGTAGATAGCCAATCGTTGCTTGCTTTTCAATTAAATGAATTTCAGCTGCAGGGTGTTTTTTTCTGATTGCCACAGCGGCCGACACTCCTGCAAAAGAAGCCCCAATGATGACGATTTTCACAATAAGACCTTCTTTCTGTATAAGTAAAACGTTTTCTTAAAGGATAGCATACGCTTGACCTAAACGTATAGACATACGCTGATTTGTGTTGATTTTTTAATAAAAAATGACCTGTTTGCTCTATTCTACTCCAGAGTCAACAGGTCATTTTAATTTTCCAGCTATGTGTTAATTGTCTTTCATAAACGCTTTGATCGCTTCAGCATTTTGCTGTTCATCTAACTCGATCACGCTGCCAGAATCTGTATAATCGTTAAATTGCCATGATCCTTCGACTGGAACGGATAATGATTTTAAAGGTTTAACCTTGCCAGTTAAAAAATCTTTTGCTAAATCGATCAAAAGGCTGGTCGGTACATTCGTATCGATTTTCCCAACCATTTTCCCTGCTACTTGAGGCAATTCCCAAATCGGAATCAAATCCTTTGATTGTTCAACTAGCGCATCCATCACTTGCTGCTGACGTCTGATACGGCCGAAATCGCCTTCTTCATCCATCCTAAAACGCGCATACTGCAATAAACTATTACCATGTAATGTTTGCTCACCTTTAAAAATATCCACACCATCTAAATTGATATCTTTTTCAGCTTCGATCGTGACACCCTTAGGATAAAGCTCATCAATAATATCACTGAACTCTTTAAAATCCATGACCACATAATAATTGATTGGTAAATCAAAATTATTTTTTAGTACATCCTTGGTCATTTGAGCCCCGCCATATGCATAAGCTGCATTGATCTTGTCTTGTCCACCATCGGGAAATGTTACATAGCTATCTCTCATGATTGAAATCAATTTGGGTTGCTTCGTTTTTCCATCATAATGTGCGACCATCAAGGTATCCGAACGACCTTGATCTTCATCATCATCTCTAGAATCATTCCCAACGATCATCACGGTTAATTCCTTATCACTTGTTTGTTCGTCACCAGTAAAATTTTGGTTTTTAGTAGGTAGTTTTGCTTCACTCTCTTCTTTGGCTGTTTGAAATGATACTGCTGCATAACAGCCTGCACTCACAACGATTAGCAAAACCGATAGCAAGCTAATGATCATTATTTTTACAGATTTTTTCATTGTACATTCCTTTCTAGACATCAGCGTTAGATGGGCTAGCTCAACTATTTTCTTGACTAAAAGAAAAAAACTTCACCAAGAAAACTCAGCGAAGGGATTAGATTACAGTCTCTTAAACACATGACAAACAACATGTATCGACAAATTACCTAGATCATCTCTTCGTGGAGTTTTAGCACTATATAACGTAAAAAGCATTGCTTTTAGCTACTTTGAAACACGCCTTAATTCGACGAATTTTGTCCTACCCGTGCCAGTCTTTCGACATTTCTGAGCAGTAGCCTGTGTTTATATAGGAGCCTCACCTAACAAGTATTTAATTCATTTTAAACTATAAGCGTATCCAATCACAAAGTCAAATTAAATTCTACCTGAAACCTTTAGGATAATAAGTCCGCTACCCCGTTATCATTGCTACAACGTAGCTGGGGGCTAGAAGAATAAATTTTTTTTAAGAGTAATCTTTACCCTTTCTTAAAAATTCGTTTATCCTCTTTAAATTCAAATTTTAGATAGACATTCTTTGCGTTATCTGTTTCAATGTTTAAAAGACAGATACTTGGAGGATACCATGGAAAATTTTTTAGAAAAACAACAAGCATTCTTTTTTAATTTTTTAACAGATAGTATCGATAACTTTTTACTCGATCATTCTGATGAAACCTACTATGCATTTGCCTTAGTTTGTAATATTCATGAAGAAGGCGAAATCAACGTATACCTTAATACTGTTGAGCTTTGGCAAGACACAACTGACTATTATGCAACTAAAGGATACACTGACCAACAATTACAAGAGATGAAATATAATGCAAAGGATTGGGATGAAGACCAACAATTTGCTTCTCTTCACCTATTCGATGATTGGGTGGAAGATCCACAAGCCATTGAAATGGTTCTTGAATGGATTAGTCAACAACTCATTTTGCTAGTTGATAGCGACACCTTTGAACGTATTCCTAAAGCAGCTGATTTTAAAGTATTAGTTTACGATCATGATGAAGAAGCAGCTGACTCGCAAGAACGCTTTGAAAAATTAACAACATCTGACTATTTCCAATTAAATTGATCAAAAAGCGAGCAGCAGATTTTATTCTTGGGCTCTTTTCAAAAATGCCTACTTTAGGAAGAGGCGTTTTAGCGCTCAAAGATAAGAAAATTCTTGTTTCTGCTCGCTCTCTTTAACGTAAGCCGACATTTGTAACTCTCTTTATCTAAACAATATTTGCTCTTACTATACTAAACCTCTTCTAAAAACAAAGCATTAACTCTTCGATTCCAAAAAGTCTAGTCGTTATTTCATTCACCTTTGTGATTAATTCCTTTTTATCTAAAATTTGATCTTTTGTTTCAATTTTGATTGTTTCGTTTGCATAGGTTAAAAAATCATACTCCTCTTTCATTCTGACTTGATAATCCTCTTTTTTATATAACGTATAATCATCGAGAACGTCTATCTCATATTCTCGTTTATAACCATTATTTAAGGCAATCGCAGTAACAAGTGAATTGACAGTCAGCTCATCTAACAGAATAGACTTTTCATCTATTATTAATGTATAGTTTTCATTTTCAATTATCCCGCAAACATTACAACCTCCGTCTAATAAATCAACTGTTTTAGTAATTGTTGCTTTTTTCATTTTTACTGCTCCTCTCCTACAGCTTCTATTCCTTCTTTGACTATTATATCAAAGATGAAGACATCATGAAAAACAAATTTAGTTTTTCCACTTTGCTATTTAATACGACAAAGTAAAGTGATAAATTCCTACAAAAATCCATATATTCAGGTCATTATAACGATCAAATCATTTATAGTTATTTTATATTTCTTTTGTATAAATATAGGTAATCTACTACATACAATTAAACCGTAAAAAAAAGTAACTTATAGGAGCTGCCATACTCGAGCACATTTTCTTAGAAATTTAATCGACATCTTCTTCTCTCAATAAGATGTGTGCACTTCTAAAACACAAGGTCTTCCTATTACTTTTTTAATTCTCTTTCAAAAAATGCTGCTACGACATCCATCATTTCTCCCTTGACCAAATGCCCCTCACCTTCACCTACAATAAACTGACTATTTTCAGCATAAGGTTCCGCTTCAATCATTTGATAAAAGTCCGCTGTATCTTCATAAGGAATTTTAGGGTCATCCGTTCCATGCCAAAATAGGACAGGACGTTGTGCCAGCTTTTCAGGTGCTTTTGAAAGATCATAATTTACTACCCAACTAAGTAATAGGGGTAAATCTTGCGGCACAAAAAAATCCATTTCAACTGAACGCTCCATTACCCGTTCAACATAACGCAAAGGCGCTGGTGTCCCCATCATACAAGCAGCAACACTGATTTCTGGATGCTGAGTCAATAAAGCACTGGTTGTGATCCCTCCCATTGACACACCACCTACGCCAATTTTTCCATCTTCGATCAGCTTTTGTTTCTCAAAATGACGCACTAACTGAACAAATTCAATAATATTGTATTGAATACTAGACCAAAATGTCACTGAAGGAATCGATGAAATAGGGCCCGATTTTCGTTCCCCATGATTCATTGCATCAGGTAAAATCACACGGATTCCTTTTCTTGCCAACTTCCTAGCTTGAGTCAGAGATAACTCTTTTGCTGACTGCCAGCCGTGATAATAAATGACAAGTGGTAAAGCATCACTTTTCTTCTCTTCTAAAACAACTTCCAGTAATGGAATTTTTTTGATATAGCGATGTCTAATACTAATTTTCATCCTACTCACTCCTAAAAATGTACTCATTTATTTATCTAAGTATACACCTCAAACTAAAATAGACCATCACCTTTTGTTTATTCGAAAAAATTATATCATCTGTTTTTATTATATTTTTTTCTTCTATGCCTTTTTAAAATAACTCTTAAGCGTAATAATATTAAAATAGTAACAAATATTCCTAAAAATCTAAGGAAAATAATCTTAACCAGTGCTAAGAGAGACTTCTCCTTTTTCATCTTCTTATAACTCGCCTCAATCACTTTTAAATTTTCTGGCAAAACTTGATAGGTCGTACGCCCTTGCCGTTCAATATCACATGCATCTGCATAATTACCTAATCCATCACTTGCCCGCAAATACAGTTTGCCTTCAATTGCTTCTCTATTTAACTTGAACATAAAATTGCCCTCTCTATCAGCAGAAGTTTCTTGATAATGATATTCATCATTATCTGTATAAAAAAGTTCGATTTGATAGGTATTTTTAGATGCTGGCATTTTGATTTCACCAGATATTATAGAATTTTCTTTAGCAAAATTTATCTCTGAAAAAAAGACAGTAGGTTTATCACTGAAAACAATGTATGGCACATTCTTATAATGATAAATCGTGCCTTCTTCAGAAGTAAAACAGAGATCGGTTGAGTAAAGACCAATTTTATCTGTTTTAACAGGGTTATTCTCATAATACATATCTCTGATTTTAATATTCTCTCGATAAAAAATAGTTTCAATAAAACCACTATAAATATGAACTGGCCCATTTAATACAAAACGTGCAAAACTCATATACGGGCTATGTTCAAAAGGAAACTCCAAATAAACGCCATCTTTCTTTGCCTTAATTCTTGTTGTCTCCCCATTTAGAATTTGTTTTCGAGCATATCGACTCGTCAAATCAAAGGAAGCCTGAAAATTCAATTCAGGAGTAAACTCACCAATTTCTTCTCCATAGCAAATAGTAGGATGAAATACAAATAGCAGACCAAGGACCAATAAACTCTTTTTCATATAAAAACTCCTCCAACAAAACCATGATCTCATTGCACTATAAATGACATTGCATAAACATCAGCAAGAACTTAAATATTTCTTGAGATGGAATCATTAAATAACAAATCATATCATTAACAGTATAAATAAATTCTATCATAAAGAAAAGTTTATTTTTATATTTTCTTCCTTTTTACTGTAAAAGTAATAATAAAAAAGCTTTGAATCCTGTTATATATGGATTCAAAGCTTTTAGGTTAAAAACCTTATTTAGTTTCACGGTGTAAAGTAACTTTTCTTTCACGTGGGCAATATTTTTGTTTTTCCAAACGATCAGGATTGTTACGTTTATTTTTGCTTGTAAGATAGTTACGTTCTTTACAAGAAGTACATTCTAAAGTAATGTTTACGCGCATGTGTTTTCCCTCCTATATCTAATTTCGTATTTCTAAGAATTTCTTAGCCTCAAATATCATATCATGTTTATCTACGAATTTCTACCCTTTTGACGAAATTTGTAAAGGAAAACTACTTTACAAATCTTATTGTGCTTTATATTCAGCGTAAGCATTGACGATCGCTGTGACCATTGATTGGTTTGGTCTAGTACTTTCGCTAGTTAAATGAGGTAAAATGACACTCACAGCAATCTCTGGATCATCTGCTGGGGCATAAGCGACAACGTTACTATTCACTGTAACATGTTCTCCCACATTAGTCTCAGCAGTACCAGTTTTAGCAGCAATATCAAGGGCTGCTCCTTGCATATACCGACCTGTCGTAAAGACACCTGTCCCGTGTACTACATCATAGAAACCTTTTTGAATAATGTTCATTTGTTCTGCACTAATATCAACTTTATTTAATTCCTTTGGTTTCATTTCTTCTTTTAAATCACCGAGTGTTCCATCTGACTTGTTATCATAAATACCTTCAACGACATGTGGCGCAATCCGAGTACCACCGTTTGCGACTGTTGCAGCATATTGCGCCAACTGCATTGCTGTATACGTGTCATATTGCCCAAAGGATAAATCGAGTAAATGTCCTGGCATAGGTGCTGCGTCAGTATCAAAAGCTGTATTAGATAAACCAGTCTCTTCCCCTGGTAAATCGATGCCCGTAGAAACACCCATTCCATATTCACCAAATGTCTTACGCAACACATTAAATAATGTTGGATCCCCTGTTTTGTAAGGTAAAACCATATTGTATTGATAATCTGTGTTCATCATTTTCAAGACTAATTTCATCATGTACGCGTTCGATGAATATTCTAATGCTTGTTCTGCATTAAGTGGTATTTGGTTCCCTAGGGTTTTGTTAAATACAGATGACTTTTGTTCACTTCCATAAATTTGTAATGGCTCATCGATCAGTACATCATTTCCACTGATCACACCTTGTTCATAACCAGCTGAAATCGTGGCACCTTTTACCACAGATCCAGGCTCAAAAGCTTTGTTGATTGTGGCTAGTGGATTAGAGGTCACTTCATTCGTGGCCACATCACGATCTAATGCTACCATCGCCATAACAGCTCCAGTTTTCGGGTTCATAACAACAACGTAGGCACCGTCTGAATAAGCAGCATTTCCAGTTGCTAATAGTTGTTGATATTGCTCCCGCACTACTTCTTCTATTTTAGCCTGAAACGCCATATCGATCGTTAATTTCAAATTTTCACCTTTTTTACCTTCTGATACAGGTGTTTGTGTAACGATTTTACCATTACTATCCAGTGTTACTTCTGATATCGCTTTTTGACCTTGAAGAACGTCTTCATATTGTTTCTCTAAATAACTAGTCCCTACCCGATCATTTAATTCATAACCTTTTGCGATATACTCATCAGCTTCTTCAGCTGGTAAACCAGCTTTTTGAGAAGATACTTTTCCGACTAAATTCGTAAGATCGGTGCCGTTTGGGTATTCCCGGTCCCAATCCACTCCAGTTGAAACACCTGCTATTTCTGAGGAGTTTTCGCCAATTATTGCGATCTCATCTTGAGTGACCCCTTCATTTTTGATAAAGGCTGTGTTTAATTCCCCCACAGAATTCATGCGTTTAAAAATGGTCGCAGCTTGTAACGTTTGCTCATCAAAATTGATTTCTTCAGGAGTGACTTTTTCAACTGTTTTAATATACAACGTTGCTTCATCTGTAATTTTATTGCCTTTTTCATCCACCTTGTCAGCATCAGTCAAACGCTTTTGCGCCGCTTTTAAATTTTCAGGATCTGCTAACCAGAAATCCTTCTTATCGCGTTCACTCAAGTCATCTGCTGGTACGTGGATCAACTCATTTACTTTGAGTGCAATAGGAACGAGGTCTTTGGGTTGAACCTTTTTCCCACGAGTATAGGTAATCGCAAGGTTGGCTTTATTGCCGACCAATATGTTCCCTTTTGCATCGTAAATCTGTCCTCTAGGAGCAGTACTTTTGATTTTTAACGTTGAATTTTCTTCTGCTTTTTGTGCATATTGCTGTCCTTCAGCAATTTGTAAGTATCCTAAGCGAACGATCAAAGCCACAAACAAACCAAAGATCACAAAAAACAGTAGGTTTAGTCGAAAGGGGATATGTGATTTTTTACTTTTTTGTGTCATAGGTTCTTCATTATTATTTTTTAATTTATCTAAAAAGCTCATTTTTTTCATTTATTGTTAATCCTCCATATGAGAAAATTCTCGCTTCTCTATTGTAACGAAAAAACACAAAAAAAAATAGAGGGAATCCTCTTACTAAGAAAATATTTAACTTTTATTGAATAAAAACGTCTGGGACATAACTCTACGAGTTATATCTCAGACTCAAAGAATCCGTATAAACGGTGGGAGCAGAAGCAATCACTACGCTTCGCTTCGATCACATCAAATTCTAAGTGCTAAAGCACTAAGATTTGAAGGCTTCGGAAATAAGCCGAAATTCACAAAAATTTGAAGAGCAATTTTCGTGAATCCCTTCTTATTTCTCGGGATTAAACACTCCTGTCCCAACCTCTTCTTGATTATTTTCTACTATAATTTGCTACATCAGCAACCATACTATCCACAAAAATATTCAAGTCGATCACTTCTGTTTCTTTACTACCGTAACGGCGAATATTCACAGTTGCGTCATCCATTTCTTTATCGCCGACAACGATTTGATATGGAATTTTTTGTGTTTGAGAAGCACGGATCTTGTAACCCATTTTCTCATTACGATCATCTACTTCAATACGTAAACCTTGTTCTTGCAGCCGTTTTTTCACTTCATAAGCGTAATCTGAATGAGCTTCAACGGATACAGGAATAATTGTTGCTTGGATTGGTGCCAACCAAGTTGGAAATGCCCCTTTGTATACTTCTGTCAAGTAAGCTACAAATCGTTCCATAGTTGAAACGATTCCTCTATGGATAACTAATGGACGATGTGTATTTTCACCATCTTCACCAACATAAGTCAAATCAAAACGTTCTGGTAATAAAGCATCGATTTGAATTGTTGATAATGTTTCTTCCATACCCAATGCCGTTTTTACTTGAACATCCAGTTTAGGTCCATAAAAGGCTGCTTCACCTTCTGCTTCAAAATAATCAATTCCGGCTTCATCAGCAGCTTCTTTGATCATTGTTTGTGATCTTTCCCACATTGCATCATCATCGAAATATTTTTCTTTGTTGTTAGGATCTCTTAAGCTTAAACGGAAACGATAATCTGTCACATCGAAATCAGCATAAACTTCAACCATCAATTTCAATGTACGCAAGAATTCTTCTTTGATTTGATCTGGACGAACAAAGGTATGGCCATCGTTCAATGTCATTTCGCGTACACGTTGTAAACCTGATAACGCTCCTGATTTTTCATAACGGTGCATCATCCCTAATTCAGCAATTCTAATTGGTAGTTCACGATAGCTGTGTATATCATTTTTATACACCATCATGTGATGTGGACAGTTCATTGGACGAAGTACTAACATTTCGCCATCGCCCATATCCATTGGCGGGAACATATCTTCATGATAGTGATCCCAGTGACCTGATCTCTTGTAAAATTCAACATTAGCCATAATTGGTGTATAAACATGTTGATAGCCTAGGCTGATTTCTTTATCTGTGATATAACGCTCAATCGTACGACGGATTGTTGCACCTTTTGGTAACCAGAAAGGTAATCCTGAACCAACATCTGGATTAAGCATGAATAAATCAAGCTCTTTGCCCAATTTACGATGATCACGTTCCTTGGCTTCTTCACGCATTTTAATAAATTCTTTTAGGTCTTTTTTATCGAAGAAAGCCGTTCCGTATATACGCTGCATCATTTGATTGTTAGAATTCCCTCTCCAATAAGCACCAGCCACTGATAATAACTGGAATACTTGAATACGTCCTGTTGAGGGGACATGGACACCACGACATAAATCAACAAAATCTCCTTGATCGTAAACAGTGATGGTCTCCTCTTCTGGAAGTTCAGAAATCAATTCAACTTTGTAAGGATCATCTGCAAATAATTCTAACGCTTCGTTTTTAGAAACAACTTTACGGACGATTGGGTTATTTTCTTTGACGATTTTCATCATTTCAGCTTCGATTGCTGGTAAGTCTTCAGCTGTGATCGGGTTTTCACCATTATCAGTGTCATAATAAAAGCCAGAATCGATAGCTGGTCCCACACCAAATTTGATTTTTGGGAATAGGCGACGTAAAGCATTGGCCATTAGATGAGCTGATGAGTGACGTAAAATTCCTAGTGCATCCTCGTGATCTGGTGTTACGATTTCAATTGAGCCATCTTCTTCGATTGGGCGAACTAAATCGATTAAGTTGCCATTGAATTTCCCTGCTAAAGCTTTTTTAGCTAAGCTGTTACTAATACTTTTAGCAATGTCTAATGTCGATGATCCAGACTCAAATTCTTTAACTGCACCATCTGGAAATGTAATTTTAATTAACATGTTATTTCCTCCAATTTTTTTATCATTGATTACGAGATTTTACGACTTTCCAACAATATAATCTCACTTGAGCAAAAAAATAAGTCCTAGTATCGGATAAAAATATCCGATACTAGGACGAAAAGTTCGTGGTTCCACCTATTTTTAAACACAGCAAACAGCCGTATTCCTCAAGCGTGTTAACGGTACGACCGCCTTTGTTTCGACAAAGGTTGGAAAAAGTGGTCATTCCTTGTGCGGGTCTGGAAAATTTTCAGCCAAGATTTTCCTCTCTAAAAGACTGCTTACAAGTTCAGTTGTCTTTCTCATCAATCATTTATGTGTTAATTTAAACACTTCTTAATCCAAAAAGCAAGTATTTCTTTAAATAACTTATTTTTTCCATTGTCCACCTTGCGCATAACGATCTTTTTTTAATTCATTCACAAAAACATGAATGTTTTCTTGAGGTGCCCCTGTATTTTTCGATACGGCCTCAGTAATGTCTTTGACCATATTTGTTAGTTGCTCCTCGCTACGACCTTCTATTAAATCAACATGAATAAATGGCATCGTCTTTCCCCCGTATAATTTTTAATTTTTAGTATAATCATAACATATTTTATGATTATAAAGCTTATTTTTTAGCTGTCAATATGAACTTTGACACATTTTGCTTCATATAATTATTTCCTATGATCAAACGTTCTACTAGTTACAGATTTGAACCCAATTACTTCAAAATGGTTTAGAAGTTCAACCTGCGAAAACCCATTATAATGGTGCGCAGCTTTGTCAAAAACAGTCATACACAATCTCTTCTTTTATATTTCTTAACTTCCTAATAATTCATGTTTTGTCATAAAAAAAGAAGCCCAATCGGACTTCTTTTTCATTCCCTTTAAGCTGGTTCACCATAATCAACTGGTTTGTCAAATTCTCCAGGTGCATCGTCATAGATGTGTCCATAAATAATAACTGGCATTCCAGCATAAGCACCGTTAAAAATTTGAGCAGCTGCAGCTCCTGGGGTATTGATACAACCATTACTACCAAAATTGGTTTTATAGGCTTCTTTGTTCCCAAAATATTCTGCTTTATAATCTGCATCATGAATCCCGATTTGTGTAACAACACCACCAAAGCTCTTCAACGGCATCCAATATTTTACAGGTACACTATAACTTGAACCATCAAGCATTTCGCCTTCTAACTTTGTATCCGTATCTTTGTATAAAATCGTATGGAAACCTGGAACTGTGGCGGTTCCTTTGTTATAACGACCAGTAATAACATCTGTTTCGACAACTTTTACGCCATCTTTAAAGAAATACATCTTTTGATCGTTTAAGTCAATTTCTACATAGTCCTTATTAACAGTTGATGATTGTGTCACATCACCATCAATCGGTACTGTGATTGTTTCTGTTTCTTTATCACTGTTGATTGCTTGGACAAGTAAATCTCTTGTTTGCGGCATATTGATATCCCAACCATAGCCACCGTTGTTTTTGTATTTTGTTGTTACACCATGAACATTTTTAAAAATGATTGGTTTGAAGATCGAACCATATTTTTGGTTTGTTTGTTCAACCCATGCGTAAACTTTATTGTCATCAACATTTCCTGACGTATCCATAAATGATTGCAACTCTTCTTTGGTTAAGGTCAGTTTTTCACCATTGATGTCTAACGTGATTGCTTTGTTTTCTTTTTTCGACAACAATGTTAATTTTTCTTGTAAGCCTTTATCTTCTTTAGTCACTGCTGGTTTTTGATAAAATTCTTTAATATCGTATACGTAATTCCCTTTATTAGCCTCAACATCTTTAAGTACTTGATTCATCAACGCTTCTTTATCAACCGCGGTCCCTGTCTGTTCCGGAATGATTTGGTAATTACCATCGACTTTCTCAATCCGAGCATCTTGACTAGGTGTCCCCTCTTCAAAGCTAAGTTCATTTAGTTTATTTTTCAATTCAGTCTTGTACTCTTCATTGACTGGTAGCTTAATCGAGCGGTCCCCGATGTTTTGTTTTAAATACTCTTCTGAGATTTCATATTTTTTAGGTAATTCGATTTTTTCTTCTTTATCGTTCACCTTGATCACAACAGCTTCTGACTTGTTCAATTCCTCAAGTTTGCTTTTTGCATCTTTGGCACTTAATAAACTAATATCAACACCATTAGCTTTCGCCGTTATGAAAAAATGAGATTGAAAATAAACAAGGCCACCAGTAAATACCAGTGCTAAAAGAATCAATACTCCCACTATTGGAACTAGCCATTTTTTCTTTTTCTTGCTTGACTGATTTTTATTTTTGGATCCCTTCGCATTCTTGGTCGAGCGACTAACTGATTCTTCATTTTCCATTGAGCTATCTTCCTTTTTTATGATTTATATGCTTACTTTGACGAAATACTTTTTTCCTGTTCAAAAACTAAAGTAAAAGGAAGCTCCTCTTCCTCTTGATATCGTTAAAATTTCTATTCGTACTAAATTAATAACTGTATTTTAAAGCTAGTTTAGTTAAAATTTCCTCAGTGTTCAATTAATCTGCTTACACATGAGAAAAAATTCATGTTTTTATGTATAAATGCTGAACTTTCATTTTTTCTGACAAACAGGATGAGTAACAGTCAAAATTTTGATACAGTGTACTTATCATTCTACCACATATATAGGAGAGGAAAAAAGACCATTTAGCAATATCTTTGATTAAATTCTAATTTATTTACAATAAACTTAAAAATGGCATGGAAATTTCTCTAATTTTCTTTAAACGCAAGTTTACTTTGTTTAGTGAACCAATTATTTGTATAAAGCTTGACTTTTTCAGCTGTTTTTTGGTCATAAATGAAGTGATTTTTTTGTGAAACTATCCGAGCATAATAATCAAATTGCTTTTGTAAGGACAATAGAGCTGACCACGCCAAAAAAATACTAGAAATATTCATTGTTTTTACTAGCTGTTCATACTGTTCTTCTGTCAAATAATTAGGCAAGTACTTATAATTTTTCCCAATACTGAAGTGATAACCATGCTTTCCCGCAACTTGCCAAGACAGTAAACGTAATAATTCTTTTTGGCAGTTATCATGTAAATGATCCGCTGCATAGAATAGCTCGTTACGACACAAACCTTTCACGACATACGTACTGACCCACCAAAATTCATTACAACAATCTGAAAATTCTTCTTGGGTAGGCTTTTTGATCCAATAATTTTGATCCGTTGCTTCCATTAAATTAGGCAATAAGTGGTTTTTATCTAATAAAATCTCAGCCAAAAGATCTCCTTCATTCCAGTATGCAGCTTGCTCTTTTGGACACAGGGTCAGATCGATTCGATTTCCATCTTCAAACAGCATTAAATAGGCAAATCTTCCATCCTTTGTTGGTGGAAACAATACCATATCTTCCGGCGTCTGCATGATCAAACGCGGTCCAAACTCAGCTAACCATGACTGATCTTTGCGAAATACTTCAACCGACTCCACAATATAAACAATATCATAATCCTGAAATAAATCTTTCGGTGCATTTTTATTTGTTCGCGAACCATTCATTCCAACTGCGAGTATTCTGGGATCCTTTTCAGCAATCGTTAAAATCAATTGAAACATCTCTTCTTTTGTACGCATAGCTATCCCTCCCCATTTTAGCTTATATAGATAAAGTATAAAGCAATCTCATCAATTGTGTTATACTTTATCTTAAAAACGTTAAAAAAAGATTAAAAAAGAAAGGGCAAGTACCGTTCAACTTGTTCATCTACTAAAATAGATGAGAAAGGTTGTGAGGTTATGAAATGGATAAAGAGAATCATGTTACTAATTTTAGGAGTAGGGATTATTTATGCTGGCTTTGTTTTATTTCTGATTTTCAGCGGAACAAAAGACCAGCCAACAACAAAGCCAGATACGGTACTTATCTTGGGAGCACAAGTAAAAGGCACTTCAAAAAACAATGCCTATCCGAGTACTGTTTTAAAAGAACGATTAGATGCGGCTATTCCTTATTTAAAAAAATATCCGAAAGCAACAGTGATTGTTTGTGGGGGGCAAGGATCTGACGAACCAGATAGTGAAGCTAATGTCATGGCAGAGTATTTAAGAAGCAATGGCATTTCACAAAAACAAATTTTAATAGAAGACACATCCACACGTACCAAAGAAAATATTCAAAATGCTCAAAAGAAACAAGCATTAGGAAATACAGTTATTGTCACAAGTGATTTTCATATGTATCGGTCAAAATTATTGGCAAAACGACTGGGAATATCTGAAATCAGCGGACTTCCTTCTGTTTCCAAATCATCTGCTACATTCAAAACTTACGTTAGAGAGATTTGTGCCTTGGGCTATGGGTTGCTTTTTGATCATTAGACAAAAATTATAAGAGTGATTGGGACTCTTACGTTCCAAGCTCAAAATAGTTACGATCGCTATTTTTGAACGATTTGGTTAAGATTATTATTCTAAAAATAGCTTTTTTATAACTCTACAAAAGAACGGGCCAAAAATTTAGTTTGGATCATTTCTCACTTGAAGTTTAGATATCTAATTATCTTTACAGATAAAAATCTTGAGACACATGTTTTTTCTATAATAAACTAACTAAAAGTATTCTTTTTCTTTCTGATTCGAAATGAATTCTCAAAAATTTACATAAAATGCTAAATATTTGAGAATTGTAAATAAAAATGCTACTATACTTATGTTCTTAGTTTTTTCATATTGTGTTTCCCTTCATATAGTGTGTGTATGAAGGGTTTATTTTTTTTATGACTACTTATATGATACATTCCGTTACTTGTTTTTCTTGTCGCTTAGATTAAAAAATAGGAATATTCTTTTAAACGCTAAATATAACTAAATAATGAGACTAAAAGAGAGCACATCAAAACTAAAAATCAGTTTTGTTGCGCTCTCTATATCCGAATAAACGGCGAGAAAAAGCAGATCCTTCGGAAATAAGAGGAGCTACCCCTTTTAATCTCGGCTTCTTCCTGATAGATTATAATTTGATCGTTCCATAATTTATTTTTAGTTTTTCAATCATACCAGTAACGGATACGCTCGGTGGTTCACTTTGCTCTTTTTCATAAAAATTCATAGACATCGTTGCTACGCCATTAGCAAATACTTCTATTGATGATGTATCTCTGAATACCTCTAGTAAAAGGCTATTGTCTATTAGGGGAACTCTTGTCGTTCGCTTTGTTAATTGCTCTGTTTCAATTCCTGTAATCTTAAAACCAAAGCTATCACGACTAATAGATAAATAACCAGTAGCAGGCTCATAGATTAGTTCAACGGCAGACTCATTTGTTCTCAGAACCTTTATTGCTAAATTTTCAGTTTGTGTTAGGGTTCCACTTAACTCAATATAGAATTGCTTGGCTTCAATATTATCTAGTTCAATGGATGAATTCTCTAATTTTTCCTTTTTGATTCTTTTTTTATCTGTGATTAATTTATAAATTGTATTAATCGGTTGTTGAATCACTTGTTGGTCTACTACATGGAGCTCACGTGGCAAGGTCATAGTTCCTGCCCAAAGATGCCCCAACTCATTCGTCGGCATATTACGCCCCCACATCTGCATCCAAGCAACCATAATTCGCTTTCCTTGTTCATCAAAACAAGTTTGAGGAGCATAAAAATCTAAGCCAAAATCAATTTCATGATGATTATCTACAGTAAAACGACCTGTTGACCAATCTACTTCTCCTATAAACGCCACAGTAGAATTGATATTTTCATAAGAGTTCTCTTTTTTCTCCATTTCAATAGGAGAAATCAATAAGACATCTTTTCCATCTAAATGAAATAAGTCGGGACATTCCCACATAATCCCCTGTTCCTTTTCTCCTTTAAGAAGTATAGAAGTAAACTGCCAATGAACTAAATCATCTGACTGAAATAATAAAATCTGCCCTCTTTGTTCAGCTGTTTTTGAGGCAACTACACTATAATATAGACCATCATGTTCGACTATTTTAGGATCACGAAAATCATCAATTGCTGCAACTCCCTCAATATGTTGTTCCGAAATTACAGGATTTTCGAGAAATTTTTCAAAATGAATACCATCTTCTGACACTGCCATACACTGAACTTCTCGTTTAATTCCTTCACGTTCATAATGACCTGTGTACATTAAATAGAGTTTTCCATCTTTTTCAATTGCACTTCCTGAAAAGCATCCGTCTATATCATATTCCTCACTTGGTGCCAGTGCTACTGGTAAATCTTCCCAATGGAGCAGGTCTTTTGATTTAGCATGTCCCCAGTGCATTGGCCCCCAAATACTATCATATGGGTAATACTGATAAAACAAATGATATTCACCTTTGTAATAGACAAAGCCATTCGGATCATTGATCCAGCCTATCGGTGCCATCAAATGATAGCCTTGACGATAAACAGGATCAATTCTACCTTTATTTTCTTTAATATATTGATTAGCTTGTTCGAGTTTTTCTTTCATTCTCTCTCTCCTATTTGATTCCTGTACCAGAACCGCCCAACCCTTGCAGGATATATTTTTGAGCGACAATATAAATAATGATTAGTGGAATCGTTGAAATTGTTAAAACCGCCATAACCTGATTGATATAAACGGGTTGTGTCGTATTAATCGTTGTAATTGCGACTTGCATGGAAAACTTACTTTTATCTGTCAATACCATTAATGGCCAAATATAATCATTCCAACTTCCGATAAATGATAAAACCCCGACGGTCGCTACCGCTGGTTTAGACATCGGTAGCATGATTGAAAAAAAGATTTTAGCGATACTTGCACCATCAATTTTAGCGGATTCAATGATTTCTTCCGGTATTGCAATAAAGAAATTTCTAAATAAATAGATGTTAAACGCACTAGCCATAGCTGGTAAAATCACAGCAATACGACTATTAACTAATCCCAATGCATTGACAATTGTAAACTGAGGAATCAAGACTGTTTCCATTGGAATAATCAAAAGTGCTAATAAGAAACCAAAAATTATTTTTTTTCCTGTAAAATTGATTTTGGCAAAGGCAAAACCTGCTAATGAATTAACAATGATCGATCCTGCTGCAAAAGTAATGCCATAAAAAATACTATTTAGCAAATATGTCCAAATACTGAATCGTTCAATGACTTCTTGATAAGTTTTAAACCAATTTGCAGGATTTAGACTAGGTAAAAAAGCTTTAAAAGAAGAAAGGTTTGTATAAACTTCTGCATTTGATTTCATAGCAGAAACAATCATCCAAAGCATTGGAAAAATAAACAATGCCGCTAAAATAAATAATAAAACATATTCAAAAATCATTAGTGGTCCAATCTTTTTTTTCATTCGTCTTTGTCCTCCTTAATTAATTTTCTTTGACCGATCGTAATCAAACCAATCAAGGTTGTAAAAATCAGCGCTATTGAGCTAGAGTAGCCCACCATTCGATCGGTGAAACCTGTCTGATAAATATAATAAACCATGGTCATTGTAGAATTCATTGGTCCGCCTTGGGTCATGACCATTGGCTGAACAATCAACTTAAACGCTGAGATAAGTGTTGTTAATAAGACAAAGATAGCTGTCGGCTTTAATAAAGGCAGTGTAATATAACGAAATTGTTGAAATTTTGTGAAGCCATCCATTTCAGCGGCTTCATAAACATCTTGCGGGATATTCTGCATACCACCTAAAAACAATAACATTTGATAACCTGCACCTTGCCAAGCAGAGACAAACACGATCGTGTACATTGCTTGTTTAGGACTCGTTAAAAATGGTTGAGCAGAGATCCCTATTTTCATTAACAAGGAATTGATCAGCCCCTCATTCGGATTTAATAAATACAACCATAAGATGGAAATAACTACCAAAGACATGACAACTGGTGCAAAAAATGCTACTTTAAATAATAAATTTCCTTTTCTTTTTTTGTTGATAATCAAGGCCATTCCTAATGCTGCCCCCAATTGGACTGGAATGATCCAAATGACAAACTTAGCTGTATTCAGCATACTTTTTATAAAAATTGGATCATTAAATAATTGTTTAAAGTTATCTAAACCAATGAATTGCCGATTATCTGGGGTCAGTAGATAGTAATCTGTAAAAGCATAATAGGCAACCATTCCCACTGGAATCAAAAGAAAAATCGTCAATAAAATAAGTGCTGGTGCTAAAAAACTATATCCTACTAAATTTTCCTTGACTGTTGGTTTCCGATTCATTTTTTCTCCTCCTTTATCACTTCAACATCCTGTCGATAACTTGCTGCATTTCTTCTGCGTGAACATCTACGATTTTTTGTACATCAGGATTTTCTTTGTAATAGCTCGCATCTTGAATTGATTGTTGAAACGCACGGGAAACTTGAGGATACGCTACTACAACAGGACGCGCATGACCTGATTTTTGGTTTTGTTCCATTAGAAAGCGCATTTCCTCAGACACATCGTTTTTGATCAATTCGATCGTTGACTTTCTAATAGGTAAAACGCTATTGCCTAAACTCATGATTTTACTTGATTCTGTATTTGTTACATACTTAATAAATGTAGCTGATGCTTCTTTTTCTTTTGTTTTAGAGGACATCGCTACTTGCCAACTACCTGTTGGTGAAACTAATTTTTTTGTTTTATTAGATACAGGATATGGTAAAATACCGTATTCAAGTTCTTTATAATTTTCATTTAAATCAGCAATCGTCCATGATCCGCTTAAAAGCATCGGATATTTTCCAGTTTCAAAGCCTTTTTCAATAGGCGTATTAGTAGTGTACCCTTTTTTTACTAAGTCCTGAATAAATTGAAGTGCTTCTGCACTTTTTGGATCATTAAAATAACCTAAAGCTTCTGTCCCAGATTGATTTACAACTTCTCCTCCGTTTGACCAAATAAACGGCGTGTAGGCATAAGTCAGCATTTCATCTTTAGAAGCTAACTGAATATTTATCGCTGGTAACTCATATTCATCCACTAATTTTTGACAAACTTCTTTAAACTCGTTCCATGTCCAAGGTTTATCTAACGTTGGTAGTTCGTCCTCTTTGATGCCCGCCTTTTTAAATAGTTGCTTGTTGTAATAAATCCCTACACTTGATTCAGAAAAACCAAATGCATAGAATTTCTCATTGTAAGTTCCTTGTTGAACGATACTATCAAGCACATCATCCATATTTGCATCATCTAAGTATTCATCTAACGGTTCAATTACATCTGCATTTGCATAGGCAGCAGTATTTGGACCATCTAGAGTTAGAACGTCAGGCAAACTATTCGTTGTGATCGCAGCATTCACTTTATCTTCATAACCACCACCGCTGCCGCTTCTTGGAATGTATTCAGTGATTGCCTTATATTTCCCTTGATACTCTTTATTAAAGTTATCCACAATTGTCTGCCAAGCCTTTCCTTCAGGAGTTTCGTCTGAAAACTGAACCCAAATTTTTATGTCCCCAGTATTTTTTATTCCATCTTTCGATTTTTTTGAAACGTTTCCACAACCAGAAAAAATAAAGAAAACCACAATGATCACAAGCATGAACTTGCAAAAATACTTCTTCATTAACATCTCTCCCTTTAATTTGAAACGTTTCCATTTTATTGAAAAAAATATAATGGAAACGTTTTATTAATTGATAAAAAAAGAATAGCATTGAAATCGCTTTCTGTCAACTGGATTTCAAATAAAAAAAATAGTGTTTAGAATAGCACGAAAAACGCCTATTCTAAACACCTCAAACCATTTTATCATCAAACAATTCACGTTATAGCATCTTTATCATTTTCAATCGTCGTATAATTAGAAACAAAAGTCACAGGTAAAATAATTCTTTTAGGAACCTCTACTCCTTTTATTTTATTCAAAATAGCATCTACTGCTGTAACAGCCATCAATGGAACAGATTGAGCGATCGTTGAAAGTGCATACTTTCTTTCCTGTGCCATTCTCACTCCATCAAATCCGATTAACTGAAAATCCTTAGGTGCTGTTTTGCCGATTGTCTCTAGCGTTTCTAAAACATTTAATCCCATAAAATCATTCACTGTAAAAATACCGTCAATCGTATCATTTTTTTTGATAAACTGTAAAATTTGCTCACGTAAATCTGTGATTGGTTCTGGCATATCTAGGATTTTATACGTTATCTTTTTGTCTCTACAATATGCTAAAAAACCTTCTCGCCGATTAACAGTTTCATTGGGAAATGGTGAAAAACCGCCTATATATGCTACTGTTTTACATCCTCGCTTGACTAATTCTTTTGCAGCTAGCCTTCCACCAGCAAAATTATCTGAGGTAACATAAGTCACATCTTCTGAAAAATGTCGATCAATACTAACAAACGGCAAATTAGACGATACGTATTTATCTACATCTGAATAAGTAATCCCAATAATTCCATCAACCTTATTTTGCTTGACCATTTGGATATATTCATATTCTTTTTCTGGATCACCATCTGCATTACACAAATAAAGTTTATATCCTTTTTTGCTGAGTTCCTCTTCAATATAATAGGCAAGCTCTGAAAAAAAAGGATGCCAAATCGTTGGAAGAATTAAGGCTAAAGTATTACTCCGATTGGTTTTTAAAGCCCTTGCATATTCATCAGGTTCATAAGATAATTCATTGATGGCAGCTTCAACTTTTTTTCTGGTAATTTCTTTGACTTTTACTCCATTAATGACTCTAGATACAGTTCCAACGCCCACCCCAGCTAATGCGGCAACATCTTTCATCGTTGCTTTCATCTTATCCCAGCTTTCTTAATAATGATCTGATTTGAATTGTAACATATAATTTTGAAAATAGGGAAACGATTCCAAAAAAACTTCTTAAGCTAATTTCTTAAAATAATTTTTATAAAAAATAAGCTATAACTCTTTCGTAATCTCAAAATTAGATTACAAACAAGTTATAGCTCAAGCTTATCGAACTAATCTAACTCTACGTTATGATAAACTTTTTGAACATCATCTAGATCTTCTAAAACATCAATCATATGTTCAAATTTTTCTAAATCTTCTCCAGCTAATTCAACGTCATTTTGAGCAATCATTTCTAATTCAGAAACGGAAAAGTCTTCAATACCTTTTTCTTTTAAGGCCTCTTGGACTGTATGGAAATCTTCTGGTTCTGTATAGACAATAATTTGACCTTCTTCTTCTGTAACATCACGTACATCAATGTCTTTTTCCATCAAGTACTCAAGAATTTCATCAGCATCCTCACCTGCAAATCCAATCACACCTGTATGATCGAACATGTATGCTACAGCTCCGCTGACACCCATATTTCCACCATTTTTACCAAAAGCAGCACGTACATCTGATGCTGTTCGGTTTACGTTATTTGTCAAAGCATCAACAATGACCATTGAGCCGTTAGGTCCAAATCCTTCATAACGTAATTCAGAGTATTGTTCATCGCCTGAACCTTTGGCTTTTTCAATTGCTCGGTCAATGATATGTTTTGGTACATTATATGTTTTTGCGCGTTCGATCACAAACCGTAATTTCTGATTTGCTTGAGGGTCAGGATCACCCGATTTCGCTGCTACGTAAATTTCAATTCCGAATTTTGCATAAACTCGGCTGTTATTTGCGTCTTTGGCAGCTTTTTTCTCTTTAATATTTGCCCACTTACGACCCATATTCTCACTTCGCTTTCATTCATTATTATTTTTTGTTTATAGCGCCTTTCTTATTATACTTGCCAAATCAACTTTTGTTAAGTGTTTTTTATTTTTAACGGATACGAATCGGAAATCGACCAAAATTCTGTTCTAAAATACTGGGATGTCCTAACTGATAGAGTTGATTACTGCGAATATCTATCGCTAATTGGGTCTTCAAACTTTTCGATACTTTTGTAATCATAGGCAATGTTAGCTGTTTTTTTTCTTCTCGCAAAAAGCGTTGGCCTTGCTCTGTGAAACCCAAAACTTGTATGTGAGTGTGATTCCAAGAGTTTGTTATTTCTTGTTGTTTAACGTTATTCAAAACATACGTCGCCAATCTTTGAAGACGTGTCCAAGTATATCGTTTTGTTTTTGCTTGCTCCATAAATGTTTGGAAAGAATCCGAATTTTTAGCTGCTTCTTGTAAACGATATTCGATTCCTTCTTTCATTTGGTAAATCTCTTGTAAATCCGAAGTTGAACTGCTGATTAATTTATATTTTAATAGTGGCCAATAATTCTCCCAAGAAATGGTCGGTAAAGTGGCCAAATCGATTACTACTTTTTCTGGCAGTACTTTTGTGATTTGAGCTAATTCATCTGAGAAAACAGCTTTCCTAATTGCAGTAGCACTGGCAAAATCTTGATAAATATTTGTATCATGGTAACCCGCTTGCTCTCGTTTTAAAGGATATAACTTCATTGGCTTTTCATAATTTGCATTCTCTTTAGCATAGCTTAACCCTAATATATGATTAGGTGAAGAAAAGTCTAATCCACTACTTGGGTAAAGCCTGCGGAAAACTTCTGTCATTTGCTGAGGATAACTCATACCGTTATTTTTGATTGTTTGGTACAGTTGATTGATCTCAATCTGATTATTTTTCACAAAATTTCCAAATAATTCATAATCCATCTCTGATTGATTATCAGTACCAAAGCATAAAGCTTCACAATTTAGAGCATGAAGTAATTTGATGCCACCTGCAGCAAAATAATCAGCAGATTGTACAGCATAAGCGAAAGGTAATTCAATCACTAAATCGACCCCATTAGTCAACGCTTCATTTGCTCGTGTCCATTTATCGATAATGGCTGGCTCTCCACGTTGTAAGAAGTTCCCACTCATTACTGCAATCACAACATCTGCTCCGCTCATTTCTCGCGCCATTTTTGCATGGTACTGATGCCCATTGTGAAATGGATTGTATTCAACAATAATGCCGCAGCTTTTCATCTTTTTTCTCCTTCATCTAGATTATTTCTATTTGAATTCCATCATACCATTTTTATTTTGGTACGGAAACAAAATAAAAATGAGTGGCCAGTTTTGCGTCACTCATTTCCATAACTATTTTTTACAAACAAAAAACCAACGTTTACTTTCTTTGTTTGGTATCTCATCTGTGAAATCAGCATAGGTTTCCACATCCATAAAACCAGCACTTTCCAGCATCATCAAATAGTTTTCCATTGTATAGGTACGCTCTTGATGCAGTTCATCTTGTCGAATAAACACTTCGTCATTTCCATGCTCTTTAACGAAAAATGTTAAAAAGTGTTCGATACTATGCTCTTTTTCTCCAGGATAGCTATCCCATAAAAAGGCAAATTCTTCCGTTTGATAATGGTAGCTATATTCTGGAAATACCTTATCTACTTGATAAATTGAATGGACATCAAAGATAAAGACCCCTTCATCCTCTAAGGCTTGATATACATCATCAAATACTTGTTGAACTTCCTGACGATTGGCCATATAACAAAGGGAGTCAGAAAAACAAGTAATCGCATGATACTGACCCATTTCAGACAAATCCATCATATTCCCTTGCACAAACTGAACATGAACTTCTTCTTCTGCCGCTCTTTTACTGGCCATCATCAACATTTCTTCTGATAGATCTAAAGCTGTGACAGTAAAGCCTGCTTTGGCAAAATTAACAGCTAAAGCACCTGTGCCACAAGCCATCTCTAAAACATCTTTTTTCTCTTCTGGTAAATGACGTTTAGAAAATTCTAACCACTGATCGTAGAGGCTGTCATCCATTACTTCGTCATATACAAAAGCAAATGTTTCGTATGCCATATTACTCGACCCAAGCGTGTAGATCGACCATAGGCGCATCTGACCACAGTTTTTCTAAGTTATAAAAACCACGTTCTGCTGATTGGAATACATGGATGATGACATCACCTAAATCGATCAAGACCCATTTACCGCCATCTTTTCCTTCAATTCGTTTTACTTCTACATCTGCTTCTTCTTCTTTTTCGATAATTTCTTCCACAATGGCATTGATTTGGCGTTCACTTGCTGCTTGGCAAATCATAAAGTAATCTGCTAAAAGTGAAATTTCATGCACATCTAAAGCGACAATTTCCTCTGCTCTTTTTGAATCAGCTGCTTTTACAGCGATTTCTAAAATCTGTTGACTATCTATGATGGTTTCCTCCTAATTTTTAAAACATAGCTGACTCAGTCAGCTTTTCCCTTGATCCAGCATCTTGAGCTAGCACCTCGGAAAAAAGATGAATTCTGCTTGTGACATGGACCATCACGATCAGTATTCCCTATTTTTCTGTCGGTGCTAATTAAGCTCAGTCAACTTTTCCTACTACCCAATAATTGTATGTCTCAATTGTTTTTGGATAAATTCTTTGTTCTTGTTCAATAAGGTGTTGTAATGTATGCTTTGTTTCATATGCGACAGCTTCGTCCAAATCAATCAAAGCAATTTCACGGGCTTCTTTTACTCCTGGGAATTTGCGGCCTGGTTCGATATAATCAGCAACATAAATGATTTTATCCAGCAAACTCATGGCAGCCGCTCCTGTCGTATGGAGACGAATTGCTTCTAAAATTTCTTCATCTTCAATTCCAAGCTCTCTTTGAACCATACTAGCACCAATCAGTCCATGCCAAATTGCATTTCCATAAGCCAATAACTGTTGATCATAGCCATCGCGTTTGATGATCAACTCAAACTCTTCATCCGGTCGTTCTTTAGCATAATCATGAGTCAGCGCTGCAATACTCGCCTTTTCCTTGGAGGCTCCATATTTAGCTGCTAAAGCAACAGCCATTTCTTCCACACCTAGAACATGTTGAAATCGACGTTCACTCATATGCATTTGAACTTCCTGCATCAATTCTTCACGCTTATACGTAGTATATTTTCCACTAAAGTCCATCTACATACAGCTCCTTTTCTTCTATGTAGTGTATCACACTATCAGGGAGTAAGTAACGTGTAGAACAACCATTTTGGATTTTTTCTCGAATCAGTGTTGAACTGATATCCATTTGTGGAACATCGACCCAGATGATTGGATAAGGGGTAATGGTCCCATAATGTGGCCGACGGATACCCACAAAATTGACCAGAGTTACTAATTCATCGATTTTATACCACTTTGGTAAATATTCTACCATGTCTCCACCAATGATAAAATAGTAATCTGTATCCGGATTATTTTGTGTTAAAGCTTTCATCGTATCATACGTATAGCTCTTTCCTTTACGAAATAATTCGATCGGCTCAACAGCTAAATTTTTATTATCAGCAATCGCAAGTTCTAACATTGTTAATCGGTGTTTACTATCGATCGTTTTTTTTTCATCTATATGAGGCGGTAAATAAGTAGGCATCAAATAGACTTTGTCAAGACCAAGTTGCTGTTGCACTTGGTCGGCCATTACTAGATGAGCCAAATGAACCGGATTAAAATTCCCACCTAAAATCCCTACCTGTTTACGCTTTTGAAAAAGCTCTGCTTCTTCAACAACTACTTCTGCTTTTAATGCTGCATTCGTATTTGTCCCCATTTTTCTTACCTCCAAAATTTAAATTGCTTTAACTTCTTTAGAGATTTTTTGATATTTTTCTTTTGATGATGGTTTGAATAACACTAATACCCGACCGATAATTTGAACGATATCGCAATGAATATCAGCTTCTAAAGCTTTTGCAACTTCTTCTGCTATCTCATCGGTATTTTGGAGTAATGTGACTTTGATCAATTCACGTTTTTCTAACGCTTCATTGATCTGAACCACCATCGCAGCGTTTAAGCCACCTTTACCGATCTGAAAAATCGGTTGTAAATGATGCGCCTGACTGCGCAGATAACGCTTTTGTTTTCCTCTTAAATCCACTAATTTTTCCTTCTCTCTGTTCTCACTTGTGGTTAAATCAACGCTTTTCTTCTTAAAACATCGACGCCTTTTGGTGCCCAACCAGCAACGACGCAAGGCTCTGTGATCGTGATCCAGCCTAGTCCAGCAAAAACAATATCTGTTTTTTCCTTGATAGAAAATTCAAAACGAACCAACTCTGGAAAGTCTGCGACTTCATCAAGACGTGGCGGTTGCAATAAACTACCAACATGCTTTTCATAAAAGGCATCCGCTGTAGCTAGTTTAGTCCGATGAATGGTTAAATCATTTGAAACATAAGCTATAAATGAGCTTCGCTCTCCTTGAATGACGTCAAAACGAGCTAATCCACCTAAAAACAACGTTTGCTCTGGGTTTAGTTGATAAACTTTTGGTTTGATTTCTTTTTGTGGCGCAATGATCTTTAAATCTTTTTTACCAAGATAATGTGCCATTTGATGGCGGTGAATGATCCCTGGGGTATCAATCAAGAAATGTCCGTCATCTAAAGGAATTTCAATTTTATCTAATGTTGTCCCAGGAAATTGTGATGTTGTGATTACGTCTTTTACTCCTGCTGTCTGTTTGATGATTTGATTGATCAATGTTGATTTCCCTACATTAGTCACACCGACAATATAGACATCCTTCCCCTCACGATATTTTTCGATCGTTTCAAGTAAATGTTCCATTTCCTGCGGCTTTTTGGCACTTGTCAACAAGACATCTAAAGGACGCAGCCCTTCTTCATAGGCACGTTCTCGCATCCACTGGATCATTTTCGGTCTTTTTAATGATTTAGGTAGAATATCAACCTTGTTACCTACCATTAAGACAGGGTTATCTCCAATGAAACGATGAAGCCCTGGAATCAACGAACCATTAAAATCAAAAATATCAATGACATTCACGATCAAGGCATCCTTTTTCCCTAGTTCATTTAATAAGCGTAAAAAATCATCATCTGTCAATTGAACATCTTGGATGTCATTATAATGTCTTAAACGAAAACAGCGTTGGCAATAAACTTCCCCTGTCTCCATTCCTTTTTCAAACGCAGCCTTTGGTGTAAAGCCTAATTCATTTGGATGTTCTGTTTGAATGGCTGCACCGCAACCGATACAGTGAATTACTTCACTCTCACTCATTCTAGTCCGCCTTTCCATATCATATCTGGATGTTTCTTCCCTAAATGTTTCATGATCTTTCGTTCAAAAAATCGATTGATTTTCGTATTCCAGCCATCAGTATCCACAATTGGGCGTACTAAAATATTCCTGATTCCAGCCCCATTCGCTCCGCGAATATCTGTCATAATCTGATCTCCAACCATTACTAACTCTTCTGGTTTTAGATTTAGCTTTTTTTCAGCCTCTCTAAATCCTCTTGTTGAGGGTTTTAATGCTCTGGACACATATTCTAAATCAAATTTCTCTACTACACGTTTAATTCGACTAGATTTATTATTCGAAACAACTATAACTGGAATCCCAGCATTTTTCATTTCCAGAATCCAAGTCAATAATTCTTCGGTCCCGTCTGGATTATCCCAGGCAATCAATGTATTGTCTAAATCAGTCAACACAGCTTTGATACCTAATTTTTTTAATTGGCTCGGTGTGATTTTGTAAATCGCATCGACCATCCAAGTTGGTTTAAATTTTGAAAACATAGAAACTCCTCTCATCTCCACGATGATTCTTTTCGTAATGAAAGGAGCACTAAGCTAGTACTCCCCAAGTTGTATTATACTGCATTTCTCTAAAAAATTCTATAAATGCTCGTCATAAGTTTTTAAGAAGCTCAATCATTAGCTTATATCGCAGAAAACTAGACTTTTCACAACTTCTAGTTTATATGATAAACTTTTTTTAAAGATGAAAGAAGATTTCATATGACAATCACCATAAAAAAAATTAATCTATTTGTTCCTGACACAGAACAAGCAATGAGCCTTTATCAAAGAATATTCGATGCAAATGTAATCGAGTTATCAACTGCACAGGAAATAAAATCTGGCTGTTTCAGTATTCGTGAAAGTTTGTTTGCACTAGCAGATGAGCAACCAGATCAGAGCGGAAAATCACCTTTATTATTAAATGGAACTCCTTTTTGTATCCAATTGATTTGTGACAATGCTGAAAAACTTGTGAAAAAAACATTAGATGCAGGCTGCATGTTAGAAATGCTTTTAACTATTGTTCCTAATAAATTCAAGGTAGCAAATATTCAAGATCCTTTCGGTTTTGTTTGGTCTATTTCTGAGATCTATCCTTTAGCTGATTAAATAAAAATATGGAGCTAGCACATTCGGCTGGCTCCATATTTTTATTAATATTTACGAAAGCGCTGATAACGATTCTCTAATAGTTTGTCTATGTCTAGTTGAGAAAGTTCAGTAAATTTACTAATAAGTGCTTTTTGAAGGATTCGATTGATTTTTGCCTGTTCTAATACTTCACCATTCATCTCTTCAGGGATCACACGATCAATGATCGTCAATTCTTTTAATTCCGTTGCTGTGATCTTCATCAATTCAGCTGCTTCTTTAGCTCTACTGCCATCTTTCCATAAAATCGACGCAAAGCCTTCCGGTGACAATACCGCATAAATCGTATGTTCCAGCATCCAAACTTCATCAGCCACAGCCAGTGCTAATGCACCACCACTACCGCCTTCACCAATAATGATTGCGATGATTGGTACCTTAAGATCAGACATTTCCACTAAATTTCTAGCAATTGCTTCACCTTCACCGCGCTCTTCTGCTTCAATCCCGCAATAAGCACCCGCAGTATTGATAAACGTCACTATTGGTCGACCAAATTTTTCTGCTTGTTTCATTAAGCGTAATGCTTTCCGATATCCTTCAGGATGAGGAGCGCCAAAATTACGTTCAATATTCTCAGGTAAATTACGTCCTTTTTGAATACCAACAACAGTTACTGGTTTTTCTTCTAAAGTTGCAATGCCACCCACAACAGCTAGATCATCTCCAAAATAACGATCCCCATGAAATTCCATAAAATCATCAAAAACAGAACTGATATATTCTAAAGTAGTATAACGATCTTGTGCTCTAGCTAAGGTGACAATATCATTGGCTGTTTTTTCCATGTCTATTTCCACCCTTTCATCGTATGAATCTCGACTAATTTGCTGAGTACTTCTCGTAACTGATTTCTAGGAATGATTTTATCAACAAAACCATGATCCAGTAAAAATTCAGCTTTTTGGAAATCATCTGGTAACTCCTGACGAATCGTTTGCTCGATCACTCGACGTCCAGCAAATCCAATCAGACTTTGAGGTTCAGCTAAAATAACATCACCATCCATCGCAAAGCTAGCAGTAACTCCACCAGTTGTTGGATCGGTCAATACGGTAATATAAAGTAATCCTGCATTACTATGACGTTTAAGTGCACCAGAGATTTTTGCCATCTGCATTAGAGAGAAAATCCCTTCCTGCATCCGAGCTCCTCCCGAAGCAGTAAAAATAATTACTGGCAAATGTTGCTCTATTGCTCGCTCAAATAAACGAGTAATTTTCTCACCGACAACCGTTCCCATACTTCCCATAATAAAATTGGCATCCATCACTCCAATAGCGATTTCTTGATTATTAATTTTAGCTTTCCCTGTCAGAACTGCTTCATGTAGTTCAGTTTTTTCCTGCATTATAGCTATTTTATCCAAATAAGCCGGAAAGTCTAAGGGATCTTTAGTCACTAAATCTGTGTCCCATTCTTCAAAACTTTTCTCATCTACCGTTAATGCAAGACGTTCCCAAGCACCAATTCTAAAACTATAACCACAATAAGGACAGACTTTTTCTGCCCCCATATCTTTTGTATATAGCGTACGTTTGCAACAAGGACATTTAGCCCACATATTATCTGGAACTGTCGGTTTTTTTACAGAAGATTGGTCGCCTGTGCGATTTGGATTGATTCGAATGTAGTTTTTCTTTTTAAATAAAGCCATACACCTGCTCCTTTTTAATTATCGCTTTCTGGTTCCCAATTTGGTAAAAATGTTTCTTGTAAAAAGCTCGTATCATACTCACCATCTAGCACATTTTCATGCGTAATCAAATCTAACTGAAATTCTGCATTCGTAATGATTCCATCTGTTACGATCTCATGCAAAGCCCGTTGCATCTTCATTAACGCATCCATCCGATCATTTCCGTGAACAATGACTTTGGCAATCATTGAATCATAATAAGGAGGAATCGTGTAGCCAGAATACATTGCGCTGTCAACCCTTAATCCCATACCTCCACTTGGAAGCAGTAAATTTTTAATTTCCCCTGGAGATGGCGCAAAATTGAAAGCAGGATTTTCAGCATTTATTCGGCATTCAATTGCATGACCTGTGATCGTAACATCCTCTTGTGTATAAGGTAATTCTTCACCCGAAGCCACTTTTAGTTGTGCTTTAACAAGATCAATCCCAGTCACCATTTCTGTAACAGGATGTTCAACTTGGATTCGAGTATTCATTTCCATAAAATAGAACTCACCTGATTGATCCATTAAAAATTCAATTGTTCCAGCGTTCTCATAATGAACAGCCTTAGCTGCACGTACAGCCGTTTCACCTAATAACTGACGCTTTTCAGGAGAAATTGCGATCGATGGCGATTCTTCCAGAACTTTTTGATTATTTCTTTGTAAAGAACAATCACGTTCACCTAAGTGAATCACATGTCCATACTGATCACCTAAAATTTGTACTTCGATATGACGAGCTGGATAAATAATTTTTTCCAAGTACATATCATCATTACCGAAAGCCGCTTTTGCTTCTTGTTGGGCAGAGGTAAAATGTTGAGGTAATTCTTCCTTATTCAATACTTTACGTATTCCTTTACCTCCACCACCTGCTGCTGCTTTCAGCATAACTGGATAACCGATATTTTCAGCAATCGTTAATGCTTCTTCAACAGAGCTAATCACACCTGTACTGCCAGGAATAACTGGAACTCTGGCCTTTTGCATCAATTCACGTGCGTTAATTTTATTACCCATTGCATCGATTGTTGCAGCTTTTGGACCAATAAAGGTAATATTGCATTCTTCACACATTGCTGCAAATTGACTATTTTCTGATAAAAAACCGAAACCAGGATGAATCGCTTCGGCATTGGTTACGATTGCTGCACTTAGAACATTTTGTACATTTAAATATGAATCAGCTGCTTTGGCTGGTCCAATACAAATAGCCTCATCTGCAAGCTGTGTGTGTAACGCTTCTTTATCTGCTTCGGAATATACCGCAACGGTCTGTACACCTAATTCACGACATGCGCGAATGATCCGAACTGCGATTTCTCCTCTATTTGCAATTAAAACTTTTGAAAACATAGCTCACCTATCCAATCATAAAGGTCAATTCTGCTTCCGCTACTTTTTTCCCATTCACAGTCGCAGTTCCTTTGCCGATACCGGCTATTGATTTTACTTTCATAATTTCTACTTCTAACATCAAAGTATCACCAGGAACAACTTTTTGTCTAAATTTAGCTTTGTCGATACCACCAAAATAAGCTGTCTTTCCTTTAAAATCAGGCATAGACAATAGTGCTACCGCACCAGCTTGAGCTAATGCTTCAAGAATCAAAACGCCTGGCATCACAGGTTCTCCTGGGAAATGACCTTGAAAAAAAGGTTCATTAATCGTAACATTTTTCTTGGCAATCACTTTTTCACCCACAACGATTTCTTCCACTGTGTCTAACAATAGAAAAGGATATCGATGCGGAATGATTTCTTTGATCTCTTGAATATTCATACCTACACTCCCTTAGATACACGGAAAAGCGGTTGATTAAATTCAACAACCTCTTCATTTTGTATCAAGATTTCCGTAATCACACCATCTACAGTTGACGTGATTTCATTCATAAGTTTCATTGCTTCAACAATACAAACGACATCACCCTTTTTCACTAAATCGCCAACTTGCTTAAAGTTTGCTTTATCAGGAGCCGGCTTTAAGTACACAACTCCGACAATTGGAGAAATGATTTCTTCGATATTTTCAGGTTTTTGTTCTGCTTTTACAGTCTCATTAACAATTTCTTTTACTGTTTGACTCGTAACTTCTGTTGCTTCTTGGCTCACTGTATTATTGTTCATTGCCTGTTTTGCTTCACCTGAAGAGGGTTTTTGTGTCACTTTATTTTTATTCATGTAAAGACCAAACGAACCTTCTCTAAGGTCAAATTCAGTTAGAGTAGATTGGTCAAATTGCGTCAATAATTCTTTTACTTCATTGATATCCATCTTAATCCTCCCAACGTTTTAAACAAAGTACTGCATTGTGACCACCAAAGCCAAAAGAATTTGTTAATGCATAGTCAAATTCATGTTTTTGACTTTTATTTGTAACAATATCGATTTCGATGGCTTCATCCACTTGCTCGATATTGATTGTTGGTGGAATAAATTGATGTTGCAATGCATTCAGAGTAGCAATGGCTTCAATACCACCGGTTGCTCCTAATGCGTGTCCGGTCATACTTTTCGTACTACTGACACGAACTGTTTTAGAAGCTTCTCCCAAAGCAGTTTGAATTGCTTTGGTTTCTGCAACGTCATTTGATGGTGTACTTGTGCCGTGAGCATTGATGTACCCGACATCAGAAGCTTTGATCGCAGCTTCATCAATTGCTAACCTCATTGCTTTAGCAGCCCCGCTTCCGTCAGGCCTAGGAGACGTCATATGGTAAGCATCACAATTTGAGCCATACCCTACGATTTCACCTAAAATCTTGGCACCTCTGTTTTTAGCATGTTCTAATGATTCAAGAACTAAAATTCCTGCGCCTTCTCCCATCACAAAACCGCTACGGTCTTTGTCAAAAGGAATCGATCCCCTATTCGGATTTTCCTCAGACGTTACAGCAGTTAATGAAGCAAAACCAGCAATCCCTATTTCAGTAATCGAAGCTTCTGTTCCTCCTGCTAGTAAAACATCAGAATAACCATGCTTAATATTTCTAAAGGCTTCACCAATTGAATTATTCGCCGTAGCACAGGCTGTGACGGTTGCGGTACAAGTCCCTCTTGCACCTACGCGTAAAGCGATATTACCTGCCGCCATATTTCCGATTGCCATTGGTATAAATAAAGGTGCTACTCGTTTAGGACCTTTTTCACGCATTCGTGTTACTTGATCTTGAATCGTCTGAAGTCCACCAATACCAGAACCTACCATAACACCGAAACGGTCAACATCAATTTTTTCTGTCTCTAGTTTACTCATTTCCATAGCTTCTAACGCTGCATAGATACCATAAAGGGAAAATAAATCCATTCTCTTGGCATCTTTTTTGGCAAAGTATTTATCAAAAGGAAAATCCTTTACTTCTGCTGCTAATGTAATACCTGTTTCGCTTGCATCAAATTTTGTGATTGGACCAATGCCATTTTTTCCCATTTGCAAACTTTCTAAAAAGGCCGCTGCATCATTTCCAATTGGAGATGCTACACCATAACCTGTAATAACTACGCGATTCATTCAACCGCTCCTTTCAAGTTTGTTCGCTAGCCGTGCATGACTAGACCACCATCTACATTCAAGACTTGTCCTGTAATATACGAACTTTTCGCTATGAAGATAGCTGTATTGGCAACGTCTTCTACTTGCCCAAATGATTGTAATGGAATTTGCTGACTCATTTGTTCTTTTACTTTATCGGATAACACTTCTGTCATTTCAGTTTCGATAAATCCAGGTGCGATAGCATTACAAGTAATTCCTCGTGCTGCAACTTCTCTTGCAACAGATTTTGTTAGACCGATAACTCCAGCTTTACTTGCAGCATAGTTCGCTTGACCGATATTTCCCATCAGCCCGACCACGCTAGACATATTGATGATCCTGCCACTGCGTTGCTTCATCATTTTTTTGATTGCATGTTGCGTCATATTGAATGTTCCGGTTAAATTGATTTGGATACATCGAGTAAAATCTTCTTCTGTCATTCTTAATAATAGCTTATCATTTGTGATCCCTGCATTATTCACTAAGACATCAATCGATCCTAAACCATCAACCACTGCTTGAATCATTTTTCCAGCAGACTCAAAATCGGCAATATTTCCAGAAACACCGATACATTTAACCCCAAAAGATTCTACTTCAGCAATTAAATCAGTGCCAATTTCACTGCGTCCATTCAAAGCAATGTTTGCTCCTTTTTTTGCAAAAGCCAAAGCAACAGCCTTTCCTATTCCACGTGTGCTTCCTGTAACAAACACATTTTTTCCTTTTAGATCCATGTGTTACCTCCTATTTAGAAGAGCTTCAGTTTCAGACAACGTTTTTTCGTCTTCAACACGAGCCGTTTTTATCTCTTTGTCAATCTTCTTGATAAAACCAGTCAATGTTTTCCCCGGTCCAACCTCTATTATTACATCAACGTTCATTTTTTTGATTGTTTCAATGCTCTCAGCAAACCGAACAGCCGACATTACTTGTTTCTCTAACAAATATTTAATTTGTGATTGCTTCATGACTTGAGCTGTGGTATTACTAATTACAGGAATCGTCATTTCTGTAAAATCTACTTTCTCTAACTCAATAGCTAATTTTTCAGATGCAGTTTTTAATAAAGCTGTATGAAAAGGACCACTAACTTTCAATGGAATCATTCGCTTCACACCTGCTTCTGTCAATAATGACACCGCCTTGTCAACTGCAGGAGTTTCTCCTCCAATTACGATTTGCTGTGGAGTATTATAATTTGCAGGTGAAACAATTCCCAACGCGCTGGCTTCTAAGCAACATTCTTCTATTAAAGATCGCTCAGCGTTCATTACAGCCACCATTTTTCCTGTCCCAGAAGGTGCCGCCTCAGTCATAAATTGTCCTCTTTTAGCAACAAGTTGAACAGCTTCTTTGAAGGAAATCGCTCCGCTTGCCACAAGTGCACTATACTCTCCTAAACTAAGACCAGCTACAACATCTGGCTGATATCCTTTAGCTTGTAAAAGTCGATAAAAAGCAATACTAACTGTTAAAATTGCTGGTTGAGTATATATAGTTTCATTTAATTGGTCATTTTCAGTAAAGCAAATCTCTGCCATGTCATAGCCTAAAACATCACTAGCTTCTTGAAATGTTTCTTGAATAATTTTCTCTTGGTCAAACAATTCCTTACCCATACCAATATATTGGGCACCTTGTCCGCTAAATACAAAAGCTGTTTTCATTTCATTACCTCATAAATAAATTTTTTATTTTATCCAGTGACTACATCTAGAAGCCATGATTTCTTTAGTTTCATTCATATAAGATTCAATGATTTCTTTAGCTGTTTCTTCTTTTTTTATAAGTCCGGCAATTTGTCCAGCCATGATTGAGCCATAATCTATATCGCCTTCAACAACTGCTTTACGTAAAGCACCTTGCCCCATCTTTTCAAATTTTTCAAGATCAGGTGTGTCGCTTCTCAATTCTTTTTTCTCTAATTGATCGTACTCTCTAGTCAATTTATTTTTGATTGTCCGGACGGGATGACCGAAATGTTGACAAGTAACCGTTGTATCAACATCTCTTGCTTTGATAATTCTAGCTTTATAATTTTCATGTACAGTACATTCTTTTGCAATTAAAAAACGGGTCCCAACTTGGACGCCATCTGCTCCTAGCATCAATGCTGCAGCCATCCCACGGCCATCACCAACACCGCCAGCCGCGATGACTGGGATCGTTAGTGCATCTACAACTTGAGGTACCATGCTCATCGTCGTTAACTTACCGATATGTCCCCCAGCTTCCATTCCTTCAACCACTACTGCGTCTGCTCCGATCTTTTCCATACGAGCGCCAAGTGCAACAGAAGGAACAACTGGAATTACTTTAATCTTATGTTCTTTAAAACGCGCCATATATTTGCTGGGATTTCCAGCTCCAGTTGTAACAACTGGGACATTTTCTTCACAAACTAAATCTACGATATCTTGTGCAAAGGGTGAAAGCAGCATAATATTGACCCCAAATGGTTTATCAGTAATTTTTTTGATTTTTCTAATTTCAGCTTGCACCACTTCTCTTGGCGCATTGCCGCCTGCGATGATTCCAAGACCACCTGCTTCGGATACAGCTCCAGCTAAAGAAGCATCTGCAATCCAAGCCATTCCCCCTTGAATAATAGGGTATTTAATTCCTAATAACGCACATATCTTCGATTGCATAAATGACATCCTTCAAACTATAGAATAATTAATCAAAAAAGAGCTGGAACAAAACTCTATAAGTTTAGTACCAGCCTTTCGAATTCCAACGAACGGTGTGAAAAAAGCTAGACTCTGTAGCAATTGTTGAGAATCGCACAGAGCCTTGCTCATCCAACTTTTAATTTACCTAATCGCTTTGATTATTCTGCTTTTTGTTTTTCTACATATGTTACTAAATCTTGAACAGTCGTAATACCATCTTCAGACTCGATTTTTATGTCAAAAGCATCTTCGATTTCATTGATGATTTGGAATAAGTCTAAGCTATCCGCGTCCAATTCTTCTTGAATGTTGGTTGTTAATTTTACTTCCTCAGGCTCTTTACCTAATTCTTCTACAATAATTGCTTGAATTTTTTCGAATACCATGTGTATATTCCTCCAATAATTTTCTTTTTTAGTTTATATAGTCACAGTTCTCACAGCGTTAAGAGGATCGAACCCCACGTTAAACCGCCGCCGTAGCCTGTTAACACAATTTTTTGTTTAGAGCCTAGTTGAAGCACTCCGCTTTCTACTGATTCATCCAGTAATAAAGGGATGCTTGCCGCAGAAGTGTTTCCATTATACTCCATATTTGTTAAAAATTTTTCTCTTGGGACTTTTAGTTTTTTCGATATTTTTTCAATGATTCGCTTATTTGCTTGATGCAGTAATAAAAAATCAACGTCTTCTTCTATGATTTCTCGAATATTATTCGTCACATCACTCAAGGAAAAATCATAAATATCTCTACCAGTCATTTGTAGATGTACACTAGTCTCACTACTTCCCGTATAAAAAGGGCTCTTATTTTTTAAGTAACCAGAAGTAAGCGAGTTTGCACGCTGACCATCAGCTTGTAGCTTTTCATTTAGAAAATGTTCTTCAGTACTTGCTTCTAGTAAAACTCCGGCTGCTCCATCACCAAACAAAACAGCTGTACTACGATCATTCCAATCAAGTACTTTAGATAAAGTTTCTCCACCAATGACCATACCTAATTTTTTTCCTGTACGGATCAATTTTTCACCCATGCTCAAAGCATAAACAAAACCACTACAAGCAGCACTGATATCAAAGGCAAAAGCTTGTGTTGCAGAGATGCTACCTTGAACTTGACAAGCGACAGAAGGTGTCCCATAGTCTGGAGTCATCGTTGCTACTAGAATAAAATCTAAATCAGCAGCTGACTTACCAGATTTTTCTAATAATTTATTGGCCACTTCAATGCACAAGTCTGACGTATTTTCGTCAGTAACTATATTTCTCGACTTTATTCCAGTCCGGCTAGATATCCATTCATCTGATGTATCCATCATCGTTGAAAGTTGATGATTTGATACGGGATTTTCAGGAACATATCGGCTCGTACAAGTTATTTTTGCATATTGGTTCATCTTGTTCCTCACTTTTATTTGTATTCCTTTAAGAAGTCGTGAAGATTCTTCAATGCTTTCAATAAAGCTTTTTCTTCTGCTTTATCCATTCCATTTAAAATCCGTCTAACCATTTCTTTATGGAAGTGCTGATGGACACGAAAAAGTAATTTCCCTTTTTTAGTCAAACCTAACTTAACTACCCGACGATCATCTTCACTTCGTATGCGCTCAACATATCCTTTTTTTACTAGATTATTGATTGCTACGGTCAGAGTTCCTACAGTGATCGATAACTCTTTAGCGACTTCAGAAGAAGTTTTCTTCTTATACATTCCGATTGCCTCTATTGTATGCATCTCAGTAATGGACAAGTCGTTGAATTGTGATTTTTTCAATTCAGATTCTTCGATCGTCAAAATATCATTAAAGACACTGACAAGATAATCATTGACTGTTTCTAAATTAGGTTCCATGTGTGTGCACCATCCATATACTTTGATTATCAAATCATTTGATGTTCAAACTATATCGCATATGAAAAAATATTGCAAGTAAAATATTAAATTTTTAATTTTTCTTAATCCATAAATACATTCTCTTACTCTAAAAAAAACAACCTTTCAAAAACACTTAATAGATTGGACTGAATTGGTTATCATCTATTTTAGTTTGACTATCAAAATATTTGCAATTTAAGAAACTCTAAACTCATGAGAATTGGGAACCATTCTTGCCATATTACTGAAATAGTATTGAATATAGTAATCAGACACAATTAAGTTTGATCGAACTCTGGGTGATATAAGAAAAAAATCCTGTGGCGCACAAAATTGTACGCCACAGGATTTTTGATTATTGTCATTAATTTTTGTTAAATACAGACTGAAATTTGCTAATTATTGAATTAAATCATAAATTTCCATCGCAACAATATCAATATTATCAAATTGATAACTTTGTTGAGAATCTGTTTCAGTTAATTCAAACGTTTCAGTTGATTTATCATAGTTTACGATGCATTTTTCTGCACCCTCACGTTCAAAACGACGAACTTGAATTTCGTTATCTGTAGCTTCAGTCATCGCTTCAAGTCGCTTGATAATCGCCACAAGTTGTGAATGTTTCATAAATGGGCCTCCCTTTAAAAACTAGTTCTGTACCATTGTATCAAAACATTGTCGTTCTTGCATGATATTTCGTCATTTTTTTTAATTTTTTTGCTGTTCTTTAATTTTTGACTACAGGCTGCTTTCCATCTCCCCACCAAAGCTTGATCAAAGCCTGCGTCCCATCGTTCTCAAAGCCTTCATTCGCAAGCTTTTCATAGAGTTCTGTTGCCAATCGAGTCGCTGGTAATTCAAGATCCATTTTCTCAGCTTCATCTAAGGCAATTTTTAAATCTTTTATAAAATGTTTTACAAAAAAGCCAGGAGAATAATCTTCTTTTAATATTCTCGGACTATAATTACTCAATGACCAATTTGCTGCGCTTCCTCCCGACAAAGTTTCAATTACCTTATCCAGATTTAAGCCAGCTTTGTTAGCATAAACCATCATTTCTGTCATACCAGTCATGGTACCAGCAATCATAATTTGATTCGCCATTTTAGTATGCTGTCCTTTACCAGAAGCACCATGTAAAGCAAACGTTTTTCCAAATGTTTTAAAAATAGGTAACACTTGCTCATAGGCTGTCTGATCGCCACCAACCATGATCGTCAATGTACCATTTTTAGCTCCTAAATCTCCTCCAGATACGGGTGCATCTAACGCTATACCACCCAATTCACTAGCCTTTAATGCTATTTTCTCAGCTAATGTTGGCGTACTTGTAGTTAAGTCAACAATTATCTTATCTGTAATATTCACTGAGAAAATACCATTTGCTTCAAAATAAATTGCTTCGACCTCTTTTGGAAACCCCACCATTGTAAAAATGATATCACTACTTGCGGTAATTGCTGCCGGTGTATCTTTCCAAAGAGCGCCAGCTTTTACTAATTCATCTGTTTTACTCTTGGTTCGATTATAGACATTTACCTCTAGTCCTTGCCTCATCATATTTCTAACAATTGCAGCACCCATGACACCTGTTCCAATGAATCCAATTTGCGGCATAATGATACTCCTCCTCTTAGTATAATAAAAACTTCTTATCTTAGTATAAACTAAGATAAGAAGTTTTAACATTTATTTTCTTAATGAGGTAAATTTCACTTTGATTCGTTCAATAGAAGCCGCAGTATCTTTTTCCAAAGTACGTTGGTCGTAGTATTTGATCATGTCTTCATAAAATTCAACCATCACATTACCAAAATGAGTTGCAGATATCTCATAAAGCTTTTCTTTTAAAATAGCTTCATTCGATGGGATTTCCGCCTCAACATACTCTATGAAGGTTGAAGCAAAATCAGCATCGGTTTTAAACGTTCTTCCCAAACTTTCATGATCAAATAAATTATTCAAATATGCATTTCCTTCAACAATACATGGAACACCTGAAGCCATTGCTTCAGTATAAGTCAAGCCTTGCGTTTCTGAGGTCGAAGCACTAACGAAATAATCTGCAGCCTTATAGTAAATGGCTACTTGATCATTCGGTACCTCACCAATAAATTGAATCTTATCTCCTATACCTAATTCTTCACCCAAATAGCGAAGCTTACCTACGTAAGGACCATCTCCTACAATCACAAAGCGAGCATTTGGAAAGCGTTCAAAAATAGTTGGTAATCCTGTTACAATTGCTTGAATATTTTTTTCGTATGAAATGCGACTCAAAGATAATAACATCAAACTATCGTCTGTTAATCCTAATTCTTTACGAAGCGCTTTTTTCATTTGGATTGTAATATCGGGTCTTTCAAATTTTTGGATATCAATACCGGTCGGAATGATCCTCATTGGTGATGTCACACCATATTCTTTTAACTTATCAATTACTCTTTCACTTGGACAAACTACTCCCGTTGTATGATTTGCAAAAAAACGAGAAAAATATTTAACATGTGTAGGACGTACAACTTTTCCATTTGCAATATAGTGTAAATAATCTTCATACATCGTATGGTACGTATGAATAACAGGAATTTTAAGCTTTTTACCGACCATCTTACCTAATAATCCAGCCCCAAACTCAGTATGAGTATGAATTAAGTCTAAATCCAACTCTTTAGCAATCAAATAGGCGTACCACATACCTCTTACAACAATCCTGCGATCTTTGAATGAAACAAAAGGAACACTAGGCATTCGAATGACATCTTCCTCAAATTCTTTTGCATTAGGATCTGTCGTCGTAAAAATATAAACTTCGTGTCCCTTTTGTTCTAATTCTTCTTTAAGTGTTTTAATAGATGTTGCAACCCCACTAACTTGGGGAAAATATGTATCTGTAAAGAAACCAAATTTCACCTTGTTCCCCTCCATTAATTTCTAATTCTTTTGTTGCATTTGTTCTTTTTGTTCTACTATATCAATACTTAGAACTTTTTCATAAACTTTTTTTAGCTCATGACCAATTCGTTCAATACTTTTTTCCTGTGCAACATTGTAACCTGCTTGACAGGTATTTGGAATTTCATCATTAACAAGTGCTTTAATCAAATAAGTAAATTCTTCATTAGAATGCCCCATATAACAGTTTACTTTATTTTCAAGCCAGCCTTTATATACTGGGATATCTCTTACTAGAACCTGCTGTTTACTTGCTAGCGCCTCTAATATAACGATTCCTTCTGTTTCCTCATAAGAGGGGAAGAAAAATAAATCAGCTGCGGAATAAGCTCCTTCAATAATATCACCCTTGATATAACCTGGGAACTCTACGTTTTCAGGATGTTCTTCTTTTACGATCGTGCGAATGTTTTTAGGTATTGAGTACATAGGCGTGTGCCCAAACCAGATAAATCGGTAATTAGGAAATTTTCTAGCTAATGCAACAAAATCAATAATGCCTTTTCTTTCAAAATATAAACCTACACAAATAATTACTTTTTGTTCCTTTTCAATCTTAAAGTACTCTCTAAATTTTGATTCTTTTTCTTCTGAGCGCTCAAATCGTTTCAAATCGATTCCATTAGAAATTGAAACAATCGGAACAGTTATGCCATAACCTTTTAATAAGTCCTTTGAATACGGTGTAGGTGTAATCAAATAATCTGCTTTAGAATATAAGCTCACTAAGTATTTTTTAACTAAAGGAGAAATTTGATTGGAACCAATAAATGAATTTCTAAAATCTTCTTCGGTTGAATGGGCATGATAAATAACTTTCTTACCTAATTTTTTAGCTTTATTTACCATGTTATGGCTGTTGATTCCATAAGTATTAATATGTAAAATATCATAATCTGTACAATCAGCGTCTAATGTATACTCTATCCCAACTTCAGAGAGTGCCCGCTTCTGATGGTCTAACGCGCGTCCTATTCCAGACTTCGCTAATATTTTTTCACCTTCAAAATATAATAAAACCTTCACGTTGCCACTCCTAACTTATTTAAGTTATTATACCATAGGTTAAAGAGACCTTACTCATTCTAAAGTCTTAGTTCACTCAGCTTACATTTATTATATCAAAAAACAGCGTAGGAAAGCCATTATTCCATAAAATAGATGCTTCATATGACAAAACTGTTAGATAAAAGTAAGCAACTTTACTATCTCATAATTCCATTTATTATTAATTCTATCAAATAATAAAATTTATTTTACTATAAAACAAAAAAGAACGAAAACTTATTCAGTCTTCGTTCTTTTACTCCGGCAGTAGGACTCGAACCTACGACATCATGATTAACAGTCATGCGCTACTACCAACTGAGCTATGCCGGAATAATTAGCGTGGCGACGTCCTACTCTCACAAAGGGAAACCCTTCACTACAATCGGCGCTAAGAAGCTTAACTTCTGTGTTCGGCATGGGAACAGGTGTATCCTTCTCGCTATCGCCACCACACTGGGTGTTGTTGCTATTTAGTTGAGTGATTATTCACTCAAAACTGGATTGAAGTAATAGAATCAAACATTCCGAAAAACTTTTTTATTTCGTTTCTTTGGTTAAGTCCTCGACCGATTAGTATTGGTCCGCTCCGTACATCACTGCACTTCCACTTCCAACCTATCTACCTCATCATCTCTGAGGGGTCTTACTTTCTTAAAGAAATGGGAAATCTCATCTTGAGGTGGGCTTCACACTTAGATGCTTTCAGCGTTTATCCCTTCCCTACATAGCTACCCAGCAATGCCCTTGGCAGAACAACTGGTACACCAGCGGTAAGTCCATCCCGGTCCTCTCGTACTAAGGACAGCTCCTCTCAAATTTCCAACGCCCGCGACGGATAGGGACCGAACTGTCTCACGACGTTCTGAACCCAGCTCGCGTGCCGCTTTAATGGGCGAACAGCCCAACCCTTGGGACCGACTACAGCCCCAGGATGCGACGAGCCGACATCGAGGTGCCAAACCTCCCCGTCGATGTGGACTCTTGGGGGAGATAAGCCTGTTATCCCCAGGGTAGCTTTTATCCGTTGAGCGATGGCCCTTCCATGCGGAACCACCGGATCACTAAGCCCGACTTTCGTCCCTGCTCGACTTGTAAGTCTCGCAGTCAAGCTCCCTTCTGCCTTTACACTCTGCGAATGATTTCCAACCATTCTGAGGGAACCTTTGGGCGCCTCCGTTACTCTTTAGGAGGCGACCGCCCCAGTCAAACTGCCCACCTGACACTGTCTCCCACCACGATAAGTGGTGCGGGTTAGAGGGTTCATAACACAAGGGTAGTATCCCACCAGCGCCTCCACCGAAACTAGCGTTCCGGGTTCATCGGCTCCTACCTATCCTGTACATGTGGTACAAACACTCAATATCAAGCTACAGTAAAGCTCCATGGGGTCTTTCCGTCCTGTCGCGGGTAACCTGCATCTTCACAGGTACTAAAATTTCACCGAGTCTCTCGTTGAGACAGTGCCCAAATCGTTACGCCTTTCGTGCGGGTCGGAACTTACCCGACAAGGAATTTCGCTACCTTAGGACCGTTATAGTTACGGCCGCCGTTTACTGGGGCTTCAATTCTGAGCTTCGCCGAAGCTAACCCATCCTCTTAACCTTCCAGCACCGGGCAGGCGTCAGCCCCTATACTTCATCTTTCGATTTTGCAGAGACCTGTGTTTTTGATAAACAGTCGCTTGGGCCTATTCACTGCGGCTGACCGAAGTCAGCACCCCTTCTCCCGAAGTTACGGGGTCATTTTGCCGAGTTCCTTAACGAGAGTTCGCTCGCTCACCTTAGGATACTCTCCTCGACTACCTGTGTCGGTTTACGGTACGGGCAGTTGTTTTCTCACTAGAAGCTTTTCTTGACAGTGTGACATCAGGAACTTCGGTACTATTATTTCCCTCCCCATCACAGCTTGTCCGTACAGAGTAAAGCATTTGACTCTACTCAAGACTTACTGCTTGGACATGCACTTCCAGTCGCATGCATTCCTTAGCCTCCTGCGTCCCTCCATTGCTCAAACAAAAACAACTGGTACAGGAATATCAACCTGTTGTCCATCGCCTACGCCTTTCGGCCTCGGCTTAGGTCCCGACTAACCCTGGGCGGACGAGCCTTCCCCAGGAAACCTTAGTCATACGGTGGACGGGATTCTCACCCGTCTTTCGCTACTCATACCGGCATTCTCACTTCTAAGCGCTCCACTAGTCCTCACGATCTAGCTTCGACGCCCTTAGAACGCTCTCCTACCATCACACCAGAGGTGTGATCCACAGCTTCGGTAATATGTTTAGCCCCGGTACATTTTCGGCGCAGGGTCACTCGACTAGTGAGCTATTACGCACTCTTTAAATGGTGGCTGCTTCTGAGCCAACATCCTAGTTGTCTGTGCAACCCCACATCCTTTTCCACTTAACATATATTTTGGGACCTTAGCTGGTGGTCTGGGCTGTTTCCCTTTCGACTACGGATCTTATCACTCGCAGTCTGACTGCCGAATATGAATGAATGGCATTCGGAGTTTATCTGAATTCGGTAACCCGAGATGGGCCCCTAGTCCAAACAGTGCTCTACCTCCATCATTCTTAACTTCGACGCTAGCCCTAAAGCTATTTCGGAGAGAACCAGCTATCTCCAAGTTCGTTTGGAATTTCTCCGCTACCCACAGCTCATCCCCGCACTTTTCAACGTACGTGGGTTCGGTCCTCCAGTGCGTTTTACCACACCTTCAACCTGGCCATGGGTAGATCACATGGTTTCGGGTCTACGACTACATACTCATTCGCCCTATTCAGACTCGCTTTCGCTGCGGCTCCGGCTCTTCACCTTAACCTCGCATGCAATCGTAACTCGCCGGTTCATTCTACAAAAGGCACGCCATTACCCATTAACGGGCTTTGACTTGTTGTAGGCACACGGTTTCAGGATCTATTTCACTCCCCTTCCGGGGTGCTTTTCACCTTTCCCTCACGGTACTGGTTCACTATCGGTCATTAGGGAGTATTTAGCCTTGCGGGATGGTCCCCGCGGATTCCGACGGAATTTCTCGTGTTCCGCCGTACTCAGGATCCTCCTAGGTGTTGCCAACATTTCGTCTACGGGGCTATTACCCACTTTGGCGAACCTTTCCAGGTTCTTCGACTATCTTGACAGACTACCACAACGGAGTCCTACAACCCCAACAAGCAAGCTTGTTGGTTTGGGCTCTTCCCGTTTCGCTCGCCGCTACTCAGGGAATCGAATTTTCTTTCTCTTCCTGCAGGTACTAAGATGTTTCAGTTCTCTGCGTCTACCTCTAACCAGCTATGTATTCACTGGAAAGTAACATCCTATAAAAGATGTTGGGTTTCCCCATTCGGAAATCTCTGGATCATAGCTCACTTACAGCTCCCCAAAGCATATCGGTGTTAGTCCCGTCCTTCATCGGCTCCTAATGCCAAGGCATCCACCGTGCGCCCTTATTCACTTAACCTTATGACCTTACGGTCAATTGTTTGGTTCGTTTCTCTAGCGATAGAGGCGTCACCAATAAAATAAGCTTCGAACAGTTAATTAACTCTTCAACGCGGTGTTCTCGGTTTGTTTTGATTACTTTTTTACTTCAATATCCAGTTTTCAATGAACAATAATTAGTAACCATTGGTTACTAATGGAGCCTAGCGGGATCGAACCGCTGACCTCCTGCGTGCAAAGCAGGCGCTCTCCCAGCTGAGCTAAGGCCCCGTGGTACTTATTAAAATGAGAGTAAACCTCTCAAAACTGAACAAAGTGTCGACGAATGTGTAAGTTTCCGTAATATTCCTTAGAAAGGAGGTGATCCAGCCGCACCTTCCGATACGGCTACCTTGTTACGACTTCACCCCAATCATCTATCCCACCTTAGGCGGCTGGCTCCACAAGGGTTACCTCACCGACTTCGGGTGTTACAAACTTTCGTGGTGTGACGGGCGGTGTGTACAAGGCCCGGGAACGTATTCACCGCGGCGTGCTGATCCGCGATTACTAGCGATTCCGGCTTCATGTAGGCGAGTTGCAGCCTACAATCCGAACTGAGAGAAGCTTTAAGAGATTTGCATGACCTCGCGGCCTAGCGACTCGTTGTACTTCCCATTGTAGCACGTGTGTAGCCCAGGTCATAAGGGGCATGATGATTTGACGTCATCCCCACCTTCCTCCGGTTTGTCACCGGCAGTCTCGCTAGAGTGCCCAACTGAATGATGGCAACTAACAATAAGGGTTGCGCTCGTTGCGGGACTTAACCCAACATCTCACGACACGAGCTGACGACAACCATGCACCACCTGTCACTTTGTCCCCGAAGGGAAAGCTCGATCTCTCGAGTGGTCAAAGGATGTCAAGACCTGGTAAGGTTCTTCGCGTTGCTTCGAATTAAACCACATGCTCCACCGCTTGTGCGGGCCCCCGTCAATTCCTTTGAGTTTCAACCTTGCGGTCGTACTCCCCAGGCGGAGTGCTTAATGCGTTAGCTGCAGCACTGAAGGGCGGAAACCCTCCAACACTTAGCACTCATCGTTTACGGCGTGGACTACCAGGGTATCTAATCCTGTTTGCTCCCCACGCTTTCGAGCCTCAGCGTCAGTTACAGACCAGAGAGTCGCCTTCGCCACTGGTGTTCCTCCATATATCTACGCATTTCACCGCTACACATGGAATTCCACTCTCCTCTTCTGCACTCAAGTCTCCCAGTTTCCAATGACCCTCCCCGGTTGAGCCGGGGGCTTTCACATCAGACTTAAGAAACCGCCTGCGCTCGCTTTACGCCCAATAAATCCGGACAACGCTTGCCACCTACGTATTACCGCGGCTGCTGGCACGTAGTTAGCCGTGGCTTTCTGGTTAGATACCGTCAAGGTAAGAGCAGTTACTCTCCTACTTGTTCTTCTCTAACAACAGAGTTTTACGATCCGAAAACCTTCTTCACTCACGCGGCGTTGCTCGGTCAGACTTTCGTCCATTGCCGAAGATTCCCTACTGCTGCCTCCCGTAGGAGTCTGGGCCGTGTCTCAGTCCCAGTGTGGCCGATCACCCTCTCAGGTCGGCTATGCATCATGGCCTTGGTGAGCCGTTACCTCACCAACTAGCTAATGCACCGCGGGTCCATCCATCAGTGACACCCGAAAGCGTCTTTCAAATCAACACCATGCGGTGTCGACTATTATGCGGTATTAGCACCTGTTTCCAAGTGTTATCCCCCTCTGATGGGTAGGTTACCCACGTGTTACTCACCCGTCCGCCACTCTTCTTTTCAAATGAGTGCAAGCACTCGGTAGAAAAGAAGCGTTCGACTTGCATGTATTAGGCACGCCGCCAGCGTTCGTCCTGAGCCAGGATCAAACTCTCATAATAAAAGTTGAACACGATCTTGCGATCGATAAGCTCATTTGGTTGCTAGCATATTGCTTGCTTGTTAAAAATTGTTGTTTGTTTTTACCGTTGTAAAAACAACCTACACATTTGGTTCGTCTTACTTTGTTCAGTTTTCAAAGGTCTACTGTGTTACCTCGCAGCAACTTTTATATCATATCAAATCTTTGATTTGATGTCAACACTTTTATTCAAAAGTTTCAAAGTTTTTTTCTGCTTGATGTTATCAAATGTTTCGCCGACAACTTCATTAGTTTATCAGGTTTGTTGTTATTTGTCAACAACTTTTCCTGATTTTCCAAGTTTTTTTAAAACCTGAATTGTTATTTTATTTCTTTTTCATTGCCGCTCGTTTCTGAGACAACTTCATTAGTTTATCAGGTCAGTTATCATTTGTCAACAATAATTTTTCTGATTCCTAAAGTTTTTTTCACCCGTTAGGATGTTATGTTATTTCTATCGTTCGGCGTGTTTCATTAGTGCCTTGCGACAAGATATAATATAACAAGTTTTTCTTTATTGGTCAACCATTATTTTGAAAAAAATCAAAAAGAATTTTTTGTATTTGTATAACTCTTCGATTCATTTTCGCCTTTACACTACAAATATAGTTTCATATTTCAATTTACACTTATTTACTGTTTTTTTTCCAGACTATTTTTATAATTTATATGAAAATAGTTCGAATTCATTTCCATATAAATCACTTGCACTTCCTATATTAACAAATTCATTTCCAAGATAGAACTGAATAAGCTTTTGATTACGTGCTAAACAATCTAAACGTAGTTCTGATACTTCTGTTTTAAATTTTAGTTTCAACTCAGTCAACAATTCTTTTCCATAACCACTACCTCTATAGTTTGGCCGAATGATTACGCGATGGAGATAGTAAGCAAATTGCTTAGGGTCATACTCTTGCCAAAGTAATTTGTCCCATGCAGTTGGATTTTTCCATGCGGCTACCATTCCTGCTAATTGGTTCTTATTATTATAGAAGAAAAAAACTTCTCCTCTTTCGACAGCTTCGGCTAAACCATGCTTATCTTCTCCCTGTAAAATATCAGACCACTGATCACTCCCTATTTCTTGTAACCATTCCGCACTTTCTTTTAATATAGATAGTGCTATTTTCGTTTCTGTCTTAGTGACTTTCTTTAGTTGCATTCTTTACTTCTTCCTATCTATATATACTTTTGTAAAAAAAAAGAACAAAACATGATTGCTTTGTCCTGTTTTTTAAACTCTGAAATAAAAGAGGTCACCACAGTGCCTTTTATTATTATGTAACTATTTAATGTTAAAACATTGGTACTCCTTGAATATCATAAGAAGCTAGTAAATTTTTTAATTCAGATGGTTTTTCCCACACGTAACTATCATTGTTCGTAGAATTCATATGTTCTTCGTTCATTTCAAATACAAATAAAGGCATATTTTCAGCATCTGTATGTGCATTTGTTAACTCGACTAAATTAATTGAAGTAACATCTAGTTGAATTTCTTCTTTAAAAAATTGTAACATACTCGCCAATCCGGTCATATCTTCAGAAACTTTTGTTGTCACAAACGCCATTGACTCACCATCAGGATGAACAAGAAACTTTTTTGAACCATCATTTAGATTCAGCATAATAGTACCAGCGACTTTTTTGTTAGACAAAACATCCACCTCAATTAATTTTTGTTTTCATAAACTACGAAAATTGTACCATATTTTCTGAAAAAAAACAGAATTATTTCTCAAGTAACTCGTTCATCGCTTCATTAGTCCAGATAGGAAGCTCTTTTTCTAATGTCTCAAACCCTATTTTTTTATTTTTATTGGTAAAGTATTTTTTACGGCGAAGATTTGGTTGCTGGATTTGTGTCTCTAAGGTTCTTAAAGATAAGCTGATTTTTTTTGAGTATTCATCAACATCAATAATCTGCACTTTAACCTCTTGTCCAACTGTCAATAAACTGTGAATATTTTTAGTATAGCCAGCTTGTACTTCTGAAACATGTATCAATCCTTGGATTGTATCACTTAATGAAACAAAAGCACCGTAGGGTTGTAACCCTGTGATCGTTCCGTTAAGAATCATCCCTATTTTGTATTCCATTTTCTTATCCTCTTTTCATAAATCCCATCAAAATGTTTTGCTTCTATAAAATGATATCACGTTCCATTAAAAAGTGCATGAATTTATTTCTACTACTTTATTTATTAATTCTTTTTATTCATATTTTATCGAAAGTCTATTATACTATAGTTAGAGTTTATTTAGTGAAAAATGTTTTAGAATAGAAAGGATGGATTGAATGGTCAATTTTGATAGAGTTTATGATCGCCGTAATACAAATTGTTCAAAATGGGATTCCATTAAAGATACTTATGGAGAAGATGGTCTTTTGCCTTTGTGGATAGCTGATATGGATTTCAAAGCAAATCTGCCAGTCCTTGAGGCCTTAAAAGAAACAGCAGAGCAAGGAATTTTAGGTTACTCGCCTGCTCCCGATTCATTATACGAAGCAATTCAAAGTTGGCAAAAGCGGCACCATGATTTTTCCGTTGGTAAAGAAGCTATTCTTTTCAATAGTGGTGTTGTACCAAGTCTTTCATTAGCTATTCAAGCATACACTGAACCTGGTGATGCTGTTTTGATCCACGATCCAGTTTATCCTCCATTTGCCAAAGTCGTTGAACAAAATAATCGTAAACTGATTCGAAGCCAGCTATTAATAGAACAAGAACACTTCGTTATGGACCTGGAAATGATGGCGAAACAAATCGTGGATGAGAATGTACGAGTTGTTATTCTTTGTAATCCTCACAACCCTGGCGGCCGTGTCTGGAGCAAAAGTGAATTGGAAGCTTTTGGCAAATTATGTGCAAAATATGATGTTCTTGTTATCAGTGATGAGATCCATCAGGATTTGATTTTTGCTCCTCACGTGTTTACAACATTCACGAATGTCCACCCGACATTTAAGGATTTTTCAATTACTTTAACCGCTGCTACTAAAACGTTCAATCTAGCAGGGATTAAAAACTCAATGATTTTTATTGAAAATCCTGATTTACGGAAAAAATTTGTCGCTGCACAAGAACAAAATTTTCAAAATGAGATCAACATCTTTGGTTATGTTGGAACGGAAGCTGCATATAAAAATGGTGATACTTGGTTAAAAGAATTATTGGTTTACTTAAAAGAAAACATCGATCTTGTGAGTGAATTCTTACAAACTGAACTACCTAAAGTCAAAATGATGCGCCCAGAAGGGACTTATTTAATTTGGTTAGATTTCTCTGCTTTGGATTTGTCTGATACACAAATCCAAAACCGGCTTGTTCATCAAGGAAAAGTCGTTTTAAATCCGGGAATTTCTTTTGGTCCTAATGGGACACAGCATATGCGCTTAAATATCGCATGTCCAAAAGAAACTCTTGTAGAAGGTTTGCACAGAATCAAACATTCTTTTGAATAGTAAAAAAAGCTCAAAACAAAGTCTATTTTGTTTTGAGCTTTTATTTTAAATAAATGAGCTTATTCGCTGATTTCTACTTTATCGATCACTACGTCAAATGTTGGACGATCTTGTGAGTCTCTTTGTACACCACCAATTTCATCAACAACATCCATACCTTCCACGACATGACCGAAAACGGTATGACGGAAGTCTAACCAAGGAGTACCGCCTTTTTTATACGCTTCGATCACTTCTGTAGGGAATCCTGCCCCTTCTAATTGACCAAACATATTTGCAGGGACATTTTGATTATTTACAATAAAGAATTGACTGCCGTTTGTATTAGGGCCCGCATTTGCCATTGATAAAGCTCCACGCAAGTTAAATACGTCTTTAGAGAACTCATCTTCAAATTTTTCACCATAAATACTTTCGCCGCCCATACCTGTTCCAGTGGGATCGCCACCTTGAATCATGAAATCTGGAATGACACGGTGAAATATCACACCATCATAATAGCCTTTTTTCGCTAATTGAACAAAATTTTCAACTGTTTTTGGTGCATGATCCGGGAAAAGTTGAACAGTAATATCCCCACGGTTGGTTTTAATCACGGCTTTTGGGCCTTTAACATTCGCTAAATCTAATTGTGGAAATTCTGACATAGTTGTTTCCTCCTTATTAATTTTTACTTACTTATACTATCATAAACAACTTCACTTGAAAATTCCATTATCTTTGTTATTCTTTTAAGAGAAGCCTTTTTTCACAAACTCCCACTTGCTTTTTTCTGCTACAAGTGCTATTTTGTGAAAAACGATATACTACTTTTTTTGCTTTCATTTTATATAGATGAAACCTTTTTTATTATAGAAACTGGAGGGAATTTTGATGTCTGATTCAAAAAACATTTATGATCTAACTATCGTCGGCGCAGGCCCCGTCGGTCTTTTCGCCGCTTTTTATGCAGGAATTCGTAAAGCAAAAACAAAAATTATTGATAGCCTACCCCAACTTGGCGGACAACTATCTACGCTTTACCCTGAAAAATATATTTATGACGTTCCTGGTTTTCCTGCAATTAAAGCCAGCGAGCTGATTGACAATTTAGAAAAACAAATTGCCCCTTTTGCTCATGAAACTTGTTTAGAGGAAGAAGTAAGAAACTTAGTGCAAGAAGATGGTTATCTGCGTATCGAAACTTCGAAGGGTGTTCACTATTCTAAAGCCGTTATCTTTGCTATCGGAAATGGCTCCTTCCAACCTAGACGTCTAACCCTTGATGGTGCGACAGAACTTGAAGGAAATCACGTTCATTATTATGTTACTGATATGAACAAATTTTCTGGTAAAAAAGTTGCGATTGCAGGTGGTGGTGACTCTGCCATTGATTGGGCGCTAATGTTAGAACCTATCGCTGAAAAAGTTTCAATTATCCATCGCCGCCCTGAATTTCGTGGACATGAACATAGTGTAGATAATTTGAAAAATTCTGACGTATCTATTTATACCCCTTATATCATTGATCAATTATTAGTAGAAGATAATTCCTTCAAAGGTATCAAATTAAAAGAAACCAAAGCAGATAATTTCGAACAACTTGATTTGGATTCTTTGATTATTAATTATGGCTTCACTTCTTCATTAGGGCATTTGAAAGATTGGGGTTTAGATGTCAGCCGAAATGCGATTGAAGTAAACTCAGACATGTCAACAAACATTCCTGGTGTCTATGCAGTTGGTGATATTTGCAACTATGACGGCAAAGTAAAATTGATTGCCACAGGCTTCGGTGAAGCACCAACAGCTGTCAATAACGCATTGCACTTCATTAAGCCAGATGCTAGAACGCAACCGATGCACAGCACTAGTTTATTTGAAGGAAAAGAAGCGAAAATGCTTTAATCAAAAAGCCCAAAACAAAAGTGCTTAGCTCCGAGAAATAAGATGCACTGCTTTTTTCTCGCCATTTATTCAGATAAAGAGAGCGAAACAAAACTAAAAATCAGTTTTGTTTCGCTCTCTTTTTTTAACCCATTTCTTCTTGCCAAAGGACAAGGGCTTTTTTTATATTAACCACAAGCTCTTCTGGTGTTTCGCCGGTAATTCGTTCTCCTTCAAATAAAACAAAGTATGTTTGGGCGCAAAGAATGCATTCATTCATACAAGAATAAGAGATTACGTCTCCATTTTCTTCGATAAATGGATCACTTAACAATAGCTCTGCGCCTTTAGCCAAATTTTGTTCACAACATTCTATCAGTGGGTTCATCGATCTTCTCCTTGCAATTTTCTCTCTAGATAGTATACCATTGATGTATTCTAAGTCTATAAATGACGCATTGGAGGTTTTTATTTTGGTGATAAAAGGTGAAACGTTAGAAAACAAAGCACGACAGTTATTAAAAGATCGTGGCGTTGAGATGGAAGATTTGGCTGAATTAGTTTTATTCTTACAAAAGCCCTACATTGAGGATCTTGATTTAGCAACCTGTATTGAACATATCGACAGTGTCTTATCTAAACGCGAGGTTCATAATACGATTATTACAGGTATTCAATTAGATATCTTAGCTGAAGAAAAGAAATTGCTTCATCCTTTACAAGAAATTCTAGAGGAAGATGAAGGGCTGTATGGAATCGACGAAATTTTGGCGCTTTCGATCGTCAACGTGTATGGCTCAATCGGCTTTACAAACTACGGTTACATCGATAAAGTAAAACCTGGCATTCTTGCTAAATTAAATTCTCATGAAGGACCGCATGTTCATACATTTTTAGATGATATTGTGGGAGCCATCGCAGCAGCTGCTGCTAGTCGCTTAGCTCATTCTCAACCGGATAAAAGCCGTATCACACAATAATTTTCAATCAAAAAAAGAGTCGAATCTTACTGTATCAATTTTTTGATACTTAAATAATAATTCGACTCTTTTTTATTTTTTAACATCGTTTCAATTGCTACATTAGTAACCTTGCCATTATAATAAGTTTAAAGTATATGACATTTTCTTATACTTAGGTATAAAGCTACCACTATAGGCAACAAGAGTTCTTTCTGATAAATGAGCACATTTTTTCAGCTGTTGATTTTCTTCCCCAATAGATAAATCAAATGCCTATAGTGGTAAACTTTAGCCAACATATCCTTTATTCATTGAACCTTACTTAGCTTCATATCTAAGACTGTTCAACAAGGATACTTAAAACAAGAGATAGAAGCAAAAAATAAAAAAACAGTATTAGAATTCCTTCCAATACCGTTGTATCAATCAATAAGTAAACCCTGTCATGTTCATCATCTCGTATACTTTTAGGGGTAGATATTTTCCTAAAAATTGAGTACAATGAATCATGTCAGTGCTTTTGCATTGACGAGGGCAACTTGATTGGTCAGTGTCTTGACTCATCAGGGCTTCGTAGTTTGGCGGCCACCAGACTATGAAGTGCCTTTTTTATTTTATTATTTTTGCTTCTATCATGTACTCATTGTACAAGATGAGTGAATGTTTCGTCAATGCTGATTGAGCTTTATTTTTCCTTTAAAAATCGATCTTTATATAAATAAAAAATAGACAGACACTTTTTTCAATATTATTTGTTTAATAGCAAATCACTTTTTTGTTTTGTTTCTTTAAGAAGCATGTAACTATAGTTATTGATTTGTTGATACTGTCATTTTTAATGCTTGAAGTGCATCAAAGTGTTGAATTGTATAAACAATCAATCCTTTTTGCCAAACGATTGAATTATTTTGATAGCTATCACTTGTACTAGCTGTTAAAGAAATTTGTCCAATATTTTGAGGAGCTGGAAGCATCGCTGTTTCTAAGTAAGCCACAGCTTCTTTAGCTAACGGTTCAGCAACTTCTCCACCAATATTTGAAGCCCTAACAACCAGACTCCAATTTCCTTCTTGCCACGATAAGTAACTTGATCCCGCTGCCCCTTGTTGATAGCCAGTAATTCCATACCCTAAATCTATTTTACTTCCACCATTATCAATAATTTGATTTACTACACTAGCAGCTGTTTCATTGGAATCATACGATTTTTTTTCAAACGAGGCAATTGGTTGCAAGTCATTAACTACAATATCATTGACCTCGATTGCATGATTTTCAGCATAATATAAAATTCTGAAATTCTCCTGATCAGCCGTGCTTGTCGTTGCTGCGGTTAAATAGTCAGCTGTCTTGCTTGTTAATACCGCTTGGGGTAAACGATCATTGGGAAATGCTGTGCTGAGCTGACTTAACACAGCATCTGCTTGTTTTGCAGGAGCATTCGTCTCTGCTTTGACTGCTGATTGGCTTTCACTTGATTTTGATTCAGACGAAGCTGAGTTCTCTGTAGAGGATTTGATTGAACTTGATTTTGTTGTGCTACTAGTTGAACTAATGCTTTGACTACTATTTTCTGTACTTTTATTCGAAGTTGAACTTTCAACAGTCTTAGTTTTTCCTCCACAGGCAGCTAGTGATATTCCTGCAAGTAGTATGAATGAATAAATGAGTTTCTTTTTCATTTTTGTCCCTCCTAGAACTTTCTTTTCTTTAGTTTATCATCAAATAACCGATTACTCACTTCTTATGATTAGGGATGCGATTTTTGCTTTTGAGTCTTAGACAATTGTTTTGATTTTTAATTTAGCTCGATAAAACAAAAACATTACTTTTAATGAAAATTTTTTAAAAATGGAAAAACCTAGAGGAATTTCCCTCTAGGCTTCATCATTGATTTAATTCTTTGGATTTTCTTCACCAACATTAGTTGACAAAGAGCCTTTTGTTTCGTAAATTTCTGAAACAAAAAAAGAGAACGCATATTCCATCTTCTAAACGTCAGAAGACGCCGACAGAATACCATTCTCGTGGGTTTGGCACCCAATGGGTCGTAAGGGGCTCGAACCCATGACCCGCTGATTAAGAGTCAGCTGCTCTACCAACTGAGCTAACGACCCAAATAATTAGTACTTAAATATTGTAGCACTTGAAAGTCGTTTATTCAAGAGGGAACATCAGACGCAATGAAATAAATTTTAACTCTATTTATCTCATTGCGTCCAAACTGTCTACTCTCCTTGCTCTTTTTTCACTGGACAAGTTGTATGACAGTCATCACAGCTTTTCCCTTTCTTGATTTGAGTATAAACAATAGAGCCTGCTCCTCCGAAAATCAGTATTGCTAAAACAATCGTGGCCATCTTCTTACCCTCTTTCTAAAGTTGCCAATGTCACAACTGGTGCTTCTTTTACTTTTGGCTTTCTAACTAAATAATACCCCATGAGTATAACTAAAAATCCTGCCATAAAAATACCAACACCGATTTGGCCATTTTCAAAAATAACATGCCCAAATTGATAGATGATAAAACTTACAACATAGGCTAAACCACATTGATAGCCGATCGCTCCCCATGTCCATTTCCAATCACCCATTTCTCTGCGAATTGCACCAATCGCTGCAAAGCATGGTGCACATAATAGATTAAAAACTAAAAATGAATATGCAGCAACTGGGGTAAAAGCACCTTGTAAAGCGGACCATACCTCAACGCCATCTTCAGAAACTTCACCTAAATGCCCAAATAAAATACCGAATGTGCCGATCACGTTTTCCTTTGCAACTAAGCCTGTGATCGTAGCAACCGCTCCTTGCCAAGTTCCCCAGCCAAGCGGTGTGAATAATGGTGCAATTATTTTACCTAAATTTGCTAAAATACTTTGATCAGCACCCGCTTCTTGTAAGGTAAATGTATAAGTAGATGTAAACCAAATAATGATACTCATCACAAAAATAATCGTCCCCGCTTTTTTCACAAATGATTTACTGCGATCATAGGCATGACGGAGCACGCCACGTAGTTGGGGCATATGATATGCGGGTAATTCCATGATAAACGGTGCTGGATCTCCAGAAAATGACCGTGTCTTTTTCAAAGCAATACCCGATAACACAATCGCTGCGATCCCGATAAAATAAGCCGATGGTGAAACCCAACTACTTTTTGGAAAAAATGCTCCAGCTATCAGTGCGATGATCGGCAATTTTGCTGAACAAGGCATAAAGGTTGTCACCATGATTGTCATCTTGCGATCCTTTTCATTTTCGATTGTACGACTTGCCATGACACCTGGTACACCACAACCGGTCGCAATCAGCATCGGTATAAAGGATTTTCCCGACAGGCCAAATTTCCGAAACAAACGATCCATCACAAACGCAATTCTTGACATGTAACCACAATCTTCCAAAAAGCCTAAACACAAGAATAAAACAGCTAACTGTGGTAAGAATCCTAAAACTGCTCCAACTCCAGCAATGATTCCATCTAAAATCAAACTTTGCATCCACGGTGCCACTTGCCAATTTGTAAGCCAATTACTAACTGTCGTTGGGACAATATTTCCGAATAATTCATCATTGATCCAGTCCGTTCCCATAGTGCCCACAGTTTGAATTGCTAAGTAATAGACAAACCACATGATCAAAGCAAAAATCGGTAGTGCTAGCCAACGATTTGTCACAATTCGGTCAATTTTATCACTGGTACTATATGTTATTTCATTTTTTTCGATCGCACAAAGAGCAGTTAAACGAGTAATAAATTCATAACGCTCATTAATTATGATTGCCTCACTATCATCCCCAAAAATCTTTTCAGTGATTTTAATGATTTCTTTTATTTCATTTTTTTGAAGACTACTTAATTCTAATTCTGACTCAACTCTGGCATCTCTTTCAAATAATTTGATACTGTACCAACGTGCTTGCTTTTCTAGCACACTGTTTCCCAATACATCCACAATTTCATTTAAGGCTGCTTCTAAACGATTATCATAGGTTGGATAATTGAACTCTAGCGGAAAGACTTCTGTTGCTTTAACCGCTTTTTGAATTAATTCATCAAGCCCGCGATTTTTTAAAGCACTGACACCTAGTACATCTACACCCAAACCATAGGAAAGTTTTTCGATATTAATTTTTCTTCCTGTTTTATCTAAAATATCCATCATATTCAATCCGACTACAACAGGAATCCCAGTTTCCATCAATTGAGTTGTCAAATATAGATTACGCTCTAGATTTGTCGCATCCACAATATTAACAATCACATCTGGACTGCCACTAAGTAAGTAATCCCGAGCAACAACTTCTTCCGGTGTGTATGGGGAAAGGGAATAGATACCTGGTAAATCTTGGATCGTTATTTGTTTGCTTTTTTTCAATTTACCTTCTTTTCGTTCAACGGTAACGCCTGGCCAATTTCCTACATATTGATTGGCTCCTGTCAGTGCATTAAATGCAGTTGTCTTCCCACTATTCGGATTTCCTGTCAGAGCAATATGCTGTTCTTTCATTTTTTATCCCTCTTTCTGTACCAAGACTAGTTCTGCTTCATTCTTCCTTAACGTCAATTCATAGCCACGGAGATTGATTTCGATTGGATCGCCTAAAGGAGCCATTTTTCTAACAAGTAAATCAACGCCTTTTGTAAGCCCCATATCCATCAACCGTCTTTTGACAGCTCCTTGTCCATGGATCCCGATGACTCGTGCTTTTTCACCTACAATTAATTGATCTAAAGACAACCAATTTTCTTCATCAATACTTTTTTCTACTATTATAATTTGTTTTAAGACAGATAGGTTGATCGCAATTCGGCTATTGTGTAAAAGGACAATTCCATTCTCACTGGAATAATTGACCAAGACAACCTTGCCTCCTGGCACAAGACCCAGATTATTCAAATGCTTCCGTGCAAAACCTTCTGCTTGGATCTCTTCAATTGTATAAACCTTATTCAACTTTGCCTGTGCCAATGTTAACATTGGATACCCTCCCTATTTTAACTGTTCTTTTCTTATTCTATTGTGAAAAAGTTTCATTTTGATTCTCAATGATATTGATAATCGTTCTCATTAAGTATACCTGTTTGTGATACTTAAATCAATCTTCTTTCTACCTATAGTAAGAAAATATTCTCCCATTAAAATTGGTCCCATTATCCTAGTGTCTTGTATATTGATTGACCACTATATCTTGTGTTTTTGAAATTAGAAGTTCCGATTCAAAATTTAATAAATTTCTTTTTTAAACACAAAAATGGTAAGAAAAGGCGCTTAAATCTAGAGAATACGTGCTTTCATATTTCTTTCAAAAACACAAAACATGGTATTCAAACAAAAAACGACCACAATATGTAGTGCCTAAGTGTTGACTTTTTTTCTGAGAGATTTATACTAGTGAAGTAAACTAATTGAGGGGGAAATAAAAATGAACGTAAAAATCTTTTCTAAAAATAATTGTATCCAATGTAAAATGGCAAAACGCTTTTTGAGCGAGAATAATATAGCATTTGAAGAAGTAAATATCGATATCCAACCAGACGCAATCGACTGGTTAAAAGAACAAGGATTCCAAAGTGTTCCGGTTATCACTTCTGATGCTGCAACAGTTGTAGGATTCCGTCCTGATCAATTAAAACAATTGGCTAGCTAAAATGAAAATTGTTTATTTCTCAGTCACTGGACAAACTAGACGCTTCATTAAAAAATTGGATTTAGCAGCTTGTGAAATTGAGCCTGCGAATCCTTTTTTTGAGATAAATGAGCCTTTTGTCCTAGTCGTTCCTACTTATGACCAAGAAATCACGGAAGTAGTGAATGATTTTCTTGATTACAAAAATAATCAAGAATACTTGCAAGGCGTTGCTGGAGGCGGAAACCTCAATTTCGCAGATTTGTTTGTATATACAGCCAAAGACATAGCACGTGATTATAACGTTCCAATGCTTTTTGCATTTGAATTTAGCGGTACGAATGAAGACGTGGAATCCTTTAAGAAAGTAGTGAATGAACTTGAGTCTAAAAGAAATTAAAGATGTTAGCTATTTTAAGCTGAATAATGAGATCAATCGTCCTGTTGACGGACAAATTCCTTTACATAAGGATAAAGAAGCATTGGAAGCTTTTTTCAAAGAAAATGTCCTTCCTAACACAAGAACCTTCGACACTATAGAAGCAAAAATCAATTATTTAATCGAGAACGACTATTTGGAAACTGCTTTTGTCCAAAAATATTCTATGTCTTTTATTGAAAAATTATATACGTTTTTAGATGAACAAAACTTTGAATTCAAATCATTTATGGCAGCTTATAAGTTTTATTCACAATATGCACTTAAAAACAATGAAGGTAGTGAATACTTAGAAAGCTATGAAGATCGTGTGGCTTTCAATGCCTTGTATTTTGCTGATGGTAATGAAGAATTGGCTTTAGTTTTAGCTGATGAAATGATCCACCAACGTTATCAACCAGCTACACCTTCATTCTTGAATGCAGGACGTAAACGCCGTGGTGAGCTTGTTTCTTGTTTCTTGATCCAAGTAACAGATGACATGAACAGTATCGGCCGTTCAATCAACTCCGCTTTACAATTATCACGTATTGGTGGCGGTGTGGGTATCACATTAGCCAACTTACGTGAAGCAGGTGCTCCGATCAAAGGATATGAAGGAGCTGCCAGCGGCGTGGTTCCCGTTATGAAATTGTTCGAAGATAGCTTTAGTTATTCTAATCAACTAGGTCAACGTCAAGGTGCTGGAGTTGTTTATCTAAACGTTTTCCATCCAGATATCGAAATGTTCCTTTCAACAAAAAAAGAAAATGCGGATGAAAAGGTTCGTGTGAAAACTTTATCGTTAGGCGTTGTGGTTCCTGATAAATTTTATGAATTAGCACGTAATAATGAAGATATGTATCTATTCAGCCCTTATAGTGTAGAACGTGAATATGGTGTCCCGTTCTCTTATATTGATATTACCAAAGAATACGATAATCTAGTTGCCAATCCTAAGATTCGTAAACGTAAAATCAAAGCGCGTGATCTAGAAAATGAAATTTCTAAATTACAACAAGAATCTGGCTATCCATATATCATCAATATTGATACAGCTAATAGAAGTAATCCAGCTTATGGCAAAATCATCATGAGTAACTTATGTTCAGAAATTTTACAAGTTCAAACACCTTCTGTTTTAAATGGCAAACAAGAATATGAAACACTTGGTACAGATATCAGTTGTAACTTAGGTTCGACAAACATTGTCAACTTGATGGACAGTCCTGACTTTGGTAAATCTGTTCGTGCCATGACTCGTGCTTTAACTTTTGTAACGGATGCATCTGATATTGATGTAGTGCCTTCTATTCAAAACGGAAATAAATTAAGTCATACCATCGGACTTGGTGCGATGGGTCTGCATACGTTCTTTGCTAAAAACCATATGGAGTATGGTTCTAAAGATTCACTAGATTTCACCAATGTTTACTTTACTTTATTGAACTACTGGACTTTAGTAGAAAGTAATAACATTGCAAAACAATATAATGAAACCTTTTATAATTTTGAAAAATCTGATTATGCTAATGGTTCTTATTTTGATAAATATATTGACGGAGACTTCACTCCACAATCAGATAAAGTCAAAGAAATCTTTAAAGATATTTTTGTCCCAACTTCTGAAGACTGGGCAAAATTACGTGATGCAGTGAAGCAAGACGGCTTATATCATCAAAATCGTTTAGCAGTTGCACCGAATGGTTCTATTTCTTATATCAATGATACGAGTGCTAGTATTCACCCAATCACTCGGATGATCGAAGAGCGTCAAGAAAAGAAAATTGGTAAAATTTATTATCCTGCGCCTTATCTCGCAAATGATACGATTCCTTATTATACATCTGCTTATGACATGGATATGCGTAAAGTCATTGATGTTTATGCAACAGCGCAACAACATGTGGATCAAGGTATGAGTTTAACCTTGTTTATGCGTTCTGAAATTCCTGAAGGCTTATATGAATGGAAAGATTCACCAAAACAAACCACTCGTGATTTGAATATTTTACGTCACTATGCTTTCCATAAAGGGGTAAAATCAATCTATTACGTAAGAACATTTACGGATGATGCTGAAGAAATCGGTAGCAACCAATGTGAGAGTTGTGTCATCTAAAAATTAAGACCAGCAAACATATATACAAACAAGGCGTCCTCTGGTCGCCTTGTTCTATGATTTATTGTATTTTAACGTAAAGGTAATGAGGAGGAACATACATGGCAACATATTATGAAGCGATTAACTGGAACGCTATCGAAGATGTGATCGATAAGTCTACTTGGGAAAAACTAACGGAGCAATTTTGGCTAGATACTCGTATTCCTTTGTCTAACGATCTAGATGATTGGAGAACTCTTTCAGATTTAGAAAAAACAACTGTAGGATACGTTTTTGGCGGTTTGACTCTACTAGATACTGTTCAGTCTGAAAGTGGTATGGAACAATTAAGAAACGACGTTCGTACGCCACATGAAGAAGCTGTTTTAAACAATATCCAATTTATGGAATCTGTTCACGCAAAAAGCTATTCATCCATTTTTAGTACATTAAATACTAAAAAAGAAATCGATGAAATCTTCGAATGGACAAATACTAATGTTTATCTACAAACAAAAGCTGAAAAAATCAATGAAATATATAAAAATGGTACGCCACTCGAAAAGAAAGTTGCGAGCGTATTTTTGGAAACCTTTCTTTTCTATTCTGGTTTTTACACTCCTCTTTACTACTTAGGGAATAATAAACTAGCAAACGTTGCCGAAATCATTAAACTAATCATTCGCGATGAGTCTGTTCATGGTACTTATATTGGATACAAATTCCAATTAGGCTTCAATGAATTGAATGAAGCAGAACAAAATGACATGAAAGACTGGATGTATAATCTTCTTTATGAGCTATATGAAAATGAAGAACGTTACACAGAGCAATTATATGATGAGTTAGGCTGGACTGAAGAAGTGAAAACTTTCTTACGTTACAATGCGAATAAAGCCTTGATGAATCTTGGTATGGATCCATTATTTGCTGATACAGCAAATGATGTTAATCCAATCGTTATGAATGGTATCTCTACTGGTACTAGCAACCATGATTTCTTCTCACAAGTCGGTAATGGTTACCTATTAGGAACTGTTGAAGCAATGAAAGATGACGATTACCTGATTGGTATGGACTAATCATCTCTTTTGAACACATAAAAATAAGTCTAGGCTAAAACCATTTGAGTTTTTAGCCTAGACTTATTTTTTAATAATTATTTGCTTGTCGCCTTTTCTCTATCTACTTTATAAAAAGCTGAATCAGCAAGACTTAACTGATTGGTTCATTGGAGGAACGATCCTTACTCTCCTTCTTAATGTTATAAATTTTACTAATATTAAGAACCAATGTTTTAATAACTGCATATACAGGAATACAAATCAGCATCCCGATGATTCCACCGACACTGCCCGCTGCAATCAAAACTAAGATGATCGTTAAAGGATGAACATTTAGAGATTTCCCCATCAACAATGGTTTGATCAAATTGCCATCCAGTTGCTGAATAACTAAAATCGACACTGCCATATATAAAGCTTGCCAGGGTGAAATAAATAGACCCACTAAAATTGCTGGAACTGCCCCAATAAATGGGCCAACATAGGGAATAATATTCGTCAGACCACAAAATACAGCTAACAGTAAGCTATATGGTTGCTTAAATATCGTCATCGCGATAAAACTTAAAATCCCAATAATAAATGCATCTAAAACCGTACTACTAATATATGCTGACAAAGTTTGATTCATCTCTTTTACGGTTTGCTGTAACTCACTACGAATACTCTTTGGAAAAAAATGAGACAATGCGTCTAAAAATTTATGCCCATCTTTAAACATAAAAAACAAGATAAACGGTACAGTAAAAAGCAAAATGAAAAATCGCATCAAAATACTCACAATTTTTGAAAGACTACTTGTTACACCCACAATTGCAAAATTCAAAATATTGCTAATTGTAATATTCGCTTTATCTAACTGTTCTTGAATATTAAATCCTTTAAATGCTTCAAGCTCTCCTAAATCATTCAACCATTGATTCATTTCCTCAGCATAGGTAGGAAGCGACTGGCTTAATTCAACTGACTGATTAACTAATTGAGGAACGACATTCATGACAACTAGTGTAATCAAAACGATTAAGACCGCAAATGAAAGCAAAAAGCCAATAATTCTTGGAAGACCACGTTTTTCTAAAAATAAAACAAGTGGATCGAACATATAATATAAAAAACCTGCAATCAATAATGGCATAAAAACAGCTGATACCATTCCTAAAATTGGGCTAAAAACGTTAGGCATCTTCAATAAAAAGAAAACCCCAATAATCGTAAGTACAATTTCTACTGTCCAAAATAATAATTTTGATTGTTTGAATAACGATCCCATACAAAACCTCCAATAACGAATACTTTTATTCTATCATTCTTTACTAGCATAAAGGGGTTATTGTCTCAATTTTCGTGTTATCTTATAAAAGATTTTATAACTACCTCTCATTCCATGCTATACTTATTTTGTTTATCCGTTTAGACAGAACCAATTATTTAAGAGGTGTATGATGACTATTTTACTTTATAAATTATTAATAGGCATGATTGTAGGCAGTTTTATTGGCATATTTTCTTATATTACACATTTACTTACCAAATCTGGCACATTGGCTATGATTTTTGTTGCTATAATTGTTTGTGGGTTTGGTTCATGGCCCGTTTGGGAGTTGTTAATTCTATTTTTTGCCAGTTATGGCTTTATCCATTTAATAAAGAAAGGGATGAAAAGAGGCTCAGACTCGAGTGTAACTGAAAAAGGACATACTAGAGATGCCTGCCAAGTGCTTGCCAATAGTCTCCCTGCTATTATTTCTTTAATTCTGTTCTACTATACAGACATTGAATTGTTCCTAATTGGGTATGTTAGCGGTATCGCAGGTGCAACTTCAGATACCTGGGCATCTGAAATAGGTATTTTAAGTAAAAAAGCCCCCTATTCTATTCTTTCATTTAAACCGATTACGCCAGGTCTTTCTGGCGGTATTTCACTATTAGGGACTATTTCTTCACTGTTAGGTAGTCTTTTGATTGCTACTGCCTTCTGGCTAAGCTCTGGAAGCTATGAGGATGTTCAGCTTTCACCCCTTCTATTGTTCAGCCTTCCACTATTTTGCGGCTTTCTTGATTCTTTGATTGATAGCCTACTAGGTATCATCTTTCAAGTAAAATATCGCTGCCCCATCTGCGGATCTATTACTGAACAACAACAGCATCATCATCAATCTACCTTAAAAATCAGCGGTATTTCGTGGGTAACAAATGATTGGGTCAACTTTTTTAGTGGAAGTTTGACTGTTTTATTCAGTTGGTTGCTTACTTTTTTTATGGAATAAGAACGCCTTATCAAAAAATAAAGTAAGCTTGAATGATGACACGTTCAAACTCACTTTATTTTCCTTATAATAATAAGATAACTTATATACTAACTAGCCGCAGTTTCGTGATATTTTTGTAAATCGATAAGTCCTCTATCACTTCAGCATAGGTCATGCCTTTAGGTAGATCAATCGTATAAATATTCGTGTAAATCTGCACGTCTTCAACTAAGACTACATTGAAATTGACATCCTCGATTTCAATTTTGTGTTCTTCAAAATACTGGTTGATAAATTCTTTTGTTTCTTGTTTGTGTATATAACGAATTTCTAGTTTCTTTGTTGTCGGAACATGGATTACTTTTCTAACAACTGTTAAAGCAATAAAAACACCAATAAAACTAGTTATCGCAATAGCATAGTAACCCATACCAATCGCAATTCCTAAACCTGCGACAGCCCATAAGGATGCGGCTGTGGTCAAGCCGGTAACGGACTGTTTCGTCACTATGATCGTTCCTGCACCTAAAAAACCGATTCCACTAACAACTTGTGCAATTAGTCTTGCTTGGTCGGAGCGGATCACACCAGTTAACTCTGGATGATTAATCGCATCTTGCAAAGCACTAGCAGCGATTTCAACTTGAATTAATGCAATGATCGTTGCTCCCATGCAAACTAAAATATGTGTCCGCATACCAGCTGGGCGATTTTTGTATTGGCGTTCAAATCCAATGACTCCACCAATCAGCATTGCCAAACATAGTCTTATAATGATTTCCGGAACTGTTAAAATTATATCCACCATACTCAATCCTCCTATTGATCTTCTATCCTATTATAGCACTAATTTGAATTGAGAGAATGATGCTTAGTTTCATCAAAAAAAAGCTGTGATCAAAGGAATTAATCCTGTGATCACAGCTTCATATTTTTATAATTTACTAGCAGCCTCTTCATCAATGATGACAACAACATCTGAATGATTTTGTAACGCACTTGCTGGTAAGTCAACAGAAACAGGTCCATCGATCATTCCTTTGATCGCATCAGCCTTTGCTGATCCATATGCCATTAAAATCATTTTTTTGCCTTTCATGATTGAGCCGATTCCCATTGAAACAGCTCTAGTTGGTACATCTTCAACTTTTTCAAAATTACGTTTGTTCGCATTAATTGTAGACTCAGTTAATTCAACTACATGAGTCAAACTATCTAGTGGTGTCGCTGGCTCGTTAAACCCAATATGCCCATTTTGTCCAATACCTAGAATTTGAATGTCGATTGGATTATCGTCGATAATCCCTTCATAGTGCTTACATTCAGCTGCTAAATCTTCTGCTTTTCCGTTTGGTACGTAGGTGTTTTTAAATGGTTTTTTGTTAAATAGTTGATCATTCATGAAGTAACGATAGCTTTGATCGTCTTCTCCGCCTAAGCCAACATATTCATCTAAATTCACAGAAGTCATCTCAGAAAAATCCAAATCGCTTGCAGTCATTTCTTTATATAATGTTTCTGGCGTGCTGCCTGTCGCAAGTCCTAATACTTTTGCACCATTACTCATGCCTTCTTTGATCAGTTCAAATGCTTTTTTTCCGCCTTCTTCAGCGTTCGCTACTTTGATAATTTCCATTGCAAGTTACTCCCTCGTATTCTTATTTGGTATAGTCCAATTATAACACCCTATAAAAAAGAATTCTAGTCTAAAGTGAGTGAAAATAAAAAAACTTCTATTCTCTTTCGAAAATAGAAGTTATATAATTAATAACCATTATCTGGATAAACAGCTTCCTCTTGATTTGTATAAGTAGAATCCACTACACCAGTATTCGGATCAACATACGTATTTGGATCATAACCATAATTAGTAGTATCCGTTGAAGTGCCACCATATGCAGCAGTATTCCCACCAGCGTAATTATTGTAATTGCTAGTATCTCTAGCTTGCATCTCTTCATTTTTTGCCATACCCAATTGCGCACGTAGCTCAGTTTGAGTTTCATATAATTTAGTTGGATCTAATAATTGATAATAAATACTATCAATTTCTGTACCTTCTCCATCTAATTGCAATGAATCGATATTTTTAAAAGCAGGCATATATTTCTTTTGAATATCTACCATATTGTCCCAAGTTAAATCAGTTTTCACATTATCTTTTACCGCATCCAAAATTTTTCTATACTTTGTTAAACCGTCTAAACTGATAATTTTGTTGACAATTTTTTCAACAACTTCTCTTTGACGACGTTGACGCCCTATATCTCCATCAGGATCTTCTTTACGCATACGCGCATATGCCAACCCAGTCTCACCATCTAGCGTGATTTTACCTGCTGGGACAACAATACCATCCAAGGTGAACTCACCTAATGTATTATCAACTTCAATTCCTCCTACAGCATCAATCAAATCTTTTAGTCCCTTCATATTGATCGATACATAATTATCGATTGGAATATCCAGTAACTCTGATACTGTATCAATCGCCATTTTAGCTCCACCAAATGCGTAGGCATGATTTAGTTTATCTTCTGTCCCATTACCAACAATCTCAGTCAATATATCTCGATCTAAACTGATCATCGTCGATTTCTTTTCTTTAGGATTAATAGTAACTACCATCGTAGTATCTGAGCGGCCTTGCTCTGTACGGCCTAAATCTCCAGTATCGATTCCCATTAATAAAACAGAGAAAGGTTCTTGTGCATCGATATTTACGGCCGCTTCTCTTCTTTTAGAAGTCCGGTCAATCGATTCATAAACCCCTTTTACAGTATAGGTTGCATCAGAATACATTTTAATCCCGTATGCACAAAATCCCGCAACTGATATAAGAACCAATCCTAAAACGGTCAATATTACTTTTTTCCATAATTTCATAAGACACTTCCTCATTTTTTGCAAGAATAATTCATGATGTCTATTTTCTCACAATTTTAAGCACCTAGCAACATTTTTGAAGAATTGGCATGATATCTTAATGTATTTGTAAAATAACGACCAATGATCCGATTATTGTTTTTTCTTTGGATTCCACTAATCAGTGGACTTACATTGTTTTAAAAAAGTGGAACTATCGCTTCAGCAATTTTTTTATTATTAACATAATTGATAAAAACTCATCATCATTTTTAAATACTATTAGATAAATCAACAGCGCGATAACTAAACCTACGCTTAATCTGATTAATAACCCCACAATTCCCAAAATCTCAATTTGATTATTTACACTATAGGTTAGTAGTAATGTAAACAATAATATCAAAAGATATCTACTTGTGATTCTTAGATAAGTTCCAAACGGTTTGTTTATTCCATATTTGAAGACTACATATGGTTCGTACCAAGAAACAGTCATCAAAGAAGAAAGGATTGTCCCTAACATCACCCCAACAATTCCTAAATCAAAAACTATAAGAAAAAGCAAAGAAAAAGTTAGATTTGCAATGGATTCAACTATTGCTTTCCATCTTTGTATCCAAGCTAAGCCATATGCATCAATAAATACAAGTGGAGTTTGCCTAAAAAGTTTTACAATGAAATTTACAACTATAGCAAGCATTGTTGCTTTTGATAAGAGGTATGAACTACCTAACCATAAATGTATAAATGGATCTAAGGCAATCATTAAACTAGTCGATGAAAAGTATAATAAAGAAAAGCTCACAAAATAATGTTTTTTATACACCGCGAAACCATGTTCCTCGTCCCCGGCAACAGCCACATTACCAATACTTGCAGTTATTGAGTTGGTAATTTGAACACATAATTGTTGTACGCTTGAGACTATCAAAAAATAATTTGAGTATATTCCTACTGATGCCAAACTTACAAATATTGAGATCAATAAACTGTCAGTTCCATTAACAATAATTTGTCCTATTTTTGACGATAGATTACCAATGGTATTTTTTTTTAAAGTGGCTACAGTTTCTTTTGGCAGCTTCATTATCGGAACATCTTTCAAATAATGAAACTCTTTATTCACTCTAATAGAAATCGTAATATTACTTAGTAAAGTCCCAACAATTTGAACAATCAAAAAAAATGCATAACCTTTTCCTAAAAAAAGAACGAAAGCTTGAACAATAATCACCAATAATTGAAATATGAAATCATTGATTGCTGATATGTAACTTCTTTGATCTGCATTCAATAAAGAACGATTATATGTAAAAAAATAGCTTATAACAGAATTTAATAAAAACAATATATAATAGTAGTATAATCCATTTATTTCTGAAGCACTTTCTATAAAAATATGTAAGAATGGAACTAACATTAACCCTAGAATACCAACAATTATACCTATGGTTGTATAGATTTTTTTATATAGGGACATCAGTGCCTTAATTTGATGATCATCTTTCTCATTTAAAGGTTTGTAAAGAGAATATATAATCGATGTACCTATGCCGAGCTCTGTCAAAGAAAGCATATTCAAAATACTCGTAAATAGGCCATTTAACCCCAAAAGTTCTTTACCCAAAAAATAAATAAAAAGACTTCTGGAAATAAATTGAGCAAGCATTTTCAGAACATAAATTCCCCCTGATATTGAGGAATTCAGTACGGAATAGTGAATTCTAGATTTATGAGACATTTTTACTCCCCATTCTAAACTTTTCTAACTATTTTTTTTATTCTTGATTTCAACTCATAAATAACATCAAAACCAATATTATAGTTTTTACATAAAGTTCTTATATGTACTTTATCCAGTATAGAAAAATTTCGAATCTCTCTTACTGTAAACATTTGTTGCTTCGAATAATAATTGATTAACCACTTGTCAGCTACATTCATTTTAACAAATAAATCTAATTCTTTTAATACAGTTAGATAAGATGAAACTTTATATTCATCCTTATCATCTCGCATTGTTATAGATTGAGGATTTATTCTATGATAGACAAAAACATCTGATAAAAAACCTACAGTATTCATATAGTAATACGCAATAGGGGTAAATAACGCATCTTCAAAATATATATCTGGATAAAAACAAAGTGAATTCCTTTTTATTATTTCAGTTCTATATAAATATAACCATACAGCAGAAAATCTTTCATTTTTCATTTTAAAAATATATTCCTGTTTAGAATAGACAGCTTCACTTTTAAGCTGTTTAGGTCTAAATACATACTTACTTTGATAGCTATGCTCATTTTCAATAAAAGCTTCAGCACAGAACATAAGTAAATCAATATTCTTTTTTTCCATAAACTCAACACTTTTTTTTATAGCTTTAGCATTTAAAATATCATCGGAGTCAAAAAAGTAAGTGTACTTTCCATCTACTCTTTTAATCGCTGTATTTCTCGCTTCGGAAAGGCCTGCATTTTCTTGCTCTATATAAATCAAATTAGTTAATTTAGTAGACTTAATAAATCGTTTGATGATGTTACCACTACTATCTGTACTACCATCATTTACAATAATCAACTGTATGTTGGCATAAGTTTGTTTTTCAACACTTTTTAGAGAATCCTCTAAGTATCTTCCAACATTATAAACTGGCATAATGATTGAAACTAACGGACATTGTCCCAAACTATCTTTCACTTTTCTACTCTCTCCAAACTATATTTGTCTTAATGACCTTTGCAGGATGTCCTGCAATAACTGACCTACTTGGTGTACCTTGCTTCATAAGAGATGACGTCACCAGACTTCGGGCTGCCACGACATTTCCTGATCCTAAACTTACATTCTTTAAAATATAACTATTTGCTGCTATCCAACAATCGTTGGATATATGAATCTCACCTACATTTTGATTACTGTCAATTGTATGACCATCGTTATCAATTAAAGTAACATTCCAACCTAATAAAACTTGTTCACCAATTATTACCTTTTTAAAAACACTTATATAACAATTTTTATTTGCATTAAAATTAGCCCCAATTTCCAAGACCCCTTCTTCAACACGAATGGAAGAACCTGCAGCAAATGTACTTTTACCCTTTATTTTCAATGTTCCGCTATTTCTAACTATAAAGAAGGACTCTTTATTTCTAGCAACACCAAGTGAACCGCCAAAGCCAAAAGAAAAATTGAATAATTTAGCATCTTTTAATAAAATCATAGTTCCCTTATTCACATACATCCTAGTTTTAAAGTGAAATAACAATGGTAAACGTAGCGCTTGTTTAAAAGGAAGTAGTCTAAAATTCCAAAAAATTGATTTAGGGATAGAGAGTAGTTTACTGAAAACTATTTCTATTTTTTCTTTCTCCACTTTACTCACCTCTAATATTTTTATATTTTGGAGTAACATAGTTCAGCTTAGTTGAACTGTTCATTTTTGGGATTATATTGTTTTTGAAATATAAAAACGCCAGCAAAGAAGATAAAATTAAGCTCCAAGTTTATAATTATAGGCGATATTAATGAGTATACTAGAAAAACAAATACTATGATTAACAAAGTTGTCTCTTCTCTTAAGTAAAGTAATTTCAACAACTTCAATACAAATCCCACAAATAAACCAGTCATGACTAAACCAAATTTAATAACTAAATTCAAATAAAAATTATCTAGAATCAATACGCTCTGACCTGTCAGACTACCTTCTAAAGTTGAAATAAATTTCAATGGTTGACCAAATAAACTCGGACCATAGTTATTCCAAAAGTAATTAGATAGATACAGTCTATTAGATAAGATTGAATTTAGCTTCGCTTCCAAAATATTATAAGGATTAAATTTTGCTGCTAAATAGACAGAACAAAGTAAAGCTAAAAATAGAAAGATGTAATTTGTTACATACATTATTGTCTTTAAATCTAAAATTTTGCGAAACGACTTTCTAATGACAAATAAAAATAGAAATAAAAACAAACAATACATATTTGTCCTTCCATCAGTCGTTCTATCGATTATTTCTGCTAAAATCACTACAATGATTATATGGTAGTATTTAATCTTATTTTCATAGAGATAAAATAGTTCCATAACAATCATTAAATAAAATGTCGATAGAAAAGCTGGGTGACCAAAACCATAACTCCTTCTCACAATACCCAACCTTGTAGAAATTCTTTCATCAATAAGTCCTAAGTTAAATAACATAAGTATTAGACTTACACCAGTGATTTGGGAAAAGCAGATTGTTTTCACTATTTTCTTATAGTCTATATTTTTCAATGCTAAAACAAACAAGTAAAACACTACTATAGCCAAATCTTTTGTTATAAAACTAGAAACTACGATCATGATTCCAATAAAGGTTATAGCAGCATATTGTTTAATTTTATATTGACAAAAAAATATTATGAAAAATACTAGTAAAAAAACAATACCAAAAGTCAATGTATGATTTAGTTTTGAATACATATGGTATTGATTGATTGTTGAATAGTTGACAATAATTTGTTTTAAAGAAAAAAATAACAATAATAAAATAGGGATTATATTTTTTAATTTGTCTTTATTCATAACTGTGTTTTCCTTCATTTTCCTTTAAATAATCAATTACCGGTTTTACGGATGCCTTAAAACTAAAGTTTTCTTCCCCAAATTTTTTGATAGAGTATGCATTTTTATTATCGTGTATTTTTTCAAAAAAAAGTATAATATCCTTGAAATTTATCGGCGAATCATCTGCTGAAACTCTCATGTAATAGGGAAAATTATATTTTGGATTATCCAATTCAGTCTCAACACCGGAAATTATAGGCAAGCCTCTGCCTAAATATTCTTTGCCTTTTAGTGAACTATTATAATACACTTTGCTTCTATGTCTTCCTAACGAATCAACACCAATATCAGCTGATGAGAACAACTCATCTAATTCTTTCCCTGTTTTTTTATCTGTCAAAATAATTCTATCAGTTAAATCATTATCAAAAATCATCTTTTTATAAAGTTGAATGATCTTCTTATTACCTCCACCAACTATAAATATTTTAAAATCAGGATCATCATCCTTTTTATTTAAATAATATTCTGAAAGTCCTATTATTAATCTATCGTAACCATGCCAATTTTCTATATTAGCCACTGCTATTAGCGTTATCTCCATTTTACTGCTATAATTTACTTTCTTTGATAAGTTAGTACTTTTAAAATCAAATGCATTAAATGTTTGAATTGTTTTAATACCAAAGATTTCTTCGTCATCAGAAAAAGTCACTATTCGAGAAACATATCGTTTTAACATTTTTCTTGACAATTTATCTTTTAATACCGTAGGAAACATTAAAATTTTATGTTTAAATTCACTATCATATGGATAAGTTGGTATTTCTAAAATAATTTGAGTTCCACTTTTTTTTACTGTTGACAACTTTCGTATAAAATCAAAATCAAAATAGTAAGGTTTTCTGATATACACAAAATCGTAATTATTTAGTTTTTTTGGAAAAAAACGATCAAATTGCTTACTAAAAATAGGCATAGCAGTTTGTAATTTTTTTAACTTCCCACTCCTATTATCCATGATTAAACAAATGTCCGCTCCAGTTTCCTTAAAGGCTTCTACTTGATTCAGAACTTTTTGATTTATCCCAGGATTATGCGAAACATTTGGCGATAAATATACACCTCTCATTTACTTCACTTCCTTAATATACCCCAAAGAAAACTTCTAAAATTGAAATAGTATCAAAAACAAAATTACCACTTCTAAAGTCTTTGTTCTTTAATAGATTAATTTTACTGCCTAAATTTGTTTTATAATTTATCACTTGTTCTATAATTTTTTTATTTTCGTTACTTATATAGTCTTCATAATGTTTATACAGACAAAGAAAATAACTTTGTTTCAGATTCTTCTTTTCTTGATATAAATAATGAGACAGAACTTCTCTCCTCATTCTTTTGATAAGTCCTTGTCTATGACCTGTAACATTATCACTATGTTGCCTGTACTTTATATAACTAGATTTATCACGAATTACTTCACCTTCAACAGATAAACATAAAATATATAGCCACACATCATGTTCAAATTTCTTTTTAAATGAAGTAAAATCCACATATTTAGCAAATTCAAATAATGATTTGTTAAATACATATGTACACCCAGCAACTCGGTGTCGAATCATCTCACTTCCCAAAGAAATTCTCATATTGTCAAACTTCTTTAGCCCGATACTCTTCAAATCACTTGAAACAAATTCCATATTTGAGAAGTATAGTTTTGGATGAGCATTACTGCCTAATAGATCTAATGCCTTAAAAAGCTTAACAGGTTCCCAATAATCATCTTGATCAGAGAAAGCAAAATAATCAAACTTCTCAGCTTCACCATATTTTAGCATCAATTCCCAAAAACTTTTTCCGTAGTTAATATTTTCTCCAACATAGAATTCTAATTTTTTATTTTCTTTGAATTCTTTCAAGATATCGACCGTTGTGTCAGATGAACCATCATCTCGAACATACAAAAATACTTTTACATGTTTTTGGGCAAGTATTGATTCAATTTGTTCTCTTAAATATTTTTCCCCATTATAAGTAGACATAAATACTGCTACTTTAACCATAATAAGTCCTCCATTAATTTCTATTCATCTTGCATATCCATGCATATCATATTAACATTTAGAAAAAATAAATTACCTATCATTTTCCTCAAAAAGATGCCTATAGTAATTCATCAATTTGGGCGTAGCGTTATTAATATTATATCCCTTTTTTTCAGCATCATTTATGTAACTTTCTCTATTATCTACTTTTACTGATTTTAAACACTCTAACCATGCTTTTTTTCCAGCACTTAAATTAATTTGCCAATAATTATTCGATATTTTTGCATCTACAGGAACTTTTTCAGAAGCTATCACTGGCAATCCAGCAACTTGAGCCTCCACTGCAACCATCCCTAATCCTTCATAATTTGAAGGAAACAAAAAAATATCCATAATTTGATAGTATACATTGACATTTTTAGTATTTGAAACAAACGTTACCTCATCCGCTATCCCTAATTCAGAAATTTTTTTTTCTAATACTTCCTTTAAAGGTCCCTCACCAACTAAAAGAAGCCTTGCTTCTTTTCTTTGCTTTAATAATTCGTTGAACAATTCGATAATAAATAATTGGTTTTTTTGCCAAACAAAACGACCGATATTTCCGACGACAAACTCATTTTCAGAATATCCAAATTGTTCTCTGAATTTATTTCTGGTTTCAACATCATAAGCGAAATGTTGAAGGTCAATCGCATTATTTATTATTTCCAATTGATTATTCGCAATTTTTTTTCCAAATAGCCATTGTCCAGCGTACAAAGTGGGTGCTGCATAATGTGTAGGATACACAGTGGAGAATAACCTTAATGTATATTTCAAAATATTTTTCTTTATTTCACCTGGAGCCGCGGTACTATGATTATGCGCAATTCGTATAGGAATACCACATTTTTTAGCAATTCTTAATGGAAACACACTTAATGAATTTATGTGTGAATGAACAATCGTATATTTTTCTTTTCTAAATAACTTTTCTAAATCTTTACTATAGTTTAGTATTGATTGATAGGGTGAGATTTCAATAATACGACCACCAAATTGTTGAATTTCTTTTCTTGGAACAATCGTTGAATCATTATCTATAATAAAATCGAATTGAATTTTAGAATGATCAAGATGACGATAATAATTCATTACAACAGCTTCAATTCCCCCCCCAATCATCTTTCCCATAATCATAGCAACTCTAATTACTTTTTTTTCATTATTCATCAGTGTTGAACTCCTATTTTTTCTTAACATAAATTGTTCAATATGCACCATTACTATTTGAATTAATTGATAGCATAGTTTTGGCTGTTGCAAAAATAATTTTAATATCACTCATTAAAGAAGGATTCGCGATGTACTCTAAATCAAGTTCCACCATGTCGTCAAAATGAATGTCATTTCTGCCGCATATTTGCCACAATCCTGTACAACCAGGTTTAACAGTCAGTCTTAGCATGTCATGTTGACTGTACTCTTTAACTTCTCTTTCTAGTGGAGGTCTTGGTCCTACTAATGTCATGTCACCTTTCAAAACATTCCAAAGCTGAGGTAACTCATCTATGCTTGTTTGACGTAACTTTTTCCCGATCTTGGTCACCCTAGGGTCTTTTTTTATTTTAAACATTGCACCTTCAATTTCGTTATATTCCAATAGCTCATCTAATTTCTTCTCTGCATCAGTACACATAGAACGAAATTTATACATAATAAACGGCTTTCCATTTTTACCGACTCGTTGTTGCGCAAATAACACGTGACCTTTTGAATCTTCTTTTTTTATTAAAAAAGCTACTATGAGAAATAAAGGACTAAAGCATATAAGTCCTATTAAACTTCCTAAAATATCTAATCCTCTTTTTGATATACGAAAAGATAAAGATCGTTGTGCAAAATCTCTTTCTAAATGCGAATTGTTAGATTCATTACTTCTTTTTATATATGCTTGTTTTTTCTCTTTGTCTTTACCAACATTTACAAACTTCCCCTCCAAATTAAGCACCCCTTTTAGCCCTGATTTGATCATACCAACAACTATGTATTAAAAACATACCGACAACAATATATAAAATCATTTAATTATTTGTTATCTCTAAAATAAACCAAATTTTTTCTTTTTAATCTCTCTAAAAATAGGTCTTTGGATACCATCCCCATTCAAGACATCTTTAGCCATTTGCTGCATAACCGCCACATGTTCCACGCCCATATCTTTCTCAATAGCATCATAAGCTTTTTTCATAAAAAAACCGCGTTTTTTTATGTTGTGGGCATCAGAAGCCATCATATAAATCATATTGTGTGAAACCATTTGTTTGGCTATACGCTCAATCTGTTTTCCAAAAACACCAACGTAACTTGGAGCTGTTAATTGAGTGAGTATCCCCATCTCTAAGAACGGCAATAATCGATTAGGATCTTCAATAAATTTACTGTTTCTTTCTGGATGAACGATCACCGGAATGTGCCCCGCTTTTAGTAGCTCAAAAAATAATCGTTCCGTATAGGCAGGGATATCGTTAGTCGGAAACTCAATTAGAATATATCGATTTTCAAGATCTGTAAATAAAATATCATTTGTCTGAATTTGTTCCAGTAGATCTCCACTGATCCGTACTTCTTGTCCTTCATATAAAGTAAGTGGGATACTCCGCTGATCTAATTCTTTTTGTAAAGTTGCCACGTGGGTAATGACCTGCTCAGCTGGGTTATCGTATTTACCATTATTATGATGCGGCGTACAAAGGATATGTGTGATTCCCTGTTTAACAGCCATCCGTGCCATATCAAGGGAATCATCGATTGTTTTGGCGCCATCATCAATACCTGGCAATATATGGCAATGTAAATCGATCATCGGCTTTCCCCTCTCTATTCTTTTTTATGATCCATAATAATATCCTTGATCTTCTATACTTTTCGACCCATTGTAAACAACCCCTAGGATATTTGCATCCACCAACTCTAGTAGGCTTTTCGCTTTCAGCAAAGAGTCTCTCTTTGAAACATTTTCACGGACCACTAGAATCGTACCGTCTGATTTTGATGAAACGATTTGTGCATCTGTCACCGCAACAACAGGTGGCATATCAAAAATAACCAAATCATATTGATGCTTTAACTCCTGAAGCAATTCTTGCATTCTTCTAGAATCTAATAATTCTGAAGGATTAGGTGGTTTCGGGCCACTTGCCATCAAAAATAAATTATCAACTCCGGAAGGTTGCACCACTTGATGTAACATCGTTTCACGGCTACCTAATAACGTACTCAATCCACGTGCATTATCTAAAGTAAATGTTTTGGCTACTGTAGGCTTGCGCATGTCCGCATCCACTAGTAAGACACGTTTACCAGAATTTGCAAATACAATCGCTAAATTTGCAGATGTAGTGGATTTTCCTTCACTTGGGCCAGAAGAAGTAATAACCAAGGTCTTTAAGTCTCTATCTACCATAGCGTACTGAATATTGGTTCGAATCGTTCGATATTGTTCTGAAATAGGGGAAGATTTATCAGCTAAAGTAATTAAACTTACAGCTTTTGTTTTCTGTTTTTTTTGCGCTCTTATTATATTTTTTGTCATTCTATACTCCTTTAAACTCGTGGACGACTTCTACGTATTGGTGGGGTAGAATTATCAGGCTTACTATTTTCTTTTGTTGTGGTAGGTTTAGGTACGTCTCTAGCCGGCCCTCTAGGATCATTCACAAATGAATCAGACACCGATGGATTACGTACTACTTTTGCATTTAGTTCCTTGGCTGTCATATTAGGTACGACACCTAATATCGTAAAGCCAAGCTCATCTTCTACAAAACTATCATCTTTGATTGTTTTATCAAATAATTCTAAAATGAAAGCTACAACTATTCCGAACATAATTCCTAAAGCCAAACCAATCATTAGATTTATTTTGTCGTTTGGTGAGACTTGATTCACATTTGCAGTTGCCGCAGATATAATCGTGATCTTGTCTACATTCAGCATATCTTTTGCTTGTTCTTGGAAAACCAAAGCAGTCTGATTGGCAATATTTTGTGCTACAAGTGGATCCGTTACTTTGGAAACGATTGAAAACATTTGAGAATTTTGTGATTGATTTACTGAGATACTTTCACCCAAAGCTTCAACAGTTAAATCATTATCATGCTCCGTTTTCATTCTTTGCTGTACTTCAGTCATTACCGTATCACTTTTGATCAAATCCTTATAGGTGTTGATCATCTGTAAATTTCCATTGATATCATTAACGTTGGTTGTTTCATTTTGCGGTAACCGCACGATCAATTGCGCCTGAGAACTGTATTTAGGAGTGATTACAAAATATGTTAATATTCCAGCGGCACCTAACCCTAAAAACATACTGACGATGATTAGACCGATACGTTTTTTTAATACTCCGATTAATTCTTGTAAACTGATTGTCTCTTCCATTTTTTCCTCCAATTAACTACTTACAAATAATTATAGATTTTAGCTGAAGCAACTACAAGGTTATTTGTACAGAATAGCTATCAATTATTTCAATATTTATTGAAATAATTGATAGAGTTCATTCTAACAAGCCAAAAAGCTTTATCCTAGAGGTTCTTCACTAGGCAGGATTTCTTCTTGATTTACTATTACTTCACCCATCGCTTGCTTTTCTAGAAGGTTGTCAATTACATCCATTTTATCAACTAACTCTTTTTTCAATGTTTCATTTTTGATCTGATCTAACTGATTAAAAATAAGAATAAAATTATCCATAGTTACACTATCGGACAATACTCCATCTTTGCTCATAGCAGTAATTTCTTGTTTTAAATCAGAATAGTATTTGACTTGAGTATCCATTTCAGTTAAAAATGCAATGATGGCGTTATTCCACTCATTTTCAGAATCAGCGATTTTACTACGAAGTTTAGAAATAGCTGTAACTGACGCCAGCTCGTTGATGATGATATCTATAGTCTGAGCTGTCCAGTCGTTTGGCGCATGAACAAGTAATGCGGTTATTTGCTCTTGTATTTCTTTTTTATTCTTAAGATTCTTTATTTTAGTGGTCATTTCTTTTTTTCCTTGTGTTACTTCGACAGTATCTACAGAAAAATCATTACTTTTTAAATCGAAGTCTTTTGCTTCTGTTTTTAGAGAAAGGATTTCACGTTCCATTTCCTTTAATTTCTCCATATCAACAGGCTCTACTAAAAATTCTTCCTGATCATTTTGATAGAATTGAAGAATTTGTTTATTAAGTCTTTGTATTTTTACAGTTTCATTTTTTATCGTTGTTTTTGCATATTCGACTTTTCGTTGACGTTCTTTATTAGCATTTGATTGTAATCCTAAAAAACAAATACCAATTGAACTGATGATTACAATCAAATAGATGACCTTCATTACTGACTTACTACCAAACCTTCCACTTTTTATCACTACTACACTCCTTTAGGGATACCTTACTTTTAAATAACCAACTTTTGTATTTTGGACATACCAATCCTCATACTTATTGTGCCTCTATTTTATAGATGCTAAAAATGCCAAATAATCTGCTTGTTCAACAGTTTCCTTAACACTTATTTTATTGAAGTGACCTTCTAAAAAATCAGTCTGTAAACCAGATACCAAATGTGTAATTGTCGCGTTCCCTATCAATTCCATCCAATAGCCATCTGAATCATCTTCATGAACTACAGTTTTTACCATGCCACCAGTATTTTTAACAGTAATCGGTTCACTGAATTCTCCTTCGTTCAACAGGACATACATTAGACTGCTTGCACACATCGCAGTACCACATGCGCTAGTGAATCCAACCCCACGTTCAAACGTGCGCACAAAGATTTCATTTGTTCCTAATATCTCAACAAAGCTCACATTGACTCCATCTGGAAATAGTGGGTTGACACCATTTACATATGCCGCGATTCGTTCAAATTCTTCTCCCATAAGAGTTTGACGGTCTACAAATGTGATTAAATGTGGATTAGGAACAGCTACTACTGAAAATCTCAAATCGTTAGACAATTCTGGGATCACTTCATCCATTATGGTATTATTTTCAGTCTGCATCGGAATCGCAGCTGCTTCAAAACGAACAGGTGAAATTTCTACTTGATAGGTAACTACTTGTTCCGCTAGATTAGGCGCCTTGCGTACTTTAAGGTCAGCAAACATAGTCTCCACAGTAAAGGAGCTTTTTTTATACTTTTCGGCTAAATACCTAGCTACAGTACGTAAACCGTTCCCGCACATACTGGCTTCACTACCATCGCGATTGATCACCCGCATCTTAGCGAGTGATTCACCATTTAGTACTTCTTCCACTAGCAATAAGCCATCAGCACCACCTAAAAGACCTGTCTCTCTATCACATAGACGAGTGCGTAAAGTGTCGATTTCCTTTTCCGTAAGGGGCTCATCCAACTGCGTTTCATCTATTAAAAAGAAATCATTTTCTGATCCATGAACTTTTTGCATAGTTATCTTCATTATAGTTCTCCCTTACTCTCCCTAATTTTATATTCCTAACTAATAGTATGCCACAAACAAAAAGAGGAAAACAGCATAATTTACTGTTTTCCTCAAAAAGTTTCTAAAAACTTTGTTTTGTTCTTAATTATTTAGCTGCTGCAAAGCGTTTATTCACTTCATCCCAGTTTACTACGTTCCAAAATGCATCAATGTACTCTGGACGTACATTTTTGTAATTTAAATAGTAAGCATGTTCCCAAACGTCTAAACCTAAAACTGGTGTTTTACCATCCATTAAAGGTGAGTCTTGGTTTGCAGTTGAAGTAATTTCTAGCTTACCGTTATTCAAAACTAACCATGCCCAACCTGAACCAAAGCGTCCAGTTGCAGCTGTTTTAAATTCTTCTTTTAATTTATCAAAACTACCAAATGCGGCGTCAATAGCCTCCTTGATGTCGCCTGTTGGCGCACCACCAGCATTTGGTGCCATGATTTCCCAGAAGAATGAGTGATTGGCATGTCCGCCACCATTATTACGTACTGCTGTACGAATATCCTCAGGAATGCTATCCATATCAGCAATCAATTCTTCTACTGATTTAGTCCCTAATTCAGGATGCTTTTCGATTGCAGCATTTAAATTCGTCACATAAGTGTTATGGTGTTTGTCATGGTGTAAATGCATTGTTTCCACATCGATGTGAGGTTCTAATGCATCATAAGCATAAGGTAAATCTGGTAAAGTGTAAGTCATAAAAAATCCCTCCATTAATTAAGTATAAAGTTTCATACATTTATAGCATAACAGATTTTATGGCAACCTTCAAAGTAATTGCTTACAAAGTTTGATATAAACTTGTTTTTCCTTGATATCTCCTTTAAAATGACGTGTATAATCAATTTCAAGTCAGGAGAGAAATCATGAATTCATTTACGCTTTTTAAACACTCGTTATTTAGATTAACTGATCTCAATCAGGCAAAAAAAATGCCTTTTTGGAAAGTTATTTTATATGTTTTTTTTCTAAGTATCATTCTTGCCTTGCCAATAACAAAGCAAATATTTTCTATTATGAACGACATTAAGAGTGATGGACAAGAAATCGCTACAAAACTACCTGATTTCAACATTACAGATGGAAAATTTCAAACTTCTCAAGAAGCTGAAGGTTTCATCTATCAGACAAACTCAATCATTTTTACATTTGATCCAGATGGAAAACGCACTCTTAATGATGTGGCAGCTGATTCCGTAGGAAGCGCTGTTAGTCTAGGTTTTTTGAAAGATGAATTTGTTGTAGCTTTGCCTAATTCAGGTGCTGCCGATGCGTTGTTAGGCGCTAATCAATTTGAAGTCCCCTATTCTAAAGGAACTTTAGACGGCTTGAATAGTAAAGAGTTGAAACTAGCTTTAGATGAGGCAAATGTCCCTTTTTGGATAAAGTTAATTGTCTTTATTGTTACGTTGTATCCCACTTTCATCAACTTGGTCATCAACTTACTTATGATAACTATCGGTGCCAATCTTTATAGTAAGATCCGTTTGTATAAATTACGTTTTTTAGATTGTTTAAAAATCGCAACTTATTGTGCGACACTGCCTGTGATCATCAGTAGTATTCTTCATTTTCTCACTCGCTCATTTGATGACAGTTTCCTAATCGTCTTCACTTCATTACTGATCTTCTTTTTTGCTATTCGTAATGAGGAACGGCGAGAAACACCTTTAGTTTAACTTATAAAAACAAATGAATTGAATCTTAAACATTTCTTACATAATTTGGCTTATAATTATGTAAGAAACTGGAACATAAATGATACTTATTTAGAAATGTCTTATAAAATAAATGCATAGTAATAGGGAGAGAATTAATTATGGGAGAATTGACCCATCGTAAAAATACTCGTCAGGTTAAGATTGGCGATTTAACGATTGGTGGAAGTGATGAGTTGTTTATGCAAAGTATGTGTACCACAAAAACACATGATATCGATGGCACTGTAGCTCAAATCAAACGCTTAGAAGAAGCTGGTTGTCAAATAGTCCGTGTGGCAGTCCCTGATGAGGCAGCAGCAGAAGCTTTAGGTGCTATCAAACGTCAGATTTCGATTCCTTTAGTTGCTGACATCCATTTTGATTATCGTTTAGCACTAAAAGCTATCGAACAAGGCGTAGACAAAATCCGAATCAATCCAGGAAATATCGGTCGTAAAGATCGTGTAGAAAAAGTCGTCACAGCCTGTAAGGCCAAAGGAATTCCAATCCGAATCGGTGTCAATGCTGGTTCATTAGAAAAAAAATTCTTGCAAAAATACGGGTATCCAACTGCAGAAGCCATGGTAGCCAGTGCTGTTGAACATATCGAGATACTTGAAGAGTTAGATTTTTACGATATTATTGTTTCATTGAAGGCAAGTGATGTTAACTTAGCAGTCGAAGCTTATACTCTAGCAGCACAAACGTTCGATTATCCGCTACATTTAGGCATTACAGAAGCTGGAACAAAATTTTCTGGCGGTATAAAATCAGCTGCTGGTCTTGGGGCATTGTTATCACGAGGTATTGGAAATACTTGTCGAGTGTCATTATCAGCCGATCCTGTCGAAGAAATCAAAGTCGCCAAAGAAGTTTTAAAAGCTTTTGGTTTGGCAAGTAATGCTGCGACATTAATTTCTTGTCCAACTTGTGGACGGATCGAAATCGATTTAATCCCAATCGCTAATGAAATTGAAGAATATATCGAAACCATCAAAGCACCCATCAAAGTAGCGGTTTTAGGTTGTGCTGTTAATGGACCTGGTGAAGCGCGGGAAGCTGATATCGGGATTGCTGGTGGAAACGGTAAGGGAATGCTTTTCAAAAAGGGGAAAATCATCCGAACTGTTCCAGAAGAAATCATGGTCGATGAATTGAAGAAAGAAGTCGATATTCTTGCTGCGGCTTATGCTCGCGGAGAAAAAATATAATCCAAAACCAAAAAAGAGTGGAATGATGTGATTATCAGTTCACTCTTTTTTGGTTTTGGATACTTTTTTGTTACAATAAAGTAGCGAGGAGGAATCAACATGGGACAACCAATAATTTATCTGTATGAACAATTGAAAGAAGAGCAAGTTGAAACAATCAAGCGAGCTGCTCCTGCGTATACTATTATCGATGCTCAAAAAGAAACAACTCAAATGATAGAGGACGATATCCAGATTATGCTTGGCTGGGACAAAGAATTAGGTCAACGTTTGTTAGCTTCTGAATCAAGTCGACTACAATGGGTCCAAGCTATTTCAGCTGGTGTAGACTCTTACGATTTGAAGCGTTTCGCTGATAAAAAAATCTTGCTTTCTAATGCTAGCGGCATTCACAGCGTATCTATATCAGAACATGTTTTAGGGACATTATTGACTGAATTCCGTGGGATTCGAGCCAGTATCAATAACCAATCGAAAAATGAGTGGACAAGAGAAAATATCACTTATCAGCAACTTTCTGAGCAAAAAATGTTGATCGTTGGAACGGGACATATCGGACAACAGCTTGCTGTTTTCTCACAAGGACTAGGAATCCAAACTTATGGCGTAAATACATCTGGTCATGCAACAAATGGTTTTATTGAATGTTACTCACATAAAAATATCAGTCGTATTGTCAATGAAATGGATATTGTTGTAAATATTCTCCCTTTGACCGATGATACTTATCAGATTTATAACGAAAGATTGTTTCTTGCAATGAAGCCTGGAACCGCTTTTGTCAATGTTGGGCGAGGACCTTCTGTCAATACAAATGATTTGATTGATGCATTGAATACGGGTCATCTACGTTTTGCGGCTTTGGATGTTTTTGAAGAGGAACCGTTACCTAGTGACAGCCCATTATGGCACATGGATAATGTCTTGATCACTCCTCATATTTCTGGGTTAACCCCTAAATTTAAAACAAAACTATCACTAATATTTATGCAAAACCTCAAACAATTTCTAAAAGATCATACACTAGTAAAAAATGAAATATCCTTGCATCAAGGCTATTGATCAAAAAAACACTGATTCAACGCTCACTCTAATGCGCTGAATCAGTGTTTTTTTATAATTTCCGATCCTTTTCTGTTTCTTTTACCAGATAAATCGGCCGTTTTTTTGTCTCTAAGAAAATTTTCCCAATATATTTCCCAATGATCCCCAGACAAAGTAACTGCAATCCCCCAACAAATAAAAAAATACAAACCATCGACGGCCAACCACTTGTCGGATCTCCTTTAATGATTGTTCTGAAGAAAATCACAAACATTGTTATCACTGAACCCACACATGAAAAAGCCCCAATATAAGAAGCAAGATTTAATGGTGCTTCTGAGAAATTAACGATTCCATCGATCGAATAACTTAGTAAACTCCAAAAAGACCAAGACGTAGCTCCAGCTACTCGTTCGCGGTTCTCATAGGAAAGATATTCTGTATTAAAGCCAACCCAACTAAAAATGCCTTTTGAAAAACGATTGTACTCAGTTAATTCTAAAATCGCATCTACCATTTGGCGTGTCATCAAACGAAAATCACGTGCGCCATCAACCATCTCAGTTTCTCCAATTTTATTGACTAAACGATAAAACATTTTCGCAAAAAAACTACGAATAGGCGGTTCACCGGCACGATCTCCCCGTCTGGTACCCACACAATCCAGTTCTTGATTCGTTTCCAGCATTTGGATCATCTGAGGTAATAGCTCTGGCGGATCCTGTAAATCTACATCCATGACAGTTACCAAGCTTCCATTTGCTTCCTTAAGCCCTGCATACAACCCAGCTTCTTTCCCAAAGTTTCTGGAAAAAGAAAGATAACGTACTTTTTCAGGATGCTCTTTATATAATTTTCTAAGTGCACTTAAGGTATGGTCAGTCGATCCATCATTAATAAATATGTATTCTATATCCTGTTGTATTTCCGAACTCACTTTTTCCACTTCATCAAAAAACAATGGAATTGACTCCTCTTCATTGTAACAAGGAACAATAATCGATAGCATAAAATTTCCTCCAAAAAAGTATTCTTTTTGATTATAGCATACATTCTTAACTGAATAATAATAAAATTATGTATAAACGTATTCACCATAATATAAGGGGGAAACCTCCTATACAATATAGAAAAAAACAAATTCCAACTATATAAATAACACATATTTTTTAATTATATATAAATTAAAATATATAAATTACGATAGATGCAACAATATAAACTACAAATAAAATATTAATGTAACTTTAAATAATTATTAGATTTCTAATTTATAATTGAAATCCCTAGATTAAATGGTTATTATAAAGAGAATTAATTTTTATGCTCTATTTATCTTTGTAAAACTAATCATCAGAAATTGCAATAACTTTTAAACAAAATCACTAAAAGGAGACTAAATATGCTAGAAGACATTTTATTAGATGATGTTGCCCAACGCAAGATCAGTGTTTTTAATCAACTATTAGCTACAGCAGATGGTACATATAGCATTCATTATTTTGAACAGTTCACAGATTTTTCTTATGCTCGTTTAATTTCTTTGTTTGCTGAGATACATGAGGATCTCATGGAGAAACAAAATCTTGAATTATTGAACGATCAAGGAAAGGTACATATTGATTTATCCAAGCTGCGAGATATTCCATACGCTCAATTTTTATTTCGTAAAAGCTTACCTTATAAGTTTTTACTTGCGACAATTTTGGAAAATAATTATACGATTGAACACTTTTGCAGAGATCATTTTATTAGTCGGGCTTCGATTATTCGAAGACTGCAACCATTGATTAATTATTTAAAAGATTTCGATATTCAGTTGAATTGTTCCAAACTCCAACTTACAGGGAAAGAAAACTTGATTCGCATTGTTTATCTAAACTTTTTTTGGATCGCATCATGCGGGGAAGATCTTTTTTTAGCGTTAGATGAAACAAAAAGAGGGGTTGAGCTGTTTGATTCACATGACCATCAATGGATGACTTATGCTGAACCAAGAGAATGGTATCTACTAACAACAATTTCTCAATTACGAATCAAAAAGAAACACTTCATTATCGAGCCTCCCTTCAAACAATTAACTTTTCCAAAAGTAAATATGTCTTTTATTAAAAAGCTGGAACAATCGAAGATCCCTCAGCAATTCATAGAAAGAGAAGCTACTTTTCTTTCCTTTATGATGTTCTATTGGAGCATTTATTTTTACGCAGACGATCCTAGGCTAAGCTATGTAAAAGAGTATATGAGAAGTGACCAGCAGCCTTTAGGAAATTTGATTGAACGCTTTGAAAACTTTTATCAGTCTTTATTTTCTGAGAAAAAATTATCTAATGACATAAAAGAATTACTAAATGCCAATCTCTTTACTACTTGTCTCAATCACTTTGTATTGAAAGATTCACTCCCACTGGCCATTAACTTTATGGAGAAATGTATCAAAGAGCAAAATCCGTTGTATCAACCACTTTCAGTAAAAGTCCGATCATTCTTGGCTGAGATCATTTTACTCCCAGAATTCGCTTGGATAAAGAATTGTTTGGAAGATTTAGTTTATATTTGTTCTTATTTACTCCTTCCTTTTTATGAAAGAAATAATCCTAAATATCAGTTGAATGTAGGAATTATTTTGTCGCCGAATGCTATATTCTTGAAACCTCTTTTTGATTTTTTAGAGCATCTTTCATTTGTCACCGTTTCTTTTGTCTCCTCAACATCTGACGATGATTATGATTTCTACATAGCAGCATCAAAACTATTGCTGCCAGAAAAAATCAAGCAAACTGATAATTTCCAAGTCATTCCATTATCACATGCCCTTGATTATCAAGCGAATCTTATCGATACGTTACATAAAAAATATACAGAAAAATCGACTTCATTATCTAGTTAAAAAACGAGCCTTGGACAAAACTAGTTGCTAGTTATGTCTAAGGCTCTTTACTATAAAAGAAACTATTGAAAATTTACTTCATCCAGCTAAGCTGATTTTTTATTGTTTCAAATCTTCTTTATTTTCAGCAAAGTTGTATTTCGGTTCATCTTTGTCTTCATCATAATCCACTAATAAATCATACCCTTTAAAAAACCAATCATCCGTTTCTTCAATAAAATAAGTAATGCCTTCAATCTCTTCTTTGACTAGTGGTTGATCTGGCGCTTCTACTGACATGGCTATAGAAAACCCTTCATGGACATCTGTCTTACCGTAAATTTTACCGTAAAAACGAATACCACTATCCGAGGTAACACCGACTTCCTCTTTGAACCATTGTTGCGCACGCGGCGTAATTGTTAATTTCATCTGCAATTTCCTCCTAACATGAAAGCTAGTTATCACTCTTGTTATTTTAGCACAGAGTTTGTCTTTCAGAGAATAAAGTGCTTGGCCTTACTCATTCATCTTTTCATCCAGCAAATCAACATCGTCTGTTTCGCCAACTACCAATAGGTTATCATTTTCTCGTACCATCTCTTCAGCTGCTGGCGAGGCAATTACTTCTGATTTTGAGCGGCGGATGGCCACTACGGTCAAGCCAAAGCGTTGACGAAAATTCAAGTCCCCCAGTGTTTTGCCATAAAATTTAGGGTTTGATACGCGAACCTCTGCTAATGATACTTCATTTGATAGTTCGATATAGTCTAAAATATTTCGAGAAACTAATTTATGTGCTACTCTGATGCCCATGTCTCTTTCAGGATGAACAACCAAGTCAGCCCCAATCTTTTCTAATACTCTGGCATGGTACTCATTCACGGCTTTAGCTAAAACGTTTGGAACACCCATTTCCTTTACCATCAAAGTGACTAAAATACTCGCTTGGATATCTTCACCGATTGCAACAACGACATGATCGAAGTTACGAATTCCTAAAGAACGCAATGTTGCTTCGTCTTGCGCATTTGCTACAACTGCATGGGTTGCTATATTCATGTATTCATTTACTCGGTCTTCATTACTATCAATCGCCAAAACTTCTTGACCTGACTCGATCAACGTTTGACAAATGCTGCCGCCAAATCTTCCTAGACCAATAATTGCAAAATTTTGCTTCATGTTTATTTCTCCTAGCATTAGATTTAGTTTAAGTATAACAAACAGATAGCTAATTGAACAGAAACAGTAAATCATTCCGTGTTGTACGTACTATTTCTACTTTATTTGTTACTGCTGAGTACTTATTTTACTACTAAAAAAAGTGAACAAGATTGCCTTATTCACCCGTAGTTGTCTATTTTTTATTTTGCTAAACCGTGCTGAAATGCATAGATTGCCGCTTGTGTACGATCTTCAACATCTAGTTTTGCTAAGATATTCGAGACATGTGTTTTAACTGTTTTTAGCGTAATAAATAACTCATCTGCAATTTCCTGATTACTACGACCTTTGGCAATCAACATTAAAATTTCATGCTCACGATTCGTCAAATCCTCATGTAAAACTGGCTCTTGCTTTTTCGTTAAGCGTTCCATCATTTTAGTCGTTACTTCTGGTTCCAACACACGTTCACCTCTAGCAATAGCACGTATGGCATTGGCAATTTCATGTGCCGTAGAGGTCTTCAATAGGTAGCCCGCAGCACCAGCTTCAATGGCTGGATAGACTTTTTCATCATCAATAAAACTAGTCACAATAATGATACGGGCTTGGGGCCAATCTTTTAAAATTGCTTTTGTTGATTCGATCCCATCCATCACATCCATGACTAAATCCATTAAAATCACATCTGGTCGTAATTCGAGGGCTTTTTCATAACCGATCTGACCATTTTCCGCTTCTCCAACGACTTCAATATCTTCTTGAATCGACAAATATGAGGATACTCCTAATCGCACCATTTCATGGTCATCCACTAACATTACTTTGATCACTTATCATTTCCTCCTTTATTACAGGCACTTTGATCTCAACACTTGTCCCTTGTCCTTTAAAACTGATGATCTTCACGATACCGCCCATACCTGCTACACGTTCGCGAATATTTTTCAAGCCATAACTTCCAGCCTTATTATCATTTTCACTCATATCAAAACCGACACCATCATCGACTAAACGCAACAGAACATTTTTGTCTACTTGATGAAGATATACCTCAAGTTCTTTTGCTTTTGCATGACGAAGCGTGTTGGATAATAGTTCTTGTACGATTCGGAATAAATGATCCTCGATACTATTATTTAAATGAACATCCTCAACATCCCAAGTCAATTCGATTTTGATTTTCGTTTGTAATTCTTTTAATAATTGTTCAATTCCCTTACGTAAACTCTTACCTTCTAAGCTCACAGGACGTAAATGAAGCAGCAAAGCACGCATCTCAGATTGAGAGGCGTTGATAATATCGGTTACAGTTACCAATTGTTTACGGAACATCTCTAGCGTATCACTACGCTGGGCTTGTTCATTCAAAGCAGATAACATCATCATCGCAGCAAATAACTGCTGACTGACAGAATCATGAAGTTCTCTAGCTAGACGATGACGTTCCGCTTCTAAGATTTCCTCTTTTGTCTCTCCATCCATGATTTGTGGACGACTATTCAATAATTGCAATTCTTTTGACATTTCCAATAATTTCGTTCGAATTTTGAAAATATCATGATCGACTTCGCCGATGTATTGATCATTGCTCGCATGTGGTACGCTTTTAGTAATGACAGGATTTTCGTAACTGCCTCGAGCTAACAAACGAAGTTTTTCTTCAATTCTACCATATTGTGCTTTTTGTACAATAGATACGAGTAGAAATGTTGATAATCCCACTAACAGTGAGATCAAGAGCATATGGAAAATCAAAGGAATATAAAATACTTTCCTTTGAAGTAATTCCAACATCCAATTTTTTTGTTTGATTGAATGAAAATAAGAGAACAGAGTGAGTAGAACGACAATAAATGTACTACATGCGGCATATAGTGAAAGCATCTGTCTGGATATCTTCCCCATCATACGCGGATCACCTCTAAATCTCCGACTAATGTATTGGTGATGATCTTTAGGCGGCGATTATTTGTGTCATAATCATGGCTATAGAGTTTTAATGATTCATTTTTTAAATGATATTTTTCTTCTTCAAAATTAACATTTCCATAAAATGTCGAATGTTCTAGCATAACTGCAACCCCAAGAGGAACTAAAATTCTAGTTCGGCCAAAGCCTTTGCGGATGATGATGATGCTATCATCTTTAGGTAATAAGGTATTGCCTAAGTCAACGATCGTATCCCCAGAAAGCACGTCTATATTGATATCATCCCATTCATAAACATTACTCCCGATACGTTCATTGGCAAACCAAGGACGCTTAAAGCGGCGACCGCTTTTAGGTTCGACATTCGTTGTTTCTACCATGATCATTTGTTTCTTTCGCCACGGAGCTCGTTGAGTAATATCAACTCCTGCAATTTCAACACCTTTTAGACCAATAAATAAAACACCAAAAACCAACATCAACCAAAATGCCGGGCTATTCATTACTCCTATCAAAATCAAAATGATCCCCAATACTAACTGGAAATTATTGAAATTACTGCGATGTACTTTTTTAAGTGCATAAACTGCACTCAAGATACCTAATACTAATACCACTACTAAACCTGGGTTATGTATAATTTGCCATAAGGCTAATATAAAAAGTAATGCTTCTACTACGATAAAAAAACGCCATGGGTTATTCATTATAATCCCCCTTCCTATGAAATTAGTATACCTTGATTCCCATACTAATGTTAGTTGCTAAAGCCTCATTTTGCTATAGGACTTTAGCCCTAATTTTAAATACAGACAAGAGTCCCTCTATAATTTATTCAGGTTTAAAGGGCAAGTCAAAACTAATGATAGCTTTGGCTCGCCCTTTGTTCTTATTGATTGTTTTATTAACCGACTTTTGTAATTCTGACTTGCATATCTCCACCTGGAGTTGCAATAGCGACTTGATCGTTTAATCGTTTACCAATTAATGCTTGTGCAATTGGTGAATCATTTGAAATTTTACCTGAAAAAGGATCTGCTTCTGCGCTACCTACGATAGTATATTCTTCTTCATCGCCATCAGGTAATTCAATAAATGTTACAGTTTTCCCAATCGAAACTTCATCAGAATCGACGCCATTATTATCAATGATTTGTGCAAAACGAATCATATTTTCTAATGTAGTGATTTTTCCTTCCACAAATGCTTGTTCATCTTTAGCAGACTCGTACTCAGAGTTTTCTGATAAATCACCGAAACTTCTTGCAATTTTTATACGTTCAACGATTTCTTTTCGCTTAACTGTTTTTAGTTCTTCTAATTCTTGTTCTAATTTTTCTTTTCCTTCAAGTGTCATCGGAAATACTTTTTCTACCATGTTAATTTCTCCTTCTTAACTTACTACAATGTTTTATTTTTATCTTCATTGAAAAATTCCGCTTTCAATCCACAAAAGAGTACCACGCTTTAAGCAAATTGTAAATAATATTCACTTAATTTTTATAAATCTGCTAAACTTTTTTTAACAGATGATTCTTAAAGTATTCCTTTTGGATCATAATCTACCTATTCTATAGTAAAGCGAAACGAGCCGCCTAAATAATAGGTTGGCTCGTAATATAATACGCAAATTTATAAGCTATTCACTTTTTTCAGTATCAGTATTGTTCACATATTTATCTACAAACTCTTGATGTTCTTCATACGTTTCAGCAAAATAAACATTTCCAGTTGAGATATCAGCAACAAAATAGAGATAATTATTTGGTGCTGGATTTAAGACAGCGTTGATTGCTTGTTCACTAGGGCTATTGAAAGGTCCTGGACCATACCCTGTATTTTTATAAAGATTGTAGGGTGAATCGACTTCTAAATCCTTATATGTGACTAATTCTTTGTGTTCACCTAGAGCATATAAAATCGAAATATCAGATTGTAACGGCATATTCGCTGCTACGCGATTAAAGAAAACTTGGGCAATTTTCTTGCGGTCTTCTTCTTTCACCCCTTCTTTTTCTACTAATGATGCTAATGTCAAGACTTGTTGGACTGTCATCCCTTTTGCATGGACCATTGGAATAAAGGGCTCCATCACACTATTAGACTTAGCGATCATTTGTTCAACAAACTCTTCTAACTTGGACTCTTTATAGTAGTCATAGGTTGCTGGGAATAAGTAGCCTTCCAAACGATAACGGACATCTTTTGCTTCAGCTGCGCTTGCCAATAATTCCGGATATTTTTCCTTCATCGAATCAAAAAATGCTTGGTCTTTCATCAATTCAATAAATTGATTTTTCTTAAAATCGGTATTTTTTTCGATTGCCTCTCCGATTTTCTCAATATCAAAGCCTTCTGGAATTGTGACTTTGCCATCGGCAAGCTGGGTTGGTTCAGCTGTTCCGCCTTCTCTTAAAAGTGCACCGATATCATCTAATGTCATATCTGGCGACATTTGATAGTATCCAGCCTGAAAATCAGTTAGATTTTTAAACTTTGCATAATAGTTAAAAACTAAGCCACTTTTAATCACTTTGCTTTCTTCTAAAATATTCGCGATTTTCTTATTGGATGAATCTTCTGGAATATGCACTTGAACTAATTTTGAATTCTTCTTGTCTAGCGGCTGTAGACCTGCATCAACATACTTATAGAACGTGAATCCAAAAATTGCGATCACCAATATCAACACAGAGGCAACAATCAATACAATTCGGCTGACGATTCGATCTTCTTTCTTTCTAGTACGTTTATTCGATTCTTCATTTTTAGGACCTTGATGCTTTTCCAGTTCTGGTTTTGCAGCAAAATCTGGTTGTTCATTTTGTTTTGCATGATGTTCTGCACTACGAGAACCTACTGAATATATTTCTTCTGATGGTATTGATTCTTCCTGTTTATGAGACTGAACATGGTCTACTTGATTATATTCTGCTTCGTTATTGTGCGATAAGTTCTGAGCATTGTGTTCAGAAGAAGCTGAATCATCATTGCCTATTTCTTCTCCCCGCAAAGAACGCAAGACCTGATCTTTGAATGAAGACTTGGAATGATCTTGATTATTTTGGTTATCTTCTGCCAAAACAAATCCTCCTTACTTTCTTATGTATCTTCGTTAACTTTAACTATTATACATGAAAGCTTTTTAAATTTAAACTTTTTTAGAAAAAAGTCACCAACTTGTAAGATTTGCTTTTTCTCTCAAACGTTTAAAATAAGGCTAAGGACTTATGTCCCCAGCCTCTAAAACATGATTATTCAGCGCTAAGTGCCGCCATTGTAATATAGTTATAGGGTTGATTAAAGTGCGGCAAGAAGAAAATATCTAGTAATTTCAATTTATCGATCGTGACTTTTTCTTCGATTGCTAAGGAGAACATGTGAATTCCCATTGAGATATCTTCATAAGAAGCCATCTGAGCACCCACGATTCGACGAGACTCTTCTTCATATACGATTCTAATTTTTACGTTGTTGTTTTCTTTCATGAAGCCAGGTTTTTGTAAATCTTCAAATTCAGTATATTTTATTTTCAAGCCTAATTTTTCAGATTCTTGAACCGTTAATCCTGTAGAAACCATATGATAACCAAAAATTGAAATGCCGTTTGAGCCTTGAACACCGATGGATTCTAGTGGTGTCCCGCCAACATTATGTGCGGCAACGATTCCTGAACGAACAGCATTTGTCGCTAAAGCAATATACGTTGTTTGTTGTACAGCATTTGAGAAGATCGTTGAACAATCTCCTACTGCATAAACATCGGGATCATTTGTTTGTTGGTGTAGATCCACTAAGTAAGCACCATTAGCGAACAATTCCAAGTGGTCTTTCCCTAATCCGTTATTTGGCCTAAAACCAATTGCATTGATAACTAGATCGACAGCATATTCTCCTTTGTCTGTGACGATAGATTCAACTTTTTCAGTTCCTTTGTATTCTTTAGCTAATTCATTGTAATGAAGCTCGATGCCATTATCAGCTAGAACTTTATCCATATCATCTGTGAACCATTTGTCATAGTAGTTTGGTAGACATCTGTCCGCTGCATCGAATAGTAAAACTTTCTTACCTCGCCGTTTCGCCGCTTCAGCAATCTCAACACCAATGTAGCCTGCGCCAATCACAGCAACTGTTTGAACTTCTTCTTTAGCCATAGCTGCATCCACAGTTTGACCGTCTTGGAAAAGTTTTAGAAATTCGACATTTTTCAGCTCTCTTCCAGGGATGTTAGGATTGATAGGTGCTGAACCTGTTGCTAAAATCAGTTTGTCATAGGTTTCTGTAAATTCTTCACCATTATGCTTTTTACAAAAAACGGTTTTTTGTTCAAAATCAATACGCTCTACTGTTGTTTCCATGTAAATTTTAGCACCTTTGGCTTCAAATGCTTCTTTGTTTGTATAAAATAAATTCTCGTAAGATTCAATTTGACGTCCTACCCATAGCGCTGTCCCACAACCTAAATAACTAAGGTTTGTATTACGGTCGATCATTACGACTTCTTGATCTGGATACGTATCCAACAATGTGTTTGCAGCAGCAATTCCTGCATGATTGGCACCGACAATAACTGTTTTTGTTTTACTCATAAGACTCTCCTTCATGTGATTTAATGAACTTAATTATAACTGAAGAAAGGGTTTTCTTTTATCAATTTATAAGCATTTCATTAAAATATTTGAGAATACCTCATCATTTTCACCAAATAATAAAAAAAGGCTTATTGTTTTATAATAGTTGAATATGTTTCTTTCATGGATTGATTAGACTTTACCCAGATTATCAAAAGAGGAATGAACAATTTTAAAAAAGAGCGTTTTGAGAATCAAACAGTAGCATGTTACAGAAAAATTGCTTCTGTCATACTGTTCATTTAGTCTCATAACGCTCTTTTGTCATTAATTGTTTATAATTATTTTCTCAATCTCTTTAGGGGTTTCAACAATATAATCAGCACCTGCAAGTTCCAACTCAGCTTGGTCACCGAAGCCATACAAAACACCAATACTAGTTAGTCTATTCTCTTTAGCCCCAATTATATCGTGACTGCGATCACCAACCATCAGTGTCTCTTCAAAGTTAGTAATTGCAGACTTCTTTAGTGCATACTGAATAACATCTCCTTTTCTTGACCGTCCACCATACAAACTTGCGCCATAAATTCCATCGAAATAACTGCTTAAATCAAAATGAGTCAAAATTTGTTTAGCATAAATCTCTGGTTTAGATGTTGCAATATAAAGAGTGCAGCCAGCAGCTTTCAAGTTAATCAATAATTCAGAAATTCCTGCATATACGTGATTTTCATAGATTCCCTGTTTTTGATAATAGTCACGATAATACTCCACTGCCAAGCTCGCTTTTAGGTCATCGAAATGATAGAGTCGTTTAAATGAATCAGTTAATGGCGGACCAATAAATGAATATAATTCTTTTTGATCAGGTATCTTTACCTTCATTTTTTTTAAGGCATAAACGACAGAGTGCATAATTCCTTCACCAGAGTCCGTGATCGTGCCATCCAAATCAAATAAAATCGTTTTATAGCTCATGCCAGGCTCACTTTCTTTTGTTTATCGTTCATGAACATCTCCAGTGTTGATTATCGGCTGCGTTCCTTTATCTGTAATGATTGATACTAGCAGATTATTAATCAATTGAACTTTGCGATCGTCTGTGAAATTGATTTCCTGTCCATCTTCAATTTGTTCTAACGCCATTTGAGTCATAGATACCGCACCTTCAACAATGATTTGCCGCGCAGATAGAATGGCTTTGGCTTGTTGTCTTTGCAGCATCGCACTTGCAATTTCAGTCGCATATGCAAGGTGGTTCAAACGGGTTTCGATCACTTCAACGCCAGCTGCTGCTAAGCGTTCTTGAAGTTCTTTTGCCATTTCTTCTGAAACTTCATTGGTATTGCCACGTAAAGTGAGGTCGTCTTCATTAAACGTATCATATGGATATTGTGTCGCAATGTGACGAATCGCAGTTTCACTTTGAATTTCTACAAAATCTTGATAACGATCAACGTCAAACAACGCTTTAGCTGTATCAACTACTTTAAATACCACCACAGCAGAAATTTCAACTGGGTTACCATCAGAATCATTTACTTTTAACAATGAACTATTGAAGTTGCGTACCTTTAACGAAACATTGATTTTTTGTGTTAATGGCGTCGTGACGAATAAACCATTATCCTTGATCGTGCCGAGATATTGTCCAAAAAATAAAATGGCTTTGGCTTGATTGGGACTAACGATCGTTAGCGAGCTTAAAAATAGCGCAGAAATCACCCATAACACCATACCGATCGTGATCATACTAAAGCGTTCATCTATTACCCCGATATACAGACAATAGCTACCAATCACAAGTAAAATAACCAATACTACCAATGCAATGTAGCCATTGACATGAAATGTTTTTTTCTCTTCCATCATTCTCCCTACCTTCTTTAACAGCTTCGTAATCTTATAGTACTCCTCTTTAATCTTTCTATCAATAGTTAGGAAAAGTAAAAAAGGTTGCTTATTTATTAGTTTAGATGTAAACTTACTTTTAGTAAGTTAAATAAAAATAATTATCAATTCGGAGGTTTTATATTATGAATACACAAATTCGCGGAATTCACCATGTTACAGCCATGACATCAAGTGCAGAAAAGATTTATCGTTTTTTCACTGATCTGCTAGGTTTACGACTGATCAAAAAAACTGTTAACCAAGACGATATTGAAACGTATCATTTATTTTTTGCAGATGACCTTGGTTCTGCCGGCACAGACATGACATTTTTTGATTTCCCTGGGATTCCCAAAGGAACTAAAGGAACCAACTCAATTTCTCGCACATCGTTCCGAGTAAAAAATGATGCTTCTTTAGATTACTGGGTCACCCGCTTTAACGAACATCAAATCGATCATGGCGAAATTCAAGAACGTTTCGGCAAGAAATATCTAGAATTTGAAGATTTTGATAATCAAAGATATCAATTGGTTTCAGATGAAAACAATCAAGGTGTTGCTAGTGGCACGGCATGGAAAAAAACAGATGTTCCTGCTGAGCATGCCTTAACTGGATTGGGACCTGTTTTTATAACCGTAGCAGATTTTGACCATATGCAACGTGTTTTAGTAGGCGTTTTAGGATTTAAGCTGATTGATGCCGAAGGTCGTTTCCATTTATTTGAAGTAGGAGAAGGTGGCAATGGCGCTAGTATTATCGTTGAACATCGTGATGATTTGCCTGATGCGCAAGAAGGCTTTGGTAATGTCCATCACTTAGCTCTTCGTGTTGCAGATCAAGAAGCTTTGCGCTTTTGGATCGATAAAATCAATCAGCTTCAATTCCCTAATTCCGGATTTGTTGAACGTTTCTACTTCAAATCTGATTATTTCAGAGCTGCTCCGCATATTTTATTTGAACTAGCAACTGATGGTCCTGGTTTCTTAGAAGATGAAACCTACGAGGCTGCAGGTGAAAAATTAGCTTTACCACCATTTTTAGAAGGAAAACGCAAAGAAATCGAAGAATTTGTACGTCCTTTTGATACTTCTGATGCAAATAAAGCACGTTAAAAACGATGGATCGGAGAAGAAAAATGCTGCATTACCCGACAAACAATTTATCAGCAAAACAAGCCTATAAATTTCTTTCTGGCAGTATCATTCCACGCCCAATCGCATGGGTCACAACATTGAATGATAAAACTCAAACGATCAACGCTGCTCCTTTCAGTTTTTTTAATGCTGCAGCTTCTGATATCCCATTAGTAACATTATCCATTATTAGAAGAAACGGCGAAATAAAAGACACCGCCCAAAATATTCTGGCGACTAAAGAACTTGTGATTCATTTAGTCAATGATCAAGTTGTCGCGTCGATGAATCAAACAGCTGCCTCTTTGAAGGCTGATCAGAGTGAAATCATTATCAACAAGATAGCAACGATACCAAGTAAATCAGTTGCTGTTCCTGGCATCAAAGCAGCACCGATTCGAATGGAAGCACGTCTCTACCAGTATGTTCCTATCAAAAATCACGAAGATCAAATTATTACTGATTTGTTTATTGTAGAAATAACAGATTTCTATTTTGATGAAGCGATTTTTGATAAAGAAACTGAATATATTTTACCTAAAGCCTTTAATCCAATTGCCCGTTTAGCTGGTAATACCTATGCTCATATCGACGGATTATTTGACTTGAAAAGACCAGATTAATAGAGGTTTGGACAGACGTTGAATCGATCCGAGATTCGTTCGAAATTTAAAGAACTGAGGGAAAACTCATAGAGTTATGCCTCAGTTCTTTTTTTATTTATTTACTTTTTTCTGGTCGCAAATCTACAATTGGAACATTACCGTCTAGGACTCCACTTGGACTTTTTAGCTTAAAGACTTGCAAACGTGGATCGATTTCCAGCGTCATTTTTTCATCTAGATAGCGTTTAGAGTAATCCTTGATATAGATTGCACCAATATCTGAATCTAAAGTCAAACCAAAATCTGATTTATCTTGTAGTTGATCCAGTAGCAATAGACGAAAACTAGTATCGAGTGAACAAACACCCATTTTAGAATATTTGCCAACACCATCATCTAAATCCAATACAATGATTGCCTTATCTTCAAGATAAGGCATCAATTTTACCTGTGCTTCCTCACTGACGTTTAAAAACATCTACTCTTCACTTCTTTCTTTTATTATAATACTAAGCCTAACACCTAACTATATTTTTTTCGAAAGATACGTGCTGAGCAATTGTTCAACACACTAAATGTGAATCCGCCGTTGATCGTCTTGATAACTAATCCATTATTAGGTGTTTTACTATTAAGTTAGCCTTGGATACTGATCTGCTGCAAATTCTTTTGATCGTTCAACATAATGTTGCGCATTTTCTTTATTTTTCCGAAGCTCTTCTCTTGTTAAAGGGCGAATGACTTTGGCAGGTCGGCCAAACGCTAAAACATTCGCTGGAATTTCAGTACCTTCTGTGACTAAAGATCCTGCTCCGATTAAACTATTTTTCCCGATAGTTGCGCGATTTAAAATAGTTGAGCTCATGCCAATTAATGCGCCATCTTCTATTTTGCACCCATGGAGCATACAATGATGACCAATTGTGACATTCTCTCCAATAACGACTGGGGCATCCTGATCAACATGGATGACAGTGCTATCTTGAACATTACTTCCTGCATTAATCGTAATTGAATTATTGTCACCTCTTAGCACCGATTGAAACCAAATACTAGTATCTTTTGCTAGCCTCACGTCGCCATAAACGTCGGCGCTTGGCGCAATAAAATAATCATTTGTCATACATTTCACCTCTTCTTATTGACTATAAGTATAACAGATTTCTAACGTTTATTAGATCAGTTCGCTTTTTTGAATAGTCATTTAATGAAAAAAAGACACCCAAACTAGGTGTCTTCCTTGCTCATCTTTAATCATAATCGCCGTCTTCAGCAAATTGACTATTGTATAATTTTTCATAAAAGCCGCCTTGCTCTAATAGCTCATTATGCGTTCCTTTTTCGATGATCGCTCCTTGATTCATTACAAGAATCAAATCAGCTTCACGAATCGTTGACAAGCGATGAGCAATCACAAAACTTGTACGACCTTCCATCACACGTTCCATGGCTTTTTGAATCAGCGCTTCTAAACGCGTGTCAACAGAACTTGTTGCCTCATCTAAAATCAAGATTCTTGGATCAGAAATCACGGCTCTTGCAATGGTCAACAATTGTTTTTGTCCTAAAGAAACGTTATCTCCTTCAGAATTGATTTCCATCTCGTAGCCATCTGGCATTGTACGGATAAAATGGTCCACATTCGCCGTTTTGGCTGCATCCACCACTTCATAATCAGTCGCATCTAATTTACCAAAACGAATATTATCAGCGATCGTCCCTTCATATAACCAAGCATCTTGTAAAACCATGCCAAAGACTGAGCGAACGTCACTACGATCCATTTTCTTCGTATCGATTCCGTCAATTTTGATTGCTCCATCACTGACATCGTAAAACCGCATCAATAGATTGATCAATGTTGTTTTCCCTGCGCCAGTTGGTCCAACAATTGCCACAGTTTGACCAGCTTTGACTTCAAAATTTAAGTTTCTGATCAACGGTTTTTTAGGATCATAACTAAAGCTAACATTATCAAACTGAACTGAACCATGAACTTTTTCTGGTAAAGGAATATCGTGCTCATTTAACTCTTCTTCTGGTTCATCTAAGATTTCAAAGACACGTGTCGTCGCAGCAGAAGCACTTTGAAGTGCAGCGGACAGCTGTGTAATATTCCCCATCGGTTGACTGATCTGCCAAATATATTGAATAAATGCTTGTAGCTGTCCAACGACAATAACTCCTGTGATCACATAATAACTCCCCAAGACAGCCATACCAATATAGGTACCATAAGCGGTCATTTGTACAAGAGGCAACATCAATCCAGAAATAAAAGTTGCTTTAAAGCCAAAGCTATTTAAGTTATGATTGACCTTTTTAAAACCATCTAACGTTTCTTTCTCACGTCCATAAAGCTTTAAGACACTAAACCCTGTCATATTCTCTTGCACATATCCATTTAGATTCCCAAGTGCATTTTGCATGCCTTGGAAATATTTCTGTGAAAACCCAACAATCGTTTTTGAAATAAACAACGACAATGGAATCATCACGATCGAAATCAATGCCATCAGCCAGTTGATATAAAACATCATTGCAATCGCCATTACGATCCCTAAAACAGCTGAAACAATATTAATAAAACTTTGCTGCATAGCATTACTTACTGCATCAACGTCATTAGTCACCCGAGACAAAATATTTCCTTGTTGATTTTTATCAAAATAAGAAACCGGCAAACGATTGATTTTTTCATCGATATCTCGTCGTAAATCACGCATGGAATGCTGCACGACTGCGGCCATAAGATAACCAGATAAAAATTGTGCCACACAATAACCGATCCCTACAATTAAAATCCAAATCAAACACTGGATGATATACGAATAATTTAGTCCTGCCCCTTCAGCCACATTCTTACTAATCTCGGTGATTGGAAGTCCAGAAACATAAGGTAGAGCCGCATTAAAAGCAACTGTTAAAACAGTAAAGATAATCACTAATATAAACGTTCCTTTATATGGATCGATATACTTACCTAAACGTCTAATGGAAGAAAGTGCGTTTTTCATGCTAATTCCTCCTCTGACAATTGAGAAGCGGCAATATCATAATAGATAGGACAATTCTCAAGTAATTCGCGGTGGGTACCGATACCAACAACATCGCCTTCGTTCAAGACGATGATTTTATCCGCATGCATAATTGTTCCAACACGTTGAGCAACGATCAAAACAGTTGATTCTGTTGTTTCCTTTTTCAAACGAGCTCGTAAATTCGCATCAGTTTGGTAATCTAGTGCTGAAAAGCTATCATCAAAAATATAAACTTCCGGGCGACGGATGACAGCTCTAGCAATCGCCAACCGTTGTTTTTGTCCACCAGAAAAGTTTGCTCCGCCTTCTGAAAGAAGCTCGTCATATCCTTCAGGCTTTTGTGAAATAAATTCCGTTGCCTGAGCAATATCCGCTGCTTGTTCCATCTCTTCAATCGTAGCATCTTCTTTACCATAACGCATATTTTCTGCAATCGTTCCAGTAAATAGCAACGCTTTTTGCGGAATATAACCGATTTTTTCACGTAAAGTACTTAGTTTATAGTCACGAACATCTACCCCGTCCAACAAAACTTGGCCTTCTGAAACATCATAGAAGCGAGGGATCAGTTGGATCAATGTTGATTTTCCGCTCCCTGTACTACCAATAAAAGCTACTGTTTCACCAGGAGATGCTGTAAAGCTGACATTTCGAATCACTGGGCTTTCTGAATGCCCTGGATAAGCAAATGTTACATTTTTAAATTCTAAATAGCCTTTTGTTTCTGTTTCAGTTATACCTGCTTCATTTTCACGAATCACAGGCTCCATATCAAAGGCTTCTTGAATTCGGCGAGCAGAAACGGCTGCACGAGGATACATCATGAAAACACTAGCAAATAACATAAATGAAAATAGTGCATGGAAAATGTATTCAATAAATGCTATCAAGTCACCCACTAATAAACTGCCTTGATCGATTTGGAGTGCCCCATTCCAGATAATCAATACCATCACGATATTAAAGAGGAAGAAGAAGCCTGGTTGAGCCGCTGCCATCAAGCGAAAAAGGCTCTTAGAGCTTTTAGTATACTCTTCATTGACTTTACTAAAGCGACTTTCTTCAAATTTCTCATTAACAAACGCACGGATTACTCTTAATCCAGAAAGATTCTCTCTTAAAATTCCGTTGATCCCATCTAAGTTTTTTTGCTGCTTGTTCGATAGAGGTTCTGATATCTTAGCAATTAATACCACTGCTGCCAAAAGAAATGGCAAGGCCCCTAAAACAAACCAACCTAAGGACGGACTCGTCCGCATGACCATGTATAAGCTGACAAAAAACATCATTGGTGTCATGAAACCGATTCGCAAAATATTCCCCATAAACAACATGATTTGATATGCATCATTGGTTGTTCTGGTGATCAATGATGATACACCGATCGTTTCATATTCACGATGGGAAAAAGTCTGTACTTTTTCAAATAAATCATCACGAATATCACGAACAATATTTGTTGTCATGCGTGCGCCAAAATAGCCCAACATAATATTCATTGCTACACCGACAACAGTGATTCCTATCATCAACAAACCTTGCTGCTTTACATAATTATAATCATTGTTTTTGATCCCAACATCGATCATTCGTGCTAAAATCGTTGGTAAACCAAGTTCTATCAATATAAATCCAAACACACAAATGAAATCTAAAAATAATAATTTTTTATATCTCATCGTGTAACGCCACATCAATTTCAATCAATCATCTCCTATCCCAATTTTTAATCCAGTACTCCCACTATAGCATAAAACTAATAGTCAGGTAAATTATATTTAAATAAAAATCAGAGACTTTTCTTCAGAAGAATAAACTGGACAATTTTTACTATGTTATAATAGTAATTACTTTATTTTTTCCAACAATTATAGAATGAAAGTGATGGTTCAATTTAATGAAGAAAATACTTTATATGGCTTTAGGTTGTCTGACCTTCGGACTGGGAACATTAGGCATTTTCCTACCGATTTTACCCACAACGATTTTTTATATTTTGACTGCATTCTTTTGGATGCGCAGCTCTGACTTTTTGTATAGTAAATTTATTGAATCAACTTATTATAAAAAATACATTCAAGAATCAATCATAGAAAAGAAAATCACACCCTTTGGCCGAGTGAAATTATTTTCAACTTTGTTTGTGATCTTTGCGATTCCTTGTTTGCTCGTTCGTAATCTATTCATGACAACGACTTTAGCTATCGTTTTTTTAGCTCATCTGATTGGTTTAAATTTGTATTTTAATAAAAAGAAAATCACACCTTTAAAAGAAGCTAATAAATAATAAGGTTTTCGTTAAAGCAACAAGTCTGATTCTATACTTATTCATTGTTTTGTGATAAAATACCTTTAATTGTTGTACAACACAACACAAGGGACGGTTGAAAGAAAACAAGTTTCCATAAAACAAGTAATGTGGAGCAAAGTCGAGGCTTCATTTCATCATTAACTCCTGTTTCTGATGACAATTGTTTTAAAGGTGGACAACCACCTCGTTTTGTTGTGTTCAAAATTACAGTAAGAAAATATAAAAATAAATATCAACTGCTTTGGCAGATAAAGGAGAAAAAAACTATGATTTATAAAGTTTATTATCAAGAAACAAAAACAAGAAACCCAAAAAGAGAAGATACAAAATCGATTTACGTTGAGTCAGAAAGCGATGTTATCGTTCGTCAACAAGTAGAAGAAAATACCCCATACAATATTGAATACATCCAAGCTCTTGATGAAAATCACTTGGCTTATGAAAAAGAACATGCGGAATTTTCTTTAACGGAGTTTTAACATGAAAGTAAATATAAAAAACAATGAAACCGGCGTTTTTGCAATAGGCGGTTTGGGCGAGATTGGGAAAAATACTTATGGGGTTCAATTTCAAGATGAGATCATCATTATTGATGCTGGGATCAAATTCCCAGAAGATGATTTGCTTGGGATCGACTATGTTATTCCTGATTATAGCTACATCGTTCAAAACTTGCACAAAGTAAAAGCCTTGGTTATCACCCATGGACACGAAGATCATATCGGAGGCGTTCCTTATTTATTGCGCCAAGCCAATATACCGATCTACGCTGGACCTTTAGCTTTAGCTCTGATTACAAACAAATTGGATGAACATGGTTTATTGCGAGATGCTGAGATGCATGAAATCAATGAAGATACTGTGATTCGTTTCCGCAAAACAGCAATCAGCTTTTTTAGAACGACTCATAGTATCCCTGACGCTTTAGGTGTGGTTGTGAAGACACCTTCTGGTAATATCGTTGCAACGGGCGATTTTAAGTTTGACTTTACACCAGTTGGTGAGCCAGCTAACTTGCATCGAATGGCAAAATTAGGTGAAGAAGGTGTTTTGTGTCTTCTTTCAGATAGTACAAATGCTGAAATTCCAACTTTTACCAAGTCAGAAAAAACGATTGGTTCTTCTATTTTAAAGATTTTTGAAAAAATCGAAGGTAGAATCATCTTTGCAAGTTTTGCTTCCAATATTTTCCGTCTACAACAAGCAGCGGATGCAGCTGTGGCAACGGGACGAAAAATTGCAGTATTTGGCCGTAGCATGGAAAATGCAATCGTTAACGGCGAGCAGCTTGGCTATATTAATGTACCTAAAGGAACGTTTGTTGATGCTAGTGAGCTGAACCAATTACCTGCTGGCGAAACAATGATTTTATGTACTGGCTCTCAAGGTGAACCGATGGCCGCTTTAAGCCGAATTGCTAACGGAACTCACCGCCAAATTTCAGTCCAACCGGGAGATACAGTCATCTTTTCAAGTTCACCGATCCCTGGAAATACAACAAGCGTTAACCGTCTGATCAACTTGCTTTCAGAAGCGGGTGCTGAAGTTATTCATGGAAAGATCAATAATATCCATACTTCTGGTCATGGTGGTCAAGAAGAACAAAAATTAATGTTGAGTTTAATGAAACCTAAATATTTTGTACCAGTTCACGGTGAGTTTAGAATGTTGAAAATCCATGCATCCTTAGCACAAGATGTCGGTGTTCCAGCAAACAATTGTTTCATCATGGAAAATGGTGATGTGTTAGCTTTAACTGCTGATGATGCTCGTATCGCTGGGCATTTCAATGCCAATGATGTCTATGTAGATGGTAACGGTGTTGGAGATATCGGTAATGTCGTCTTGCGTGACCGCCGAATTCTATCTGAAGAAGGTTTGGTTTTAGCAGTTGCTACAGTCGATATTAAAAATAAAGAAATTTTGGCTGGTCCAGATATTTTATCTCGCGGATTTGTCTATATGAGAGAATCTGGCGAAATGATTCATGAAGGGCAGCGTTTATTATTCAATGCAATTCGTGAAGCTCTACGTGATGAAAATTGTACAGAAGCAAAATTATGTGATGCGATAACTGCTGCATTACAGCCGTTCTTGTTTGAAAAAACTGAACGTCATCCAATGATTTTACCAATGATCATGACATCTTAAAACTTAGCTAAAGTAAAAAAGCCTGAAACATAACTCAAAAAGCTATGTTTCAGGCTTTTAGTATCCGAATAAACAGTTGGCGCAGAAGCAACTTCTTCTGTCCCAACCTTTTACTTACTGATATTTTTTAACACAAACATTTGTAAATTTTTATTTCCAAGCTTTTCTCTTCCTTCATCGTAATATCTTCTAGTGCAATGAGACATTTTCTTGAGTATGTATAAGATCGAGTATTTGTCACACTGCTATTCTTTATTTAAAAATTTGCCTATTTCTTCTGCAGCTAATCTACTTCCCTTAATTTCACCAAGCTCTTGCTGCAATTTTCTTGCTTGGACAGTGTAACGTTGATTTTTTAATAGTTCGTTGACTTTTTCTTTGAATAGAACGTTGTTTTTTAATTGCTTTTGTTTCATTGAAAGAGCATTTCCATATTCAACGCAACAGCTAATATTATATTCCTGTTCTTTTTGTAAACCAATACCTAAAAAAGGTTTTCCTGATACGCAGGCAGTTTGTACCGTTCCTTCTCCACCATGAATAACAGAGGCTGTAACGGCTTGTTGTACTTCTCTTGCTGGCAACCAATCATAAAGATGAACATTTACTGGAAGTAATGCTATTTGTGTCTCCGTTAAATAACTTTTCATTGGACTGATCACTTCGACTGAAATGCCCGCAAAACTTTTCAATAAGTCAACAATAAGTTGACGATTTGCTGAACTGCCCATACTGCAAAAGATTAATGGTTTTTCAGATGATCCCAGTAACGTTTTTAAACCTAATGGTATTTCTTTTTTTAAGTTCGCGAAAATGGGTCCAACATAAATAGAATTTTTTGGTACGTCAGGGTTTCGAGTCAGGATTACTGGCGTGGTGATGCAATTTAGATCTGCATCTAATACAGCTAACGTATACTTGAATCTATGCTTCACATCATACTCTTTTACAAGTTTTTTGATACTTTTGGGCAGCCATCTTAGGTTTAAAAAGATTGATTGGACTGCTTTCCTGCAGTATTTAGTTGAATGTTTTAGAAATAATGGACTTCGTACATGAGCTTGAGTGTAAGCATACGGTTTTACATAAATCAATGGTGTCTCTTTGACGCGAGCACTTATCAGTAAACTCATTGTAGAGCCAATTATGATCCCATCAGGTTTTAGTTCTTCGATCAATTGAATTTCATTTTCTATTCTTTCTTTTAACATACCGTATGAGAAAGGGAGCTTTATTGTTTTCATTTGATCAAATTTCATAATCATTTTAATCTGCTCTTCCGTAAGCTGAGGTGCTAATAATCGAAAAGAAAACCCCTCAGCTTCTATAAATGGTACAAATTTTGTACTATAGCCCATAAAAATACAATGCGCATTTTCCTGACACTCTTTTGCTACTTCGATCATTCTAGTCGTTTCAGCTAAATTGAATGTTTCAGGCGCAAATAATAATGTTTTCATTGAGTGTCTCCATTTGCTACAATCGTTTGGTAAATTTCTTCAATGCAACAATCGATCTCGCTTTCCTCTTCGTTAGTGAAATTTATTATGTCTGGAATTTTATCAAATAGAGCGACCATTTGTTCATAGTAATCGATTTTATCTTGGAAAAGCTTCTTCTTGGCCGCTATTAATTATTCTGTTTTTTCAATGCAAACACTCGTTGGGTCAATTTGCATCGTATTTAACACTGTCTGCATTTCTTCAAGACTAAATTCACCATATTTCATAACTAATATGTATTTGATCATTAATAGATCACTTTCTTGGTATACTCGATAGCCATTTTCTTCTCTGCTTGGTTTTAGTAAGTCAACTTTGTCGTAATATCTTAATGTTGATTTTGGGATACTAAGTTTTTTCGCTACTTCTTTCACATTTTTGCCCATCATTTCACTCCTCTAATTTCTTTGCTAGTACTATAACATGAAACCAAACTTTAATGTCAATGGCAAAAAAAAGAGACTGTGGCATAACTCTACGAGTCATATCTCAGTCTCCAGGAATCTGACTAAACGGTGGGAGAAAAAAACAGGTCTATTCTTATGTTTCGAGGTTAAAGACTTCTGTCCCATCCTAGTTTTTGATGCGTATTACAAATTTTAAACTACATTATTCACGACTAAAACATTGGCTTTTGTGTGATTAACAACATAAGAAGTCGTTGAACCGACCATCAACCGTTCAAAACCATTCAATCCTGTTCTCCCGATTACAATTAGGTCTATCGGTTCTTTTGACTCTGTAAAATCAGCGATCAACGATTTTGGATAACCATACAGTACATATGTGAAAACTTGAGCTACTCCTTCTTCAAGGGCCTTTGCTTCTCGGTCTTTCATCTCTTCTTCTTCTTTTGTCCGAAGATCTTCCATCAGTGTTCCCATCGACATTGTCAGTTCGCCAAAGTAATTGCCCATCTCTTCAATGACAGATAAAATGTGTAATGCAGCACCGTTGCGCTTCGCAATTTTTATTGCTTCTTGAAATGCTTTATCTGCCTGATCCGAACCATCTACAGCGACTAAAATATTCTTATACGATTCTTCCATGATAAAAACCTCCTTCTCTCTTCATTGTACTACTTAAAACTGCTTTCAACAAAAAATACTGCTAAGTTAAAACTTTCCTCTTTACACATCAAACAAGTCATGTTATAGTAATCATGGAATTTCGTTATCAGATATCGTCGCCTTTCATTAAGAATCAAGAAAGGAGAATTATTATGACATTTGGTAATAAAGTATTAAAATACCGTGTAGCACTTGATACAGAGAAAAATTTGTTTATGGCTATCGATGCAAATAACCAAGCAAATATTGCTTATGGTATCACGATTACACAAGCAGTAAAAGAATTGAAAAAATCTATTTAAGGAGTTATCAACCTAAATGAGCGATTCAAGTTCTAATACGATTTAAAGGCATCCTGTGAATGGTAAATCACGGATGCCTTTTTTGTTTTCTTAAATTTCGCTTAGCCATTCCTCTTATTTTTTAGTGTGGAACATCATTTTGGATAATTAAGATAAATCATTATTAAGCTAACTGCTAACAATACAAAGCCAAATGCGCCTAGTGGAACCACCATACCATTCCACGCTTTTTTATTAGTAAAGGCTCGCCAACGATAGAGAATACTTGCTAACCCAAGAAATGCCCAAGATACAAAAAAGATCGCCAAAGAAAGATTTAACATATTTATCACCTCTTAATAAAGAGTTTACAACTTCTAAAAAAAAAAGATAGTAACAAAAATGTAAGGAAAACCTAAGTTGCTCATCCATCAAACGAATGAACCTTCTCTCCCTTCGTTCGACAAGTACTTTGTATCCTCAGCTCTGCAAGTAGTCGCTTTGATTTAAAATAAAAAAAACACTTAGCAAATTTGCTAAGTGTTTTGGAATGGATGAATTAGTTTTTTACAACGTTAACTGCTTGAGGTCCACGATCTGAATCTTCAACGTCGAAGCTTACTGATTGACCTTCTTCGATTGTTTTGAATCCTTCTCCTTGGATAGCTGAGAAATGTACGAATACATCGCTACCATCTTCGCGAGAGATAAATCCAAATCCTTTTTCTGCGTTAAACCATTTTACTGTTCCTTGTTCCATTCTTTGTTCCTCCTCGTGCTTAAGCACTAAATATTGTAACATTGCCCGTGTACGATAGAGGGTTTTAAAATTAAAACTTCTATATTGTCCCAAACAAGATTACAGATATATTGTACATGTGAACCTTCATTTTTGCAAGAATTCTAGTCAGTCTACAGCAAAAAAATTTTCTTCTCTCATGCTGATGTAAACTTGCTCTCCAATGATGATATGATCCAATACTTCGATCCCCATCATTTTTCCACATTCCTGCATTCTTTGAGTAAAGTGTATATCACTTTCAGATGGTGTTGGATTACCACTTGGATGATTATGTGCGAGGATCAAACGAGCGGCTGAACATTTCACTGCGCTACGGAAAATTTCTCTCGGATGAGCTACTGACTGGTTCAAGGAACCTTTAAACACCGTCTCCTGCTTGATCACTTCATTTTTTGTATTCAAATATAAACAAACTAAATGTTCTTGCTGAAAATCTTGTAATTCATAGATTAAATTTTGAGCAATTTGATAACTAGACGACACCTTGCCAAATTTCAGTTGGGTACTTTGCTGAATTCGATACCCAAACTCAATAGCTGCTCTTAGTTCAATTGCCTTAATTCTACCAACCCCTTTGATTTCCATCATTTCAGTAAGTGTTGCATTTTTTAATTCATATAAATGATTGAAATAATTCAGGAAGTTTGAAGCCACTTCCATAACATTTATATTCTTTGAGCCCGTACGTAATAGAATGGCCAATAACTCTTGATTAGACAATGCCTTCTCTCCTACAACTTCCAAACGTTCACGAGGCAGACAATCTTCCGGCATTTCTCTAATAAATAGTTTCTCTTCTTTAATCAAAAAATCACTCCTTTATACGCTTCTACTACAAGATACGCAAAGGAGTGATTTTTTTATTTTTTTAGATAAGCTGGAACTTGAGTCAAACTATCAAGAATTTCCAGTGTTTTTTCTTTGATTTCATCAGTTGGTGCCAATAAGTCTGGAACCATAATCACAGGAATCCCTGCTGCATCTGCTGCTGTCACGCCATGAAACGAATCCTCAAAGATTAAGGTGCTATCAGCCTTTGTACCGAGATTAGCTAATGCTTTTTGGAATATCTCAGGATCTGGTTTTGCTCGGGTCACATCTTCTGCCGAAACAATTCCAGAAAAACGTTCCTTGATTCCAGCACCTTCTAATAATAACTCGATTGCTGGACGAACATTGCTTGAAGCAACGATTCTTGGAATCTCTTGTTGATCAAGAAAATCGAGTAACGCTAAGACACCCTCTTTTAATGGAACTTCGCCTGACTTAAATACTTGATAGGTCTCGTCATAGGAACGGTTTATAAACTCATTCACTTTTTCCTTACCGAAATCTTTATAGATTCGATGATAGTTTTCTTGGACTTCTTCATCAGACACACCTAAAAACTCTAAATACAACTCTTTACTATAAGGAAAACTCATTGCATCTGCTATTTTTTGAGTTGATTGATAGTAAATCAACTCAGTGTCAAACAATAAACCATCCATATCAAAAATCACACCGTCAATTTTTTTCATCTTTTCCTCCTGATAATCATTAATGAGCAACATTAGATATTTAGTAATAATTCACGTACTTGTGAAACAAAATAAAGCGAACCTGTGACTAACATTAAATCCTCAGAAGACATTTTTTCTAAAATTTCTCCTAAGCCAAATTGCCATAATGAAACAATTTCAGTCTTCTCATCTTCATAATGGGCCATTTTTGTTAATTCGACCGCTCTAGGATAGTCAAAGGTGGTCAAGTATAAATGGACATTCGGTACCTTACGCAAAATAGCAATCATTTGATCGATATTTTTTGATGATAGAGCGGAAAATAGAATGTGGATCTCTCGATTTGGAAATTCCTTTTTTAAATTCTCAGCAAGGCGGCGCATCGCATGATCATTGTGAGCACCATCCAAGATGATCAATGGTTCATTACTGATCTTCTCCATCCGTGCTGGCCACTGTGCTTGAGCTAGTCCGTGATACACATCTCTATCGGTAAAATTGATTTGCCGCATTTGACAATAGAGGTAAAATAATTGAATCGCAACTGCGGCATTTTCTACTTGATGGCGACCTAACAATGGGACTTTGACCTTAGGTAATTTGCCCACTTCTCCATAAAAATCAAAGATTTCACCCCAATTTTTATCTGGATGTAGATAGTTGGCTTTGTAGTCTTGTTCATAACGATAGATTGTACTATTTTTTTCAGTAGCGACTTCACTGATCACGACGAATGCTGTTTCTTCAATATTCCCTGTAACAACAGGAATCTTCTCTTTAATGATCCCAGCTTTTTGAAAGGCAATTGCTTCGATTGTTTCACCTAGAATTTCGGTGTGGTCTTTGCCGATGGTCGTAATCGCTGTTAACATTGGTTTGACCACATTGGTGCTATCTAACAACCCACCAAGGCCAACTTCGATGATGGCAATATCGACTTGTTCATCAAGAAAGTAATCCAAAGCCATTACTGTCAATGTTTCAAATTCTGTTATCCCTGCACTTTCAGGATGCTGATCCATCTCTTTGATCAATGCTTGATATTTTTCTACATACAGGATGATCTGATCATCTGATATCCCTCGTCCATTAATCGCGATTCGTTCATTGAACTGTTCGATATAAGGAGATGTAAACGTACCTACCTTCAAGCCTAGCTCTTCTAGCATGCAACGTAAATAAGTAACCGTAGAACCTTTACCATTCGTCCCTGCAATATGGATCGTTGGCACTTTTATTTCAGGATTATCGACTCTTTTTAATAATTCTTCTACTCGATCAAGCCCTGGTCTAGAGCCAAACAGCAATCTACTATGAATCCAATCGATTGCTTCTTCTATCGTTAATGACATCTTATCAACTCCTCATTCTCTATTATAGCGAAAGCTTGCGTGCTTTTCACTAATTACAATCTTTAATTCCATAAATAATTCATCTACTTAGAAAAGTCATTCTCTAAAAAAGAGTAAAAAATTCTCACAATCCTTTTAAATGACAATGGTTGTGATAAAATAAACAAGACTATATGTATGAAGCACGCAGTGTTTCTTTTACATACACCTTGAATCCATGATAGACTATAAACTTAGAGAAATATTGGATTTATTATTCATTAGTTCTGAATCATATTATTGTTGCAGGTAGTTCGTTTGATTTCGCAAGATTGATTGGACCTTTATCCTAAAACAGTTACAAATTATTAGAATAGAGGAGCAGTTTAAATTATGTCAAAAGTAAAAAAATATGCATTGATTGGTGGAAGTTTTTTGCTGCCGTTTTTATTATTGATCGTACTCTGGTCGATTTTGGGCTTAGCGCCTTTTGGGAATAACAATCTCTTAGTTAGTGATCTAGGTTCACAGTATATGCCTTTTTTAAGTGCCTTTAAACAATTTTTCCAAGGAGAAACGCATTCTCTGTATTCATTTTCTGATGCACTTGGCGGAACGATTTTGCCTTTAAGTGCGTATTATTTGCTAAGTCCCTTTAATCTTATCGTTTTGTTGTTTTCATATGAACAACTACCGATTGCTATATTATTGATCATTACACTCAAGATTTCACTTATGGGGACCTCTATGTTTTATTACCTTCAAAAAACGTATCAACATGCTACAGTTGCCGCTTTACTTTTTTCGACTTCCTATAGTTTATGTGGCTTTGTGACTGTTTATTGTTTGAATTTCATGTGGTTAGACGCATTGATCTTATTGCCTTTACTGGTACTGGGTATCCAACGTTTATGGGATCATAAAAAATATGCGCTATATGCAGCGATCTTGTTTCTATCGATTGTGACAAACTACTATATGGGCTATATGCTCTGTATTTTTGCAGTTTGTTATAGTCTGTATTGGTATTATCAAAAAATAGATGACGCTAAAAAAAAGTCTCTTTGGCAATTTATTGAAAAGGGTCGATTATTTTTTGTCACTTCTCTTCTTACAGGAATTAGTACTAGTTTTATTCTGATTCCAGCTGTTGAAGGCATGTTGGCAACAAAGAAAACAAGCTTTGATTGGCATACGTTTTTACCCACACCAAATTTCGGGTTAAATTTTCTTTCTCAGTTTGGTTTAGGGAATGTTAATTTTGAGTGGCGTTTGGAACATTTACCAACTATTTTTTCTGGGATTCTGATGGTTCTATTGTTCATTGCGTACTTCCAATTATCAAGTATTACTAAAAAGGAAAAACTCGGAGCTGGCTTTTTAATCGGATTTATCTTTTTAAGTTTTTGGTTGGAATTAGTTAATACTATCTGGCATATGTTTCAAAGTCCTGCAGGCTTTCCTTATCGAAATACGTTTATCTTTAGTTTTTTGATAATCAAGTTTGCTTATGAAGCCTTTCTTAAATTAGAGCTTGGGGCAAAAATACCGATTGCTGTTCCGCTTATTTTTTCTGGATTACTGACGATTGGGTTTATTGCTCTAAAATTTTCAAAGGAAAAAATTTATCTGCTATCCGATCATTATTTTATTCTCTCACTATTAGGTATTTGGTTGATTTTCACTTTAATTTTCTTCCTTCAGAACCAAAATGGCGCTAAAAAAAATGGGCTCTATTTTCTACTATTTTTTGTCGTTTGTTCTGAATTAGTGTTTAATTTTTGGATCAGTGTTAAAGATATTCCTTTTGGTAACCAAGAAAAATTTGCCGAGACTTATCAAATTCAAGATAAACTTATTTCAGATTTGCATAATGAAAATAACCATTTATTCCGTATAAAACAAACGATCGATTCAGATGAGGCCGGTTATAATGAAAAAAATAATGGGTATAATAATCCAATTTTATATGGATATGCTGGTGTTTCAAGCTACACTTCTACGCTGGATGCCAAAACACAAGATACATTGCATGCTTTAGGTCTTTATCAAAAAAATGATCGTAGAATCGCATATGTAGATGAATCGAAAGTGATCAATTTTCTTTTAAATGTTCATTATCAACTAACACCAGAAAATAAATTTCCTCAAAAAAACAGGTCAAGTGAACCGTCAACAAATATCTATGAAAATGCTGAAGCGATCGGGATGGGGTACTTAGTCCCACAAGATTTTGCTACTCTAAAACTAGCAAAAAATCAGCCCTTGAAAAATCAAGAAATGATTTTACAACAGATACAGAAAAAACAACAACACTACTTTGAAGAAACACAAAGAATTGTTTGGAGTGAACAACCAGATAATTGTTATACTCTTACTACTAAAACAACAGCCGACGGCGAACTTTATCTCTATGCACCAGAAATCAATTGGAAAAAAATCACCTCATTTAAAGTAAACGGGCAAAAAATCCAGCCGGCTGTTTATATTGTAACCAACCAATTGTTTAATTTGGGCTACTTTGAAAATGATGCCACCGTTCAAATTCAGATCGAGTCTGAAGCTGAACTTGAAGAAAAAACAATCGACTTAAAAACATTACAGCAAGAAGCGTTTGATTCTTTCATTGATAAGCAAAAGTCCCGAGCCATTCAACTTAATGAGGAAGTTTCTGGAAAATTGACTGGTGAAATTACGGTTGATGCTTCAGAAAATTCATTACTTTATCTCGCTATTCCTTATGATAAAAACTGGCAAATCACAGTGGATGGAAAAAAAGTCAAAGCTATCGCTGTATTAGATAATTTTATAGGCATCAACTTAACTTCTGGAAAGCATCAAATCAGGATGGTTTATCAGCAGAAAAATTTTCTTATAGGCGTTTTGATTAGCATTTCTGTTCTTTTGGGCGTATTATTTTATCAACTACTAAAACATTTTGTGTTACGAAAAACAACGTAACAGCGAAAGGAAACTGCAGTCATGGGGAAAAAAATTCTGAAACGAATTATTTATGTCCTGCCTATTCTAGGTGTCCTTTGTTTTACTACTTTAGTGATTTATGGCTATTCTAAAGGTGTTTTTCATTCAGTTCAGTCTTTACAAGATTTTATCAAGCAGTTTGGTGAGTATGCTGTATTCATCTTTATCTTTTTACAAATACTCCAAGTTATTGTGCCGATTCTTCCTGGAGGGATTTCGACGGTTGTCGGTATGCTGATATTTGGTAATATCCCTGGACTACTTTATAGTTATGCTGGCTTGATTATAGGTGAGATCATCGTTTATTGGTTGGCACGCTACTATGGCAAGCCCTTTGCGCGATTGATTTTGACCAAAAAACGCTATTTAAAATTTGAGAAAATGTTGGATCGGCCTGAAAAAGGAATCAAGAAATTAATGATTGTCACGTTATTAGTCCCTTTTGCCCCTGATGATTTAGCTTGCTTAGTTGCAGGACTTGCAGACCTTCCTTTCAAGGAATATATGAAGATTTTGCTACTCTTTAAATTTTGGTCTGTTGCCAGTTATGGCTATGCCATCTTGTTCTTGTTTAACCATTTTTTGATCTATTAGAAATTCACATACGAAAAAACAGCAAGCAGCTCTCCTAGCTTGCTGTTTTTTTGTATTGCTTATATTCCCCCTCACCCCTTAAAAATTCAAAAAGAATAATTTAAATTACTTTAAATATGTTATGATTAACATTGTATGTTTAATTAAGGAGGTGAAAAGATGAAAAAAGATTGGAGAGTTATTGGTATAGTTTTTTTATTACTCGTCTTTATGAGTGCTTGTACAGCAAAAAGTCAAACAGCCACATACAAACTTAGGCAAGATGATGAAAATGTAACGATTCAAAATAGTTACAAAAATGATACGCTACTAAAACAAACGATTACCACCATTATTCAATACGAAACAATGGGGGTAAAAACGAAAAAAAAGGCAGAAAGCTTATTAAAGCCTAGTAAAGAATTATATGTTGATAAAAAAGGACTGAACTATTCAATTATCTTTAAAGAAAAAGAAGCAGTAGAAACGATTGAAGTAGATTTAAAATTACTTTCTAAAGATGATGCCAAAATGTTGCCATTGATCTCTTTACCTGACGGGGATTTTGATTCAGCAAGTGAAAAAGCAAATGCGGAAAAATTAACAAATTTAGGATTTGAGAAAGAAGATTAAGTTACCTAAGGAGGAAATATGAAAAATAACTATCTGATTCAAGGTCTTATACTTGTTGGATTGATTGGGAGCATCGGGTATTCCTCTTCCTCTGTTTTAGCAGAAGCATAAGATAAAACTGTGGAAGAAACGAATTCTAACGAATCAACCGCCTCGGAACAAACGGAAGACACAAACGAAATGGTTCCGACAACAATAGAAATTTTAAGCGAAAAAACTACACTAGAAGTCAATGAGAGCCTTACCTTAACTGCTAAAATCACCTCAGAAAGTAATATCAAAACCGCTATATGGACAACGAGTGATGAAACGATTGCGACTGTTTCTTCTACTGGAATCGTTATAGGGAAAAAAGTAGGAACTGTCTCCATTACAGCAAGCACTTCTAATAAAAAAAGTGTTTCAATGCTTTTGACCATCACTGAGAAAAAAGAGGCCGTTACAGGTACTTATGGAACGGTTCCTTGGACTTGGAACTCGGAAACACAAACGCTTACTTTTGGAGAGGGCAATTTTCCTAGTTCAGATTGGCTAAATGGTATCTTACCCAAAATAGAAAAACTTAATCGCCTAGAAGGAAAAAAAATCAAAAATATAATTTTCACGAAGCCTGTTATGGCCAATAGAAACTCTGATTATCTATTCTATGAGTTAGGAGAATTAGAGTCAATTGATGGATTAGAGCAATTAAACACAAGTAATGTTTTAGGAATGTCTTATATGTTTGGTGCAGGTTTCGGACCTGGAAATAAACTAAGCACAATAAATGTGAGTAACTGGGATACCAGTAAGGTTACGAATATGTCTTATATGTTTGCTTCTGCTGGCAACCTGACAACTCTCGACGTGAGTAACTGGGATACCAGTAACGTGACAAGTATGTTTGCTATGTTTAGAGAGGCAAGTAGTTTAACAACGTTAGATGTCAGTAAGTGGAATACCAGTAAAGTCGCACACATGGCTGATATGTTTCGTGGTGCAAGTAGCTTAATCGCACTTGAGACAGGCAACTGGGATACAAGTAATATAACAGATATGTCTTATATGTTTGCTAATACCAAGAATTTGACAACTCTTGATGTCAGTAAGTGGGACACCAGTAATGTGACAAAAATGTTCAAAACGTTTAATTTTGCTAGTAGTTTGACTGTTCTTGATGTCAGTAAGTGGAATACCAGTAAAGTAACTGACATGACAAACCTATTTTATTGTACAAGCAGTTTGTCCACTCTTGATGTGAGCAAGTGGGATACCAGTAATGTCACGACTATGCCTTACCTATTTGGCTGGACAAATAGTCTGACCGCTCTCGATGTGAGCAAGTGGGACACGAGTCGTGTCACAAATATGCAAGCAATGTTTCTTCACACAGAAGGTCTAACAACACTTGATGTCAGTAAGTGGAATACCAGTAATGTTAAAGATATGTCTTATATGTTCAGAGGGGCAAAAAATTTAGCAATTCTCGATGTGAGCACTTGGGACACAAGTAGTGTCTACGATACCTCTTTTATGTTTTATAATGTAAAAAATTTACCAACGCTTGATGTCAGCAGTTGGAATACAAGCAATATTGTTTATATGCAGAATATGTTTAACTTTGCATCAAGTCTAACAACATTAAATACGAACTCTTGGGATACAAGTAAAGTGAAATACATGGACCAAATGTTTGATCAAACAACCAACTTGACAACAGTTGATGTAAGTAATTGGAACACAACTAATGTACAAAATATGACTAAGATGTTTTACAATACGCGAAATCTAACCGCAATTGACATAAGTAAATGGGATACCCGTAATGTGACAAAAATGGAGCAACTATTTGCTTATACAAATTCATTAAATACCTTAATTTTAGGTGCAAATACAGGAAATATTCTAAAAACAGCTAGCTTTCCAGAGAAAAAAGATACTACCTATACTGGAAAGTGGAGGTTAGTTTCTCCAGATACACAAAATAGTTATTCCAGTAGTGCAGACTTAATGGCAAACTATGATGGAACAAAACCTGGGAAATATGTTCGAGAAAAAGTTGGAGACAGTCTAAAAGTAACTGGGATCGAGTTAACCCCTCCTTCTATAGAATTAAGTGTTTCTGAAGAAATAACCTTGCAAACAAAGATTACACCTGAGACTTCAAAGAATAAAAACGTCACATACACCACGTCAGATAACTCTGTAGCAACTGTCTCAGCAACTGGTGTAGTGAAAGGGCTAAAAAAAGGAACATCTGTGATTACTGCAACAACAGAAGATGGCGGTTTTAAAGCAAGTAGTACTATTACTGTTACAGAGCAGAGTTCTTTCTTACTCGATACCTTCTACTTAGGAATTGACGACTATGTAATTGGGAGTATAGATACTAGTTCTTCAGCAAAAAAAGTCCAATTAGTCATCAATGATGAACTGATTACTACCTCAACAATTTTTAGAGATGGCAGTTTTGAATTAGACACAGATGGACTGATCAAAAATGTAACGGATAAAGTCGAAGTAATCGCATTAGACCGGAAAAATAAGGAATTAGAGCGAGCAACTATGGCTATCGAAGAAAAAGCTTATTCTTTGACTGTGAATCCTTACACCTTATATGAAGATACAACAATCACAGGTGGAACTGATTATTTTCATACGCATGTCGCTTTGGTGATCAACGGCGAAGAAATCGAACGTAAGTTACTATCTTCAACCAGACAATTTACTTTTGATGTTGAAGGTTTGATTGACTACACAGATGACGAAGTAGAAATCGTTGGTTATCGTTATGAAGATGAAATCACTCGAAATGACGTAGGGATTCAAGAACCTACGGTAGAGATGACACTAAGCCCATACAAAATAGATGATACTTTTGTAACGGGTAAAGTAACAGGCAAGTCCGCTACAACTGTTCGTCTCTATGTAAATAGAAGACGGCAACAAACAGTGAAAATAGCCGAAGATGGCACATTTAGCTTATTAGGTGTTGCTATTACCTCACCTACAGATAAAGTTGAGCTAGCTGTATTGAATGATGCTGGTATTGAGATTCAACGATTTACTGTTAAGGTGACGAGCTAGTAATTGAGTGTAAAGAAAAGTGGATCGTTAATCAGATTTTTTTCTGACTAACGATCCACTTCTTTATAATTAATTCACTGTACGCAGTTGCGCAATTCGTTCCTTCACAACCACTTGTTTTTCTAGATAATCTTTTTCTTTTGCTTTCTCAGCTTCTACAACATCATCTGGTGCGTTAGAAACAAAGCGTTCATTAGCTAATTTCCCTTGTACGCGTTTGACTTCTTGCGTCCATTTGTCTAATTCTTTCTCTAAACGGGCAATTTCTTCTTCTACGTTGATCAAACCTGCTAATGGTAAATATAACTCTGCTCCAGTTAGAACCGCTGACATTGCTAGTTCTGGTGCAATGATATCACTTGCAATCGTCAACTCTTCTGGATTACAGAAACGCTCGATATAATTGGTATTGTCGATCAAGAATTTATCCACTGCCTCATCACTTGTTTTGATCAATAATGTGATTGGTTTAGAAAGTGGGGTATTCACTTCCGCACGAATATTACGTACTGCGCGAATCACTTCTTTTAAGACTTCCATTCCACGAGCGGCTGTTTCATCTGAAAATTCTTCGTGCACGACAGGATACTCAACAACAACTAGCGATACACCTTGATGTGGAATGTTTTCCCAAATTTCTTCCGTCACAAATGGCATGATTGGGTGTAGTAAACGTAAAATTTGGTCTAATGTATAGACTAAAATGCTACGAGTTGTTTGTTTAGCCCCTTCATTTTCACCGTACAGAATTTCTTTACTCATTTCAATATACCAGTCACAGAAATCATCCCAGATAAAGTTATATAACTGACGACCCGCTTCACCAAATTCAAAACGATCGAACAAGTCCGTTACACGAGCAACCGTTTCATTTAGACGTGTTAAAATCCAGCGATCTGCTACGGTTTTTTCACCACTGAAGTCAATCTCATCATAAGACATTCCTTCAACATTCATGATCACAAAACGGCTGGCATTCCAGATTTTATTGATAAAGTTCCAAGAGGCATCCATTTTTTCATAACTGAAACGCATATCTTGACCAGGTGTTGAACCATTGGACATAAACCAGCGCAACGCATCTGCCCCGTATTTATCGATGACTTCCATCGGATCGATTCCGTTTCCTAGCGATTTACTCATTTTGCGTCCATCTTCTGCTCGGATCAAGCCATGCATCAAGACATTTTTAAATGGTGCTTGTCCTGTAAATTCTAAACTTTGGAACATCATGCGGCTAACCCAGAAGAAAATGATATCGTAGCCTGTTACTAATGTGCTAGTTGGGAAATAACGCTGATAATCAGCTGCTTCTTCATCAGGCCAACCCATTGTTGAAAATGGCCATAAAGCTGAACTAAACCATGTATCTAATACATCTGAATCTTGAGTCCAATTTTCCGGATCGGCTGGCGCTTCCATGCCAACGTACATTTCACCTGTTTCTTTATGATACCAGGCAGGAATTTGATGACCCCACCATAATTGACGTGAGATCACCCAGTCGTGGACATTTTCCATCCAACGCAAGAATGTTTGATTAAAGCGTGGTGGATAAAATTCTACCGCATCCTCTGTGTCTTGATTTTTGATTGCTTTTTCAGCAAGTGGTGCCATTTTAACAAACCATTGTGTGGATAAACGAGGTTCAACGACAACGCCGGTACGTTCTGAATGACCGACACTGTGATTCATTGTTTCGATTTTAATGAGGCGACCCATTTCCTTTAGATCAGACACGATCAATTTACGTGCAGCGAAACGATCCATTCCTGCATATTTACCTGCTAAATCATTCATAGAACCATCTTCATTCATCACATTTACACGAGGTAAATCATGACGATTGCCCACTTCAAAGTCATTTGGATCATGGGCTGGCGTGATTTTTACGACACCTGTTCCAAATTCCATATCTACATACTCATCCGCAATAATCGGGATTTCTTTGTCTACTAATGGCAATGTGACTGTTTTTCCGATCAAGGCTTGATAACGCTCATCATCTGGATGAATAGCAATCGCTGTATCGCCTAACATTGTTTCAGGACGTGTTGTTGCGATTTCCACAACGCCTGTTCCGTCAGTCAGTGGATAACTCATATGATAAAAGGCCCCTTCGATATCTTTGTGGATAACTTCGATATCAGATAAGGCTGTTTTGGCTTTTGGGTCCCAGTTGATGATGTATTCCCCACGGTAAATCAGGTCTTTTTCGTATAAAGAAACGAAGACTTTACGAACAGCTTGAGATAATCCGTCATCTAAAGTAAAACGTTCACGGCTATAATCTAGTGATAAGCCCATTTTTGCCCATTGTTCACGGATATGAGAAGCATATTCTTCTTTCCAATCCCAAACTTGCTCAACAAATTTTTCACGGCCTAAATCGTAACGAGAAATATCTTGTTCAGCTAATTTTTCTTCAACTTTTGCTTGGGTTGCGATACCTGCGTGATCCATTCCTGGCAACCATAAAGTATCAAAGCCTTGCATTCTTTTTTGGCGGATGATCATATCTTGTAAGGTTGTATCCCAAGCATGACCTAAATGAAGTTTTCCCGTAACATTTGGCGGCGGAATCACGATCGAATAGGGTTTTGCATCTTTGTTGCCATTTGGTTTGAATAGATCTTGATCTAGCCATTTTTGATAACGGCCCTGTTCTACTGCTGTGGGTTGGTATTTAGTTGGCAGATTTTTTTCTTCTGTCATGTAGATTCCTTCTTTCAGTTTTAATTTAAATGAATGGTGAAACGACAAACTAAGGTGACAACGTTTCTTATTAGTCGCCTTGTACTGTTCAACATCAGATTGCTTCACAATCTGTGATGAACATGTAAAAAGCCCTAAAATACTTTCGTATTTTAGGGCGTAAACTTCTGTACGCGGTACCACCTAAATTGTGTCTGACGATCCAGACACCGCTTCATTCGTGAGGTAACGATCACTACTCGAATCATTCTACTCCATTCAAATCATTGACTCCCAAGCTACCTTCTTACTGGTTATGTGAAAATCTTCCACCAAGTGATTTTCTCTCTATAACGATGCCAGTCGTACTCCTCTTGATCATGGTCTTTGGTTTATTTTAACATTGAATAGGAATATAAGTCAATTTGAAAAAAATCAACGAGCTGCTTTGGCTTGTTCTAACGCTTTATCATAATCTGGCTCTTCCGAAATTTCAGTGGAAATTGCTTCATAAGTGATTTTGCCCTCTTTATCGATCACAAAAATACCTCGAGCTAAACGTCCCATTGCCGGAATAAATAAACCATAGGCATTCCCAAAGGTTCCATCTGTATCGTGTAAAATTTCCATATCTACACCTTCAGCTGCACACCAATTCGCTTGTTCGTCTTTTGTATTATTTGATATCGTGATAAATTTAACGCCAGCAACAGTCGCTGCTTCTTGATTGAAACGTTTCGTTTGTAATGAACAGATTCTAGTATCAATATCTGGTACAACGCTGATCAAAACTGGCGTACCAGTGAAATCTGACAAGTTTACAATTTCATCGTTTAAATTTTTTAGTGAAAACGCTGGGGCCTTAGTCCCTACCTCAGGTTGAACACCAATGATTTCTACTACTTCGCCTTTTTTTGTTACGTTCATTATTTTTTCCTCCTCTAATTTAAAAACTGAATACGTCACTTATCATCGAAGAAACATAGGAAAATTCGGCTGTGACATTCTTTGTCACATTCATATTTTATCTTTTTTCCGAGATACAGACTCATAAAGCTAGATATTTAAGTTTCAAGAGCTCAACAAATGACAATTACTGCTCTCTATTTAGTATAGAGGAAGGAGGGCCAGATGACAAAGTTCTTGCCTTCTAAGCTTTTTTACTAGAAAAAGTCTCATCAAAATAAATCAATGTCTGTAGTTCTGTTGTTAAATCAATGTATTGTACATTCACGTTATGTGGAACTGTCACACGGTCAGGTGCAAAATTTAAGATTGCTGTAATACCCGCATCAACAATTTTATCGATTGCTTCTTGTGCAAATTGACTTGGTACAGTTGATATCGCAACTGTTACACCTGTTCGTTTGATCTCATCTTCTAATTTTTCCATTGGCTGAATAACGATATCATCGACCGATAAGCCAATTAATTCTGCTTCTGTATCAAAGGCACAAACAATATTTAAATTTTCATTGCGCCTAAAATTATTTTTTATCAGCGCTTTCCCTAAATTACCACAACCAATCAAAGCAATCCGTTTCTCTTCTTGTGTATTTAAAATATGACTGAACACTTCAATCAAATAAGGGACATCATAACCATAACCACTTCGGCCTAGCTCCCCTAAATGCGAAAAATCACGACGGATCGTAGCAGATGGGACTTGAATCACATCACTGAATTCTTTAGATTTGATTCGAGTCACACCAGAATCACCTAGCATTTTTAGATAGCGTAGATACAACGGCAAACGTTTAGCAGTTGCTTTTGGTATTGTTTTTTCTTTATGTAATTCTTTCATTTCCCGACCTCCTTGTTACTCATTTCACATATATAGTTTAGCATGCTTCGTTACAAGGAGCAACTTGTTTGTGAAATAAATAGCAGATATTAGAAAAACCTAATAATGAAAAGAACAGACTCGATAGCGTTATCAAGTCTGTTTTTTCAACTTTTATAGTAAATCGGAAAATTCTTCATTTTTTTCACTCAACTCAGTTATTTCACTAACTTTTAAGCCAGCTATCGAACGAGCTATTAAACCTTCAATATCTAATCGCGCTTCATATGCTTGGGCCTTGTCTAGTTTTGGTCTTGTTTTGGGTTGAGGGGGAGCAAAAATTGTACAGCAATCTTCAAAAGGCTGGATTGCTAATTCAAAGGTATCAATTTTTTCTGCGATCTCAATGATCTCCCCTTTATCCATTGAAACGACAGGACGAATAATCGGTGTAGTAGTTACTTCATTGATTGCTACCATACTTTGCAATGTTTGAGATGCAACTTGACCTAGTGATTCACCGTTGATGATCACCAATCCTTTTCTTAATTCACGGATAGTATCCGTTAGACGCAACATCATCCGACGCGTCACCGTCATTAGATAGCCTTCAGGTACAACTCGCTTGATTTCTTCTTGAATCTCAGTAAAAGGAACTTCGATGAATTGAATACTACCAGCATACGGTGCAATTTTTGCTGCTAAATCCTTTGCCTTTTGCAATGCTTGTTCACTTGTATATGGCGGACTAGCAAAATGGACAGCCTCGACTTCGACCCCACGTTTCATCGACAAATAGCCGGCAACTGGTGAATCGATGCCTCCAGAAAGCATTAGCATACCACGCCCACTAGTCCCAACTGGTAAACCACCGGCACCACGAAGCGTCTCATATGAAAGATAGGCACCTTCTTTACGGATTTCGACACGAATATTTATATCTGGTTTTTTCATTTGCACAGCAATTTCAGGGAAGACTTCAAACACAGCCCCACCTAATTCTCGATTTAATTCATTTGAATCCAATTCAAAATCATGATCCGAACGCTTAGACGTGATTTTAAACGTTTGCCCTGGTTGATAGGCAGATTGGATGATACTTTGGACCATTTCACGAATTGCCGGCATTGTTTTTTCTACTCGGACACTAGGAGAGAAATTTTGAATACCAAACACTTTTTCTAATTTCGGCATGATTTGTACGCTGTCTTCACCATTTAATAATAGATGCATCCGATCTCGGTCAGCATGTATTTTAACAGCTGGAAAATCACTTAGTACTCTTTTGACATTTTGTGCTAATTGGGAAATAAATAATTTTCTATTTTTCCCTTTTGTTGAAAGTTCCCCGTAGCGAACCATGATTTCAGTATATTTCACAATTTTTCAATCCTTTTCTATGAAGCTTGATTTTTCAACCTATTCTTAGCAAGTCTTTCATCGCCACGTTTAACATTACCTGTTAGTCTTGCATCTATCTTATTGTTGCTCTTCGTCACAAGTCATTTGTAAATCTTCTCCTAGATGTTGAGCTTCTGTTCTTTTGACGATCATCACTTGTTTTCCATCAAAACATTCTATTTGCGACTAATTTATTTAATCCCATCATCTTCACCCACTAAATACTCATTGTTCATCCATTTAACACTAAAAATTTTTTATAGAGTTGATTAAAAATAATCATAAATTGTTCAGCCTCTGCGATTGTATTACTTTCGTCTAAGCTGACACGAACCGCAGATGTCGCTAAAGAGTCTGGTACTTTCATCGCATGTAGCGTACTACTCGTTAGTTTTTTACGGCTTGAACAAGCACTTGTCGTTGAAGTGTAAATTTGCTTTTCTTCCAGCGCATGGACTAAAACTTCCCCACGAATGCCTTTTAAAGCAAAACAGATAATATGAGGAGCAAAATCTGCTGTTTCTTTTGAAAAGACGGTCACATTCTTGTACTCTTTTAAGGCTTCAATCAAATAACGGCGAATAGTTGCCGTATGTTCTGGTTTGTCCATTTTTTTATCTACATATAATCGTAAGGCTTTCGCCATTGAAACAATCCCAGCAACATTTTCAGTGCTACTCCGTTGATTGCTCTCTTGACCACCACCATTTAATAAAGGGGCAAGTTTACGTCCATGTTTCCAATAAATAAAGCCTACACCTCGTGGACCATGAAATTTGTGTGCAGAAAATGTAGCAAAGTCAACACGCGGTGTCAACCACTGCTCTTGGCTTACTTTACCAATTGCCTGAACCGCATCTACATGAAAATGAATCGTTGGGTATTCAGTCAAACAGTCACTGATTGCTTGAATCGGTTGGATCGACCCAATCTCATTGTTCACAGCCATGATCGAAACTAAAATCGTATCCTTACGAATTAATTTAGCTAATTCAGCCACCTTGACAAATCCACGCTCATCAACAGGTGCAACAGAAACCTCAAACCCATTTTCGGCTAGTTGGCTTGCCGTTTCAGAAACAGCCGGATGTTCAATATCTGAAATAATGATATGGCGGCCAAATGCTTTTTTTTCTATAGCTGTGCCTTTTAATACCCAGTTATCGCCTTCGGTTCCGCCACTCGTAAAATAAATCTCATTTGACTGAACTTGAATTAACTCAGCTATTTGCTTGCGTGCTTGTTCTAACAAACGATTTGCTTGATTGCCTAAGTCATGTAAGCTGGATGGATTACCAATAATACGTTGACTAACTTTTACAAAGGTATCTAAAGCTTGGGGATAAATCGGCGTTGTTGCACTGTTATCAAAATATATCATTTTAAAAACCCTCTTCTTTTGAAATTCTTTCCTATTATATACTTTCTATTTTTGTAGTTCAACCTCACAATCCTTCAAATCAAAATAAAAAGGTGAGACACTTGTCTCACCTTAGATGATTAAATCGCATCAAGATTATTGAAGTAAAAATCTTCGATTCTTCTAAATGCACCTGGCTCCACTCTTTCAAGTGCAGTGCCGATCTCATCCAGAGCATCTTGATATCTGTATTCTTTTGAAAATAGTTCTAAGCTATTTTCCATCGCTACACGAATGGCTTCGTGTGTATGACGGTAACGATTAGCGTATTGCATCATTTGTTCTGTTAATGCAGCCGAATTAACTAAATCATTTGTTTTCTTATCTAGTAGTTCTAAATCTTCATTACAAAGATCAGAAAGTTTTTTGATTTCTTCCATGTTGATACGAATTCTGTTTAAAGCTTTACTTAATTCTTCAATGCGGTCTGTCGCAACGAAAAAGAATTCTAAGTAATCAGCTGGTAATCCAGGTAAACGTTGCTTTTCAACATGACGTTTGATATTGCGTAAACGGAAATCATATTGATCAACTTTTTCTTGAGCAGCTTTTTCACCTTTACGTAATTCTTTTAATGAGTCATCGATTTCAAGTTGTTGATTTTCGATGTCATCTAATATTTTGTAGCAATCCTTGAAGAATGCTTGAACTTCTGAAAATGGAATTGTATGCTCTTTTAATTTTGGTTCAAAATCTTCATAGCGGCGAATCAATTCTTCGATTTCCGTTTGGAAGCCTCTTGAGCGACCTAACTCATTATGATTCAACGTATAACTTTGAGATGTATGATCTAATTCGATCATCAATTGACGATTATTTTTCAATGCATGGGCAATATAATCTCCAACTACCTTGTGATTCGTCATGACATATTTCTTAGCGTTGATCTCACGTTCCATGATTTCATACAATGCATCAATTGCATTCGCAGTGTCACGGTTTGCAACTTCTACAGCGTCGACTTCAGTCTTCTCCAAATCAACAGTTGAATTTTTCACACGTTTTTGAACACGTCTTAACTCATCTTCGAAATTCTTTTCAGGGAAAACATAATGATCTGCTAAGAGACGTTTGTATCCTTCTTCGATCTCTTTTAGTTGATCTGGGAAAGTCCGATTCAATTCATCATAAAGTGGTGGAATACGTTTCATCACATCATCTAATTCATAGGTGTGACGTTCAGCATTTTCCAACACCTCACGCGCTTCGATCGGATCGCCTGATGTATTCAATGTAACAAACTGTGTGAATTCGATCTCGATATTTTTGATTTGCTTTTGCAACTCAGGGTAAGCTGAACCAAATTCTGATTTTTCGTCGTGAAGTAATTTACTGATCTCTTCATAAACATCTAGCGCTTTTTGTACTTCAAGTGAATTACGTTCTTCACTTTCACGCAGCTCTTTCAAGCCATTACGAATGATTTCAACTTCTGACTCCATTTCAGTCATCGTCTCGTCAGCTTCAGCAACTGCTTTTTTTGCTTTCATAAAACGGAAGGTTTCATTTAAATTTTCAACTTCAAAAATCTGACTTTCTAACTCTGCAAAAGAGCGAGTATAAATCTCGGTCCAACGTTGATTCCATTCTCTAAACGTGTTCTGACTTTGTCCGACCATGTGCATTTTTTTTACATCGTCGACCTCTTCGATCACAGGCAAGTCGAACAGCGCTTCTTTCCTCTTTTCCAGATCATCGAGTTTCATTTGATTTTTCTTTCTCATAAAATAACCAACTAAATACAAAACAGCTGCGATGATTATTATAGCTAAAACTACGATAATGATCAGATTATTCTTCATCCATGGTTCCTCCGTTTATTAGTCCATATATGATATGCAACAGCGGATAAATAACAAAAACACGACTATCTGCTCTCACAATATTCTCTTATCTACTTAAATTTCTATAAAAACACCTACAGAAAATTATAGCACAAACCACTCAATCAAGCACTAACAATTTATAATTTTTTAAGAAATGTTTTGACTTTGTAATATTGCAACAAATCCGTGCCGACTATTAGTCAGTTTAACCGATTCGCTCTGCTTTTTGCAACTTTTTGCACACATCGCTCAATGTATCTAGTTTTAAATCAGCCAATTGTTGATTCATACCAAAATGAGTATCTTTCAAAGCCCAGACTGCTAGACCAGCATCATGAGCTGAACGAATCCCTTTTTCAGAATCTTCGATTGCTACACAATTCTGAGGTTCAATGCCTAACTCTTGCGCTGTATATTCGTAAATTTCTGGTGCTGGTTTACTTTGTTTAAATTGTGTACCGCTGACGATCACATCAAAATAGCTAGTTAATTGGCCGACCTTCAAGACTTCTTGTATCACATCCATGGCTGAGGAAGAAGCAAGACCAATTCGATAACCATTTCGTTTAAGAAACTGCAAAACGCGTTTTACATCTGGATCGATCAAGTTACTATAATCAATCGGGTACTGGCTTTTGTATTCCTGATATTTCTCACTTAAAAAAGCTTCATCATAGATTGTATCATTAACAGCCAGAATCAGCTCCCATAGACTCCGCATATCTGCTCCGATAAATAGAGGGATTGGAATTTGCTCAATCGATAGATCATACTCTTTAAGAAACGCTTTTCTACGTTGATAATAGAACTCTTCACTATCGACCAACACGCCATCCATATCGAAAATTATGCCATTGTATTCTTGCATTATTTTGGTGCTCCTTTGTGTGACTATTCTTGTTCAGCTCTACTAGTCTAACAAAAGTTTGAAAAAAAATGAAGAAATTTGTTGAAAAACAATTGAAAAGATCGAATAATTGTCATTTTTACGGTTGCTTTTCCGTCTATATTTCGGTATTCTTTTACTATTATAATGAAAAATCTATTAAAATTAGGAGTGAAAAAAGTGAAAGTCATAAAATTTGGAGGCAGTTCTTTAGCATCTGCTACGCAATTAGAAAAAGTTTTACAAATCGTAAAAGAAGACGTTTCACGAAAGTTTGTCGTCGTTTCAGCTCCTGGTAAACGTTCTTCGGATGATATCAAAGTGACTGATTTACTTATTGCGTATTACAATGCTTATTTAAATAACGAGAACACCACCGAAATCATTAGTAAAATTGTTGGTCGCTACGAAGGGATTTTAGATGCGTTAGGCATTAACAAAACCGTTCTAACTGATATCCAACAAGCAATCGAACATTTAGCAACGTTATCTAAAGAAGACAATCCTCATCTTTTTGATGCTTTTTTAGCTAGTGGTGAAGATAACAATGCTAAGCTTGTTGCTTCTTTCTTCCAACAACGAGGCTTAAATGCCTATTATAAGAATCCTCTAGACCTAGGAATCATTGTATCAGACGAGCCTGGCAATGCACGGATTTTACCGTCTTCTTCAAGTAAAATCAATCAATTTAAAGAAACGGAAGAAATTTTAGTAATCCCCGGTTTTTTCGGTTTTACAAAAGCTGGCGATATCTGTACATTTTCTAGAGGTGGTTCGGATATTACTGGCTCGATCGTTGCCGCTGGTGTGCAGGCCGATATTTATGAAAACTTTACAGATGTCAATGGGATTTTTGTTGCTCATCCTGGGATCGTTCATGAACCGAAAACAATCAAAGAATTAACATATCGAGAAATGCGTGAATTAGCTTATGCTGGTTTTGCAGTGCTTCATGATGAGGCATTGATGCCTGCTTATCGTGCGAATATCCCTGTTGTCATCAAAAACACAAATAATCCGGACCATCCTGGTACTTTGATCACAACATCAAGAACTGTACAACATGATCCTGTGGTCGGGATTGCCAGTGACCAAGGATTTGCCAGCATTTATATCAGTAAGTATTTAATGAATAGAGAACTAGGTTTCGGTCGTCGTTTATTACAGATACTGGAAGAATTAGGTCTTAGTTATGAGCATATGCCTTCTGGAATCGATGATATTTCGATTATTTTGAGAGAACGGCAATTAACTATTGAGATCGAAGAAGAATTGATGAAACGTTTGGAAAACGAGCTTGAACCTGATGAGTTGCGAATCACTCATGGCTTATCTATGTTAATGGTGGTAGGTGAAGGCATGCGCCAACGAATTGGTGTCATGGCAGATAGTACGGCTGCTTTAGCTTTCAACAAGATCAACTTGGAGATGATCAATCAAGGTTCTTCTGAGGTGAGTATCATGTTCGGTATTCGGGAAGATCAGGAGAAAAAAGCAATCGAAGCGTTATACCGCACATTCTTTGAAAAATAGTCAATGAGAAACGTCGAAAGAGACCACACCTAATCTAGGTTTGCTCTTTCGACTTTTTACATACTCTTAACATGATTTCACCCCAAAATACTGTTTACCTGTGCTTGTCCTTTTACAGAAAGCATTTCCTTCATTAAGAGTCTGGAGTACAATAAGAATATATGATAACAAAGAAAAGGTGGGAAAGATGATGATTGAATTAGTAAGAGTTAGTAAAAGTTACGGAACAAAACAAGCACTAAATGAGTTGAGTTTAACAATTAGACAAGGAGAAATCTTTGGCTTTCTTGGTCATAATGGCGCTGGCAAATCAACAACGATTAAAAGTTTAGTTAGTATTATTCAACCTTCTAACGGCACTATCACAGTAGATGGTTTAGACTTATCAGAAAATCGGCAAGCAATCAAGAAAAAAATTGCTTATGTTCCTGATACACCTGATATTTTTTTACAACTGACTGCTGGAGAATATTGGGATTTGATTGGGGCAGCTTATGATCTTGATTCTGTCCGAAGTCAGACTCGTTTGAATGAGCTAGTTTCTTTATTCGACATGCAAAGCCATCAAGAGGAAACCTTAGCGAGTTTCTCTCATGGGATGCGGCAAAAAACGATCATCATCGGCGCTTTATTGCCTGATCCTGATATCTGGATTTTAGATGAACCCTTACAAGGCTTAGACCCTCAAGCGGCATTTGATCTTAAAGAAATGATGAAAAGACATGCAGCCAAAGGGAAAACGGTTATTTTCTCGACACATGCATTAGACACTGCCCAACAATTGTGCGATCAATTAGCAATCTTAAAAAAAGGAGAACTCATCTATAATGGTTCTGTGGATGAATTGTTAGCGCAATCGCCAAATGAATCGTTAGAAACGATTTACTTGAAAATGGCTGGACGTCAAGCTGACACACAAGGCTTAGACACTATTGAAGGTGATTCCTATGAATAAAAAACAGCTGCTTGAACTGACACGTGTAAATTTGCGTTATGCTAATCCTCAAGTAACTGAACGTGCTCGCAAAAAAGGGAAAAGCGGAAAAGCATTGACCAGATCCTTGATCAATCAATATCTGCTCTCCGGTGTGTTGTTCTTGATGATTTATGGCGTAACAATGTTCATGATAGATTTTAGTCAGATGCCTGGTTTTTTTACCTATTATGTCGCTTTATTTGCTATTTTAGCTTTTTCACAAGGAATAACGGTTATTTATAATGTTTTTTTTGAAAGTCAGGACTTACCTGCTTACCTTCCTTTACCCTTTCGACAAAGTATGATTTTTACAGCTAAAATCCTGGTCGTGGCGTTGACTGTAGTGCCCTTTGTCTTTCCGATGCTGGTTGTGTTTCTACTGACTGGATGGCGGTCTGGGGTTTTGTTACCAATTACAATTATTTTAGCAATTTTACTTTTCTTGTTAGTTCTAGCTGTGATCTTTGCTTTTTGTTGTCTAATCGTTTTTGGTTTGACAAGAACGACTTTCTTCAAAAAACATAAAAAAGTCGTAACTAGTTTATTATTGGGCATTTCAATGGCCATTGCGATTATCGGGATTATTATGATGAACGGCCAAACCTCTTATTCAGAGACGACTCAAATGGATCGTGTGCCTATTTATCTATTCATTCCGCTTTTCCAAATCATCTCTGAGCCGTTTTCACCAACGGGTCTGCTCAGTTTCATTGCTCTGTTAGGTTTATTGCTACTATTATTACTAGCGATCAAGCTCTTTATCTTGCCTAAACTTTATGAACAATTGACTGATGCTTCTACCGCTAAAGTAAGCAGTCGCCGAAAACGTAAAGAAAATCAAAATTTGAAACAATTGCTTATAAATTATAATACGCAATTAATAAAAGAACCCAACTTAATTATGCAAGTTTTGTCTAATTCTTTATTGATGCCGTTGATTTTTATCGTTACATTTGCACTTGGCGGCTCGCTGAATTTAAATACTTTAGAATTTCGGTTTATTGGAGTCGTTTTTTTAACAGGGATTGCTTTAGCTTGGATGACCATTAACCAAACTTCTTTTATTAGTAATTTAATTTCTCTTGATCAGGAAAATTTCAACTTTATCCAGTCATTGCCTCTTTCAATGCATGGATATATGAAGCAAAAGTTCTTTGTTGGGCTTATCGTTCAATGTCTATTGACGAGTGGCGTTGCTTTGATCGGTGGGATTCTTTTTAAACTGCCATTTTTATTTATCATCAGTTTGCTGCTAGGCTCGCTTTTGGGAAGTTACCTTCTCTGCCTTCGTTTTTTTGCAAGGGATTATCGGTTTATTTTATTAGAGTGGACTAGTATTAGCCAACTATTCAACCGTGGTGGGGGCAATGTGGGGTTAGTCTTAACGATGCTGGGATCGATTTTTGTTAGTTTGATTGTTCTTGTACTTTATGGTGTTGCTGCGATGTATTTACCGTTTTGGCCACTTAATTTATGTGTTTTAGCTCTTCTTAGTCTGGTATCTATTCTGTGGATTCGTTATTACCGAACTCATTTTTGGGCTCTCTTCTCTTAAAAAAACGGATTAGAAAAGGAATTCCTTTTCTAATCCGTTTTTTCATTTACTCAATCTCAGCAGCTCTTTTTTGTCGCTCTAACTCTGCTTTGATCTTTGGCTCTGGAGCAAAGTCTGCCTCCCAGTTGTCAGGTTTTAACACTTTATGTGTAACGGGATGATAATGCGGTTTTCCATCTGGAAAAATTTTCCCCATATTCGCCTCATGAACAATTGAGAAAATCTCTGTTGGATCGACACCTAACAAAGAAAAAGAGCCATACGTAAAATATAACAAATCAATCAGCGCATCAACCTGTTCTACTAAAGGATCCGTTACCTCTTTTTGTTTACTTAGAACTTTTTCTTCTGCTTGATCCACAGACTCTTTCAGTTGATTGACTAACTCTTTAAACACTACTGGATCATTATTGGCTGCCCCAAATAAAAATTCTACTAATTCTTCTGCTTTAAAACCAGCTCTATCTGAAGCTTGTTTAGCAAAAAATGCTGTTGGGATTCTAGGTTTTCTATTATCAAATTTCTGATGAAAGACTTCTGTTTTTTCAAATGGATTCTCGATTTTCATGGGGTTCCTCCTAATCATAAAAGCCTAGCCCATGGAGCTAGATAATTTTATAATACTTCATCGCCTGGTAAATGCCATCTTTTGCATTTGTTTGCGTCACATATTTTGCAATTGCCTTAACTTCACTTTCTGCGTTTCCCATTGCAACCCCAAAGCCTACACCACTCAACATCTCTAGATCATTCCAACTATCACCAAATGCTAGGACTTCATCTAATGTGAAACCAAAATATTCCACACATTTTTGAATTCCAATCAGTTTAGAACCTGACTGTGGAATAATATCTACGGTATAAGGATTAGAGCGTGTGATATGACAATCTGGCAATTGCTCTTTTAACGTCTGCGTCTCTGATGTTGGACTTAATAAAACGCACTGATAAATGGGTTCTTTTACTATTTCTAATTCACGGTAACGTTGTTCTTTCCTGTGAATTGAAAAACGACTGATCAGATTTTTTACAAGCGTGGTGGGAAAGTATTTTGGTAAATATCGTACAATTCTTTTTGCCCATTTATTTTGACCAAAACGCATCAATGAGCTCCCATCTAAACTTCGTCTTGAACCAAACATGATTTGCCGATGATAACGGTCAGAAAAAGAGATGATTCTATTAAGCGTTTCATCTGAAAAATGTGCTGCGTGAATGGTTTCTTCTTGCGTATAAACTAATTGACCATTGTAAGTCACAAAAAAATCAAAGTTCAACGCATCGATTTGCTGGCTCAATTGTACGGGGCCACGTCCAGTTGCAACACCACAGAGAATTCCTTTTTCTTGTGCCAGGGCAATTCCTTTTTTTGTTGATTCCAATGCTTTGCCGTGGTCATTTACTAGTGTGCCATCGATGTCAAAGAATATCGCTTTTATCATGTTTGGTATCCCTTTCTCTATGCAACTTTTTTATGATTAAAACAAGCCCATTTGTTTAGGGTTTAACTGCTCGTATTCTAGGCCTAGAGCTGCTTTCATTTCTAATAGATTCCCTGCTGCATCTCCACCAGAATTATTGTTGAAGATCACCCCGACTTCTTTAGTTTCCCGAGCTATTTTTCCGACGGCTTCACTCAACTCTGCGATTTCTTCTGCGTTATAGCGATAGAGTGTCCGTTTTTTGCGCCAATCTTTATCATTTGCCATCCAACCAGCTGCATTGCGCCCGTGAAAACGAAACAATGCAAATTGATCATTTGTCGCATAAGGAAAAAATGGGACCGGATTAGTTGGAATTTGCGGTTCATCTACAACTACTAGTGAAAAATCATTCTTTTTCATAAATGATAGGGTTTGTTTGATATATTTAGCGGAATACCACGAACCATTCCGTAATTCTATAGCAACTGGAAATCCTGCAAACCAGTGACGAATCTTTTCCAAATATTGGACATTCTCTTTTGTACAACTGAATGTTGCAGAAAATTGAATCAAAAACGCATACAGTTTGCCACTTTCGTACATAGGCGCCATACTTGTCAAAAAGGCCTCAACCATCTCTTCTTCGCTTTGGTAATACTGCTGCCACTCGCCTTGACAGCTGATACCACTATATACTTTCATGACAAAACGAAAATTATTAGGAACTGATTTTGTCCATTCTCTAACAGAATCTTGTTTTGGGATTCCATAATAAGCAGTATCCATCTCAACTAAGGGTAAATATCCTGCATATTCATATAATGTAGAACGTTTTTTCCCAGTTAGCTTATCATGTTCATTAAAAGAAGTTAACCCTAAACGAATCATAATCTCTTTCGTCCTTTCTCTTCCTATTAAAGCAATATTATGTACATATAGTTAAAACAGTCATGCTATGCTTTTATTCTATACCAAAAAAGACTAAGACAAAACAAAAAGTTGTCTTAGTCAAAAAAATAATTTAACCCCATCGTTTATTGACTTTTTTTCCAGTTCATATTCGCTTCACAATAGGTTTGACCAGCGATTTTAATTTCGTGTCGGGTTGCTTTACCGTTTTCAGTATCCAACATTTCATAGTGGCTTTCTACTACTTGACCGTATTCCACTTCCTTATCAAATTTTACATTGATAAATGTTGGTTCATGTGAACTTAAAAAATCGTAGCCTAAAACATCTAGTAACCAATTAAAATAAATGGCATTGTTTACGTGTTGGTTGCCATCAATATCAAAATAACGGACACGATAAGGTAAAAACTCACCGTTTTCAACTTTTTCGATTTTTTCGCCGCGATAAATTTTCTTGATTTTTTCACTTTCGTACGGTTCTATGATTTCGGGTAGCACACTGCTCATTTTGCGATTTTCTTTATCCATCAAGACAAACGTCGACTTGATCAAGACGCATTCGTTTCCTAGCTCGTCATGAATCCAAAAGTTTCGATAACAGAAATACTTATTATAAGCGATCGCTTGAGTCGTAATCGCAAGCTTTTCACCAACTATAGGTAGGCGTGTGATGTGAATCTCATAATTGGTAATGACCCAGCCGAGACCAAACGAAGCGACAAAATCTGCCCCTCGATCTAAGGCATCGCTTTGCTCTTCGGAAGTTTTGATCACAACAGCCAACATTGACGGAATCGTCATTTTTCTTGTAATATCGCCATCATAATAAGCTACTTCATATGGAGTTGTAAATTTTTTTGCCACTGGATCTCCTCCTTTTTGTTGTCTAACTAGTTAAATTATAACATAAGATATCTGACACATAACAAGAATATTGTATGAAAGGATGTTTGTCCCAACCTCCTTCATTTTTCTGTTATACTTTACATAATCATAGTTATTTGGGAGGAGTTCATGGAAAAAACAAGTATTGTGGGGAAACTTCAGGATCTCGTTATTTCCACAACTGAAGGAAATATAAATACGACTATTGCTCGCGTATTACTCAAAAAAGTTGGCCATGATGCACCTGATATTACCATTGAGTCTTTAGCAGATGAGTGTTTTACCTCGACTGCTAGCATCAGCAGATTTTCGAAAAAAATAGGGTACTCAAAATTTTCTGATATGAAACAAGCATTTATCGAGTATCAATCGGACACGGCAAAATTTATCAATAAAAATAATTTTGAGTTGACGATTGGTGAAGCCGATAGTGAGCGTTCGCTTAGTCATTATATCCAAAAAATAGCTCATTCTTTTTTATCATTAGAAGAAAATCTTGATTTAACGCAGATCGATGCCTTATGTCGGCGAATCCATGATACTGAAGATGTTTATTTTTTTGGTACGCACAGTTCCGGCTTATTATTAGAACAATTTCAATATCAATTATTTTCATGCGGAAAATACGTTACATACTTTAACGGGCGGATGAATCAACGAAAAGCCTTCCAACAGATCACCAAAAATAGTTTAGTGATTATTCTTTCTACGGATGGTAATTACTTTTTAAAATTCAGCGATCTTTTATTTGACTTATCTTCAAAGGACAATTACACAGTCCTCATCACACAGAATATTCAGATGAGAATCGCAAATATTTTTGATGAAGTCCTTTATTTGGGACAAAGCTCTATTAAAAAGGCTGCTCCTTATCAAGCCCAATTATTGATTGATATTCTTTATTCTCGTTACTACCACCTTTATTCATAATGATGATTGTTTACTATAAATGACGTAGCTTTTCGTGGGTCATCACGGCCTGTTTATACATCTGCTCCATTGGTCGCAATGACTTTTTGATACCATGAAAAGCTATCTTTTTTATAACGTTTACGGCTACCTTTGCCTTCATTATCTAAATCGACATAAATGAAGCCGTAACGTTTTTTCATTTCACCAGTTCCGGCACTAATCAAATCTATACAGCCCCAAGTGGTATAACCTATTAATTCAACACCATCTTTTACAGCCTCAGCCATTTGTTTGATATGCTGACTAAAGTAATCGATGCGGTAGTGATCATGGATCTGTCCTTCAACAACTTTATCTTCTGCACCTAACCCATTTTCAACAACAAATAGTGGTAGTTGGTAACGTTGATAAATTTCATTGATAGTAATCCGAAAGCCTAATGGGTCGATTTGTCTGCCCCAGCCTGCATCCTTTAAATAGGGATTGCGGACACTTGCCATTGCATTTCCTTCGATAAGATTCTTTCGCAATTCACTATCACTAGTCTCTAAACGACTGGTATAATAACTAAATGCCACAAAATCAACCGTATGTTTAGCTAACAAATCAGCATCTTCTTTTGAAATCGACAGTTGAATGTCGTGCTCTTCAAAGTAACGTTGCGCAAAGTAAGGATAGGTCCCATTGACTTGAACATCAATAAAAAAATACTGTTCTCTCGTACGCTCAATCGCTGCTTGAACATCTTTAGGATTGCACGTATATGAATACACACTCCCTGCTGCCAACATACAGCCTATTTGCATGTTGGGATCAATCTCTTTTGCTACTTTGGTTGCTTCCGCTGATGCAAGTAGCTGATGATGTGCTGCTTGAAAAATGTGATTTTGTCTCTCGCCTTTTTCAGTATCGATCAAGCCGCCTGCTAAAAAGGGATTGCGTAAAATCATGTTGATTTCGTTGAACGTTATCCAATAGTTTACTTTCCCTTGATATCGTTTAAAAATTGTCTCGCAGTATCTTTTATAAAACCCAACTAATTGTTTGCTTTGCCAACCGCCATACTCTGTTGCTAAATAGAGCGGTGTATCAAAATGATTGATCGTAACAATTAGTTCAATCTTATAATTTAAACATTCATCAAAGACCGCATCATAAAATTGAAGCCCGGCTTCATTTGGCTCTAATTCATCCCCATTTGGAAAAATCCTAGGCCAACTGATTGATGTCCGCAAACACTTGATTCCAAGTTCAGCTAAAAGTTTTATATCTTCTTTATAGTGATGATAAAAATCAATGGATTGATGACTAGGATAATAATCGTACGTTTGTTCAAGTGCCTGCAAGGGATCTTTTAACCCACGTTTGCGCGGGGCGCCCACTGGTAAAATATCAATGATCGAAGGACCTTTCCCATCTTTTAAATAGGCTCCTTCTGATTGATTGGCAGCTAATGCACCACCCCATAAAAAATCCTCTTTAAATCTCTGCAATTGAATTCCCCACCTTATCTTCTTCATTTACTGTTAATTCTGTATCAAGTTGTTTTTCTTCAAGCAAGGCCTGCTTATCCGCAGCTTTAAAAAAAGGTAACCACAGAATAATTTGGACCACAATCAATATCGCTTGTACAAGTAGAATCGGCAGTCCTCCTTCTAACCAACCATAGGCCAAAGCGGGTGTTCCAAGCGGCAGCTGAATGCCTCGCAATGTTTCGATTACATGAAAAACCTGTAGTAAATAGGGAATCACAAACATCACGATAGGACCAATGATAAAAGGAATGAAAAAGACTGTGTTCAGTACCATTGGTATGCCAAAGATAACAGGTTCATTGATCCCAAAGAAAGTAGCAGGCAAAGCCATTCTTCCTAACTTTTTATAGCGGTCACTTTTCGCCGTAAAAGCCATCAGAATCGCTAATCCCAGCAAGGCGCCAGATCCGCCTAAATTAGCATAGGTTCCATAGTGTTGATATGTAATCGCATTTGGCAATTGCTCTCCTGCCTCAAAAGCCGTTAGATTTATCAAACTTAATGGAATAAAAACGGTTTGTAAAATAGGACGAATGATCATGTATCCATGGATACCGAAAAACCATAATAGCTGAGCAACAATAATTAACATGATAAATGAAAATGGGCTATTTCCTAATGTTTGTAACGGTCCACCTAAAATAGAGTAAATAAAGTTATTCGCATCTCCATATGAAGTCATTTCAAAGCCGAAACGTACGACTGAAAAAATACCTGTAAGAATAAATGCTGGTGCTATAGAAGCAAAAGATTTGGCAATGGTTGGTGGAACGCTTGCTGGCATTTTAATAATAATTCCTCGCCTAATAATGCCACAATAGATTATCGGAACAATGATCCCTATAATAAGTCCCATAAACATTCCCTTGGCACCTAAGTATTCCGTTGCCAGAGCATTTGAAATAGGGACGATCTCTCCTGTATTCAATTGATGGTCTACTCCATTGGGTAACAACAAGAAAAATAAAACAAGTGAAATCAGTGCTGAAGAGAAAGCATCTTTTTTAAAACCAAGCTTTATCGTTAAATTGTACGCTACCGCGCATACCACATAAAGAGCGATCATATCTGTCGTCACTTTTGATGTGTAGCTTAAAATAGTTGCTAAGTGGGTTACTTTTAGAAAACTTTGATACCATTCAAACTGCATACTTGAGAACAAAGTAAAAATGGCTCCTAGCATCGTAATCGGTAAAATCATTGAAAAACCATCTGAAATTGCGCTCATATACTTATTATTTTGAATGTTCATTGCGACTGGCATGAGTCGCTCATTGATTATCTTTTCAATTTTATTCATTTCCTTCTCCTTTAACCATTTTTTGTAATCGATTACAAAAAACAGCATATCATAGCACTATTGCACTTGTGAGAGCAAAATTTGTACAATTTACAGAAGCTGTTCTTTTTACAAATTTTGAAAGTGAGTGAAACTATACAGTGAGAAAAACTACATCCTATTTTTTAGATAAAATAAAAAAACTTTTCAAATTTAAAGAGTAAAATCTCTCCACTTGAAAAGCTTTCATGCTTAAGCTATTTGTCAAAAAAACACTTCTATTCACTATTTTTTTTACACTAGACGTGCCCAGTATTTCCGTAGCGGATCACTTCATCCAACAAAATTAAAAGCGCTTTCATTTTTATCCCTCCAAAAATTCAGTTGATTCTAAGTGGATAATACCATACTATTATATAAAACTAGAACAATAACGCTTAAACATAGAGGGGAAAAATATGAGAATCAAAGGAGACATCATCCGTTCAGTAAGAAAGCAAAAAAAAATGTCGCAAGTCACTTTGGCTGCTGGAATTTGTACACAGGGAACTGTTAGTAACATTGAAAATAAAAATGTCTGTGATAGTCTTGAGATCCTTGATGCAATCTGCAAAAGATTAAACCTCAGTCTGGAAAGTGTATTAGATGATAATGACGAGAAAAAACTAACGTCCCTATTAAATCATGTAGAAGAATTATGTAATACATTTAAACATAAAGAAGCTTATTCACTTTTACAAGAAAACTCGATTGACGTAACGAATTTCCAAAATAAAGAACTAAAGGTTCGCTGGTTCTATTTCATGGGGATCACTAATTTATTAGGCTACAACAATACAACCGATAGTTTGTATTATTTCTATAGAGCCGATGAGCTTGGTGATTCAAACTCTGTTTACGCGATTCTTTCAGTCAATAGTTTAGGAATCGTCTATGAAATGGTCAATGAATTAGACAAAGCGCAAGTTTACTATGAAAAATCCATCAATATGCTGAAAAAAATGACGGTTAAAATGCCGATCGAAGCCACTAAGATTTTCTTCAATACTGCGAAATTTTACTCATTGATCGAAGACTACAACACAGCTTTTGATCTAGCATGTGAAGGAATGATTTTGAATCGGACCTACCAATCCTTATATATGTTGGACCTTTTGGCGTATGAAGCCGCATTTAACGACTTTATGCGCTCCTCAGATTTGACAGCACCTGATTTTAATAGTGCGAAGGCTTTTGCCACATTCAACGACAATCAAAGCTTGTTAAGTGTGATTGCAAATGATGAAAAAAATTTGAATCGTTAAAACAATAAATGTCAGAATGAATTGAGCTCAATCCATTCTGACATTTTTATCTTTTCATCACATATATATTATTTTAAAAATAATTTCATATCATTTGAACAATACGAAACAACATGATATATTTACCAATGTAAGCGCTACAAAAAATACTTTTAGGAGGAATCACATTGAAAAATACAATGCTCAAAGCAGTCCTTGCACTTGGTTTATTAGCTGGAGGGTTATCTGTTTCATCGACTATTACACATGCTCACGGATATGTTTCATCCCCGGGAAGCCGCGCCTATTTCGGCAGCGCCCAAGGTGGAAAAGTAAATAAGAATGTTGGTCGTGCTGAGTGGGAACCTCAAAGTATTGAAGCCACTAAAAATACATTTACTCCTGGGAAATTAGCTAGTGCTGGGGTTAGCGGTTTTGAACCATTAGATACACAGACCACTGATCGGTGGGTTAAATCGGATATCGCTACAGGTCCACTTTCAATCAAGTGGACACTGACTGCTCAACATCGAACTTCGACATGGGATTACTATATGACAAAACAGGGATGGGATCCAAATCAACCATTAGCGATCAACAACTTTGACTTGATTGGGCGTGTTGATGATAAAGGAACTATTCCTGAAGCTACGGTCAATCATACCATCACAGTACCAACAGATCGTAAAGGCTATCACGTGATTTATGCAGTTTGGAATGTTTTTGATACAACAAATGCATTTTACCAAGTCCTCGATGTTAACGTAAAATAACTAGTTAAGGGCAACTGGAAGGAGCGGCAGAAAGGACTAATGACCTGGTCAGCCAACTGGGACATTGGGACAAACGTAAATGGTGTTTCTTATAATAATGAGTTTGCTACAAGATATACACAAATTGTACAGTAAAAAAGGAAGAGAGCGGCACAAAACTAAAAACAGTTTTGTTTCGCTCTCTATATCCGTATAAACGGCGAGAAAAAAGTAGACTACGCTACGATCCTCTTTTCACTAGCCAATTAGTTTTAAACCGATAACAGACCCTAAAATAACTCCAATAAAAATAATTCTACGCCAATCCTTCGATTCCCCATAAAAAAGCATTCCTAAAACTGCTCCGCCAGCTGCTCCTATCCCTGTCCAAATCGCATAAGAAACACCCATTGGTAGAGTTTTCATAGCTAAATACAGAAAAACGAAGCTTGCGCCAAACGTTAAAAATAACAGAAATAAAGACTGTTTATCTTTTTTCAAATTAAAACGATTGATCGATCCAACTCCCAGCATTTCAAAAGTTCCCGCAATAATCAAAAAGATCCAACTCATTTTTGACTCGCTCCCTTCTCACCTGTAACAAATTTCAAGCCCATCACACCAATAAGTAATATGATGATTAATAGAATTTTAGATAGTTTAAATTCTTCGCCGAAAAAAAGAATGCCTGTAACCACAGTCCCAGCTGTACCTAACCCAACAAACACCGCATACGCTGTTCCAACCGGCAGTGATTCTCCTGCTTTTATCAATGCGTAGAAGCTGATGAGAATGCAAATAACCGTTACTAAAATTTCCCACCAAGTATTACTATGCTTTATTCCAATGACCCACAGAACCTCAAAAAATGCACCAATCATTAATTTTATCCAATCCTTACTCATCTAAAAACCTCCTAAATTTAAAAGCATTGCAGACTCGTATAATCTTATGCAACTAAACGACATAAATAAAAAAAAGTGTCCATCAACAATTCCTTCTAAGGCCTAAGAATTGTTGATCTACACTTTTGCTGATAAATAGCCGGCGCTACCTATCAAAGTTAGTTGATTTAATTTTATTATTTCAATGTATTAACGTCACTTTTCATCCTACTACACAATCCATGATTTGGCAATAGTCGTTCTCTATCTAATTAATTAAATAAATTTTAACAAATAACCTGTCTTACCCATAAAAATAGTCAGAAGTGCTTTTATTTTAGATACTTCTAATTAAATGTCCAAAAACCCAAGCATTTTAGAAAAATTTCTTTCAACAATTCTTCATTAGTTTATTTTAACTTATTAAAAAAACAAATTAATCGAATAATTCTAAAAATATTTGTCTTACGATTTTGTAAATCTAATCAACATATGATACACTTAACTTATCAAAAAAAGATTCCTAGTGAATCAGTTAACGTTGATATTACTTACTTTAGGCGGTAGTAATATCAGCGTCTTTCTTTTGTCTATACAAATTATAACACACTAAAATCTTTTTGAAAATATGCGCATACTTTGGGTAACAAAAAAATCCTAGCTCGGATGAGCTAGGATTTTTTTCTATTTACGCCAAGGCACCCATTGGGTCCCAAGGTGCTAACACTGTTGGCTCTTGTTTCCAGACATTTTGCAATTCTTTCGATAATAATTCTTTCCGGACAACGATTTGATACGTATACTCATCCATCCAAGCATCGCTCATTACAAAGAAACCTTTATCACCGACTTTTTCACCCCAGCTGTTTTCAACTTTCCATTTAGTCGATGCGCCGTCGATCATATCGACACCTGTCAAGACCATTGCGTGCGTCATTAAACTTTCACCAAAATCTAGACGTTGTGCTTTCGTCATTGTAAAATCGATATCAAATAGATCATTCATATCATACGCATCTAAAGACATGATCCCACTATCTCTTGTAGAGGATTGACCAACATCGCAGCCAAACCAAACCGATTCTCCTTGTTCAAGTTGAGCAATAGCTAATTTTTTGAAAGTGGTCATATCCACATTGATGTATTTAACCTCTTTACCACCAACGACATTCCCTAACATTTCGACTGTATAGGTTTGATTATAAGGTTTGTCTGCTGTTGGAGCATTGATTATACTTACATATTCATCTAGATCTACGCCAACGTATTTGTCATAAAATGATTGGGGCGTTAAGTTTTGATCTAAATGGTATTTTTTCTCTTCGTCACGGTATTCAAAATCAAAAGTTTCAGGCGGCGTACCTAATGAAATTGCCAAAAAGTTGTAAACCTCACCCAGCATCGCTTCTTTAGCTGTTTGAATGTCTTGCACTGGTTTGCCACTAGCAATTAACTCACGCAAAATCGTTGCGTCTTTTCTTAATTTTTTGTTTAAATAATTATTCAAATCACGAGAGTTTGAGCTATTGTTGCTTTCAGGCATGGCTGTTTTAGGAACAACACCATATTTTTGGAAAAGTGATACGATCATATCCCATTGTCCACCATCTTGTTGAGGTGTCGTTAATAGGAACGCCACTTTTCTACTATCTAACGCTTGATCAGCCGTCGCAATTATATTTTCATAGAAGTAATTTGATTTTTCATATTTATCCCAGAAAAAAGTATAATTTTGAGATAGTTCAAAATCTTTTAGATTAAAGCTGTTGATCATTTTGTGTCTAAATGTATTTAAGGCTGCAAACATCCAACAGCGGCCACTTTGTTTTTGATTGGCCACTTTTCCAGTTGCAAGATCCACTGAAAAAACAGGTACATTATTGACCTCAGCACGTTGATTTTGTGCCGAAGCTGCAATACCATTTTTTACTACTCCGCGTTGTAAGGCATTTTGTTTATTATTTTTTGTAAATGTATCATGAAACTTTTCTGTAACAGTTGGTTCAATTGCTGACATATTCATTCATCCTTTCACACATCACGTTTCTTTTCTATTATATGCCTGAATTTTCATTCTCTCAAGCATTTCATAAAAATATCATTGCTTTTTTGCATCACGTGTATTATTATATGTAATACAAAGTGAAAAGAGGTGAAATGATGTTATTAGAAATAAATGCCCAAAGTCAGATCCCTATTTATCAACAGATCTGTGATCAATTGATCCTTGGGATTGCCACAAATAAGTTGCAGCCAGGCGAACTTCTGCCTTCTGTTCGACAAATGGCAGACGAAATCGGAGTGAACATGATGACTGTTTCAAAAGCCTACACTTTATTAAAAAATGATGGTTACATTTTGACTGATCGCCGAAATGGAACAAAAGTAGCTGAAAAGCAAGTCAATGAACCGTCATTTCAAAAACGGTTTTCAAAAAGATTGGAACTGTTGTTAGCTGAAGCCCAGATTCATCAGCTATCGGAAAACGCAATACAAGACGAGGTCAAACAGATTTATCAAAAATTTGAACAGTAAAAGGTGTGTTGAAAATGAATTTCTTTCTCTATTTACTACTTGTAGGTGTCAATTTTTTAATGGCTCTTTCTGGCAGAATACCTGCAAATCCGCATAAAAATGTTATTTTGGAAACAACTTTACCGAAAGATAAGCTTCAAGATGAACAAGTTCTTGCTGTTAGTAGGACTTATAAAAAAAGACTACTTCAAGGTGCTTTTATTTTTACTATTCTAGCCTTACCGATTTTAATCATTCCTTACGATTCATTGACGTTGATTTACTTTATCGTGAACGTATTCAGTTTTATTGGTGCATTTTACTATTTGGAAATCTTGTCTATTCGAAAAATGACCGCAGTGAAAGTGAAAAACAATTGGGTATTGCCCGTTCGTCCGATTTTAGTGGATACAAAACTTGTGGCAAATAAGAACCGGAAATTAATTTCTATCTGGTGGTTTTTACCCAGCCTTTTAATCGTTCTTTCGGGCTCTATTTATTCATTCGTAACACTTGGAGCAACAGGTGGGACTTGGCTTTTCTGTCTGCTTGCTGTTCTTATGATGGCGATGTTTTGGCTTTTCTATTATTTTATTGCACGTTTTCCAGTCAAGGCTGTGACAAGTGATGAAGCGATCAATCAAAAAGTCAATGATTCCATGCGCCACCATTGGTCCGTTCTAATGGCTCTTTCAGCTTTTGCTCTAAGTCCACTTGCTTTCATTTCAACGATTTCGATTGTTCTGCCTTATGAGCAAATGCTGATTGTATCCTTGATCTTTGCACTTTTGATTTTGTTTTTTGTGCTCTTTACTTTTTATTATTTGTTCTCCGCTAGAAAAAAACAAGATCAATTGATTGCACAAGCCAAGGAATATCGTTACAGTGATGAAGATCAATATTGGAAGTATGCGATTTATATTAATCCAGATGATAAAAGGATCCTTGTACCGGACCGTGTCGGCATGAATATCTCAACTAATTTAGGTAGACTTGGCGGAAAACTGACGATGGGCATACTGGCCGTTATTGTTATATTTGCTTTGATTGGTGTCAGTATCCCTATGCTGATCAGTGACTTTACTGCTAATCCCTTTCAATTAAGCACTTCTCATATTGGTATTCATTTATCTGCACCGATGACTCAAAGTAGAAAAATCGAGTGGGACGATGTTGAATCTGTGGCATTGATCGACACATTGCCTAAAGATAAAATCCGTCTCTATGGCACAGCGACAGAAAATTATTTAACAGGAGAATTTCGGGTCGATAACAAGCCTGCTTATTTATTGGTTTTAACGCATGAAAAACCAATTTTAGAAATAAGAACGAAGGATAAATTGTACTATTATACGAATAAAGACAGCCACAAAACAAAAAAATATTATCAGGATATCCAAACAATTCGTGGGAAATAGGGTGAGGGTAGGAAAAGTGACTTCGCTTTTCCTACCCTTTTTCTTTATTTTTCATCTGCCTAAGTAATCTTTTTCTATTCTTAAGAGCTTATTTTAGTAAAAACTGAATTTTTTCCAAATTATACTTTGACATATTTCTTTTATGTGATTAAACTAAGCTTAATGAATAGGAGTGAACAAACTAATGACTGGATTCAATTTGAGAAATTACCAGAAATCTGACTTAGAAACGTTACTTGCTTTATTTAACGGAACAATCCAAGCAATCAATAAAAAAGATTATACCCCCCAACAAATAGAGCAATGGGTTCAGCTAACACCTGACTATGAAAAATGGCATGCCAAACTTGACACAAACTATACCGTCGTTGCACAAAATAGAATGCAAATACTTGGCTTCGGAAGTATTTCTGATTCAGGAAAGCTTGATTACTTATACGTCGGTAAGGAATGGATCGGCTACGGTGTCGGAAAATTAATTGCGAACGATCTGATTGCTCATGCATTTAAGGCTGGCGCTAAAGAGATTACGGTCTATTCGTCGATCACAGCTAAGCCCTTTTTTGAATCACTTGGTTTTGAATCGAAAGAACAAAAAATCAATTACCGCAATGGTGTATTGCTGATGAATTACTTAATGGTTTACCGTAAAGATAACGAATAATCGGTTATTTTTACCAATAGAAAACAAAGAGACCCACCATTTTTTTGGGGAGTCTCTCTGCTTTCTATTTATTTTTTTTGCTTTGAACTTTCTTTTTTAGATAGTCGATCAACGACGTGTAATCGACCTTCTCATAATCAGTGACATCTACTTCATGAAGTTCTCCTAATTGAAATTGATCGTATTTTCTTGTTTGAGTGATTTGTTTGAAGTTTTCCTTCGTAATTAGATTGTCTGCCTGACTTCGATCCTCTAATCTGTCTGAAAAATGATAATGAGACATGAGATGGCTGAGATGGCGATCTGGTTCTAAATCTCGTCGGGCTCTTCTTTGCCATAATACTTCAAAATCAGCTACCAACCGGATCGTGATCACTTCATACGCATAAGTATCTGCCAAGTTCGCTAGTGTTTCTTTTTGTTTATCACTAAAAGGATACTCTGAAACAATCACTTGCTTGCCTGCTTCCATATAGAGCGCTAAAACACCATAGTAAAAATGCCAAACTTTTTTCTCCAGCTGCGCTTTTTCGGCAAGCGTATCAAACCCGATTGAATCTGCAAACAATTCTTTTCCTTCATCTGGTGTAATTAGAAAAAGATCAGGAATCTGTTCGCGGATTTTTTGAATGAGATAGCTTTTACCTGTTGCTGGGCTGCCTGCCAGTAGAATTAAATACTTTTTCATTAATCTACCTTACTTGTAATGGACTGTTGGTATTCATAAACAAACCGATTTTGTGTTTCACAATGTCGTGACAAACTTCATTGGCGGGAATCACATTGTATCGTAATGATTTATTTACAGCAGTCTCTTCAAATGACTCTTTGGCCATCTTGGTCCAATTCACTAAAAGTTCCGTCCCAACATTAAATTTGCGGATACCATTATTGATCAGTTCTGGATAATCTTCTTCTTTAACGCCAGTTCCGCCATGAATAACTAATGGAATATCAACAATTGCGTGGATTTCTTTAAGCAGAGGTAGGTTCACTTCGGTTTTAGATTTAAATTGTCCATGATTTGTTCCAATCGCAATGGCTAAGGCATCGATTCCAGTCGCTTCTACAAATGCTAGTGCATCCTCTGGTTTAGTGTAAACTTTGTCATTTTCTGCCACATGGATTCCTTCTTCCGTTCCACCAATCGTACCTAATTCTCCTTCAACAGAAACACCATGTTTATGAGCATATTCGACTACCGCTTTGGTTTTTAGAATGTTTTCTTTGAAAGGGAGGTGTGAACCGTCGTACATAACAGAGGTGTACCCTTGATCGATTGCTTCTTTAATGTCATCAAAATTCCGCGCATGGTCTAAATGAAGGACCGCATCAACCATTTCGTTTTCAGCCATTGTTTTCACCACAGAAACCAAGACCTCGTAGCCAATATACTTTGCTGTATCGACACTAGTTTGGATAATAATCGGAGCCCCCATCTCTTTTGCTGCCCGAATCATTTCAGGCAACATTTCCAAATTATGGGCGTTAAAAGCCCCTACTGTAAAATTCAATTCTGTTGCTGTTGCTGTTACTTCTTTTAAGGTTGTATACATGTGTCCGTCTCCTGTCTATTGATTTTTATTTGCCACCAATCGTAACTTGTTTTGCAATTTGTCGCATCTCATCCATTTTGTTCATCCAGTGATCGATTCCCCCATCATCTCCATTTCTGGCAGCTTCTGCACGTTTTTGATTGTATAAATTGAGCAACTTTTTATAGCCTGCTCCGATACTTTTTTTATAGATTTGGCTTTTTTCTAGCATAGCAATCGCCTGCTCGTCTTCTTTTAGTTGGGCCAATAATAGCCCAAGTTCCTCATATTTTTCAGCTAATTCTTTATCCGCTAATTCTGGAGTATCGATTTCTCGTTTTATTTGTTCGATTTTTTTGCGCATTTCATCTTGCTGCTCTTCTGTTAGTTGCGCTTCAGATTCTGTTTTCACAACAGTTTTCTTTTTGAGAAAATTAAACATGCTGTTCCCTCCTATTGTTAAAAGGCTCTCATGATTGGACTAATGATCCAAGCATATAGAAGCGCTGCGGTAACGGTGTCTACATCGGTCGCTGTGGCATTGACAAAGCCCATGCTGTTGAAGATCGTGACTAACAAGGCTGGTAATAATGTGATGAAAAAGCCATGGGCAATGCCACCAATGATCGCGCCTCTTCTTCCACCTACCGCATTTCCAAAAATCCCAGCAGTTCCACCGGCAAAAAAGTTCGTCAACATACCTGGCAAGATCATTGCTAAGCCAAATGTCGGTAAAATGAACATTGCTAAGACAGCCCCGATCGTAGTTGTAATAAAGCCTAAAATCACTGCATTTGGGCTATATGGGAAAAATACAGGGCAATCTAATGCTGGAATGGCATTTGGTACAAGTTTCATCGCGATCCCTCTAAAGGCTGGTACGATTTCTCCAAGTAATAAGCGTACACCAGCTAATAAAACATACACTCCAACAACAAATTGGATCGCTTGTAGGAAAGCAAACATGATATAATTTTGGTTACCTGATAATGTCGAAGCAAATGTTTCTCCTGCGAATAACACCGTCACGATATATAATGGCACCATCACAACCATTACAGACAAATAGGTATCTTGAAGAAATTCAAAGGATTTCGGTAATTTAAGATCCTCTACTGACTTCTTATTTTCACCACGTTCACCAAAAATCCAAGCGACTCCTGCTTCAAATAGATAGCCAATTGTACAAAAATGACCTAAAGCAATATCATTTGAGCCAGTGATTTTTCTGATAAAAGGCTGCGCGATTGCTGGCATTGCAACGGCGAAAACGCCACCGATAAAGCCACCTACAATGATCAAGGCTATTCCACGAAGACCGGCAAAGTAACCAAAGACTGTCGTCATCGTTGCCATCCATAATATCGCTTGGCCTGTTAAGAAAATATATTTCCATTTTGTAAAACGGGCAATGAGAATATTAAAAACAAAAATAGCTAGAAAGGTCAACGCAATGTCTCGACCTAACCCCAGTTCATTCATCGCTTGGCCGTTGATTGCCTCGATCGATGGAATGATTCCCTGCATATGAAACCCTTCTGTAAAAATCTCACCAAAATACGTCAAACTCCCTACGATAATGCTAGAACCTGAACTCAACACCTGAAACCCTAACAGTGTTTTCAATGAGCCCGATAAAACTTGGCCAATCGATTTTTTTTGTAAGATCAATCCTAACATTGCAATCAAACTAATTGTAATCGAAGCCTGTGTTAAAATATTTTCGATGATAAAATTGACTACCCCCATGTTAAAATCCCTCCATTAATTTTTTGTCGCTAAATTGCGCCTTTTGCTTGTAAAACGGGTGTGATTTTTTCATCAATTTCCACTTTTGATACAATATTTTTCAAATAGATGATCGCTGTTTTTTCCTCATCAATGCTAAATTTCTCGAATTGTGATTGGAAATTTTGAGCAGTGATAATGATATCCGGATTCATAGAAACAGCCGATGAGATATCCGTATGCTCTAGTTTTGCCTCGACTCCTTTTTGATTTAACACATCTTCTGCCGCCATTTGCGCTGCAAAACTACTCCCCAATCCTGCACCACAAACAAATAGAATCGTTAGTTTTTTCATGATGATTTGCTCCTGTCTTGTTTATTTTTGTGTTTCTTTCATACTTTCTTCATACAAAATCGTTTCAAATTCTGTTACAGTCGTACACTGAGCTAAACGGTTTATCTTCGTCTCGTCATTGATCAATTCAATCAAGCTTTTCATAATATTCAAGTGAGAAAATGAATCGACTGCAGCTAAACAAAAAATAATACTTACCGGATCATTCTCCTCATTTCCAAATACAACGGGTTCGGCCATGGTCGCGACACTGATTCCTAGTTTATTCACGCCATCATCTGGTCGTGCATGAGCCAAAGCTAAATGTTTTCCGATCACAATATATGGACCAAACTCTTTGACTGAGGCAATCATAGCCTTGACATAGGATTCTTCAATACTCTTGTCTTTTAACAATGGACGCGCAACGCTTTGAATCGCACACTCCCAATCTGGACATTTTTCTAATAATAAGATATCGCTTTGTTTTAAGACATCTCTCAGCATCGGCTGCAACTCCTTTTTATTTATCTTTAAATTGTTCTTATCAAATGCTTCTTCTAAACTTTGATAAATTTCACTAGAAACGATCCCGCCACTTGTCTTGATCAAATCAAGTACTGCATAAAATAAGTCTGTAGAATCCTTCCCATTATTGATCAAGCGTTGAACTTGTTTATTTCGTTCTAAAAATTCTTGAATGTTTTGACGACTTTCTTCTTTAATGATCGGATCTAAAACTAGAATCGGTAATTCTTGATAGGTCAAGTTGACTGTTGAAAAAATCAAATCGACATCTAGTTTTGAGATCAGTTCCATTTCTCCAGAACTTAAAACAGCTACTACCTCAATGTTGAATAACTCTTTTAGATTTTCTGCTAATAATTTTCCTGTTGCTATTCCGTGGTTACAGATCACAACTGCTTTGTACGTGTATTTCAACTCTTGATTGATCGCACTAACCGATGTAGAAAAATGAATCGTCAAAAAGGCAATTTCATCATCACTCAATTCATTTTTCGTAATAGCTTCGATCGTTGGTGCAAATTTTTTTATGGCTAAATATATCGAAGCATAATAGCGCTTGATGTTTTCTTTTAAAGGATTTAAAAGTTGAATTTCACTTTTGACCCTATTGATCAAACCAGCCATGTGGCGATATAATCCTTCGTGTAGTGATTCTTCTTTTTTTGAAAAGGGTATTTTTGTCGCTTGTTCGACAGATTGAATGAGCTGGATCGATAGCAATTGTGCTTGGACCCATTCAACAGAAGTACTCATACTGCCTGTTTGAATCGTCTCTAACATAAACACAATATAATTTATTTCAGCTGTTGGCGGTCTAACTGCAAGTGTTCGGCATAATTGATCTATAAAAGACCGAATCTTATTTTGAACACTATCCGCTATTTCCCAAGATGACGTCACGATCAACTCCTGCCTAAAATAACGACTCAGCCAAACTGCAGTGAACATAACAGAATGATTTCGATAAATATCTTCTCGTGGAGAAATTGATTGATGGTAGACTTGATCTATTTTTTTTAGTATATTTTTAGGCATGTAACGAAATAACTGCTTTTCTGAAGTTGTCAGTCCCATCTCACTTTCATCAATAAACTGTAAATTGTCTATCGCTTGATTGATCACATCATAAATCATCGTACGAATGGTTCGCTCTGATCCTTTTAAGACGATTCCTTGTTTTGGCATACTCAAAACTTCGATACCATACCTCAAAAGAATCGTTCGAACTCTGCGCATATCTTCATCCATCGTACTTTTCGAAATTTGGTACTCACTTTCTTTTTGGTATAAAAAAATAGGTTGTTCAGACAAAGAAAAAGCCAAAATCAAGTCGAAAATCCTTTCTTCCCGATTTAAATAATCAAATTCATTTTTTTCATCAATCAGAGGTTCCAACTTCGTTCTTTCCTTTAATTGTAAGGCTAAAAACATTCCTCTTTTTCTGATTGTTTTTATTTCTGGTAGTTTTTGATTTGCTAGAAATTCGTTAATTTCCTTAATTTCATTTCTGATAGTTCTGTGACTAATTCGAAAATCTTCACTTAGCTCATCTAAAGTCACTGGATAGTCTGACCAAATAAAGCGTTTTAAGATTTGTATCGTTCGATCCTTCATCTGTTTCTCTCCTTGTCTGATTTCAGTATATAGCTGATTGCTGCAATTGATTAGTAGAGATTGTTGCAACATTTACTTGCAAAAATGTAAGCGCAACCATATTTAAGCAAATAAAAAAAGCTAATTTTAGTATACAAAAAAGAGCATAAAAAAAGTCTAGTTCCATTTTTTTCGGAACTAAACTTTTTTTGACTGTTCGTTACGCTACAGTAAATTTTGTTTCAGAAAGCGAACGCTGTAGCTCATCATTTGAAATTTCTTTGTCACTAATCACGACGGCTGATTTATTTTTTAAATCAACACTAGCTGATTGGACACCTGCAATTTTTTCAAAATTTTCTTTGACGATCGTTACACAACCATCGCATTTCATTCCGTTGATCGTTACTGTTTTTTCCATTGGTAAACACTCCTTATCCTTGTTTTAATTGTACTGCTTTAACTCACTAAATGACACTGACACTGACCAGGAATACAGTTGCAAGGTACTTCTTTCACTGCGGTTTTCTGTTTCTCCTTAAGCAGTGTTTCTAATCGGGTAATATCGTCAACACTCAATAAACTGTCATTGATGATGGATTCAAGAACTTTACCGACTTTTTTGCTACAAACTTTTGTCAACAGCTCTTGTGAAAGTATTTCAATGCTAGAGCGTTCTTCTACTAAAGGAAAATAAATAAACTTATTCCCAGTCCGCTTTGTGCCCAACATTCCTTTATCGACTAAACGGCTTAGCAACGTTTTAACTGTCGTACTTTTCCACTCAGTCTTTTCATTCAGAGCTGCAGTGACTTCTTTACTCGTCGTTTCTTTCGTTGTCCATGCAACACGCATGACTTCCCACTCTGCATCTGTGATCTTTAATGATTTTTTCTTTTCTGACATAAAAAGTCTCCCTTTTACTATTCTCTTGCTTAACAGCACAAAGAACTACATCCGTAGTCAATCACTAAATTAATAATAACTCTTTTTTATACATTTGTCAAAGAGGAGAAAGTCATTTGTGAATAGACAAAAAACTTCTGTTAAATTTTCAGAAGTTTTTCAATCTTGTTTTATTGAAAAGAGAGTTTCTTTATTGTTTCAATCAAATGCTCAGCAGTTAAGCCATATTCTTTTTTCAGTAATTCTGGATCCCCAGATTGGCCAAATCGATCTTGAATTCCGATTTTTATCACTTTTGTTGGATAATGTTCTGAAAGATATTCACAGACAGCTGAACCTAAGCCGCCGATTACGCTATGTTCTTCTGCCGTAATCAGCCAAGGTGTTTCTTTAGCTGCTTGTAAAACAAGCTTTTCATCTAGCGGTTTAATCGTAGAAAAGTTTAAAACTCGAAGATCAATTCCTAACTGTTTCAATTTTTCAGCAGCAATCAAAGCTTCTTGTACCATCAAGCCTGTTGCTATAATGGTTCCGTCAGAACCTGTTGTCAGTGTTTCTCCTTGCCCAATTTTAAACGTATTTTTTTCTGCGTGGACTCTGGTCACCGGTAACCGACCTAAACGTAAATAAACTGGTCCAGTATGTTCCATGATTGCTTCTATCGCAGCTTCTGTTTCTAAATCGTCCACAGGATTGAGGATCGTCATGCCCGGAATCACTCGCATCAATGCAATATCTTCAATTGCTTGGTGTGAGCCCCCATCTTCTCCCACAGTTACGCCTGCATGCGTCGCAGCAATCGTGACACTCAACTGCGGATACGCCACACTATTGCGAATCTGTTCATAGGCCCGACCAGCTGCAAAGATAGCAAAACTACTCGCAAAAGGACGTTTTCCACCTAGTGCTAGACCAGCCGCTGTACCGATCATATCCGCTTCTGAAATCCCCATGTTATAAAATTTGGTAGGACTCTCTTTTGCAAAAATTTCTGTTTTTGTTGCCGCAGATAAATCTGCATCTAGCACAACTAAATCTGGATGTTCTTTTAGTTTTACCAACGTTTCACCATATGCTTGTCTTGTTGCTTTTTTCATTTTATTCAGCTCCCATTAACTCTGCCAAGGCTAATGCTGCTTCTTCATGTGAAGGAGCTTTTCCATGCCACCCGACTTGATTTTCCATAAAACTGATTCCTTTACCTTTGATGGTTTCACAAACAATTACGCTTGGTGACTCAGTTTCTTTTTTTGCCATCTGAATCGCTTGAGCGATAGCTGATATAGTGTGTCCATTTACCTGCTGTACATGCCAATTAAAACTAGCAAATTTTGCTCCAATATCATTAACGCCCATAATCGCCTCGTTGGTCCCATCGATCTGTAAGCCATTATGATCAATCAGCACAATGAGCCGATTCAAATGATAATGAGCTGCACTCATCGCCGCTTCCCAAACTTGCCCTTCTTGAAGTTCTCCGTCACCTAGCAGCACAAAGGTAAAACAGTCACTATCGTTACTTCTTTTCGCTAATGCTAGCCCATTGGCAATTGATAGCCCTTGACCTAATGAACCACTTGATGCATCAACGCCATAGGTTTTATTTTTATCTGGATGTCCTTGTAAGTGACTGCCAAATTTACGTAATGTCATTAAATCACTTTTTGGAAAAAAACCATTATCTGCTAATATCGCATATAAGGCTGGGGCACCATGTCCTTTGGATAAAATGAAATGATCTCGATCTCGTTGTTCATAGTTCTGCGTATTAATCGTCATTTCTTGATAATATAAGGTTGTTAAAATGTCGATTGCTGATAAGGAACCACCGGGATGTCCTGACCCTGCAGCCGCTAATGATTCAATAATCATCCTTCTCAATTCTTGCGCTTTTTTTTCTAACTTTTCCATGCCACACATCCTGCTTTAGTTATTCTTTTTCATTTCTTCGTAAAAAACGTTCAGCAACATCCAAGAAGATTCAGCACCAGGATCTTTGTGCCCTATTGCTCGTTCACCAAGGCGCATTGCCCGACCTTTTTTAGCGATTAATGGAGTAGTAGATTCGGCTCCTTCTTGCATTATTTGAATTGCTTTTTCCATGACTGTCAGATAATCTTCCTCATTTTTATGGGCTTGTAGATACTCAATCCCTGGCAGCAGTGCATCTAACATTGTCTTATCTTGTAGTTCTGCTTTGCCTCGGGCTTGAATGGCATCAATACCAGACTGAAGCATCTCTACAAATTCTGGGAAGGTTACTTCTGTTTTCCCTTCAACCTCTTTGCCCATTTTTATGAAAAAGCTGCCGTATAAAGGTCCTGATGCTCCGCCTACTTTAGACAGTAAAATCATCCCAGATTTTTTGAGTAATGAATGAATATCTTCTGTTGTCTGATCCAGCTCTTCGATTTCTTTAGAAATACCGCGAAAGCCAATGCTCAAATTGATTCCGTGATCCCCATCTCCGATGTTCGAATCCAAAGAAGTCCAATAATCTCTTTGCTCTTCTGATAGCTCTGCCATCTTTATAAGTGAGTTTTTAAAAAAGGTTTTATTTGCGATTACTTCTGTTGTCATAGCTCATTACTCCTATCTAAAATAAAATTCTTTTAGGTATTAAGTAATAATCAGTTAAAACAATTATTACTCAATACCTAGGTCCTTATTTGATCGTATACCCGCCATCGATCACAAGGTTTTCTCCAGTGATCAAGTTTGATGCATCAGCTGCTAAAAAGAGTGCACAAGCTGCCACTTCTTCTGGGTAGCCAAAACGTCCAGCAGGGATTTGTTTTTTCATCTCTTCACCAACTTGACCTGCCCAAGCTTTTTTCCCTAATTCCGTCAAAATCACCGTGGGAGAAATACAATTCACATTAATATCATATTGCGCCCATTCATAGGCCAGCACTTTTGTCATCGAAACGATGGCTCCTTTGCTTGCACAATAAGCGACATGATTATCTAATGCCACGACTGCTGCTTGTGAAGCCATATTGATGATTTTCCCACCATTGCCACTGATTAGTTCATTTCCAACTGCCTGTGCGACTAAAAAGCTGCCTTTTACATTGATCGCAAATGTTTTGTCCCAATATTCTTCAGACAGATTTTCAGCATCATCTAGTAAAGCGACACCAGCCGAGTTGACGAGCATGTCGATTTTGCCGAAATGACTTTTTGCTGTAGCAACAGCTTGGATTACATTCTTTTTATTGGTGACATCTACTTTGATCCCAAGGCCATTTTCTTTGAATTTTTCTGAAACAAGTTGTTCTGTCTCGTCTTTTATATCAAAAATAACGATTTTAGCCCCTTTTTGTGCAAAAAGCGCTGCGATTGCTTCACCGATTCCGCTTAACCCTCCAGTGATGATCGCTACTTTATCCGTTAAACCAAAATTAATATCATATCCTTTATACTCCATTTTTTGTACTCTCCTTTTTTAAAGTTTCATATACGGCGTATCACATGACATATCCAACAATTCTTTCAATTCTTCATCTAATCTAACGATTGTGATCGACATTCCTACCATATCCATTGATGTTGCATAATTTCCAACTAATGGTCTGTGGAGAACGATGCCTTTCTCTGTTAATACTTCTGCCACGTGTCGATAACAGACATATAAATCCATGACAGGTAGCCCGCCTAAGCCGTTGACCATGACATGGTACTCTTCACCAGCCTTCGCCTGTGCATCTTCTAAAATATAGCGCAACAGCTGATCTACGACTTTATCAGCTGGTTCTAATTTACTTCGTTTGATTCCTGGCTCACCATGAATCCCCATGCCAACTTCCATGTCTCCTTCATCCATTTCAAAAATAGCTTTTCCTGTGACTGGTAAGGTTGAAGAGGATAAGGCAACGCCCATCGAATAAGTGTTACTATTCGCCTTTTCTGCTAAAGCTTTGACTTTATCCAAATCGTAGCCTTTAGCAGCTGCTGCTCCGGCAACTTTAAAGACCGGTACATCCCCTGCAACACCACGACGATCCGGTACATTTTTAGCGGAATAGACATCATCTGTAATCAGGACTGTTTCTACTCTGATTCCATCTTCTGCAGCTAATTCTACACCCATATCAAAGTTCATCACATCACCAGCATAATTACCGTACATGAATAAACAGCCTTTGCCACTATCTACAGCTTTGACCGCATCATAGCAGGCATCTGGGGCTGGTGAAGTATTGATATTACCAACAACCGAAGCATCTGCAAAATTTTCTCCAACATAGCCGATAAATAAAGGTTCATGACCAGAGCCACCGCCGACAATCACACGTACTTTAGGTTCTTCACTCATTTTTTGACTAACTAATACTCTTTTATTATCAGCAAATCGAACATACTCTTCATGTGCAGCACAGTAACCTTCTAACATTTCTTCGACAACTTCATAGCCATCGTTTACTAATCTTCTCATCTAAATCTCTCCTTCATTTTATAAAAATAATGACAATAAGAATCCACCAAGAATACCGCCAGAAACAGCTGCTAAGACATTTCTATACGACTTTTTCACATTGCCTCCAGTTAAAGCTGACGCAACCCAAACACCAACTCCGGCTGCTAACCCCATATCGACCCAGGCTGTTCCAGATTGTGTGATCATCGGTGTCGAAATCCCATGATTGATACACCACACAGTTCCCACAACAAATGCCGCTGCCATCCAACCACCAATTGCACCCCACTGATCAACCATTTTTCCCCAGATCATTCGAACGGCAAATGGAAATAAAAAGCCGCCTAAAACTGTTGCAATCCCTAAACTAATCGTCATGTTTGATTCCCTCCTTTATTCTGTTTCTGCTAAACGATCTAATTCTTTTTCTGTCATGCCAGGTTCTGGCGCAGTTGCTTCATGTTCGGTCTCTTTTGCCATGCTTTTTTCAATCGCTGCTGCAACAATTCCACCAATGACAGCCCCAATAATAACTAAACCAATTGTTGGTAACGAAGAGACGAGGCTTTCTGTCCCATTCATAAATGTGTCTCGCATAATACCACAGACCCCAATTGCTAATCCCATATCAACAAACGCCGCATCATCTTCGTTTCCGACTAAGTTAACGAAATGATTCATAAACCACATCGGACCAATAATGATAAACGCGGCTAAGTAGCCACCAAAAATGCCGAATGCCCCCAATTGTCCCCAAACCGCCATCACTATCATGCCCGCAATCGTGTAGCCGATCAATCCTCGTATGAACTTCATTGTTTTGCTCCTTTTCTTTATAAATGACTTAACTCTGCAACAACTAGTTGTTTATTTTGTGAAACGGATGCTTGAACCGCAGCAGCAAAGGCTCCTTCTACTAAAGGGCAATCCATGATTTCTACTTTATCTTTTAGCCCTTCATCCTCAATTAAATCGATCGCTGTTTCCGAACTCAAAATAGCGCTTCCAATATCACAAAAAATTAAAATATGTTCGCAATCCCGACAACTCTCTATATAGTCCATAATCATCACTGAATTTGTTCCTAAACGTCCATCGCCTGTCCCACCTGCTGAAATAACCCGCACACCGTCTAATTCACCTGTCATCTCTTCAATCATTTCTTTTGTGCCATCTGTAATTTTTTGACTATGGGAAACCAAAATTATTCCAAACATCCTTTACCCTCCTTGATCATTTTGACGGTCTTCACAATATTCGCATAGCGCTCAGGATCATGACCAAATCGTCCGACAAAAACCCCATCAACATTTTCATCTGAAACAATCAACTGAACATTTTCTTGAGAAACAGAACCCCCATAAATGATTCGTGTTTTTTGAGCTGTTTCATATGAATATAACTCTGTTAGACACTCTCTAATAATTCCATGAACTGCATGGACGTGAACAGCACTTGCTGCCAACGTTTTTCCGACTGCCCAAGCTGGTTCATAGGCTAGAATAACTTTTTCAGCTTGTTTATGCGGGACTTGATTCAATGCTAGGAATAATTGCTTCAATAACAAATTTTTGATTTCTTCATAATCCTCACTATGTTCCGACTCCCCAATGCAAAGAACGGGTATTACTTTTTTTTCTAAGGCCAATAACACTTTTTGATTGATCATATCATCACTTTCACCAAAAATCCTTCGTCGTTCGATATGTCCTAATTCGACGTAGGTTCCTTCCATATCCAGTAAAGAATCAATCGAAAATTCTCCTGTATAGGCGCCATAAGCAACCGGTGCCATATTTTGTGCACCTAACCCAATGTTCGTTTCACGGAGCAATACAGAGACTGGATAAAGAACCCCCATACCCGGACACATAAATTGCTCAACTGCCTCGACTTGTCCCGTTAACTCAGAGATTTTTTGAGCAAAATGTTGCGCTTCTTTTAATTGATTTTGATACATTTTTAAACTGATTCCCACAATCGGTTTTCTTTTCGTCATCACTCGCTCCTCCTTTCTTTTCATTCGGAATCCTTAAGCTGTCATTACTTAAAGATTCCGAATTCGTTTCTTACTTAGTAAAATTTTCCCAGTCTTTCATAAAGGCTGCAATGCCTGCATCTGTTAATGGGTGTGACCACAGTTTTGGAAAAATACTGCCAGGAATCGTGGCAATGTCTGCCCCTAATTCAGCAACCTCTTCAACATGTTTCAAATTGCGAATACTAGCGGCGATAATTTCAGTAGAATAACCATATTGATCCAATACATTTCTTAAATTTTTGATCAAGGCTAAACTATCTGTTCCAATATCATCCAGTCTACCTACAAATGGACTAATAAACGTTGCCCCTGCTTTGGCTGCCATCAATCCTTGGGCAACGGTGAAAACAAGCGTCACATTGGTTTGGATATTTTCTTTACTCAGAATATGAACCGCTTTCAAACCTGCTTCTGTCATAGGAATTTTTACCACAACATTCTCTGCCCATTTGGCTATATCGCGGGCTTCTTTGAGCATTCCTTCTGTGTCAAGTGCAATGACCTCTGCACTTACAGGACCTTCTACAAGTTCACAAATTTCTATGATGACTTCTTTAAAATTTCGGCCTTCTTTAGAGATGATTGTCGGATTTGTTGTTACTCCATCCACTAAACCCAATTCATTGATTCTTTTAATTTCATCAACATTGGCTGTATCAAGAAAAAATTTCATCTGTCTCGCTCCCTTTCTTTGTGGGTTTACTTGCTAAATTCGGATTCTTTTTGCATAATTTGATCGATTTTTCGTGCAGAATTTCCACCTTCGAATTTTACCGAAAGATATTCTGATACAACTTTTTTTGCCACTTCTATGCCAATAACTTTTGACCCCATGGTAATGATTTGCGCATTATTGCTTAATTGCGCTCGCTCTGCTGAATACGTATCGTGGCATTGCGCTGCTCTAACTCCCGGAACTTTGTTTGCAGCCATCGCCATGCCGATACCTGTTCCACAAACCAAGATGCCACGTTCAATTTTGCCCTCATTAATGCCTTTGGCTACCTCAAAAGCAATATTCGGATAATCTACTTCGTCTGGTGAAAAACAGCCAAAATCGATTACTTCTATTCCTAAGGTTGCAATATAGTCTTTTAATTGATTTTTCATTTCAAATGCATTGTGATCTGAGCCGATCCCGATTTTCATTTTCTCCACCTCTTTCGTTGTCTACATTCATATTAGCTTTTAACCTTCACTTTGTCAACGTTTATTTTCGTTTGTTTTCGTTTTTAATAAAAAAGAAAGTTATCGAAAACAAAAATTAAAAGTAATCTGTCTAGAGATTAGGTCAATATAGCCTTTTTCAGAGAGAACAATTAAACTTTTAGAGTGAATGAATTGTTTCATTTTTTCTTATAAGACAAAAAACGAAAGTAAACGACAACAAATTTGTCATTTGACCCTTAATCCTGTATACTTTAGCTAACATAAGGAGTTAAGGAGGAATAAAAATTGTATACAGACCAAAGAAGAGAGAAGATTTTGTCCCTATTGCAGGAACAAGAGTCTGTATCTGTTAATGGATTAACAGAAGTTTTAAATGTCTCCAGAGCCACGATTCGCTCTGATTTAAACTATTTAAGTAAGAATAATCTTTTGATTCGTACACATGGCGGAGCCATTCGCAGCAAAGAGGATGAAACGCTTAAAATAGACAAAAATTATGATATTCGCAAACAAAAGAATATAGATAAGAAAACACAGATTGCCAAAAAAGCCTTAGCTTATATTCAACCTGGTGAATGTATTGTGTTAGATGCTAGCTCAACTTGTTATGAGTTGGCAAAATTGATCGATCAATCTGATTTAAAATTAACGATTTTAACGAATGGTATCCGGACAGCGTCGTTATTGAAGGAAAATTTTAATTTGACGGTGATTTTAATCGGTGGTGTTGTTAAGGGCTCTTCCAATGCGGTTGAAGGAATTCTAGGGATTGAGATTTTGAAGAAGCTAAATATCGATACCTTGTTTACTTCGGCATACGCGATTTCTTCCTCTGAAGGTTTATCTGATTTTAATTTATATGAAGTGGAATTAAAAAAACGTATGGTAGAAATTGCACCACATACGATCGCATTGATCGATAGTACTAAATTTGAGAAAAAATCAATTGCAACATTTGCTAAATTAAATCAATTAGAAGTGTTGATTACGGATGATCAATTATTGGATGACGTTAAAAAATATTATGAAAATGATGTTAAAATTTTGTAAATCAATTTTTTTATTCGTAATAAAATACCTAGCTTTTGCCTTTGATAGACAGGAGCTAGGTTTTTTTCATATTTGAGAAAATACCTTGAATTACAGTGTTGCTATAACCTATGAATGAGCTTTTGTTGAATAGGTAGTATATACCAGATCATTTTTTTCATATACATGCTCAACTTGTAAACTAACCGGTCCATTCAACTCATTGAATAACCGAATCCCTTTTCCTAAAATCGTTGGGATTGTTGTCAGAATATAGGTATCAATCAAGTTTGCTTCCACTAAAGGTGCAATAATACTAGCGCCACCAACGACCCAGATTGCTTTTCCCTCTTGTTCTTTTAATTCCTGAATCAACTTTACGGGCCCTTGATTTGTAAAAAACAGCTTGTCTGTACTTTTATCTGGATGACTCGTGATGACATAAGATAGCTGTTCTTCATAGGGATACTGCTCTGGAGATAATTCATTGACTACTTGATCATAAGTCGTTCGCCCCATCACCACTGTATCGATCTTTTCCATTAATTCTTGGTAACTAGTATCCTCTTCTACTAATTCAATCCCGCCACCTAAAAAATCAATACTACCATCTGGCTCTGCGATATATCCATCAACACTTGCTGCGATATATAAAATAACTTCTCTACTCACAAAAAAACCTCCATCTCAATTAAACGTTCTCTTACCTCGAACTATTTATTGTACCTGTTTTAACGCTTTCGTCAACTACTTTGTCTAACAAAAGAAGCATAGTTGAGAGGAAGTGCATGCCTTCTTTCAACTATACTTCTCTGCTTTTTTGATTATTGCTTCGTAACCATCTTTTAAAATAGCTTGTCTTGTTGTTTCACCTAAACAGTATAGCATCGGCATTTCTTTTAAGGTTGTATTTTTAAAAACTGCAAAAAAACGTTGCCATAAGGACGGACTTGCTAGATAAACTGAGGTTATTTTGTCGGCCAATAAAAGTGTTTTTAGCTTTTGTTGATTTTTCTGAGGAACGTAATTGTCATACAGAATGGGTGTAAACAATTGATGCCCCTTTGCTATTAATTCGCTTTCGCCAAGGTTATCTGCTAAATTACTTTTTGGATATAAAATTGATGTCGGCTCTCTATTACAAGCTGCCCAAGCTTCAAATAGATGCTTTTTTGTTGGGCGTGGTGCTTGAAACATTAATTTTACGTTATTCGCTAAGAGGACTTGAGCAGTCTTCTCACCGATCACAGCAAATTTTTTCTGTTCAACATCTCTTTTACTTATTTGCTGAAAAAAGAATTCCGCAGCATGCTGACTTGTTAGAAAAACCCACTCACTCTGTTTTAGCATTACTTCAAAAGATTGCCCCATTACTCGTCTTTTTAACTCAAGTAAAGGAATTTCCACTGTTTCAAACCCTTTTTGCTGAAAATAAAGACAATCGTCGACATTATCCTGCGGCAACCGTGTTAGAAGAATCTTTTTCATCGTGATGCCTGATCCATTTCGTTTAGCAAGTCAGCTGCTACTTGCTTTCCAACACCGACTAATTCTTGTACAACAATACTTTTAGTGAATGACTGTTGTAATTCTTTATCGCCTAAGAACCCTGAAAAGTGATAGCCGTTTTGTTTTTGAACAGCATAGGCTCCAATCGGGATGTCACAATTTCCATTTAACATTGCTAAAAAAGCCCGTTCTTCCATAACTAATCTTCTTGTTGATAAATCATCGATTGGTCTTAAAAAGTCGTTCATCGCTTGATCCTGACTGCGACATTCTACCGCTAAAGCTCCTTGTCCTACAGCTGGAATACATTGTTCGCACGTTAAAATATGATAAGGGTGCGTAGGATCAGCAAACCAATTCAATCGCTTTAACCCTGCAACAGCTAAAACAATGCCATCTAGTCCTTGCTCTTCCATTCGTTTCAAACGAGTCCCCACATTCCCTCGAATCGATTCCACTTGAATATCTTCGCGTAAATTTTTCATTTGAAATTCACGTCGTAAACTACTCGTTCCGATTCTAGCAGTGTTGGGCAACTCTGCTACAGAGCTAGCTTCTCTAAAAATCAGACAATCAGCTGGATCACTTCTTTCTGGAATCGCAGCTAGTGTCAAACTATCTGCAACTTTTGCAGGCATATCTTTTAAACTATGGACCGCAAAATCGATCGAGCCTTTCAATAAAGCCTGCTCTACTTCATTGATAAATAATCCTTTTCCACCGATTTTAGACAAACTAACAGAAAGCATTTGGTCTCCTTTAGTTGTCATTGGAACAATTTCAACTGGAAAATCACCATGAGCCTCTTTCAGTAAATCTAATACGATCATTGTTTGTTTCATTGCTAAAGGACTATTTCTGGTACCGACACGGACGGTTTTCATTCAATTTACTTCCTTTTTCTTGACTTCTCTTTTTATCATACTAGATTTTATTTTTTTGACAACTGGCCAGTGCCAACTTTATATGCTAAGAAATAAAGCCCTGCTACAAAGAAACCTCCGCCAATGATATTTCCCAGATAGACACTCACCATATTTTGCCCAAAAGCCGACCAAGTATTGCCGCCTAAAAGAATCCCCATCGGAATCAAAAACATATTTGCCACAACATGTTGGAAGCCACAAATCACAAAGCCCATGATTGGTAGGAAAATCCCTACAATCTTACCAATGAAATCTTTTGCCGCAAAATTTAAATACACGGCTGTGCTGACTAAGAAATTACAGGCAATCCCTGAAAGAAATCCTTGTAAAAAAGTATCTTTGGTTCGACCAAGTGAAACTTGAATTGCTCGTTCAGCAAAATCCCCTTGTAAAGCGCCGCTTAAATAGCCAAAGAAGTAGGCTACAAATAAAGAACCGATCAGATTGAAAAGCGTCACGATCACAATATTTCTCAGCCATTCTTTGCCACTGATTTTTCTAGCAAATAACGCCATCGAAACAACCATCATGTTTCCCGTAACCAGTTCTCCCCCAGCTAACAATAAACAAATCAGCCCAAACGGAAACACAGCTGCACCGATCACATTTACCAGCGACCCCCATTCCTTTGGCATCGTTCCCATTGCTCTAATCATCGCAATCCCTGCAACAGCGATAAAAACACCTGCTAAAAATCCTAATACTGCTAACGTCAAAAAACTAGCACGCGCTTTTTGCACGCCTTTTTCAATTGTAACATCCACTATTTCTGGTGGTTGAAGTGATCCCATATTTACCTCCTTGATTTAAAAGCGAAGTGGGCTCGTTAAACCTTGACTGAAAAATAGGAAATTATGACTGAGGCGCTCTTTGCCTTATTCATAATTTATCTTTTTTCCGAAAGGTTAGCCCATGCAGCTAGATAATACATGGTAACAACGTTCCGCTTCGCTGCACCTTGTACTTTTCAACATCAGTTCTTTTCATTCACTGTGTTTCAAAGCAAAAGCGTAGCGGGCTCGTTAAACCTTGACTGAAAAATAGAAAAATATGTTTGTGACGCTCTCTGTCACAAGCAGATTTTATCTTTTTTTCGAGAGACTAGCCCGCGTAGCTTAATTAATTTGCTCATTTAAAACATCCCATTGATTTTTATACATCCTCGTCAATTCTTGATCCAAATACACAACTTCATCAAAAGAGTGATCACTTAAATACCACTGATGCACCTCATCAAAACGCTGATCACGATGCTCACCAACTTGAATTGCATACACATCAGCTCCTTGTTGTGTATAGGCCAAAATCGTTTCAAAATCGATTTTATCAGTATCGAGCAACAAGATTTTATGTCCAAACAACGGCAATTGTTCAAACCAATCCGCACCCTTCCGACAAGAAACGACCTTTCCTAAAATGATCAACGCTGGATTTTGAACTTGATGCTCTTCAATAGTTGCTACCATCGTTTGAATCGTGGCTGTGATCGTACGCTGACGACCTAAGCTTCCCCACTCAACGATTGCCACTGGTAATTGTGGTGAAACCTCTTGCTCTAAAAGTTTCTGCTGTGTACTTTTGACTTTTTCTACGCCCATATATAAACAAATCGTACCGTTTGCTGTCAGACCTTTAAAATCAATTGATTCGTCCGCTTGACGATGAGCGGTTGCTAGCGTTAATTTACTACTATACTCACGGTGCGTTAGTGGGATTCCACTATAACTACTAGCAGCCGAAGCAGCGGTAACCCCAGGAACGATTTCATAGCTGATTCCTTCACTTTGAAGTGTACTGATTTCTTCTCCTACACGACCAAAAATACCAGGATCGCCGCCTTTCAACCTCACCACGATCTGATCTCGTTGTCCTACTTCTACCAATAATTGATTAATATTTTTTTGCTTTAATACATGATTTTTCGGATATTTCCCGCTATAAATAAAACGTGCCGAATCTTTTGCAAGGTACAATAAAACTGGATGAACCAATCGATCGTAAATGATCACATCTGCTGATTCCAGTACTCTTTTCCCTTTAAGTGTCAATAGCTCAGGATCTCCCGAACCAGCACCAACAAAATAAACTTTTCCCATAAACTACACCACGATATAAACAAGATCATCTTCGACAATCGCTTCATACGCGCGAACGCACCCTTCATCTGGCTCTTGGACTTGCCCATCATCCAAATTGATTTTATAGTCATGTAATGGACAAAATACATAGTCACCAGAAACGGTTCCTTCAGCTAAAGGCCCTTGTTTATGTGGACAAACATTTTCAATTGCTTTGACACGATCATCGCTTAAACGAAACACAGCAATTTTCTGCTGTCCAACGATCACTTCTTTGCCCATTCTAGGTGCTAACTCTTCTAATTGCCCAACATAAATTTTTTTCATTTTTATACTCTCCCCACTGTGTATAACTCTTGCTGTGTTTTATGATCTTCAACCACTTCATCCCAAGGATTGCCGCGACGTCCAGCAACTGCTTCATCAAGTGCCGCTAGCAATTCTTGACGTTTTTCAGCATTTAGCAAGACTTCTTTCACAACCTCAAAGCCCATACGTTCGATCCATGGTGCAGTGCGTTCTGCATAGATACCCGTTTCTCGATAATATTGCAGCATAGCTCCACAAATATCGATCACTTCTTGCTCTGTTTCCACGGTCGTTAGTAATACTGCTTCTTTGACTTCTGTTCCGCCATTTCCACCAACATAGATTTGGAAACCATTTTCCACGCCGATGATGCCAAAATCTTTCACACCACTTTCCACGCAACTTCTTGGACAAGCAGAAACACCCATTTTGAATTTATGTGGGGTATCGATAAACTCATAACGTTGTTCTAGTTTGATACCAAGTCCCATTGAATCTTGCGTACCAAAACGACAGAAATTCGCACCCACACAGGTTTTCACTGAACGAACCGCTTTTGCATAGGCACCAGCTGCTTTCATATCTAGTTCTTCCCAGATTTTTGGTAAGTCTTCTTTTTTCACTCCGTATAAGCCAATGCGTTGGCTACCGGTTACTTTGACCATTGGTACATCATATTTTTCTGCCACTTTGGCAATCAATAGTAATTGCTGTGGATTGGTTTTCCCACCACGCATTCTTGGAATCACTGAAAATGTACCATCGTTTTGGATGTTAGCATATAGTCGTTCGTTGACATAACGAGATTCTTTTTCATCCTCATGTTCTTTAGGCCATGCTACATTTAAATAAAAATTGATTGCGGGTCGGCACTTTGGACAACCTTCTGGATTGGTAAAATCCAGTTCACGATAGACTTCTTCAGAAGAAGTTAATTTTTTTGCGTAGATTTGGGTTACGATTTGATCTCTTGTTAAATCAGTACACGCGCAAATCCCAGTTGGTGCAGAAACGACCTCGCCACCTAAAGCATAAGCCAAGACATCGCCAATCACTGATTTACATTTTCCACAAGAACCGCCTGCTTTGGTGTGTTTGGTCACATCTGCCACAGAGGTCAAGTCTTTTTCATTAATTGCGGTCATGATCGTTTTTTTATCGATTCCGTTACAACCACAGATCACTTCATCATCTGGCCATTCGCTTACGTCAGCGCTAGCTTCTTCACCCACCATATGCAAAAGAGAAACTGGTGTATAGTCTTCAATGCTTTCGTTTTTCTTGAGAATATTATAATAGCGATTGCCTTCACTTGTATCTCCGTAAAGAACAACACCGATAACTTGATTGTCTCGAACAAAAATTTTCTTATAAGTATAATTTAAACCGTCAAACGCTTCGATGCTGTTGATTCCCTCAGTCTCTTTAATCGTTCCAGCAGAATATAAATCGCAGCCAGAGACTTTTAAAGACGTGAAAGTAGTACTCCCTTGATAAGGTTTCGCTTCACGATCTGTCAGCACATCCGCTAATACTTTGCCTTGTTCAAATAATGGTGCAACTAAACCGTAGACATTGCCGTTATGTTCAGCACATTCACCTACTGCAAAAACATCTGGAATATTGGTTTTCATAAAATCATCCACAACGATTCCACGGTTGACTTCGATAGCCGTTGTTTTTGCTAGCGTTGTTTCTGAACGAATCCCGATCGACATCACGACCATATCCGTTTCAATCGTAGTTCCGTCACTAAAAGCTAAACCAGTAACACGATTTTCACCAAGGATTTTTTGCGTAGCTTTTTCCATTAAAAATTTCAACCCTTGTTTTTCTAAATCGGCTTGTAACATCTTCCCTGCTTTTTCATCTAACTGAGTTTCCATCAGCCATTTTTCTAAATGAACAACCGTTACGTCCATTCCTTGATCTAACAACCCTTTTGCCGCTTCTAAGCCAAGTAAACCGCCACCAATCACGACGGCTTTTTGGTATTTTTGAGCTGCTTCAAGCATATTTTCTGTGTCATCGATTGTTCTAAAGCCAACAACACCAGGTAGTTTAGCACCTTCAACAGGTAAAATAAATGCTCTGGAACCTGTAGCTAAAATACATTTATCATAAGAAATTTCTTTCCCTGATTGTGTCGTGATCTTTTTATTCGTAGTATCCATTTGAACGGCTGGATCATGATTGATCAACTCAATCTGATTTTCTTCATACCATTCGAGTGGGTTCGTGATGATTTCTGAAACCGTCATTTTCTTTTGTAAAACATTACTTAGCATGATCCGGTTGTAATTTGGATAGTTTTCTTCTCCGATGATCGTGATTTGATAGCGTTCAGGGACACGATCTAAGATTTCTTCTATTGTACGCACACCAGCCATACCATTTCCAATTAAGACAAGCTTTTCTTTCATTCTATATAAACTCTCCTTTTGTGATTTTTTGAGCAATCCGTTCGATGCTTTGTCTTTTTTAGAATAACAAGAATAAAAGCCGCTGACTATTAGGGAATCACCTAATAGTCAGCGGCTTTTCATGTTCCATTCATTTATTTCTCTAGTTCTTTCTCTTTCAATTTCTGCTCATTCGTTAACTTTCCTTTAGTACTATAGGATTCAAACACCACTAAAATAAGACCCATGGCAATAATCGCTTCTAAAATGAAATTGATAATTTCAACTTCTCTAGATTCTCTGATTCCAACAGAAAATAAACTGATGATCCACAAGAGTACAAACATTACGAGAGCAAGCAGTGCGGCTGCTACGATGAATCCTCGAATCTTACCACCTTGGGTTTGTTTTGTTTCTTCCATATTGCTTTCACGATTGCTTTCACGGTTTTGCTCAATCGATTCTTTATTTTCTGAAGTATTTTCATCTGCGCAATCTTTTGGTGCATACTCTTGCAAGAGCGATCTCAAATAGAGTATAACTTCTTTTTCTTGATAACCTTTGATCGCTTGATAATTGAAATAGACACCGTTTTGGGCTTGAAATTTTTGGTTCAATTTACTTGTCTGGATTCCTAGTTCTTCATAGATCTTGTCATCATTAATAAAAATAACGCCTTGTTCATATGCATAGCTGATACTTTCAATGTTATCCCAAGGAATCGAATACTTTGCTTTGTTTGTAAAAATTGAATAAATCGTTAGTTGTTCTGGTGTCCAACTGATCACCTTTTTCCCTTTAATGCTCAAATAAATTCCTTTAATAAAATAATAGCCAAAGAAAAGAACACCTGCAAAAAAGAGTAACATGATGAATGTTTCATTGATACTCATTAAAAGACCAAATACCATTAGCCAACCAAAAACGCCAAAAAAAGAAATTAAAACGGTTCTTCCTAAAGTTTTGTTTTTCTTTTCTATTAAATACTGTTCACCCATTTTTTTCCTACCTTTTTATTTATTCTTTTTACTCAATAAATTGACTAACGCTTGTTTCTTTCCTTTTAACGCAGCAGGATCTGTCCCATAAGAAGATAGTGCAATCAAATAATCCTCCTGTTCAATCGTACTCATATTATAAAAGTCACTGTTTTCTTTTTGGCTGCAATCATTGACCCATTGATACGCTTTAGCATCTTTGACGATTTGTTGATTGATCGTTTTAGAATCTGTACAGGCAAAAATCAGATGGGCTTCTTTGATCCTTTCAGCAGTGTAAGTTGCTGTGATTAACGTGGTATTCACTAATTCATTGAATTCAGGCAGAAAGGTTGGTGCAACAAGCGTTACTTGTCCATGAGCTTTTAAAATCTCTACTGTTTTTCGTAACGCGATTCTTCCGCCTCCGATGATTACGATTTTCTTACCTGTCAAATTAAGCATTACTGGATACATGCGACGGCCTCATTAACGATTTGTTCCAAATCAAGTAATATTCGTGGATCGAATTCTAACGTTCGTGTGATCGTAATCTCCGTTGTTGGAAAGGTTTCGTTTAACTTATTTTTCATGATCGTAATCAAATGCCCATCAAATAAAAAGAATGGTACGATCACTATTTTTTGCTTCTCTATTACTAGCTTTTTACTATCTAACAAATAATCTTGTTGCCCTTTTAAACTTGTTGGAATAATTGAAAACCCGACTTGCTGCTGGATTTCCTTTGCAATTTCAATTAACACTTGTTGCGGCTCATCCGTTTGCTTTGTTCCATGAGCCACTAACATACCTACTAATTGCTCATCTGGATAAGCGTCGGCGACTTCTTGGAAACGTTCTAATAAGACTTGACGGCTCCCTTTCTTACTACCAAATGTTTCCGTTTGACTAAATTGAACCTCTGGATGCTGTGTTTTGACTGTTGCAAGTGCGGCGGGAATATCCACTAAAGCATGTTTGGCGGCGAATAATAATACTGGTACAACGATTATTTTCGTCACCCCTTTGTTGATCATTTCTGTCGCAACGCTTGGAATCGTATCTGGATGATTTTCTAAAAAAGCTGTTGCTTGGTAAAACTTTGGATCTAGCCTTTTTTCTAATCGTTGAATAAAGTCCATTGCAGCTTGATTTTTTTCAGCTTTTTGACTACCGTGAAAGATATAAAGAATTCCGATCATTTTTCTCACCTCATAAGTCGATTAATTGATGTTTCATACTATATTGCAATAATTCGCTAAATGTTTCAACTTCTAATTTTTTCATTACGTGGGATTTGTGTACCTCCACTGTTTTAACAGAAATAAATAACCGTTCAGCAATCTCTTTGTTGCTATAACCTAAAGACACAAGCGGTAAAACTTCACGTTCTCTTTTGGACAGACGCTTGTATTTCTCATCTTTTTCCTCTTTATCAACTTTTTTTAGCCAATAGTTTTGCTCATACGAACCAAACAATGGATCGATCACAATGTTTCCAGCGGCGACTTGCTGGATTGCCTTTAATAAGACAATATCTTGCGAGCTTTTAAGAATGTATCCCATTGCACCGTATTTTAACGCTGTGCGAATATATTCTTCCTCATCATGCATACTCAAAATAATCGTCTTCACTTGAGGAAAATGCTCTGTAATACGCCGTGTTGTTTGTAAGCCGTTTTCACCTGGTGGCATCCTCATATCCATCAAGACAACATCCACAGGATATTTCTCAAGTAGTAAAAATGCTTCAGTACCATCTGCGGCATCCCCTACCACAGTAATATCCGGTTGGCTTTCTAGTAACAAACGAAGACCACTTCTAACTACTGCATGATCATCTGCTATGATAATGTTCATTTGAGAACCTCCCATTGAATAGGCAAACGCAATATCACAACGGTTCCTTCTGATTTTTCCGAGTGAACTGTTAGATGCCCGCCAATCGATTCTGCTCTTTCCTGCATATTTAAAAGACCTAAACCTTGACTAAATTCGGTCACTTTTTGGATGTCAAACCCTTTGCCATGATCTCGAACAGTTAGAACGAGATGTGCTGCTTGTTCGCTTAGTGTAACAAACAATTCATCTACAATAGCATGTTTGATACTGTTCATGACACTTTCTTGTAAGACGCGGTAGGTAATTGTTTCCACACGATCAGGAAAACGTTTATTTTCGATCATCGGAATAAAATGAATCACTACACCCGTTGTTTCTGTCAAACGATGCAATAAAGTCTCGATTGCTGGAATCAAGCCTAGGTCATCTAAAGCTGTCGGCCGTAAATCCATCGCCAGCTGTTTCACCTCACCGAGTAAGGCAACAAAATCTTCATCGATTTTTTGTAGTTTTATTGATAAGTCCTCTGTTTGCTGACACCATTTTAACTGTCTCGTTTCCAACATCAGACTATAAATACTTTGAGCCAGTCCATCATGCAGTTCTTGAGACAATACGCGACGCTCATTTTCATGGGCTTGATTGACGTATTCAATCAAACGTTTATTTTGAATCACTTGTTGCAGACGATCTTCAACCGCTAAACGACGAATACTCAGCAAGGTCTTACGTTGATCAATCATCGTATAACTACCGCTAAATTGCTCTTGTCCACCTTTTAAGTTTTCTAAAACCAAAGGAAAGGCCGCTTGATCCCAATCAGCTCTTACCTCACAATCTAGACATTTCTCCATCGTAGAATGAAGCATACAGCCTTCTCCTTTAGCAATCTCTAGCACTTTTTCTAAAGGAAACAGATAGCTAGAAGCCAAGTCGTTCGCCGCTTTATTCTGCCTAATACACGTATTTCCATCAATTAAAAAAAGTGCATCTTTAGTTTCTTCAAATACTTTTTCAATTATGCTTATTTCCATTTTTTTCACCTATAAATAAACAACAAGTTCATTTGTTTTGTCTTTAGCAACAGTCAAAAAATCTTCTGTAATAATTGTTTTTTGTCGATAGCCGATGAGCAGAACCCCCTTCACTTCACCATTCTCCAATGCTGGAAAGGCTGCAACCGTTTCTAGTTTTTCCAGCCGTGTAATCGGCAGTTCAATTAATTTTTCCGGTTGCTTTTGTAATTCTGTCGCTTGGTATGCTCGCCCAGTTCGCCAAACAATACCACCAATACCTTTCCCAACTTGCAGCCGAATCCGTTGATAATGTTGATTAGTATTTCCAGCCACATAATTCCAACGGATCACTCGGACTTTAGTCACCTCATTAATTGTGGACAATGCTAAAGCAACAAAATCAACGTGAAGTTCCTCTTTTATTTGCTCGATTCTTCGTTGAATCTGATCCGTCATTTGACTACTCCTATTCCCTAATTTTTGATAAAAAGCTTGTTTTCTACTAAATCTTCTCTTATTCTTAAGCCAACATATCTTATTTTAGAAGGATTTTTTAATGAAAACAACCACTACTTTCAGTTCCAAGCATTTAGTAATGATCATTACGATGACTGTTTTTTCTTTTTCTAGTATGACGACAGCTTTTTTCTTAATGGGCATCAAAGCGTTTCCGTATTTTATCGGTGCAGCTCTGTTTTATTTTATTCCCTATGCTATCATTATAGCAGAATTTACTGGGGTTTATAAAAATCATATTGGCGGATTGTATCACTGGCTGGCTGGTCATCTCTCTGAACAAATTGCGTTTATTGCTGCTTTTTTATGGTATTGTAGTTATTTTATTTGGATGATCAGTTTATTTATGAAGATTTGGATTCCTGCATCGATTTTACTTTTTGGTGAAGATTTAACAAAAAAAAATACGACGAGCTCTTATTTTTCAACGTCTAGCATAATCGGTTTGTTCTCTATTCTAGCAGTTGTAGTAATGCTCTTTTTTGTGAGTAGAGGCTTTAAAGGGATTGCATCTTTATTATATTTAAGCGGAATTATGATGACTGTCTTACTTGTTGCAAGTCTTGGCGGTAATTTATTGCTATGGATCACCAATCGCCCTGATATCCTACCAAACCTTACGGCTAGTTTCAAAGTGATTCCGACAGACTCGTCATCTGAACAAAGCTTGGTCGGGCAGTTGTCTTTTCTGATTTTTGCGATTACAGCCTTTGGTGGTCTAGACACAATTGCAAGCTTAGTTGATAAAACAGGCAAACAAAAAAAACAATTTCCCAAATTATTGATTTTCAGCAGTTTTTTCGTTGTTAGTTGTTATTTTTTAGGTATTCTTTTATGGAGCGGCGGAACAGATTTAGTTCGTTTAAAAGCCAATAATAGTATTCATTTAGGGAATTTAATGTATGAATTAATGGAACAGTTAGGCTATGCTTGTGGTCACGCACTTTCTTTATCAGCTGCACACGTTCAATTATTAGCCCAAGTACTTACTCGTTTTACTGCTTTGACGCTATTACTTTCTTATATTAGTTTATTATCGACGATTTTTTATCTGCCGATTCGAACGCTTGTAGAGGGGACCCCTAAGCATTATTGGCACCCTCGTTTAAAACAAAAAAATAAACATGATATGCCGATTTATGCCTTGCTGATTCAAGGGGGACTGGTTAGTTTGTTTATTTTAGGTATTAGTCTTGGCAGTCACTATGTTGTCTTTTTATATAACCAACTGACGCTGATGACAAATCTTTCCAGAGCTATTCCTTATTTATTAGTGGCGCTTGCATACCCAGCCTTTAAGAAAAAACAATTAAAAGACAAACCAGAAACCGTTCTGATTCATTCAAACGCCTACGCTGTTTTTCTTAGTCGCAGTGTGATCATCAGTATTAGTTTAGCTATAGGCTTCCAACTTTATCAGCCTCTCTCTCAAGGAAATCTACTACAGAGTCTAACCTTATTGATGGGGCCTTTGCTATTTACATTGCTTGCTTATTTTCTTTATCAACGGTTCCACAGAAGAAAAGAATTAACGCAAAACAGTTAGGAAAATTAATTTTCTTTGACTGTTTTTTTTTTAGCTAAAAAAAGTAATAACAAGCGAAATAACTATGTTTCCTGTAGAATACAAAGGAAACATTTTTTCATTTCTTATATAAAAAATGAAGGAACCGTATTTTTTTGTACAGGGGGAATCTTTTTGTTTGATTTAGAAAAAGTCCAGTCGTTAAATGAGCTAGAAATTCTTCTTTATCACTATGTTTTGGAACATATGGATAATATTCCAAAGCTGACGATTCGTCAACTTTCCACAAATGGTCATGTATCCACTTCAACGATTCTACGTTTTTGTTCAAAAATGGGCTTTGATGGTTTTTCTGAATTGAAATACGCTATCAAAAATGGCGAAGAACAACAACCTTTTTTGACCAATTTTACGCTGCTACGATACACGTTGATTCTTTTTTAAAGCGCCTTAATCAACAAACGTACTATGAAACATTGAAACTTGCAATCACGATGATCACCTCCGCTCGTCATGTCGTTTTTTCAGGAATTGGCACCAGTGGGATTTTAGGAACATACGGCAGTCGCTATTTTACAAATATGGGTATCAATGCTTATAGTATCGGTGATCCATTTACCCCAATTCCTCAAAGAGGTTTTGAAAATACGTTAGTAATCATTTTATCTGTTTCAGGAGAAACCTCTGAGCTCATTAAACAGGTCACTGATTTTAAACGGTCAGGAGCTAAAATACTCAGTATTACTAATGATGAGCATTCAACGATAGCTTGGTTGGCTGATTACAACATTTCTTATTACATGCCTGATGAACGATCGATTTACACAGATCCGTATATCAATATCACCACACAAATTCCAGTTGTGGCCTTGATTGAATTACTAGCTCACCAATCAAGTAAAGAGCTTGCTGAAAAATCTGATTAAAACAGAAACTTGCCTGACTAAAATTTTGACAAAATGAAGTAGAATTGCTATGGTTTCTGAGATGATGTACCTCCTGTTTTTAGCAAAACCTAAATCAGTCGTTAAAGTACATCGGACTAATATAAAAGAGGAGCGTGACGATCTATGTCTTTTAGTATCGAGTATTTGAATAGCCAAGAAATCACTGGAAAACAGTACAAGTTCGCTATTCCTAAAACCCCTGAAGATTTTACTGAAGTCAATAATCAGAAATTAGAGATTTTACCTACTGATAAAAAGAAGATTCAGGCCTTTATTATGAATGATCCCGATAAACGTAACGGTACGTATAAATACTTTATCCAAGATAATGACGGAAATCGAACCTTTACATTAGCTGGTGGTACATATGCAGTCTTCACAAATCCTTGGGAAACGTTAGCAGATATCGATCATTTTATTGGTGCCTGCTATGGTGAGCTTTATCAAACCATTGAATATGATATTGGCGGAACAACTAACATTCAGTTACTTGATTTTGAACATAAAAAAATCACCTTAAAACTCCCTGTAGTTAGAAAATAACTATACGACCTGAAAGAAAATGGCTTTTTACTTTTTCTTTCGGTCGTATTTTTGATTGCGTTTGTTTTTTTACATGGTACATGTTTCTCAATAGGCTCAACCTATTTTCAATACGTAAAAATTCTTTTATAGTATAATTGTAAACGTATTCGCAATAGTTAGGTCATAGCGGCCGCTTATTGAAAAAACTACTACAAGCAATTATTTTCCGTCACTTTAGTTAACCAAAGGAGAGGTTTAGAATGAATGAATGGATCAATGAAAAAGTTCTACCACCTGTTTTAAAATTCGTTAATACGAAATCGGTTACAGCATTAAGAAATTGGTTTACCTCGCCTTCAACTCCTCCTCTTTGAATCTCTTCAATCCTTTTCGGTACAATTTTCTAGATTTTGGAACGCAATTCACGTTTTATTGATCTTTTTTTGAGAATTTCATCAGCTTCATCCTGACTTTTAACTATGGTTACGTTTTTTGACAAGGAAGATTTAAACGGCTCATATTCACCTATTTCATTAACAATGACTTTTTTTATCTTTTAATACTGTTTTTAAAGCATTCATTTTTTATCATCACCTTGTAGCCATGTCTAGGCATGCTGACCCAAAGCATATTCCCAAAGATAAGAGTGCTATTAAATTATTATTCTTTTTTTCTTCATGTTGATTCCTCCTTAATCATCGTAAAGGTTCATGCTGAAAAAACTTAAAACAGATTAATATTTTTTTCATTGATTTTGGTCGATCACTAGGAGAAAAACTGGATACTCAAATGCTCCTTGATTCTGCACTGGTTTTAGAATAGAAGAAAAAAGCAAAAAAGGAGCCTTAGCATGAGTATAAAAGCATTAGGTCAATGTAATTTAAAGTACCTATAGACACTTATAATCGTAGCTTGACTTTTTTGTTGAATATGATTGAGGAGAATTGATAGGAAAAGTTTATATGAAACCCTACTTTGATTGTCCAACTTGTAAGCGTAGATATGCACCATCTGAAGGAAGTTACATAGAAACCAAAAAATAAGAAAAAGAGGGACTGTAAAGAATTTTGTTTAAGTTCTTTACAGTCCCCTATAGATACTATGAAAGGAGCAAATATTCTTTTTTGATGGTATTTGCTCCTTTCAATTTTTTACGAAATACTTACTAAATTTCATATTTACTTTTAAAAATATAAATATTAAATTTTCTTAAATCATGTAGTTAACTTTTTTTCCTTATCAAAAAGATACCACCACTAAATAAAATCATCAAAATGCCTAATATAGAGATACTTTGATAAATTTCATCACCCATTTTAGGAAGATCTTTAGAAAATGTTTTTCCTTTAGATATCTCCCCACCTGTATTTACTTGGTCGCCTGCTGTTGGTTGGTTAATTGTTGGTTTGTGTGAATCTGGCGTTCCTATGTTGCCTGTGTCTCCTTCACCGGTTTCACTTTTTGGTAATACCGTTACTATCGTTGGCGTGCCTACATTTTCTCCTGTACTTGGCGTTGCCGTGATTACTTCGCCTGCTTCTAGTGGACGGTTTGTATCGATCTTGATACTGCCATCTTCTCCTACTGTACCGGTTCCTAATTCAGTTCCACCTTGATCAGTAATCACGATGGTATCTCCTGGGGTTCCTGTACCAGTTACTACTTGGTCGCCTGCTGTTGGTTGGTTAATTGTCGGTTTGTGTGAATCTGGCGTTCCTATGTTACCTGTGTCTCCTTCGCCGGTTTCACTTTTTGGCAATACCGTTACTGTTGCTGGGGTTCCGATATTTTCACCTGTACTTGGTGTTGCCGTGATCACTTCGCCTGCTTCTAGTGGACGGTTTGTATCGATCTTGATACTACCATCTTCTCCTACTGTACCGGTTCCTAATTCAGTTCCACCTTGATCAGTAATCACGATGGTATCTCCTGGGGTTCCTGTACCAGTTACTACTTGGTCGCCTGCTGTTGGTTGGTTAATTGTCGGTTTGTGTGAATCTGGCGTTCCTATGTTGCCTGTGTCTCCTTCACCTGTTTCACTTTTTGGCAATACCGTTACTGTTGCTGGGGTTCCGATATTTTCACCTGTACTTGGTGTTGCCGTGATCACTTCGCCTGCTTCTAGTGGACGGTTTGTATCGATCTTGATACTGCCATCTTCTCCTACTGTACCGGTTCCTAATTCAGTTCCACCTTGATCAGTAATCACGATGGTATCTCCTGGGGTTCCTGTACCAGTTACTACTTGGTCGCCTGCTGTTGGTTGGTTAATTGTCGGTTTGTGTGAATCTGGCGTTCCTATGTTACCTGTGTCTCCTTCGCCGGTTTCACTTTTTGGCAATACCGTTACTGTTGCTGGGGTTCCGATATTTTCACCTGTACTTGGTGTTGCCGTGATCACTTCGCCTGCTTCTAGTGGACGGTTTGTATCGATCTTGATACTACCATCTTCTCCTACTGTACCGGTTCCTAATTCAGTTCCACCTTGATCCGTGATCACGATGGTATCTCCTGGGGTTCCTGTACCAGTTACTACTTGGTCGCCTGCTGTTGGTTGGTTAATTGTTGGTTTGTGTGAATCTGGCGTTCCTATGTTGCCTGTGTCTCCTTCACCTGTTTCACTTTTTGGCAATACCGTTACTGTTGCTGGGGTTCCGATATTTCCACCTGTACTTGGTGTTGCCGTGATCACTTCGCCTGCTTCTAGTGGACGGTTTGTATCGATCTTGATACTGCCATCTTCTCCTACTGTACCGGTTCCTAATTCAGTTCCACCTTGATCAGTAATCACGATGGTATCTCCTGGGGTTCCTGTACCAGTTACTACTTGGTCGCCTGCTGTTGGTTGGTTAATTGTTGGTTTGTGTGAATCTGGCGTTCCTATGTTGCCTGTGTCTCCTTCACCTGTTTCACTTTTTGGCAATACCGTTACTGTTGCTGGGGTTCCGATATTTTCACCTGTACTTGGTGTTGCCGTGATCACTTCGCCTGCTTCTAGTGGACGGTTTGTATCGATCTTGATACTACCATCTTCTCCTACTGTACCAGTTCCTAATTCAGTTCCTCCTTGATCAGTGATCACGATGGTATCTCCTGGGGTTCCTGTACCAGTTACTACTTGGTCGCCTGCTGTTGGTTGGTTAATTGTCGGTTTGTGTGAATCTGGCGTTCCTATGTTGCCTGTGTCTCCTTCGCCGGTTTCACTTTTTGGCAATACCGTTACTGTTGCTGGGGTTCCGATATTTTCACCTGTACTTGGTGTTGCCGTGATCACTTCGCCTGCTTCTAGTGGACGGTTTGTATCGATCTTGATACTACCATCTTCTCCTACTGTACCAGTTCCTAATTCAGTTCCTCCTTGATCAGTGATCACGATGGTATCTCCTGGGGTTCCTGTACCAGTTACTACTTGGTCGCCTGCTGTTGGTTGGTTAATTGTCGGTTTGTGTGAATCTGGCGTTCCTATGTTGCCTGTGTCTCCTTCGCCTGTTTCACTTTTTGGCAATACCGTTACTGTTGCTGGGGTTCCCACTTTATCTCCTACGCTAGGAGTCACTGTGATTATTTCCCCTTTTTCTAACGGACGATTCGTAGCAATTTTGATACTGCCATCTTCTCCAACAGTACCCATTCCTAACTCAGTACCTCCTTGATCGGTGATAACAATCGTATCTCCTGGTTGACCCGTTCCAGATATTTCTTGCTCACCTTCAGTAGCTGGTGAAATGGTTGGTGTTTCCGGCGTAGCAGCTATTCGCTCAACTTGTATCGCATTAATTTTATCAATCCACTCTTGTGCTTTGGTAGAAATGGCTGTTCCTTCTGAAGCAAATACTTCTGCTTTAGCTTGAGTAAGATAATCTGCTACTTTTTGATTTGCTTCTTCCTTTCCACCTGGAACAGCATCTGTGATTGCATTAATTTCAGTTGTTTTATTTGCAACTGTTGTATTTAATTCACCAAACCATGTATTCTGGTCTTTTTTATCTGATAACATCGCATCTAAGACAGCTCCATCTGGAAAATCGGGTGAAATAATAGTGTCATTTTCAGGATACAATAAATTGGCTTCGTAACTATTTGCTAATTCATTGGCTTTGGAAACATAAGCCTCGTTCGTTTTGATTTTATAGTTGTCATCAAAGTTATTTAACGAATTAATCTGTCTTTGAAGTCGCCTGATAGCTATTTCCATCTCTCGAATTACATCACTAGTCCCAATAGAAGTCTTAGAGGTAGTCCCATCTGTATAAGTAAATATTATAGGATTACGAACATAACTATCTTGTGCTTGACTTGTAGGGTTCACAGTTAAGGGCGGTTGACTCGTTAGAATTGTATAACTGTCTGATGAAGAATCTTGAACAGGTGATGTAAAGGAACTAAGCGTTCTTTGTCCAGAGCCATTACTAAACGTCACTGATCTAATTGTTTTCCCTAGACTATTAGGAACTCTAATTTCCATACTTACACCAATAGTACCACCACTTATAATTATTGGATTTCCATTATAATAATAATAACTTGGCGTATACTGGCTACTTGCTTCATCAGCATATGCAAGAATACTATGTCCATTAGCGAAGTAATCCATCATAATATTCACACCAAAAATAGTTGTGACGGCATACGAAAATACCCATATTTTTTTTACTTTTCTCATTTTAAATCGATTAACTTTTTTTATAGGTCTTTTTTTCAATATTTCTTTCATACGTTCAATTTGATAAATTCTCTGTTTTTTATCCAAAATAATTACCTCCAATGTTATATTCAATCTTTTTTTAGAAATAAATACTCAATTATTTCAATAGAAATACGCTTACTTTACAATAATTATGTATGTAATACAAATAAAAAGATCAAAAAGATGGTTTTATTTAAATTTTTCTAAAAAATATTTTGTTTAAATAGAAATTTAAAATAAAAAAAAAGTCTATTTTGTAACAATAGAGTTACAACAATAGAAATTTTTTAGGAAAATTTTCTTATGACCAATTTTACAACAGAAATTATGAAACCACTAATTGCCAAAGATGATTGATTTGCGGCTTCTATAGTAGATTATAATGAACAACTTATCCATATTTTCATTATAGGAGCCGAGAAACACTATAAAGTTTAGAGCCTATTCCCCTTCTCTAGCGTAAAAATCTTATCATAAGAACAAGGAGAAATGCGGGAAAAAGAGGATATTGGATCAGTCACCCTATAAAGAAAAGATTCGTAAGTTACTTTTTGAAGAATAGTGGTCTCCAGAACAGATAGCCAATAGAATTAATTTAGAAAACAATAGATCTATTATTAGTTATCTTACTATTTATCGTTCAATCTATAATGGTCTATCTAATCAAAGTTTTCTAAAGGAAGTCCTGCGGTTAGAAAATTATTAAGACGAAAAGGAAGAAAATCAGTGAATGAAGAATTGGTGATTGTCGTAGAAGATTCACGGATGTGGGAACGATCCATGAACGTCCAGCAAAGGCTAAAATAGAGAAGAAATTGGTCACTGGGAAACCGATACTGTCCTGGGAATCCGAGGAAAATCATGCCTTATAACACTAGTTGGTCGGAAATCTCTTTTTTTGCTAGCTGGTAGAATCCATAAAAAGAGAGTGTAAAATGATGATTTTTATTCCTATTTTTCATTATTATAAGATACTGTTTACTTATATCAAATAACCCTAACAAAACATTTTCTTCTTTTTTAACTCTTTTTCCTACCTTCTCCCTAAGGTAGGTCTTTTTTGTTTACCAGGAGTTAACCATCCTTTTTGAGAAATATTTTTTTTAAGTAGTTTACAGGTTTTGAAACTTCTATAACTGAAGTTGCTAACATGAAATCTGTATGTTCTTCTGGATCTAAAGTTATTTCTTTTTCACCTTCAATACTCCCTTCATACACCAATCTAGTAAAAATAGTTTCCTTTCTTGAATCATAATTACTATCTTCATGAATAATTTTCTCAATATAAATTTTTAGACCTGTTTCTTCATATGCTTCTCTTATAGCAGTTTGCTTTGGTGTTTCTCCTTGTTCGACTGTTCCTCCTGGTATATCCCAAAAACCTGCTAAAAATTCTCTTCTCCTCGTTTTATCGTTGACCTCTTTATGAAAAGATATTTATCGTCTATTTTCAATAGTATATGCGCAATTAATTTATTTTTTACCAAGTATTCATCCTCCGTAAGTTTATTTTTTGAGTTTGGCCCTTGTCTTGGCATTGTTGCTCATTCGTTTCTAAGTGTATTTTCCCTAGTGGATCTCACTATGGAGCCGACAGCAATCAACTACTTTCTCAAACGATCCTTTTTGTGAGAAACTAGATATCTTGACTAATTGACTCTATGAATTCAAACCTTCCATTTGAATATTCAAATTTTAAAATACAGCAGTTCGTAAATTTAATTGTTTTAATTTGTTCTTGAGATAACCATTTTTGTATAAATCGATACATTGAACCTCCATGACTAACACATAAAATATTCTTATGACTTTCTTTTTTCATTATTTCAGTCAAAGTATCATTCATTCTTTCTTGTACTATTTCGCTAGATTCTCCACCATAATCTACAAAAAAATCTCCATAAGAAGTTTCACCGGGTTTAATCTTGGGATTTAACTCTTCACTTTCACCTTCAAATAAACCAAAATTCCACTCTTTTAATCCTTTTAATCGAACAACATCTTTATGTTCACAAACTATCTCAGCAGTATCAACTGCTCTTTCTTGTGTTGATGAATATACATGGTCAAACGTAATTTCTTTATCTTTAAAATAATTTTTTGCAATATTCGCCTGTTCGATTCCCATCTCAGTTAAAGGAGAGTCACAAGCCCCTTGAATTTTACCTCTTAAATTAAATAATGTTTGCCCATGTCTCATTAAATATAGCGTTTTAATTGTCATTTCCTCCTATTTTTAGATATATTTTATTTATCATTTTTTTGAGAATCTATACCTATCATTTCCAATTTATACTTGATTCACTATAATCTATCTTCAATTTTTTATTTCTGTAAGTATATTCAGTTTAAATAACCTCTAGATTTGATTTCAAAATACTATATAAGTTCTTCCCTTTATTTTGATGTTGCTTGCGATTAATGATGTTTTTTATTCATTATTCTAAGGTACTATTTACTTATACCAAACAACCCTAACAAAACATTTTTTCCTTTTTTAACTGCTTTTCCTACCTTCTCCTTAAGGGAGGTCTTTTTTGTTTACCAGAAGTTAACCCTCCTTTTTGAGAATCGCACCTTATGCACCTAACTGTCATTATTCTTAAAGTATGTAGCTAAGTCTGAAGCAACAGGAACAAATCAAAACCATTGAATATTAAATGTACTCATTCCACAGTCCTTATCACCTGAAGTAAAGAGAAAAACTTCTTACTCTTCAATCATATCTTCTACCAACTTCAATAAAGTTATATTTTCATATACATACTTCGCTTGATCATCATCTTCCATCATAATACATAAAGCTTTTTCCATAATACTTCCTCCTTCAGTTCTATTGGTTATTAAAAGCAGTAGGAGACTTGCATGCGATAATTTTCAGGTGTTGCATTTTCAATGTTTTGGTTGTTGAACATAATTGAACCTTTCGTTGTTGTCAGTATAAAAGCCAATATTTTAAGAAAGGTACTTTTCCCACTGCCTCATGGTCTAGTGATAATTGTGTGGCTACCTTTTTCAAACGATGTGGTGATATCGTTTAGGATTAATTGTTTTTCGTGTTGAAAAGAAGAGTGAGCATTTCTTTTGATTGTTATTAAGAACGTATACCCATTTTTAATTATTTTTTCAGTAAATATTCTTCCTTATTATCTTGCCAGTCGGTCAGCACTTCTCATAAGACTATTTTACGCTCCTTGAGTTCATTTGTTAATCAAATAAATTCATTTTTTTCAATTTTTCACCAAAATAAGTAGATAAACCCACCCTTATACACCTCTCAGACAGATTTAATTTCTGCTGAACACAAGGACAGAGTAAAAATGTTATGCATAAAAAAAGTCGCACAAAAAAACTCTATACACACCTTGACTAAATCTATCAAGATGCGCAGAGAGATCTCTATTATTTTAAATATGCCCACGTGGCTTCAGTTTCTTTTGAAAACGAAATAGTGGTTTGTTCTGATTCTAAGAAGACCCTAAAACTAAAAACACGTTCGCCTTCATTCAAATACAGTTCTATAAAACTATTATCAACAAACACATCAACTGTGATATTATTTGCTAATTCAGCTATTTCACATGTTCGTTTCATACCATATTCGGTATCAATTTTTTTGGCTAATTGGCCACGATCAATTGTTACTGTTTCTTTTTTTTCATCTAAATTCAATTGCCAAAAATCATCTTTTGTACCAAAGCAAATAGTCGACTCTTGTTCTTTGTTCAATTCAAATTGAAGATGATAATAGGGATATTCTAAAAGAAGTTGGTTAGTTCTTATTGTTTGTTTATCAGTAAACTGTTTTTGTACTTCTTCTGTTGGAAAACGTCTTAATTTTCCATCCACTAGTCTCATTTCTTGTGCAGTTGTCAATCCATGTTTCCAACCCTCAGTATCAATTGGATACACTTGCTCACCACAACCAAACCAGCCAAAAGTTAACGGCAACTGATTCTTTCCATAAAATGATTGTGGGGCATAATAATCAAAGCCAGCATCCAACTCATCCACGTGCTCTAATTCAAACGTTCTTTTTTCAACATCCAATTGTCCTACTAAATAAATTGAGGAAAAACGATTTTGGTAACGATACGTTTCTTTCTCATAGCCCATCGGTGATAGAAATAAAACATCTTTTCCATCAATCGTTACAAGGCTCGGACATTCTAACATATAACCTTTATCGATCGGTAAATCAATCGTTCCTTGATACGTCCAATCCACTAAATTAGTACTCTTATACAAAAGCAATTCACCAATGTCACCGAAACCTGTTTGTTCTCCCTCCAAAAAACGACCTCCGCCAAGTAACATATAAAAAGAACTGTTACGCTCAAAAACAAAAGGATCTCTTAATTCTTGACTAAATCCTTTCGGTGCACCCTCAAGGATTGGATTCTTCGGATATTTAGTAATCGTTCCTTTTTTATCCATGATCGCCAAAGCTTGCTTCGCTACTTTCCCTGTGTCTGTTTTATAGTTCGCTGTATAAAACAAATAGAGTTCGTCATTGTATTCGAAAGCATTACCAGAATATGCACCATTTTTTTCATATTCTTCATCAGGAATAAGAGCAAAACCTTCATCCTTGAATTTAACTAAGTCTTCTGAAGTAGCATGTCCCCAATGTTTCATTCCATGAAAAGAATCAAATGGAAACCATTGATAAAATACTTGATACTTGCCATTAAAATAGCTCAAACCATTTGGATCATTCATCAAGCCTGTCTTGGGGTATAAATGATACTTTGGGAGATAGGCGCTCTCTTTTATTTTTTCTTCTAATTGACTTAAATGTTCTTGCCATTCCGTCGTATAAAATGTATATTTTTCAATTTTTTTACTCATCAATTGCTCTCAGACGTCCCTTCTTTTTATAAGGTACTACCTTTTCCTATTTCTGCTCCTTTTACCCCTTTAACACGATTCCAAACAATCAAAATAATAATTGGTAAAATAAATGCCATTAAATTTCCGATGATATAAAAGATCAATCTAGGTGGGTATACGATCGTCAAACCTGGTAGACCTGTTAAAGCAAAACTTGTTGCTTTGACATCAAATATTTTCATAAAAGCACCACCGATCCCTGCTGAAAATGAAGCAGCAAGAAATGGAATAATCGAGTCACGTAAATTGACTGCAAAAATAGCTGGTTCTGAAATACCAAATAATGTTGGAACAAAGCTAGACATTGCTGTTTCACGACGCTTAGAATTTTTCTTCGCAAGGAAAAACATGCCCAATGCTGCTCCACCTTGTGCGATGATTGAAACGGACCATAATGGTTGAATGTAGTTGAATCCTGTAGCTACCACTAATTGCGCTTCAATAGCCTGGATCGCGTGTTGTGTGCCCGTTACAACAAGTGGCTGAAGCAATGCTGCAAAAACAAAGGCACCCACAAATCCTGTTTTGTTGTATAGAATATCAATGATCCATCCTAATCCCGTGCCGATTGCATTACCGATCGGACCAAATACTAAGAATAAAGCAAGAGCAGAGAATAAAATCGTAACTGTCGGTACCAAAATAAAACTCAACGCTTGTGGTGTTTTTTTCTTCGCAAATGCTTCTGTTTTTGATAAGAACCATGCTGTTAAAATTGCTGGAAACACGCCACCCTGGAACCCAACTTGTGGGATGGATAACCCAAATACATGCCAAGAGGATAAGGTATCATAATTGCCCAAGACAAAGTCATTACGATTCATCAAATCTGGTGTAATCATCACAAAACCTAACACTAAACCTAAGATTGGATTTCCACCAAATCGTTTGGTTGCTGAATACATGACTAAGACAGGAAGATAAGCAAATGTTGTCGCAATAACGCCTAGAAAACTAGCTAAATCTTGCGCCCAAAGCCATTCCTCCGCCATTGAGCCGCCTAAAAAGCCAAATTGTGTCGTTAATAGTGACTTCAATCCTAAGATCATCGCTGCCCCAACAAAAGCCGGAATGATTGGAATGAATATATCAGAGAATACTTTAAATGCTTGTTGTAATTTATTCTGTTGCTTCGTTCCAGAGGCTTTTACATCTTGCAATGAAGCTTCCTTTATCCCTGAAACTTCTTGAAATGCAGCAAAAACCTTTTCTACTGTTCCTGTACCAAAAATAATTTGTAGTTGTCCACTATTAAAAAATACTCCTTTAACGCCTTCAATATTTTCTAATGTTTCTTTATTATAATTATTACTATCATTCAATACTAAGCGTAAACGCGTAACGCAATGAGCAGCATTCGCTATATTTTCTTTTCCCCCGACACCTTCTAAGACTTCTTTAGCAATTTTTTTATAATCCAAACTATTCATCTCCTTGATTGTTTTAGAAAAACCTTTTTTGGAACGTTCCATATATAATTATTATAATACTTGGAACGTTCCAAAAAAGCAAGGGCTTTCAAACAAAAAAAATTGGATTTATTTTTCATCCAATTTTCTAGTCGTCTTAAATGCTGTAAACTTCACTGGTAATATATGTTTCTTTTGTATAGCTAAGCTATCATCAAATTCCACTAACTCTTTCACACTTAAATGAGCAATCTCGCGTACATCCTGAGACATTGTTGAAATAGTCAATGACTGATTAGAAAAGCTTCTAGCACCATCGAAACCAACTAATTGTACATCTTCTGGAATCGACCAAGGTAAATGTGCAAATGTATTAAAAACAAATTCTGCATATCGATCTGTTACAGTAAAAATCCCATCAAAAGGACAATTCTCTGAAAATTTTTCAGTTAGAAATAGATCTAGTCTTTTGGGAAAATCAATTGAGTTTCCTTTATCTAAATAAACTTCATATTCTAATTCATTATGAGTACAATAATCAATAAAACCATTCATTCGTTCAAAAATACCTAAATTATTGGGTAACTCTCTTAAAATCAACAGCAGTCGTTTTGAACCTCTTTTATGCAATTCTTCTGCTGCTTGTCTAGCGCCACCAAAATTGTCACTTGTTATAAATGGGATAGCACTATTAAAATAACGCTCAATTGAAACAATCGGTATGTTTGAAATAAGATAGGGTTCTATATCACTGTAGGAAATAGTCAAAATTCCTTTGACTTTCTGTTCTTGCGCCATTTTTATATAGTCTAACTCCAAATTATAATCATTTTGAGAATTACATAATAACATTTTAAAATTTTGAATTTGTAATTCTAATTGGATATAGTATGCTAATTCAGAAAAAAATGGCGTCCATATCGTTGGTAATATAAATACAATGATGTCACTTTCTTGTTTTTTTAATGATCTAGCCGCTTGATTTGGTATATAATTCAACTCTTCAATTGCTTTTTCTACTCTAGCAGCTAATTCTGGCTTGATTTTTACGTGATTGACATAATTGGATACAGTTCCTCTAGAGACGTTTGCTTTTTTTGCAACATCATTCATATTGACCATTCACCTTCACCTCATTAGATAGTATATCATAATAAAAAATGTGGCATGATTATTTTAAGCTGTTATTCATGTTCATTAGCAGAAGATTAAACATTTTTTGATAACAAAAACGATTTTTTTTGGAGTAATCGCTTAATCCTTTTGTCACAATACTTCTCTACTGATCTTTTTAAAAACATGAATCGTTTTTTTACTCCTAAGCTAACAATTTTTTTCGCCTTTTCTTGATTAGATAGAAAATACTCAACATTATCAAATAACATGCAGGTACTATTACCCAAGACATATACAAAAATAATCCGATTCCCAGCATAAATCCCTCAGTTATTCTAGCAAATAGAAATGGGTAAATACCATACCAATCTACCACATAACTAATCACCCCTGATAGCAAACCTGTTATATATAAGTTTGGTCCAAACTTTAAATTTTTCCATACTCTGTTCGTTAAATAATAAATCAAAATATGAATTATACCTATTTCTACAAATACAAGAAAAGGAATGAATGGAATAATCATTATTAATCTCCTTACTTTACTGATCGCTTTTGGTAAATCTAAAACTGCGAGCTCTCATAAAAGTTGTTATGGGAGCTGGTGCAGGAGCAAACCAATAATCTGTATAGTCGGTAACTAGAACATCATCTTCTGTAACGACTATTTTTACTGTATTGTATTTTGTCCAATACCCTTTCTCAAAAAATTCAATCAACACACTATCTCCATCATTCAATGGTTTTCCATTTCTATCTCGATAACCGCTATATTTACTATCCACTTGTTTACTCCTTTAGTGATCGTTTTTGGGAATTCTATCTTCTTTTTTCTGTAAAGCTTTATATCTGTTCATTAGTTTTCCTATTTGTTCCAATTTCTCTAAGTCTTTGTCAACATTCCCTGAAAGAGCCTTTGAGATTTTTTCTCTTTCAACTAGAATTTGTACTTGTTCATTTGTAAGTATAGCCAGTTTTAATAACTTCTAGATTTGATTTCAAAATACTAAATAGGTCCTTCCCTTTATTTCGAAGTTGTTTGCGATTAATATATAAGACAACTTTTTCATTACTAAAATCATGGTTCAGTTTTATGTTACCTTTTGTCCCTGAAATTCCATCGGAAAATCTAAACGGTTTTGATTGTCGAATGATTTTTTTTATTGGAAGGGCATTTTTATAATTAAGTTTAGCATACTTGTTGGATACAGTTATTCCAATTATATATTGGGAAGAAAGACTTCCTGGGATTGAAACATTTTCATCAAAAATAGTTAATATCTCGGACCAAGGCACAAAAATTGTTTTTCTAGAAAAGTTGCTTACCACTCCGTCAGGTAGTATTTGAATTATTGGTTTTCCTTTCATAATTAAATTTATTACAAAATTGCCATAGAAGTTCTTGGTGTATAGCTCAGTTATTTTTCTATTTCTTGCTTCTCCCATAACTACAAAATTCCTTCCATGTTATTCTTAGGAGTATTAGCTATATTGATTGATTTTGTTTTATTTTCCATACAACACTTATCCTCTCTTAGTTGTTGATCCTTTTTGGTATAACTCATCTTTTTTTATCTGGAAATAGGATTTCCGACAATGTAATTACTATCAACAAAATTACTGATAGTTGGATCGTTTTAAGAAAATCTTTTTCTTCTACGAAAAAATACAATCCTACAAAAAACAAGAAAAAAAACACCACATATCTTATTATTTTATTTTTCACAGTATTCTCCATATTACTCTTTTTTAATATTATTTACTTTTTCTTATCACTATACATTGCTAGTGCTACGGAACTAAAAAAATCTCCAATTGTTGCAAATAAACCTTCCATATGATTCACCTATTTTTCTTTTCATAGTTTGAGATTTCATACATGTAGCTATCGATCCTTTTTGAGGAATTTTTTTTTTATTTCAGAAATTCTATACTAATTCATCACAATTAATTCAAATTTGAATTGTATTATTTACTCATACCTAACAAACAACCCTAACAAATAAAACTTTTTCATTTTTAACTCCTTTTCCTACCTTCCCCAAAGGTAGGTCTTTTTTAGTTTATAAAGAGTGAATCATCCTTTTTGAAAAGTAGTACTCCGGAAACACGCAATAGTACACAAAGAATTATTATCACTATTGAAACAGCTCCAACCACTTCACTATACATTTTCTAGATGCTCTTATAAGAGTGAATAGACCCCACATAACTACACCTAAAATTAATAAGCTCAATTAAAAAAATACTATTTCGTTTACCTTCAGATATTTTGGTACATAATGCATGTTGCTATTTTTACCGAAAAAAGGCAATGTGTCAAAATACCATTAAAATTGAACATTTTTTAATTTTCAGAAATCATATTAATCAAAGTAGCCCACATACCAAGAGATATGTGGGCTACTTTAGTTAATCACGATTATGTTTACAACTGTGTTAAATGACGATATTAGTTACTTTTTTTGCGTTTAAGAGTTAATACATAAGCTCCACCTGCTAGTAATGCCATAGAACCAATTACTGTTAGCAATGGTGAGTTCGTTTCTCCTGTTTGTGGCAATCCAGCAATTGCAGAAGCTGAACTAATTGGTGTTGTTTTACCTGTTGGTTTGGTATATGCTCCAGGTGAACTAGTCGTATTTGTAATTCCCGTTGAACTAGAGCTACTAGTTGTAGTTGAAGAAGTAGTATCTGTAATGCCTCTATTATTAATCGTTAGTGTAATAGTTTCTTCTGCTAAATAACGTTTTTGACTAGCACGTGTGGTGGACTCTACATAATATCTAATTTGGTGAACACCCGGTTCAGCTAAAGTATTTCCCACTTTATATACTTGAATTGGGTCACCAATAACTTCAAAACCAATTTTTAAACCATCCACATTTTCAAATGTCGCCCAGTTCAAAATATCTTCTTCTGTTAATTTATCACCGACATACATTGTTTTATCTGAAACATTGATAGTTGGTTTAAGTTCTTCAGAAGTGCTAGAGCTTGTAGAATCTGTACTTGATGATTCAGATCCAGAAGTGCTAGAACTTATAGATTCTGTACTTGATGATTCAGATTCAGAAGTGCTAGAACTTGTAGATTCTGTACTTGATGATTCAGATTCAGAAGTGCTGGCGCTTGTAGATTCTGTACTTGATGATTCAGATTCAGAAGTGCTAGAGTTTGTAGATTCTGTACTTGATGGTTCACTTACGTCTAAGGGAGAAGATTTTACAAGTTCTAATGCACTATTGATGGCATCAATATGTCCTGGTAGAGTAGTCTCTGAAATATATCCATTAGTGATGTCACTTTCAGCAAATCCTATATACATACTTAACGTATCTACAGGTCCTTTTTCATACTTGGTATAGTCTACATAAGGTTTAGCTCCATCAATAACAGCTTGTAATTGTGCGACTAAATCATTAGTTGATGTCGAATCTGATGTGGATGCTCCTTCTGCAAATACTTTAGACGGTAACGTAACAGTTGTAGCTAGCGCTGAGCTACATAATAAGGTAACCCCTAATAAACTTAATTTCTTTTTCATAAAATAACTCCTTTTTTTCATTAATATAATTAATTTTACCACTTAATATTATATATTCAATAGTTTTAGAAGAAATTAATTAGAAAAAAATGAGATTTATGCAAAACTAGCAATCAATATAAATTTCAACTTATATTAGTTATGAACTTAATAAAAGTAGGTAAGACACTTATACCAAGTAAGTATATTTAGCTATATCAAAAAAACAAAAGTTCTTGGAACTACTAAAAAGACACTATGATCTTATTCATAGTGTCTACATTCTGAGAGTTACTGCAATGATTTGCAAGCAACTCTTTTAATCATTCGAAAGAATCAAAGTACTTTTCAACTTTTTCCAATTCTTTATCATCATATTTTTCATATTTCTTTGCTTCATGAAGAATCTTTTTGATTTCGTGAATTGCTTTCTTCTCTGCAAACCATTTTTTCATTTCATGTTTTTTATCCACATCTTCATCTAATGTGTCAATTTTTTCAAGATCAGTATCAAGCTTCTCTACAGCTTCCGCAATCTTTTCAAGAACTTTATCTTCTTTTTTTTCGTAATCTGTCATGCTAAATTACCTACCTTTCTTTTATTAATATAATAGTATCACACTTCTACATTTTTGGTTAACAATGTATACCAATAATTTTGCATCAAAAACGAATATTTTTGGGAATCACACATTTCTTTGCATCAGCTCTATTATTGTTCAAATTATGATTGTAAGTTTTGATAGCGTAATTAGCAGAAACAAAAAGGATAATCAGCTAAGGTTGGCTCTATACTGTCTGATGGTGGTAAGAACTCACCGACATCTTTTTTAATAAAAAATAATAGAAAAGGCACCCTGATATCCTTTAGAATTAAGTCGACGAAAACCAATCAAAAGGGGAAATCAAGATGTCCTATACAAATCTTATCAAAAATACCTTAGATATTCTAGACTTAAACATTACTTTCAATGAAAATTCTTTAAAAAAAGAACGCATCAAAGGACGAATCTACCACGTATTTTCTGGTACCTTGGATTATTTCGCTCACTCCTGTCCTCATTGTGGTACTAATGAAAACGGATCGATTATTCTTTGGAGTTTTATAACCTGTCCGATTTTTTTACTACTTGTTCTTTAAACGCTGTTAGATTCCCACCTTTGATCCGGTTCAATAGATTAGTGAATTGTAAAAAAGACACCTCTTGTTCATCCTCTTCATCGACTACTCCATCTGCTTCTAGTTGTAAATACACGATTTTACTAGTCTTAGTTTGGATCTTAGAAACGACCCAAATCAAGGCACTAATTTGTTATTCTTACTCCTGATTCAATACTTCGTCTTGCATCATCCCACTCGCTTTCATAAACATATACGTCACAACAGGACCTACAAAAGTAAAGCCATGCTTTTTCATATCTTTGGCTACATTTTTAGATAGTGGCGTGACATTTGGTACTTCATATGCTTCTTCATACACATTCAACTGCGGAACACCGCCAACAAAATCCCACATATACTCAGCAAAACTACCATATTCTTTTTGTACAGCTAAAATCGCTTGCGCATTTTGGATCGTAGCATTGATTTTTCTTGGATTGCGGATCATTTCGGGATCTTGCATGATTTTCTCCACATCATCCGGCATCATCCCTGCAACTTTTTGGATGTCCATATCATGGAAGTTTCTTAAAAAAACCTCTAATTTCCCAGCTGCTGCTTTCCAACTTAAACCAGCTTGAAAGGTTCCTACCGTTAACAAGATAAAAAGGAATCGATCATCATGTGTGGGGTTGCCCCACTGGTTATGGTACCAGTCGAATTTTGACGGTTGGCTCTTTTTCATATCTTTCTCCTACACATAACTTTTTGCTTATCATACCATAAAAATGAAAGGTGATAGTTTAACTATAACTAAAAATATTCTATTGACTATTAAGACGAGTGGTGATATATTTATAACCAAGTTACAAATATATCACCAGGAAGGATGTACTACTTATGAAAACTAAAATGAATCTAACTGGAAAAATCTATACAATTGAACTTTTGAGCGGAATGATTTTTTACAGCATAGGAATTCTATTTATTACGCCACCAACAACTCCAGAAATCACAAAATATCTAGCAATAGGTTTAATGATTCTTGTCTTGTTAATAATAATGGTCGTAACTATTCTTACTAATACGGAAAAACTGGATGAACGTGCATTAAATAATTTTTATAAATCTAGTAACATAACTTTTTTCTTCATTTTAATAGTTTTACTTATAGGAGGAGTAATCACACAGTTTATCCCAATAGACATTAAACTTTCAACTTCTATAATTTCATTTATACTCGCTGTAGTTCTAATACTTCATGGTTCAACCTTTAGATCCTTAGAAATATCAGGTAAATAACTCATGGGCAAAATAGAAACTACTTTAAAACAATACAGAGAAGAAAAAGGTCTCACTCAAAAAGAACTTGCGGAAAAGGTTGGTGTTCGACGGGAAACTATCCTTCATTTAGAAAACAACAGATATAATCCATCCTTAGAGCTAGCTCTGGAAATAGCAAGTGTATTTGGTGTAACTGTTGAAGCACTATTCAAATTAAAATAGCGAATCTCTAAATCCACTAGTAATACTAAAAAGCCATGTAAAATTTGCACGACTTTTTAGTATTACTTCTTAATTTTCTTCATTCCTTCAAAAAACTAATCCAACAAATTCATCATTGCTTTTGAAATATCGATAGCTTTCAATCTATAAATTTCTTTTAAAAACGCTATCTTACCCACTTGACCAAACTGTTCCTTTATCCCGATTCGTTTCATTTTTACCGGATGATTTTCAGCAACGATCTCAGCTACCGCACTCCCTAATCCACCGATCACATTGTGATTCTCTGCCGTTACGATCGGTCCTAGTTTGGCTGCTTCGATCACGATATCTTCATTCATTGGTTTGATTCTAAATAAGTCAATCACTTGAACTGAAATTCCTTGTTTCTCTAAATCGTCGGCTGCTTGAAGGGCTTCTTCTACCATAATGCCACTAGCAAAAATCGTCCCTTGTGTTCCCTCTTTCAACTTGTAGTAACCTTTAGAAAAATCTTCCTTTCCATTATAAAGTGGTTTTGCTTGTTTACGAATCGTTCGAATGTAAAACAATCCTTCAGCCGTATGTGCATATTCTAACATCGCTTTAAACTGATACGGATCTGATACTTCATAAATATGATTGTTTGGAATGACCCGCATCAATGCAAGATCTTCAAATGGCATATGGGTTCCACCATTCATCTCAGCCGTTACACCAGGATCTGTTCCCACGATGACAGCATGATTTTGAGCATAACCGAGTGACAGGAAAACTTGATCAAAGGAACGTCTCGTTGCAAATGGCGCAAACGTATGGATAAATGGAATAAACCCCGTTACAGCCAAACCAGCGGCTGCCCCCATTTCTTCTGCCTCCATGATCCCCACATTAATGTATCGTTTACCTAGTTGCTCTTTCAATTTACTGGTTCCCATTGAACTCGCTAAATCTGCCTCTAAAGCGACAACTCTCTGATCTTTTTCTGCTAATGCTAGAATTGTTTTTGTATAGACTTGCCTCATCTCTAAGTCTTTCATCCCTGATTCACCTCGATTTTTTTAGCCAACTTGGCGATGGCTTCTTTAATTGCTTTTTGACCAGCTTCATCTGGTCGAACATGATGATTGTCTACTAATGTTTCAAAATAAGGAATACCTTGCCCTTTTACTGTCTCTAAAACGATCGCTGTTGGTTTTCCCTTTAGCTGTTTCGCTTGAACGATTGCTGCTTCAATCGCATCAACATCGCTACCATCTACACGCCAACTGCTAAAACCAAAGGCCCGCATTTTTTCGACAAAATCAAACGGATCACAAATATCAGTTGTATAACCGTCTAATTGTTTCTTATTATCATCGATCAATACAATCAAATGATCCAACTTCTGATGTGCCGCAAATTGAAAGGCTTCCCAGCATTGTCCTTCATTTAATTCTCCGTCACCCACAATCGCAAAAGTATAATTCTCTTTGCTCAACAATTGATTGCCTTTCGCAATTCCTGTCGCAGCTGATATTCCTTGCCCAAGAGATCCTGTCGTCATATCGACACCTGGCGTTTTGATTCGATCTGGATGAGAGGGTAAATTAGTGCCATTTTGATTTAGACTAAAAAGGAACGCTTCATCAAAATAGCCTTTTAAAAACAATGTAGCATACAGCGCAGGTCCCGCATGTCCTTTTGATAAGACCAAATAATCACGGTCTGGATCATCTTTTCTTTCTGGTGAAACATTCAAGACCTTTTCATATAAAACAGCCAACGTTTCAACGATAGACAAGCTACCACCAAAATGACCAAAACCTAAATTATCCAGCTCCCGCATTGTATAATAACGAATTTGATCCGCAAACTTTTGTGTATCCATTATGCTACCTCCTTCGTTTCACTTCTCTTTTTCTTGCCGAAAACCGTTAACCCGATCAACAACGCCAAGACCGCCAACACTCCAGCAATGACTGCGATTTGACCGCCCATATCAGCTAATTTTCCAAGGAAGATCCCTGTCACACCATAATCTGTATCAGAAAAAGTAGAGCCTTGGAAACCTAAATCACCCATAACAGGCATTAATAAAATCGGCATAAAACTAATGATCACCCCATGAATAAACGAACCCACAACCGCTCCTCGAACACCACCTGTAGCATTTCCGAAAACGCCAGCCGTCGCACCACAGAAGAAATGTGGTACCACACCTGGAATAATTACAGTCGTACCAGTTGCGATCATAATAAACAAGCTCACGATCCCACCAACAAAACTAGTTAAAAAACCAATCAAAACAGCATTTGGTGCATAAGGAAAAACGATTGGGCAATCCAATGCTGGAATCGAATTTGGCACTAATTTTTCAGAAATCCCTTTAAACGCGGGTACGATTTCAGCTAAAATCAATCGAACCCCTGCCAAGATCACAAACACGCCAGCAGCAAACATCCCTGCTTGCTGCAAGGCATAAATAATGTAATTCGTTCCATTACTAAGATTTTCAGCAATAAACTCATTTCCTGCAAATAAGGCTACGATCGTATACACAATCCCCATCGTCAGCGTGATACTAACCGTTGAATCACGCAAGAATGACAAGCCTTTTGGAAAATTGATATCTTCGGTTGATTTTTCTTTATTTCCTACATATTTTCCGATGAATCCACTAAGCGCATAGCCAAAATTTCCTGTATGGCCCAAAGCCACTGAATCATTTTTAGTGATCTGTTTGGTAAACGGCTGAGCAATCGCAGGGAAAATCGTATTCGCTAACCCTAATGCCAACCCACCAACTAAAACTAACGGTACCGCGCTCAATTTTGTCACACTCATAATGACGGCAATCATACAGGCCATATAAAGAGTGGCATGACCTGTTAAATAGATATATTTAAATTTGGTTATGCGCGCAATCAATATATTGAACGCCATTCCTGCTAACATAATAAGTGCTGTATACGTGCCATACTTGGTCAACGCCAACGCAACGATCGCTTCATTATTTGGCACTACACCTTGCATGTTAAACGCATGCTGGAACATTTCTCCAAAGGGCGCTAATGAGCCCTCGATCACACCTGCTCCAGCTGTTACCACTAAAAACCCAACAAAGGTTTTGATTCCGCCACGAACAACATCTGAAATCGGCTTTTTCTGTAACCCTAAGCCAAGAACAGCGATCAATGCTACTAAAATTGCTGGCGTACTTGCAATATCGATCAATATATTTAAGATACTATTCATATTTTTCTCCTACCTTCTTTAGACTTTAGAGCAATCCTTCTTTAACACAGACAGCTTTCACTTTTTCTCTCAACTCATCCATATCGATGATGCTATCTAACACAACCACATTCCCTAAATGCTGCGCACTATCTGCTAAATCCCCACCAACAAAAAAGACATCTGCCAAATCAGATGTGGCGCTCCCCATATCATAATGCGCTACCTCAACCCCTGTTACCTCTAATTCATTCAATACACTATTGATATTCATTTCCACCATAAAACTAGATCCTAATCCAGATCCACAAACGGCTGCCATTTTCATAATGATTCTCCTTCCTTTAATAACTGAATAATTGTTGCCTGGTCTTTTGCAGTTAATAATTTTTCCAAATTTTCTTTATTAGATAAAATTTTAGTCAAACTTGCCAACGCTTTTAAATGCATCTCATTATCTACAGCTGCTAAACAGATAAAAATCGTAATATCGTGCTTTGGATCATCTAAGAGCAATACTGGCTCCTCTACTTTTAGAAGGGACATCCCTAATTGTTTAACCCCATCCTCGGGTCTTGCATGAGGTAAGGCGATTCCTTTACCGATATGAATAAAGGCACCGTAATCTTTGACCTTTTGGATCATTGCTTCAATATAGTCTTCTGTGATTTTGCCTTTATTTTTCAAAGGTTGGGCTGCATAAGCGATCGCTTCTTCCCACGTTAATTTTTTATCCGTCAACTGAATCATCTCTGTCGTTAGCAACTCTGATAGCATTGGCTTCTCATCTTCTTTCACTTTTAATTTCTTAATCATTTTTCGATTTAAGATCCGGTACATTTTTTCTTTAGTAACGCCTCTTTTTAATTCGATATACGGTAATAACGTTTCAATAATTTCGTCTATGGATGGAACAACGATTCCCGGAATCAATAGGTCTTCTTGCACAGAACGAATCAAATTATTCTTTTCCAATTGTGACATGATGGGATTGACCAGATAATTTTTCTTGGAGGTGTCTAACGGAACACTGGAAAAAATCACGTCATAATCAGATCCAGAAATACTTTCAAGTTGATCAACGGTTGTGGTTAAACTAAAATCAATCGTTGGGAAAAGTTCCTTCAATTCTGACTGCATGATCAAAGACGAACTGATGCCGCTTGGACACAGTACCAACGCCTTATAGCGGATCACTCGATTTAATTCTCGCTGATTGCCGATTTCACCACCGAATAAAATCGTAAAATAGCCAACTTCTTCATCGGGAATTTTTTTACCGATCAACACTTCCAAAGGATGTAAGGCTGTTTTTGTCAAGGTGAACAATTCCCCATATTGTTCTTTGATTTCCTCGGTCAGCACATTTGCCAGTGCAAAATGGTACTTGATTCTAAAAAAAGCTGGTACCAAATGATAAAAAAGATCAAGTAATAATTTTCGATAAGCTTTAAACTCAACTGCTGCCAATCGCTCCATCTCATGAATGATCTGACTCGCACATTCCAATAAAAATTCCAGTGCTGTATCGCGAATTTCTCCTTGTGTGATTGTCATAAGAATCAGCGCGAAATAGCCTTGTTCATTTTCAATAGTGACCATTTCTGGAAATTGAGCTAAAAATCGCTGACTTGCAGAAAAAGCATTTAGCTCTTTCAATATCGCTTCTGCATGACCATCCAATCGAAATGAATGTCTTTTAGTACGTCTTAAAACATAAGCCATAAAGTAAATCGTTTCTTCGATTCGGCTTGGCACAATGACCAGTTCACTCGCTTTGATGGTTTCAAATAGATAAGAACGAACATCTGCTTCAAAAATTTTGGAATATTTCATCAAACCCTTTTTTAGGCCCCATTTCCCTGGAATCGATGCTACTAATTTAGAGATCATTTGATGTGCCTGAATCCGAATCTGTGCTTCGCGACCGAGTAAATAAAAACCAGTTTTGCGTGAATATTCCAACGTGATTTGTTGCTTAGCTAAACAGAAGCGCAACTTTTTGATATCTGCCAAAATCGTATTTTTACTCACTCGAAAAAATTCTTGATAATGATAAACAGACAGGTCCTCTTCAGCAATAAACGTCAAAAGATAAAGCAATGCTTGTCTTTCGTGTTCTGAATAGAAGATTTCTGTTTCCTGTACCCCAAAATGAAGTTCCAACCACTTATCCGATACTTGTTTAGTAAAATAAATTTTATCTTCTTCCCAACAAATTTGTGCGTAGGAAAATCGCTGCAGCTGCTCATTGAGTTTCCCTAATTGATCGATTACTGCTTCTGTATACAATCCTGTGATCTCACTGATTTCTTGAATGGTGTAACCCACTCTTTGTACCCTATTGATAAGATAACTCATTCGATAATCAATCATCTTGTTCCTCCTGTACTCACTATATAATGTAAACGCTACAAATCAAAGAAATGTTGGGTCTAATCTGTATTTGACTTTTCAAAATAATTGGACTCAATTAAAAAATAACAAAATAGCTATGAAAGTCAATGAACTACTGACTTCATAACTATTTTGTTATTTTTTAACTATTTCTATGCATGTTCAAATGGTAGGCTTCTCTATTTTTTTGTATGCTACAACTTTTGAATGTTTATTTTCAGCGATTTCTTTTGCTCTTTTTAAAGCATTCTCTTTTGTATCGAACGAGGCAGTTGCTTTCTTCGCATTTTTAGTCTGAACATACCACTGATTTTCCCTGTAATAAACTAAAACATCGTTGTCTAACAAGTCCGCATTCATTTTTTTATCGCTATGTTGATCTGTCTTTTTTGGATTAGCTTCTTTTTTTAGAGCAGCTTTTTCTGTAGCCGTTGCCTCATCTAACCACTTCTTAGCTTGGGAAATAGCAATTGGGATCGCTCTGTCTTCTGGGTAGCCTTCACTGACTAGCGCATTAGCGATTTCAATGGTTTTCTTTTTTAGTAACGGTGCAAAATTTTTGAACGAACTGGGATAATCCTTTAAATCCCATGGCATCATTCTTCATCTCCTTAAATCATAAGATTAGTTAAGCAAAGAAGCTGCCTCCTGTAATTGAATAGACTTGTCCGGTAACATAACTTGCCTCATTAGATGCTAAAAATACATAGACAGCAGCTAATTCAGCTGGTTGACCTGCTCTACCGATCAATTCTTGCTGACCAAATTCAGGTATTTTTTCAGCAGGCTGTCCACCACAAATTTGTAAGGCCGTCCAGATTGGCCCTGGGGCAACTGTGTTCACACGGATTCCTGAAGCAGCTAATTGCGCAGCCAGGCCTTTACTAAATGAAGTGATTGCGCCTTTTGTTGCGGCGTAATCTAATAAGTTTGAACTTGGCTCAGCACTTTGAATTGAAGTCGTTGTGATGATACTACCGCCTTTTGGCAAATAATCTAACGCTTCTTGAACGGCCCAATACATCGAGATGATATTGGTCGTATAGGTATCCATAATTTGTTGTGTTGATAAATCTTTGATTTTTGATACTGATTGCTGCATGCCAGCATTTAATACTAAAATATCTAAACCACCAAGTTTTTCAGCAGCCTCATGAATGAGTTTTCGCGTAAATGTTTCCTCTTTTAAATCACCTGGTACTAATACGGCTTTACGCCCTTGAGCTTCAATCAGTGTTTTGACTTCCTTAGCATCCGCTTCTTCAAAAGGTAAATAGTTGATTGCCACATCTGCTCCCTCTCTAGCATATGCAATCGCTGCAGCTCGCCCGATTCCGGAATCGCCACCTGTGATTAGTGCTTTACGTCCAGTCAATTTTCCCGATCCTTGATAAGAAGACTCACCACAATCAGGTATAGGGTTCATCTTTTGTTGTAATGCGGGTGCTTCTTGCGCTTGTTTTTCAAATTTCCCGTCATAGAATCTTGTCAACGGATTTTCAATCTTGTCTGTCATCTTGATTCCTCCTCTAAATTTGTTCTCAACATAAAAGTAACAAGTAGCTTACTCTTTTACACTAATACAAATAATGAACAATGCCAAATCATATGTTTTGCTATAAATATACTTTTTAACAGTGGTTCCTTGGCTTATATGAAAAAAAATATTATAATTAGAAGGTACAAGCGAATCTATTTATAAAAAATAGGTCTTAAGATGGATGTTTGAACATTTCAAAAGTATTACAATATCATTACCATCTAGTTTCATAAACTAGTTAAACTTTATGAGGAGGAAATAACTATGAAAAATGGTAAAACAAAATTTGGATTGATTGCATTGATCGTCATCGTTTTAATCGGCATCTTTGGCATCAGTCAATACAATGGATTAGCAAAGAAAGAACAATCGGTTGAATCCCAATGGAGCCAAGTAGAAAATGTGATGCAGCGTAGAGCTGATTTAGTGCCTAACTTGGTCAATAGTGTAAAAGGTAGTATGCAACAAGAGCAACAAGTTTTTGGAGATATTGCAAAAGCTCGTGAAGCATACGGTTCTGCCAATAATGACTCTGACAAAATCAAAGCTAGTCAAGAACTAGACCAATCAGTAGGTACTTTGATCAATGTCATCAATGAAAATTATCCTGAACTAAAATCAAATGATAATGTTCAAACCTTAATGACTCAATTAGAAGGAACGGAAAATCGTATTTCAGTTGAGCGTAAACGGTACAATGACGTTGTGAAAGAATATAATGAACAAGTTGTTTCATTCCCTAAAAATATTTTTGCTAATATGATGGGCTTAGGTAAGAAAGATTACTTCAAAGCTGACCCAACTGCTAGCTCAGTTCCTTCTGTAAATTTTGATAATTCAACCACTTCAAGTAGCGGGAAGTGATGACGAATGAAAAATTTTAGACGAGGGTTATTACCTAGTGTACTATTCTTCCTTGTCGCCTTTTTCATCAGTTTCCAAACACCAGTATTCGCGGAACAATTACCCGCTTCACCTGATCGTTTCTATTTAGATCAGCCGGGAATTCTTGATGAGACGACAAAAAAGTTAGTTGATAATAAAGGCGAACTTTATAAACAAAAATCAGAAGCGCCTCAAGTTGTTTTAGCTGTGATCAACTCAACGGATGGGGACAGCATCGACAGCTACGCCCCCGATTTGTTGAAAAAATGGAAAATTGGTAATCCTAAGGAAGATAACGGTGTTTTGATTCTCTATGCTGTCAACGGTGGGGATCGAAATGTTCGAATCGAAGTCGGCTATGGCTTAGAGGATGTCATCACAGACAGCATTGCTGGAAATATTTTACAACAAGCCAAAGACGATTTGAAGTCAAGTAATGATGCTTCGATCAATAAAGGGCTGCAATATACATTCAACGCAGTGACTACCTTGATTGACAAACATTATGAATATCCAGCAGATAAAAATGCCTTGTCCGATAGCGAATTGGAAGAAGTGGCATCAGAAGATGATACTGATTTCATGGATATTTTCGCGATTTTCATTATCCTGATTCCAATTTTATTCTTTGCCTTTGGTAAAGGAGGTCGTGGTGGCCGCGGTGGCGGTGGTCCTTGGTATTGGGGCGGCGGTGGTTACGGCGGCAGCGGTTTTGGCGGCGGCTCTTCTAGTGGCGGTGGCGGATTCGGCGGTGGCGGCGGATTCTCTGGCGGTGGCGGTTCTTCTGGAGGCGGCGGCGCAAGTATTTAAAATAAGTATCATTATTTTAATCTCTCAATTCATAAACAGAGTAAAACATTAGTTGTTTTACTCTGTTTTTTTAGGTTTCAAAGCAAAAAAAGATATTCTTAAAAAATAAAAGTATAGACATTTATATAATAAGGTGGTATATTTATTTTTGTAATCGATTACAAAAAAATCAAAGGACTGATTATTATGAATGGTTTTATGGACTCTCTTGGAGAAAAAATTATGCCCCTAGCAAATAAGCTTGGGCAAAACAGATATCTTTCTGTGCTTCGAGATGCTTTTATGCTGTCATTTCCATTAACAATGTTTGGCTCGATCATCGTGGTCATCAATAATTTACCTTTTTTCAGTGATGCCACAAAAGGAACCCTCTCTTCACTCTTTGGCAATGGACAAAACGCAACAATGAGTATTATGGCTGTCTTTGTCACGTTTGGTATTGGCTATTATTTATCTAAATCTTATGATGTTGAAGGAATTTTTGGCGGAGCTGTTTCATTCGCAAGTTTTCTGTTATTGACTCCTTTTATGATGACACTTGAAGACGGGACAGAAGTTTCTGGTGTCTTGTCTTTAGATCGTTTAGGTGCGAAAGGAATGTTTATCGGAATGATCGCCGCTTTTCTTGCTGGCGAATTTTATTGTCGCATCACTAAAAAAGGCTGGCAAATCAAAATGCCTGACGGTGTTCCACCAGCGGTCGCTAAATCTTTTGCTGCATTGATTCCTGCCATTTTGACCTTATCTGTCTTCCTTTTCTTAAATGCTATCGTCACCGGTCTCTTTAATACAAATCTTCATGACGTTATTTATGAAATTATTCAAAAACCATTAGTTGGTTTAGGTAGTAGTTTACCTGCTACGCTCATTGCTTTATTCTTTGTTCAATTTTTGTGGTTCTTCGGGCTGCATGGACAAATTATTGTCAATTCTGTAATGGACCCCATTTGGAATACCTTAATGTTGGAAAATTTAGATGCTTATAAAGCTGGGGACAAATTGCCTCACATCATCACAAAACCATTTATGGAGACATTCACAGTGGGGCTTGGAGGTTCGGGGATGACACTCGCTGTTATTTTGATTATGGCTTTTATCATGAAGAAAAAACAATACCGCGACATAGGTCGTTTAAGCTTAGCTCCAGGAATTTTCAACGTAAATGAACCAGTCATCTTCGGTTTACCGATTGTTTTAAATGCAACCATTTTAATTCCATGGGTCTTAGCGCCTCTTATTGTAACTGTTCTGAATTATCTAGTCATGGCAGCCGGCATCATTCCAGCGCCAACCGGCGTGTCTGTTCCATGGACAGTACCGATCTTCTTCAGTGGGATGTTAGCAACCAATTCGATTTTAGGCGGGATTTTACAGCTTGTTGATCTGGTTCTTGTTGCTCTCATTTGGTATCCATTCCTACGTTTATTGGACAAAGAAAAAGAAAGTGCGATTTAATTGCACTTTCTTTTTTCTTTAATTGTCTATACATTCGCAATCAGGTACAATACAAGGGAGGAGGTCTTACTTTTATGAAACCAAAATACGAAGAAATCGCAGATACTTTGCGTGATCGAATAAAAAATAACATCTACCAAACAGATACACTTTTACCTAACCAAACAGACTTAGTGAAAGAATTCAACGTTAGCCGAATGACTATCAAAAAAGCCATCGGTATTTTAGTGATGGAAGGTCTGCTCTACTCGCAACGCGGTGCTGGAACAAAGGTGCTTAATCGCTCTTTTTGGGATAAAGACACATCTCCAGTCAATGAATATGATGGTCTTAGTAAACAAATGCATGACCGCCATAAAGAATTGAAGAGTCAGGTTATTTTATTTGAAGTAGAATTTCCTTCTCAACAAGTCCAAGATCGTCTAGCCATTTCAGCAGAACAGCCGGTTTATAAAATCATTCGTCTCAGAATTCTCGAAAACGAACCTTTTATTTTAGAACATACTTATATGCCTTGTGATTTGATCCCTGGTTTAACGACAGATATTTTAAAAAAGTCTATTTACACTTATATCAAAGACCAACTATCGCTTGATTTTGCTGGTGCCTATCGAAACATCCAAGCGGATAAGTCTGATCAATATGATCAAACATACTTAAACTGTAAAATAGATGATCCTGTTCTTGAGGTGCAACAAGTCGTATACTCAAAAGACGGACGACCGATTGAATTTTCCTGTAGTAGAAATCGATACGATCAACGTAGCTACTCTGTTTTAAACGTTGACTATAATTAAAAAAGGATAAAGCATAACGAAACCGCCGTTTTGCTTTATCCTTTTAATTATTTGTTATCTAGCGTATTCGTTTGCGCAATTGTTTTAAACCAATGACCTGATTTCTTGATTGTTTTAATTTGCGTGTGGATATTGGTAGAAATCAATCCATAACGATTTTTATAGGCATTTGCCCAAGACCAACAATCGATTGGTGTCCATAAATGATAGCCAAAGCAATTAGAGCCTTCTTCAATTCCTTGGTGAACCCATTCTAAATGTTCTCGAATAAAGTCAATTCGATAATCATCCTCAACTACACCAGCTTCGTTCATAAAGCGTTCTTCATTTGATATACCCATGCCATTTTCAGAAACAAACCAGGCAATATTTTTATAGTTATCACGAATGTTGATCGCAATATCATATAGTGCTTTAGGGTAAATTTCCCAACCACGATCAATGTTCATGCGACGACCAGGCATATTAAACTCATCAAAATAGCGATTTGGCAGCCATGCACCTACACTGTTTGGTGCTACGTCGGGTGCTTTTACACGATTCGGATGATAGAAATTGACCCCTAAAACATCGATCGTATTTTCTTTGATCACCGCTAATTCTTCTGGCGTACTTTCCCAAAGAACCCCATCTTTTCTAAATAGTTCGACTAATTCCTTTGGAAACTCTCCGTGTACTGCTGTATCTAAAAACATTCGATTATTAAATAACTCAGCAATGTTCGCTGCGGCTAAATCTTCTGGTGAATCAGAGGCTGGGTAAGTTGGTGTTAAATTCAAGATGATTCCGATTCTTGCGCCATCATTTTGCAACCCCATTTTTCTAAAAGCTTGAATCGCTTTAGCAGAAGCTAAATTCAAGTTATACGCTACTTGTACCGCTTTTTTTCCATCCACGATTTTTGGATAATGGAATTGATGTAAATATTCTCCTTCAACGACAACGATTGGCTCATTATGGGTAAACCAATCTTTGACACGATCTCCGAATAATTCGAAACATTTTTCCGCAAACTTCACATATAAATCTACCACATGTTTTGATTCCCACCCGCCATACTTATCATATAGAGCTACTGGTAAATCAAAATGATGTAGATTCATTATAGGACGAATACCTGCTGAAATAAACTCATCGATAACGGCATTATAAAAACGGACAGCATCTTCATTGACTGCTCCAGTTTCAAAGTCATCTACCAAACGTGTCCATTGAATCGAAGTCCGCACGCTGTTTAAACCAACTTCTTTCATTAATGCGATATCTTCTTTAAAGCTATTGTAAAAATTAGAAGTCACATCTGGTCCAACTTGGTCATAAAAATCAGTTGGTTCGATTTCATACCAGTAATCAAACACATTCGCATGTTTTTTATTGAATCTACCTTCACTTTGTGGCCCGGATGTCGCTGCACCCCACCAAAAATTATCTGGAAATACCTTTTGCATTTCAGTCCCTACTCTCATTATATAATGGTCATCTATTTTAATTATAAAGCTACAACCATAAAATGTCTATACTTTTCAAAATAAAGTATACAAAAAAAGGCAAAACTGAATTGATTTGCCTTTAAACAATTAAACTAAATTATTAACTGCTTTTGTGTATTGTAATAACTTTTGTAAGCTAAATACGTTGCAATAACCGAACCAATGCTCGTTGCAGACAGCAACATGAACGTAACCATAATTTGATATTTGATGGCATGAACTGGATCAACACCGGCAAAGATCAAGCCTGACATCATCCCAGGCAAGCTGACGATTCCAACCGTCTTAGCAGAATCAATCGTTGGGGCCATACCCGTTCGAATACTCGCACGCACGATGTCGCGTGAAGCTAGTTTGATATCTGCACCTAAAGCTAATTTTTCAAGAACGGCCTGACGTTGATCATGAAATAAACTATCCATATTACGATAGCATAAGCCGATAGCGATCATCGCGTTACTTGCGATCATACCACTGATAGGAATAATTTGAGAGGGTGTAAATTGAATCGCTCCTGAAAGAACTAAAACACCAATTGTTACCCCTGTACTGCAAGCGATCGCCAACAAAGAAATCAAAAAACCGTTTTTCAAATGATTACTCCGCTTACTAGCATTGAGTGCCGCATTGATGATAATGACGCCAGCCATTACAATCGTTAATAGTTTGCTATTGACTTGAAAGACATATTTAAGTAAATAACCGACTAAGATCAATTGAATGATCGCTCGAAAAACGCTAATGATAATATCCTTAGTAAACCCTAATTTTTCTTTATAACTGATCAATAAAGCGACAAACACCAACATCGCTGCAAATAATAAGGAAAGATCGTTCACTGCTAAATTCATTGCCCTTCCTCCAATCTACCTGCTACGATTTTCTTCACAACAGTCGATTGCGTTATTTCTTCTGTATCATGAGTCACACGAATCAACGTAATATTCTGTTCTTGATTCAATCGCAATAACCACTGATTGACAATTCGCTTACTTTTTTCATCTAAGCCTGCCGTTACTTCATCTAGAAGTAAAACTTCGGGTAGAAATATCACATTACGGATCAATGCCACTCGTTGTTTTTCACCACCAGATAATTCAGTGATTTTCTTATCCAAATATGACTTTGGTAATTCAACTTGTTCCAAAAGAGTCAACACATGGCTTTCCTGAAATACTTGTTTGCGAACCTCATAAGGAAATACAAAATTATCCCTTACCGTTTCGCCAAATAAAGTTGGTTGCTGAAAACAGTAGGATACCTGCATACGATAGCTTTCAGGTTGCAGGTTGATGATATCCTGTTCATGAAAAAGCACCTGACCATTTGTCGGTGTTATCAACAATGCTAGTATTTTGAGTAAGCTACTTTTCCCACTGCCCGAAGGTCCAGTAATGGTTGTTCTGCTCCCTTTTTCAAATGATAATGTAATATCCTCTAGTATATTTTGCTTCTCAAGTTGAAAGGATACCTGATCAACTGCAATAATTTTATTCAGTCTTTCTCACTCCATTTCTTTTCGCCTTCCTTATTCTTCCTCTTCTTACTATCAAAAATCCCTGCAGCTCCGATTGCTACACCTATTGCAATTCCTAACGTTAAATTATCAAAAATCAAACCAAATGTGACGCCCAAACAAAGCCCTATTGAGATAGAACTACCATTATCCTTACTCATTCTTTCCCCTCCCGTTTCATCGTAATACTTTATAGTAACAATTAATAATTATTGAGCGTAAAAATAAGCAGTAAAGGAGAGAGAACACTAAGAAAAAGCAATAGGATTAGAAAGTAAGCAAATTTTTTCGAATAATATTTTGCCAAGCCGATCGTTATTATCATATATAAAATGGCTACTATTGCATAGATAGCTGTTCCTTTTCCTGCAAAGTCATTGTCACTGACTTTAGTTAATATACGTAAAATACCAAATGAGATTAGCAAAGCTACTATTCCCCAAAATAGACCAAAGATTCTCTTACTATTCAAAGCTGTTACCTCCATGTTTCAATTCCCCTTTTAGAAACTGCTTGATTGAAAAATTTCTGCTATTTATACTATCTACTATTCATTTTAAACCTTTTATACATTCTTCTGTTTCAGATCAGAACTGATCCACTTCTGATAAATTTTGACTAATAACAGCTTTTCCCCCAACCAAAACTTGTTTAATTTTTTTATTGTCGGCACTAATTTCAACGATGATCTGCCCAGTCTGGTCTGAACTTAGTCGTCCTTGCTTAAAGATGTAAGATGCGTCACCTATTCTTTGAGTTGTTTGAAATAGGTAGCAAGCTAGGGCCCCGTTAGACGTTCCTGTCGCATATTCTTCTTCAATACCAACAAAAGGGGCAAAGTTGCGACAATGAATTGTGGTCTTTGCTGGAACAAAAACATGATAGCCAATAATAGCTAATTTTTTTGAGATTGCTTCTATTTCCCTTGTATTGGGCTTAATGGCTTGCAAAATAGTTGTATCTTTGACTGGAATCATTAAATCCTTTAATCCTGTTGATACGACTTTTAATGGCATCTCTTCTGAAAAATCAGTAACATCTATTCCCAAAGAACGAGCAACGGCAGCATAATCTAGTTTTTCTGTATAAAAAACCGGCAAAGCTTGTTCCATAAAAACGGTACCATCTTCCAATAGTAAAATCGTTAATTTCCCAGCTTGCGTGTGGATCGAATATTCTCCCGTAGTCAATTTTTCTAATTTCTTCAACAGACAAAATGCTGCAATGGTTGCGTGTCCACATAAGGGCACTTCAGTTCGTGGTGTAAAATAGCGTACCTTAAACTCATTCGAAGCTATAGGTTGAACAAACGCCGTTTCAGCATAGCCCAATTTGTTTGCGAGCAGTTGCATTTGCTCTGTTGACAGATGTTCTTCTTGTTTTAGTAATCTGACACCAGCTAAATTACCGCCCTGATCCTGATAAGTGAAGCTACTGACCTCAAATAGTGATTCTTTGTTTTCCACTCTAGGCTTCCTCCAGTCAAAACTTTTTCCAATCAATTTTCGATTGATTATTTCCCTATTTATACTAGTTCATACTCTCTATTTTGGCATATTGGCGTAACACTATCAATACTTTTAAGTATTGGCTAAATACCAAAAACAAGAAGTAAAACCGCACTACGACGACATTAGCCCACGAAAAAACCCTGGAGAATCCGACTTCTCTAGGGATTTAGTGTTATACTTGATCTTCATTTACACCTTAAGTATATCATATTTTTTAAATTTGTAATGCTTGCGTTTTTTATTGATCCTTTTTAGGAATACTATTTGAAAACCAATTAATTTAAGATTAGAATAACTGTCTTACTCAATATCTAAAAAATTGAAAGTTCCTTTTGAATTTCAGCATTAACTTCGTCGATATTAAGATTTTCAATAATTCTTTTTAGATCAGAAGCCCCCTCCTTAAATAAAAAAGTCAAAAAAAAAAACAGTTTTTTTTGTTAGATACATAGAATTTCCCCACCTTCAGTTATTGATAAAAACAGGTATTTATATGAGTAATATTAGAAAAAATCAAAGAAATATAGGCAATAAGATAGGAATAATTCTGCAAGATGTTGAGTTAATTGATTCAAAAGAGCCAGAGTATCGTCACAAACTTCAGCGTACGTTATCGATAATAGAGCATAACTATACGGAATATGAAAAAAGATGATCCTGAATTTTTTTCATATGTATTTTATATAATTTATGATCTTACCGAAGTTCTAAATGAGTTTTTTTAATGATACGAAATAGCCCGATACTTCAAAATTCAAATGTAAAAAAATATGTTTATAGCATTCTCAAAAACGAATGTTTTTGGTACAAATAAAACATCTATAAATTCCATGTATTTTTATCTATTTTCAATCATGTCTTGTTTGTTGTAAAATATAAAGAAGTATATTTTAATAAATCGCATTATTCTAATCTATAGTTTATGATTCTAATTATATAGCAGTGAGTTAATCATAAATAAAAAAAATTTAAATAAGCCCTTTTTTCAGAACTTCTTCTATTAAAGTTTTTATTGCCTCTATATCATCTAAAGAGTTAGGTAATGTATGAATGACTTCCTCATCTAATCTAATACTATTTTTTTTTATTGAAAAGGGATAATTTATTGAAATATTATTTCTTTTTGTGGAAATAGGTTTCTCCATTATATCTTTTGAGTAAATATAGGAATCAGTAATAGCAAGTCCATAGTGGCCTGCTAAAGTTGAATCTGTAATCGTTAAAATTATAGATTCTGTTTCTTTAATGTCAAATTGTTTTCTGATTTTTTTTAGCTGTTTGTCATTCTTCTTATCACTTCCTAATTTTAGGCTGTATTCTTTTTGTAAATTTAAGTCAATTATTCTTCCTATCAAAGTAGTTGATTCCTCAATTACTATTTCCTTATTATTATCTCCAATCACAACATTATAATTTTCATCAAAAAATATAATCTTATTGTATTCTTTTTTTTCCATTACTATTTTTATATTATCTAATATTTCCCAATAGCTAACTCTAAATTTTCTATCATTGTCTAAAGCTAATAAGGCAAAATCAATAATATGACGACTTTCATAACCCCAAACTAATGGTCTACTATCAAAATCGCTCCAACAATTTTTAATAGGACCAAAGAAAGGATTGAATAGACTAACACAAGGAACTTTTTCTCCTATTGATAAAAATGATCCTGATATTTTATTAATTTTCACTTTTTTACAACCAAAAATCAAATTATCATCATCACCATTATTCATAGGAGCTAAATATAGTATTTCTACCTTATCAGATTCAATAGCAGTAATTATAGCTGGTGTAATCAAACCATTTTTATATGAATCAGTTGGGCTAATGTACGTAAACCGTCTAAATAAAAATAATATAATTGGCAAAATTGTTATTATTATTCCAAATATATAATGGTTTTCAACCATAAGTCTTATGCCTATAAGGAAGATTATAAACATTGGAAAAGTAAATTTAGAAACGTCATTTATACCGAATTCATCATATTTTTTGATTCTGTCGATATCTGCTTCTCTATTAACAGAAGAACTAGCTTGAGATAAATTAAATTTTTCTCCTTTATTACCAATATGTTGTGACAACATAATCACTCTCCTTAAGATATTATATGTATAATAAGGTAATTAGATTCCATTGCAAAGTTTTTAAAGTCGTCTAAAATAAATAACTTTTTTGCAATTTAACATAATATGGCCTTATTCAAATCTAATAAAATTGTTTGTCATTCAATTTTTTTCATTTTTCTTGGTAACGAAAAAAAAAATGATAAAGAAACATAATACTAATTGAACAATTGAAGCAGGCAGAACTCCTATAAATTCATATAACCAACCGATAAACTTCGGAACTTGAAAACTATCAGGTAATTTATCAGCTAAGTAAAAAATCATAGTAAAGCCTGCACTTAAAAACCATAAAGTTCTAAAAATTATACCTATCCAAATAGTCTTTTTACGTGTCACAAAAAAACTCTTTCCAAATTAATTTAGGAAGCAAATAAATAGCAAAATAAGTTTGAAATATTATCAACGAATAGCCAAGCTTATTTGTATCTGTTATATAAAGAAGAAGTTCACATAATCTCGATTCCCCCAAGTACCCTATGTATCAACCGATACATAGGGTTTCTTTGTGAATTAAAACTGTTCTGTCTAAACAGCTAATGGTATCCCTCACTTTATCTCCAAGAACTGCTGTAAAATTTGAGAATTTGGAAATCACACATTTCAAAACTAAAACACAAGAAATAATCATCAGAACATTGGCCGTTCTCTTTATTTCTTTTGGTTGTTTCACTAATAAATAAATCGAAAATCCTAACAACACCATCGTTAGGATCCTAAATAAGTCGAAAAAACTACCTATAATTGGAACGGCTGTAATAATGCCAATAATAGCAACAGCCATATAGAAATTCGATAATTTTTTATACAAACTAAACATCCTCCTGCTCTATCTATTTTCTAAGTTATTTAGCTTTTGTTGCATCAATTGATACAAACATTCATTCACCAGACGCGATTACATCTTTAGGAATGAAAAATGCTTAGTTCTCATTTATTCTTTTCAACTCTTTCATATTTTTCTTATATTGACTAAATCTATAGAGAAAATAACCTAAGAATATAAATGATAACAGAAACATCATAACTGTAGTCCATATAGGACCAAAGGTGTCGAAAAACCAACTTAATATTCTAGGAACATTATAATAGTAAATACCAAAATAATTTTCACTCAACAGTTCACGTACATTATAAATTGCATAAATGAAAATCATTCCTCCTATCAATAAAAAATAGGACGCATCAACTAACTTTTTTCTATAAACACTTTTTTTCTTCTTTATTTCTTCAATTAGCTCCATCTCTTCGTTCAAAGTAACTACCTCCGCATTTCATAATTAAAAAAAGTGTCAATCAAGTTACATCTCTGTAACAAAGGTTCGAACCAACCAGACGATGATTAAAACTACTTAAATAGGAACTCTCACTAGTTTCTTATTTTTCTGAATCATTCTCAGGGCTTTTGGTTTCTACAGGATGTACACCATATATTTCGTTTTTTATCTAGTTTCAAGCTATATTCATTATTCACTTGAGGAACTAGTTCGGCTTTTTGTGTTCCATATAAGTGCAAAAAATCATTGGCATTGCGCACTCATAACTTATTCTTTATTATTTATTTTTTTGAATCCAGATGCTTCAAAATTTTTGGTCAACGTATCTAACGAAACTGTTCCATCATCATTCGCATTAATTGAATACAATACTGGCAGTGATTCTTTTGACACATCTTTTACTATTATTTTCAGTGTTTCTTTTGCTTCCTCATTTCCGTATTCAATTGTATCTGTTACTCCAGACATATCCTTATACATGGTTGAAGCTTTTTCAATATATTCTTTTACTTGCTCTTTGTTCATGCCCATTTCTTTATAGTTATACGTATTCTTCGTAATAGTTTCTTGAACATGTTTATCTTTGTCATATTTAATTTCCATGTTCAAGGTTACACCATTTGTTGAATCCATTCCGTAGGTAACCGTTTCTAATTTACTTTCACTAGCTCCACAACCAGTCAATAAAACCACTACTAAAACATAAAGACTAAAAATTTTTTTCATTATACTACTCCTCCTACTATATAGTTCAAACAATGTTTGTTTCATTGGCTCGTACACTACTTCTATAAATTGGGTTCTCCAACATCTTGAAGTAGTTCTTTTACCTCTTTCAACTGTTCTTCTGTTAACATTTCTTTATAGGAGGTAAGCAATTCTTCTTTCGTTTCTTTATCTAATGAACCTTTCACTCCTTCTAACGTTTTTTTCAGTTCATTAAACTCTGTCTCTGTTAACATTCCAGTTGTTGTTTCGGACTCTCCTTCTAATCGCGCAAGTAACTCCTTCACCTTTTCTTCTGATAAAATAGCTTCTTTTTTAGGTAAGTCGATTGTTGGCTTCTTCTCACTATACGTGACGGACGATTCTACCACCATTGACTGGATACTTGATTCCGCCTCTTCTTCTGCCTGTTTGATTGTCCACACACTGCTTGTTTTCTTTTTCTTTGTATCAATCAATACCTTCACGGATAAATCCTGATACTGCTTCAACATCTCTTTCATCGTTTTCTTTTCCTCTGCTTCGTTTATAAAAATGCTGATAAGTTTCTCTAGTTCTTTTTTCGTAAAGGTATGGCTAACCGCTCCATCTTTTTGGGTAAACGTTTTTTGATCCAATTCATTTAGATAATCCGATACTTTCTCTCGGTTTTTCATTTGTTCTTTTTCCATTACTTTGTATTCTTTCCTCACCTTGTCTTGCTCTTCTTTATCTATTTCTTCTCCCAATGCTGTTAAATCAACATATTTCCCTTTGTATTCTTCTGTATCAAAGCCTTCCGTTACTGTCGCCCCTCCTGAAATTGTTGCCAATACTTGTGTCAAGTACTCAAGCATATCTGTACCTAAATAAACTTTAGGTTGTTTTCCTAAGGAACCAATCATTTCAACCGGAATCTCCATCCCTAGCGCTTTCGCCTTCATAGAAACATCAAACATATAGTCTTCTTTTTTGACGATTTGATACGTTCCTTTTATAGATATGTCTTTTAATTGTGTTTGTAACATCCCTATGGTTGGATTTACTGCTGTATCTGATGATGAGCCAAATTCAATCTCTTTGATCCCTCCCTCAAATGTCCATGTCCCTTCTTTTTGTGTTATTTGTTCTTTATATGCTTGAACAAATTGGTCCTTCGCGCTTTTTCCACACCCCGAAAGTAGTACACTCAGCCCTATAACACTCACAATTACTCCTATCGTTCTTCTCATTTTCCTTCCCACTTTCTATCCTATTTTTCACTCATTATTTTTATCTTTTATTCTTATTCAAGTACAAGGTAGTTCCTACTCAAAATACGAAACAATATATTGACTCCTTGTTAGCACACCTGGTATGTTTTCTATATTCAATCGATAGTAACTTGAACCTCTCTAAGTTCTCTTTTTGTATCAACTTTTCATGTATTAAAGTTGTCCTTATTTTTGTTATTTAAATTCTCTAAAAGATTCTCAAAATAGTCTACTAATACTATATATCCTTTGACCTGTTGAATTAGTTGTTTGGAACAATACTTAAAAATACTAGTTTTCTCTATACAACGATCTAGTTCTGCTAAAACCAAAGGGAACTCTTTCATGAATATTAGCAGAAACAATTATCCATTTATTGTTTCCACTAGTACTATCTGCTTTTTTTATAGCTAGTCCTATTTTTTTCGCTCTTGTTTTCTTTTTTGTTGTGCTTTTTTCTTTTTTGCTTTCGCTCTCGCTCGCTTTTCTTCTTCCTCTTTTTTCTTTTTTCTATTACGTAAAATAAGCAGAATAACTACAATAACTACAAGAACTCCTATACCAATCAGTAGATAATAATACCACATTGGTTTTTCTTCTAAATCTACTGCTTTATCGTTCAATTTCTTTGCTTCCTCAGCAGTTATTTCAAACTCTTCATCCCACTGCCATTTTTGTCCGGTTTCTTGGGATACAGCTGTTAATTTCACTCGATAAGTTCCTCGCTCAAATCGCTCCCCTTCCCAACTAATCGGAAACGTAAAACTAGAATTCGGCGCAAATCGATAACCACTGACTTTCCGCTCATGTAAAACTTCGTTTTCTCCTTTTTTGTATAGCTTCGCTTCATAATCAATTTTTTCTAAAACTGTAGGTTCATGATTTTGAAGAGTTACTTCCACTTGGTTACGTCCAGCTTCTTGGCCCGCCTTTGCCCCTACAAAATCCAACGCTGCTTCTACCGGTGTATCTGACTCCGTCAGCTTCATTCCAACTGTTATAGAAACTCTATTCTCAATCTGCATCCCTTTGCTTTTTGAGCTCTTGCTTGTTTGACCTTCTGGTTGTGTTACCGTAACTCCTCCTAAAATCATTCCGTCAAACGGCTCTTGTGGGACCTTTATTTGAATGGGAACTGTAATCGATCCTTTGGCTGGAACAGTCGCAGTTGATTCTACTTTAGCGATATCTGTTAATCCTGTGCTTAAACTGCTATCTTTCTTATAGTTTTCTACAACAGAGTAATCAATATCTCCAATCCTACTTGTTCGGGCATCTGTTAACGCAATTGTTACGTTTTCTTCCTTGTCTCCCGCATTATTAATCTCTAATTTTACTTCTTGTGTTTGGCCTGGTGTCACACGAAGATCATAATAGGTTACATCCGGATTATGTTGATTTTCAGGTAAGATCGCTTTTACTGAAATATCTCCTACCTCTGCTTTTCCGATCATTGGAAAAAGAAAAAAGATGCTGCTTATGAGTATGTACACGAGTCCGAATAATACTCGCTGTTCTCTTTTTTTCATATACGTCTCTCCTTGTCACTTAGTAAAAAGTGGAAATGGCTAGCTGTCCATTCCCACTTTGATTATTTTATAGTACGTTTGTTAAATTCCAAGTAATAGTAGATTTATACGTCACGTTACTTTTAGGTGATTCACCGGCTGGAACCGACAATTTAACTTGATCATTTGTAGTTAGTGGATTCCCTTTTCCATCTGTTAATTTATCGTATTCTTTATCTGTGGTATAGGATCCATCGAATACTATCGAAGAAATAGATCCATTTGCCCCACCGGCAACTTTCGTTGATAAAATAGGTAATGCAGTTGTGTCATTCAGCTCACCGATTGGCTTACCTGCTTCCGCCGCAGGATCTACATTCATTCCAGCCAAAATTTCGGTAGCATCAGCATCTACTTTATTTACTGCATCTTTATCAAGGACATTATTTCTTAATGTCTGACCGTAAAATTGAATACGAGTATTCTCTAAAACATCCGCTATTTTTCCTTCCGCTACATCTTGTTCAGTAAATTTCGTAGCTTTTGCAGTTACTTTAAAGACACCCTCTGCTTCACCACGTTCATCGGCTACTTGAACAAATTGCGGGATTTTCACTTTTTTTGTACCTTCTGTAACTATACCATCTTTATCCGTTGACGTTGTTTGATAAGTTGTCAATAAAGACGGATAACTTGTCGCTTGTGCAGATACACTTACTGTACCAAAACGGAAACTAGGTACATTGGTTATACGCAAAGCGCCTTTTGATGCGGCGCCATCTGCTACTTTAATTGTATCGTCTACTGTTCCTGGTTTAATTAACCCACCTGTACCATCGGTGTTCGGTGTAAATTTAACATCTCCTTCTGTCGTTACATCTTCATTTACTGTTGCCTCAACGGCATGCGCTGCTTGCCCTCCAAAGATTGTTGTTCCACCAATTGCCAATAAAGCTAAGGCTGCTACTGTTTTTTTCATTTCCAAATTCCTACTTTCCTATTTTTTTATGTGAAACGTTAATCGTTTAGATTAACGCACATTCCGTTTCTATTTTTTCCATAACTACGGCGCATTCAATAAATCCCACTTAATGGTTGCCTGATACGTTCCTTTTTTCGCTTGTCCAGCAGGAATTTTCAGTTTAAAACTACTCGTATTATTCAATGGGATGTCCGTTTTAGTTGTTGCGGTACTATTTGTTTTAATCGTTGTTCCTTCTGTTTTCGTTATCAGTGTATTTCCATAATATAAAATATTAAGAAGTTTCTCAGTAGATCCTTCTTCTTGTAGTTTAAAATCATCCACTAATGTCACATTGACTTTCCACTTTCCTTTAACCTCTCCTTTACCCGTTGTTTTTCGGTTATCTCCAACCGTTAACGGCGAATTATCTTTAGAAGCAGAGGATTCTTGATCAAATGCACGAATAACTTTTGAATCAAACGTCATCGTTTCAGGGATGGATAAGAAACGTAGGAGGCCTTTATATTTTAATGTATATTCATTGGGATCTGTTGTTGCAGAAGCCTCCTTCCACTGAACAGGAACAGCCGTTGGCGTTGTTACTTTTGTTGTATTATCCGCTTTAAAATAATCGACAAAGTCATACCCCGTTCCATTCCCGGCGGCTGTTTTTGGTTCAGTAATATCGTCTAACGTCGTAAAATTAATAGTTTCCCCAACAATCTGATTCGTCAATGTGATTTGCGCAATCGTTATTTCTTTGTCACCCTTCTTATAGGTTAACGCCTGATTATTCTTATCGTATAACGTATTTCCATCCTCATCCTTGAAATTGATGGTAACTGTCGCAAATCGATAGTACACGGTGACTTCTGTCCCTACGGTTGTGGTTGCCGATTCCTCAGTTGTACCACGTTTAATCGCATAATGAACCGTTTGTTTCGGTTTATCTGTGGTATTTTTTGGTTTGAGCGCTTTTAGTGCTGTAAGATCTGTTTCTATAGGACTGACTGTCGCTACTTTATTGACAGTTGTTTTTGTAATATCCTCGCCTGTCTCAAAATCATAGGCAACCACCTTGCCGTCTGTCATTACTTTAGTTCCAAGGGCATCCGTAGTTAATGTCGACGTTATATCCCATGGAAGTTCAATAGGATCCGTATTAAAAATCGTTGTGCCATTTTCCCCTACTTGTTGGCTATTCGCTCCCATAACATATACGTACGTGTTTTTGGTAATTGTTTTATTGTTTTTAGTTAGGGTATATTTTAATGGAAATTTACCAAATGCTTTGGCGGCATTGATAGCAGCCAATTGATCAGGATCAACTTTTACCTCTGTATTATACGTGTCCCCTTTATCTAAATCCCAGGCTAAGACATTTCCATACGTACTAGTTTTCTCTCCAGTCAACAATTCTTGTGTTAATCCACCACTTTTTTGTAAGGCCTGTAAATCTGTTAGCTTGATCGTAAAGTTCTCTGCTCGTAGTGCGACTTTTGCGGTGTCTTCATCGTACTCTGTCTTATGATCAACAACATTTACGTTTTTAGATGTGCTTGTTATTTGTTTTTGTGAATCTGAAATAAAGTAGGTGACCTTTTGAGGCCCTAGCGTATTTAAATCAAATCCCAATGCCTTCCAATCGATCTCATTAGTTAAACTGTTTGGATTTCTATTTATTTTTTTTTGGAAATCGTCCGTAGTAATTGGGGTAAAAGCTTTGTCTATATCATAATAATCATACGCTTTTACTGAATTTGGATCGCTGGTAGTTCCATTTAAATCCCCTGTAATTAAGGTGTTCTCAAGAGGCGTCCAATTATTACTATTTTTGTCACTAGAGGTATAGGCTTCCTCTTCTTTATTTATTATGACTCCTTTTCCATTTCCTTGTTTGATTGCAGGTGCATAATCAGGCTCTGCATCCATTGTTCCATAGTAAACCGAGGTTCTGTCAGAAGTTTCTTTAACTGGCCATCCATCCTTAGGAGCCTCTATACCTGATCGATTGGAGCTCATTCCAAGATATCCATATCTCACGTAAGCTCCCTCTTGGTAACCTTTTAATAAATTAATACCAAAAGGTATCTCATTCATAACCGTCGCATTCATAACGTTTTTGTCATTAAATTCTTGAACTTCAAAATCATCATATGTTGATTTTATACCCAAAATAAGTTTTTTTTCAGGTTGAAAAATATTATTTATATCTCCTTCAGAAATAATGAATTTTTTGTCATTAGACCCTTGATCGTACTTTTTAAAAATTCCTGTCAGTTGTGAATTTCCATAAATTGAAACTTTATTTTCATCAACAAAATCGTAGTTCATTTCTGATCCAAGTGAAGAAATGACACTTAATGAATTATCTTGTGTAGAATACTTCATTAAATTCCAGTGAGAGTATTCTCTAAAGTAAAAATTAATTCCATCGAATTCTGAAAGTAATTGCCTAACTCCATTACCTTTTAAATCATAGTAAGCTATAATATCACCTTTACTATCCCATAGAACAAAATATTTACTCAGGGTCCATCCACGTGTATCAGATAGTAAATATATTCCACCATATGTCCCATTAGAGAACTTAGTAAATCCGTTTGTATCTAAACCTTCATAAGCCTGCAAAGGAACCGTAGTACCTGTTACTTTAGCATAGCCTCCAACATACTGAGATAATGATTGTAAAGATACCTCCACATCATTTTCACCTAAAGTACCACTAGACTCCTCACTTACCTTATAAACAATCATAGATTTCGCAATTAAATTATCGGTTGTATTTTCATTTCGAAATAGTTCATACGGCACCGAGTAAACATTACCTTCCGCATCAGTACCTGATCGATTATATGTTAAGCCGTTATTAGGAGTTTTATATGTACTACTTTCTACTACATTCAAATTTGAATCAAATTTTTTATAATTTGTAGCTGATATCATAAAATAAGTATCTGTAGCTTTGTTTTTATATAATCGTGCTGTGTCGCCAAATCCTGTTTTTATATTTTTAAGTATTTTTCCTTCTGAATCAAATAAAACCAAACTTGTTTCGGCAATCGGATTACTCACCCAATTTGGCTGGTTATAATTAGTAGATCCAATTAATCCAACAAAATTATTATCATTTGTTACATATAAATCTTTTGTCATATCATTTGCTACGGTACCTGAATATCCGATTCTATTTTTTAAATTCAAAGATGCAGTATACATATTAGTTTGAAGATAACTGTCATAGTCTTTAAGTATGTCATCATTCTTTAAATTTTGTTCGGATATTCCACTTGTCGTGTCTTTAGGGATTTTGGCGGCTTGTTTCGTTCCTGCATCAATCGTAATTTCTTGTGTCGGATGTGCTCTTAGGACGTCTTCTTTGTCAAAATAATTAAATAAGAACAGCCCGAAACAACTCACTGCTCCGATTCCTACTAAATACTTCAGTACTTTTTTATTTGACTTTGTCATCTTTCGTACCTCTTCTCTTACTTCCCTCTATCTGCAATTCACCTATCCCCTTCCTAAATAAATAGATATATACTTCTTTCTTTTCTTATATTTTGGATAGTTACTATTTCTATTTACTCAAATTTTTCATAGTTTTCGGTCCATATCTCTAACTATTTTCATTCTTTTTCTTTGATTGCTTTTACTTATTCTTATTGTAGCTGTTCTCGGTAGATAGATTGTTACAGTAACTTTCTCCAATTGGAACGATACACTTATTTACACGTTTACTTTAGTTTCTTTTATACAGTTGGATCTTCACTCAATACCCAGTGAACTGTACTTGTAAATTTCTTGTCTTTTACATTGCTATGGTCTTTCACATTCAGTGTTACTCCTGAAACCTCACGGGCAACACCTAATGTCCCTTCTGCAGGTGCTTGTGATGGAGACGTATAGTTCAATATTTTTGCTTCTGCTCCGGCTGCTACTAACGTAATTTTTGCATTGGTTGCAGGTGAGTTCGTATAATAAGCCGCATCCGTTGTTGGTAACGCAGTTAGTGCACCTTCTGTTGTAATTGCTGGTGTTGGTACGGCAGGTGTATTCGCATCACTTGCTTTGACATCGATATTGTATTTTTGATTTTCTCCGACATTAAAGGCTAATTCCGCACTTGTTAAAGTTGTTGTTGTTTCTTTCCCTTGTTCATCTTTGACTGTTGAGACGAAATCGTCTACTTTCGCATTCAATGTCCACCCTTTTGTTTTCGTTGAACGATCATCCGATACTGCGACATATTGTTTTTTAGTTTTATCAATTACTTGTGTATAGGTTTTCGAGCCGGATACCCCTTTGATATCATTGTTTCCAAAATCAAACGCTTCTGGGACATAAGCCAATTTTAGATTTCCTTCAAACGGACCAGTTCCTGGTTTACTGTCCTCAAAAAACGAAATAGAGCCGTTTGTTGTCATTTCATCGGCATGAGCGTCCGTTGTTGCGACCATCATTGCCCCTAATGCTGCAGTTGTTGCTAAGCTTGCGATAACTTTTTTATTCATTATTTTCCTCCTGATATTCCTTTTTATGGTAGTCACTGTATCGTTTCAACCTAGAGAAAGTGACTGTAACAATCTATCTACTATCCACTGAATTAACTACCGAACTGAATCAACTGTTCTTTCACATTCAAAAAGAAGTACACCATCATACTCATAGCTACTCCAGCAAGTATAAAAAATAACCAATTAGGTAAGAGGGACCAGATCGAATAGCCTAATTTTTTCCTAACCTTTCGATCGTTGAACACCGTAGAAAGAAACAGAATTAGTCCAATCAAACCAAGAATTCCCATTCCGGCAATCCAAACATACACACTCATTGACTCTCCTCCTGTTCTTCTCTCTCTTTTTTCTTCCCGAATAAAAAGACCGTAATGAGTGCCACAGCTAACCAGCCTAACAGTAAAAGTATGATTGGCTGCATCAATTCCCCGGTCATAGGTAAGCGCCCTGTAGGTTTACTTATCGGATTCTCTGGCACACTTGGTTCTGTCTTTTTTTCTGAAGAAGTAGTGCCACTCGTTCCTTGTTCTCCTTCAAATTGAATCCCTACATCTGTTCCATTTTTTTCGTTTGACTCCGCAAAGCTTTGCATAGGGAAGAACAGAAACAAGCTACTAATTATCCCTACAATAAACCATTTTTTTTTACTCATTCTTCACTCCTCCTTCCTTTTTCTCTCTGTTCCTTTCCTTCCCTTCTTTTCTTTTTTCCTCTTAGTTTGACGGATCAGTTCTTTCTTCCATTTTCTATTTCGTAAAAATACATAACTTCCATCAACGACTAGTAAGACAGCTACTATCCCCGTTCCCCAATAGGCCCACTCAGGTAACGTTAATTTATATAACGTTTCGTCATTCATCTTTTTTGCCTGCTCAGCTGAAATGGTAAATTTCTTTTCTAAGTGCCATTGATCATACCGACTTTCTGCATCAATTTTTACTAGATAATTTCCGGCTGGTATTGGATCCAGCCCCCAATCAATTGCGTAAGAAAACTGGCTTGAAGGGGCCATTGCTCCTTCTTTTAATTGTTGTTTTTTGACCACTTTTCCACTTTTTTCTTCAACAACGGATGCAGTTAAAGAAAAATCAGCGATCATTTTGGGTTCCGGATTTTGTAAGGTCACTTGAATTGTTTTTTTTGCTCGTTTTAATTCTGGCTTTACCTCGATCAAATTTAACTGTTTACTATTTGAGTATTCTTCATCTGATTCTGATAGCAATAACCCAATTCGATAGGAATACGAAGATTTGATTGCTTGTTTTTTTTGTTCCTCTGTCTGTTCTCGTTCAAAATAGATTGTTCCTAACTTAATCCCTTCATAGGAATCAATTGGTGGTTTTATGGTGATTGAGACCGTTTTGACTTCTCCTTTTTTTAGTTCAAATTCTGGTGAATCAATCGTAGTAATTTCTTCAATAGAGTCCTTTAACGAAGAATCGCTTTTCACTCCTGGCGAATAATCAATCGTTCCTGCTTCAGAAGTTGAGCCATTTACCGTACTCACTTTGACTTTCACAGGTTCCTCTGAAGTGCCTGTTACAGTAACTTTCACCTGTTGTTCCACTCCAGGAGTAGTTTTTATATAAAAGTAATCTTTTTCTTTATCTAGTTGAGTTACCGATTGTTGTGCTTCCACAGTAAATCCAATTGGATCTTCTTCTGCAAAGGATGGGATAACTCGCATAAAAAATGCACTTAGAAATATACTACCAACTAATACCCTTTTCCATTTTTTTACGTGCGTCATTATTTCTCTCCTGCCAAAAATAGTTTTTTTCTCGTTACTGTGCCTATTCCTCTCCTACCTGTTGACTGCTAAAGCTTCTCGTTTCCTAAAAATAAGTTCCTAAGTTATTATTTACTCCCTAATTAAGTGATAATTATAAAAAAGTAGTTCTCTTCGATCAAAATGAATGAATTCTATTTGATTCATTTACGCTATTTAAGTAAAAAAAGTTTACTCGGTCCATCAACCCTCGTTTTTTCTCTATTTCATAGCTAACATATATCCCTTCGATCGAACCGTTTTAATTGTAAACACATCGCTTTCTTTTGATTTATTTCGAATATGAAATACAATATTTGCTAAGCGAAGGATATCTACCTTCTCTGTCTCTGGCCACAATTGATACATTAATTGTTCGTACGTTACAGTTGTATTTTGATTCTCACATAACAGACGCATCAGTTGAAATTCTTTTCGTGTTAATCCCTGTTCTTTTCCGTTAACTTGAATTGACTGATTTTTTTCGTTCAATAGCTTCGGTGGAGACTCCGGCTCAAGTAAAAATGGTTCTTCTAATCGCTTAAATGTATTTTTTACCACTTTAGTCAATACAGGTTGCCTTTTTTCTGTCATAATGACATCATTTACTCCTAATTCTAATAAAATGTTTTCTTCATAATCTAAAAGAACTTTTGAAAACACCCAAATAAATACGGTGGGAACTTTTTGACAGGCGATAATCCATTCAATCACTTGACTCAAGTCTTCTTTCATATCCATCGATACAATCAAGCCATTCAGTTGTGCAAGTTGTTTTTTTGTCTTAATATTAGTTAAGCAATACGGTTCCGCTTGAAATTGTAGTTTTAGTTGCTCATTCGACTTTTTATTATCAATAATCCCTAGAGTTAACATGACTTCTACTCTCCTTTTTCACTTCCAACTATTTTAGTATGATTTTTTATGAGGGGTGATTCATTTAATGCTCAATGATCTACATTAATTTTTCTTAGAATGTTTAATACCAAGGTATATCTTAGAATGCCTGGTGGATCAATAGTCTGAGTAGATATTTGACGATGATTGACGGCGCAAAAAGTAAGTCAATTTTTATTTAAAAGAGAAAGAGATCTTAAAATTTATTATCCTTAATTAATTACACAAATAAAGAAAGCGTTTTCTTTTGCGTGTATGGAAGATAGAAAGTTTGTTTATTATAAAACGTACGTTCTTTTATTTCTTTCCCTCTTTTTTCTCTTCCATTTGTTGAATCACTCGTTGACGACTTTCTACTAAAGAATCGGTGTATACATCTAATGTCGTTCGCGTTGAAGCATGACCTAATAATTTACTAACAGATGCAATATCCCCATTTGCTTCAATACAACGTGTTGCGAATGTATGGCGTAAATGATGAAAATGTGTAGAGGGAATACCACATATTTTTCGAATTTTATGAAAATAGTAGGTCAATAACCGAGGTTCGCTAGGGATTGTTTTATTTGAACAAACAAAGGCTCCTGGTGCTTTCTTTTTCCATTTTTTTAGATACTTATAAAGAGTGTATGTCATGGGTACAACGCGTGTTGATTGATCTGTTTTTGAACTATCTAAGATAAGTTGTGTTTTTGTTTTGGACCCAACAATTGGTAATCGTTGGTAAGTTTTTTTCACATAAATCATTCGATTATTTAGATCAATATCTTCCCAGCGTAAAGCAGAGACTTCTCCTATTCGTAGCCCTGCGTTCAATGCCAACAAAACAGGAAGCCCTTTGTGTAAAGGCAATGCTTTAACTTGCTTTTCTAATTGTTGTTGTTCCAAAGTGGATAATGCTTTTACTGAAGGCTTCCTTTTCTTCGGTAAACGAATATTTTGACAAGGTAGCGTAAGAAGTTGTTGTTGCTCATGGGCATCTTTTAACGATTTTTTCATGATCTGATACAATACTTGAATCGTACTTGGCTGTAAAAGTTGTTCCTGCCACTTATCAATAACAGTTTGGATCGTTTGCTTCGTTATTTGATTAAGAGCCGTTTTTCCTATAATAGGAAAAACATAGCGAGTTAATTTGTACAAATACGCACTATGGGTGGAAGGTTTAATAGTAAATTGTTGTTGTTTCAACCATATTCTTCCCCATTCTTCATACGTAATGGCGCACTCTCCCTGAAGTTGAATAAGGGTTTGATATTTCAATTTGAATGCGTATAAACGTTCTTTCACTTCACCATACGTTTTGCCATAAATATAACCATACTTTAATTGACCATTACTTTTACGTCCTTTCTTATAGCGTCCTTCCCAACGATTATCTTTCCTCTTATAAATATTTTCGCCTCTTCTAGACATTTATCTCTTCCTTTCTTTTGACGGCTTATTTGACGGCACTTTTGTAAAAAACTAATTTTATCAATTTTTTAAGTATAATTCCTAAAAAATGATAAAAATGTATATTGCAATTATCATTATTAATGAGTATAATTACATAAGAGTTAAGTTATATATGCTTTTTTCTTGGTATTAAACATTCTAAGAAATAATATGTCTAACACGCAATGTCAAACATAATATAATAATATTGTTAAATAATAAGTAATAAAAAAAAAAATAAGCAAATCTTAAAGGTATAGACCTTTAAGATTTGCTTATTTTAGTCAACGAATAGCTGGTTTCTTTTTATAACAAAGAATAATTGGTATTTTTATGCATAATACCTGTAAAAAAATATAACCTATTTTGAATCTTATCCAATAGAGTTATTTTTTATTTTAAAAGAAAAAAATAGTTATGCCAAAAACGAATGTTTTTTGGTACAAATAAAACATTTATAAATTCCAGGTCTTTTTATCTATTTTCAATCATGTCTTGTTTGTTGTAAAATATAAAGAAGTATATTTACATAAATCGCATTATAATAAGTTTCTAGCTAAATATTATTTAGTATAAATAACTATATAATATTTAGCTGGATTTTCTTCGCTATTTATCAGTAAACAATCTACAAAAGAAGTGTTAAAATCCTTAGCAACTTTTTCTCCAATATATTTAGGGATTTCATCTGTATCTAAAAAATCAGATAACTCGTGAATATTAGTAACATCAAACAAATAAATACTGACAGACTCCAAATAAGTCTCTTGAATTTCTTTCGCATACTCACCAAAACCACATTCAAAGAAATACAAATATTCAGGATTTCTAAACGATTCTTCCTCATCTAAAAATGGAGCAACCTTATGTAATCTAGAGACCTTATACTCCTGATAAACGGTCTCTGAAAATATATCTCTTATCTTAAGGTATTCATGATAAGTCTTAGTTGTGAACGAAACAAAAAAGAATTCACCGATCCAACCAACAACTAAAAGAAAAATTATTATCCACCAAGCTAATCCGTAATTAAACGAAAAAGAAGGATCACTCATGTAAAGATAAACGCTATATATAGAAACAGAAACAATAAATACAATACGAGCAACACGATTAAAATACACAAAATTACGTCGTGCATTTTCACGTTTCATCATTAAATTAACAACATTTTTAAATTTATCTAAAATTACTTCATAAGTCATAATAGTTAACTCCAATCTAAATTTATTCATTTACACTACCACATTGCAAGAGCCTTATTCTTTAGTTTGATTTATAAGCTCAATAAAATCAGCATGATGTTTTTTATTACCAAAAACTTTACTTGCAACTTTAAATTGAACAACATTTTTCTGCCAATCAGTAATTGAAATGGTGTACAATAATAAATTCTTCTTAACATTAAAATCACTAATATCCTCATGTGGAATTGTAATGACTTCTTTATGTAATTTTCCTAGTTGACTAACAGTGAGAAATTTTACATCTTCTTTACTAACAGCTAACCATACGCCTTGAACAATATATTTATCCAGATTTAAATAATTCATCTTTACGTAAAAAGGCTTACTAGTTTTCAAAGTAGCATAAATAATTAGCTCATCTCCATTATAAATATTTAATTTTTTTAATAGTGCAATAATGTCATCATGTTGAACAATTAGTCCCATAATATCCTCCAGTTCAAAAAAATATTGTTTTTGTGACTACTTAAGTTAATACAGATAATGATGAAAAACTAATTGTTTACACCTATAAAATTGAAGCAAGACTTTTTTATAACTTATAGTGAATAACTTGCCGATATTTCTATTATAACTGTCATTTATGAATAAGTTAGTTGTTCGTTAATGTTCATTTAATTTAGTTAAACATGCAGTCCAAATAACTGATTTTTCTATCTCTAGAGAAAATTCATCTAGTTTTTTAAGATTACTTTTTAATCACATAAATTTAAATTTCAACTCAACATTTGCAATTAAAGCTAGCTTTTTTTTGAGTAAACACATTATCAGTAGTCGTACCATTTATAACTCCTCTACAATAAAATATGTACTGCTTTTCATATTCTAAATATTGTTGATAAAAAATATTTGTTTGTGTCTTACTATCGTTTGAATTTCTATATTCTATCCATTTAATTTTTTAAGTACCTTTCATCTTATCAATTAAATATCTACAATTATTCCAATATTTTTCGGGTGTTTCCATATTTAATTCTTCCTGAGAAAATGGAGAGAGACATCTTTGTAACATAAATGCTTTACTGACAGGTAATTCATGCTCATTATATTCTGTTGCAACTGTCTTTAGACATCTAATCCATTCAGTTCGTTGTAATACATTGTGTTTATTCGTACTTTTTAAAGTTTTTCTACTGATTAATACTCCAGAATAGAAACTTATTGATAGGGTGATTATTGATGTTAAAAGATTTTCTATATTCAAAAAAAAATCCCTTTCAAACTGGTTGCGTCAAGGATTATGTGTAAATGGAATATCGATTCCAACGTTTTTGAGACCCACACTTTTAAGTGATATCGTTGCAGCTACATAATGTTACTACCATACTCTATTTTATGCTTTTTGTAATTATTAATTAGATGAAAATAATCACTTAAAAATTTGTCACTTAATTTCCAGCATCCACAAAATAGTATTTATCTTCTTTTGATGATAAATTTGTGTAAATCGGTAATTTCTTAAACTCATCAGCTAAGTAAAATTTAAACAATTTTATATCATCATTGAATCCTTGCGCTTTTTTATTCTCTCGTTATGCTTCTTGAAGTTCCTCCAATTGATTATTGAAACGATATTTTTTATCGTCAAAGAGTTGTTGTGCTGTTAATTTCATTATCTCAACCCTCCAAAAGAAAGAGTCGGTAACTGAGCAATTTTTTGATCAATCTGTTCAAACTCTTTGGCGACAGAATGAATGTTGTCCCCTGCTTGTACAACACTGTTAGAGATCCCTTTTAGACTGGATTGAAAGGTTGAAAAACTCTGTATTGCTGCACTCTTTCCTGCAACATTGGTTTGTCCTGAACTAACAGAGACAGAAATTCTATTTAATACGCTTGCAGATTGGCTGAATGAAGCTGACACGCCCCTGCTACACTGGTTGTGCTATTAATAAACAACTATAGCCATCCTTTTGTAAAATACAGTTTGCTATCATTAGTTTAAATGATTGTAACTAAAAAGGGAAGACTCTTTGATATTATAGAATGAAGATAAGCACCTCGACGGGAACTCTAATTATTTGTAAAATATCCATTCCCAATAACGAATGTTTTTGGTATAGGTACATTTAAGAGAATCTGACACAATCATATTGTGTCAGATTTTACTATATACTTTTTTATTAACTTTAGAATGATACTTCGTAATAGTCCAAAGCTACAATAAATCCTTTTGCATCTAAATACTCATAAATATCCTTTACTTGATCCTCAGATATATGAAGCTTTATAATTCTTTCATTAATTGTGTGATATAAGTTCGTACATTCAACAACTATGTTAATTGTATGTATGCTAATTAAGCAAACAGTTTATCATAAATACTAAAAAGCTAATTATTTCCAACTCAAAAGAAAATAATATATACTATTTTTGTAAGTCAATTTATTTTTTGGGTCATGAACTCATTTGGGAGATTTTGCAGGTTCAACTCCTGCTTGGCCCTTATCTCTTGATTAGGTAGCTAAACAATTCTGTACTATCTGATTTTAGCGGAATAGTACTACAGTCTTCTTTGGTAATTAATTAGGCTCTATAATATATCACTCTTTCCTTAACCTAAAATCAATGCTTTTGGTATGGACACTTTTAAAAGAAACTGATACTGTAAAATATGTCAGTTTCTTTTATATTGATATTTGTGATTGTAACCTTTGATAGTCTACTGACATGATTCATGCAGCTATAATTTATCCGATTGATACTTTTGAGTGTCGATAGTATCGTTTGCAAGAAAAAAGCCTGGAACGTAACTCAAAAAATTATATTTCAGGCTCTCTTACTCTCATTTTATTTACATTAGGGAAGATCAATTAACTACTTTGATGAAATACTATCTATTTTCTCACTATTTTTTGTAAAACTTTCTTTTGCTTTATCTCCCCGAGAACCTTTTAGTGAATTTGGATCTAAGTCAATATCTTGGACACATTGTGGGAGACTTTTTTGAAAAATGTCACTTCGAGAGTGTACCATCGTTTCCCATAACCCTCAAACTCAAATGCATGACCGTTGTGGGAAGCGATGGCGAATGATACTCATGATTTTTTCGCAAAAAAAAATGGTAAGTGTAAAAGAATTAAGCGACTTTTTGAGCACGTTCCTTCATTTTTTGTGGCGTCACCGTGAATTCATTTGCGATTATAAAAGCCTTCTATATATTGAAATAATTTTGTCGAGGCTTTCTCAAAAGTTTGATAATATGTTTGATAGACTTCTTCTTTTTTCAGCGTAGCGTGAAATGATTCTATGCTTGCGTTATCATAGGGACAGCCTTCCCCACTAAATGAATGACGGATTTCCAATTCACCCAAGTGTGCCCCATAAGGGTCATTCGTGTATTGGCTGCCTATATCTGAATGAAGGATCAAGTCTTTTGTCACTTTTTGCGTCAGGATAACTTTGTCTAAGTTTTCTAAAAATGATTCCGTTTTCATTAATTTACCAAATGACCAAGCGATGATTTCTTAAAATGCAAATCTTGAAATGATGATAAATAGCACCAACCATCTTTTACGTGTGAATATAAGTGATATCTGTTACCCATTTTTGATTTAAACCTGTGGTTGAAAAATTACGTTTGAGAAGATTGTCACGTTCTTGAATAAGCTCGGCTGCTTTTGAAGGGCCAGACTGCTATATTTTGATAATAATCGATTGAATAAAGAATTGTCTCATTAAATTTCAAACTCGTTTTAAGCTGATCTTAATCTTTAGTTTGACAAGCTCCTTGTGAATTTTGGAAGCACCGTATCAGCGCCTAGAATCTAAATATATTTTTAGAGTTCTGTCGCTCAAGTCTTTATTTTCTTTTGCTCGATTCGATTCGGGTGAGTCGCCCATAATAGCTTGAGCGGGGAGTTCAAATAACTGGCAAGCTCTCGAAACATTTACCTCGCTTGATAAATGATGAATCGTTTCAAAAAGTGTCTTATCATTTATTTTTTGCGAATATGATTAAGACCTTTTTTAGGATGTTATTGTCTTCCTTAAGCTGAGCCATTTCTTTTTTCAACTTAAGAAATCCAGCCTCCGTAACGTCAGAATAGTCATTTGGAGTATAAAAATTAATCCATTTGTAAAAAGTTTGTGGTACCATCCCATATTCGTTTGCTAATTGTTCAACTGAGCTACCTGCGTGATAGAGGTCAACAATTGTTTGTTTGAATTCATCAGTAAATCGTTGCTTTGCCATGTGAGACACGTCCTTTTCTCCTTAGGTATAATTTTACTAAATCGTATCCTTGATTTCATCCTAGCATCAATAAATTAAAAATATCTTTTAATTTATATAGGGTCTTTTTTCCCCTTTTTTTCTATGTTAAAATCATGATTCATATGGAGGGGAAACTATGGTAACTGCAGAAACTATTTTAGAACGTACACACGCATATGCTATTTCAACAATTAACGAAAATGGATTTCCAAAAACGTTGATTTTGCAATCGATTATGAGTCGATTCAGTTTTGTAACCTTGTATTTTTATTTAGATAAAAATACTGATATTGTCAAAGATATACAAGCCAATCCAAAAGCGACAATAGCTTGTTATGCTGAATTTGATGCTGGATACGTCACAACGCTTAACTTAAAAGGAACATTCACACTGGTTGAACTAGATGATATTACGAATTTATCGGAAGATTATAAGAGATATGATTCTAACTTGAGCTATGAGAATCCGTGTATTTTATTATTTGAAACACTAAGTTTTGATATAGAAAGATTAAAAAAGTATAGGGGCACATAAGGGTCTATACTTTCTGATGTTGGTGAGGAATTATCGACATCTTTTTTTATATAAAGTATCAGAAGGTCATCCAAATCAGAGGAAGTTCCAACAGCACTATTCCTTAAAGTACCATCATTATTTTTGTCCAAAATTGCATCAATCAACGGATTGGGTCTATCATTCACAATCAAATCCAGCATAATTCTACTTAGTTATTATTTCAAAAAATAAAGATAAATAGTTTCATCTAAATATTGGATAAAAAATAATTTTTAGGATCCGCCAGCAAACTTCACCCTTTCTAATTTTTGATATTAAACCTCTTAATAAAAATTACACAACAAAATCTTCTGTTTTACATCATTCGTTTCTCTTACTTCTAAAAAGTCCTATAAACTTAATCTAGGTTAAAATTATTCACCTCATCCTTATTAATTCGGAACTATTTCTACAGCTTGTAAAATGAGTTGTCGGTCTTTTTTATGATCAAAATCATCGTGGGGAAACATTACTAGTAATCCATCCACTATCCTCAACTCCATATATGTTGGATCTGATTGTCTTTTCGAAGAGAATAACACTTGTTGCTCTAATATATTTCCTTGAATTTTATAAAGATGTTTATCTAACTCTTTATAGCGTTCAATCGGTTCATTCTTATCATCATAATATATAGTATCTGCTTCCGAGATTTCTTGACCCGTTCTGATATCTACAAATGACAGCAATAGCTCATTTGCGTTGAAGCGATGAATTACAACTTTTGAATCAACAATATCCATGAAGGGCTCACCTGAAATTGAATTCATTAAAGGTGCCCAGGCATGTGTCATTAACAATTGTTGCGTCACTTCAGTCCCATCGATAAGCTTAATCGGCTTTATTGTCTCAGTACTTTCAGGGGCATGATTCGGTGTCTTGATGGTTACAGGTGCTGTTTCTTTGGTTTCCCCAGGTTCGACTTTCGTTAATTTCGCACCCAAAATAGCTGGAATATTGGCTAGTGCATCTACCATCGGTGTATGAATGATAATAATCATCGCTATAGCGGCTAGTGCAACGATTGGTATGAAGGGATAGATTCTTCTTTTTGTGCTACTTTTTTTTCCTAAGCGGATACCTTCTTCTATTGCTTGATATGTTTTATCTTTTGGAACCTGGATGGTTGAATTGATTTTAGTTATCACTTTTTTAGAATTATCTTTCAAAATAGTCGCCTCCTAAAATTGATTTCAATTTTTGCTTTCCTCTAAATAAATTCGTTTTTACAGTTCCCACTGGCACGTTTAAAATGTGACTGATTTCCTGAATCGATAAATCTTGGTAATAAAAAAGCTGCAAAACTTCCGTATATTTTTTATCAATTTTTTTGAAAGAATGAATTAAATCTAGCTCCTGTTCTAATTCATGTTTATTGTCCCCATTGATAATATCTTCTGAATAGTCTTCAATATTTACTTGCTTCACACTATTTGCTTTTTTTGCTAGTTTAGTTGCAACTCGTATCAATATTCGAATATACCATGTATAAAAATACTGCTCACTTTTTAATTTTGCTATTCCTTTGTATGCTTCGATCGTTGCTTCTTGAATAATATCAAGGATGTCTTGTTCAGAACTTGCATAATGATATGCGGTTCGATAAATATATTCATATTGTTCTTTCAAAAGTTTCTCAAATGCTGAATCATCCCCTTTTTTAGCTTTTTTCACTAAAGTTATTGTTTCAGTTGTCATTTTTACCATTAAATACGCTCCCTTCACTTTATTAGTGTATAAAACAAAGTCGGAAGTTTCACTTTATTTCATTATTTTATCTATGTATGCTCTGTTGCTTATGTTATATTGAGTCTGATTAAATTAAGAGTACTCATTATATAGTGATCTGGTAAGAATCCCACTTCTCAAAATTATAGCTCTGCAGCCGTTCAACATACTTATTCAAAATATCAACCAGCTACTTATAAGTCTAGTAAACTTCTTAGATTCCTCATAGCTGCTATAAATTAGTTTGTCGTGCCATTTTGTACTTAACTGAAAACTTTAATTTTTTAGCTTTATAGGGTAGACAAAATAAAGAAGAATCATAGAGTACCTGATTCTCCTTTATATTTTCTATTTTGACCAATACACAACATTCTAGTATATTATAGACGATCTTTTCGTTTGAAAAATAGTAGGCTTGAAAGTAGCAACAGTCCAAACGTAAATAAGTGACTACTATTCTGTTCTCCCGTTTCAGGTAACCGATTAGCTGACAATGGGTTAGTGACGGTTTCACCTGCATTTTTTTGTTCTACTTTAGCTGTATTTAAGGATTGATATACAGGTTTTATGCTTGTGTTATTCGCGGTTAGCTTCTTCGTTTTTGTTTCTGCTTGTGGTTCAATTACAACAGGTGCTTCATACGTATACTCAAATAATGCACCATATCCACGAATCGCTTCTCTTAGCTCATGAAAAGTAATAGTAAAATTGGAGGTTTTGTTGTAAGTATATGTCAACCAATATTTATTATCTTTCAACTCATCATCTGCATCTTGTCCAATATAATCCCCTACACTAATGTAACCGTCATTATTTTTATAATAGAGAACGTTGTCTTTACTTGCGTAGAAATTTTTAATATTTGCATTATTATAAATATCTAAGTATTGATTATTGTCAATATCAGTAAAATTGAAAAATCCGGAAACTTGGGCTTGTAAACCAGTTAAATGATCCAAGAAATAGTAATTTGCCTTTAGATCTGACAGACCATACATAAAAATCCCAGTACTCTGTGGACCAATTGTAAGTCTAGGTTCCAGCCAGCGTTATTGAATACTTGCATAAACGTCCAATCATCAAAAGAAATTTTTAAATCAATAACTTTGCCATCATAAGTCCCGACATTTTTATAGGTAACTGTGACTTTTCCCTTGCTATTTTCTTTCAAATAAAAGATATATTTCCCATCTGCAGTAACATGGTTTCCCTCAACAACTACTTGTGTTTTATCTGTAATTTGAGGCATGAAAGCATAATCTGAGGTAACTTTAGAATTTTCGATGTCCGTTATTGTATTTTCTTTATCTACTAATTTTCCATCATAATCAGGAATTGGTATCCCAAGTTCTGGCGAAATTGCATATGCTTGTGGTGTTGCTTTCACTTCGTTAGTAACTGCGGCAGCTTCATTTACAGTTTCTTGTTCAGTTCCTGATGTTTTTGTTTCTTCAACCTTAGCATCTTCCTGTTCATTTTCTTGATCTACTATTTCTGTTTGCGCATTTTCACTTTCTGAATCTAAAAGTTCTGTATCTGTCGTTTCTTGTTCAATAAGTTCTACTTCAATTCCGTTTGTTTCCGAAGAAATATCCGAAATTGTATTATTATCCTCTACATGAACTTCTTCCCCATTAGCCGTCATTGGAATGCTCGAAGCCAATAGGACACCAACTGTTAATAAATGAATATACTTTTTCACACTTAAATCCCTCCCATTTTTTATTCTAACTCATTATTACTAAAAATCAGTAATAACTCACTTATTGAAGTTTATCATAATAATTTACGATAATTTTTCATTTTAATTGTTATTATTTAAAAAAATGAGAATATAGCTCTTTAAATGAGATATTTATGAGTTCAGCTAGGCTTTTTCGCTTTCAATAGATTTTATGACTCACAACTGTGAACATACTTTTCCTTCCAGTCTATCAAATCTAAAGTCTGCTCAAATAAAAAAAAGCCAACCTCAGCAATGAAGTTGACCTTTTATCTTATATTGGTATTCAAATTTGATCTGCATGCCGTTCGGATCTTGAATCGTTAGTTGTTCATTTTCATAGACATAAGCAATAGCTTGTTCGTTGAGTCGGTCGAGCAACGCATCTAGTGCCTCTTTAGACGGCAACTGAAATGTGTACCAAGCTAATCCTAACTGGTTTTCACTGATCAAAGCGTCATTGCGGCTATTCCAAGTATTCGTTCCAATATGATGATGATAGTCACCAGCAGCGAAAAATTTAGCACGTCCGCCAAAATTAGATTTTAAAGAGAACCCAAGTTGTTCGTAGAATTTCTCCGTCATAGCTAAATCAGCTACCTGTAAATGAACATGGCCGATTCGTGATCCTGGTGCTAGTCCTAGCCATTGTCCATCAGACACAGCAACAACAGCATCCCCATCGAGCTCTTCAGTTACACCGATGATTTCTCCATTTGCACGAATATCCCACTCCGTTTTTGGTTTATCACGATAGATCTCGATCCCGTTACCTTCTGGATCTGTCAGATAGATCGCTTCACTATATCCGTGATCCGCAGCACCAATTTCATTATTATTTTGCAGCAACCACACTAAACTATTGCCTAAATCTTTGCGAGAAGGTAAGAGAAAAGCGGTGTGGTACAAGCCAGTCGTATTATTTTTCACGATAGGATCAATAAGTTCCTCTAGAATCATAATGGTTTCCGAAGAAGCTTGTGCACCTAAGAAAGTGGTGTTTTCCGTTTTATTTAGTAAAACAAGCCCAATCATTTTTGTATAAAAATCTGTCATTGCCTCTAAATTTTTAACTTTTAATTTTACTTGCTTTACGATTGTTTCTTCAGGTAATCTGCCCACCATACTTTTCTCCCCCATTTGCTCGTTATTAGTTAAATTCTAAGAAACGTGCGCTATCTTCCATGTATTCTTTTTCACCAGCAGGAGCTTCGATCGAACCGAAAACCAGTTGCGCTCTTAATTTCCATTGGCTTGGAATAGACCATTCTTTAGCTACCGCTTCATCAATTACTGGGTTGTAATGTTGTAAGTTTGCTCCAATATTTTCTTGTGCCAAGGCAGTCCAAACATTGGCTTGCGTTAAACCACTTGCTTGTTCTGACCAAACAGGGAAATTGTCTGCATATAATTCAAATTGTTCTTGTAGATTTTTTACGATATCCATATCTTCAAAGAATAGCAATGTTCCATATCCTGCTGCAAAGCTTTGCAATTTAGCTTGTGTATTTGGAAACGCTTCTGCAGGTGTTAAAGGTTTCAACGCTTCTTCTGTCATTGACCATAATTTTTTGTGTGCGTCGCCGAATAAGAAAACCACACGTTGTGTTTGTGAGTTAAAAGAAGTTGGACTTTCTCTAACGATCTCTTTTACTAAAGCGGTGATTTCTTCTTGTGATTGTGGTAGATTATCTCCTAAAGCGTAGATTGAACGGCGTTTTTTTAATGCTTGCATAAATTCTGTCATGTATAGTGCTCCTTTTCGTTTTCAATTAATTTTTAGATTACTGGTATAGTATATATCCTTACCAAAAGTAAGTAAAGTATTTAGACTTACTTTTTATAAGTTTTTTTCAGAATACAAAAAAAAGCCTAAGACAATGATTTTCTTGTCTTAAACTTTTCTTCATTTATCTAAAAATTAAAAGTGCTATGAACGTAATAATTGCTGGCACCCCTTGTTTTATCAAAATTGATTTAGAAGAAGTTAAGCCTCCATATACTGCGGCAACAATCACACAAATGATAAAAAACAGCACAACGCTCCAACTATTTGAAGCAAAAAATAGCCCCCATAAAATTCCAGTTGCTAAAAAACCATTGTATAGTCCTTGATTCTTAAATAACGTTTGCACTCTTGGATCATCCAAAAATTCCTTATCCAGACCAAAGCTACGCTGCGCACTTGTAGACGTAGTTTGAAACATTTCTAAATATAAAATGTAATAATGTTCAACTGCAACGATCATAGCTAAAATTAACGGAATGATATGCATGAGGTGCCTCCTACTTCCAAGTTGTGATATCAGCAGCAGGTAATCGGTATGAAGGGTAACCTTCTTCGTTCGCTTTCCCAATCGAAACGATCATCACAGGGTAATAACGTTCTTTATCCATATCCAATGCCTCCGCAATTTTCTCACGTTCGAATCCACCGATAGGGTTAGTATCGTAGCCATATGCACGAGCAACTAACATTAAGTTCATCCCAGCTAAAGCGCCATCGATAATCGCCATTTCTTTTTTATCTTCTGTCGCCATTTGTTCAAACAACGGACTTAACACTTCTAATTGACGATCTTTCACTTCTTGCGGCATCAAGTTTTGTTCAACAGCCGTTCCATAAATTTTTTCTGCATGTTCAAAACTATTCAGATCACCAAAAATCACGATCATCGCAGCAGATGTTTCATTTTGAACTTTATTAAAACGAACTAACGGCGCTAAAGCTGATTTCCCTTCATCGCTTGCAACTACCGCAAAACGCCATGGCTGCATATTGACCGATGACGGAGCTTTAACAGTATCATTGATGATTTGCGTCATTTCTTCCTGACTGATTTTAACAGTTGGGTCATAATTACGAATTGATCTTCTTTCGTTCATGATTTTTGAAAAATCATTTACTTTATATGTGTTAGACATGTTCGGTTCATACCTCTCTTTAGTTCGATTATTTTCGAACATTAAATATAGCACGCTCTCTTACATATGTAAAGTAGAATGTTTGTGTTATAATCTGTTTATGAAAAATAAAATGAGCGATACCAACGATGATCCTGTTCTTCAAGCATTACAAGCTGTTAGTGATCCGATCCGTTTAAATATCCTTACATGCCTGTTACGTGACGGAGAGAAACGCATTACTTCTGAAAAATATAATATTGTAAAATCAACTCTTTCTCATCATGTCAAACTACTTAAGGATGCTTATTTGATTCAAGAGATCAAAACTGGCACCACTAAAACCTATGTTTTGAATCATGACTACATCCAGCAAGAATTACCTGGCTTGTTAGAACTAATTCACTTTAGAGCAGGTAAATCAACGAAATAGACCATCCTCATCATGTTGAGGATGGTCTATTTACTTAATCAGCCATCTTAATAACGATTTTACCTACGGCATGATGCGTTTCGCTTAAGGCATGGGCATCAAAAATTCCTTGTCTAGAAAAGGGAAACACTTCGCCAATCACCGAAACTACTTTTTTAGCGGCCATTAGATCGGCAATGTTTTGCAATTGCTTGCCATCGGGTTGTAGCCAGATGCTTTCCGCTTTGATATTTTTTTCTTTTGCTAAGTCTTCGCTTTCGATGCCAACAATTGAAATCAAGCGACCGGTATTTTGTTTGAGGACAGAAACGCTTGATTTTTGTACATCTCCACCCATTGTATCAAACACTAGATCAATATCTGTCAGTACTTCTGCAAAATTAGTCGTATGATAATCAATCACTTCATCCGCGCCAAGTTTCTCTAATAGTTCATGATTTTTTTTGCTGGCTGTTGTGATCACATAAGCTCCTGCTTGTTTTGCTAGTTGGATCGCATAGGTTCCAACTCCACCTGCACCAGCATGAATCAAAACTTTCTCTCCTTTTTGAAGATTCCCATGGTCAAAAAGTGCTTGCCAAGCTGTCAAACCTGCTAAAGGAACTGCAGCTGCTTCTTCAAAAGTTACATTCTCAGGAATTTTTGCTACTAAATGATCATCGACGATCGTCTCTTCAGCATAGGTTCCAAAACGAGTCGTTTCTGGACGAGCAAACACTTGGTCTCCAACCTTCCAATCTGTCACCTGATTACCTACTTCGGTAATCACACCAGCAACATCCCATCCTAAAATGATTGGAAAAGGCCAATCCATCATTTGTTTCAAATAGCCTTCTCTTAATTTCCAGTCAATCGGATTGATTGATGTCGCATGCTCTTTAATCAATACTTGATTTTCTTTTAATTCAGGTAAGATCACATCTTGTTCTGTTAATTCTTCTTTTCCACCGTATTGATTGATGACAACTGCTTTCATATTTATGATTCCTCCGTCTTTTATGTAAAATGTGAGTTTAGTATACTCCTTATTTTTGATTTAAGTAAAAAATATGCTTACAAAAAATAAGAACAAAACGTTAAACGTCTTGTTCTTACTGATTATTTAAGTTTATTCATAACGCAAGGATTCAATTGGATCTAACTTCGCTGCTCTTCTGGCAGGCAAGGTTCCTGCAAGGAACGCAATTCCCATGATTATAAGAATAATTACCGCAGATGAAGAAGCTGAAAATTGAAGCAACGTAAAGCCTGTCAAGGACTTTAAGAATGAATCAGCAGCGATTTGATTGATCAAAGCTCCTGCTCCGACTGCTCCTAAAATACCTAGAAGGGAACCTAAGAATCCAATCAAAGCTGCTTCTACACTGAAGATCGTAAAGACTTTTCCACTGCTTAGTCCCATGGCTTTCATTAAACCAATTTCCCTAGTCCGTTCTTGAACTGACATGTACAAGGTATTGATGATGCCAAAACTTGCTGCTAATAAGGCAATAGCGCCAAACATTGTTAGAACACCTGTGATAGCATTGATTACATTGCGGATCATACCGATTTGGTCTTCAACTGTTTGTCCCATATAACCTGCTTTGTCCAAACGTTCTTTAACGGCAGCGATCTCAGATTTAGTAACATCTTTGCTCATTTCGCCCATGATCAGGCCATATTGACCTTTCATCGTTTCTGGCAAGCCTTCTTCGTTAGCTTTTGAGATTTCATCAACGAGCGCATTATTTAATAAAGACATCCCACCTTGGATCAAGCTAGTGTTACGCACACCAACAATCGTCGCTTCAATTTCTTTCTCTTCTCCTGTTGCTGAAGAGCTTGCACCAATTTTAACGGTTTGACCAATTGCCTCTTCACTAGATTTGTATCCTAGTGATTTGACATATTCTGGTGCTAAATTGATTTGAAACTCTGAACTCTTTTGATCCGCAGCTTTACCCGCGTCAAGGTCCACATTTAAATCTTCTACCATTGGCATTGCTGAAAATACGTATTTTTCATTATTTTTTCCTGAAATATAGCTTGTCGCAACTGATTTCATCGCTTCCGCATTTTTGATTCCTTTGATTTCTTTGATTTTTTCTAAATCTTTGCTATTCAATGCTTCTTGTTGCTGCATCGAGCTTGATTTTTTATCTGCATCATACTTCGCCGGCTCACCGTCTTCACCAAAGCTGCCACTGATTTTAGGTTGGATCATGATTTGATTTTTACCACCAACGCTACCGACTTGTTTATCGATATAATCATTGACCCCAATATTTACACCTGTTGTAAGTGAAATTGTGAATGCTCCGATAAATATGGCAACAATCGTTAAGATCGTACGTCCTTTATTACGCATTAAATTTGAACTAGCTGATTTTAAGATATCACTAAATTTCATTTACTCGTCCCCCCTATGATCACGCCATCACGAACGTGGATTTGTCGATCACAACGTGCAGCCAGTTCTGGATCATGTGTGACAATGATCAACGTAATGCCTTTTTCTTTATTCAAATCAAATAGTAATTGTTCGATTTTATCCCCTGTAGTCGAGTCTAGATTTCCAGTAGGCTCATCTGCAAAAATGATTTTAGGATTGTTTACCAAGGCACGAGCAATACACACTCGTTGTTTTTGTCCACCTGATAAATTATTGGCCTTATTATTGACTTTATCCTCTAATTCAACCGCTTTGAGTGCTTCTAACGCCATTTCTTTTCGCTTGCTATTTGAAATACCACCAATCTTCAATGGTAACATCACATTATTTAAAACGGTATCTTTAGGATTCATAAAAAATTGCTGAAACACAAACCCAAATTGCTTATTTCTTGTTTTATCTAATTCTTTTTTACTGATACTTGTCACATTTTGATCATTTAATAAAATTTCGCCCGAAGTAGGCTTATCTAATAATGCTAAAATATGCATAAATGTTGATTTTCCCGAACCACTTTTCCCGATAATCGCAACGGATTCTCCTGCTTCGATTTTCAAATCTACGCCTTTTAAGGCATCAAATCTTGATTCGTTACGACCGTAACTTTTTTTGATATTTCTTGCTTCGATTACAGACATGTTATCCCTCCATGGATTCTATTTACTCGCAACTGTTTCCCAGTCATTTTTTTATTTTTGTTCGCCCTTTTTCATTTTACATCCTCCTTTTCTATTCATTTTGAGGGAAGAAATAACTTTTGTCATGGTACTAGAGACCTATATACGGGATGAATCCGCTTACAATAAAAAACAGTATCAATTTCCCGAAATGGCTAATTGATACTGTTTACCAAACAAATATATAACATATTTTTTGTTTTAATTACTTTACTAACGTCATTAATATACTCGTTCTTCTTACTGCATTATAAAGATTTTTATCCGCATTTTTTAGCGCTTCATCTAGTGTAGTGATTTGATCAATGATTGGAACAATTACCGAAATTCCTTCATTGTAAAATAGTTCAGGTTCACCTTTGACACTTCCAACAAAAGCGATTACAGGTACATTATATTTCTTAGCTATTCGTCCAATTCCTACTGGCACTTTCCCTTGGAGACTCTGGCTATCCATCTTCCCTTCACCAGTGATGACTAAATCAGCGTGCTGGATCATGGTTTCTAAGCCTGTTTGTTCCGAAATAAACTCGAATCCTGAGCAGACGATGCCATCTAAAAATAGTCGGATAGCAAATCCAATGCCACCTGCCGCGCCGTCTCCTTTGAATACATTGTTGGTTGTACCAATAATTTTCTGATAATGGCTCATTTCTTTTTCATAGCTTTCCAACTCGTTTTTGTGCAACCCTTTTTGTTCACCAAACATCTGGACTGCACCAGTTCTCCCAATTAATGGGCTGTCTACATCGGAGGCAATGTAGACAGTCACTGTCGCTAATCTAGGATCTAATTTTTCACTATCGATACGAGTAATTTTCCCCAAGCTACTTCCTATAGGAGGTAGTAGCTGGTTTTTTGCATCAAAAAAGAGAACGCCTAAGGCACTTAGTAATCCGATACCGCCATCAATAGTCCCGGTTCCGCCTAACCCTACAACAATTGTCTCAGCCCCCTGCTCAAGAGCTGCTAACATCATTTCGCCGGTACCATAGGAGGAGGTATTTGAAGAGTGTGTCCGCTTGCTACCATCCAAAAATTGAATGCCCGATGCAGCAGCTGACTCGATTACCGCTAGCTTCTCAGAAGGTAGCCAAGCAAAATCGGCTGTGACGAGTTGGTCATTTAAGGCTCGTACTTGTACTGATATTTTTTGAGCGTCATTGTTTTTAATAACTGCTGCCACTGTTCCTTCTCCTCCATCAGCGATGGCCACTTCTTTGACCGAGTGATCGTTAGCAGTAAAAACATTGGCAATTATTTGATTGGCTTCAATACTTGTTAGTGAACCTTTCATGGAATCGACTGCTGTGACAATTTTCATATTCAACACCCTTTCGTCCGTTAATCGTCCTCACGTTCTTTGCTTTATTTTACCATCCTTTGGCATTTAAGAGAGTCAATAAGAATTAAATCCTATATCAAAAAAATAGGTTAAGAGCAAAACGTCGTCCGCTTTGTCTTAACCTACACTTGACTATTTTTCCAGCATACGGTAACCAATGCCAATTTCTGTCATAATAAACTCGGGCTCAACTGGATTATCTTCGATTTTTTTTCGAATGTTGGACATGTTAACTCTAAGCGTTTGGCTTTCATTGCTATAGGGTCCCCAAACTTTTTGTGAAATATACGTGTGGGTAAGCACTTTGCCGATATTTTCACCTAAAACTTGAATGATCTTATATTCATTTGGAGTTAGATGAATCTCTTTCCCTTGTTTGCTGACTGTATGATGCTCAATATCAATACATAATTCACCATTAATGATTTTTTTTATTTCTGCCTGAGAACCAGCGTTACTTACAGCATGTCTTAATGCCGTTCTGATTCTAGCTAGTAATTCAGGTGTACCAAAAGGTTTGGTAATGTAATCATCTGCGCCCAAATCTAAGGCTTCGACTTTATTGTTTTCGTGATCACGTGCTGAAATAATAATGATCGGTACAGAGGAGGTTTCGCGAATTTTTTTCAACACCTCGATTCCATCTTGATCTGGTAATCCTAAATCAAGTAAAATTAGATCTATTGACCACATTCTAAAAGTCGATAAGCCTTCCAATGCTGAATGAGCTAAATGGATGGTATGTTTTTCTTTTGCTAACACTGCGCCCATAAAGTCGGCAATCACATCATCATCTTCAATGATCAAAATTGTTGCCATTCTCTTTGCTCCTTTCGCTCCAATGGTAAGGTGAATGTAAAAATTGCGCCGCCTTGTGCTCTATTTCCAGCATGAAGCGTGCCATCATGAGCTAAAATGATCGTTTTCACAATAGACAAGCCGATGCCCATCCCACTCTTGGAATCAACAGGTGTACTTTGCTTGGTCATGCCATTAAACAATAGTTGCAATTGTTCTGCGGTCAATCCCTTACCTTGGTCAGCGACTTCAAACTTGATAGCTTTTTCAATTAATGAAATCGTTACAAAAATCGGTGACTCGCTGTGGGAATGGCGAATTGCATTTTCCATTAAATTGAATAATACTTGCTCAATCAGGATCGAATCCATTGGCACTAACACAAATTCATCCGGCAAGGTCACCTTGATCTCGCTTTTCGGATAACTTTTCCTGATCCGCTGAATGGCTGTGGACACAACTTCTTCCGCTGCTTCTTTGCTTTTAGCAACTTTCATGGTTTCTTCATTGATCCGAGTGATTGATAATAAATTTTCGACCATTCGGATCAACCAATCTGCGTCGTCTTTGATCCCAATCAAGAGCTTGCGTTTCGTTTCCTCAGCTAACTTGCTTGCGCCATTGTCATCTAAGATCGTTTCAACTGAGCCAGAGATTCCAGTAAGCGGCGTCCGTAAATCATGAGAGATTGCCCGTAATAAGTTGCCACGCATTCGTTCTTTTTCACTTTCAAATAAAATCTGCTGACGCTCTGAGGTCAATTTATTTTGTTCGATCGCTAAAGCCAGTTGAGTCGAAATCAATTCTAAGAAGGTAATGATTTCATCTGTGATCGGATTCTCTTTACTTTTTTCGATCCCAATCACAGCTAGTGTTATTCCGTTAGACAAAACGGGTAAATATAATGCTTTTGCCCCCATTAATGTATCGGTTCCATAACCAGCTTCTTTTTGATTCACAAAAACCCAATTTGCAACCGCTAACTCTTCTAAACTTCTTAATGGTCCTTTAATCGGTGCCCCAATGGGATTTTTGACGTCTTCTTCACCATATAAAAGGACCTCTCTATCCAACATATTCGATAAATAGTCAGCGGTTGTTGCCAATATTTCTTTTTGATCATGTGTCACGAGGTATTTTTTATTCAGTTCATACAAAATTTCTAATTGATGCTCCCGTTTCATTGCATAAAAAGCTTGTTTTTTGATCTGCATCATTAAATTACTCACTAACAATGCCACTAAAAGCATGAAAATCAACGTCACTGGATAGCCTTGTTTATACACAGTCAATGAAAATAATGGTTCCACAAAGAACCAATTAAACATTAGTACACTGGCAATCGAAGCAATAGCGGCCCACAAATACCCTGTTGTAATACGTGCCACAAGCAAAACAAAGAGAATATAAATCAAAATCAGGTTTTGATCCCCAATATGATAATATAATCCTAGTTCAGAAAGCAACGTGGCAACTATGAGTAGGCCTGATGTCATGTAAAAATCTTTCCAAGTGAAAATACTCTGTAACTTTTTTTTCTTTACAGCGTAGTTATTAAGCAAGTATTTATTTGATTGATACGAAACCAAGTGAATATCCACCTCTGGAATAAGAGCCACAAGTTCATCTTCTAAGTCCGGTCGATATAAGCGGAGAAAGCGCGAGCGTTTGATTATTTTGCCCATTACTAAATCTGTAACGCCACGCATTTTCACGTACTGTACGATTGTTTCTCGTTGATTATCACTTTCTAACGTAACAACTTCCCCGCCAAGTTTAGCCGCTAATTTTGAATTATCCGACTCTGAATGTTCAGACATGTCTTCTAAAATTTCTAATGCGATCCACTCGGTTCCTAAGGCTTGCGCTAAACGAGCTGTCCAACGTAGACATTTCTTAGTCATATCAGGATTTTTTTCATCAATGATCGTTAACAGCTTAGAATGGATGCCAGTGTTTTTTTGCGTTTCTTGTTGATTCGTTGTATTGATATGGTCCGATGCTTTGCGAATCGCTAGACCACGTAATAAGGTCAGATTGTCTACTTTAAAAAAGTTAGCCATCGCTTTTTTAGCATTTTCTGAATGATAGATTTTCCCTTGCTTCAGTCGTTCTAACAATTCTTCTGTTTCGATGTCCACCACTTTCAATGCGCTCGTTTCAAAAAAAGTGTCTGGTACCGTTTCAGAAATGTGTACCCCTGTCACTTGTTCAACTATGTCATTTAAGCTTTCGATATGCTGAACATTCACCGTTGTATAGACATCGATCCCAGCCTTTAGCAATTCTTCAATATCTTGATATCTTTTTCTATTTCTAGCACCAATCGCATTCGTATGGGCCAATTCATCCACCAAAATAATCTCCGGTTTTGTTTGTAACGCTGCCTCCACATCAAATTCATTGATCATAATACCTTTATATTCGTATTGTTTGGTAGGCAATACAGGCAAACCCGACACTAATGCTTCTGTTTCTGGGCGGGCGTGTGGCTCTACATAGCCGATCAAAACCGTTTTGCCTTCTGCTTGCTGCTCATGTGCTTCTTTTAGCATCGCATAGGTTTTACCTACTCCTGCCGCATAACCGAAGAAAACCTTCAGTCGTCCAGACCTCAGGTTTTGTTCGGTGTTCTTCCATTTTGCTAATAGTTGTTCTGGATCTAAACGTTGTTCTTCCATTTTTTGCGCCACCTTTTATTCCGACTCATCTAACGTATGATTGACGCCTAAAACATTCACGCGTTGTGAATCAACAGGTCCAATTTTAAGTCCAGTGATATTTTGTTTGATTATAGCACGGACTTCGCTATTTTTCATGTTCCTAGCGGCAGCAATCCGTTCAACCTGTATCATCGCGCCTGGAATTGATATTTCAGGATCGACACCACTGGCAGAAGCGGTAACTAACTCAATGGGGACTTCTTTCACATCAGCCTTTTGAACTCGTTTTTCCACACGCTTCTGTTGTTCTTTAGACACGGGAGATAGTTGGCTGACTTGATCGGGACGACCATGTAAATAGTTTGCTCCTGTAAAAGGTTGTCCAATCAATACTGAACCTATTATGCTCGTTTTTCCTGTTTCTTGTTTCTTCATTAAACTACCATTTGCTTGTGTTGGAAATAGTAGTTGACCAACAGCTGTAACAGCTGCGGTATAAAGCACACCGCAGAGTAGGGTGAATAATAGAATACTTTTTAGTGAAGCAATCATTATTTTTTTCATCGTTTTCTTCTCCTATTTGATAACTTAATCACCAGTTTAATACAATATAAGCGACAAGATGATGTCGATCAATTTAATTGCGATAAATGGTGCGACGACACCACCTAATCCGTAGACAAGTAAATTGTGACGTAATATTTGACTAGCCGGTTTTTCTTTGTAGGATACTCCTTTTAACGCTAAGGGAATCAAGGCTACAATAATCAGGGCATTGTAAATGATCGCAGATAAAATAGCTGTTGTCGGATTCGTTAGTTTCATAATATTCAACGCTTCTAAAGCAGGATAAATACTGAAAAACAAGACGGGAATGATCGCAAAATATTTGGCAATATCATTGGCAATACTAAAGGTCGTCAACGCGCCGCGCGTCATCAGTAATTGTTTTCCAATTTTGACAATGCTGATCAATTTTGTAGGACTAGAATCTAAATCAATCATGTTTCCTGCTTCTTTGGCGGCTTGGGTACCTGTATTCATGGCAACGGCAACATCAGCTTGTGCCAGTGCTGGTGCATCATTTGTTCCGTCACCTGTCATAGCCACTAGATGTCCTTTTTCTTGATAGTCGCGAATCAAGCTCATTTTATTTTCTGGTGTGGCCTCCGCTAGAAAATCGTCCACACCTGCTTCTGCTGCGATTGCGGCAGCGGTCATTGGATTGTCCCCTGTGATCATGATCGTTTTGATTCCCATTTTACGCATATCTTCAAATTTTTCTTTAACACCGTTTTTCACGATATCCTTTAAATAGATTACGCCAAGCACTTGGTTGTTTTTAACAACGACTAAGGGTGTACCCCCTTCGTTTGCTACTTTTTGTACGATCGAATCACATTCTTCAGGATAAGGCTGGCCATTTTCTTCCACATATTTTTTCATCGTGTCAGCGGCCCCCTTCCGGATTTCAGCTCCTTGATAGTTGATTCCGCTCATTCTCGTCTTAGCGGTAAATTCAATGAATTCAACCTCAACATGATTTAACTCACGACCACGAATATTAAATTTTTCTTTCGCTAGAATCACAATACTACGTCCCTCAGCCGTTTCATCTGCTAAGGAAGATAATTGTGACGCATCGGCTAAGTCGTATTCACTTACACCTGTAACGGGTATAAATTCACTTGCCCGACGGTTGCCTAAGGTGATTGTTCCAGTTTTATCTAATAATAAAATATCGACATCTCCTGCCGCTTCAATGGCACGTCCACTCATGGCAATCACATTCTCTTTATTTAAGCGACTCATTCCTGCAATCCCAATCGAAGACACTAAAGCTCCGATCGTAGTAGGTGCTAAACACACTAATAACGCAATGATCGTCGTCAAAGTCAATGCTGAACCATTTTCAACGAGCTCACTAGAAAATTGAGTAAAGGGCAACAATGTCGCTGAAACGACTAAGAAAATGATCGTCAACATGATCAAAATGATTTGTAGACCAATTTCGTTTGGTGTTTTTTTCCGTTCTGTTCCTTCTACCATAGAAATCATTTTATCTAAGAAGGATTCACCATTTTCGGCGGTCACTTTGATCACTAAATAATCTGAGACAACAGTTGTGCCTCCTGTTACGGCACTGCGGTCACCACCGGATTCTCTGATCACTGGTGCTGATTCTCCTGTAATAGCACTCTCATCGACTGAAGCTGCACCATCGATCACATCGCCGTCCATCGGGATTTGTTCGTTGACCGCTACGTATACAAGATCGCCCTTTTTCAACTCTGACGACTTGATTTGAGTAAACTTTTTGTTTGCAACATCTTCTAACGATGTCACCTGATATGCTATAACCTCTTTTTTAGCTTGTTTTAAACTTTCCGCTTGCGCTTTTCCGCGTCCTTCTGCGATTGCTTCCGCAAAGTTAGCGAATAAAATCGTCAACCATAATATGATTGCAATCGCTAGGATAAAGAAAGGTTCAGCGTCATTATGGCCAGCAAATGTTAGAACATAGAGAACGGTTGTCAAGATTGCCCCTAAATAAACGACTAACATCACTGGATTTTTTAGTTGAATGGTTGGCGCAAGTTTTTTAAAAGAGGCTTGAATCGCCTCTTGATAAACATTGCGTTTACTTTGTGTATTTTTCACTATTTTCTCCTTCTTTCTCTTTATTTTGTCATAAAGTGTTCTGCAATCGGACCTAAGGCCATCGATGGCAAGAAGCTCAAGGCTCCGATCACCAAGATCACAATGATCAACATCGTAACAAATGTGGCATTGGTAGTAGACAACGTACCTGGTCCAGTTGCTACGATTTTCTTTTTCCCTAAATTAGAAGCCAAATATATCACTGCGACCATCGGAACGAAACGTGAAAGAAGCATGATCAGACCACCTACTATATTTAGAAATAAGGTATCTGTCGTCAGCCCTGCAAAAGCACTTCCGTTGTTATTAGCCAAAGAAGAAAAGGCATAAAGAATTTCAGAAAACCCGTGAGGCCCTTGATTGTTTAGCCAGGACATCGCCTGCGGATTCAAAATAAACAGCATCGTTCCAATCAAGGTTAATAACAATGGGGTCAAAATCACGAGACAAGCCATTTTCATATCGAAGGGTTCGATTTTTTTTCCTAAATACTCTGGAGTTCTACCTACTAATAAACCTGCAATAAAAATAGCGAGTAAGATGAAAACGATCATCCCATACAATCCACTGCCAGCGCCACCAAAAATAATCTCTCCCAATTGCATCAAGAACATTGGAATTAATCCGCCTAACGGCATGAAGCTATCCAGCATTGCATTAATCGATCCATTAGAAGCAGCTGTTGTACTAACTGCCCAAAGACTAGACCAACCAATCCCAAAACGAGTTTCTTTTCCTTCCATATTCATTTGACCGATCACATGATTAAATTGTGGTCCGTAATATTCACTTAATACCACGCCAATTAAAGCCGCAATCAGAAATCCAAACGACACAATCATGATCGTTCTACCTTGTTTCCATTCTTTAACAAACAAACCAAAAGCCACGATCAAAGCCGCTGGTAACAATAGAATTGAACAATTTTCAACAAAATTACTGATTAAATTAGGATTTTCAAATGGATAAGCAGAGTTCCCACCAAAATAACCACCACCATTAGTGCCAAGTTGCTTGATTGCCACTTGACTAGCCACGGTTCCTAAAGGGAGAAAAATCTTTTGGCCTAATTCCAAACTAGTAGTTTCGACTGAACCAGCAAATGTTTGAACGACTCCTTGAGAAATTAAAATCAGTGAGATAACAAAAGAAAGTGGCAGTAAAATATATAAGATAATTTTCGTTAAATCTTGCCAAAAATTACCAACATATTTTGTGGTACGATTCATAAAACCACGAAGTAAAACGAACAATACTGCAATCCCCACTCCAGCTGAAACAAAATTTTGAACCGTTAAACCAAATGCTTGGGTAAAAATCGAAAGTGTCTCTTCTCCTGCATAAGCTTGCCAGTTGGTATTCGTCACAAAGCTTGCTGCTGTGTTAAAAGCAAGTGACAAGCTAGTGCCAGGAAGATTTTCTGGATTCAATGGTAAGAATTCTTGTCCTAAAAGCATCACCATCAATAGCAGCAATGAAAAGAAACTGAAAAATAAAATACTCAGCCCATATTGTTTGGCTGTCATTTCTTTTTGAGCAGGTGTCCCTAAAAATCGATAAATCCTCGTTTCTATTGGTTGAACGATTCTAGTTAATAATGTTTTTTGATTTGTCATCACTTGATGGATATAAAAACCTAATGGAATAGCGAAACCAATTAAAACAATAAAAAAGATCGCTTGTTGTATAAAAATTGTACTCACTGTTGATCCCCCCAAAATAGTTGGTAAAATAAATAAATAAGCAGTAATCCTGCGATAATTCCAGAAATAATCGTCATTAAAAATTCCTCTCCTTCATTTGCTGAAATTAGGATATCAAATTTTGTATAAAGATAGTGTTAAAGTTAGCGTTGATTCTTTATACCATCTTTATACTAGTAGGGGGGTTCATTTTTTATGAATAACAAATATAAGAAGGAGCAGAATATTAAGCGACATTAGCAAAAAAAGCCCCTGGAGAATTAATTCTCCAAGGGCTTACTCTTTATCTTTTTTCTTAGCAAAATTATTTTATCATGAGGCTACCACCAACATAAAAAATAAAAAAAGTATTTCTTACACTATTGATTCAATATCTCCAGCAATTTTTTCTGGCTCCACAGTCGGTGCAAACCGTTTCACAACATTCCCTTCACGATCCACCAAAAATTTCGTAAAGTTCCACTTGATCGCACCACCTAAAAGTCCGCCTTTTTGACTTTTCAAATAATTGTATAATGGAGCTGCGTTCTCCCCATTTACATCGATTTTGCCAAATGTTTGAAAGGTCGTTTGATACGTCAGCTGACAAAAATCGCTAATTTCCTGATTCGTGCCTGGCGCTTGATGCCCAAATTGATTACAGGGAAAATCTAGAATCTCAAACCCTTGTTCCTTATATTTTTTGTAGAGTTCTTCTAAGCCTTCATACTGAGGAGTAAAACCACAGCCAGTCGCTGTATTTACGATCAAAAGTACTTTGCCACGATATGCTTCTAGCGAAACTGTTTCATTATTGCTTGTTTTAACTTGATAATCATAGATACTCATCTTACAACGTCCTTTCTTGTTGCTATCTTGTTTCAATACTAAGCTAGTTCTTTCTTTTACGTCAAGAAAACACCCTTTTATTTATAGAAAAATCGGTGTCAATTCTAGTAGGACGACTCCATTTGTATCCAAGGTCACATAATAATTAAAAATACCGTCGATCTTGGTATCAAAAACTTTGATCTTAGGTCGAGTACTGCTCACAATATATTCTTGCGCCTCCAAATCAAGAGTGGCTGCGTTACGAAACTCTTCATATGTGTAAAACAGTGCACCATTGTGTCGATTAAATTCAATTTGCTTAATTTGATAATGTTCAGGAGTAATGCCCGCTAACGCAATGTCAATATTGACTGCTTGGCTTTTAAGGAATGCTTCCTCGGAAGATAAATGAGGATCAAAATAATTTGTATTAAACAAGAGCAGTTGATAACATCCATCCTCATAAGCTAACACATATTCTTCTCCCTGAGCTAAAACAACTCCTTTGATTCTTCTTACTAACCATAAACAAAAATAGGCTGGTCGTTTCCCACTGTAGTAATGAAATAATTCCAAGCCATCATTCTTTAAAGGACGGTCTTGTGTATGCTGCTCATATAACTCGATATTCAGCCAAAAACCAAATCCTGCTACCAATGTATCCAAAATCAAAAGATCTTTTAAAATAATCGCCCCTCTAAAAAAAGTGCCATTACTATTTCTCGTCATGCCAGTCAACGTATTCCATTCAGTCAAATACAACGGCAATTTGATTTCATATTCCTTTAAAAGATGCTTGATATGCATGGTTTTGTTCAATACATACTGATGATAATTTTTCAAATCAGGAAACGTACTGTCAAGATTTTGAAACACATAGTTTGGTTCAGCAGAAAAGGAAAGAAAGTCACATAATACAGCAATTGTTCGACAAAAAAATTGAATCTGTTCTGGCTCTTTTTTTTCAAAAAAAGGATCTGACAAAGGCATCTCTGCTCCAATTGCTATTTCATCAGAAATAGCCGTTAACATTTGTTTCACTTCTAAAAATTCAGGATAATAAGCGTCAATACTTTGCCCTTTAAACAGACAATTTACTTTCCACTGCCCTATCACTTTTGTTCCGAATTTAGTTTGAACATGGCGGAAAAATTTTCGATAAACTTCTTTTACTCGCACACTTAACTGTCTAAACTCCACAAGTGATAACTGATAAAAAATATCCAACTGTGCCTCTTCCAAAAATGTCAAAATGTAATCCCAATTTTCAAAAGCTGGAAAAGAGTTCATTTTCGCTTCTTGATGAATCTGAACTGCTAATGGAATTTGCGTAAACAAAGAGTATACACTGATATATTTGATGTCCATTTGCTGTTTTATGGCTAAAATTTCCGTTTGAACTTTCTTTGAAGCTAACGCTTCCCATGAGCCAATGTGGATAATAATTTCCCTTTTTTGATAGTCAACATGTGTTTGTTCTGTCGTGATAAGAAGTTGTTTTGTTTTCAATGATAATTCTGATGATCGCGGTTCCTCTAGGGCAGTTTGAATATAACTATATAAAGGAACCATGATTTCCTTCACTCTAGGATTTGTCATTTGGGTGCTTTGATTGATTAGGTGCGTCTGGGTGTTTTCTATTAAATGTGACGAGCGATAACGGGTCGGTGAATCATGGAAAATTTGCTTAAAATGCTGTCGATACGTTTTACTATTTCGAAACCCATTATCTAATGCAATTTGCTCAATACTCTTTTTCGTATAGAGTAATTCTGACAAGCTATGTTTGACACAAACCGTCCGAACATAGTGAGAAAAATAATCCCCTGTTTCCTTCTTGAAAAACTTCGATAACGACGATTCCGACATAAAAAAATGCTCGGCAGTCTCTGATAATAAAACCCCTTCTTGGTGATGCTCTTCAATATATTCAAGAATCTCTCTTAATTTTTGATTGTCAGATGGATGATATTCTGTGACTTCTTCCTTTTGAAAATTCTGAACCAACGATAAAATGATTTGTGCTAAAAACAAGGTGGTTTTTAATCTTTTGGAGGAATCGTTACTAAACTCTAGTAAACAAAGCTCTGCGACTTGTCTTCTTAAAGCAGCAATAGCATGCATCTTGCCGTGTTCTTTTTGTTTGGGTAAGCATTCAAAGCGTGTATTAAAAAAGCTAGGAAATTGGGTCGCAAAAAAAAGAGTATTGATGCCCAATTCTAAATAAGAACAAACCTCTACAGAATCTCTAGATAGAGCAAATTGTTCACCAGTATTGACCACAAACAGCTCACCTTCGCTGATTTGGCTTATTTCTTCATCAATTGCTATAAGCATAGCCCCTTTTAAAGCAATTAAGATTGTCGTTTCTTTGCAAAATGTGCTGATTTTAGTCTTTAATTGTCGATAATTGATCTGATAGTTTTCGTTTACAATCATTTTTGACCTCTTTCTTGGCTTCATTCTTTATTATACCATCTAAATTTGAAAATATCGTTCTATCAACAGTCTTTTTATTTCCATTCTGATCTAGTAAAAAGCCTCTTCTGAAATTAGGAAATTTCAAGCATTGTGAAGTTTTTAATTAAGCATAAAATATGTAGTGTACTTGAAAGGAGCATTTTAAATGGATCATTTACAAACACAATTATTTAACAAACTTCAACAAAAAGAAGCGGATATGATCGCGATTCGGCGGCATTTTCATGAGCATCCAGAACTATCTTTTCATGAAACCGAAACAAGCAAGTATATCGCAGCCTTTTACGCTGGAAAAGAATGTGACGTTCAAACGAATGTTGGCGGCGGTCACGGACTTGTCATCGATATTCATGGCGGAAAAAAAGGACCTGTTTTAGCAATTCGAGCGGATTTCGATGCCTTACCGATCCAAGAAGATACTGGTTTACCATTTTCTTCTAAAATTCCAAATGTCATGCACGCTTGCGGACATGATGGTCATACTGCTTATATGATGATTTTGGCGGATTCATTGATTGAATTAAAAGATGAACTTGCAGGAACGATCCGCATCATTCACCAACCTGCCGAAGAAGTACCTCCTGGTGGCGCCAAAGGAATGATCGAGGCAGGTTGTTTAGATGGCGTGGATCACGTCTTAGGCATTCATGTGATGAGTATGATGCCTCTTGGCGACGTCTTATACCACAAAGGTCCTGTCCATACAGGGCGCGCAACCTTTAAAGTTATTATGCAAGGTAAAGGCGGACATGGTTCAACACCCCAAGATGCGAATGATACAATTGTTGCAGCTTCACAATTTGTAACAGCTGTTCAAACGATCGTCAGCCGTAGAATCGATCCTTTTGACACCGCAACTGTAACAATTGGTTCATTTGATGGCAAGGGTTCTGCGAATGTTATCAAAGATTCTGTCACGCTAGAAGGCGACGTACGGATCATGAAAGAAGAGACTAGAGCCATCGTAGAAAAAGAATTCAAACAAATTCTAGATGGCATTTGTCGGACATTTGGGATTCATTATGAACTTGATTATGCTAATGATTACCCTGTTTGTGTGAATGACGAACCGACAACAGAAATGGTCGCAACGGCATTGACCGAAGCGCACATTCCAGAAATCAAACAGTTAGTTGAATGTGGTCCACAAACCCCTTCTGAAGATTTTGCTTATTATGCCAAAGAACGTCCTAGCTGTTTCTTTTTCGTTGGTGCTCATAAAGAAGGAACCCCGATGTATCCTCATCATCATCCAAAATTTTATATCGACGAAGACTGTTTATTGATTGCTGCAAAATCTATGGGTGCAGCTGTTTTACACTATTTATCTAAAGGAGTTTAATGATGAAAGCAACAACACATGCAGCTGATGCTGTCACATATAAAGGAACAAATAAATTATTAGTGGGAATTGTCTTAAGCGTTTTGACCTATTGGCTTTTCGCTCAGTCTTTACTAAATATGGCGCCTGCAGTGCAAAGCGATTTAGGCGTCTCTTCAGGTGTTTTAAATATAGGAATTTCAATGACTGGTTTATTCTCAGGTATTTTTATTGTCGTTGCTGGTGGGTTAGCAGATAAGCTCGGTAGAATGAAATTAACGTATATTGGTCTTATTTTAAGTGTTATCGGTTCAGGAGCCTTAGTGATAGCCCATGGTCCTGTTTTATTTATCGGTGGACGGATTTTACAAGGTTTATCTGCTGCTTGTATCATGCCTGCTACTATGGCATTAGTCAAAACATACTATGAAGGAAAAGACCGGCAACGGGCCTTGAGTTATTGGTCGATCGGGTCTTGGGGCGGCTCTGGTTTTTGTTCATTCTTTGGTGGAGCCATTGCAAGTTCTTTAGGCTGGCGCTATGTCTTTATTTTTTCTATTATTGTATCGATTTGCAGTGCGCTATTGATTTTTGGTACCCCTGAAAGTAAGGTCGTTAGTGATAAGAATAGTAAATTTGACTCGATTGGTTTGCTTTTATTTATTATTTCGATGGTGGCTTTGAATGTGGTTGTTTCTAAAGGCTCTGAGTTAGGCTGGACAAGTCCGCTCGTTCTGATTTTGGCTATAGTCGTGATCTTAGGTTTGTTTATTTTTTACAAAGTGGAGCAAGCCATCGACAATAGCTTCGTTGAATTTTCTTTATTTGAAAACCGGGGCTATCTTGGTGCAACTATTTCTAATTTCTTACTGAATGCCGTAGCAGGAACTTTGATCGTTATCAATACCTATGTCCAACAAGGTCGCGGTCTTTCTTCTGCTAAAACAGGGATGTTATCGATTGGTTATTTGTGTCTCGTTTTGATTACCATTCGAATCGGAGAAAAATTATTACAAACAATCGGAGCGAAAAAACCAATGCTTTGGGGAACAATTCTTTCTGGAATAGGTGTTGGTTTAATGGCCCTAACAATGGTTACAGGTACAGCTTACTTTGTTTTAGTCTTTATCGGCTACAGTTTATTCGGCATGGGACTAGGTATGTATGCCACACCTTCTACAGATACGGCCATTTCTAGTGTGCCAAACGAAAAAGCTGGTGTTGCTTCTGGCATTTATAAAATGGCCAGCTCACTTGGCGGCGCATTAGGTGTTGCAATCTCAGCTGCAGTCTATAACGGAGTTAGCGCTGGGGAAAATTATACTTTGGGCGCGACGTTTGGTCTATTAACCAATATTCTTTTCTGTATTTTAGCCTTAGGTTCCATCCTATTTATTATTCCAAAAGAAAATCAAGTATAAGGAGTGAATTCATTCATGGATAATCAAGAAGCATTACAATTATTGAAAGAAGTCGTCCAAATCAAAAGTGTTTTAGGACAAGAAAAACAAGTTGCCGACAAACTACAGGCTCTTTTTGAAACATATGATATTCCGTGTGAACAAGTCGAATACAGTACTGGTAGAAATCAGTTAGTCGCTACTTTAAAAGGAAATCAAGCTGGTCCGGTCTTGGGTTTTTCTGGTCATATGGACGTTGTGCCAGTTGGTGAAATTCCTTGGGATGAAGAGCCTTTTGCAGCAATTGAAAAAGAGGGTTTATTATATGGTAGAGGAACTTGTGATATGAAGTCCGGCTTGATTGCAGCTGTTGTTGCAATGATTCGTTTAAAAGAAGCTGGAGCAACCTTTAAAGGTACCATCAAACTTTTAGCAACAGTTGGCGAAGAAACAAGTGCGATTGGTTCTGGTCAATTAGTCGATCAAGGATATGCAGATGATTTAGATGCACTTGTAATCGGTGAACCTACAAATGTTGAAATCGGCGTCGCTCACAAAGGAGCTTTGTGGCCGCGGATCACGACTTACGGAAAAACAGCTCACGGTTCCATGCCGGATCAAGGGGTGAACGCAATTGAACATATGCTTTTAGTGTTGAATGCATTTAAAGAAACTTTTGATTTTTCACAATCAGTAGATGAACTCGTGGGCGCTTCTACTTCTAGCTTGGATATCATTAATGGCGGCAACGGTACGAATGTTGTTCCAGATAAATGTACAGTAGAAATCGATATTCGCACCATCAAAGCGCAAAATCATACAGAGTTAAAACAACAATTTGCTGATATGCTAGAAAAATTGAGTGCAACTGTTCCTAACTTTAAAGCTGAAGTCGAATTTATCAATGATCTCCCTTCAATAAAAACAGCAATCGATGATCCCTTCACTTTATTGACCCAACAAGCTGTTTCTGACGTTACGGGTAAGGATGCGAACACATTTGGCATGACAGGCTATACAGACGGTTCTCAATTTGGCCGTGTAAAAAAAGAGTTTCCAATTTTGATTTTGGGGCCAGGTGAAACTAAATATGCTCATCAGCCAAATGAATTCGTGAATATTCATGATTTTTACCAAATGATCACGATCAATGAAACAATCGCAAAATCATTTTTAAACTAAAATAGAGAAAATACAGACGAAGTTTACCTTTCTAATCTTCGTCTGTATTTTTCTCTATTATTCAGCGACTTCTTTTAATGCGACTATTTCTTCCGTGTTTGCTTCCCATTCACTAGTCACTTTTTTATAGCGATAGCGAATGATCACAGCTGCAACTACACCAATTGCTGTCAAGACAATGTTCAAGCCAAAAATCATAGAGACATTGATTTTTTCCAGTTGACCTGTAATATAAGGAATGACCATGACCGAAACAGACGTTGCAATTGAATAATAACTTGTGATTCGTCCTTTTCCCTTTGAAAATAGCTCTAATAACACCGCTAAACCTAATTGCCAAATCCCTCCAGCTGCGAATACCCCTATACCGATTGACGCTGCTAAAAACATCGGAACGCTTGGAAACAGCGTCATCCCGATTAATAAGACCAGTGAAATCACCGTACACCAAACGATTAATAAAGTCGGTGCTACACCTCTTTTTACAATCAAAGACGTCAAAAATACTGAGGCAAATGAACCAATGCTATACGCACTTACTAGCACCAAACTATTCGAATGATTCATCAGATTCAATGACTCAGCAAATGATGGCACCCATAAAATAAAAATATTAAAGGTAGATACACACGTAAAACTAAAAACCAATAACGCAATTCCTTCAACTTTGAACAACGGTTTTTTCTCCGCTGTATCATGGTCGTTTTCACTGATTATTGCGGCTTCACTTAGATCCGTTTCTATTCTTTGCGGAAATCCAAGTCTAGATATATACAATAAATTAAGAAACAGACCCAACGCACAGCCGATAAAAACAAGACCATAATAGATACCATTATCCAACATAAAACGAGTCAACAAGGGTAAGATGAATTGCCCCAAAGAAATAAAAGCTTTATTCAATACACTCAGGGAACTATTATCTTTTTCATTAGGATAAGCCTCCATCAAGGTTGGATAGGTACTCGTATCTAAAAAGGCATTACTAAAGCCAGCAAATAGGGCAAAAAAGAGTCCTTGTAAATAATTCTGACTGATCAAAATCCCAATGAAGAAAATCAGATAACTAATAATACCAAGCTGAACTGTTTTTTTACGACCAAATTTATCCGAAAAGTACCCTGCAAAATATAAAATCAAGACGCGTCCTAACCCAATACCGCTAATCACTAACGTTACTTGTTGCACAGTTGCTTGCCAACTATCCATCAAGGCATTTAGATTTTGAGATAAAATAATCGCTGCCATCCCTTGAAAAATGAAATTTGTGTATAAAGAACCGATCAAAGGTTTGTAGTTTTTTTTCGTTGTGTCCATCGCTATTCTCCTAATTGTTTAAAATTAACTTTGCTCAACATTTCACTATCTATAGTTTAAAAAGAAATGCCTATAATATCTAATGCTTTATTTTCATGTAATTGATAAATAAAATTTATTGATTATATGTATGAACTGATTTTCTAATTTTGAAGATAATTATTTTATTATTGCTTATGCTTTGCTACAAGTCAATGTTTTTTCTTATAATTATAATAAAAAAACTGTAAACGAGTCTAATAACTACTCGTTTACAGTTTATCTTTAATATAAATAACTCAAATCACTGGCTACTGTCGGAGAAAGCATGATCATACTATTGACTTTGTTTGCTGTTAATTTTTGATTGATCATTAATGTAAACAAATTAATCAATTGATCGGCTTCATTCCCTAAAACGGTTGCACCAACTAATAATCCAGTTGCTTTTTCACTGACGATTTTTGCTTTGACTAAAGACTCGTTGAGATGTTTATACGTAAACCATTGTGATAAGTCTAACTCTTTCACTTCATAGTTGTCATTAGCAATCATTTGGCTATCCGTTAAACCAACTTGTGCTAATTTGGGAGAACTGAAAATAATGGTTGGGATAGCTGGATAGTCAATTGCTCCTTGAATGCTTCCAGTGAAAAGTTTAGCAAGATAACTCCCTTCAAAACTAGAAACGGGTGTTAATTTAGGTTCTTTTTTTTGTACGCAGTCTCCTAAAGCATAAATAGTTTCCACAGTGGTTTGTAAATGATCATTTACGTTCACGCCTTTGAGTGTATACTCGACTCCTATTTTTTCCAATCCCAGATCTTCAAGGTTCGGAATTCGGCCCGTGGCACAAAATACACGATCGACGATTAAATTTCCCTGGCTAGTCAGCTCAACTTTAAATTGTCGTTCTTGCTTTGTGATTGTTTCAGCCGATTCATTAAAATGAAAATAAATTCCTCGTTGTTCAAGATTTCCAATCAGCTCATGTGTTAAAGGTTCATCAAACCCCTTCAATGGTCGATCGTTATGGTGAAGCAAGTGAACCTCACTGCCGCAACTATTGGCAATATTTGCTAGTTCAAGTGAAATATAGCCGCCACCAACAAACGCGATTTTCTCAGGTAGCTCCTTCATTGCCAAAAAATCAGTGCTTGTAGCGAAATACTCTTTTCCGGGAATATCTAATATAGCTGGTCGTTGTCCAGTCGCTAGGATAAATTTATCAGCTTGATACGCCGTTGATTCTACAAGAATTGTTTGCTTGTCTTTAAACACTGCTCGCCCTGTAATCGTTTGGATGCCAGAATTTATTAGTCCCTTTTTCTGCTCGGTTGGAACAGGTTTCGTAAAGGTTTCTTTAAAATCCATTAATTCTGCCCAATTGATTTTAGGAACACTGCTGAACCCACGATTTTGCAATTGAGCTAGCTTATCTTTCGCTTCAACCGCTCCATAGAGAACTTTTTTAGGATCACACCCTCGATTTGGGCAAGTTCCGCCCCAAAGATCAGCTTCCACTACTGCTACTTCATTTCCTTCTGCCGCCAGATCATAAGCTGCTGCCATACCGCCTGGTCCGCTACCGATAATGATTACATCAAATCGTTTCATGGTGATTTCCTCCTCTAATTTCTCTCATTTGAATCCTGTCATTCAAGTTCATTATAGCAATCGATCCCTGAAAGTGCATATGATACGACGCTTAAAAAACGTTCAGATGACAGATGCATCAATGAATCACTCATATTAAAAGGAATCATTGACCATAAAAATACTTCTCGCGCGAAACTGGGATCGGTAATGCTAGTACGCTAGGAGGCAGAAAACCGATCTTGCTACAATTCAATCCAAAAGCTGCATTGATTTTATCTTTTGATATCGGTGTAGATTATTTGAAAGAAATACTTGCTTATTTAGATGGAGAAGTCATCATGTCCTTACAACAGAAACGAATCGTGGTCTCAGCAAATCTAGCAGCCTTAGGAGAGTATGTCTTTTCTCTAGAATCCAAAACCTCAGTCAGTTTAAGTATTCATAGCGGAATTGCCTTGTGTTGCCAAAACTTTTTGAATATAAAAGAACTAAAGCTCTATTCTGCTTGATTTTAATTACTCATGTAATTCATCAAATAGGCTGTTATCCTAGCTTTTCTTTGCTATTTAGATGTTAAAAGAGTGACTAAAATTTCTGATTTCCCAAGCTTTTAGCACAAATAATTCCCTTTAATAAATAAACTATTTTTTAAAAATGATAAAAACAAAAATATGTTTTTTCGAAATAATAACTATAATTAATCAGTATAGATTGAAATAAAATGTTTTTTTATTTTTCACTACATTTTATTATATTCTTTTTTTACAAATTTCTTTTTAGTAAATAGTCACTCTATTTTTTTCCCCTTTGAGAGAGCTATAACATTGTGATATACTATAAATGCTTTGTTTTATAGTATTTCCTTATAAATTTGTTATGAAAGGAGTGAAACTATTTTGGAAGAAGAATACTCACGTCGGAAACAACAACGTCCGGCATCTACGTCAAAATCCATTGTAGTAATCGTTATTTTATTATTGCTGATAAATACGCTTATATTGGGTGTATTACTATTTCTAAACGTTCAAGCTACCTCTAAACATGAAGAGCAGTTAAACAGTATAGAAGAACAAGTTAGCCAACTTGACAAAGCACAAGTAACTAACAATACGGAACAAAACGTCTTAGCTAGCGAAAGCTCGTCCCAAGTAAGTACAACAGATGAATCTAGTTCGAGTACTGAAAGTTCAAGTGAAGACGTTCAAACACCTGCATCCTCATCAGAAGTTGTGACGCAAACTGAACCTTCAACAGAACCTGTCCAAACACCTGCTGCAACTACTTACACTGTTCAAGCTGGTGATACACTTTCTGTTATTGCTGAAAAAAATAAGCTATCGCTTCAAGATTTAATGACAAAAAATAATCTAAGTGATTCCACCGTTTATATCGGACAAGTCTTATCATTACAATAGCGGTCTATTTTCCCCTACATAACTAATTTAATCAAAATAGTTACACACTAAAGAAGCGGGCAGTAAACTGATTCTCAGTTTACTGCCCGCTTCTTTAGGTCATAAAAATACAAGTAAAAATACTCTATTTGATACTTTAAATTTTGGGGAATTAACTTATTTTGCTGGATACATTTCGTCCGCTAATTTTTCGATTCCCTCTAATGATTGATAACCATAACCAAACATATAATTATAATCCACAGCATAAACCTGTTTATTTTTAACAGCTTTCATACTAGAAAGTTTTTGATTTTTCAATACTGCATCGATCATCGTCTCCCCAGAGATTCCATCTTTCATCGTTTCCCAATCTGCTACAATCAAAACATCTGGATCTGTTTCGATTAATTTTTCAACGCTGACTTCACCTTTTTCAGCTTTGAAGACATTGTCTAGTTTTACCATTTTGAAAATATCATTGAAAAAGGTTTCATTATGAGCAGGGTACACATATAACTCTTCTGGATCTGTGGTATGAAGATAGGCAAATGTTTGATCATTTTTGATCGTAGCTAATTTCTTATTGAGCGTTGTCTGACGTTCTTTCAACTCGGACTTGAATGTGTTCGCTTTGTCCGCTACATTGAATACTTTTCCTAAATTATCGATATCATCATAAATCGAATCAAAAGTTCCACCTGTTACAGAGGAGTTCAAGACAAATGTTTTTATTCCCATATCATTTAGGGTGTCCACAGTCCCCACACCCCAATCTTGGTTATCAAATAAACCGCCTCGTCCGTAAACTAAATCTGGATCTACGCTTAATGCCATTTCTTTGCCAATATAATCCGTCGACAAATGATTCAATTGATTAAATTCTTTTTCAACCTCTTTATCTGGCGCTCCGAAAACAGCACCTACACCAACGATTTTATCTTTTAAACCTAGATGAAGTAGTAACTCTGCTGCAGGTTGCGTATTGGCTAGAACTTTTTCAGGAGTTTTCTCAAAGGTCTGCTCTTTTTTTTGCCAGCTTTCTGCGCCTTCGGCCTTAGAAAAATTCTGAACCGTTACAGGATAGCCTTCGCCTTGCCCTTTTTCTGTGGTTTGTTGAGTGGTTTGGCTGCAACCTGTTAAAAATAGTACACCTAATAAACTAATAATGTATGCTTTTTTCATTTTTTCGCTTCCTCTTCTTGTATTGTTACATTAGTGATTCACCTAAAGAATAGGCAAACCCTAAACGCTTGGTCACAGGGTTTTGATAAATCGTACACTTCACACCATAAATTTCTTCAATCAATTCTGCCGTAAATAATGCTTCTGGCTGTCCTTCTGCAATAATTTTGCCTTGTTTCATTGCATAGATATAATCGCAATAATGAGCGGCTAATTCCAAATCATGAAGGGCTGCTAAAACGCCGATACCCAATTGTTTTACACAACTCAAAATTTCCAGTTGATAACGAATATCTAAATGATTCGTTGGTTCATCTAAGATCATATAATTAGGTTGTTGTGCAATCGTTCGTGCTAAAATCACACGTTGTTTTTCACCGCCAGATAAAGATAAAAAACTCCGGTCACAATAGTTAGTCAAATTGGTTTTGGCTAATGCATCCATCACGATTTCAACGTCTGCTTGTGTATCCGATTCTAATAATTTTTTATGCGGCGTACGACCTAACAAAACCATTTGAAAAACACTTAAATCGAAATTCAACTCATTGAATTGATTGACGACGCCTAATTGTTGCGCAACTTTCTTTTCAGAAACAGCGAGTAAATCTAACTCATCTAAAAAGACACTACCTGCTTGAGGTTTGATGCCTTTATAAATTCCTTTGAGCATTGTTGATTTACCACAGCCATTGGCCCCAATGATCCCCACAAACTGTTGTTTTCGTGTTTGAAAAGAGATACTTTTAACGATTGCTTCTTGTCCGATCAGGATTTCTAAATCTTTTACATGTAATTCCATTGCTAGCCTCCGAAATTGTAGCCTTTTTTGACAATAATGTAGATAAATAATGGCGCTCCGATCACCGAAGTAATGATTCCGATTGGTAATTCAACACTTGGGATCAAGATTCTTGAAAGAACATCCGCCCAAATCATAAAAAGAGAACCTGACAAAGCTACGATCGGCAATAGACGTTTATGATCTGACCCCACCAACCCGCGAACAATGTGTGGAATAATCAGCCCGACAAAGCCGATCATACCAGAATAGGCCACGATCACACCTGTTAATAGAGCCGCCAATAATAAATACAGCTGTCGATACTTACTCAAAGGAACACCCAACGTAATCGCTGCCTCATCGCCTAATAACATCACGTTCAAGATACGGTGCTGAAATAAAAAGAAAACAGTAATCAATACAACAACCGTCGATAAAATCGCAAGTTTATTCCAACTAGCAGAAGCCAAACTGCCCATCGCCCAAAAGGTCACTGTTTTGATGCCTTCCGCGTTATTAGCTAAGTACACAATGAAACTAGAAATTGAACTGCATAAAGCGCCAATCACAGAACCTGATAAAACTAATTTTACAGACGTCATCCGTCCACCTATACTAGACAAGACCAGGACGCCAAAAGCCGCTGCCATGGCCCCGACAAATGCACCAAAAGCTAATCCAAACTGTGAAAAGATACTTCCTGTTCCAAAACCGACCAAAATCGCAAACGTCGCGCCTAGAGAAGCGCCTGAAGAGATTCCTAAAATATAGGGATCTGCTAATGGATTTTGTACAACCGCCTGCATTACAGCTCCAGTGATTGCTAGTCCCATTCCCACAAAAACAGCTAAAATCACACGCGGTGTCCGCACAAACCAAATAATATTTACCGCAGAATTACTTGTAATAGTATCAAGCGATCCTACTCTACCACTAGATACCTTACTCAATAAAATTTGAACAATATCCTCAATTGAAATATTCGCCTGTCCATTGATCAAAGAATAGATGATGGATAACAAAATAAAAAGGACTAAACAGACCAAAACTAATGGATAATAATGCTGTGTCTTCGCTTTGACTCTTGCATCATTTGACTTCATTACTTGCAAAAAAATACGCCCCCTGTATATCTGAAAAATCAACCTTACTCATTACTGCCACCGTTCTCTGCTAATTTCTCAACTAGCCCTGCTGTCCAGTTTTCTACTGGGATTCTGCGACTTGTTGGCAGTTTCATTTTGGCATCTACTAAACTCAGATCAAGTAAGCCGATAATTTGTCGCTGGCTTGGTACACCAACAGCTTTTTTAAATCCTTCATCGAAAATGACAGGAATCGTCCGCCAAGTGACACCGATTTGTTTGGACCAAGCTGCTAGTTGAAAATTTTGAATAAATGCTGAAACTGCAGCGACCGCTTCTAAGTTCAATTTTTCACTTGCATGAATAGGAGCCGTTACAATCAAGGTCAACGGAACATCTAGGAAATAATCCTGCGTTCTTTTTTTAGCAGTCGCTAGATTTTGCTGATCATATCGCGCCCAGATATCCAAACGATCATAGCTATTCATGATTTCTTCTACAAATAATTGCCGTTCTTGTTCTTCACTGACCGTAATGACTTCCCACGGTTCTTTTTTTGAATGATAAGGCGCATAGCTAGAAATCTCTAATAATTCCTCTATAACATTCATAGCAATATCCTGATCCAACAAGGTTCGGATGGTTCTGCGTTTTTTTATAATCTGTTCGATTGAATAGGTCTCCATCTTATTCCTCCTAGTCTTTTATTTTTTAGGACGAACACGTCCTTATCATGATGATTCCTCTTCAATCGAAAATGAAAATCATTCTCAATTAGAAATTAAGAGTACCATTGCACTATTTTTTTTGCAAGTCAAATTTGCTCTTGTTAACAAAAAACCGTAGCTCCAGATGATATCCAGAACTACGGCTTTCTCTAAGTTTAGCTTAATGTGAATCGTTCTTCTTGTACCTCTGTTACATTTGGACCTACAAAAACAATAAATTTCCCCGATTCTGCTGCAAAAAGCATTTCTTTGGTATAGAACTTCAAGTCTTCTCTAGTCAATCGAAAAGCAACTTCTTTTTCCTCATCAGAAGCAAGTTCAACTTTTCGAAAAGCTTTCAATTCTTTTATCGGACGCGCCACTGATTCCACCATATCTTGGACATACAATTGTACAGTTTCCACAGTAGTACGTTCCGATCTATTTCTCACCGTTACAGTAACCTGAAGCTCCTCTTCCATTGTTTTACTGCTGACTTGTGGTTTGCTATATTCAACTGTACTGTACGATAATCCATATCCACACGGAAATAATGGTTCATTTTTAGATTGAGTGAGCGCATGTTTTATGGTACGGTTAATAGTGGTTGAACTCAAGATTTTTAGGAATCATTCAATCTTATATTTGTTAGGGAAAAGGGGAAAAAAAATGAAAAAAATAATAGTAGCAGTAACTATTTTATCAATGCTGACTCTTGTTGGTTGTGGTAATTCAACTGGGGACAAAAAAACTTCCGAAAGTACAAAAACAGAAGAGCAATTTGAAAAAGAAGCAAAAAAACGCGAAGAAGATGCAAAAAGAAAACAAGAATTAGTGGAAGAAATCTCAATCATGAAAGAATCAATCGCCACTATGCAAAAATTCCAAAAAGAAAGTGAACAAATGGCAACCGAAAATACGTTTGAAGACATACAAGCGAATTTTGATGAAAGTGTTGCTGTAGGCAAACAAGGGATTGAAGATCTACAAAAACAATTAGCTGATGCTGAAGCCGAATTGAAAGAATTAAAATAATTAATGCTCTAAACCCGAAGAAACCAGGTAAAAAAAGTATTTTGCTCCTTCACAACGAAAAGGAACAAAATACTTTTTTTCTCGACTACATTTGTTCAATCACTTAATATTGCGCAATTGAAAGAACGAAACGATTTCGCCGATTCCCATGAAAATCAAAATACCACCAAACAATTGGAACAGTACTAAAAGACTGCTGAATGGATTGAATGTCAATACTAAGCCAGCAATGATCAAAATCACGCTGTAGATCAGCATTGGCAACCAGCTCACATTAACATAAGCTCGTAAATTAACGGATTGAATCGCACGTGTCACGCCCACGACAACGATCACTAACCCAAGGAAAATCGGTAAAATACTAACGATCTCCTTTGCAAATACCAAGACGATTCCTGCGATCACTAATAAAATGATTCCACCAAGAAAACTCATCCCATATGTTCCTGTTTCCTTTTTAACTTTAAAGCCATCATAAAGATTCAGTACACCCATAATTGCAATATAAGCAGAAATAAAATAGACAGCCCATTGAAAGACACTTCTTGGATTGATCAAAATCAAGAGCCCAAAAATCATATAGACAATTCCTCTTAAAAGCGCATATTTTCTTAATTGATCCATAACATTATTCATAAATATCCCTCCATTAACGTTTTACTTGTTTCACTATATATTGTATAGAATTTCTTTGAATAAAACGAATAATATGGTCTATTACATCTGTGACTTCATAATGAACATAGTCTTTTTATTGACTGTAAAAGATAAAGAGTCCGAAATTAAAGTGTTTATTTCCGAAGGAATTACTTTTTTCTCGCCATTTATTTGGATAAAGAGAACGCGAGACAAAACTGTTTTTTTAGTTTTGTTTCGCGCTCCATATTTTATTAATCATCCAATTCTTGTTCTAAGACATCCCCTGTTTGGGCATTGATTTTTACAGATACTTCTTTTTTACCTGCTTGGACTTTTACTTCCCAATAAGTAATGGACAAGTCACGTTCTAGTGACCATTCGATCGCAGTTCCCTCACCTACAGTATCTTGGGCAATTTTTGACGCTTCGTCAAGTATTTTTAGTTTGGTCAAATCTAGTGCTTCGTTTTTCTTTTCCACGCCATTTTGTTCATCTTGATCTAATGTTTCTTCACGATCTTTTGTTAATTCGCCAGTTTCAGCATGGATTTTCACTTCATATTCCTTTGAATCATCTACTCCTTTGATTTCATAATAGTAAATGCCAAACGAAGGATCTAAATCAAGGGACGTCACTGCTGTATTGGGATAGGCCGCTTCATAGGCTTTGATAGCTTCATCAACCGTTACTTTTATTTGACTTGTCTTAGTTGAATCACTTGCAATCGTGCCTGAATCCGTTGGCGTTGTTTGCTTAATAGAGCTGTTACTTGTCTGTGCTTGATTTTCCAGTGATTTGTTATTACTTGTACAACCTGCTAATAATAATCCTAAGCAGACTGTTCCAATCATCATTTTTTTATTCATTTCATTCAATCCTCTCTGTTTTCCATTCGCTTTATACCCTTATCTTAACAGTTAAACGACTCAATAAAAACAAATAAAGGTGAAAGTTAAATGAAGAAATCTTCATTTTTCATGATTTATAGTAAAGGACACGGTAAAACAACTTCCTAATGGAGCCTTATCCGTTACTGTGATTTCCCCTTGATAAAGTTCAACCAGCTCTTTTACAATCGATAGTCCAATACCAGAGCCAGGAATTTTACTAGAACGTGATTGGTCGACTCGATAAAAGCGTTCAAAGATTTTCTTTTTTTCTTCGTTTGAAATACCTATTCCAGAGTCTTCCACGACCAACTGAATATTGTTGGCATTAGAAAAAAGGGTTACACCAATTGTTCCTGTATCCTCAGTATATTTCATGGCATTTTCAATCAAATTTCTCGCTATTTGATAGAAATGTTCAGTTTGACCTGTGATCAATATCCCCTCTTCTATTTGAACCGTTACGTTTTGCGTACCCATTACACTTAACTCAGTGACTGTTTGTTGGATCAAGGAAGATAAATCAACTTCTTGTAAACTTGCTTGATTTGTTAATCGCCCTAAGGTTAAAAGCTGTTCAACAAGCGTCTCCATTCGTTTTGACTCTGTATCAATATAAGTTAGTGATGTTGGGATCACTTGTGGATGTGTTTTTCCACGACGTTTGATTAAATTGACATGTCCTCTAATGGCTGCTAGTGGCGTCCGCAATTCATGAGAGGCATCTGTGACAAATTCCTGTTCTCTTTTTAGAGATTGGCGTTGCTTTTCCAATAATTCGTTAAAAGACTGCGCTATATTTTGAACCTCCAAAGGTGTCTTAGAAACGGTTAGCTTTTGTTCAATGGCTGAGCTTTCCAGCTGACTGATTTCCTCGTTCATTTTAACTAATGATTGGCTAATTTTTCTAGAGAACCGATACGTGACAAACGCACCAATTAGGATTACGATCACAGTCAAAAAAAGGGTTAAAGAAAAAATTCTACCAATTACCTCAAATTGATCTTCTAGATCCACTAATATAGTAATGTGCGCATTTCTTTTTTGGAAACTTCTATAATAGTAAGGTTCCATTTCACTTGTCCATAAAATTTGATCAAACAAAATCAATTGTTTTAAACGAGGAAATTCAGCATATAATTCTTGAGCATCCTCTGAAGAAAAAACAGTCTCACCGCTAGTTAATCCCACCCGAATCAAGTAAGGTGAATTATCTGTTGCGCCATAATTCACCAAAGTCTTTTGCCATTCAACTGCCTCTTGTGCCTCATTATTTTTTAGCGATCCTTCTAGTAATACCGCTTGTTCCTCCGTTACTTCATACAATTCCGCAATTGTGATACCCATGATAGCAATACTTAAAATCACTATTGCTGAAACAAGCAGGCTGACAAAACGAACCATCAATTGAAATTGAGTCGTATTTTTTTGCTGCTGAAAAGTCTCTTTAATTCTCCTCATTATCTAACCTCAGCACATAGCCAACTCCTCGAACCGTTTGAAGTAATCGCTGACTGGGATTGCGATCCATTTTATTCCTAAGAGAACGAATATATACATCCACCACATTCGTTTGGCCAAAATAATCGTAGCCCCATACAGCATTAAGCAGCTCATCGCGCGTTAAAACGACTTCTGAGTGCTTCATCAATTCTGCTAGTAGTTCGAATTCTTTTTGAGTCAGTTGAATGACTTCGCCAAAACGTTCTACTACATGCTTGGTCAAATCTAGTGTTAAATCAGCATAGTGATACACAAACTGTTTTTGTTTTTTCTCTTGTTGTTCTAAGCGACGAATAATTACTCGAATTCTCGCTAATAATTCTTCTATCTCAAAAGGTTTTGTAATATAATCGTCCGTACCAGCATCTAACCCCGTCACTTTATCGGTCAACTGATCTCTTGCGGTCATCATAATGATTGGTACTTGACTAGTTCTTCGAATCCTTCTAGCAACTGTAATCCCATCATATTTTGGCAGCATCCAGTCCAGTAGCAGCATGGTGATTCTTTTTTGATTTTGTTTAAATAGTTCCAATGCCTGTTCACCATCCGAGGCGTAAAGAACATTATACCCTTCAAACCGAAGTTCCTCCGAAATGAAATTTGCTAAGCTCGCTTCATCTTCTATTAATAAAATGACTACTTCATTCATTCTCCCACCTACCTTTTTTATAGAGTACCTAGTAATTTAAGTCAGGTCAATCAGGAGATGATGAAAAAATCTTCATTTTGATCCTTTTGATTTGAAGTTGTTATAGAGCTAGGCTCAAAAAACTGATATTTTGGCAGCTGAAGCCGCTATATTTCAATCTACTAGCTCTATACAGAGCTAGACCTTTTGACATAGGGAAAACTCCTAACTGTATTTATATTTCAATCCACTAGCTCTATACAGAGCTAGACTGTAGAAACTATTTATTTTACTATGGATAATTTAATATTTCAATCCACTAGCTCTATACAGAGCTAGACAGAAGGACATGGTGATTGTTCAGGGGTTTTATATATTTCAATCCACTAGCTCTATACAGAGCTAGACACATCAAAATCTTTAAAAATGATAGCATTATTTAAATTTCAATCCACTAGCTCTATACAGAGCTAGACGCTAATAAAATTTATTATTCTTGGGACAATCCGAATTTCAATCCACTAGCTCTATACAGAGCTAGACAATCCAGAATTCGGTAGAACAGAACAAAAGATAGATTTCAATCCACTAGCTCTATACAGAGCTAGACCTACCAAAAACAGCTCTATCTCTAGCGACAATAGATTTCAATCCACTAGCTCTATACAGAGCTAGACAATTTCTACCAGTTTCTCTAGGTAATTTAAAAATTATTTCAATCCACTAGCTCTATACAGAGCTAGACGAAAAGCTCATGCAGCTAGTGGACGGCTTTGAGATTTCAATCCACTAGCTCTATACAGAGCTAGACAGGGGCAAGCAAGACCATGACAACTGCAATGTATATTTCAATCCACTAGCTCTATACAGAGCTAGACTTGACCGTGTGATTCTGATAAACCACTAGCATATTATTTCAATCCACTAGCTCTATACAGAGCTAGACATGAAAAATTTATAACTTTATTTAAAAGATTAAATATTTCAATCCACTAGCTCTATACAGAGCTAGACAAGAAGAGTGATGCAAAGGGAAGAGGTGAGAAAGTATTTCAATCCACTAGCTCTATACAGAGCTAGACTGTGAAATTAGCAAAAATATACGACATATTTTCACCTTTTCACAAAAAAACACTTGTAAAATTAAATTTCCATGAGAAAAACAGCTTTTTATTGATAAAAATGGCTAAATTTTGGTGCGGATCCCTTAGCGATTTCATGTACACTTAGGGTTCGCACTTAATTTTCTTTTTAATATATCAGTGGCGCTTCTACATCAAAGCTCTCCTTTGCCCCTATGTGCTCTACTTTATTTTGATAATTATTTCCTAATCGATAAATGCGCAAACTATCCAGCTCTTCATCAATTAAATCAATCAGTTCTTTCTTTAATTTCGTTAACTCCGTCGCATCAACAACACATTCAAAAACAGAATTTTGAACACGCTGTCCATAATCTTGGCACTTTTTTGCCACTTTTCTTAAACGACGAGTCCCATTTTTTGAACTTGTCGCGACATCATAAGTGATCAATACTAACATACTTTTCACCTACTTCCATAAAAATGGTGGATAACCATCTAAATCATCTCTTAAAAAGCGACTTAATAACAATGCCTGAGCGTAAGGAACTAATCCCCAATTGATTTTCTCACCTAAAAACGGATGCTGAATTTGTTCTTGTTTCTTCTCTTGCCATTTTTGAAAAAAGGTACGCCTACCATCATCCGTCAAAATGACTGCACTACTTTCTTTTTTGACAAAATCCTTTTCGGTCACCATTTTCTTATTAATCAACGTTAAAACAAAACGATCCGCATAAATACCTCGCAACTCTTCCATCAAATCTAATGCTAAAGAAGCTCTACCTGGTCGATCTTGATGCATAAAGCCGACATAAGGATCCAGTCCAACCGTTTCTAATGCAGCAGCACATTCTTGCGCTAACAAAGTATACGCTAAAGAAAGCATAGCATTTACATTATCCAAAGGCGGCCGACGGTTTCTACCATAAAAACCGAAATCACTTTTTTGCTGTAAAATCATTTGATCAAACAATAGAAAATAACGATTCGCAGCTTGTCCTTCGATTCCTCTTAATGTTTCTAAATCCCCAACTTGGCGAATATCTTCAATGTATTTTTTTAATTCGCCAGAAATTTGCTTAAAACGCTCGACATCAATTCTCATCGGGTTTTCTCTAGTCATTCGCTCCAACATCCAACGTTGATTGTACAATTTACCAATAATAAAATGACGAGCAATTTCTAAGCTTTCTGCTTCTGTATCCGATAGACGGTATTGCTTTTTCCGCAATGTGACATTACCAGTTGTGCCGCCAGTCACTCGACTGCCAAACTTACCAGAATTTGTTAAAAAGGTTATGCCTATATTTTTTTCAGCGCATTTACGCATCAACGCTGGACTAGCACCTAAATAACCAGAAGTGACAATCGCTTCTATATTATGAAGTGGAACTCTATTTTTCTGTTCATCAATTTTGACCACAATATTCTCACCGTCTAAAGCTAAATAGGCATCTCGGGTTGTTACAAATAAGGTATTCAACAGTTTTTTCACTCGCATAACCTCCGATCTAAGTAGCCTTTAACGGTTTGAACATTCATTAATTTAGGTAGACAGATATTTTGTAGGGAACATTTTTTACAAAAATTTCCAGTTTTAACCTTTGGCGTATAGCGTCTTTTCCAATATTGATGCATTTCTGCTACATTTTTTTGTAATTCTTCTCGTAAAGCAGGTGTAATTTCGATTTCTTCTCGGCGTTTTGTTTCATGATAATATAAATAGCCTTTAGGTACTTCACAGACTAACATTTCTTCTAAGCAAACGGCTTGAGCTGTTAATTGTAATATATCACTAAGCTCTTGTTTGGGTTTACCATGCTTGTATTCAACTGGTACAGGTAAATAAGTTCCCGTTTCTCCGTTTAATATTACACCGTTTGGATCTTGCACAAATTCCACAACATCACAGATTCCAGTAATTCCTAAAGTTGGTGAATGGATCGGCAATGCGCGAACAATCAAACGATCTTTGCGCTTTTCACGAATTGTTGGTTGATCGGCTTTTTCATGTAAATATTGACCTTCCAATGTCAGCACATTTTCTTGCCATTGCTGCTCAATATGGATCAACGCCCATTGACGACGGCAAAACAAAAAATGTTGGATACCTGAAATCATTAAATAATCTTGTTCATCGTACATATTATAGCCCTTCGATGACAGTTAGCTCGATTCCTTCTAGTGGCTCCACGGTTACTTTGTAATCGTCAAATGATTTTGCGCGGTCGACTTCAGGAATTTTTTCAATTTTTACAGAACGATGGACTTTCGCAGATGACGCTTTACCCATTTTGCTTGGGTGCTCCCACCAGTAAACCTTTTCGACAGCCATACTGCCATCTGGACGAGCGGACGATGCGTCGTTTTCGAAAAGAGTGGTCAGAGCTTCTTTGATTTTTTCAGCATCCGCTTCGGTAAAACCTGTTTTTTCGGCTAGTTGAACATTGATACTGCCGTTGAAGACATATACTCCGAAGTCTACAAAGTGTTTGGTCCCCATGGTGTCAGAGCTTTTACCGCCACCTTCACTGACTGAATTGACACTTTTCGTGATTTGCATTGTATTAATGTCGATTGGTTCAAGGCTGACTGCAGTTTGTATCGAAACTGGACCACGAACACCTACAGAAAGTTCCAATCCTTTAAATGCAAATACCTGTCCAAAACTACGCGTATCAATCCACGTTTCACAAGCTACTTCACTAAATCGGTTCACATCTGCTTTCTTTTTATCAGCAGCAATTTTATTTAATTCTTCGACAGAATCTACACGGTCTTTTAAGCTCTTCAATCCATCATCTGCTCGATCATCAGATTGCACAAAAATTTTCTCTCCCATATCTTGTAGACGATTGCGGATTTTACGTTTGATCGCTACATCCGAAATCTCGCCATAGCCTTCAAAATTTTGGCGTGGTCGGTTTCCGTTTAGTGGATCACCATTTGGATTAGCATTTGTCACTGATGTGATTACTTTAAAGTCGATTTTGTGTGTTAAAACTGTCATGATTTATTCCTCCGTTTTCTCTTCTGTTTTTTTCTTCAAATCTGCTCGTTGGCTGTAATAACCTAATAAATATTTCCCGTCTAAAGCCTTATCTGTATAATGTTCAAACTCAAAAGACTCACCAATTTCGTCTAATAATTTTTGATAATAACTTCCTTTTCCTCTTAATCTCGCTTGATACGGAATTAAATTTTCTTGAATGATCCTCCACGTTTTTAACGGATGATTGCTAAAAGCATTCATATAGCGAATCGCATTTGTACTTCTATTGATACCAGCCTTATATAAGGCACGTTCTTCCAAAACATCAGCAACTGCCAACATTCTTCCAAACAAATAACTTCTATCTTTCTGATTTTTATCTAAAGCCACATTTTTTTCCTCCTTTTTAAAATTGAAATGCTTTTTCATTACTGCACAAGCAATACTCAATGTTTTCTCCCATTCCCATTTCTCCATACTCACGGGATTTGACGCTCTTTGCAGAAGATTTCGTACTAGATTTATTGGAATCCTTTTTCCATCTACAACACAAGGAAATAGTTCATGAATTGTATTTTTTATCAGCGTATCACTCGCTCGTGAACCGTAGGCTGCTTCGGCGATATCCCTCAAAGATGGCGCTCCCCAAAAAGTATAACGCTGCTTATTTTTACTGCCGTAAGTATGTCGCCAGAAACAAGTTTGATGCCAGTCTTCAATTCGAGCAAAGTATTGTTCCTTTTCAATCGAACGATAGTACAGAATCCCCATTCTGCCTGGAGTAGCTGCATCTAGAATCATGATGTAAATTGGTTCATGATACGCAAGCTTCACGCTATAACCATTCAAGGCTTTTTTAAATAACTCAGAAAATTGTTGATGGGTTGTGTCCGGGTTTAGTAAAACTTCCGCTTCTTCATCCTTTGCAAAAATAGCATCAAAATCAAGAAAATCAGCACTGGATTCTTCTGGATTAGGAACCTCTGTTTCTTTTTCCCCCCAGGTTAAAAAGACTCGTCCGTCTAAACTAAACGCTTGTTTGCCAATCAGCCATTTTAAGGCGTTATGGCCTTTTTGTGAGACTTCGTAACTGATTGAAGCCACTTGATTTTTATCTGTAAAACGACCTTTATAGGTGAAATTCACCGAATCATTGCCAGAAATTATTTTCGCCATATCACCACCATAACGTACCTTTGAAGGGTGATTTTCTGTCAGAGGTAACATTTTGCCCGTCACATAATCCAGCCCTTCGTTCGTCAGTTCGTTTGTATAATAAGCGACAAAGGAGTCAATGATTTCAGAATCTCCCCAAAGTGGTCGTTTTCCTGTTCCTTGTTCTTGAACAGCAAATCGAACAAAAGAGGTTCCTTGTTCTCCAACTACTACACTAAATAAAGCTGGTTTTTCACCAAATTCTGCTTCTAGTTCCTTTGACCACTTGGGAATGAGTTGATGATTTTTCTCCACCATTACCTTTGCTTGTACTAAATCTTCAATTAGTTTGCCTTTTTCTAAATAACTTAAAACACTTTTAACAACTGCCTGAGAATAAGCTGATTCACACCATGCTTGCAAGTTCTCTAAATACATCTGATATGAATTTTTTCCAGCTTTATTCTTTTTGTAAACACCACCATATTGCTCAAAGTCACCCGCAACATAAACTAAATTGTCATGGATTAAATGTGGTGCAGACGTTGAACCAGCTCTTCCAGCAGACTCAATCGTTACTGGAATCATTGTTTGTGCATCTTCTTTTGGAACGACACTTGCTGAATAAAATTCACCATCTGGCGTTATCGTTACTTCGATTTGAGCATTTTGATAAGCATGTGCAATGGGTAAAAGAACGATTTCTTTCCCATAAGAAGTTCGTTGGACTTTTCCTACTTGATCTTCATTTTCTTCGTACGTTTCGTATAAGTCATTCAACCAACTCATCATTCGACCTCCTGTTCCAAGGATTCAAATAACTGATCGACGGGTTCTATTTCTGAAAGTTCAAATGTTTTAGCTTGCATCGTTCTAAGCGGTCGAACTAAGGTACATGCTTCTGGGCGAGGAAACTGAATAATCCCTTTTTCCATAATCGGGTGCCACAAACGAACAGCTAGTTCGGCTTTGCCTGTTTCATCTGGATAGGATAACCCATGCACCATTGTGCCAAAGTGCAGCTCGCCTTCATACGCATCATAGTCCCCTTTTGCCACACCAAACTCAACAGGTTCCACATATCCCTGACATTCTCGCGTACCTAGAAAAATATCCCTTCTCCCACCAGCTTTGATTGAACGCTTTAAAATTTGATAATGTTTATCCTCATTCCAATCGCCTTTTAAATCAGGACGATGTTGATTAAACTCAAAATGGACTTTGACTTCATAAACTGGCTTTTTCAAATACGTATAATACGCTAAATCACTCGCCCTGCTATCGTTGTATTTCATCGGTCGCATACCTTTAGGTTCCATTTGAATAGATTTCATTATGCGAACTTCATCAACGTAATAAACAATGGATGGTTTCCAGTAGATACTTTCGGTAATTCCTTTTAAGGCTTGATAGGTAGGAACTTGATAGGTCATTTTCTCTCCACCCATTTTGGTCAAAGGATCCGTAAAAAGAGCATACTCACCTTCTACTCTAAAAGAAATTTGATTTTTATATTTCATTTATGCTTCCTCCTTTTTTAAAATTCTAAATAACCGCTCGCAGCTTCTGCTTCTAAATCGATGCCAAATTTCAAATCATATGCATTGCTTGTAAGGGCTAAAATATCTCCATTTAGAAGCGGATAAATACTGCCCGTTTTTTGAAGTTCCATCAGTTCGTGCTGAAACACAGTGACCATATATTGTTGCGCTTTTTTTAAAGTAGGGGCATACTCTTCTGGTCTCAACTCTCCATTTAAATCAGCGATTAGATCGTTACCTTTTTTATACGGAACAAGTACTGATGTTGTTGGGCTATCAATGACCTGAAAATATTTCCCTACTGTTTTAGGACTACTTCTAAAAGCCAATAGAGGAGCAGAGCCATGTGTTCGTTTGTAGTGTTCTAGAGCATTAGCCCCTTCACCTAATAGACTAAATAGATTGAGGGATGTCTTTTTTACTGGATAATTCAATTCATTTTTAAAACGAGCGTAATATTGATCAAAGTATCGTTTTTGAACCGTATGAGAGAGTATTTCCTCATGACCAACTTTGCTTTTTTCTTTCAGAATCTCTAGTGTAATTTCTTGGCCTTGTTTAATTTCTGGTAAATGGGTCAGATTTTCAAGGTCTGCAGAAAGATTGATTAGGTAAACTGGTTGTGGCTTGGTTTCACCATGTCGATTACAACGTCCTGCCGCTTGCGCAATTGAGTCCAATCCTGCTACTGAACGAATGACGGATTGGAAACTGATATCCACACCAGCTTCTATTAATTGTGTTGTGATGCAGATGAGTTTTGTGTCGTTCCTTTTTAGCTTTTCACGTAGTTCATCCAATAAATTTTTCCGATGTTTGGCACACATCGAGGTGCTCAAATGATACAATTCAACATTTTCTAATTGCTTATTCTCTAAATATTGATAGAGACTTCGAACAGTTTTTTTTGTATTTAAAATAATCAGCAGGTTTTCTTTTTCTGCTAACATTTCTTCGCTAAAATCTGCTAACTCTTCAAGCTTCCATGCTTCATTCGTTGTCCGATCAATGACCTCTACTCGTTTAAACTTTGATTCTACTTCTGATAAGTTGGCGACCATTTCGCCATCGGATTCTTTGGCTAATGCTCTACCGACATTTTCCAAAGATGGCTGAGTTGCTGTACATAAAACACTTGTCGTTGTGCCATAATTTTTTAAGAAGTTCAAGCTTTCATTGAATAAATGAGTGCAGTTTGTTGGAACACCTTGTGCTTCATCAAAAATAATCACTGCATTTGTTAAATTATGAAAACGACGTGGATTTCGGGTTCCTCGACTGTATATCGTATTTAGAAACTGCACCATTGTGGTAAAGATTACTGGACTTTCCCAGTTATCTTTCATTAATGCTTGTTTCTGCTCTAACGCTTCTTTTTCTGCTTCTGACTCCTCTGTTTGTCTTTCTTTCGTTTCTTCCTGATCCGTAAAAACGTTAGAATGATGTTCTAATATATTTATCTCGTCTTTTAAAATTTCTCGAACGGTTGCAGCATTTTGCTCTATAATGGTTGTGAAGGGCACGACATAAATAATGCGTTCTTTTCCATATTTGATAGCGTGATTCAACGCAAAACGTAAACTAGCCAACGTCTTTCCGCCTCCCGTTGGAATCGAAAGGGTGTAAATCCCTGTTTTTCTTTCAGAGAACGCTTTGCACTGTTCCGACATTTGACTACGAAGTTGATTGATTGGCGTGTCAGCAGTAAATGTTGAAATATATTCTTCTAAGCTTTGGCTATAGGATTGAAGTAATACGTCATTTTCATGCTGTTTAAATGTTTTATTTTCTTCAAATAACATCGTATTCGTTCGGTCCGCATCCAGAAGGCAACTATAAATGAATTTCAAAAGGAAAAAGGTATCGTTTTGTTTGACTCGGCTCTTTCCCTCAGCTTGATAAAACCCTTTCAATTCTTTTGTTGCTTCCAACAGTAATTTCTGAAACTGTTCTTCTGACATTACTTCTTGGAAAAAACGACCTTTGATTAGTTCATACTCAACAACCTCAATTTCATCTACTCGTCTGAGATAATCTGAAGTTGCTTCTCCTTCTGGGGTAAAAAAGTCTTGCAGACCTCGGCTACTATGATGGGAAATAATTGCATTGCCTACCAATTCAGCTAATATATATGAAAATGGATCACGACTATTTCTGTGGCAATAATCAAAAAGAAGCTTACCGCCAGCAGTTGAATGATCCACACTGCCACGTGTCACACTTTTCGGATCAGCCACTGCTTTTTTTAAATACTCTTGGAATTCATTTGAATATTTTCCTAGATCATGAAGTAAACCAGCTAAATAGCTAGTTTTTCTCAGTCTTATTTTTCCGCCCCAATCAGCGCTTAGTTCGGCGCATTCTGTTAGATGATCCTTTAAAAGCTGCTCTTCTCCATCCGACTTTCTCACATGGGCTATATACATACTTATTCTCCTTAATTAGTTTCTAAATGTCTTAAATACATTATATCATTTATAAAAAAAAGAACTATCTAAAATTTGAAATAGTTGAGTTAATTTTTTGATTGATAGAGAAAAAAGTAGACGACTAACAAAATTACTAATGCTAATATAAATAAATTAGAGAATTCAATTTTACGTTTCCAAAGTTTATTCACAATAACTGCAAGAAGTGCACCAATAACCACAAACAACAACTTTTCAAAAGATTCTTTATTATTCATCCACCCTATCCTTTCAATTCAATATCTATTTATATATATTTTATGCTACCAAACAAAAAACTTATTGTAAAATAAAAATTTCTTAAAGTTTTAAAAAACTAATATAATATGGTATAATACTTTTAATATGTCGCATTTTTATGTGTGGATTGAAAAAATTCTATATCTATTTTCTCCAACTATCGGCGGCCCAGAATATAAAATCTGGGCCGATATTTTTATAAAAATCTAGCAACGTTAATATAAATCTAGTAATAAAGAATAGGAGTGACAAGTATATTATTCGTAGACAAAAAATTACAAAGCAACTCTATTCCCGCAGATTTTTCTACTCATACTGAAAACGAATTAACTAAAGAATCACTAATCAACGATCCTTTTTCTGAAGGTTACGAAGGTGAATTTTATGAACCCGATGAGTGGTCAGAATTAATGTTTTCATAATAAATATGTTCATAGAAAAATAAGCTTGACTACACTCTTTTTCTCATGTATCTTATACGTATAAAAGAAGAATGGTCATACACATCACTTTCTGAGAGTGATGGGGTTTATTTTGGCTTCTAGTCGCTTTCTAGTCTTGTCGATTATCAAGCCAATGTTTGAACAGTCCTAAGACCATTCCGAAAATAACCGGACCAATGATCGTTGTAAATAACAGAAGAATAGTCATGCACCTCCTTTCTGCGATACGTATCGCCATCGCAAAAGAGAAAGCGACCATTCTCAGCTTATCAAACTTTTTATCCTTCGATAATTTTTCCTCATAAATAATTCTGATTTTGTCAAATTTGTCCTATTTTTTGGACTGATTTGATCATTTACTCTAATTTACACTCAGCAGAAATAGTCAGCCAACTCAAAAAAAATTGTTATTTTTTCTTATATATAGGAGCATGATTTTCATGTTATTTAATCCCTTTCCACAAAAAAATTAATTGTGAACAAGCCACTCTTTCTGTATAATAAAATACATAGGATAGAAATAACTAACATAAATAAAAAAAATTGGCTCTTCATGGTCTGGCGCCAACCAAACCAGAAGCCTTGTTTAAACAGCAATCCCTGTAAAACAACTTTGCCAATAGCGTAAGAATAAATCTATTTTTTTGTTGTATCTTTCGATAATGACAACAAATCTTATAGTCTTTTTATCTTGCCTATTTGTAGACGATTACAGGTCACCTGTGGATCGTCTTTTTTTATTTCTATCCTAAAAATTTTGAGAAAAAGAAAAATAGGCACTTCATTGTTCGGCGCCAACCGTTCAATGAAGCCCTGAATAGAAAGCAATCCCTCTCTATCCAAGTTGCCCATTTGCCAGTACCGTAGTATCAGCTTCTTTATTGTACCTAATTCTTGTAAGAATTTCTAGACACTTTTGAAATTTTTTCTGAATGCTCAAAGAAGTTCCCTACATACTGGCATAATTCAACAATAGAGACGGACAGCTTTCCCCTTTTTCTTTCGCTCTACATACAAAGAGAAAAGGAGCATTACCATGAAAAATTCTGCAATCTGCATCAAAACTGTCCCGTATCAAGAGATTCTAAACCTTTGTGATTCACTCGAACGTTTAGAATCTTGGAAAGAACCGTTGGTAGTTCTTGAAAAGTATTTTACCAATCCAACGACACCAATCAATAAAAAACAGGTAGCCAAACACTATTACGCTAGTGCAAAATTATTTGAAACGTTTAATCAAGAGTATGAACTATTGATAGCCGAGTCACAAAAGCAATTGGCTACTATTATACAAAATCAAAAGATCTGATCAAAAAAATAAAAGAGACATTCGTTTGCGTATTTAGATAATGTAAGGGATAAAATGATCGTCTAAAGATTTAATACAACAAAAATGTAATTACAAGTAATTACATGGTATAATTGTAAAAAAAGGAGGTCATCTCATGGATACCGTAAAAGCAAGAAAACAAGGCAATGCAATCATGGTTACCTTATCAAGTAAGTTAGCTGTAAAAGAAGGTCAGGAATTTTTTTACTACAAAGATAATGAAGGAATTATTTCTCTCATTCCAAAAGTTGATGATTACTTTGCTAATGCTAAACTAGGTCAATTTACAGATAGCGATGACCATTTAGCAACTGATTTTACACCTAGAGGAAATGAACTGGATGATTAAACAAAGAGACCTTGTAACCATTGATTTTGAGCCTTCAAAAGGTAGTGAAATCAAAAAAAGACGTCCCGCTTTAGTTATGAGTCGTGATGAATACAACCTTTCTTCAAATTTAATTATTGTCTGCCCAATCACTTCAACTAAGTCGAAACGACCTTACTTTGTTTCAATAAACAATGAGGTTTTTGAGAAAGAAAGCAAAGTAAATACAAAACAAGTTTATTCATTGGATTTTACAGAAAAAGGTGGACGTAATGTTCAAGTGATTGGTCATCTACAAACAAAAGAATTTTTAAATATTGCCCAGCATTTCCTACTAAACTTCAATTTCCCTTTTTAAAACAAATGAAAGGCTTAGAAGCGAATAGCCACTTACTAAGCCTTTGTCTACTATTTATTTATAAACATCTTTTCCGTGTCCTATTGTCACAACAAAAATTGTTATTGCCTCGTCCTCTATATCCGCAATAATACGATAGTCTCCAAAGGTACTTTTAGCCAACATGATCGCTACCAGCATTTCTTAATTCTTGTTTGATTGCTTCATAGTAGCCTAACTTATAAAAGTTATACCATTGTTCCACTTCTTTTTCAGGCATTACTTGAAGTGCCAACAAAATTTCTCTTGCAAACTCTAAATGCCCAGTCCCATTGGCTGTAATCAGGTTGTTTGCTCTTATTGCTTGAACTTCTAAATAGTGATTCCCACCAGTATAACGCGCGCCAGCGTAATCTTGTAAGTCTTGTAATTGGTTACTTGTATGCTTGTGATCATTTAGTAACCCTAGACTTCCCAGATAGACAGTCGCATCACAAATCGCTGCAATCACAGCACCTTGTTGTTCCGCTTTGGCTACTAAAGCATCGACTTCTTTGGCTTTATCCGTTCGCCAAGACGTTCCACCAATTAAAATCAACGCAACAAACTCTTTTTGACACGCTTCGGCAAGCGTATAATCTGGTAATGTCGAAAAACCGCCCATTGAATGAATCGCTTGTTTTTCATTTGAAACAGTTTTAACCGTGAACCCCTCTTGCTGATTCAGGGCTGCTGCAATCGATGCTGCTTCCCAATCTGCATAATCTTCTAATAATACAAAAAACACTTCTGTCATGATTTATTCCTCCTTATATACAGGTAACAACGTTCCGCTATGCTACACCTTGTACTTTTCAACATCAGTTCGTTTTTTTCACTGTGTTTCAAAGCAAAAGCGAAGCGGGCTCGTTTAACTCTGACAGGAAAATAGGAAAATCTAACTGAGGTGCTTTTTGCCTCATTTAGATTTTATCTTTTTCCCGAAGACCTTCAATCCTTAGAGCTTTAGCTCTTAGGAATTGTTGAGATCGAAGCACAGCGTAGTGCTAGCCCGCGTAACTAGATAACATACAATAACAACGTTCCGCTATGCTACACCTTGTACTTTTCAACATCTTAATAACAGGAGGAAGCAACGTTCCTTTCAGTCACCTTGTACCAATCAATATCAACTCATAACTTCGTTGTATTTCTTGGCATGTTTCAAAGCAAAAGCGAATCGGGCACGTTCAGCTCCGACTGGAAAATAGGAAAAATCGATTGTGGTGCTTTTTACCACAAACTATTTTTATCTTTTCCCCAAGGAGCTAGCCCGCGTAGCTAGATACCTGTTGGAATTCATCATACAACAGAAGTGTGACAACTGATTGTCAGCTTTTGTAAAGAAAATACATTTCTTCGATTTTCGCTTTGACTGCATCAACTATGCTCGGCGGTTCAATAACTCGTACCTTATCCTGTAAACGTAAAATAAAATCGACCGATTTTTTATGATTTATCAGTGGAAATACAATCGTTCCAGTAGTTAAATCTTTTTCATGTTCCTGAAAAAAATCTGCCCCTAGTTTATCAATCAAATATAATTTATCTTTTTGCTCATAAGTTAAGACGATTTGCTGAACATCTGGCGATACCATCGCTTCTAAATAATCAATTTCAGACTCTCTGGTTAGCTCCACAGGGTCTAGTGGTCTAGGTTCAAATCGTTCATCTAACAGCGTATATGTTTGAATCCTTGTCAGTTTAAATAAGCGAAATGCCTTTCTTTTTAAACAAAAACCATACAGATACCAATGCGAAGTTTTAAAAATAAGCTTGTATGGTTCTATTTCCCGTTCAGAGTAGCCTTTCTTAGAATGGTATTGAATCACAATGATTTGCTGCGTTGCTATCGCTTGTCGTAAATCATCCACTTTATTTTTCCCTTCGTTTGGTTTATACCAGGAAGATAAATCGATCAGCAAATCACTTTGCGGCTGTTGTACCTTCGTATTCGGGGCAATTTTTGCCAACAAAGGACTAATTTCAGCGGATGTTGAAATACTTTGAATCGCTGAAAGTCCTGTCATAATCGTCGAAATATCCTCAGTTGAGAAAACATGTTTACTTACTTTGTAACCATCGACGATACCGTAACCGCCATGAATCCCTGAATAAGAAATAATCGGAATCCCCGCTAAATTCAGGGTTTCGATATCACGATAAATGGTTCGTTTAGATACTTCCAGCCGTTCTGCCAACCCTTTGGCGGTCATTCGGTCATTTTCCGTCAATAAATTTACCAAGCTGAGCAAGCGATCTATTTTCATAATTTCTCCTTTTCACTGTATCTATACAGATAAAAAAGGAATCCATTTGCTAAATGCTCATCGATTCCTTCTTTCTTGATTTTTCTATTATCATTATACTTCGTAACGGATTATCACACAATTTAATCCAGTAAGCAAACAGTCCAAAATCAGAATTTATCTACGTGGCTCTACAAAATAATATTATCCTTCAAAATCTCCAGATCCGTAATCACAATCTTCCGTTCCTGAATCTTGATTGCGCCTAAGTCCTTCAACTGCTGCATCATTCGATTGACGCTACTAGCAGAAGTGATCCCACAAAAATGAGCAATTTCCTCGTTCGTCACAACAAAATCAATCAATAATCCGTCATCTATTTGCACACCAAACGTATCATATAACTCATAAATCTGAGTGCAAACCGCGCCAAATTTCCCATTCATCAACATCTGCTGCATCTTTTTCATTGAATACATCAAACGCACACGATAATAATCTTTCACATACATCTGCAGTTCTTTGCTTTGATTGATATCCTTCCAAAACTGAACACGATCGATCTGATACAACTCTGCCTGCTCTGACTCGATTCGAATATTAAACGGCGCATCGATAAACTGAGAATATTCATCCCTTAAAAGCGAGACGATTTCCAAGCTATTGATATATCTAAGATTGAATTCTCGTCCATCTGGCGAAATGACGCTGGTTTTGATAATGCCGCTTTTTAAAATATAAGCATAACGGTCTTGTAACCCTTCATAAGTAAGGTACGTTCTCTTTTTCTTCACTACGACTGGAAACGAATGATCGTCTAAGTATTCTTGTAACACATGGCTATCCATCTAGTAACTCCTCACGGTTTATATGAAAATTTTCTGTAAAAGCTATTCTTATTTAAGATGATAACACATCGAAAAGCAACAACAAATGTATATGACTTTTGTTGTTCTTTTTTGTTAATGACTTTTTTTAGAAACAAATCCGCATTTTTTTTACTCATTTTTTTCGTATAGTATCCATACAACTAGCTTTCAGAAAAGAATTGTAATTTGCAATTTGAGCTTATCCTAACAAGAAAGAAGGAACGTGCAACAATGACGGAACATTCAGAAGAAAAATTATTCAATAAAGGGTTTATCAGCATTACGTTGATCAATTTTGTGGTCTATCTCGTTTATTACTTATTGATGGTAATCATCGCAGTGATTGCGCAAGATACGCTTCATGCTACTCTAGGTCAAGCTGGTCTTGCCTCAGGGATTTACATTATCGGTACTTTATTTGCTCGACTATTTATGGGAAAAATGTTGGAACTGATCGGGAGAAAAGCAGTTTTACGATACGGTGCTTTGTTTTATCTGATTACAACGATTGCTTATCTCTACATTCCAAGTATTGGGATTCTTTACCTTGTTCGTTTATTGAACGGTTTTGCTTATGGGACTGTGTCAACGGCAACCAATGCGATTGTCACTGCTTATATTCCTAAATCAAAACATGGGGAAGGAATCAATTATTATGGATTAAGCACGAGTTTAGCTGCTGCGATCGGTCCATTTATTGGAATGGTCCTTCTGAACACAATGAGTTTTTATTTTATTATTCTATTTTCGATTATATTGATTCTATTTACTACCATTGCTTGTTTTATCTTCCCAGTAAAAAATATTCAATTAAGTCCCGAACACAAAGCAAGCTTGGCTCGCTTTAGTGTGGATAGTTTCATTGAAAAGAAAGTTTTATTTATCTCCTTTATCGCTTTTTTGATGGGTCTTTCTTATTCTAGTGTGTTATCGTTTCTTTCTTCTTACGCTAAAGCAATCGACCTTGTTAGTGCTAGTTCATTTTTCTTCGTGGTCTATGCGTTAGTGATTACTGCGACACGACCTTTATCTGGTCGAATCTTTGATGCCCATGGCGAAAATGCTGTGATGTATCCTAGTTTTATTTTTCTAACGACAGGTTTACTTTTATTGAGCATGACCACAACTAGTTGGATGTTACTAGTTTCAGGAGGTTTGATCGGTTTGGGCTACGGAACATTTATGTCTAATGGGCAAGCGATTTGTCTAAAGGTCAGCCCAAATAGTCATCGAATCGGTATTGCCTTATCTACCTATTTTATCGGTTTAGACCTTGGTCTTGGGGTCGGGCCTTATCTTTTAGGTGAGCTACGTAGCATTACATCATTTTCAGGATTGTATTTGACTGCAAGTATTATTCCTGTCGTTTGTATCGTTCTTTATGCTTTATTCTATCGCTCTAAAACACCTGCCAAAGAAATACTTACAAAGGAGAATTAACATGAGTACAGATGAACGAATGTTAGAAGTGTTACAAAAAACCTTAGTCAAAATCGAAGAATTGAATACTCGTATCGGACATATTGAAAGTGATCTTACATCAATCGATCATTATCAAGCAACCCTTAGTCAGTATGCACAAGAGATTAAATTAGTAACTGAAAATAATAATATTATAGGGTAAAACCTATAACTCTAGATGTACGACAGGTTTGGATTTGCTATATTAGTAATAAATTGTCACTAAAAAAAGATCCGAATGCGCAGTTTAGTTGCTGTTCATTCAGATCTTTTTTTCAGTTATTTTTCTAAAATGCTGGTGTTAATGTTTCACTATATTTTGTTTCTAGTAATTCTCGAACTTCATCGCTTGTCATCGCTTTTTTCAAGGCGTTGATTTTATCAGAGTCTTTATTATCTTCTCGGGCAACTAAACTGATAGCAAAGCGGTCATCAACCTTCTTCTCTAATAGAATCGCATCTTTTGGTGTCAAACCGATTTTAGCAATATAAGTTGGATAATTATAAATCATCGCAATGTCTTTCTCATTATAGGCTTCTGCCAGATTTAATAAATCAACGGATACCCATTCAAAATTTTGTGGATTATCCACAATATCTTTGATGGTACCATTAAACCCCACACCTTCTTTTAATGTGATCAATCCAGCATCGTCTAAGATTGCTAATGCCCGGCCTTCATTAGAAATATCACTTGGTAATGCAATTTTTGCCCCGTCAGGTAAGTCTTTGACATCTTGGTAGTCTTTAGAATAAAAGCCCACTTTGGCATTATATATTTTTTGAACGACAACTAAGTTGCCTTCTTTTTCTTCGTTGAATTTTTGCATGAAGGGCTCATGTTGAGCAAAGTTCGCATCGATTTCTTTGGCATTCAATAGTTCATTGTATTGAATATTATCATTCACTTGGACTAGTTCTACTTTGTATCCGTCTTCAATATTTTTGCCTGCTAATTCAACAACTTCAACCGTAGACGGAATATGAGAAGCCACTTTGATCACTTTGTCGGCCTGTTTTCCTGTATCTGACGTTTTTTTCTGTCCATTGCATCCTGCTATCACTAATCCTGCTACTACCAAAAGACTAATCAATACTTTCTTTTTCATGTTTTTTTCTCCTAACGCTTATTTTTTATTTATTTTTTTTGCGAACCAGCTACCGCTGATTTGAATCAAACTGACAAAAATGATCATTAGAACGATCGCGGTGTACATAACAGCATACTCATAGCGCTGATAGCCATAACGCAACGCAAAATCCCCAATGCCACCACCACCGATCACACCCATAACAGTTGAATAGGAAACCATACTAATAACCACCGATGTCAGGGCTAAAACTAAACCAGATCGTGCTTCCACATATAAAAATCTGAAAATCAATTGAAGCTTTGTGCTCCCTAAAGATTGAGCAAGTTCTAAAATATCATTTGGAATTTCTAATAACATTTGTTCCACGAGTCTTGCATATAATGCAATAGCTACAAAGCTTAATGGCAATGCAGCAGCATAAGTTCCAAAAGCTGTTCCTAATACTAAACGTGTAAAAGGAATCAACGCAACGACAAACAACAAAAACGGAAAGGAACGAACAATGTTGATATACCCATTTAATACAATCCCGATCCACTTATTGGTTTTAGTCGGTATTTTCTTTGTCAGATAAACAAAGGTTCCAAGCGGTAAACCAAGGACAATTGCCGCGATAATAGAAATTAGAATCATTATTCCGCTTTCTAATAACGCTTTGCTCAACTCAGGTAGATAATAGTTAATTTTCTCTATATATTCTGTCATCATCCTAAACTCTCCCGAACTCTTTCATAATAAGAACCGAATTGCTGTTGTTGATTGTCCTTGGAAATAGTCATTGTTTCTACGACTTTGCCTTTTTCTAAAATCGCTGTTCGGTCACACAATTGCTTGATCAAACTCAACTCATGACTGACTATCACCATTGTCGTGCCGAACGTTTGATTGATTTTCCGTAATAATTCCATAATGTCATATGCATTTTGCCCATCCAAAGCTGAAGTTGGTTCATCACACAGTAAAATTTTAGGCTGTGTAATCAACGCACGAGCAATGCCAACTCGTTGTTTTTCACCGCCACTAAGCTGGCTGGGGTAATGCTCGGCTTTATCCGATAAGCGGACAAACTTAAGAACTTCTTGAACTTGCTGTTGTTCATAGGTCTTATTTAACCGTAATGGTAGTCCCACATTTTCACTTACCGTTTGATTATGAAGTAGATTAAATTGTTGGAAAATCATCCCGATTTGTTTACGGCTTCGGCGCTTTTCTGCTTCACTCAACTGCAGTAAATCCGTCCCTGCTACTTTTACGACACCTTGGCTGGGCTGTTCCAATGTATTGATCATTCGCAGTAAGGTGGACTTACCAGAACCACTTTCACCAATCACGCCAAACAATTCATGCTCCTGAATCTGAAGGTCAACCTTATCCAGCGCAGTGATGATCGTTCCATGATGCGTATAGCTTTTTGTGACTTGTTCAAAAGTAATCATTTCATTTCCTCCAACTTAATCGACCAGCAACTGAATAAATTCAGTTTTCGAAACATTGTTAAAATATTGACCTATTGTAATATCCGCCAGTGCTTGCTCGATTGCCTCTTGCTCATAATTACAGCCCACCAATAAGTCTGACAGTTCCTTTGTATCTTTTTGACTAAAATAATCGCCATAGATGGTAATTGCTATAATTCGGCCTTTCTCTACTGAAATATTCGCTTCTATTAGTCCGCCTTTGAATTTCTCTTCTCGTTTGATCGTATAATTTGGTTCCTCTCCAAATATCCAAGCATCGTTCCCATAAATATCGGCTACTAATTGATCAATAGCTTGCTCATCTTCTAGAGTCAAATGGTATTCCTGTGTTTGGATAGACTCCATAGTTTCAGCATTAAATAAGTGTAGCAACAAATAATCTCGAAACGCTTCTGTAGAAATCCCTTGATATTCTTTAGCTAAATAAGGTTTGAGATTAGTTACTCGGCTTCTGACAGATTTCGTGCCTTTTGATGCTAATTTTTTTTCAGAAACAGTCAACACCCGACTAACCTCATCTAAATCAACATTCAACATCAACGTTCCATGTGAATACATTTTTTTATTTTTCGTATACATCGCATTGCCAGAAAATTTTTTCCCATCAATCAATAGATCATTGCGGCCGCTGATCTGCGCACCAGTTGCGCCTAGCTTGTGTAAGGCGTCAATGATCGGCTGTGTAAACAACTTGAAATCACCAAAAGACTCATGGTCTGCATTCACTACAAAACTAAAACTCAAATTACCTAGATCATCGTAAACCGCTCCGCCGCCAGATAATCTTCTCGTAACAGTAATCTGATGCTCATTTGCATAACTTAGATCGACTTCTGCCCGCACATTCTGATTACGCCCAACAATTACACATGGTTTTTGAATGTAAAATAAAATAAGCGGTTCATCAAACGTTCGCTGATTCAGCAAATACTGTTCCGTTGCTAAATTTCTGCGGATGTCATGGGAAGTCATAATAACATAATACATTTTGCGCTCCTTTTCTGATTGCCAAGATCTACAAACTAATTAAAGTGCTTTCAAAGTAAAAATTGGAAAGATTCTGATAATTGAACTATCAGGATCAGTCTATCATTCCTAATTATAATATTACACCTATTTGCTCAAAAAAACTCTATATTATAAGGAAAAACGATATTTTATATAACAGAAATTTGAACTTGAAACAGTTTTTAGTACACAGAAAATTGATTATTCTCTTTTTTGACAAAAAAAGAGAATGGAGCATAACTCTACGAGCTACACCCCAATCCCTTAGAAGCTGAACAAATACTTTTTACGTGTTCTTCTATTTCTACTTGATTTCATCTAATTTTCGTTTAATTGCAAAAAGAATCTCCTGAACATTATTTCGGATAAAAAAATGGTCTCCTTGAAAAAATAACTGTTGACAATTTTCACCTATCAGTTCGATCCACTGATCTAATTCACTACTAGCTTCTTGTGTACCATTCAAAATAAGAACAGAACAACCTATCTCTTGCTTGGTCCAGTTAAACTTAAATTGATTCAATAAAACCAGGTCTTCTCTCAGATAGTCCGTTACTAATTCTAAAAGTTCCACCTCTTGAAAAACTTCTTTTGGAATTCCACCTAATTGAAAGAAAAACTGATTAAACTTCTTGACTGGCGCACTTAAGATTGATTCATAACTCTTTGACCGAAATATTTCTGTTCCTGAAAATATCAGACATTTAGGCTGTTTGATTGCCCTAGCGATGAGTTTTTTATAAATATCTGCAACCACTCTAGCCCCCATACTATGCCCAAATAATATATATTCTCTGGTAAAATCCACACAATCTAACACTTGTTTAAGTGTTTTGTCGATCAATGCCCGCCACGTCAATGGCCTATCTGCAAAACTTCTGCGTCCACGCCCATCATATTCAATTTGAATAATTTCAAATTGTTCATCATTCAATTCTAGCCATTCTTTATAAGGATTTACGATACTACCTGCATAAGGAAACATAACTAACTGAATCATTGGCTTTCTCCTATCTTCGTAGGACATCATAATGCTAGCTCCAATTGATCACACATTGCTTGGAGCACTGTTCCTAATTGATTTTCTTGCTTCGTATTTTCTGGATAAATCAGTACTAATTGATCAGAATATTTGTTGATAACGATTTCGAAACCATTGACCTGATCTAGAGCGTCTACTTGTTTTCTAGCAATCGCTAACGTTTCGGGGGTGAATTCAAAAATCGTTTGATTGTTGATCGAATAGATCGATTTGTCGGTATAATGGCGATCAAGCTTACTTAATTCATCAATCAAACTGATTTGAGTGTCTAACTTAATTTGTTGTAATTGATTCAACTGCTGTTCTACGTCATTAAAATTGCCACTTGTCGGTTTCTTCAGCACTACTGGCCATAAATCAATGTATGGACCAATCGTTTGTGCAAAAGTTGCTGGCATATATGTCCTATTCTCCTGTACCACATAAACAGGAATTGATTGAATATCACTGATTCCATGGTTTTTTCGAATAATCGCTTGTGCTAGATACATAATCAACGACCATTGATTTTTAGCATAATATTCTTTTGTTTTATCTCCTAAAATTAGTGTAGATAAACGAATAGAAAAGATATCTCCCATTTTTTGCTGATTTTGACTGCTTTCTTTTAGTTGCTTAAATAACATCAAATAATCTTGTAGCCCACCCAACTTTGTTCCCTTATTGATTTGAGGTGTGTGGGGGGTAAATTCAGGTATAGCTGTTTGGTTTTCTGGATGAGTCAAAAGGCCCTCTTTTAACTGATTATAGAAAACTGTGTCACTATATTTATCCCAAATACTATGCGAAATCAGTACATGTAAAATCGTGGTTCTTTCATTGACTTTTGTTAATAACATTTGATAGAGCGCATTTGACGTCTCTTTTTTGAACCTTACAACCATTTTTTCTTTGATTTCTTGCAGGAAAGAACGACTTTCTTCTTCATTTCTCAAACTTAAATCAAGAAAAGGGATAGTAAAGCTCTCGGAAAATTGATGTTCATATAAAAGATATTCTTTTCCTTGTTTTTCATAACTGGTTCGTAGAAAAGGTTGCTTTTGGATCACCTGTTTTAAAGAGGCACTTATTACTGTTTGATCCGTTGTTGGTAATTCAAATGTGGCATACACCATTGTTTCTTGTAACGTGTCTAAAAACATTGTCTGCATCGCGTTTGGTTTAAATGTTTGTTTTATTGGATGATTGTCCCAGCGGATTGGAGCAAATAAATTGTCTTCGTCTACAGCTTTTTTGTCCTCAAAATTTAAAAAGTGAACAATCTGATCGATTTCTTTCAAAAATTGTTCATTTATACTTTGGATAAAACTTTCTGAGAAAAGGCGATTGTCATAAACGATATTACTATTTAGATTCTTATCTACAATGACTAAATTTACAGCGATCGGTGTTCCAAAATGATTATTCGAACTAACTTCATTCCCTTGGGGAGCGGGGCTCATCGTAAACAGTTGCTCTCCTTGTTGTGTTTCATTAAATTCTCCTGAATAATTGAAAGTAACCATCGGTTCGATCTTCGCAATTTCAGGTAAGACAGATTTAGCTAACCCATAGCCAATACCACTTTTAGGAATGGCTTTCAACGCACGATTTACTTCTAAAATATCAGCTTCTATACTTCCATTTCCTAATGAAAATGCAACTGGATAAGTGACTGTAAACCAACCGACCGTTCGATCGATTTCGATTGCGTCTGTCAACTGCTCTCTTCCATGGCCTTCCATCAATAACGAAACTGCTGGATTTCCAGTGACACTTGCGAGTGCTCTTGTTAATGCGGCAATCAAAATTTCATTGACATAAAAATGGTTATAACTATTTTTTTGTGTTAATAATTCAGCTGTTTTTGTAGTTCCCAGCTGTGTTGATAAAATGGTTAGTTGATTCATTGATTCGCTATTTTTTTGCAGCGGTAACTGGCTTTTTTCAACAATTGCGGCTGTTTCTTGCCAGAAAGGGAGTTCTTGCGTTAGTGCCTCACTTTTACTGTAATCAACAAGTTCTTGGCTCCATTTTTGATAAGACATTGTTTTCAATGGTAGTTTGATTTTCTGATCAAGTAGTACATTTTTATATGCTGTCTCAAGATCTTCTATGATGATCTTCCAAGAAATAGTATCTACAACAAGATGATGAGCAATTAATAACAAGAAACTCTGATCGTTAAATTGATAAATAACTGCTTTAAATACCTTGCCATCCGACAATGAAAGATCTGCTTGTGCTGCATTGCTCATTTTTTGCATTACTTGATAACTATCACTTGTTGTATCAAACCAATCGATTAACTGGCTCTCTTGCTCAATAATTATGTGTTCTACAGAAAACGACGCTACTGTATCTACCGGACAAATGGTCTGCTTCTCGTCATAAATAGCCCTGAGCATATCATGATGCCTCATTACTGCTTGTAATGCCGTTTCTACTTTCTTTTTATCTAGCTGCTCAGTTGAACATTCAAGCATGATTGATTGGTTAAAGTGATTGGGCTCAGCTAATTGTTCATCCATGAATTTCTTTTGGATCGGTGTCAAAAGAACTTCGCCTGTCACTGCACTTTGATCGAATGCTACTTTTTGATTTTGTTTAAGATTGTTGCTTAACTCCTTGATTGTGCGTTGACGTAAAATATCATTGATCGTTACAGCATAACCTTGCTCTTTTAATTTCGATACGATCCGGATCGCCTTGATCGAGTCACCACCGAGATCGTAGAAATCTTCATTTATCCCGATCAACTCAAGATTTAAGATTTCTTTAAAAATCATCAAGATATCTGATTGTAACTGCGTTTCAGGTACTTCCTTTTCCTCTAACACCAGGTTAGTGATCTGATTGGGCAATTGATTAACTGCTAGTTTCCCATTTTTAGTGGTTGGTAACGCATCTAATAGGACAATAGCTTTGGGAATCATATATTCTGGAAGTTGTGTTCGTAAATAAGCTTTTATTTGTTTTTCCGATATGTCACTTGTCGTACTAATATAAGCAAGTAATTGTTTTTCTGAGGTATTTTCCACTTCAATCATTTTTACTGCGGCTTCTTTAATTTCAGCAATAGCTAATAAGTGTGCTTCGATTTCTTTTAACTCTATTCTAAAGCCTCGAATTTTTACTTGTTGGTCGATTCTACCTAGAAATTCAATTTGCCCGGCTTGATTCCAACGGACCAAATCACCGGTCTTATACAGTTTTTCAGCAGAGTTAAAGGGATTTTCTACGAATTTTTCATTAGTCAATTCTTCTTTACCCAAATACCCTTTGGCTAAACCTTCACCACCTAGATATAATTCCCCAGGCATACCGATTCCACAAAGGGCATCATCAGAAAATATCAGTCCCTTAGTATAGTTGATTGGCTTGCCGATCGGAATCATTTGGGCAAAAGTGTTCTCGATTTCATAGGTCAAGGCAAACGTTGTACATTCGGTTGGACCATAACCATTGATCAAATGCGTCTTTTGATTGGCTTGCTTAAATTTGGAAACATGATATGTCGACAGCTTTTCGCCACCGATCAGTAAATAATCCAGTGCTGAAAAAGCGTGCTCATTTATCGAAATTAACTGGTTAAACAAGGAAGCCGTCAACCACATGACCTCGATTTCCCACATTTCGATCATGTTTTTTAGTTTGTCTGGGTCAACTAAATTTTCAATTTCGGATAAATACAGCGTACCGCCGTTTAACAACGCACCCCAAATTTCAAAGGTACTGGCATCAAAAGTCAACGAGCCTGTTTGAAGTATATTTGGTTGATTCAATTGAACATAATTAGGGTCTTTGACCAAACGAATAATACTTTTATGCTCGATCATCGTTCCTTTAGGCTCTCCAGTTGTCCCCGAGGTATAAATTACGTAGGCTAATACGTCTTTTGTCAGCGAGATTGGTTGGAAGTCTGGCATCGGTTGCGTCGGCTTTAAATCTCTCGCTGTTAGCTGGCTTATAGCAAGAGTATCGTCTGGTTCATCCACAGTAAAATCGATCAATAGACTCGCCTGGCTTTTTTCTATGATTTCTAAGTTTCTTTTTTTGGGATTTTTGGGGTCTAATGGAAGATACGCACAACCAGCCTTTAAAATTCCTAGATACGCAATGATCGTTTGAATTTCTCTAGCAGCAACGATCGCAACAATCGTTGATTCTGCTTGTTTAGCTTGAATTAGTGCAGCGATTTTCGTTGCCTGCTCGTTTAATTCAGCGTACGTGAGTGTTCGCTCGGTACTTGCTAAGGCAAGATGCGTTGGCATTTTTTTCACCTGCTGATTAAAAGAGTTAATCACTGTCGCCTCTTTTGGTAATTCGTAATCTGGTTGATTAAATTCAGTCACAATTTGCTTGATTTCCTCTTGCTCTAAACAAGTCACTTTGCTAATTAGTTTGGTTGTATCTGCTAAAATAGCGCTCATCAAGGTCACAAAATGGCGCTGCATTCGTTCAACAGTTGATTTTTTCAATAAGTTCACATCGTATTCCCAAACAAGCTCTACTTGATTGTCAGCAATCCCTAAATTAAACGTCAAATCAAATTTTGCTACGTGAGAATCTCTATCTACTTCCGTTAATTTACTATCACCCAAAGCGACATCTAACTGACCATTACTTTGGTAATTGAATAATATATTAAAAATCGGATTTTTATTTTCGCACACTGGTGCTTTTAACGCTTCAACAATCTCATCTAATGGATAGTCTTGGTGATCAAAAATCCCAATTATTTTACGTTTTACTCGCTCTAAATAGGTAATAAAATCTTCGTTTCCATGAATAGTATCGTTGATTGGCACAGTATTTACAAACATACCTAATAAGTTTTGAATATCAGGATGATCTCGTCCAGAGACCGTTGTACCAATTACAACCTCTTCACTGCCAGAATATTTTGATAGGAAAATCATAAAACATGCAATAAAAATCATATAGTTGGTGGTACTCGTTTTTTCAGCTAATTGAGACAACAGCTTGACCTGCTCTGGTGCTAAACTTGTACTGACGGTATCCCCCAAATATTCTCTTTCTTTTGGACGAGGATAATCATAGAATAATTCAAACTCTGGTAATCCATTTGAAAATTCATCTAGCCAAAATTGTTTGCTCGTCTGCTGCTCTTTTTTTCTATGCCAAGCACTATAGTCCTTATACTGCAACTTCATCGGTGGTAATAATTCATCATTGTATAAACGACTCAATTCTTCTAAGAACAGTCCCATCGATCCGCCATCCATAATAATATGATGTGCATCAAATAGTAAATACTGTTCCCCTGTTACAAGTGTGCAGTAGCACACTCGTAACAAAGGTAAAGTATCGATTTTAAACGGTCGAACAAATTCATCAAGTACTACAGACAATGGTTTGGAGGAATCTACGATTTTCTCAATTGTCACTTGATGTTCTTCTTCTACGATTTGACCAAATTTTCCATCAATCATTTCAAAATACGTCCTTAATACTTGATGACGTTCAATCAATTCATTTAAAGATTTTGTCAATTTCGTTAAGTCAACTGGCTGAGATACTTGAAAAGCAATCGGGATATTGTATGTGATACTCTCTCCTTGTACTTGCTCAATCGTATAAATTCTTTTTTGAGCAGAGCTCATTAAATATTTTTTACTCACCTTTACAACTCCTCATCATCCACAATTTCAATGCTATCAAGTGCCAACGATCCTGTAGCTACTAATTCTTTGATTTTTTCTGCTAAACTTCGAACATTTTTTTCTTGAAGAATATCGCTTAAAGGAACCTTTACGCCTGAGAATTTTGAAATCCCATTGGCTAAATGAACAGCTTTTAAAGAATGTCCGCCTAATTCAAAGAAATCGTCATTGAGCCCAACTTGCTCGACGTCCAATAGTTCTTCGAACAAACCGCAAATCGCAGCTTCCGTTTCATCTCTTGGCGCTTCATAAGAAACACGTTGCACTTGTTCGGGTTCAGGTAGATTTCGTTTATCGATTTTACCTGCTTTTGTCACAGGCAACTTGTCAACCATTGTGATATACGCTGGGACCATATAATCCGGCAACACCTTTTTCAACAGTTCTTTGATCTCGGAAACTGTCACTGTTTTATTTGTAACAATATAAGCACAAATAGCTAGCTCTTGATTGACCATTCGTGTGATCACACAAGCATCCCACACAGCTGGAATTAAGCCTAATTGGTTTTCGATTTCACCTAATTCAATTCTAAAACCACGAATTTTGACTTGCTCATCAATTCGTCCTACATATTGAATCACACCATCTTCCTGCCATCTCACTAAATCACCCGAACGATACATCCGCTCTGTCGGTATCACAGGATTTTGCACAAATTTTTCAGTGGTCGTCTGTGGGTTATTTACATAATCCAATGCTAAATTATCTCCACTGATACACAATTCACCTAGCATACCAATGCCGCACAACTTATCTTTTTGGAAGACAAACAACTTAGAGTTAGCAATCGCTTGACCAATCGGTACTGATTTGTATAATTGATTGGTTACTTGATAGGCTGACGCGCAGACAGTTGTTTCCGTTGGACCGTAGAGATTATAAAGAGCTGTTTTCCCTTGCGTCATCACGTGATAAAACTTCTCAACTAACGCCATGGTAGTGGCTTCTCCAGCTAATCCGACTTTGCTTAGTTGATTGATTTCATGCTGACGGTCATTTTCTTCTGCAAATTCCAATAACAGTTTAAAGACAGAGGGAACTGTGATCAAGATTTTTTGATCTAATTTTTTCAGGAAACGATCAGGATCATTTTTGACTTCGTCTGATATAATTTCCAACGTTCCGCCCACTAAGCACCCTGCAAATAATTCAAATACTGAACCATCAAAGATAAATGAAAATTGCTGTAAAATCGTCTGACTCCCATCAAGCTCAAAATAGTTCGTTTGCCAATGGACTAAATTCATCAAAGAAGCATGTCCAACTGTGACCCCTTTAGGATTACCTGTTGTACCAGAAGTATAGATCACATAAGCCTTGTCATCAGGCGTAAGCTCAGGTAATAGTGTTTGATCGAATAGGTTGCTTTGTAAACTAGTCACTGTAAAATCGAGTACAGAAGCTTCTATTGCCGGCAAATGCTCCTTTGTTCCATTCAATACAAACTCAATCCCGCTATCTGCTAGAATATAAGCAATTCTTTCTTCCGGCAATGTTGGTGAAAGCGGAATATATGCTGCTCCAGCCTTCATGATTCCATAAATTCCAACCACCATTTCGATCGTTCGCTCACTATATAAACCAATAAAGCCTGTTTTCCCTATATCTGCTGCAACTAGACGTTTTGCTAGAAGTGTTGATTTTTCTTCTAATTGAGCATAGGTCAGCTGCTCTTGTTCAAACACAACGGCGATTTGCTCAGGACACGCACTCGCTTGCTCTTTTAACGCACTTAGAATAGTCGGATAGCTATTTTTCTCTTGTTCTTTTGGATTAAAATCAACGACTACTTGTTCTTGTTCCGCTGCATTCACTAGAGAAAAATCCTCACAATTCAATGTTGGATTTTGCACTAGCTCTTTTAAAGCACAACTAATGCGAGATAAAATAAGCTTGGCCTCGACTTCTGTAAATAAGCGTTCGTCAAACATTAATTTAAAACTCAACTCATCTGAGGCACCCACACTTAAAGAGATTGGATAACTGGTTTGTTCGCGATAGTCTTCCATTTCCCCTAGTAAATTTACTGCTTCATTGGCTTCTTGAACAGCAAAATTTTCAAAAACCACGATTGTATGGATCAATTCTTTGCCCAATAAGCTTCTATTTTGAATTTCAGATAAGGAACAATACGTATGCTCATCACTTTCGATCGATTGTTGTTGAATCGTTTTGACCAAAGTTGCGAACGAATCACTTTCCTCCGTTTTCACTCTAACAGGAATGGCATTGATAAATAAGCCCACAGCTTGCTCAATTCCTGCTAATTGTAAGTTTCTACCAGAAACCATTTTCCCGAAAACGACATCATCTGTATGATTATAACGTTGTAAGATAAGACCCCAAATTGCCTCGACAATCGTGTTTAATGTAACGTTATTTTGTTTAGCAAACGCTTGAAGTACCTTTGTTTCTTCTTGCGAAAGTGATTCAAAAATCGCTTTGACCTCAGCATTGTTCTCACTTTTAGGATACATTCCTGTAAAACTAGCCTGTGTTTCGTATCCTTCTAGTAAGTTTTCCCAATAACCTAAGCTTGCTTTTTTATCTAAGTCAGCTACTGTTCTTGCATAGTCTTCGTACACCGTATCCGGTTCAATTTGAGCCAAAGTGATTGGTTCTTCACCACTTTGTAACGCTTCATAAATCTGCATCCAATCATTCAAAACAATCGACAAACACCAACCATCCATAATAATATGATGAAACGTGAAAATAAGTCGTTGCCCTTTTGGCAAATCTACCAACGTCACTCTAAATAGTGCCTCTTGCTCTAAATCAAAACCTCTTTCTACATCTGCGATTTTGAATTGTATAAATCGTTCATCGGCGTTTCTATCTTTAGAAAAGTCCAATCTTGCACTTTCCAATAAACGATTCGCAAAGATCACTTGTCTTGGATTTTTGATATCTTTATACATGATATTGGTTTTCAATGCAGGATGTTTTTCAGCAAGTACTTTTAAACTTTCTATAAGTATGCTGTCATTCATTTGCCCGTTTACATCGTAAGAACATTGAATAACATAACTGGTCGAAGTTTCATCCAATAATTTATGGTATAGTAACCCTTCTTGCATTGAAGTTAATGGAATGATGCGCTGCATTTCCCCAATGCCAAGTTCCTCTGCTTTTTGTTGTGCAATATCAAATTCAACCTGATTCCATGAAAGCTCACCTAGATCAGAAGCGGTTTTTTGTGGTTTCGCAATCGTTGCGCAATAAGTTGCAACGGCAGTGAGTTCTTCTTGATAGCTATTACTGATTGCAAGCATTTGTTCATGTGAAAGAATCGGTTCCATATAGACTAAATCAGTAATCAATTGTCCATTTTGAATATAGCAGTTCACAGACAACGGGCTTCCGATCGTATTTTCTTTAGCACTATCCTTTACATTTTTAATGGTACTGATGGTAAATGGCTTTGTCCCCTCTACTCTTTCGCCTAGCTCTCCAAGATAATTAAAGACCACATCTGTTTTTTTATTTGTGATTTTATCAGTATATGTTCTTAGTAAACCGTAACTCATCCCTTTATTAGGTATTTTTCGAATCGATTCTTTCACACTTTTAATTGTTTCAGGTAACGTTTTTGCCACTGTAACTACTAGAGGATACATCGAAGTAAACCAACCAATCGTTCTGTCAACAGAGCCTATTGAGTCAAAAAATTCACGACCGTGACCTTCTAATGTAATAGAAAGACTAGATTGACCAACAGTCGTTTCTAAAGCGTTAGCCAAGGCCGTCAACAGTAAATCGCTGATTTCCGTAGAAAACGCCTTGTTTGCTTCAAAGCGAAGCTGCTTGGTTTCTGCTATTCCTAACGCAAAGGTCATTGTATGGCTTTGAATCGAAGGACTGTCACGATCAAAAATCGCTGTGTGGGCAATTTTCTGATTGATTTCTTGCCAATAGGCCTCATCTTTGCTGATTTCATATCGCGTTGTTAGCTCACTCAAGCCAGCACTCCAAGCTGAATAAGAAATTGTTTTTTGTGGAAGTTGGATTCTTTGGCCCTTCTTCAACTGTTCATAGCTATTATTTAAATCTTCAATAAAGATTTGCCATGAAACAGCATCCACGATCAAATGGTGCATTTGAACCCAAAGATAGGTCTTATTTTTAGTGTGAAAAACTAAAATCCTAAGTAGCGGCGATCGCTCAAATGTAAACATTGCTTGAAAAGGTGCTCCGATTGTATGGAGTTCTTTCGCTATATCCAGCACACTCTCATTTAGCTGGAAAGAATGAAACTCATAGTTTTTTGTTGGCTCCCAGGCTTCAATTCTTTGTTCCATTTCTTGATCCACCGTCATTCTAAGCAGATCGTGATGCTGAACAATTTCATCTAAAGCTTTTTTCAACAGCATTTCATCTAAGGAAGAGTTTGTTTCTAAAATCAGTGACTGGTTAAAATGTTCTGGCTTGTCTAATAAACTTGAATAAAAAAATTCTTGTATCGGGCTACGTGGTACTATGCCTGTAACCATTTCTTGAGCCATTTTTCGAGTGATCGGCTTCATTTTCTGTGCTATTTCTTTGATGGTTCCTGCTTGCATGATTTCTTTAACGGTTAATTGATACTCAAGTTCTCTCGCTTTGGAAACGATGCGGATTGCTTTAATTGAATCGCCGCCTAGTTCATAAAAACTATCTAACAGGTTGACTTTCTCTAATTGTAAAATCTCTTTGAACAAAGCCACTGCTTGTTCTTCGGTTTCTGTTGTTGGGTTTAAAAAGGCTTTTCCTTTCGTTATCTTAGGCTCAGGCAGTTGTTTTTCATCCAATTTACCATTTGCAGTGATGGGTAATTTCTCTAAGAAAATGAAATAATTCGGTACCATATAATCTGGTAATGTTCGGCCCAAATAATCTTTTAAGGTACTTTCTGCCACTAACTGTTGTGTCACAATATAGGCGCAAAGATAGGTTGTCTCTTTTTGCACTCTGACTGTCACAGCGGCAGAGATTACTTCTGGCACTTGTAAGAGTGTTTGCTTGACTTCCGCTAACTCCACACGAAATCCACGGATTTTCACTTGCTGATCGATTCGTCCAAGATAATCGATCGAGCCATCAGCTCTATATTTCCCTAAATCACCTGTTTTATAAATCACTTGGTCCTCTAATGACACGAATTGTTTAGCAGTTAATTCTGGTTGATTTAAATAACCTCTGGCAACACCAGCACCCCCGATACATAACTCTCCTGGAATTCCAACACCACAATATGTCTGGTTATTCATCACGTACACTTGGGCTTGTTGGATAGGACTTCCTATCAGTGTATCTTGGTTATCCAACTGATCTGGATAGCGATAATACGTTGCACAAACCGTTCCTTCTGTCGGTCCATATAAGTTACGAATGATCGACAATTTCTTGTTCGTACAGCTCACAAATTGATTAAGTAACAAATTCGTCACTTTTTCAGCGCCTACATAGGCTGCTTCAATCTGTTCAAATGCTTTTTCACGTTTATTTTCTTTCGTGTAGTTTAATAAGGCTTCTAGAAATGTTGGTACTAACAGGAAATGTGTCACGTGATTCTTTTCAAATACATCCAGTAATTGACCAAAATCATCGTGTTGTTGCGGTGATAACATTTGTAGTGAAGCACCTGAAAGCAGTGCTAGAAAAATCTCCCAGACAGAGGCATCAAACGTATAGATTGCTTTTTGTAAAATCACGCTATTTTCAGTTACATTGCCTTCTTTTTCTTGCCATTCTATCAAGTTCATCAAAGAATGATTTTCAATCATTACACCTTTCGGCTTTCCAGTACTACCTGAAGTATAAATAATATAGGCTAGATCTGAACCTGCAACAGCCTCTCTTTCAACAGATTCTCGGCGGCTTTTTTCCGCTTGTAGAATCGTTGGTTTGCAAATAAGTGCTTTCCCAACCAGCTGATTCGTTGTTGGTGAACATAGAACTGCCTTGGCTTGACTGTCTTTTATGATATAGTTGATCCGTTCGATCGGTGTCGTTGGTGTAATTGGGAGATACGCAGCACCAGCCTTTAAAATGCCAAGAATACCTACTATCAGCTCCGCAGTTTGTTCAACGATCAAGGCAACTACATCATTTTTCCCGACCCGTTCCGCTTTCAATTCTTTTGCTACCGCATTTGCTCGTTCGTTTAACGCTTTGTAAGTTAGTTGTTCTTGTAAATAATGAACAGCCATTTTCTCTGGATTTTTTCGTACTTGCGCTTCAAATTGCTCAATTGGTGAAATAAAATCCTCTTGATTGACGTGACTGTTTGAATGATTAAAGGTTTCTTTTATTTCAGTGATCTGTGCCAGATTTAAATATTGAAGCTCGCAAACAGGCTGTTCAGACTCTGCTAATAAATTAGCTAACAACACACCAAAATAGTCTGCCAATCGCTGAATTGTCGCTTCTTTAAACAGCTCCGTATTGTACTCCCAATTGATTGTATAGTCTGTCTCATGCTCGATCAATGTGACCGTCAAATCAAATTTTGACACCTCTAGCTGAATTTGCTCCATTTTTGCAAGTTGACCACCTAAATAGACTGTTTCATCATAACCGACTTCATAAGAAAACATCACATCAAAAATCGGATTTTTAGGAGCTAATGCGGCGATTTTTTCGTACGGATAATCCTGGTTTTCAAAAACATCTAGGCTTTTATTTTTCACATCTTCTAAGATCTCGGTAAAATTTTTCTGATCATCGATAGTACCAATGATTGGCAAAGTATTAACAAACATGCCGATCATTTCTTGTGCTGAAGGATGATTACGCCCTTGTGCAGCAGTTCCAATTACTACACGATCTTGACGATTTAACTTGGTAAGAAAAATCATCAAAGCGGTCAAATAGATCATGAAACTTGTTGTTTGCTTTTGTTTATTGAATGCTTCGATTTTTGCTTTGATCGAAGCATCAAGTTTCATCTCTACATGATTCCCTTTCACTTTTTGGCTCTTTTGCTTTTTAAAATCAACTGGCAGCTCTGTTTCTGGTAAAGGTTCGAAAAATTCTGCTTCCCAAAATTCTGCTTGCTCTTCTAAATCTATACTATTTTGCCAAGCCGAAAAGTCTTTATAGTGAAGGTCAACTGGGTCCATTTCATTTCCATCATAAAGCTCACTTAATTCTTCTAATAAAATCCCTGTCGAGGTACCATCTGAAATAATATGGTGAACATCGATAATCACCAGTGTATATCCCTCTTGATCTTTGCCTATTCCTAATCTGATTAGAGGTGCTTGGTTCAAATCGAAGGGTCGAACAAATTGTTCAATCATTTCATTCTTGGTATCCCCTTTGATTCTTTCGATTTGTCTGATTTCTGGCGGATGTATGTTTTGGACAAATTTATCTTTTTCAATCGAGAAACTTGTTCGGAACGCTTCATGCCTTTCACATAACTGATTAAATGCCTGATTTAAGCGGTTATAGTCCAGCTCTTTTTCAAGTTTCAAAATAATCGGCATATTATACGTAACGCTCGATTCTTGTGTTTTTTCAAGTGTATAAATTCTTCTTTGATTGGAACTCATTAAATATTTTTTACTCATCTAGGCACTCCTCAGCAGCTTTTAGTAACGGTTGAAAAACTTTTTTATTTTTTTTCTTAATCATTTTCGCAATGTTTTTCACGTTTTGTTCTTTCATAATATCTTTTAGAGATACTCTTAAGCTAAATTCATTTTCGATTCTTCTTGTTAGCTCAACTGCCTTGATCGAATAGCCGCCAAGTTCAAAGAAGCTATCCGTTATACCAATATTGTCAACATTTAAGACCTCTTTAAATAGCGGTAATAGTTTTGCCTCATCTTTGGTTGATGGTGGAACGATTGTTGTGTGATACTCAATTGGGATTTCTTGTAAGGCCTTTTCATCTAATTTACCATTGTGATTTTTAGGCAGTTCATCAATTTGTTTGATAAAACTTGGAATCATATAATCAGGGAATACGTCTTTTAGCTCTGCCAAGATCGCTGGAATCGTTAAGGTTGATTCACTTACTAAATAGGCACATAATTGTGGGCTTCCTAGACGCTCATTGACGATCACTGCCGCACTTGAAATCATTGGCTGTTTCAATAATTCTTTTTCAATTTCTTCGATTTCAATTCTAAACCCACGAATTTTAACCTGTTTATCGATTCGTCCAAGATAGTGAATTTGCCCCTTTTCATCTACTTTTCCGAGATCTCCTGTTCGATAGAGATAGTCGTTTTCCTTAACGATACTAGGAATTAGTTTTTCCATCGTTTGACTTTCAGAGCCTAAATATTCTTTGAATACGCCAGCCCCGCCGACACAAATTTCTCCTACAACATCGATTCCACACAGTTTTTCTTCATTCATAATATAAACCTGTGTATTTTGAATAGGTTGTCCAATGGCGATACGATCATTTAAATCTTCAACCTGTACTTCATAAAAAGTAGCACAAACGGTTATCTCAGTTGGACCGTACAAATTCGTGATTTTGGTTAGATTCCTTTTGTTTTGAGTAACTTCAGCATATTTCTCTAATAATTGTGTCGTTAAAGCTTCTGCACCTAGATAGATTTTTTCCAGTCCATCTAACGCTTCAGCCAAATTTTCTGCTTTCATATACTCTAAAATAGAATCAAAAACAGTGGGAACCATCAGTGTATGGGTGACCTGTTTGGTTTGGATCACTTGTAGCAATCTAGCATAATCTTGATTTTCATCTTCTGTCAGCATTTGTAGTTTTGCACCAGATAATGTAGCTAAGAAAATCTCCCATACCGATGCATCAAAGGAGCACGTTGCTTTTTGTAAGATAACGCTTTGGTCATTCACTTTCCCTTGTTCTTTTTGCCATTCAATCAAGTTGATCAAACTATTGTGTCTGATTTTGACACCTTTAGGATGTCCAGTACTGCCAGAAGTATAAATAATATAGGCACAATCTTCGCCGGAACAATTTAAGGCTAAATTTTCTGCTGTTCGATCGATCGATGATACCACAATCGTTTGGATAGCTGAAGAATTCGACCACCCGTTCGTTAAGATCACTTTTGCCTGACTATTTTCTAAAATATAATCAATTCTCTTTGTTGGTAGTTCAACATCAATTGGTAGATACATCGCCCCTATCTTTAATACACCATAAATCGCTGCTACAAATTCAATCGAACGATGGAATAATAAGCCAACAACATCTTGTCTTTTCACACCTGCTTCTTTTAATCTCTTGGCAATCCCATTTGCCATTTCGTTCAATTCAGCATAGGTGACCTCGGTCGTCTCAATACCTACGGCAATACGGTCTGGGTATTTTATAACATTTTCTTCAAACCAAGAAATAATCGTCTCATGCTGCAATGAGGTTTGTTCTTGGTTATTAAATGTGTAACAAATTTTTTCTTTTTCTGATTGATCGATCATTGAAAGTTCAGTTAAGGGACTTTTTGGCTGATCAAGTGCATTCGTGAGCAACATGATAAAATGTTCTGATGTTTTTTTCATTGTTTCTTCTTTGAATAACTGGAAATTGTAATCCCAATTGATTGATACTTGCTCAGCATGCTCTTTGATCGTTAATGTTAAATCAAATTTCGCTGTATTATTCGGCAGTTCATAATAACTCATCTTAGCCGTACCCAATGAATAATGAACATCTTCAATGTTTTCGTAAGAAAACATCACATCAAAGATTGGATTCCGTGTTTGACTTGGCTTAATTTCAAGTTTTTCTACTAATTTTTCAAACGGATAATCCTGATTATTAAAAACTTCAAAGAAATTAGCTTGCACTTGTTTTACATAATCCGTAAATGCAACATCAGAATCAACTTCTTGTTTTAATGCGACCGTATTTACAAACATTCCTAACATTTGTTCCAAATCTGGATGATTCCGACCTGAAATGGCTGTTCCTGTAATGATTTCTGTTTTTCTGGTATATCGTGAAAGGAGTAAATTAAATAATGCAGCATAAAATATATAGCTAGTGATTCCTTGTTGTTTACAAAACTCTTGAATCTTTTGCTTCAGTTTTTCTGGCAGTTCGACTGCAAAACTTTTCCCTGCGTAACTTGCTTCGGAGCCTCTGCTAAAATCAGTTGGAAACTCCGTATTTAATTCTGCATCAGCTAATGTATCCAGCCAAAATTCTTCTTGTTTTTGTAAATCCAATTGATTTTTCCATGAACTATAATCTCTATACTGAATCCCGATTTCCCTTGTTTCTTCTCCATTATAAAAGGCGGCTAATTCGGCAACAAAGGTCGGAATCGATTCACCATCAAAAATAGCATGGTGGATATCCACAACCACAATCTGTTCCTGCGGTAAAATAGAGAATACGTGTCCTTTGATCAAAGGACCGTTGACTAGATCAAATGGTTCAATCCAATCAAAAATAGCCTGGTCTAATTCCTCTTTCTTAACAACTGAACTAGATATTGGAATCGTTATTTTATTCGCAATGGTTTGACTATAGCGACCTTCTTTAAAGGTAAAGGTAGTTCTTAAAATTTCATACTTTTCACTTAAATGCTGTAAAGCAGCTTGTAATTTTTCAATAGACAGCTCACCTTCGATTGTTAAGACAACTGGAATATTATATGTTGTACTATTGTTCAAGGTTTCCTCTACTAAAAGGATCCGCTTTTGAGCCGGGCTTACTTCCAAACTCGTTCCTGGTTCGATTGGACGATAAGTTTCTCCTTTTTGTAGGTTGAATGCAATCTTCTCAACTGTTCGGCCGGTCATAATGTCCTCTAAGGTTAATTTAATGCCAGTTTTTGTAGCTAACTGCCCTGACAACTGCATTACTTTAAGTGAATGCCCACCTAACTTGAAGAAATCATCAGTCACACTGACATTTTCCAGTGACAAAATTTCAGCAAATGTTTCACAAACAATGTACTCTGCTTCATTTCGTGGTGCTATAAAATGTGCGGTCTCTGATATTTCAGGTGTCGGCAAAGATAATTTATCGGTTTTTCCGTTTTTATTGAGTTGAAGTTTTTCAACGTGCATGATGACTTTAGGTACCATATAATGTGGTAATTTCAGTAATAACTCATGACGAATCAATTCAATCTCTACTGGCTCTTCTAATTGGACATACGAACAAATCTCTTTTTGTCCGTTTTCTTCGAAAATAATCGTCATTGCATTACTCACATACGGAAGTTGTTTAATGACTGTTGTGATGCCTTCTAATTCAATCCTAAACCCTCTTATTTTCACTTGATCATCTACGCGTCCAAGATAATCGATCGAACCATCCTCAAGCCAGCGAGCAAGATCTCCTGTTTTATATAACCGCTGATTTGAATCAGAATGTATAAATTTTGCTTCTGTACTGTCTTTCAAATTTAAATAGCCTTTTGCCAAACCTGCTCCGCCTAAATACAGCTCTCCTGGAATTCCGATGCCGCATAATTGGTCATTTTTCATGACATAAGCTGTAGTATTTGAGATCGGTTTTCCAATCGGTATAAGCGTCTCAATGTCATAGTCTAAATCTTCATACAAAGAAAAAGTCGTATTTTCAGTTGGCCCATAAATATTACAGATACTGACTGCTGGATTATATTCCTTAAAGCGTTTGACTGGGGACGCAACAATCTTTTCCCCACCAACGAGTACTCGTTTCAATGAATGAAAGGCTATCGGATGCATTTCCACAACGTTGACAAACAACGAGGTCGTCATAAACAACGTATTGATTTTTTGCGATACGATGACATTTTCTAAAGATTTTGGATCCATCAACACATTAGCCGTCGTCATAAATAAGGCGCCGCCGTTTAATAATGCCCCCCAGATTTCAAAGGTACAAGCATCAAAAGTTAGAGAACCTGTTTGCAAAATATGCGTATCTTTAAAATCAACATAATTTGTATTTTTAACCAAGCGCAAGACATTTTTATGCGTGATCATAACCCCTTTAGGAACCCCCGTTGTACCAGAAGTGTAGATAACATAAGCTAAATCTTCTGCACTATTTTGAGGGAGTGCGTTAGTTGTGTCCACAGTATCAAAAGCTTCATTTGTAATAACTGTGCAAGTCACAAGTTCTTCCGTATCACTTAATTGTTGTCCAAAATCACACAACACTTTACATTTAGCATCTTCGAGAACGAAATTGATTCTTTCTATCGGACTATTACTATCGATTGGTAAGTATGCCCCACCAGCTTTTAAAATTCCTAAAAAAAGCATGACCGTTTCTACTTTCCGTTCTGCCACAACAGCCACTAAATCTCCTGTGACAACACCAAGACTTCTCAATTTATGTGCTAAATTCGTTGAACGTTGATCCAATTGTTCATAAGTCAATTCTTGGTCCTCAGAAGAAACGGCAGTTTGGTTTTGATAGTTTGATAAAACTTCTGTGAACATTTCCGTAATCGAACGATTTTCAGGATAACTTGTAGGTGTTTGATTGAAATGATTGGTAATCAATTCTCGCTGATTCTTCGGAAGAAAATCAATTGTCGAAATTGGCTGTGCTGGCGCTTTTATCACTGATTTCACCAATTGACAAAAATAGGTCAGAATGTGATCTACGCCTTGCTCTGTATATTTTGCAACATCAAATAAAAGGCTGATTGCGAATGTTTCACCATTTTGAATGGATAAGGTCAGATCATAGTTTGTCTCTTCTCTAATATCTTCTAATAAAAATTGCGGTGTTTTTTGTTTAGGTGACTCATTTTCCTCATAGTTTTCAAACGCAACGATTGTTTGTACAAGCTTATTTCCTAGCTTATGTTCTTTTTGAATCTCACTTAAGGGATATAAGTCATAGGCACCACTTTGATTCAATTGTATGTGCAAATTAGTAACAACTGTCTTAAAGTCAGTATTTTTTTGATTTTGTACTCTAACTGGGATCGTATTGATAAACAAGCCAACTTTATCCTCAATATTAGCGATTGGACTATTTCTACCTGAAACGACTTGACCAAAAACAACATCCTCAGTATTGGTATAGTTTTGCAATAACAGTCCCCAAGCTGCTTCAAAAATGGTATTAACGGTTGTATTTAATGACTTTGCTAAAGATCGAATCTGCTCACTGTCTCGCGTATTCAAAATATGTTTGACTTGATTTTGGTCAGAAGTGACAGTTATCGCATTTGTCGGTAAAATACTTGCAACCGTTGTATAATCTTCTAGTAATCTATGCCAATATTCTTTTGACTCAGACGTTGGCCTCTCCATTAAATAACTCACATAGTCCGCATGAGCATAATCTGGCTCAAGTCTTTGCTTGATATCTTCGTAAATCTGTCCTGCCAATAATTGATCATAGAAGTCTCGTAAGTCATTCAGTAAGATGGCATTACACCATCCATCCAAAATAATATGATGGAAACTCATCAACATTTTGTAATTATTTGGCGCACTCTTTATTAACTTAATTCGAAATAAAGCATCTGTTTCAAGATCAAAACCTCGTTGGATATTTGCTTTTTTGATTGCTTCTAAAGCCTTCTCATTCGCTAAACACTCTGTCAAATCAATGATTTCAATAGCACAAATAGCTTGTTGACGAATAACCTGTCTAGGAACACTAACCTCTTTATAAACAATAGTCGTTCTTAACGCACTATGCTTTTGTACCAACAAATTAAGTGCTTGTTTAAACTCTGCTACCTTGATATCGCCTAATCCATACAAGGACTGAACGATATAGGCACTTGCTGATTGTTGTTCGAATTCATGAAACAATAGCCCTTCTTGTAGTGGTGTTAAAGGGTAAATTTTTTCAATTTGAGCATTCTGCTTTGCAAAAGCTATTTCTACGCGTCTAAATTCTTCTTCATTCCATTCGGTCTCACCAAAATCAGAAGCTGTTTTTTCCGGTAATGCGTGATTAAGACAATGGTCTACTACTGATGCTAATTCTTCTTCAAAGGATAGTTTCAACTCATTAATCATGGCTTCACTGCATTGTGATTTATCATAAATGAAAACAAACGAAATAATCCCATTATTCAATGAACCATCGATCGAAATTGGCGTCCCAAAATGGTTATTTTCTGCGATTTGATAGCCATATTCAACTTGATTGATTTGAATCGCATAATCAGATGATTCTTGTTCAAAATCGCCTAGATAATTAAACGTTATTTCAGTTTGGACTCCTTCAAATTGCTCGTCATAGCAGTCTAAAATACTATAGCCTAAACCATGATTGGGGATACGGCGTAGATTTTCTTTGACTCTTTTTATATCCTGTTGTAAAGTGCTACCGATCTCAGTACAAACCACTGGGTATATCGTTGTAAACCAACCGATTGTTCGATCAATGTGGATTGGCTTATGAATTGGTTCACGGCCATGTCCTTCCATTCGTACACTGATTGTGTTCGCTTTAGTCCGTTTGTTTATGGTTCTAAATAACGCTGTTACTAATAAATCATTGATTTCTGTGTTATATGATTTATTGGAATGTAAAATAAGATTCTCTGTTAACTCTTTAGATAACGAGATTTCATCCAAACCAGTACCAAGATCATTTTGCGGAACACACAAATGCGTATTTGCTTGTTGGGCTAGTTTACTGATTTTATTCCAATACGGTCGCTCTTTTTCCAGCATTTCTGAGGTACTAAAGTCTTCTAAGGTCTGACACCATTTAGAAAACGATGCTGTTTTCATTGGGAGTTCAACTGCTCTGTTTTCTAAAATTTGTTTATAGGCTATATTGATATCTTCTACTAAAATACGCCAAGAAATGCCATCTACCATTAAATGATGGACGATCAATGAAATGTAAGATGTTTCCTTTGTATGAAACATACCCACTTTGATCAATGGACCCTCTGCTAAATGTAAACTTGCTTGCAGCTTGTTACTTAATTCTTCTATTTTTTCAGAAATAGCATCTGCTTTTTCACAAGCTAAATCAAATGAACGCATCTCAAATAAAGCTGAATTATTGGGCTCCTGGATGATTTGTTTATCATCTGGATAAACAGCTCTTAGCAAATCATGATGGTTGCAAACCGCTTGCAGCGCTTTTTCAAAAATGTCAGGTTGCAGATTGGCACATTCTAATAAAAAAGTCTGGTTAAAATGTTCTGGTTCTGGTAGTTTACTCTCAAAAAAGTACTGTTGAATCGGAGATAACGGTGTTTCCCCCACAATCATTTGCTCATCTTGTTCGACTGATTCAAGCTGGATAGATTCCATATAAGTTGCAATAGCCCCTAGATTTTTTTCACCCATGATTGTAGGAACACTTAAATTGTAGCCAAGTTCCCTTAATTTAGAGACAATCCTAATTGCTTTGATTGAATCGCCACCAATTTCAAAAAAGTTATGATTACACCCAATATTTTTATTATTCAAAACAGCTGAAAAGACCTCAATAAGGATACGTTCGTTTTCTGTTTTAGCTGCTACGATCGTTTGGACTGAAACACTAGGTTCATCTTCAATAGCTGGGAGCTTCTCTTTGTCTAATTTACCATTACTATTTACAGGTAATACAGCTATTTTTATAAATCTTTTTGGAACCATATACAGCGGTAATTTTTTCTCTAAATATGCTTTTAAATGGTCTTCTTGATAGTCTTCTTTAGAAACGTAATAAGCAAGTAATTGATTGTCTTCAGAAACAATTACAGCTGAATCATCAATTTTAGGATAACTAGCTAAGGTATTTTTAATTTCGCTTAGTTCTATTCTTAATCCATTGATCTTGACTTGCTCATCAATTCGTCCTAAATATTCTAAATTCCCATCTCTTTGCCATTTAGCCAAGTCTCCTGTTCTATATATTTTCCCAGGTAGACCAAAATAATGATCAACAAATTTTTCTGCTGTTAATTCTGGACGATTCAAATAACCACGAGCCACTCCAGCACCGCCAATACACAGTTCTCCTGCTTCATCGACACCGCAAAGTTGATCGCCATTCATAATATAAATTGTTGCATTATCAATCCCTTTACCAATTGAAACAGCCGTTTGCTCTTTCAGCTCAGCTAAATGAAAGTAAGTTGATCCGATCGAGGCTTCCGTTGGGCCGTACAAATTATAAATATTCTCTTTTTTTAGAGAAGTCACTGTGCAAATTTTTTTCACTAGCGTTTCTTCTAATTTTTCACCAGCAATATATAAAGTGTTCAAGCAAGATAAATAAGACTCTTTGTTCACTTCGACCACATAATCTAAAAAAACAGAGAGTACTGTAGGAATCATAACCATATGTGTGACTTGATTTTTTTGAATAACATCTAGCAGCAAACTAAAATTATTATTTTCTTGATCTGTTAATAATTGTAACTTGACACCTCCCAAGATTCCTAAAAAAATCTCTCCCACTGCAGCATCAAATGAACAGGTCGCTTTTTGTAACATGACACTTTTTTTGTCAAAATTTGTTGTTCCAAGTTTCCACTTAATAAAATTTACTAAGCCTTTATGTTCGACCATAACGCCTTTAGGATTGCCTGTTGTACCTGAGGTATAAATAACATATGCTAGTTGACTTGGGGAATAAGATAAAGCTGGTGCTTTGTTGCATGCAGTAGTAAAGTTAGGACTAATCACTTTTTTAGTTAGTGAGGTTGCCCATTTTTCTTTTGAATTGTTATCTGTAATTATTTGTTTGACATGGCTATCTTCGATTATATACTTGATTCTTTCTTCTGGATTCTCAGGATCTATGGGTAAAAAAGCAGCGCCTGATTTGAGAACACCTAAAATGGTGCTAACTAATTCAATTGAACGATTCAAAATAATACCAATCAGATCTTCTTGTCCAACGCCAGATTCTACTAATATTTTGGCAATATGATTGGCTCTTTGATCTAATTGTTCATACGTCACAGTCTCTCCACTAATACTAACTGCATCTCTTTGCGGATGTTTTTGAACTTCCAGTTCAAACCATGTTACTAAATCCAAATCTTTATAATTCGTATTTCTATTTGGATTAAACTCATGAATAACTTTTTCATATTCGCTTTCTCCTAATAGATTAATCAGTATATTTTCCAACTCACAACCCACTCCATTTTGTTATATTAAAAAGGCTGAAAATTCTATTTCAAATTCATAAGCGATTACTTTTTGAATTTAAACACGTGAATATTCAGTTATTTTAATTCAAATTCTATTAAATTTTTCACTAAATGTCAAACGTATTTTTCAATAAAAAATTAGTGCTTATTCTTTTTATCTTATTTTTCATCTTTATATACAACTTATATACCAATGATATGTAAATTTGACATTTACCAAAATGTAAAATATACTTACGATACTTCAAATAATCGATCCACTAGTCTTTGTATAGGAGTCCATATGCTAATTACACATTTAATGAAGCTAGATTGTTCACTAAAAACAGATACTTACTCTAAATGGTACCACTTACTTGAATTGGAAAAGCAATACAAAATAGCGAAATTCTGCTTCCCCGATGACCGACTACGCTCACTTACAGCGGGCATCTTGTTACGCTCTATGCTATCCAATTATTGTGGATTAACTCTTTCTGAATTGACTTTTTCAACGTCTAAATTGGGAAAGCCCTTCTTAATTTCTCACCCAACTATCTTTTTTAATTTGACTCATTCTGCTAGTTATGTTGCTTGCTCAATCAGCAGTGCTCCTGTAGGGATAGATATTGAGAAGATGGTGCAAATTAATATTAAAGAGATTGCTACATTTTTTTCTATTTCAGAACAAGACTATATTTTTTCTAAAGGAAGCGAGCAAAAACGTTTAGATGCCTTTTATTCTATCTGGACCCTGAAAGAAGCTTTTAGTAAAAAAATGGGTTGCGGTCTATCGATTCCTTTGGACAGTTATTCATTTTCATTAAGCGGAAAAACGATTTCTCTTTCAACACATTTAAAAAATAATGCTCAATTTTCTTCACAGTCTATTGAAAAGCACTATAAATTTGGGCTTTGTTCCCCAATTCTTTCAGAAAATAATGAAAAACGTTTGACTCTAACTGAGTTGATTGAAACTATACCTTTTTAAATGCAAAAAAATGCTTAGCTTATCATTTTATAAGTGATAAGCTAAGCACAAAACGTCACCTAGTTTGCAGTGTTAACCGCTCTTTTCATTGATTAAAATTTTTAAACGAGTTCTTTGAAAAATAGCTAACTAACAACATGACTAACCCTGTAAATAGAAATAGGATATAGACCGAGTTTGAAAAAATATCAAATAAAAAACCATATACAGCCTGTGAAAGCGGCTGCGCACATAAACTTAATGTCGTTACATAAGACATTACTTTTCCAACTAACTGAACAGGTGTATTCGCCTGTATATTAGAAACAACAAAAATTGAAAATAAGGTAAACAAAGCTTGTAATAACATGATCATAAATGTAAATAGTGCAAACGTTACTGTAGCAGGCATATCGATCATAAAAATAACCCCCATGAGAAGAACTAACAGGCTCGATAACCCAACAATCAAATAACTATTTTTCATATTTAATTTTTTTGAAAGTACACCTACCATGATAGCTCCAGCAATTCCAGCTAAAGAAATCAAGCCTTGATTGATACCCAAATATTGACTATCCAGATCCAAAACGATTCGAATAATATAAGGGATACCAACAAATAACAACCCAGATATAAAGAAGCTGATAGCACCTAAAACTACGATAATTTTTATAATTGCTGGTTCTTCTTTCCTAATAAACAACCAGCTTTCTTTCAAATCTTTAATAACCGTTGCAATGGCACCATTCTCAAATTTAACTGTCAAAATAGGAATTTTGATAAAACATTCGATAGCCGCAGCACCAAAGAATAAAATAAAACACATAATAAATATCCATTCAATTCTCACTAAGCTATATAGAAAACCAGCAAGAATCGGCCCAACAAAATTTGCAAACAACTGAATTTGATTCACAACTGAGTTTGCCTTCAACAAATTATTTTCTTTAAATAACAATGGCATACTTGATTGGACAATCGGCGTTTCAAATGCTGACACAACTGACATCAAGAGCAAACAAATAGCAACGACCGCAATACTCGCTTTTGAAACGACTGAAAAGTAAACTAGTACCGCAACACAGGCATACAAACCATCCATAATAACCATCATATTTTTTTTATTGAAATTATCTGCTAAAACACCACCAATTGGGGAAAAAATAATTGTTGGAATGATCGATACTGCTAAAAGCGTACCAAACAATGCAGCAGACTTTGTTAGATCTAAAATATATAGGGATAACGCAAATTTCATTACAGAATTTGCTAAAACAGATAGGGTTTGCCCCATAATGATATAAGCAAAATTCCTACTCCAAATCGTACGACTTTCAATCTCCATTTTTTGCCTCCTAAATTTAAAAGCTAAAAGAGCTAGACCAGTTTTAACAGGGAAATAGAAAGAATTGGCTACGGTATTTTCCCCAAAAAACTGGTACATCATGCTCTTAGCGTTTCATATTGACTAACAAAAAGTTTGCTCCAGCTAAAATGCCTGGTATTAAAAAAACGAATGAGAATTTTAAACACACAAGGCTAACGATCATAACAAGCAAACTAATGAGCGAATATTTATTCGTCACTCTTGGTAATTTCACTTTGATTCCTAAACTTTCACCGATATTTTCAAAAAAACGAGTCATTTGATCCATTCTTATCATCCCTTTCTCTATAGTAAACTTGTTAGTAGCTGTGCACCTTGAGCCAGAACAATAACGATCCCACCCCAAATCAAGACTTTAGAAAGATTTTTATTTTTACTCTTATTTCTTTTGCCTAATACCAATCCGATAATAAGTAATATAATTCCTAAAATAATGGTTCCGATCCATACATATATTAGAACGGACTGATCAGGAATTTTGATAAATGAATTGTCTAAAAGTTTAGTTGGCATGATTAATACTCTCCCTTAATATAAAATATAGTGTACTTAGTCTGTTTTGATAAAAAAATCGACTACGAAACTTGAGAATCTTAAATTTCTTTTACTAACATTGAGCGATAAGTTATGACTAGCAAAATCAGGCTAACCACTCCCAGAAATAACGAAACAACAGGAATTCCTAGTAATCCTGAAGGTGAAGCTTGCGAATTAGAACCAATCACGACAATCACTAATGATGAAACGATTGTTGCAATAACCGAACTATTCCTCATCCCAATAAATAAAGGTAAAAAGCCTAAACAAATGTTAGAAATAAGCACGATTACTACAGACCATAAGCTTTCAGGCATAAACGTGACAAATGTAAGCTGTCGACTTAATAAATAAATACTGATTTCTTGAAATACTGTAGAAAATACGGCAAATGCGGCTGTCAATAAGAAAACAAGCAAGAATTTGGCTAGAATCATTTGTTTTTTACTATATGGATAAGTAAATAACACGGTGATTGTTTTTGTTTTGTACTCCTCAATAATGATTTGAACAATCAAAATCGATTGCCATACAATTAGAACAGCTCGTGTAATCAGTAGGGCTAACTCAGAAGTCGTCAGTTGCATAGCTACACCTGTTGGCGTACCTTCACTTGGATTTGCTAGTAATGTCGACGTAAAAATCGAAAGAAGTAAGACGATGCAGTTCATCGCGAGCAACGAAATAATTTGGCTTTTCAAATTAATTTTTTTTAATTCGATTTTTAATAGTTTGCTCATTCATTCCCTCCTCCTTTAACTAAGGATAGATAGTATTCTTCAATGTCCATATCCATCTCTTCCAACTCTTTTTTACCCACTTCTTTAATCAGCTTACCTTTCGCGACAATCCCGATCGTATCAGCTATTTTGAATACTTCAATCAAGATATGGCTAGAAATCAAAACAGTGGTTCCATAGGTCTGATTGATACGTAAAATCAAATTTCTAAAATCAATAATTCCTTCTGGGTCTAATCCATTGATCGGTTCATCTAAAATCAATAGCTGTGGTTCATTTAAAAGTGCTCGACCTAATCCTAAACGTTGTTTCATTCCTAGTGAGAGCTGATCGATCATTTTCCCTTTCGCCTCACTTAAGCCAACATCTTGTAATACCTTATCTACATTGACCTTAAACTGTTCTCCCATGTAGTCACAATGAAGCAGAAGATTTTCTTCTACCGTCATATTTTCATAAAAAACAGGTGTTTCAATGATACTGCCAAGTTTCTTAAATTGATCCACAGCTTGCGGCATCTTCTCGTTAAAGAGATAAATCTCCCCACTATTCGGTTTTACAAGGTCAAAAATAGCTTTTATGATTGTTGTTTTTCCAGCACCATTCGCACCCAACAAACCGTAAATCATCCCTTTTTTTAAGGACAGCGAGACATCATCTAAAACAAGTTGTTCACCAAATGTTTTCGTCAGTTGTTTGATCTCCAACACATTATCCAATAACCAGTTCACTCATTTCTATTGAATATTTATTTGTGAATATTCATAACTTTATATTCACATGATAATGCTTGTCTAAAGTTCTGTCAAGTCTTTATAACATTTTTGCTGAAATTAATAAATGAATGTTCTATTTTTTGATGGATTCGCATGATAAAAACTTGACAAATTTTTTATTTAATCTACAATTATGAATATTAATAGAAATTTATTCAACAGTCAGAAAGTAGGCTACTAATGAAGACAGGTACTAAGGGATTTTCAGAAGAAAAGCGGGCAGAACTAAGAAGTACTCTCTGTATGGAATGTGAAAAAAGCTGGGGGATCAATGGTTATAAGAAAACGAATATCGCTGAATTGACCTCTAAAGTAGCCATTTCTACTGGCGCATTTTACTTATTATATGGCACAAAAGAAGATTTATTTGTTGATACATTAAATCGAGTTCAAAATCGCTTAAAAACAAATTGGCGCAACATTTTATATGCGGATCCATCTAAAGAAGGTTTTGTCGAAGCAATGAAATTCTTATTTAGAGAATACAAAAACTCGCCTTTTCTTTATGATTTCTCTAATCCTGATTTTTTAGCTTTTATTGGCAAATTACCACCAGATCTCATCGCTGAACTTGAAACGGACAACTGGAAGTTTTTTGAAGAGGCATTACACATTGCCAATCTAAAACTTAAGGTAAGCGAAAAAAAAGCCTTTGAAATCATCAATACTTTGTTAAGTATTATTATTATCCGCAACAGGGTAACCGATGATTTCGAGACTATTTTTGAGTTTATTTTAAACTCTACCATTGATAATGTGATTGAATAGCACTATAAAGGAGGAATAAGCATGTTATCAGAAATCAACACTACTTTAAACAAAGTCAACGACGCTTTAGATGTCAATGTTTCTTTACCCACACCAAATGACGACCGACTAGCCAAGGCATCTGCTGTCAATTTTTTATTAGGGACAACGGCTTTCTGCTATGGTCTCCTTTCAAAAAAGAAAAGTTATTGTGTAATAGGTGGCCTCTCAGTTCTTTCTGCATTATTTTTAAACGAAGAAATTGGTCGAGATAAGTAAATAGTAGTACTCACTTACAGGAATAAAAAAAGCATGTGCCAAATAAATTTTTTGACACACGCTTTTTTTATATTTATTTTGTTGAAAAATTTGGGTTTTGCTTAATCATTTCTTGATACCATTTAAATGATTTTTTCTTCTTGCGTTCTAAAGTTCCTGTCTGATCATCATTTTTATCTACATAGATAAACCCATAGCGTTTTTTCATTTCACCAGTTGTTGCACTGACTAAATCAATTGGTCCCCACATTAAATAGCCAAAACAATCTACATAATCTTCAACGATTGCTTTTTCCATTTGTTCTAAATGTTTTTGGAGATAATCGATGCGGTAATCATCTTGAATCGAACCATCAGCTTCCACCTGATCCACTGCGCCTAAGCCATTTTCCGTAATGATGATCGGTAACCCGTAGCGTCTATATACATAATTTAAAAGATATCTTAATCCAGTCGGATCGATTGCCCAACCCCACTTACTCTGTTTAAGATACGGATTTTGAACACCGCCGAATAAAGTTTCTTCATTATCGTCGTCCCCTTCATAATGGGCCACACTTGATGAATAATAATTTAGTCCTATAAAATCCAACTTGCCTTTTGCAAAAGCATCTTGGTCGGCTTTAGAAATTTCTAGCTCAATGCCTTGAGCCTTGTATTCTTTCAATTTGTACTCTGGAAATTTCCCCATACACATAGCATCGATCTGATAAAATTCACGATCTGTTTCTTTCAACGAATTCATAACATTTTGCGGATCACAATTTAACGGATAGGCTGGTGTCAAACCAAAAACGCAGCCAACTTGATTCGTTGGATCGATTCTTCGAGCTAACGCGACAGCCTCTACACTAGCTAATGTCATATTGTAGCTGATTGTTGCTAACGTTTGCTTTTTGTTTTCCATCTCAGTGTATTTCAATCCAGCAATAATATAGGTAAAAATATCTGATGCTTCTGTTTGAGGATCAATATGGTTCATTTCGTTAAACGTTACCCAATAATGGACTTTGCCTTTTAGCGCTTCAAACATTGTTTGACAATAGTTTAAATAAAAGTCAATGACTTTTCTGTTCGTCCATGAGCCATATTCTCTGACTAAATGAACGGGCATTTCAAAATGATACAATGTTACGATCGGTTCAATGCCATTTTTCAATAATTCATCGACTACTTTTTGATAAAACTGAACCCCTAATGGATTAGCTTTTGCTTCATCGCCTTTAGGATAAATTCTTGACCAATCGATGGAAATGCGTAGTGCTTTAAAACCCATCTCAGCAAATAAAGCGATGTCTTCTTTATAGCTATGATAAAAATTGATCCCATCATGTGATGGATAATATTTATCTGCCTCAATTGTCTGACAAATTTCACGAGGAGTTTCATGACTTCCTTGCGTGACCAGATCCATGATCGCCACACCTTTACCGTCTTGATCCCAAGCACCTTCACATTGATGAGCAGCAATACTGCCGCCCCATAAAAATTCATTTTTTTTCATTGTGTATTCTCCTTAAATTAAAAGCAACGCGGGCTCGCTCAGCTCTTAGAAATTGATAGATAGCCCGCAAAGCTAGATATTATAAAATAACGGTCAAACACTCATCATCGGCGAATAAATTTTCTTGTGTTGCTGGTATCACGTCTAAGTAATCCATTGTATTTGTAATAACCACGATAACAGTTGGGTCATACCCATCATTTTTGATTCCTTCAAAATCAACTGTTGATAGTAATTGACCTTGTTTTACATAATCGCCTTGTTCCACGATCGTATCAAAGTGTTTGCCATCAAGTTCTACTGTATCGATACCGATGTGGATCAGTACTTCTACGCCTTGTTCTGTTTTGATGCCGATTGCATGCTTCGTTGGAAAAACAGCTGATACTTCACCTGCAACAGGTGCAACGATTTGACTATCACTTGGAATAATTCCTAATCCTTTACCTAATGCACCCGTTGAGAATGCTTGATCGTTGATTTCAGCTAATGGAACCAATTTTCCTTCTACAACTGAAGCCAGGGGAACTTTCTTTAAGGTCGTATTTGAGACTTGTTCAGTTTCTTTTAATGGTTCTTTTGACTGGACTTCTTTTTCTTCTTGAGGAATCCCTAAAATGTAAGCAGCAACACCCGCTGCTACAAAACCAACCACTACACTGATGATCATAAAAATCAGGTTAGAGAAATCTTGATTATCCGCATACGATGGTAGCCCCATCAAGCCCCAAACAATAGAATAGGTTTTTACGTTCATTAGACCTGCAAACAAACCACTCATTCCACCACCGATCATAACGGCAATAAACGGTCTTCTATATTTAATAAAGGCACCATAAATCGCTGGTTCTGTGACACCCATCAACGCACTAAAACTCACTGTCCCAAATAATTGTTTCTGTTTAGAATCCTTTGCTCTTAAGAAGTAACCTAACATGGCACCTGATACAGCTAAATCAGAAATTGTCGCTGCTGCTAAGAAAATCGGGTCGTACCCCATTTTGTTTACAAAATTCAGTGCTAAAGGCATCATGAAGTTTCCAGCACCTAACATGATCAAGAACGGTTGGAATGCTGCATAAAGCATCACAACGATCCAGCTACCAAATGTATTGTGTAAGACTTCAAAGAACCAACCAATACCGTCGCCAATCCAAATCCCGATCGGTCCAAATACTAATAATGTTACTGGCAAACAAATCACCATGATCAATAATGGGTTTAAAAAGTATTGTAAAAACTTCGGAACATATTTTTTTAATAATACTGTTAATTGTCCCATAAACCAAACAGCTAAAATAATTGGAATAAATGAGTTCGCATAAACCATTTGCGGTAATTGAATCCCAAAGATGCTCAAACCTGCTACATCATTGATTGAACTTGAAACAAGCGTTGCTGCTAACGCTACTGCCAAATAAGGACTCGCTTTTAAGCGCTTTGCACAAGACATAGCAATTAAAATTGGTAAAAAGAAAAAGACTGCTGAACGAATCGAATCTAATAATTGATACGTTGGGCTATCTGCAGAAATCAGCCCTGTGATTGAAAATAATGATAAAAAACCAGCTAGTAATCCAGAAGCAATAATCGGCTCGATCACAGGTGTCATTGTTTCAGAAAGTAAGTCCATTGCTGCTTTTAACGGATTTTTTTTCTCTTTTACTTCTGTTTCCTCATCTGAGCTGGGTGCTATTCCCAACATACTGATCAATTCTGCGTGAACTTCACTAACATGTGTCCCAATGATCACTTGGTAAGCTACGTTATTAGAGACAACATCGATTACGCCATCTAGCGCCTTTAATCCTTCTGTGTCAGCCTTTGAGCGATCATTTAAGGTAAAACGTAAACGGGTCATACAGTGAACGACCGCTTGGATATTCTCTTTCCCACCTACTAGGCGGATGATGTCTTCATTAAATGTTTGATATTTCATTTTCTTATGTCCTCTCTTTTTGACTCCGATGCGTCACTCGATGGATATGGAGCATAAGATAGGTTTCTTCATCGATCGTTAGATCACAGCTGTACTTTTGCTGAACATAGACTCTGATTTTCTGCACACATTCAAACGAACTAGGATACAAGAGCTTGATTTGTTCATTTAAGATTGAATCACTTTCCTCATCACTATTTTGAGTCATGATTCGTTGAATAAAGTATTGCAGATGGGTCATCAGCCTCATATAATTCAAAGAGCCTTCATCTAATTTAATCTGAAAATGATACTGAATGATCGATAAGATATCTCTTAAACTCTCCATTGATCGGATCGTTTCGTCTAGATTATTCTTATCCTCCTGCAGATTGACAAAGTGTAACGCAATCGAAACAGCTTCATCCTCTGGAAATGTTACTTGGAATTGGTCATTGATCAAGTTCAATGCATACATGCCAATGTCAAAATGCTGCGGATAAAATTTCTTTACTTCCCAAGTTAATGGGCTGCGAATAAATTGTCCTTTGGCTGCACGTTTCAATGCAAATTCGATATGATCCAGTAAGGTCAAACTGAGATAGTCATTTGATTTTTCACCCAACTTTTCTTCCCCGTAAGCAATGATTTGATTGACTAAAGTGATATGATTCGCATCAGAATGAGACAACAAATAACTAAAGTGCTCCAACATATCATTAGAATCTAACACATACGTTTTTTCAATTTCATCTTCATGGATGGCTTGACCGACTTTTTTTCTAAACGCCAAACCCTTGGCATAGACGATGACCTCGTTGTCTCCACGGCTTACGATTGCTACGTTGTTGTTTAAAATTTGACTTACTTTCACTTGATATACTCCTTTCCAGAAAAAAAACTCAAACTACCCAGGAAAGGACATTCCTAGGTAATCTGAGTTCTGCCTGCATTATTCAGTAACATACTCTATAAATGACTACATCGTCATTATCAGTTTTTTCTCTTGTGTTTAGTATAATCCATTCAGCTAAAATAAGCAACGCTTACATTGAATATATTTCGGTATTCTTCTCTTAATCCAGATTGCCGCCATTTGTTTCAATTACTTTTTTGTACCAATAGAAAGAATCTTTTCTAGAGCGATCCAAGGTGCCTTTTCCCTCATCGTCTAAATCCACATAAATGAAGCCGTAACGTTTGGACATTTCACTCGTACTTGCACTGACTAAATCGATACAGCCCCATGGCGTGTAGCCCATTAAGTCCACACCTTCATTGATGGCTTGTTCCATTTGTTCAATATGACTTCTTAAATAATCAATACGATAGCTATCATGAATACTGCCGTCTGCTTCGACAACATCTTTAGCACCTAACCCGTTTTCTACGATAAATAATGGAATTTGATAACGATCATATAGCTTATGCAAGGTTACACGTAAGCCAACTGGATCAATTTGCCAACCCCATTCACTTGCTTCTAAGTAGGGATTTTTCTTAGACCCCAGTAAGTTGCCTTCTGTAATATTGCCCTCTTTTTTATGGGACGCAATGCTACTCATGTAGTAGCTGAAAGACATATAATCGACTGTTCCTTCTTTCAGAATTTGATCATCACTTGCTTCTTTTTTGATCGTAATATTATGGTCACGAAAGAATTTATTCATATAACTTGGATAATATCCACGAATTTGAACATCTGAATAGAATAAGTTATTGTGATCACTATTCACACTTTCCATTACATCTAACGGATGACAGGTTTCCGGATAAGCTTCCATTCTTGCTAACATACAACCAATTTTCGCATTTGGAATAATGTCATGACAGGCTTTAACTGCTAGAGCACTTGCTACAAATTGATGATGGGCTGCTTGGTATTGCGCCTGCAGCATATTTTTTTCTCCATCAGCTAAGATTCCACCACTTAAATAGCCTGTCATTCCAATAATATTGATTTCATTAAAGGTCAACCAGTATTTCACTTTGTCCTTGTAGCGATTAAAAAGAACACGTGCATAACGTTCAAACGCTTCCATCGTCTTACGACTTTCCCATCCATTTTGCTTAAATGCTAATCCTAAAGGAAACTCATAATGAGAAATCGTTACGAGTGGTTCTATATCATATTTCAAGCACTCATCAAAAACCGCATCATAGAAAGCTAAACCAGCTTCATTTGGCTCTAACTCATCTCCGTTTGGAAAAATGCGCGGCCAAGAAATCGATAAACGGAACGTTTTAAAGCCCATCTCAGCAAATAAGGCAATATCCTCTTTATATCTATGATAAAAATCGATGCCGTGACGTTTCGGATAGACTCCTTCTTTGTCATTCATCGCAAACTCAACATCTGCTTTGGTCGTTGGTTTAAGTAATTCTGCCATACTTATTCCGTTTTCTTTGATAAAACGTGCAGTATCAGCTGTTGACCAGCCCTTACCGTCTTCTAAAAATGCCCCTTCAAACTGATTAGCTGCTGTTGCGCCGCCCCATAAAAAATTTTGTGGAAATCCGCTCATATTTCCCATCCTCTCAATCATTGATTTAGTGTATAATTGATTTAACAACTTTAGTTTACCATGAGAAGAGCCCGAGCTATTTTTATGTTTCTGATACGATTTTCATTATTACGATTCATTTTCATGTTTGCGAAAATGAACCGCTACGAAGGAGTTTTTTGATGCTTGATCTATTTGATTTTCTCCATTATTTAAATACGAATAAGCGAGATGCAACCTATTCACGAATCATCATTTATCTCTTTACTCATCTTGACAAAATTCGAATGATGACGATTACTGAAATTGCAGAATCTTGTTTCGTCTCACCTGCAACACTAACACGTTTTTGTCGTCACTTCGGTGTTTCCAGCTTTGCCTCTTTACGGGAATCGTTAGTTTCTTTAGGAACAATGAGAAAGCATAGTGGTTTACGGATGAAAGAACAGGAATTAGCAGATTTGACTAGTGATCCCAAAAGTTATCTTGCTTCTTATGGAAATGAAATCAGCACAGCAATCAATGATGTTTTACAAACGATCGATATAACCCAAGTGGATCATATCTTGGCTGATATCCATCATGCTGAAGAAATCGTTCTTATCGGCTACAGTTCCACTTTAGATTTAGCTAAAGATTTACAAACCTCTTTTCTACTCAGCCAAAAATTAGTCTTGGTAGGAGAAACAGAAGAAACACAGCAAGCTTTTATTGAAGACCTTAGCACAGATTCGATGGTGATTGTTATTTCATCTTATGGTTCTGTCCTTAATCGCAGTAGTGAGCTAATGAGAAAAATCAGCGACAGTCCCGCACGGTCGATTCTTTTGACACAGCATACACAAAATACTTTGACCAACCAATTTGACTTAGCTGTCAATGTAACGACGACAAATTATGTGCGTATTGGAAATTATCCGTTGACTTTTTTTCTAGATTATTTTGTAAGACGCTATGCAAGTTTGTATCAGTAAATAAATTAAGATTGTTATTATAGGAGGAATTATGGGTATATTTGATTTTTTTAAAAAGGAAGAGCCAAAAGAAGTGGTTGATTTAAATGAGGAAGTCGCTAAAATCGTCGCTATTTATGAAGATTATCCTGAATTTCCAGCGATGTCAGCTGACCGTAACGTTGATGAATGGTTAAAAACAATTGCAGATGGTAGTGGCAAAATTGTTCCGAAAGAAAATATGATCAGAAATGCAGATGGTTTATTACCTGGTGAAGTGCTTTTACTTGATTGGGTCAATGAAAAAGACTCGACTACTGGGTGTTTTCCAGAGTTCTTTGAAATGGAGTTTGGAATTGATCCCGTAGAAGCAACGAATCAACTATTATTTGCTGATTATCTAGATATTTTAAATGATGCATCTGTTATTGATTATTGGTCTTTATTTCAGCTAAATGAAGTTTTAGAGGAAAATGGTCTCAACCAATATGATACGAAAGAACGCGCTATCCAAGTATTGAAAAAGGAATTTACCGCTGATTATATCGTAAATATGGTCGATCCCGGGATTTATGTTTTAATGGAGAAAGGTCAGTTTATTGTATCTAAATATGCTGATTTTATTCACGAATATTTAGATACACCACCTGAATAAAAAAATCTAGGCTAACAATCACTGTTGTGCCTAGATTTTTTATCTAACTCCCAAGGCCTACACTGTTCGATTCCCCAGAGTCCACCACTTCACTCTATCCCTCACCATTGTTGCTTTTGTATTCGTTACAGGCAGCGTTGTACTTTCTTTAAATTAAAGAAAGAAGAAAAAAGCACTTAAAAAAAGCAACTTTCTTCTTACAAAGGTGTTCAATTTCTTATTTAAATCATTTCTTTTCTTCCATAAATATCGGTTTCTACAGTTTTTCTGAACAAATAATAACATAAAAAAGAGAGCAACAAGACGCTACAAGCTATGAAGGTTAGCGGCAAAAAGACATTGCTTGTCGTTTGCTTAAAGATCATGCCAATCATTATTTGTCCTAATGGAACTGCACATTGCGCACATGCCACAATTGTGGCCATCACTTTTCCTAGATTTTCTTTAGGCGTCACTCGCTGGACCATGGAAATCAAGTAAATCGAGATAACACTCATCAACATACCAATTGGAATACCTGTGATCACAAATAAGACAAACCCTAGTACATTCCCAGAAGGTGTCCCGGCGAAAGTTAACCCAAGATTCATAGCAAACAACAACAATCCTGATAATGTAAACGTAAGATACAGGTTGTTCAGACGTAATTTCTTTGTAAAAAAACCAGCAAATACAGCACCTAAAATTGTTGCAAGGCTGACTAAAGACATGCCAAAACCATACATCGAATCATTGGCCTGTAGCATTACTCTTAATATAACAGGCGTACCTACAATAAAAAATGATGCTAACACAAAGTTGACAAGCGCCGCAATCAGAATCGATTTTAAAATTACTGAATTTTTGCGGACCTCTTGAAAGCCTTCAATCAAATCTGAGGTCAGTGTTGTGAGCAACCCCTTTTCTAACGCTCTTTTTTCAAACGGAATTTGAAGGAAGGATTCAATCACAGCTGCCAAAAGGAAAAAAAGTGCACTGCACGCAACCAGTACCTGAGCACCTAAAATACTATAGAGAATACCGCCAATAATCGGTGCCACAACATTAGACATGGAAAGAACGCCATTCACTAACCCATTCACTTTTTCTAACTTGCTTTCTTCTACCAATAAAGGAATACTGGCGGTAACAACTGGCGTGTCAAAACTGCCGACGATCGATAAGAGGAACAACAGCGCTCCTATCATGAAAATCGATTGATTCATCCCTAAAACAAAAAATAGAAACACAGCCAATACTGCATTCGCAATGTCCATCAAAACCATTAACATCCGTCGATCAAATCGATCAGCGATTGCACCACCGATTGGTGCAAATAAAACAGGGATACTCGAAATCGCCAAAACCGTTGCAAAAATATCTGCTCGTCCGGTCTGATCCAACACGAAAAGTGATAAAGCAAATCGTAAAATAGCACCTCCAAACACCGAAATAACTTGTCCCAATATCAAATATAGAATATTCTTTTGACCCTTTTTCATTTTCTCTCTCCTAACATCCTTTTCTGTGTCCATCTGACAATAAAGCGATTACTTTTATATCACTTATAAGCTTACCATTTTATGGTAGTTTCCTACTCATTCAAAAGAACTAGTTTTTCTAGGACTTTCGGCTGATTATTACAGATCAGTGTTATTAGATTCGGTCCTTCTTGATACTTTTAAAAATCGCTCAATCCTTGAGCTAGTTGCTTTAGTTTGGCTTGATTCAAGTGATAGCTTTTTCCCTCTTTTATAACCACTTCATTCTTTTGAAATTCAGTCAATGTATACATCAGATGTCGATAGCTAACCCCTAAATATTCAGCAGTTTCCGTTTGTTTTTCAGTGTAGACTCCCTCAACTTCTGTCTGCAGCATATATGCCGCTAAACGATGCTTTAATTCATAATTTTGATTATTTGAAAAATGCTCTACTCTTAGCAGAACTTTTTCACCTAAATACTGTGCAAGAATTCTTAAAAAATGAGGATCATTTAGCAAATCTTGTTTTACCTTCTGATAGGGCAGCGTTAAACAAACACAACGGTCGATTGCTTGCACATCTTTGACTTGTTTTTCGACTTCTAATAAAGACAGTTCTCCGATAAAATCTCCACCACCTAAAAATTGAATCAGCGAACGTCGACCATTTTCATGTATTTTGTAAATTTTAGCTCGACCTTCAATGACAAAAAAGAGATGCTCTACTTGTTTATCAAAACGAACAATGTATTCTTTACTATCATAAATAAAAAGTTTGGCTTGTTTGAGTATTGTTTCGGAAAAGTAAGTAGATAAATCAATTTTATTTTCTCCAATTACTTCATTCAGTTGCTCTAAATGGATTTTTTTCATGTCATTCTCCTTAAAATGTGAGATATCTCCTATTATTATGACTGATTATCCGTTAAATTGTGAGTGGGACATAACTCTTCGAGTCATATCCCGCTCACGTGGAATCAGGATAAACGGTGGGAGCAGAAGCAACCCCTTCGAAAATAAGCTGAAATTCACAAAAATTTGAAGAACATTTTTCGTGAATTCCCTCTTATTTCTCGGGGTTTAACACTTCTGTCCCATCCTCATTCTTTTTTGTCAGTGCTAACGATGCTTGATTCGCTTTTATATTAGGAGGGTTCATAGTGAAAAAAATAATATCTTCATTGTTCTTTTATACACTTAGCGGTATTGGCATCAGTTTAACCTTAAAGGCCGAGATCGGTGTTAGTAGTTTCAATTCGCTCAATGTAGCGATTGCTTCAATCAATGAAATTAAAGTTGGGACAATCACCGTCTTATTAAATACTTGTTTTTTGATTCTGTATATGTTGCTATCTAAGGAAAAACATTTTTTGAAGTATTTATTGATGTTTCTTTCAGTCCTTTGCTTGGGAAGTATTATCAATTTCTTTACATATACAGTACTCGCTCCACTGAGTTTGAATAATTATTTGCTTCGGTTAGCAGTCTTTGTTCTTGGTACATGCGTTGCAGGTTTTGCAACTGGAATGGTGATCTCCCTTGGGGTGTTACCTTTTCCTATTGAAAGTGTCTGTATTGCTTTATCAGAATTGACTGGCTATTCTTTCGCTAAGTTCAGGTATGGTATTGATTTGTTTTCAGTAGCTAGCTCCTTAGCCCTTTCATTTATTTATGATCTGCCGATTTTTGTCAGGGAAGGGACGCTGATCAGCTTAGTCTTATTATCTGGTGTCATCTCTTTTACCAAAGCTAATTACGAAATCTACTTACTCAAACGAAACAATTAAAGAAAAGGCGCAGAAAACGTGATTGCTCATTCTGCGCTCTTTCTTATTTGTCTATTTTAATAAATGGTAAGGCACCATCCGTAAATATTTCATCTCCACCACCGTTACGACCATGATAACTCGTTGTAAAATGCTCCACAACCTCAACTGAGACGGCTTGACTCGATTGCTTAAACGAATCTAAAACAAAATCTCGTTCTTTATCAATATCTGAATTGATTTTATGTGTGACCTGTCCAGTAAAAAATGAGAATCCTACTTTTTTATCATAAGTAGCGGCTCCTAACCAGTCTGCCTCTCTTCCACCTGGTAAATACCAATTTTCTGGAGTTTGCCAAAAACGAATATGATGTCTTCTTCTAGGGTTATTATTTATCTCTCGTTCAAAAGCTATATCTTGTTTCTTGTTGAACAGAAATAGCGAACTGACAGGTGCTTTAGGGTATGACTTCCCAAAAACACTTGCAGTGATCATATGCAGACTAGACTTTACCGATAATGGCTCCGCAATTGTCCATCCTGCTTCTAGAAAAAGTTTCTCTAATTCTTTTTTTGTACCAATAAAGGCAAGATTGATAGGATCACCAAGCAAACCATCACTGGTTCTTGAACGACCAATGAAATAATCTGGCAGATAGCGACCTGTCAATAATTTATTAATATAAGGAATCACTAGATAAGAGCTAAATAGCCATAACGCAATATAGAAAAATAGATGGATTTTTTTAGTTAAAATTTCTGCAAATAACGACTGATAAACTAAATAACCAATAATCACGATTACAATGAAACGAAATACTCTAAATATACTATTTAACACCGTTTGCTTTTTCATTTACTCTCTCTCCTTTTTATATAACTTATGGCTCTATTTTTCTAGGTTATAAGAGACCTATCGATTATAATTATCCAGTCCTCCTTCAAATGTATAACAGAACTAATCTTTTGTTCCAAGCTCATCTCAATTATATTATTCATCGCCTTTTTGGTATTCAGTTGTTGTAAGCATTGCTCTTGTTTTTTCGATCCTTTCTTTAATGGCAGTTATCAAAATGAAAAAATGTTTTTTCGTTTAATTAAATTATACTCTATTCTGAAATAAAGTCGTCTGATAGCATTTAAACTAAGACATAAAAAAAGAAGTAACCAATAAATGGCTACTTCTTAGAATAGTCTACTTTTTCTTAATACCAACCATTTGCTAACCAAAAGGCTTGTGCAGCTTCCCATGAACCATAACGTCCTGCTACATAACTATCTGCTACGCGCTCTTGATTGGCCTCAGAGTAATCACCATTTAGATAAGAAGCATCTAATTGATATCTCCCGATATATTTGCCATTTGTCGCATTATATGAACCGCTAGATTCTTTTTGCGCGATCCATTCTTTTGCAGAAGAAGTTGTAGCTGTTGCAGTTGGCGCTACTTCTTGAGCAACAGGAGCTGATTGTTCTTGTACTTCTTGTACAGGTTCCGCTACTGGGGTTTGCTGAGTCGGTGCTTGAGTTGTCTCATCAGCGGTACGAATCGTTAATTGTTCGCCCTCAAAGATCATATTTACATTCGAAATGTTATTATCCTTAGCAATCAAATCAATCAAGCTATTGTCTCCACTAAACTGATGAGAGATAGTAGATAATGTATCTCCAGTTTTTACTGTATATAAGCTATCGGCATGCGCGTCAGTCGTTCCCATAAAAATTCCAAATCCTGCAGTCAAAGTTGTTGCGAATAAAATCGTTTTAAGTGATTTCATGTTGTTTCTCCTTTGTAAAAAATATTTTTGTCGTTTGTTTATCGACTTTGCATACTTTAACATCTAAAAATATTTCATAGGTGAAGATCTAGTGACAATTCGTTACGAGTGTTTTCGTTGCGTAACAGCTTGTAAAATCAGAGTAGAAAAACACTTGTTCGCACTTGATTTGTAGTTGATTTTAGAAATGGAAAAATTCATGATTTTTTCTGAAATTTATTTTTTTTCGATTCGATAACGGTTGTCATATTACAAAATTCTAGAAATATTACAAGATATTTGTCTGAATTGCTATCAATTCGAGCACTTTTTTCAGTAAGTTTGGCCCATTTTTATAAACCGATTAAGTAAATACACGTCATTTCCAATCAAAATAGAGCAAAAAAACAGAATCCATAATTGACTAGGATTCTGCTTTTATGCTTTTGACTATACATTTAAATCTTTTTGTTCAATTACTGATTCTAATAATCGATTCTCCGTTTGAATAATGTCAAAAAAAGCACTGATTTTCTCTAATTGTTCATAATCGATTTGATATAATTTTACTCTGGGTTTAAAAAATAAGAACCCAGGACGAATTTTTACTCGCTCATTGATCAAATGGCATTGCTCCATCATCGATTGTAAATCCATTTCAGATACACTGTTCTTGATTTTTTCAATCCGTGCTCGTTCATAGACCCATTGATCTTTCGTCACGGTCATTCGCTCAGTAGTTGTGACTAATTGACGATTTAAACGCCAAGATTGCTCAATAAATTTTGCCTTTTTATACAGATCATCATACTGAATCAAATCAATTCGAACAGGTTTATACCAGTCTTCTTCATCTATTGTACTTTTTTGATGCTTCTTAAATCGTTTTAAGCCACTAACGAGTAAGCTGTTTTCTATGGCGAGCAGCTCGTACTCCAATTTTTCTTTTGCTACCCGCACACGTTCCTTTGACGCTTTTTCTCGTTTTAGACTTTCTTTGAGGAAAAGAACTTCATTTTCCTCTGAACGAGCAATAGCTGTTGTGTCAGCTGCTTTTTTAGGTTCGATCTCAATGTCGGTTTCGGTTTCTAACTCCTCAGCCTCCAAAAACGAATGATCAAAGTCCGGTATCTCTTCATCATTTTCCTCTACAGATACTTCTACTGGAAAGCTAAGTGTTTCACTTGCTAAAGAGACATCCTCTTCCTCTTGAAAGCTAGAAAGAAGTTTTGCTTCTAGGATACTGCTGACAGATTGATTTTTTGAATACCCCATCTGCTCTAAACTAGTTGAAACAACAAATTGTACTGGTTCGTCTTCTGAGTTTAGTGAGACTGGAACGAACTCACAGAAATATGTACTAAAAGCGCCATCGACTTCTTCGATGATTCTCGTCCAAATAAATTGCGGGAAGAGTTCTTCTAGTTCTTCCAATAAAACATCCCAATTTAATTGCGCTTGAAAAAACTGAATTTCTAGATGCTTTCTAATGGGCGAAGAAATTACTTTTCGAGAAAGTTCATCATTTTCCCGAAAAGTGAGAAATTCTCCTGTTGAGCGTTCATAGAGTGTTTCACACGCTTCAATGATTTCTTCTGTGCTGTTTTTTTGGTAGAGAACGGTCCCTAAAGTGAATGGGATTGCTTGTTGATGAAAAAAAACATCGAAATAATCATTCATTAAACCGTTCTCCTTTCTTTTTTATGATTGAAGATCATGTACTGGGGTTAAAATAAGCTGTTGTCCCTCTGTTAAGAAGTACTGTTCTAGATCGTTCCACTCTTTTAACGACCAAACAGAAATACCAGTTTTTTTAGAAATACTCGCTAAAGTATCTCCTTTTTTCACTTCATATGTTTCTTTTGTCTTCTTGCGCGTTGCACTTACTTGATAATCTTTTGTATCTTTTTTAGTTGTTGTTTCACTGGTACTTGTTGTTTTTGTATCTTTCTTAGTTGAAGAATTTGTTTTAGTTTCTTTTTTAGCTGAGGAAGCGGTCTTAGCTTCTTTTTTAGCTGTTGTTTGAGTCGTCTCTTGATTTGTGAAAGCGTTAGATAGATTTTGAACCATTTCTAATGAACGATCTACTGCGTCTTCTTTCATTACAACAGTGCTTGGATCTTCTTGTTTTGGCACGCTCAGTTTTTGACCGATAAAGAGCATCCGTCGATCTAATTGATTCTTTTCCAAAATAGCTAATGTGGAAATATTATAAAGTTCACTGATTGATTTAAGTGATTCACCTTTTTTCACAACGTGAGTAAGGTACTCAATTTTTTGATCTTTGTCATCGTCTTTTTTCTCTAATTTATCAAAAGAGGTGTTCAACGTGATTTTCTTCGCTTTTTTACTATTCTTTTTATCTTTCAGCGTATCATACTGTGTTAAATCATACGCATCGATCAAACCATTTAATTTAGAATTATAGCTAGTATCCGTTGCATAACGTCCAGTTAGAAACTTCGTCGCATCTTTATAAGAGGTCGTTTTATTTTTCCAGGTACCACTATAAAATGCACTGCTAGAATCTGTACCACCTTTAAGTAGCTTCACGTAATCGCCTAGCGATTCTTTGTAAGAAGGATACTTTCTAAAATTAGAACGAATCGTAAACATACCACCAGAACCATTGTCTTCACTTGTTAGAAAGTTTGCACTTGCCCCTTCATAGCTTCCTTTGATTCCAAATAGGTTATAATTTGGTGCAGAAGCTAGTGCGCTATTGCCAGAAGCACTTTCTAAAATTGCCTGAGCAATCATTACTGATGCATATAAATTGTTCTCACCTGCAATTGTGCGGGCATCTTCACCAATCACTTTGACAAAGCTTTTTGTTGTCAAGTTCGGACTGATATGAAACACTTGATCAGACCCAGCTGAACTACCAGCAGTATTGCCACCTGTCGTTGTTCCAGTATTTGGTCTGTTTGACGATGGAGCAGGTGTATTTGGCTGATAGCTTGGACCTTGGACTGAAGGTCTATTTGGTTTTGGTGCTGGTTTATTTGGTTTCGGTTTCGGTTTTGGTTTTGCCGGTATTGTTGAACTTGTGCTACTGCTTGTCGTACTACTGCTTGTTGTAGAACTAGTTGATGATGTCTCAGATGTACTGGTTGAATCTGTTGTCTCGTGTGTAGAACTAGTATCTTCTGTTGAGCTCGTTGATTCACTACTTGTTTCAGCTGTTGAATCTGTTGTTGACGAGGTTGTACTAGTATCTGTAGAGGAACTCGTTTCAATTCCTTCTATTGTGCTTTCTGTTGTTTCATGTTCTTTAGTTGAAGATAAAATAGCTACACTCTCTTGTTCTTCGGAGCCTGAAGTTACTGTATCGTCGACTTCTTTGGCAACAATCGGTTGAACATCGGTAACAGAAAGGACAGCACTTGAAGTAAGTAACCCTACACTCAATAATCGTAATTTCTTACTGTTTAGATTTCTTTTTTTCATTCTGTGTCCTCTCTTTCTTATTGATCAGGATCTTCTTTCACCAAATTGATGATTTGGTTGAAGGCTTGTTCTGATTCTTCCTTCACGTCTTTGATACGTTTGTAATAGTTTTGGTATTCTTGTTCCGCACGCTCTAAGCGTTTTAAGACGCCTGCTTTTTTCTTTGTTTCTTCATTAATAATTTGTGCACGTTGATTAGCTTGGCTGATAATTTCTTTAGCTTGTCTCTTGGCCTCAAGCAACACTTCACCGATATCTTCTTTAGATAATTGCTGATCGACATCGATTGTTTTTTGGGCTAATTGACGTTTTGTTGTTTCTAATTCTTGACGAACCTTCGCTAATTCTTCATAAGCTCCTGTATCCGTAGGAGTATCTGATGCCATGATCACGATACGATCTTCTGTCAATTTATCGATTTCTTCTTGCTTAGCCAATAGCTCTTGTTCGTACTGTCTGATTTTATTGGCAAAACGCTCTGCTTTTTTACGGTTTAAATCAGTTTCGTCCATCTGACGGTTGCTGTCTCGTAATAGGCTGTTGTACTTGCTTTTTACTTGTTCCAGTTCGGCCATTCGTGCATCGTAATCTTTTGGCACAGCTTGAACCATGGCCAACTCATTTTCTAATGATTCGTTTGACTCACGTAGGGCTTCTACCTCGTTTTGTAATTGAGAGCTTTCTCTTTTACTCTTACGCAATTCAGCTTTCAACTCACGAATTTCACTTTGAAGTTGTGCGTTTTCTTCTTGAAGCTCTTCTAATTCATCATCATCGATAACTTCATGGATTGGTGGTCGTTTTTTCTTTGGTTTAGGTTTTTTAGTAGGTGCTGGAGTTGGTTTTTTCTTCCTACGAGAAAATAACGAACGTTCCTCTTCATCATCATCGTAGTCTTCGTCGTCATCTTCGTCATAATCTTCGTCGTCATCATATTCATCATCGTCGTAGTCTTCGTCGTCATCTTCGTCGTCATCATATTCATCATCATCATCGTCATCATATTCATCGTCATCGTCATAGTCTTCGTCGTCATCATATTCATCGTCGTCGTAGTCTTCGTCGTCATCATACTCATCATCATCGTAATCTTCATAATCATCGTCATCATATTCATCATCGTAATCTTCATATTTTTTTCTTTTTTTACCTTTGCCTTTGCCAAAAATTTTTAGCATATGCTCACTTCCTTCTACAAAAATGGGACTGTCTCTTTTTTTGATTATTTTTAACATACTGATTTTAATACTAAGTAAATTATGTGATTTGTCGATATATGTAACTATAGTGACAAGTGTAGTATTTTTGATTTGTAAAAATAACCAACTTCACTTTAGGTATATGTTTTTCAGTAGTAGTTTGACCTAGCTCACTCGGCTAATCAGGTTCCTTATTATTCAACTACTATTTGTTCAATAAAAAACTTACTGAAAAACATCCAAAAACACGCCTACCTTGTTCTATTCTATCAGATAAACCCCAAACAAACAAACTGAATTAGCGGTTTATTCCTAATTTTACGAAACTAAAAGGACGCTCATTTTTAGTTTCCAAAAAAATACTCTTACAATAAATTAAATACATGTTTTTTTATTATTAATATTAATGAAAAAATTCATTTTTTTGTAATTTTGATATCAAAGTGAATTTACTATCTACCACTTACAAAAAAGATACCTTCTGTTTTACACAACTCAAGATACCGAGCTTTATTCATATTGTTTATGTCTTTATTTTATTTTAACGCTCATATTTAATACTAAAAAAAGAAGTAGGCTCTAATAAAATAAGAACCTACTTCATTTCAACATAAATAATTATCATTTTTCCCAAATTAAATGAATTAATTTATTTGTTATTAATTTAATTATAATTAATTAGTAGTATTAAAAGATTTTTCTCAGCCTTCATGATTATTTCACACAAATTACTCATTTTTTTCATGACTTATGAAGCTATTTTCTAGATTGATCCACTATAAGCAACTATTGTCATTTAAGAGACAGCGACCATTCGTTGTAATCACCTCTTGATACCATTTAAAGCTTTTCTTTTTATACCGTTCTAAAGTCCCTGTTCCGTCATCATTGCGATCAACGTAAATAAATCCGTATCGTTTTTTTAATTCAGCCGTGGTAAAGCTGACTAAATCAATACAGCCCCATGAAGTATAACCCATAATTTCTACACCGTCTTCAATAGCCTCAGCTACTTGAACTAGATGATTCTTCAAATAGTCAATACGGTAATCATCGATCACAGTCTTTGTACCGTCTTCGAGTTCAATCAATTCATCGACTGCACCAAAACCATTTTCAACAATAAAGACAGGTTTTTGATAACGATCATACAAAATGTTTAAATAATATCTCAACCCTTCTGGATCGATCTGCCAGCCCCAATCGCTTGCTTTTAAATAAGGATTTGGCACGCCACCTAAAATATTACCTTCTCCAGTCTCTAAAGTAGGATCTGAAGATTCACAGGTACTCATGTAATAACTGAACGAAATGAAATCCACCGTTTCAAGCAAGTCTAATTTATCTTGTTCTGTTATCTTGAGCTGAATATCATTATCCTTGAAAAAACGTTTGGTATAGGCTGGATACGTTCCCCTTACCTGTATATCAGAAAAGAAAAAGTTTTCTCTTTCTGTCTGCAATGCAGCCAAAACATCCGCTGGTGCTGGTGTCAGTGGGTAAACAGGCATCCCTAAAATCATACAACCGATCCTAGCTTCCGGAAGGATTTCATGACAAGCTTTAACAGCTTTAGCGCTGGCAACTAGTTCATGATGAATGGCTTGATATAAATCTTGTTGGGATAGTTTTTCTTTTGGTGTATAAATGCCTCCACTTAGAAATGGTGCGTGTGTAATTGAATTGATCTCATTAAATGTCAGCCAATACTTCACTTTCCCTTTATAACGAGTGAAAACAGTTTTAGCGTAGTGTTCAAAGAAGCCAATCATTTTACGATCACGCCAACCATCATATGTTTTTGATAAATGGAGTGGCGTTTCATAATGTGATAACGTAACAAGCGGCTCCATTCCATATTTATGGCATTCATCAAACACTTTATCATAAAATTCTAACCCTTTTTCATTGGGTTGCGTCTCATCTCCTTGAGGAAAAATTCGGGACCAAGCGATGGATAATCGAAATACTTTAAACCCCATTTCTGCAAATAACTTGATGTCTTCTTTATAACGATGATAAAAATCAATCCCGACCAGTTTCATATTATCTGAAGTTGGTTCTGCTGTAGGTTCACCTTTCCAGCCATGGGGTGCAACATCTTCCACACTTAAGCCCTTACCATCTTCATTATAAGCTCCTTCACACTGATTGGCAGCAATTGCGCCACCCCATAAAAAATCTTTTGGAAATGTTAACATGTTCGCTCCTCCTTTTTTTTTTAAACAATATATAAAATAGTCTCTTGACTTTCTGTTTCAGTTCCTTCTTTTGCAACAACATCAATAAATGATTCTGAATTCGTTACTACAATCGGGGTTGTGGTATCATATCCTGCAGTTTTTATCTGCGCAAAATCGACCGATAGTAATTTTTGTCCTTTTTTGATTTTGTCTCCCGTTTCAACAAACGCTGTAAAATATTGTCCCGCTAATTCTACAGTATCGATCCCTACATGGATCAATAGTTCGATTCCTGAGTCACTTGTTAAACCAATAGCATGTTTTGTAGGAAAAAGGGCCGTTACTTCTCCGTCAAAAGGTGCTTTTATCGTGTCTTCTTCGGGAATAATCGCAAGACCTTCTCCCATCATTTTCCCTGAAAAAGCATCGTCTTTTACTTGTTCTAATGGTATTACTTGCCCTTTCATCGGGGCATAGATTTTTTTAGGATCATTACTGCCAGTTTCAACTGCCTCTGAAATTTCAATATGCTGTTCTGTTTCATTTTTGTCCACTTCATCAATACCGAAAACCCAAGTTAAAATAAATGTCAACACAATAGATATCACTGCTACAACAATCGCATTGATAATATTTCCATTTCCTTGCCCACCAATAAATTGAGGTAATGAAACAAGCGACGGTACAGCAAACGCATATGATTCTAACCCTGTGATTCCCATGTATACACCACAGACTGCTCCTGAAATCATCGCGGCATACAATGGTTTTTTATATTTCAATGTAATACCATATAGGGCGGGTTCTGTCACCCCTGCTAATAATGCTGAAATTCCGGAAGCGGCAGCTACTTGTTTTAAATTTTTATCTTTTGTTTTAGCTGAAACTGCTAATGCTGCTGCTCCTTGAGCTAAGTTTGCGGCCAACATTGCAGGTAGGATCAAAATATCAGGTGTGGCTGGTGAAGCAATTAGGAAAATCGGTGCAAATGCCCAGTGCATCCCTGTCATGACAATCAGCGGCATAAACGCTGCCATCAACCCTAACGCTAACCAACCAGCTTTCCCTTGAATCCAAATAATAGCAGAAGATAATAATTGTCCTGCAAAGGTTCCTAAAGGTCCCACCACGATTAAAGCTACTAGTCCTGAAATCAATAAAATAAGCAACGGTTTAGTGAAGCTTTTGATGACATTTGGAATAATTTTGTCAAAGAAACCTTCAATATATTTCATTAACCAAACCATGATCAAAATAGGGATCACTGAGGAACCATATGATGCTAAAGTAACAGGTAATCCTAGAAAATGGACTGGATCACCAGCATTGACCATTTCTACAAAATTTGGATGCAACATGATTCCACCAACGGTGACGGCCAGCATTGGTGTAACGTTAAATTTCTGTGCAGCAGTAAAGGCCAGCATCATCGGCATAAAGTAAAATGGCGCATCCCCAAAAAATGATAGGATCGCAAACGTCTGACTGCTGTTGTCTAAAATGCCCATCAACGGTAGTAAAATCAACAATACCTTGATCATACCACCACCTAACATTGCAGGAATCAAAGGTGACATACAGCCTGAAATCACATCCACGAAAGCTTCAAACAGATTCTTCTTTGTTCCTGTATCGTCAGTTGAAGATTGGTTGCTAAAATGACCTAATTTAGCTAATTCTTTATAATAAGAGGCCACATCATTCCCTATAATAACCTGATATTGCCCCCCTTTTCTCATAACGCCCATTACGCCTGGAACCTCTTTGACACGAGTATCTTCTACTAAACTTTCGTTGCGTAAAACAAAGCGTAAACGTGTCATACAATGAGTGACGGATTGAATATTAGCCTCTCCTCCAACTAAATCCAGTATTTGTTTTGCTGATTCTTTATAGTTCATTTTGCTCTTCCTTTCTACATGAAAAAAACCTAAAATAGCCGCTGTTATGCGTACTATTTTAGGTCATGCTCCTAATGGATAACAATCCTATTTGTCTATAAATTTTTCGTTATTCTTCTGATGTGCGCCGTTAAATAAACTAATTCAGTGGAACTTAAATCGTACTCAAAGGTCGTCTGGACATAGTCGCTGATTTTTATTGAACAACGATATTCCAATTCATACTTTTTCCTCAACGTATCAAGTAATTCAGAATCTTCATCTTCATAGTGTTCCCCAACTAACAGGCGTTGAGCAAAAAATTTTACGTGAGTGATAAAACGATAATAATCGAGCGAAGATTCATCAAATTCTGTGTTATATTCTTTTTTCACGATATCTTCGATATTTTTAGTGATTTCAGCGATTTCGTAAGCCAAGTCAAAACTTTTAGATTGCTCTGCATTCACGAAATGAATTGCAATGAAGGCCGCTTCATCAATCACAAATTCCACGCCCAATTCATTACGAACGATCTCAATTGCCTTTTCCCCAACTACATATTCATCGGGATAAAAGCGTTCAATATCCCAGCGTAAAGGATTCTTTAAGATAATCCCTTCTTGATAGCGTTCGACGGCTGAATGAATATGATCGGTTAGATTGACATAAATCGTTTCACTGAGGTTTTTCCCTAGCTTAATTTTACCAAAGTTGATTATTTTCTCCGCTACCAAAATGTGGTCCATTGGCACGTCAATCAATAATTCTGTGAATTTATTTTGTGTGTCTTTATCTCGTAACAGGAAGGTCTTTTCAACTAATTCCAAATCGACGGTTTGGCCTTTTTTCTGACCAAAAGCGATTCCTTTTCCCATTAAAAGAACTTCCACACCCTTACTATTAGTAGAAATGATGGTATTGTTATTTAGTACTCTTTTTATGATCATAATAAGTCCCCAATTACAAAAAAATCCCATTTACCCGTCGCTAAAAAACGGTGCAAATAGGTCATGCTCACTTGTGTGATAACATCCAATAAAATAATGTTCAAAAACCGCATGGCATGCTTACCCAAAGTAATAACATCCATTGCTTAATACTTAGAATAGCAAATATTGTAAGGGCTGTCAACACATGAAAAAAAGAAGGCCCAGTAGGCACTTCTTTTTTTGTTTATTCTTTCGATGGCAGCAACAGACGTAATCCGTTTAAAATAACTAGTAATGTACTTCCTTCGTGTGCAATAACACCAATTGTAATATCCATTTTCCCAAGAATATTCAAGGTGATCAATAACACTACAATAAACATTGAAAAGAAGATATTTTGCCATACAACACGATCTAGACGTTTGGATACTTTATACGCATAGCTGAATTTAGTTAGATCATTTTGCATCAATACCGCATCCGCCACGTCAATAGCGATATCGGTGCCCTCTCCCATTGCCACACCAATATCTGCTGTTACTAGTGCTGGTGCATCATTGACTCCATCACCTAACATGGCAACACTAACGAAACGAGCTTGTTGATTCTTGATGATTGCAGCCTTATTTTCTGGCAGAACATTGCCGACTACTTCATCGATTCCAATTTGATATCCTACTGCTTGTCCTGTTAACTCTGCATCTCCTGTAATCATAGTCGTATGAATTCCTTGTGATTTTAAATAGCTGATTACTGATTTCGCGTTTTCATTTGGGACATCCATCATTGCAATCAAGCCTACAACTTCGTTATTTTCAGCAAAGTAAACAACTGTTTTCCCCTCTTTGGCGTATTGTTCATTATGAGCATTGATTTGCGTGCTGACTAAACTAAATATTTCTGGTTTACCGATTTGATACGTATTTCCTTGATATTCTGTTACCAAGCCTTTACCAATCTCATTTTCCACAGTTACATCCAGAACTGTTTTTGCATGAAATTTGGTTAAAATTGCATTGGCTAATGGGTGATTCGCTGTTTTTTCCATGGCGACAATGAGATCGATGTATGCTTGTTCTTTTTCAGGAGCTGAATCCGTCAAGAAATAAAAATCCGTGACAGATGGTTTGCCTTTAGTTAAGGTTCCTGTTTTATCGAAAGCAACTGACTTGATTGTCGCCAGATTTGCTAAATAGGAACCGCCTTTAAATAACACCCCGCGTTTAGCTAAATTAGAAATCCCTGATAATGTTGCAGGTACTGCACTCGCTGCTAATGCACATGGTGATGCGGAAATTAAAAACACCATTCCACGATAAAAGCTTTCATTCCAAGACCAGTTAAAGAGTATTGGCCCTACTGCGATAAAGATTGGCACTAAGATCAAAACGATCGTGACATAATATGGTTCTAATTTTTGAATCTTAGTGGCTGTTTTTGACAGGTTTGCTTGTGACTGATTGACCAATTGAAGAATTTTAGCAAATACAGTATCACTGCTATCTTTTGTGACTTCCATCGTAAAGGTTCCACTGCCATTGATGGTACTACCGAAGACTTCATCTCCTACTGTTTTTTCTCTAGGAATACTTTCTCCATTGATAGATGATTCATCGATAGAGGTTCTTCCTGAAAGAATAATGCCATCTGTTGCGATTTGGTCACCATTTAATACTTGTAGCTTGTCTCCGATCTTTAATACTGAAACGTCTACTGTTTTCACACTGCCATCAGCTTGGATCAAACGTGCTTCTGTTGGATTCATTTTAAGCAGATTAGTGATTTCTCTTTTGCTGCGTCCTTCAGCATATTCTTCAAGGAAATGTGCTGCTGCAAAGATGATGATCAACAAGGCTCCTTCTTCATAATTTCCAATGATCGTGGCACCAAACGCCGCTAAGGTCATCAAAATATGAACATTCGGTACAAATTTCCTTTGCTGTTTCGATTCGTTGATCGTATCTACGATTCCTTCTAAAATAATGTGATAGCCGGATAATAGCATAGCACTGACAAACAGAATTTGTTGGAAAAGCGAACCTTCATTGATGAAAAATGCAACGATAAAAAACGCTAATCCTGTAAAAAATAAAACAACTGGTGATTTTCCTCCATGACTATGGCTGTGATTGTGGCTGTGACCATGATCATGTCCTTCTTCTTTAGAACAATCGTGCTCATGAGTTTTTGCGGTTTCCATTTTATTCATCCTCCTTTTTTAGGTTATTTTCTGAAAAGATACACGTACTTTTTTCAGATGAATAACTGTTCATATATCATACACCCATAATACATGAACGAACATTCATGTGTCAAGTGATAAAATGAATTTTCTACAAAAAAAAGAAGAGTCTGAGACATAACTTTACGAGTTATCTCTCAGACTCAAGGAATCCGTATAAACGGTGGGAGCAGAAGCAATCACTACGCTTCGCTTCGATCACATCAAATTCTAAGTGCTAAAGCACTAAGATTTGAAGAGCAATTTTCGTGAATCCCTTCTTATTTCTCGGGATTAAACACTCCTGTCCCACCTCTTCTTAATTATTTTGATTCTTTCACTTGAATAGATTTAAAACTATAAGGTGAACCAAAACTGTGTTTCACTACACCAGTGATTGTCGGCTTTTGCAGTAATGCAGTTTGTTGTTGGTAAATCGGGGCAATCGTATAATCTTCTGCTAACAAGACTTCTTCTGCCTGTAATAGATCTGACCATCTTTTTTCTTCATTAGCCGCATCAGTCTCAGAAGCAGCTTGGATCAATTGATCGTATTTCGGATTTTTATAATTTACATGATTCAATCCAGAATCTGAGGCAAACATATCTAAAAATGTGATGGCATCTTTAAAATCAGGCATCCATTGACCAAAAGCAATATCATAATCTCCTGACAAGTACCGTTCCTGCACGTTATTACTAGGTAATGTTGTAATCTCAAATTTAATTTCTGGCAGTACTTCAGCAATTTGACTGGCTAAGTATTCGGCTGTTTTTTTCTCCGTATCGGTATCTTTGGTCAAATAAACCAAGGTAATCTCTGCTTTGTTTAATTCTTTTTTCGCTTGTTCGTATGCTTTTTGAGCTGTTGTTTGATCAAATTTTTGCTGAACCCCATTTTCTTTACGGAAATCTTCACCAGTCGTAGGATTTTGCACAAAGTTTTGCGGCACAAATCCCTCAGCGGCAATAGACCCATCACCTAAGACATTTTTTACAAACGTTTCTCGATCGATAGCTAAAGAAAGTGCTTTTCGCAATTGTTTATTTTCAAGTAATTTCCCTTGTCCTTGATTAAAACGCAAGTACCCCATTTTAGTATCATTTTGATTTTGGAAATCGGGATCATTTTTATATTGTTTAGAAAATTCTCCGTCTAAAACTACGCGATCTAGTTCGTCTGTTTGATATAAATTAACGGCTGTACTGGTTGATTTAACAACAGTTGTTTGAATTTCATCCACTAACACATGTTGTTTATCCCAATATTCAGGGTTTTTCACGTATTGCCAAGTATCTGAATTTTGCTCCCAGCCAGCTAACGTAAAAGGTCCGTTGTAGATTGTTGTTGTGCTTGAGGTACCGTAATCTTTGCCTTGTTTTTCCGCAAATGCTTGATTGATTGGGAAAAATGTTTCAAAGGTTAATAAGGAAGTGAAATACGGGATTGGTTTGATCAAATGAATCACCAAAGTTTGATCATCCAGTGCTTCTACTCCAAGTTGTTCTGGTTTCATTTTTCCTTGATAAACCGCATCGGCATTTTTGATTGATGACACAAATAGACTAGCATAAGAAGGTGCTGTTTCTGGTGTCACGGCACGCCGCCAAGCATAGAGAAAGTCATTTGCTGTAACAAGATCCCCATTTGACCATTTTGCGTCTTCTCTCAAAGTAATCGTGTAGGTTAGCTGATCTGCACTAATTTCAGGTAATTCTTTTGCGACAGCTGGGATTGCTTCGTCTTTTTCATTTAATTGATAAAGTCCTTCAAGCACTTGATTTTGGGCATTAAAACTAGTGAAATCTTCTTCTTGTGTCGTATCTAATGTCAATAATTCAGCTGGTTCTGTAAAGTGAACGATGGCTTTTTTTGACTCAGTGGACTCTGTTTTGTTCGCTGCGTTACAACCTGTTAAAACGAGTAATAATCCTATAAAACTGACGGTCATGATCTTTTTCATCGTATTCCTCTTTTCTGTAAAGAGTGTGTCACCACACTAAATAAAAACAACCTCTTCAACAACTGTGATGGCAGGGTCTAGCGACTGCATGACTGGACAATTTTTGCCGATCAGTTTCAATGCTCGCTCGGCTTTTCCATGCTCTTCTTCAGAAATTTGAACAGAGAAGGTGATGACCACTTTGCTCAAGGGTTTTGCTTGTATTTCTGTTCTTTCATAAGAGATTGCTACATTGGCAATTGTAAAATCAATATGGGAATTTGTTAATATTTTTTCGTACACATAAGCACCACATGCGCCAATGGATGCCACTAACATTTCGACTGGGGAAAAACCAATATCCTTTTTTAAAATCCAATTACCGCTTTGATGAACCAACTCAAAACCTTTTTCACCTGAAATCAATTCCATCTTTTTTTCTCCTTTACTTGTTTATCCACTCTTTTTAGAGCGTTTTCTTTATCTTCTTATAATAGTACACAATCTCGCAAACTTATAATAGTTATTTGGCAGGTATGATAGCGAAAAGCTATCGACAAAAAGCCTCCCCCTTTTCGTATTTAATGAGAGAAGCTTAAAAAATAAATTTGATCAATCTGTCAATTTCTTTTTAAATTGATTATCCGACTGATTCTTATCTTGAATGATCGAGTCGATATACTCTTTTAGAAATCGACTATTCTCGGCAATGATTTGATAGCCTGGTTCTACTTTGAGGTCTGCTTCTTGTTTGTCGCTACTAAAATCATTGCCTGAGAAGAAGCGATAATTTACTTGCCCGACAAATTCGGCTGCCACATCCAGTTTTTTACTATCAGATAATCCAGCATCAATGAGTTGTTCATAGCCTAGTCTTTCGCCATCTTCAATAAATAATGCTTTACTATATGCTGAATAATCTTCGATTTGGGAAACAGCTACAGTAGAGGCATTTTCTTTTTTTTGGTAGTCAAGTGATTGCCCATTTAGCTTCACAACACCATATCCTTGTGGCGCTATCGAGAAGGAACTAGACACGATTTCCGTTAGTTCATGCTGACTGATGGTTTCTGTCATGATATCTTGAGCGTGAATATGTCCTGAAAAAACGATTGGTACTTGATAATCAGCTAAAACTTGCTTAAATTCTTCAGCATTATTCAGCACAAATCCCGTTGATAACAATTGATTATGGGGATAAAGATTATGATGCATGAATACTAGTGTTTGCTTCTTTTCTTGTTTCGCTGTTTCCAATTGTTCTTTGACCCATTTCATTGTCCTGCCTCGAATCGTCCCACCTGTAGTTGGGCTAGCTTGTGACTGGCCATTATCTGGATAGATATTTGAATCAAGAAAAAGAAAATTGTATTGTTGGTTGACTGCTACTGCATAGCTTAATGAGCTTTTATCATAGTTCGTTGCTGTTTGATAGCCAAAATTGGCAAATATTTCTTTAAAATCAGTGGTCGAGATGGCTTCTGTTTTTTCTTGTTTCTCTCCAACAAATTTTCTTGCCCAACCATCATTAACATCATGATTGCCTGGAATCACAAATACTTTGATGCCATGATCCGTCAGCTGTGTAAGGAATTCCGCCAGCTTTTCTGCGCTGACTTTTTCGCCATTTAAGGTTAAGTCACCTGTGATGATCAACATATCTGGTTTTTGCTCAATTGCTTTATTGATTAATGCCTGCCAGCTTTCTTTTTGATGCTCCAGCTCTTTGCCGGCTGCGGTCTGTTTAATTTTTTTAAATGCTAAGCCTGAATCTGTCAAACTTTTATCGATATAATGAGGATCACTGATGACCCAAAATTCGATGCCTTCTTTTTTAAATACAGTTTCTTCACTGTGTTTTTGCTTATTACCAAAATGGATACTCAGTAATAAAACAATCGTTACAAAAACTAGTAGTGCTCCGATTCTTTTTTTCATTTTTTATTTCCCCATTCTTTATTGTTCCTTTCTATTTTATGCTTTTTCGTACAAAAAAGCTCTCACTGTTTTTATTTTACTAAAATACAATGAGAGCTGGTTGCTATTTTGGCTTAGATTTCTGAGCCATTCGTTTGGATCAAATGCTTGTACCACGCAAATGAATCTTTCTTGATTCGTCTCAGCGACCCATTTCCTTGATTATCGCGATCGACATAGATAAACCCATAGCGCTTACGCATTTCTCCCGTTGTAAATGAGATTGGATCAATACATCCCCAAACGGTATAACCTAGTACATCTACGCCATCTAGCTCGATTGCTTTTTTCATTTCTTTGATATGTTGACTGAGAAAATCGATTCTTTCGACATCATGAACATGCCCTTCGCTTAATGTATCGGCGTAGCCAAAGCCATTTTCGACAATGAAAATGGGGCGCTCATAGCGATTACTTAGTAGATTTAAATAGTGTCGTAGCCCCGTAGGATCTATTGACCAGCCCCATTCTGTCATGCCAACATACGGATTTTCAACTAGTGAACTATCACCAAGCAAATCATCCTCTAAACGAATGGCTTCTGGTCTAGTCGAAATTGTGTTGCTTAAATAATAGCTGATTCCGATATAATCTACGGTTCCAGCTTTTAATATCTGAAGATCTTCATCCGTAATATCTAATTTGTACCCATTTATTTCCCATTCTTTCACCGCCCATCGAGGATAATTTCCTCTCACTTGAACATCAGTGAAAAATAATTGTTTTTCGTCCTCTTGTTGGGCTGCGATGATATCCTTCGGGTCACTTGTTAATGGATAGTTTGGTGTTGCCGCTAGCATACAGCCGATATGAAAGGCTGGATTGATTTTTTTCCCTTGTGCAACTGTTATCGCTCCTGCTACAAACTGATAATGGGCCGCTTGATACATTGTTTCTAATTTATCTTCATCTTCTCGATAAAGGATTCCAGAGTTTGTAAATGAATAAATCGGATTTTCTAAGATTCGTTGGTTATTGATTTCATTGAACGTCATCCAGTACTTTACTTTATCCTTATAACGTTTCATAACGGTTATAGCAAAATTAGTGAAAAAACCGATCAATTCTCGACTACGCCAACCGCCATATTGCTTCACAAGATGATATGGCATCTCAAAGTGAGACAAGGTGATCACAGGTTCAATTCCCTGTTTCAATAGTTCATCAAATACATCGTCATAAAACGCTAATCCTGCTTCATTTGGTTCTTTTTCATCGCCATTTGGAAAAATTCTTGTCCAGGCAATACTTGTTCTTAAACATTTAAAGCCCATATCTGCAAACAATTGAATGTCTTCTTTGTAGTTCCCATAAAAATCAATGGCTTCATGATTGGGATAAAATTTCCCTGCTACAATTCCATCTGTAATTTCTCTTGCGTGATCTTTCGAGCCTGCTGTCATCACGTCTGCAATACTAACTCCTTTACCCCCTTTGTTCCAACCGCCTTCTACTTGGTGTGCTGCGACTGCACCGCCCCATAAAAAATCCTCTCTCATTTCGATTCCTCCTTATTTTTCCCTACATTAAATAACTTAGTTTCTGGCGTTACGAGGGCTTGATCATTGATGATCGTCATCGTTTCCATACTTTGAGCATCTGTTAAAATAACTGGGGAGGTCATGGCATAGCCTTCTTGTTCGATTTTTTCACGATCAAATATAAGTAAAGTTTGTCCACGTGTGATTGTATCCCCCATTGCAACTTTTGTTTCAAAATGCTCCCCATTCAAATTTACTGTATTAATACCGATATGAATCAACAATTCGCTACCGCCAGTTGATTTTAAACCAATCGCATGTTTTGATGGGAAAATAGCAACAACTGTTCCGTCAAATGGTGCAATGACTTTATCACTTGTCGGAATGATCGCGACCCCTTTGCCTGCGATTTCACTAGAAAATACATCATCATCAACTTCTGTTAAAGGGATCACAGTTCCTTCCATTGGTGCATAAATTGTTGTTTCTGTGTCGATTTTTGTTGTGGCTGGCTCTTCTTGAAAGTCATCTTCTCCTTGATCTGTTTCAGGTAAGAAGTCGACCATTTCATCTTCTTTGACACCAAAGAAATAGGTCAATACTGCGCCTGCAATCAATGCTGCACCTACTCCGATGAAGTAACCCACTTTTGGGGTATAAACAGGGATAGAGAAAATATTATGGAACACATAAGCATTCATGGTAACACCTGTCACACCACAAATTGCGCCGCCGATAGCGCCAGAAATCGCTACAATCGGTAATAAGCGTTTGTATCTTAAAATCAACCCGTAAACGATTGGCTCAGTTACTCCTGCAAATAAACCAGTTAAGGCTAGCGGTCCAGCTAAAGCTTTCATTTTAGAATGTTTTTTAGATTTTAAATAAAAACCAATTGCGATTCCGATTTGGGCAAAAACAGCTGCAACAGCCATTCCTTCTATTGGATCGCCGCCCATCACCGTTAAGTTTTCAAGCGTGATTGGAGAAAAGCCCCAATGAAGCCCAAACATGACCATAAACGGCATACCACCACCTAAGACGATTCCTGAAAGCAGTGCACTTTTGCCAATCAACCACATCACGCCTTGAGAAAGCGCATCTCCGATAACCGTTCCAAATGGACCGAATAATAAAGCTGTCAATGGTACCATGATCATCAAACTGAACATTGGTACAGCGAACAATTGAAGGTCTTTAAAAATAATTTTGCGTAAGAATTTATCCACGAATGAATAAATAAAGATTGCGACAAAAATCGGGAAAATGGTTGTTGCATAATCAACAACATTTAAATTGATGCCTAGAAAATCAAGCTTTTCCTGACCGATCATGCCAGTAAACGACGGTTCCAGTAATGCTGCGCCGATTACACCACCCACATACATATTGCCACCAATTTTTTTAGTCAATGTAATTCCTAGAAAAACAGGTAGGAAGTAAAAGATTGCGTTACTTGCCGCACTCAGAACCATATAAGTCGAACTGGTATCAGCCAATAATTTCATTTCAACTAAAATCGTTAAAATCGCTTTGATCATTCCAGATCCTGCCATTGCTGGAATCAGTGGTGAAAAGGCACCGGAAATCACTTCGAATACATAATTGAAACTTAATTTTTTCTCAGTTTTAGGTGCATCTTCGTTTAAATCAGCGAGTGATTGAATCGCTGCATAATAATCTGGTACTTTACTGCCGATCACCACTTGGTATTGTCCACCACTATTGACAACTGACATCACATAGGGTAATTTCTCCAAAGCTTCTTTGTCCGCTTTTTTCGTATTTTTCAAGCTAAATCTTAAACGCGTCGCGCAGTGAACTAAGCTATTGATATTCGATTTACCACCGACAAGTTCGATGATTTTTTTACTTTCTTCTTCATAACGCATGATAGTATTTCCTCTCCTTGAATCATTTTTTTATAAAAAAAGTGACCCAAGAAGAAACACTTATGCATGAAGTGTTTTTCTTAGGTCACGCCTGCTTAACCAGTAACGATCCTATTGATTGCTTGATAAGCGATTTAAGTGAAGTGTTAAGTACATCAATTCATCATTTGAAATCGTCCAATCATATTGTTGTTCCAAAAATGTTTTGATTTTAACTGCACACTGATGATCTTGTTCGTACTTCACAGCAATTAGATTGATCAAAGACGAATCCTCATTTGATGAAATTTCTTTATCTAGCTGTCTTTTGACAAAGTATCGAATATGGGTAATGAAACGAGTAAAATCATAAGAGGTTTCATCGTATTCTTTACCATAGTGATATTTAATGATGTCGATAATGCTTTGAATGATTTTCGTTGTCAGCATCGTTTCGTTCATATTGCTAGTAGAATTATAAGCATTGACAAAATGAAGGGTAATAAAAGCTGCTTCTTGATCTGGAATCTCAATCCCTGTTTTCTCCCGCATCATTTGAACGGCTTTTAATGCAAACGCATATTCTTTTGTGTAAATTTGTTTGATGTCCCATTCTAGAGGTGAGCGCATTTGTAAGCCTTCTGTCACTCTATTTAAGACAAAACCGATATGATCGGACAATGTCAACAAAATGGAATCATCGATTTCTTGGTCTAATTCTGCTTTACCTAATTGAATAATATCACTGGCCAGTTCAATATCTTCAATATCGATTCGTGCAAGCAGATTGTCTAAATTGCTAACGGAATTATTACCTTCAAGAACAAATCTTTTTTCAATCAGAGCTGAATCGATCACATCGCCTTCGCGCTTGTTAAAACCGACCCCTTTGCCCATAATGATTTCTTCGATGGCATCATCATTTAGAATCAAAGAAACATTATTATTAAAAACTTTCAGTATTTTCATTGAAATTATCTCCTGTTCTTGACTTGAAAAACGAAAAAAGACCTGACCACATCAAACATCACCAAAAAAGTAATGTGTGAGGTCACGCCTGCTTAACCAGTAACGATCCGTTGACCAAAGTATACAACGTCTTATTTCCATTGTCAATAGTACGCTTACATTTTGACAACGAACATTCTAACACATTACTCAAACGCTTGAATTTACTAGATTTTAACTATACTTTGTTTTCTTCAAACGAATAAATTTGCTCAAGTGCATTGGCTAATTTTTTAAACTGAACAAACTTTCCTTCACGGATATATTCTTTTCCATCAACAAAGAAAAGGAAAGTCGGCGCTGAAAAAATCAAATATTCAGCTGAAATTGCTTTGACTTTGTCCGCTTCAACTTCTCTTAGCTCTATCTTAGGATAGCTCTTCAATAATTCGATTAGCTTAGGTCTTAACGCATGACATACCGAACAATCTTCTTGCGAAACATAAATAAAAGCAAGCGAATGTTCGTTTACGAAAGCTATTACTTCTTGAATTGTTTGTAATTTATCCATAGTCTAATCATCCTTTTGTGGTCAGCTAATAATAGCACCTTCTCAGGAAGATTACGATATTTATGCCCAATGTTCCTTACTCACTTCAATCCATGTTTTATAATAATCTCTATAAAATCCATCTTGGTCTTCTGCGGTCATGATATAACGTCCAATCATTGTGCCAGTTTGATAACCTTGCTCCTTCAATTTTTCTTTCATTGATTGGAAATTATTTTCTAGAGGATCATCTGACTTGATTGTTAGTAAAAATTGTTTGTATTCGTATTTTGTTTGCTCTGTCTGTTGCCAAATCGTTACTTCCTCTACAAATTCTTTGGTGGTCACCGCAAAACCATAGGTAAGTTCCTTTTCATGATCAGAGTTGCTATAAACCACTAAACTTGAGGGATTATCGATATATGTTTGTAATTCATTGGGATCTTTTAAATCAATCGGGATGATTCGTTCTACATCCAAAGGCTCATCAATAAACTCTTTTTCTTTCAACTCAATCAAACTCAATAACTGGTCTTTTCGATGTTTGATCCCTTGTTGTTTTTTCTCAAGTTCTGCTAATTCTGCAGCGACTCGGGTTTCTGTTTCATCTAGAATCGTCCATAATTCTTCTGGTGATTTACGATATAGATTGGTCATTTTGTTGATGGGAATATCTAATCTACGGTAAAAATCGATATCACTGATTGTTAAAATATCTTCCATATCAAACATTCGATAACCATTTTGTTGATTTCTAGAAGATGTTAGTAGATTCATATCATCCCAATAACGGATCTTTGATTTTGGTAACTTCATGATTTCAGCTACTTGTCCGACAGTTAATAATTTTTCTTTTTCCATAAAATCACCTCTGATTTTAATTATAAACAAAAAATATTGACCTTCAAGTCACTTGAAGGTGTAAAATTCCTTTTGTTCGATAAAAAGGAGGAATTTAGATGAAAATCATTCAGTTTTTCATTAAAAAAAATAGAAAACTTATTTTTGTGACCGTCATCAGTTTATGTCTACAAATTATTGGAACGCTTGGCGTGCCAATGTTGGTCGCTCAATTGATCGATGTAGGGATTGCAAGTGGCGATAAACAATCAATCAAAACGATTGGGTTACAAATGTTAGCAATGGCTTTATTCGGTGCGCTTGCCGCGATTTTGGGCAGTTATCTTTCTGCAAAAGTCGCTGCTAAATTTGGCTTTGAAACGCGAACACTATTTTTCGAAAAGCTTCAAACCTTTTCTATTAAAGATGCAGATCGCTTCGGGACAGGATCATTACTGACCAGAATGACAAATGATGTTGATAATATTCAGCAGATGATCGTTTTGTTTTTGCAATTGATTTTACCTGCACCGATCATCGCTATTTTCTCTCTTTATATGACATTTACCTATTCAGCTACGTTAGCTTTGGTTCCATTGATCGCTATAGCTGCTTTTGCTTTGATCGTTTATATTCTAATGAAAAAAGGGACACCATTATCTTTGTTGATCCAGCCAAAAATGGATAAAATCATTGTGACCTTGCGAGAATTTTTTACTGGGATCAATATGATCCGAGCTTTTAATAATCAAGATTATGAAGAGGAACGGACAAATAAGACCTTTTCTGACTATGCAAATGGTATGATTCGTGTTAATCGTATTTTTGCTTTTATTACACCTGTCGCCTTCTTGTTAATGGGCATCGTTTTTTCTTCTATTCTATGGTTTGGTGGGAATTTAGTGGCTCTTGGGACCTTGCAAATCGGTACAGTTTCAGCAGTGGTGGAATATTCTTTATTAACATTATCTTACTTAATGATTGCTGCTATGGTTTTAGTCATGGTGCCTAGATCTTTCGCTTCTGTAAAAAGAATCGAAGAAATTTTGAACACACAAGACGAAATCTCTGATCCTAAACAGTCCGCTACACTCAAAGCAAGTGGATGTGAAAATGCATTGATCGACTTAACCCATGTGACATTCAGTTATGATCAAGCGGATGAACCTGTTTTAGAGGATATTCATTTTAGTATTCCTAAAGGGAAAATTACAGCGATTGTAGGTGGAACTGGCTCTGGTAAAAGTACTGTTGCTAAATTATTATTACGACTTAGCGATGTATCTGAAGGTGCGATTTTATTTGATGGTGTGGATATCAGAAATGTTACGCAAGAAGAGCTACGCTCTAAAATCAGTTACGTTCCTCAAAAAGCCTTTCTATTTAGTGGAACCATCAAAAGTAATTTGTTGATGGGGTATCCTGAAGCAACAAAAACAGATATGGACCGAGCAGCTACTATTGCACAATTGTCTTCTTATCTGACAACGTTAGAAAACGGCTATGAGTCCTTTGTCGCTCAAGGGGGTACGAACTTTTCTGGAGGTCAAAGACAACGTTTATGTATTGCACGTGCTTTGATTAAACCAGCCGATATTTATATTTTCGATGATAGCTTCTCAGCTCTAGATTACCAAACAGATGCAGCACTCAGATTAGCTTTAAAAGAAGAAATGTCAGATAAAACATTATTGATCGTGGCTCAAAGATTAAGCACGATTCAACAAGCAGACTCTATTATTGTCCTAAATGAAGGGAAAATCGTTGGCCAAGGAACCCATAGCCAATTGCTACAAAATAACCAAACCTACCAAGAGTTTGCCCGCTCTCAAGGAATGCTTACGAAAGGAGCACAAGCATGATGAAAAAAGTAAATAAGCAAACAATAAAACGTTTCTTTCTATTGATCCGACCTGAACGTCCGATTTTTCTAGGCTTGATTTTTTGTAGTTTAATCGGAAATGCTTTAGTTATTGCGATGCCGTTTATCATGGGGATCGCAATTGATGATTTACTAACATTGATCCAAACGCAAGGAATCGGACAAATCAGCTTTTCAATGATCCAAGAAGCTTTGTTGACACCTGTTTTAATTTTGATCGTCTTTTCAATTTTCAGTAGTGTAATGTCTTACACGCAAGAACGTGTGATGGCTGCTTTAAGTGAACGAATCACATTAAGAGTCAGAAAAGAAGTAACGAAGAAATTCAAATCTTTGCCGATGGCGTTCTTTGATCAACACCAAGTTGGCGATATTTTAAGCCGAACAACAACTAGTTTAAATCAATTATCACAAGTTTTCTTAACTGGAATCAATCAGTTTTTCACTTCGATTTCAACAATTATTTTTGCTGGTATCATGTTGTTTTATATTGATGTAAAATTAACCTTGATCGTTGTACTGTTGATTGCTGCGAGCTCATTTTTGACAGGTAAAATTGCGAACAAAAATAAACAATTAGCCGAAGCAAGTCAGTCAGAATTGGGGATTTTAAATAATAAAACGGAGGAATTTCTATCTGGAAGTTTGGTAACAAAAACGTTTAATCAACAAGCTCATGCTAAACAAGTTATTTTAGAAACCAACCAAAAACATTATAAGGCCTTTTTAAAGGCTCAATTTATGAACTTTGCGATTTATCCAGCGATTCGTTTGATCAATCAGTTGGCTTTTATTGTCAGTGCGATCATTGGTGCCTTCTTAGTTTTACAAGGCGGAATCACGATTGGGCTACTTCAAGCTTATCTACAATATATCAATCAAGTTTCTGAACCGATTTCTACAGCTTCTTATGTCATCAATTCGATTCAAGCAGCTCTAGCAGCCGTCGATCGGATTTTTGAAATTTTAGATGCAGAAGATGATATTCCAGAAAAAGCGAACGTACAAATCATCGATCAACCAACCGGTGCGATCGCTTTTGATCACGTTCAGTTTGGTTATACTGAAGAAAAAATGTTGATGAAACAAGTTGATTTTTCTGTTAAACCAAAACAAATGGTGGCGATTGTTGGACCCACTGGTGCTGGTAAAACAACGTTAGTGAATTTACTGATGCGTTTCTATGAATTAAATGGTGGACATATTACCTTTGATGGCGTAGATATCACTGACCTTTCTAGAACAAATCTTCGCAGTATGTTTGGGATGGTTTTACAAAATACGTGGTTATTTGAAGGAACGATTGCTGAAAATATCGCCTATGGACGTATGGATGCGACACGAGAAGAAATCATTGAAGCTGCTAAAATTGCCCAATGCGATCACTTTATTCGGACTTTACCAAATGGTTATGATTCGATTATTTCCAGTGAAAACGGCTCACTATCTCAAGGTCAACAACAATTATTGACGATTGCCAGAATCATTTTAGCAAATCCTCCTGTGGTTATTTTGGATGAAGCAACGTCTAGTGTAGATACGAGAACGGAAGCTCATATTCAAAAAGCGATGGATGAAGTGACAAATAATCGAACAAGCTTTGTGATTGCACACCGTTTATCTACGATTGAAAATGCTGATCTGATTTTAGTGATGAAAGACGGCGATATCGTGGAGAAAGGAAATCATCAAGAGTTGTTAGCTAAACCTTCGTTGTACGCTTCTTTGTATAATAGTCAGTTTCAGCAGACGTAAGAGTTAAGAAGAGGTTCGGATAAAAGTCGTTTAGGCTCGAGTAATTGGACTAAAAACCGCACAATGCGCTTTATGTGTTGTATGGTTTTTAGTCCAATTGCCGTTTTCACATCGTTTAATCGGCTTCACGATGACATGAATAAACCACAAGAGTTTTGTCTTAGTCACTTTTATCTTAAAGAACCGGTGTCCAAACTATCCTTCTGCTTTTCTAACTAAAACACAATACTCATTTTTGATATTCACTTCATATTCTCCCAAAATACGAATGACCTTTTGTTCTACTTTGCTGATTCCAAGCTTTTTATACATTTTGCGTTGCGTTCGCCAATGGATAAGCCAAAAGAGGATACCACCTGAAAACCAAACGAATTGATCGACTTCCGTTGGGCAGTGACTGACTAGAGTGGGTAACTGTGTAATAACTGCTCCTGTGAAGATATAGTCTTCTTTTCTTTTTTTCAAATTATTGTATAGTGATGCCATATCATTTAATTCGATTGTTTTTTCCTCCGTTTTTTACTCTTGTGCAAGATACGTAGTAAATACTTCATCTAATAATGCCCATTCTTCTTCTGATTCTACATTTGCTAATCCATTTTCCATACCTGGACCATCTTTAATACTAGTAGTTGAGTATGCCATGAACTCCCCTTGATCTATTTCAGTTTCTTGATAGATATAAACGTAGGTTTTCCCGAATTGTTTTTGTGCATCGATTTTTAAAACAACCGTACAAAGTTCTTCATTGCCATCATCATCCACTAAAATAAATTTCTCTGAACTTTCATCTATAGATGATTCATAGTACACCGTATAATCAAATTTATCACTTTTGTATTTTGATTTCAGATTGTTTTGGTTGGTGTATATATAGATAGTGAAGCATAGTAACAACAAAAAGATGATTAGTGGCTTCATTTTTATTTTCGTTTTCTTTGATTTGATCTCTTTTAGTAGCTGTATAAATTTCAACCTTTTGTCTCCAACTTTTATTTTATAGATGTTCTCTTTTTTCTGATTATTTGACTATATGCTCTGATTCATCGCTTATTTTCTGTTTAAATCATTTTTATTGTTTTGACACTTAAAAAAACGGTATTAGCCGACGCCCTTCACTCATACTATTTCATAGCAAAATGGCTGTATACTTAATAAACATTCAAAAAGGCTAGGATAGTCCTATGGATGTTTGTACAATAAATATAGCTGGTTTTTGCTAGCTATTGAGAACTTGGTTAGTGAGTTCGTGCTTACTATCAATGATTGTACACTTAATAAACATTCAAAAAGACTAGAAATGTCCTTTGAATTTTTGTACAATAAATACAGCTAGCTTTTGTTAGCTATTGGCAACTTGATTAGTGAGCTTGGACTTACTATTCAAGGCTCTATTTTCTCGATTCCCTTCGAGTAGTAGAGTGCCTTTTTTATTTCAAAAAATTATATTATAGATTAACAAAATAATTAATTCCTCTCGTTAGTTGTTCTTTCAACTCTTTTTTAGAGGTACTCTCATTATCATACCAACTATATGATATTTTTGCTCTATCAGCTTCAACAGTTGCTATTTCAAACGAAACAAATCTATAAGGTGCATAACTAGCTTGTTCTACGACTAATTCAGCCATAGCTATATCATTTTCAAAGCTAACAACAAAACCATCTTTTTCATTACGTAAAACATCAATATTTATATTGTTATTTTTAAAATAGGTTTCATTTTCTTCACACCATTCTATAACAATTGATTTGATTTCTTGAAATAACTTTTCTTTATCACTCATGATTACTTACCACCTAAATTTTTTATATTAAGAGCATCTGGCATTTCAGTAATTGCTGGCAATCCTTTTTTTTGATTCAAACGATCGATAAGTGAACCTGGTCCTGGGATTTGAGACCAGTTTTCATTTCCTGCTGGATATAAAGAATTTTTAGCTACATCAAATTCAGAATATATTGATCCATTAGGAGCAGAAGGAAAAGCGTCTTTACTTGCAGGAGACGCAACATAATTCCTGTTCCCATTAGGAGACATTTGAACTTTTCCTGTATCAATCATTTTATTATATTCATCGTTAGACATCCAACGTCCGACTGTGGAATTTCCATCTTCTGGTAAGGTAGAAACAACATTTGTATTAGTTCCCCCAGCCCCACTAGCTTTCCCAGGAGCCTTCACCTTAGATGGCTTGCCTTTCACGCTCTGAATCTTCTTGCCTGACACAGTTATTGTTTTATTCGATTTCCCAATGTCATTCACTCTTGGGCCTCGGTTTATTATTGGTGATTTCGTTGGGGATTGGCTTGATTTTCCTCTTCCAACATTTGTTATCTGTTTGGCTCCAACTCCTAATGCTGCCAAGCTATTCGCTAATGAGGTTCCTCTAGCGAGTCTTTTATTGAGGCGGGAAATTAAGATATAAAAGTAGAAAAAGAAACGACCAATTTCAATCACTTCTTTTTCAATAACAAATTTTTTTATAATAAATACAGTTAGCTATTGGCAACTTGATTAGTGAGTTCATGCTTACTAGTCAAGGCTCTATTTTCTCGATTCCCGTCGAGTGGTAGAGTGCCTTTTTTATTTTATGAATATTTACTCCATTCAAATCAAAATTCTTTTAATATCCCAAAGATTCTAATAATTCTAATCCCATTTCTCTACATTTTTCCCATTCCAAAGATTTTTTCACAGCTTCATCCGTCCATAAACTCTTATCATTATTCATTTCTTCCAAAAAAGAGTTTATTTTTTCCCCTAAATTTAACTGTTCTTCCGTTATCCAGCCGTTTTCAAATAAGATTTTCATTCTTTCCATGTCAATATCGGAAAAATCAGAAGCTAATTCGTCCGATAAATCAGCATGTTTATACTTCTCCTTTTGAATTTTAAAACTACTAGAAAAAATCTGCAAATTTTTAATAAGTAAACCATGAATAGCTATTAAATCATCCACGTTATTATAATTGTTCATTAAATATTTCCTCCCTAGTCAATTTCATATCTGCCGTCCATATAAATTCTAACTGTTGGTTTGTTCGGTTGTGATATCTTATAATAAGGAACTTCTCCATGGTGACCATTTCCAGGGTGATACTGAATATATCTTGAATCTCCACTAGTTCCTTTGGGAGGATTCATACTAAATCCTCCGCCTTCTTCATAGGGAATACCTGCACTTCCACCTTTTTTCAGAGGTGTTACCGTCCATCCTTCTCTTTTTACAAAATCAGTAACATCTGCAGGGTTAACATTAATTAAAGAGCCAGGCGTATCCATTAGTTCACTTATTGAACTCACGGGATTCTTCCAATGAACATTTCCAGCGCCATATTTATTTTTAAAATAGTTATTCCAATCTTTTCCAGATACAGGATTCTCTGCGCCAAAATCTGTTTTAGGAGAATTAGCCCCACTAGCTTTCCCAGGAGCCTTCACCTTAGATGGCTTGCCTTTCACGCTCTGAATCTTCTTGCCTGGCAGAGTTATTGTTTTATTCGATTTCCCAATGTCATTCACTCTTGGGCCTCGGTTTATTATTGGTGATTTCGTTGGGGATTGGCTTGATTTTCCTCTTCCAACATTTGTTATCTGTTTGGCTCCAACTCCTAATGCTGCCAAGCTATTCGCTAATGAGGTTCCTCTAGCGAGTCTTTCTAGTGGCGTTAATTTCTTTCCTGTCTTACTATCGATCCCTGTCCGTAGCTCTTCAAATAATCTTAAGTTTTGCTCCACTAGAAGATCCATTACACCTGGTTCTCTTTCTGGTGTAAAATAATCAGAACCATATTTTTTTAGCATACGAGCAACCCAGTCATTATATAAGAATGTTTTTTCAATATCTTCTGGATCTGCTGTCGTATGTCCTTCTTTGACCCAACACCAGACTTTGCCGCCGTTAAAATCAATTTGTTTATACTCTAAGCCATCCATATTCGGCATTTGATCTTTAAGACGTTCTTTCTCTCGCTCTTGCCACTTTTTACCGATCGTATCCATCCATGAGCGATCTTTTAGATTTCCATTTGAGAAGGTTCCTTTTTGAGCATTAAAGCCTTTGCCTCCACTTACTTGAGCCAATCCTTGATCTATTGCATTTTTTAAGCTCGTCACCTCTACAAAAATCATAGTTGAAAATGCATGAAAAGCCAAGAGTTTTTGTAATTGTTTTTCCAATTTTGCTTTAGCATTAGTATAATCGCTGATCAACCCATTCGCTTCTCGAATATGTTGGACTCGTTCACTAGATACCGGCAATAGTTCTTTAACTTGCTCGATCTGCTCTTGCATGCCTTGGATTTGCACTTCATATTGTTGAATTTCTCTTTCTAGTTCTGATGATTTTAAGTCACAGCTATCTACTTGTGCTACATAATCAGTCGGTAGCTTTTCTACTGCTTTTGCCGTTACTTCTACCACGAGAATCGCTCCTTGAATCAATGGCACATAAGCTTCTTGGAAGTAGCCTTTAGCAGAATCATAGGCTAAACTCCTTAATACTTGATCTGCTGTGAAATTGCTTATCGCCTCTTGTAAGCCAGTAAGCCCACTCTGGTAATTATTACAAACACTGGTCGTTGTGCTTCCTTGTGTTTTTGAAGGACCTAGATACATATCAATGCTCATCTTTTTCCTCCATTTCTATTAAAGTACGCTTTTTCTCATAATAAAGATGATCTTGTTCCTCTTCTAGGCTTCGATTTTCCTTATGCAAGCGTTCTTTTTCATCTTCTAATTGATAAAAAATAGCTTGTTGTCTTTGTTTTGTTTGCCAGTTCAGTTCTTCGGCTAAATAGTTTCCCTCTGCATCACCGACAAAGGTATCAAAGCGTTCGATCAGTTGATTCCCTCGGTAAAATAATTCTTGATACTCCTCTTCTATTCGCTGTACCGCCCTTTGTGTTTCAATTGTTTCTTCCAACTTATTTTCAACTTGGCGTTCTCTCTGTGCAAGTTCATCCCATTCATTGATTTCTTTAGCCATTCGTCTTACCCGTTCCTACTGACCATTCGACGAATCGTTTCATCGGCTGCTTCGAATTCGGCTGCTACACTTTTTAAGTTGTTTGCATCCGTTGCAATTGCAGCATTGATCGTCTGAATCATTGTACGCATCTCAGTAATAGCTTGTTGCGCTGCCTCATTTCCAGAAATCGTTGATTGTCCATCACTTACAACTAACCCACCGCTACTCAAGCCCGCCATCGCTGTAAAAATTCCTGACGCCAACTCGCCAGCTACAGTGCTATCGCTATTAATTTCTTCCATTGCACTCACTCCCTTAATTGTATCTAAACGAAATATAATCATATCCTACAGAAAAATTAATTTTACCATATAGATTTTTACCATTTTTTCTATTTTTTCTTAATCTCAAGAAAGACATGAGAAATTATCAGTATTTATCAAATTTTTCCGATTTTATTTCTTCTTTTTATAAATCTATACTATTTTATTGACTATTCTCACTCCTTTAATCTTTTTTTAAACGAAAACAAAAACATGGGAAACAAGCAGAAATAAATCTGATTGTTTCCCATGTTTTTCGTAAATATCGTTTTCCAACACGATTATACTCTTACTTTTCTAACCTCTTGATTGCATTCTTTATTTCCACCAGTACCTCTTCTTCTGGCTCAACTTCCAGCAACTCATTTAAAATCCCCAACCATTTTTCCGCTTCTTTATTCCCTAATTTCCCGATTGCCCAAGCAGCGGTTCCTCTAATCACAGGACGAACGTCTTCTGTTGCACAAACTAAAATTTCTGGTAAAGCGCTACGATCTCCTAAATTGGCTAAAGCAATCAAGGCATTTCTTTGTAAAGGCTTTTTCCCTCGCCAGGAACCTGAAAGATGCCCAAATGTTTCTTTGAACTCTTTATTCGAAAGGCTCAGCATCGGTTTTAGTTTTGGGTAAACAGTATCGACTTCTGGTTCCATTTCTTCATGAAAATGAAAATTTTTCCCTCTATTATACGGGCAAACAAGCTGGCAAATATCACAGCCATAAATAACATTGTGCATTTTTTTTCGGTATTCTTCTGGCATCATCTCTTTGGTTTGGGTTTGATAGGATAGACATTTCTTCGCGTTCATACTGCCGTTACCTAAAAGTGCTTGCGTGGGACAAGCAGTCACGCACCGTGTACAGTCCCCACATCCGAAAGGAACAGGTTTGTCTGCTTCGAAATCAATATTGGTCACGATTTCACCTAAATAAACAAATGAGCCGAACTCTTCTGTGATCAACAACCCATTTCTACCAATAAAGCCCAATCCCGCACGCTGAGCAGCTGCCACATCGACTAGTTCCCCCGTATCGACTTGTGGCGCAAAACGCCATGCCTCTGCTTCTTTTTGGCTTTGCGCTTGTGATTGAATATATTCGATCAATTTTGATAAACGGTCTCGTAAAACATCATGATAATCAATCCCCCATGAGGCTCTAGCAAACATCCCTCTTTTTTCATCTCTAGGTACTTTTCCTTCTATTTTAGTCGGATAGGCTAAGGCAATCGAAATAATCGTTTTAGGATTTTCAAAGGTCTTTTCAGGATAGATTCGCTCTTCGATCACTTGATGTTCAAACCCTGAATTAAACCCACGCGCCTTTTGTTCCTTCAGTGAATCTTCTAACTCATAAAAAGGCTCAGCCGACGCAAAGCCAATTTTATCGATGCCTAACCGTTTACTTTCCGCTATAATTTTTTGCTTTAATGACATGATGTTTACTCCTTTATTTAAAAACTGAACAGGCTCATTCAGCCTCGAATGGAAAATAGGAAAAAATAACTGAGGTGCCTTTTGCCTCAATTATTTTTTATCTTTTTACCGAGAGGCTAGCCTGTGAAGCTAGATAATTTTAAAAGCTGAACAGGCTTGTTTAGCCTCGAATGGAAAAAATAGTATTTCCATCTAATTATAATCTACCAAATAGAAACTTGTCAGCTTTTTGCTTACACAAATTATCTAGCTATTTTTCTTAAAAAACGATTTTTTTCATATTTTTCATAATATTCAAATAAAAAAAACATAATTATCCTTTTTTTATGATAGAATGACTTGTGATATTATTCTTTTATTATCCGCACACTTTATCATGAATTATGGAGGAAATACATATGAAGAACAGAAACAGCTTGCTAAAACATAAGAAAAACACTGCTCATTCACTCATGTTGCTTACTCTTTTAGCCCCTACTTTACTGTCATCATCACTCGTTTTTGCAGAAGGTAATGCAACTGCGATGGAGCAAACTGAGGCATCTCAAGTGCAAGAAAGTACAAACTTACCTGATGCAACGTTGGATTCATCTGAAACAGTCGGAAGTTCTAGTTCTGAAGATGTCTCAACAACGTCGACATTACCTGAACCTGAACCCCCGCTTTCAACAACAGATACTACAACCCATGAGGAAACGCCCGCTGTGATGATCGCCCCTAGAGCAGATACCATCACTATTGCAGATCCAATTTTAAAACAAACGATTGTCTCAACACTAGGATTACCAGCTGGTAGTGAGTTAACTCAAGCAGATATGGATCGTTTGACCAATCTTTCTCTGGCTTCTGCTCAAATCAGTAGTCTTGCTGGTCTAGAACATGCAACAAATTTAGGTTCTATTTATATTAATACCACAAATAATGTCACTGATTTCAGTCCACTCGAGCAACTTTCTGCTTTGACTTATGTTACCCTTCAAACTAAAAGTTTAACAAGTGACAATTTCCCTGATTTGTCTAAAAGTGCTGGAATCACCAATCTTAGTTTAGGTTCGACGAGTATTGACGACAATGTCTTGCCGAAAATCGCTCAATTGACCCAATTATCACGAATTTATTTAGATTCAAATATGAACATTACAACGATTGAACCATTAACAGTATTGCCGAATTTGAAATCTCTTTCGGTGCAATTTTGTGGTATTACAGACTTTACTGTGGTACCTGCCTTTCCGATGCTTAGTGATTTAGCCGCTTTTGGGCAAAATACAGGACGGAATGATTCACCAACAACAATGGGTCGTTCGGCTTTAGATTATGATTTTGAGCACGAAACGTTATTCTTACCTTTTTCAATGATGCCAAATCGAATGACTAATTTTGATGGGTATATTCCCCCGTTTACTCTGTCAAGCTCTGCTAGTAATACGTACCTTGACTTCAATGGCACACAATTACCTGCAAACCGTCTACAAATCACTGATCAAGGTATTACTGTGACAGGCGTGACTGAAGAAGAATTTAAGAATCTTGCTAGCATTGAATACAATGCACGATTAGATAATCCAGCTGGCTCCTACGCCCAACCGCCTGGCTTTACTTTTTATGCTATTTCTAGCGGAACTTACTTACACCAATTCAATATTTTGGACGACGGCCAACCTGTAATGGTTCATTATCAAGATTCTGATGGAAACGAATTACTTCCTGATAAACCAATGAACGGTTTAGTCGGTCAATTATTTGAAGTCTTGGCACCAGCGATTCCTGATTATGAACTTGTAGAAACAATCGGCAATACTACTGGTAGCTTCACAAATCTTAAACAAGAAGTGACCTTTATTTATAAAAAAGTGACCGCTCCGATTATCGGGCTGACAGGCAAAGTAACTAGCTTCTATATAGACGCTACGAATAAAGAAATCATCCCCTCTATAGAACAAAAGAACCCTGTTGGCATGCCATTTACAACTGATAAGCTAGAATTCGAAGGGTACACATTTAAAGAAGTTAAAGGCGATACTTCTGGTTTCTTTACTGAAAAAGATCAAATAGTCACTTATGTTTATACAAAAAATCTAGATCAGACAAAACCGACGACCTCTACTGAAACGACCACGAAAGAAAAAACAGTGGAAGCACCGCAAAGATCGAGTACGTCTACAAGCACCAGCCAAAAAGTTTCTCCCACACTTAAGAAAAAGCTACCTGCAACTGGTGAGAAAATAAACAATGTCTGGCTATTTCTTGGCCTTGCATTGATTGGATTTACGAACTATCGTTTTGTTTTAAAAAAAGGAAGACAAGAAAAATAGTAGACTATTGATAACAAGACAAACAGCAGCAAAAGTGTACTGATCCTTTTGTTGTTGCTTGTCTTGTTTATTCTCTAAATAAATTTGAAACGATCATTTTAGCTCTTTTCACTTCTGACATTGCCATTAAATGGAGCACTGACCACTACTTTCTCACGCATATGGCCCGCTTCAACATTTTCCTAAGCTTTTTTAAGTTCGCTGCATTGATCTTAACTGTATAAGTTTTCCCTACAGTTACGGCTATTTTCCCTGCTTGAGCAAGTTTAGCAAGCAACGCCAAGATTGTTCCTTGGATTTGAAGTTGATAGTTATGACCTGTTTTGGCAAACATGCACTCCCAATCAAAACTAACCGATTTATTCTTCAAACGGCTGGTGTCAATTAATCCATCTACCCCAATTTCTTTCAACCACTCAAAATTGGCCGGACTAGCAGTAGCATAGACAGTTAGTTCCGCTCAGTGAGCGAGCTGATTCAAAATCGAACCGACACCACCAGCGCCATTGATCACTAAAAAAGAAAAGAGTACGAAACAAAACGAAAGGTCCGTTTGTTTCGTACTCTAAATCCAAATAAACGCTCTTGTCTCGCGCTCTTTCTATCCAAACCATTGTTTGAATCGATAGGTATGAAACGGCTGTTCACAGGCATTGCCGAACGCTAGATGCATTTCACCTTTGCCTAAATCAAAGATCATTGAAGCTAGAGACTTGGATAGTGGATGCTCCGGAGAAGGATGATTGCAAACACTTTTTGGAAAATTACGATGATTGGCTAAAAATTGTTTCCCCAACTGCACATCAATAATTCCATGATTTTCATTCACAATCGCCTCCATTGCTTCAAAACGAGCGTGAGATGTTTTAGAACCACCTTCTTCTGGCTCTTCCAATGCAATACTATTGTGATTGGCATGGATCATCACATCCGCTGGTTCATGAGCATAAATCTTATTGGGAAAACACTCAAAGCTTGCAATTCCTTCAACCGAATGAGATAAGCTAAACTGATTCGGCACTGCATGAGGAACACTATAGAGATACTCACGTGCTTCTTTTAAGCTTTTCTTATTGATCAGCTCTCTAATGATTCCAGCAGTAGGAATACCAGCTTGACGTTGCCCATTATCAATATATGTCCACATGACGGCTAAACCATAATTATTCATTCCCATATAGGCTGGAATACCTGGGTGACTATAAATCAACGACTCAAAATCAGAGTCTACCTCAACATGATGCACCACACAGTCCACCTCAGAGCGATATTCATCCAATCGTTCATCATTGGTTTGTCCGCAGATTACAGAACCATCAAATGTTGCATTTCCTTGAGCGGCAAAAGAGGTACACTTATCACTGATCAACTCATCAAAGAAAGAACGTTCGTAAATGGTATAAAGATACAAAATTTCTTGAAAATCCAAGCCGCTCCCTTGTGCAACGCCACGCATTTCGGCGACTACTTCTGGCGCAAATTTTTCTGTATATTCCAGATAAATTTGTGCTTTTTCCAACCACTTCGCAACGATCTCAGGTGGATCATTATAAAATAATTTTTGGCTGGATAAATTGGTTTCGATCTGCATTTTCAGTACCTGACCGATAGCCACACCTCGGTCAAAGGAAGAACCTGTTACTTGAATATAGCGATGAATCATAGAAAAACCTCCTAATTTAAAAACGTAGCAGACTCGTTTAGCGCTGAATAACACATAGAATATCATTCACGAATCATTGGCCCGAATAGCCGAACAATCTTTCTGTAGCAACATTTTACTTTATGTTATTGTTCAATATAAGTCCATTTGTAATCATATTCTGGACCAGAAGGTAGAATTCCTTTTACCTTTGGATTACGCAAGTGCGCCTCTGCTTTTTGATAAACCGGACAAACACCCATTGTATCCATTAAAATAGTTTCTGCTTCGATCAAATCAGTCCAACGTGCTTTAGGATCACTTGCATTGGTTGTTGCAGAAGCTTTTAGATATTTATCGAATTTATTATTATTGTATTTACCGCTATTATTGACATTATCTGAAGCAAATAATTCTAAGAACACGCTAGGATCATTATACTCAGCACCCCAACCAACTAAAATCATATCAAAATCACCACTATTTCCACGCTCTAAGCGAACAGAAAGTGGTACAGAAGAAACTTCTACCGTTATGCCTTTCAATGTTTCTTGAATCGCACCTTGCATATATTCTACCACTTTTTTAGCAGAATCAGCGTCAGATGAAAGTAAATTGATTTTGAGTGTCTTGATTCCTAATTCAGCCTGCGCTTTGCTCCAATATTCTTTAGCTTTTTCTGCGTTGTATTTCAAGTGGTTTCCAGAGTCCTTGACAAAATCAGCTTCTGTTTCAGGATTGAAAGACATATTTTTGGGAACCAAACCTGTTGCGGCGATCGATCCATCTCCTAAAACTTGATCTACTAAAGTTTGACGGTCTAGAGAATAGGAAATTGCTTTTCTAAGATTTTCATTTTGAAATTCTTTCTTACTTTGATTGTATTCTACATAAGTTGCATTTGACATGTCTTGTGAAAAGAAGGCAGGATCGTCTACCATTTGCTGTGCTAACTCGCCAGTCACAACGATATCGTCTGTTTGCCCATCCTGAAATAAATTGAGTGCAGTTGCATCTTCTTTTACCACATCAAAATTGATTTTTTCCATTGTAACATTTTCCTGATCCCAATACTTCTCGTTTTTTAAATAGCTCCATTTAGTATCGGTTCCAGCTCCTTCAAAATCACTTAATACAAAGGGACCATTATACACCATGTGTTCACTTGAACTAGCATATTTTTCTCCATTATCGGTGATTGCTTTTTCATTTTGCGGGAAAAATGGTGGTAGTGATAACAATGATTCCATGTATGGCACAGGTGAGGTTAGAGTTACTTCTAATTCGTGCTCACTTAATGCCTTAACACCTAATTCTGTTGCGGGAACTTTGCCATCCATGATTGCTTGATAGTTTTTGACAGCTTCAAATAAATAAGCAACTTCTGAGGCCGTTTTTGGTTCTACTGTCCGTTGCCATCCATAGACGTAATCTGCTGCCACAACAGGCTCTCCATTTGACCAGACAGCGTCCTCTCGTAACTTAAAGTTGTAGGTTAAGCCATCTTCACTGATTTTCGGTGGCTCGACAGCACCGGCTGGAATCAGTTTGCCTGCTTTATCTGCACGAAACAACCCTTCACTTGTATTTTTCAACACACCCCAACCCACAACATCGTTTGTAACAGATGCATCGATGGATGGAATTTCTTGTTTTGCCACGACTGAAAATGATTGTTCCTTGCCTGTTGCTTTTTGGCCAGTTTCACCAGTCTTTTCTTTACTAGAACCACAGCCGCTAAGTAAAACGATACAGCAAGTTGCCGCAAGTAAAGACCCTAATCTTTTATTTCTCATTCAGTAACCTCCTATATGGTTGTTTTCTTTTTTAAATGAATAGAACACTCATTATCATACCATAAAAATAAGCGTTTTCTCATTAAATTCAGGTTATTTTTTTAGAGTTAAATTTCATTCTAGGTCAACTCAAGCAGCTTCAAAGATTCTTGCATCTAAGCTAAACTTATGTAAAAATGAGTTACTTGATTCATAACGATTTAAAAGGAGTTACTTATGAAAAAAATTGCAATCATCGGCGGTGGGATCATTGGTTTGACCCTAGCCAACTATCTTGATTTGAAACAATATAGCGTAACTGTTTATGATAATCCAATTGGTCAAGCAACGAAAGCTAGCGCCGGGATTATTTCCCCGTGGTTATCAAAACGCCGGAACAAGAAATGGTATCAACTTGCGAAAGATGGCGCAGCGTTTTATCCTAAATTAGTGCAGGATTTTGCTTTACCACATAGTGTCTATCAGCAAACTGGTACGTTGATCCTTAGAAAAGATCGCGAGCTTGTCTCATTGCTCGATTTGGCTGAAGAACGCAAACAAACAGCGCCTGAGATTGGAACGGTTCAGCTGCTATCCGCTGAGGAAGTAAAGGTAAAGCTACCCTTATTGAGTGCTTCACCAGCAGTGTTTATCACGGGTGGTGGTAAGCTGGACGGTGCTAGTTACTTAGCAACCTTACGCCAGCGTGCACTTAGTCGAAATATCACTTTGAAAACAGAGCAAGTTCACATTAGCCAAGTGCAAAATCAGTGGCGAGTTCACTCAAAAGAACAAATAGAAAGTTTTGATGCTATTGCTTTGTGTGCGGGACCAGGCTTGTCTGATTTGTTAAAATCACTTGGGCTGACTACCGATATCCGACCACAAAAAGGGCAATTATTAGCATTTGAAACACCTTATAAAAACAGCGGCAGCTGGCCTGTTGCTATGCTGGATGGCGAAAGTGATTTAATTCCATTTGGACATGGGCAAATTTTGGTTGGGGCTACTCATGAAAATGATGGTGGTTTTGATTTGACGCCCACCCCCGAAGCGTTTACTCATTTACAGCAAAAAACTGGGCCTTTTTTAGAGGATTCGAACTTTTTTGAACAGTATCCTGTTTCATATCGTGTGGGAACACGTGCTTATACATCTGATTTTGCACCATTTTTCAATTGCTTACCTAACGATCCTACTGCAGTCGTGGCCAGTGGTTTAGGTTCTTCAGGACTGACAACTGGACCCTACATTGGCTTTCTTTTAGCGCAATATTTTAACGAAGAGCGGAATGATTGGATGGAGTATCAAAAACCGATTGACTGTTATGTATCGAAATAAAGAAACATAAAATAGAAGACCGGAAATCGTAAAAAGGATTTTCAGTCTCCTATTTTTTTACCGATTAGAAGAATCATCTTTGGTTACTGGCTTATTTAGCCTATATTTTCTTAAATTTACAGCCATCAGTACGAATACAATTTCATTGTGTGCCTGCTGTTTTCCTCGAACTAAGAACCGAGTGAACGCCAAACAAGCCTTCAAATAACTGAAAGCGAGTTCAACGTCAATTTTTCGTTGACGATAGATTTTACCGATTTCTTCTTCTGAAAGTAGCTTAAAAAGAATGACTTGATTTGTGGTATGGTTTTTAAACATGAGAACACGTTTCAAGCTCTTTTCATCGTTTTTTTGCTTCTATAACAAACTCTCTCATTTCACGATATAAGCTTTCTCTGATTTTATCCAGCTTATGATGAACCATTTTTTTATCACGCACTAGCTGTTCCCCATTTACCCACACCGACTCTACATTGCTGGCATTAGCCGAATAGACGATCGCGGAGTATGGGTCAAAAATCGGAAACATATTGACTGACTCTGTTTCAATCAATGTTAAGTCCGCTTTTTTACCAATTTCGATTGATCCTACTTGTTTCGCTAAGCCTAGTGTTTCAGCTCCACCAATCGTTGCTAAACGAACAATTTCTCTTGCAGGAAAAAGGGCACGGTCTTGATGATACGTTTTATGACTGTTGGCAAAAAGACGCATTTGACTGAATAAATCTAGCGTATTCCCACTACTTGGGCCATCCGTCCCTAAACCAACAATGATATTTCTTTCAATCATTTTTTTGACCGGTGCAATCCCTTTCGCTGATTTTGTATTCGCACCAATACAATGGGCAACACGCGCTTTTCCTTTTGATTCTTCAAGGATTTTTAAATCATGATCGTTCACTAAAATACAGTGAGCCAAAATAAACTCTCGTTCAAAATAGCCTAATGATTGTAGAAATTCTATTGGCGTTTGGTTATACTTTTCTTGAAACTCTGTTATTTCATAGGTCATCTCAGATACATGCATCGTGATCGGCGCATTATATTTTTCACTAAGTACCACGATTTTCTTTAATACTTCTGGAGTATTTGTATTTGGTGCATGAGGTGCAATGATCGGCGTCACCAATGGATCATTTTGCCACTTTTTTAAGAACATTTCGCAGTAGTCATAGCCACCAGAAGGTTGTGGACTATCACAAGTCGGCATATCGATGATGGTTTCGCCTACCAACGCTCTGATTCCCATTTCTTTACAACTTTTAGCCACTTCATCTTCAAAATAATACATGTCGCAAAACGAAGTTACCCCACTTAATAGCATCTCAGCAATCGCATAGTCACTGCTAGCTTTGACTAATTCTTTCGTCATAAATTGCTCTAATGGAAATAAAAATCTGCGAAGTCGATCTGGTACATCATCGCCCAATGAACGGAAAGGAATCATCCCAGCATGTGTATGTGTATTGACCATTCCTGGAATCAGAATGCCATTTCTACCATCAATCACTTTATCCGCAGAAATAGTCACTGAATCAAGCTCAGAAACTGAGCCGATTTTGGCAATCAAATGGTCTTCGATCAAGACATAGCCCTTTTTGATTTCTGAAAATTGCTTATCCATTGAAAGAAGGTGAACATTTTTAATCAGCGTCTTCATTTAATAATACTCCATCTTCTGGGAAGATCAAAGGATAAAATTCTTGGGTTTTTGTATCCATCATCCCCATATCTGTCACCTTAATTGCAGGTGAAACAGGTAAAGATAAAGTAGAAAATGACATGATCTCATTCATATTTCGATAGCCCAATGCTTGCATACTTGAACGAACTTTTTGTAACGAGCTGCCTAATTCTTCGATGGGCGCTTGAGATAAAATCCCACCGATCGGTAATGGACATTCCCCTGTGATTTCACCATTAGAGACAACGATATAACCGCCTTGGATCGCGACTAATTTATTTTGTGCCAATACGATATCTTCTGGTGTGTTCCCCATAACCATTACATTATGGTGGTCGTGCGCCCACGTTGTCGCGATCGCCCCTTTTTCAGTGATTGGTTTATCCATCAATGAAAATGAAGTATTGCCATTTTTACCATACCGTTCCATTACGATCAATAAAGCACAATCAGCCTCTTGCCATTGTAAAATCCCATTTTTAACTGGAATTTCTTTTGTAATTCGCTCTGTAAAAGTGCCTACTTCTTGCTTTTGGATCACATTGCAACGAACACTTTCTTTTTCAGTTGCTATTTTGATGACAAGATCATCCGTTGTAAGTGCCTTACAATGAACAGATTGTCGATAGCTGGCTGGAAACTGCTCGATCACCTCCGGATAGTCAATTGCAGCTCCTTTTTCGTAGACTTTTTCACCTGCTTTATAAACAGCATCAAAAGAAAAATTTTCTAAATCACTTAATAAAATAAAGTCCGCGATACGCCCTGGCGCAATTTCTCCACGATCATGAAACCCCATTCGTCTTGCTGGTGTATAGGTCGTCATGTAGATTGCTTTTTCGATTGGTAAGCCCGCTTTCATCGCTTTTTTGACATTCTCATTTAAGTGGCCGTTTAACAAATCGTCAGCCATTATATCATCCGTTATAATGCTAGCATATTCATAAAACTCATTTTCAATAATGACCTGCATATTTTCAGGTGTGATCGATTTATTTTGAAATTGAATAAAAACGCCAGCTTCAATTTTTTCTTTTAACGACACTGGAAATTGATGGGTATGATCTGACGTGATTCCACTAAATAGGAAATCAGCCAGCTCTTCTTCATATATTTTTGGACAATGACCTTCCAGTGGCATTGTTGGTCGTTCTTTTTTGCATAAATCAATGATTTTTCGAATCAATGATTCTGGCTCATAGGCAATGCCTTTAAAATTCATCGCTTCACCTAAACAAATGATTTTAGGATTTTTCAATAGTTCTGCTACTTCTGGAAGTCCGATGATTCCACCAGTGGTTTCGAGTTCAGGAGTGGTCGACGGAACAGAGGACGGAATGGCATGGAAGATGTCCAATTCAGTTTCTGCTTTCATAAATTCATCTAATCCTTCTAACCCAAAGACGTTTGCCATTTCATGTGCATCTGCTACAACAGTCGTGACACCGAAACGTAAAACTGCTTTTGAAAAAATCGTTGGTGTCGTCATGGAGCTTTCAATGTGCATATGAGCATCAATCAAGCCGGGAATCATATACTGATTCTCGGCTTTGATGATTTTTTTTGGCGTTAAGTTCTGCATTTCTGCTTGACTGATATAATAAAATTTTCCATCTTTAATAGAGACATTTTTTTTGATAAATGATTGGGTCGCAGTTTGGAAGACCCAAGCATTTTGAATGATCATATCTACTTTCATACTTATCGCCCTTCTTATTGTTTATTGATTCATTGTGCGGTTCCACTGATCGACCCAGCTTGATAAATTGTCATTGATAAAGGAGAAATCAACTGTTTTGGCACGATCTGCGACTTGACCATATGTTTTATTTCCGGCTTGTTCTTCATCAAGCGTGACGTTGCTATTTGTTGGTCCTTCATTCAATGAAATTGCTTTTGTTTTTTGTGATGCTTCGCTAATACGATCGTTAACAAATGTATATGCTAGCTCTTTATTTTTAGAATTTTTTGGTACATTGATTGTATTATAATTTGCATAAGTACCACTTTCAGGAACAACATAGGTTGCGTCTTCAGATGCACCTTGAATAATATCAACTGCAAAATCCGCTACAACTGCAACTTCGATTTCCCCAGATTGAAACATATTTGCTAGATCCGATGATTTTGAATACGTCTTGACAACATTCGGTTTTAAGTCTTTCATTGCGGTAAAAGCAGCTTCCCCTTTATCAGACGTGATATCTTTGCCAGCATGATCACTCGCAATGTATAACATCAATGGTCCAGCTGTTGTAGAGATATCTGGTACAGAGATTTTCCCTTTCAGGTCTGAGGACCATAGATCGTCCCAGCTAGTGATTTCTTTCCCAAGTTTCTCTTTGTTATAGACAATACCGATACTATTAACCGCAATTGGAATCCCCGCACCGCTTTCGTATACTTCTTTGGCACCTGTCGTCAACTCTTTGATATTCGGTACATCTTTTTCAGTTATTTTTTCAAATAAGTCTTCTTTATTTCCTTGAGTCGCATTGGCTTGGGCTAGCTCGATCACATCAATTCCAGCATTTGGATTATTCAATAATTTTGTGTAGCGATCTGCACTATTGCCAACTTCTAATGTAACTTTTGCATCGTTTGCTTTTTCAAAAGGAGCAATGATGTCTTTTTTGACAATATCTTCACTTAAGCCAAAGGTTGAAACGACTAAGGTATTATTGCCACTGTTGTTCTCTTCTTTTGTATTGGCCTCGCTGTTACCGCATGCTGCCATTAATAAAGTAGCTGTTGCTAAAACACCGATCATTAATTTCTTTTTCATTTTGTTTAAATCCCCTTCATCTATCGTTTATTTTTCTAAAACAACTAATTTATCTGCTGGAAAAACGAGATTGACTGTATCTCCAGTTTCATAGATTTGTTCACTGGTTCCGTTGACCAGTAATTTTCCGAGTGGCGTTGTTACTTCATATTGATAGCTTTTTCCTAAGAACGTTCTCACAATAACAGAACCTTCGATAGAATCAGGTAATGTCTCTTTTACAAGCTCAATGTCTTCTGGACGAATGGTCGCTACGGTTTCAGTTGCTTCTGGCTGTGGATTTGTTGTTTGGAATTGTTGGCCATTTTCAGCAGTATATTGCCCCGCACCCGTTTTACGTATTGCAAAAAAGTTTTCAAACCCGATAAATTGTGCTACAAACTTTGTTTTCGGTAAACGGTAGATTTTTTCTGGTGAGTCATATTGTTCGATCACGCCATTATTCATGATAGCGACTTTATCAGAGATAGAGAAACATTCTTCTTGGTCATGGGTCACAAATACTGTGGTTATCCCTAATTGTTGCTGTATTCGTTTGATCTCGATGCGCATAGCTACTCTTAATTTGGCATCCAAATTACTCAAAGGTTCATCAAGCAACAATAATTTAGGTTCAATGATCAATGCACGCGCTAAAGCCACACGCTGTCTTTGTCCGCCTGAAAGTTGTTTAGGATAACGCTCTCCAAGATTTTCTAAACCGCAGACTTCTAACATTTTTGCGACTTTTTCATTAATGCTCGCTTTTGATTCTTTTCTTAGTTTCAGCCCAAACCCAACATTTTCAGCAATTGTTAAGTGAGGAAATAAAGCATAGCTTTGAAAAACCATACCAAAATTTCGTTTATGCACAGGCACTTTAGTCAAATCATCCTCTTCAAGCTTAAACGTGCCATCATTTGGTTTGATCAGTCCGGCAATCACTCGTAATGTTGTTGTTTTTCCACAACCACTAGGCCCTAGTAGTGATACTAACTCGCCTTTTTCCATTGAAATACTCAAATCTTTTAATATATCTTGTTTGCCATCATAGCTGACACGTATTTTCTTTAAATCAACAAAAGTCAAAATTTTCTCCTCTTTCTACCTATAAGTTCAAAGTCCAAGCTCGTTTCTTTGCTATTTAGGCTATTGAAGCTAAGCCCAAGGTCTTTTCAATCAAAAACATCAAGCCCATCGTCAATAACATCAACATTACTGAAATCGCTGAAACAGTTGGATCGTAATTATATTCCATATAACTAAGTAGCGAAGTCGGCAACATCGTCACTCCCGGTCCTGATAAAAACATTGAAACCGGAACATTGTTAAACGAATTTACAAATGCCAACATAAACGCTGCAAAAATCCCTGAAGAAACATTCGGTAATACAATTCGGATAAACGCACGAATTTTCGTGCACCCTAATGTCCAGGCTACTTCCTCCATTGAATAATCCAATTGCTCCATGCTGGAACCAACAACTCGAATAATATAGGGTAAACTGATCAAGAAATGACCAATCAATAATCCTTGAAAAATCGGCAACCCTAATTTGATCACAATATATTGAAATAATGTATACCCAACAACGATTCCAGGAATCACTGTTGGAGATAAAAAGAAGCTTTTAATAAAATTTCTCCCTTTAACTGAATAGCGAGCAAGGGCATAAGAAGCGGGAATCCCAACTACTAATGCTAAAGCGGTCGCCAGTACGCCAATCCCTAAACTTAATTTGAAGCTGCTCATAAATGTATCTGACTGTAATGCTTTGGCATACCAGTCTAAAGTAAAACCTTTGATGGGAAACTGAATTGCTGCAGCTGTCCCAAATGACGTCACAACGATCAGGCAAAGTGGTAAAAATAGAAATAAAAATACTAGGATCGCAATCAGCGTCATTCCTTTTTGTTTACGCATTATTTGCTTCTCTCCTATCAACTTTTTTAGCTACTACATCTAATCCTTTCATCACGATCAAGGTCACAACGATCATGATCAAGGCTAAAACACTTGCTGCTTGCCAATCGCCTAACGTATTGGCTTTCTGATATAAAAAGGTCGACATCATCATTTTTTGATTCCCACCTAATAATTGTGGTGTTGTATAGGCAGTCAACGTTCCTGTAAAAACTAAGACGCTCCCAACGATCGTTCCGGGAATAGAAAGCGGCAAAACTACTTTTCTAAAAGCCGTAAAGGGACTTGCTCCTAATGTTTCTGCGGCTTCTAGCATTTCTCCTTCGATATTTTCCATAACACCCACAAGCGTCATGATCATCGTTGGTAAAAAAAGATAGACAGAGCCGATAATAATAGCAAATTCTGTATAAAGTAAATTCATCGGCTGATCGATCACGCCTATATTTAATAACAATGTATTGATTACACCTGTTTTACCTAGAATGTTAATCCAAGCAAAACTACGAATGACCGAGTTCGTCAACAGCGGAAATAACGTCATCGCCATTAAAATTCCTCGCCATTTTTTCCCAACACCTGCAATATAATACGCTGTAGGGATACCCAAAACAATTGAAATAAAGGTAACGATCAACGAAACTCTGATCGTGCGCCAAAAGATCGATAAATTATATTCATCTTTAAAAAATTCGAGGTAGTTGCTAAACGTTACCCCTTGATCTGAAAAAATAGTTGGCATGATACTTGTAATCAAAGGAATCATTAAGAAAAATAGTAATAAAATCATTCCTGGTGCCACAATAAAATACGGAACATTCTTGTTCATGTACACACTCCTCGTTCGTCTTTCCACTGATTCAGTATACTCATTTTCTAAATCAAATTCAATATGTTTTTTCATTTTATTCTATAAACGTTCGTTTACTAATGAACAATCAGTGATTAACCATAAAAAAAAGAGAGATTATTTTTTTATAACGAACTTAAAGTTAAAAATCGTTATTTCAATCTCTCTTGTTACTGTTGAGTTATTTTTCTTCTTCAGGAAAAAGCAATTTTGATTGTCGAAGATAGGGTTCTTCATATTTTAGCGTTAGCTCTTTTAAAAAAGGGCCTAATTTGTTCTGCGCCAAGGAGAAACTATCCAGCAGCTCTTCGTATTTTTCCCGTTCGTTGTCATTTGCTTTATGCTTAAAATAACCCCAGATGTGTTGATAAGCATTTAAGCTATTGCCTTTTTTTGGTTCCTCGGCTAATGCGTGCTGAAGATAGCTACGAAACTGCTGCTCCTTTTTATCATCCCAGCCCTGCTCACTAAACAATTTACGAATCGACCGATAATCTTGTTGTGATTTTGATAATATTAAATATTTAAGCGCTGCCCATTCTTGTTGTCGCTTTGTTTGTTTTTCCAAAAAATTCTTCCTTTCTTTTGCTTTTATGCCGAAAATTAAAATTAAATGAATAAAAACTCTTTTTTTCTTATAGCCTAATCATGAAACTTTATGACAGTTAAAAGATAAAGCGTTTAAAATGTACTGTATATATTTATTTTCAGAAATTCTAGGTTAAACAAATTTTCTGAATATTAAAAAGAATTGAGGTTATTTTTTATGGACGAGCAGCAGCTAGACAAATCATTCTTGGGTCAGCCAAAAGGATTGTCTACACTCTTCTTTACTGAGATGTGGGAAAGATTTAGTTATTATGGTATGCGGGCGATTCTACTCTATTATATCTATGATACTGTCGCAAACGGCGGATTAGGTTTGCCCAAAGAAACAGCTTTGGCGATCATGTCGATTTATGGATCATTGGTTTTTATGTCCAGCATTATTGGCGGTTGGATTTCAGATCGTGTATTAGGTGCTAGAAAGACCGTGTTCTTTGGCGGTGTATTCATTATGGTCGGTCATATTGTCTTGGCGACGCCCTTTGGCATTTCTGCTTTATTTCTTTCTATTCTCTTGATCGTGATCGGGACAGGAATGTTAAAACCAAATGTTTCTGGCATGGTTGGTCATCTTTATTCCAAAACAGATACACGTCGTGATGCTGGTTTCTCTATTTTTTATATGGGAATCAACATTGGTGCCTTACTAGCGCCTTTCATTGTCGGCACATTAGGTCAAACGTATAATTATCACGTTGGTTTTTCTGTGGCTGCCTTCGGGATGTTTTTCGGTTTGCTGCAGTATTATTTGCAAGGAAAAAAATCATTATCGGGTATTGGTTTGACCCCAACAAATCCAATCGGAACAGAGGAACGTAAAAAATTCGTTCGTTCTCTATTGATTGCGCTTGTGTTTATCATTGTTATATTTGGTGGCGCCTTTATTATGGGACAGTTGACCATTGCATTTTTCATCAATAGTGTCAGTATATTAGGTATTTTACTGCCAGTTTATTATTTTATCAAAATGTTGACCTCTAAAAATGTAACAGCCGAAGAAAAGCCAAGAGTTCTTGGGTATATTCCCTTATTTCTAGCTGGAATCGTATTTTGGTCATTAGAAGAACAAGGCTCTTCTATTTTAGCATTATTTGCAAGCGAAAGAACCCATGATACCTTATTTGGTTTTTCGATTGCACCTAGTTGGTTCCAATCATTGAATCCGATTTTTGTGGTTGTCTTAACACCTATATTCGTTACTTTGTGGACTAAGCTTGGTACTAAACAGCCTTCAACTGTAGTCAAATTTTCATTAGGTTTAGTTTTCGCTGGTCTTTCTTTTGTTCTTTTGATGTTGCCTGGTTTACTTTATGGTACGGATACAAAAGTCAGCCCCTTATGGCTATTCTTTAGCTTTTTCATTATGATTGTTGGAGAAATGTGTATTTCCCCTGTTGGTCTGTCGATCACAACAAAGCTTGCACCTAAAGCTTTTGAGTCACAAACCGTTGCTATTTGGCTTTTAGCCGATGCTGCCTCACAAGCAATCAACGCACAAATTGCACGTTTTTATACGCCGCAAACAGAATCGGCTTATTTTGGAATTGTCGGCATTGTTGCTGTGATTGCGGGTATTTTATTAATTCTTAGTAAAAAACCGATCAAAAAATTGATGGGGTCGATTCATTAAATGAAAAGAGTTTCAGCTGATGTATGTCAGTCGAAACTCTTTTTATCTTAGTATTTCAGTTGTTTTTCTTGTTTCATGATCGTTCCTTTTAAAAGTAATGGTGCGATGATCGTCGTCGCAATAATAACAATGATTACAGAAGAATAGTATTCTTCTGAAAGAAAGCTTGAGGTCAAGCCTACTTGGGCAATAATCAAGGCCATTTCCCCTCTAGAAACCATACCCGAACCAATGATCAATGTAGAAATCCCTTTAAAGCCAGTGGCTCTAGCACCTAATGCTCCACCTAGCAATTTTGATAACACGGCTACAGCAGTCAAAACAAGGATAAAGAGAAAATGTTTTGAAATACCGACAAACGTCATATTTAATCCGATTGAAACAAAAAACATTGGAATAAAAACCGCATATCCGATCGGCTCTAATTTTTCATCAACTTTTTTGCGATAGTCGGTTTGAGCAATTGCGACACCTGCAAAAAAGGCACCAATGATCGCACCCATATCCAACATTTCTGCAAAATAAGCAAAGCCTAAACAAATCACTAAAGAGAATGCTGAAACAGCTTCAATCGCAATTAATTTTTTGCTTAGGTTCAATAACCACGGTACCAACCATTTACTCGCTGCAAATATCACAATAAAGAAAAAGACTTTCAATAGTAAAACTTCCCACATCGGCAAGTTTTGTCCTGGTGACGAACGATTCATCAAGCTCAGCATAATACCTAAAATCAAAACAACCACGATATCATCGACCACAGCTGCCCCAAGGATCGTAGCCCCCTCTTCTGTATCTATTTTTTTTAGGTCCTTTAATACTTGAACCGAAATACTGACAGACGTAGCACTAAACAGGACACCTAAAAATATAGAGTTCTGCACTGAAAATTGAAAGGCTTCTCCCACACCAAAACCCATTGCCGCAGGAAAGACAATACCTAAAAGCGCCACAGCTAAGGCAGGTCGCCAATACTTTTTCAATAATTCTAAATCACTTTCCAAACCAGCAATAAACATTAAAATAATCACACCGATTTCAGAAAAATAATGCATAAATTCATCCGGTTTGATCCATCCTAATAATGCTGGCCCAATCAAAATACCGACTAATAATTCTCCAATTACCGAAGGAATCCCCACTCGGTTACAAAAATGTCCTGCAAGTTTTGTAAATAATAAAACTAGGCACAATGTTAATAAAAAACCCATTTTTCTCTCCCTTTCTGCTAAAAAACATACAACTTATTGTACCATAGTCAGCTCATTTAGTAGGTCCGAAAAGTTTACTGATTCCATAGAAAAAGTGAGTGGGACATAACTCTTTGAGTCATATCCCGCTCACATGGAATCCGTATAAACGGTGGGAGCAGAAGCAATCCCTTCGGAATTAAATACTCCTGTCCCAACCTCTTTCATACAATTATTTTGATGCACGTTTTAAGTACGTACCTTCTTGGGTATTGATTTCTAATGATTCATCTGCTTCGATAAAGTCAGGAACATTGACTACTAGACCTGTCTCCATGATAGCTGGTTTCCCTGAACCAGAAACTGTTGCACCTTTGATCGATGGTTGTGTCTCTTTTACTTTTAAAACAACCGTTGTTGGTAATGTAATACCGATGACTTCTGATCCGTAAAATTGGATTTTTACTTCCATATTTTCTAAAAGATATTTTAGCTCTTCTTCAATCACAGAAGTTGGGATTTCGTATTGTTCATATGTTTCTAAATCCATGAAATTCGCTGTATCATCTTGGCTGTATAGGTATTGTACTGGTTTATTTTCAATAAACGCTTTTTTCACTTTATCATCAGGGCGCATTGTTGTATCTGTTGTCGTGCCTGTCCGAACATCTTTCAATTTCATACGCATAACGGTATTTCCTTTACCAGGTTTGTGGTGGCTCGCATCCATTACGCGGATCAATTTACCATCTTGTTCAAAAGTCATACCTGCTTTAAGATCACTTACTGCTATCATGTTATTTTCTCCTCTTTCTTTAAGGTTCGATCAATAGGTTAATCGAAACGTTAGTGTAGTGTCGCTATGCCTAGGTTGCTAAGCTCCTTAGGATAGAGACTCTTCTTAAAAAATTCTTCTCAATCATTGTAGCAGATTACTAGCGGATATTCTAGAGAATACGCTGTTTAGCTTCAATTTTTTGAAGTAAAATAACTATAGAATCTAAACTTGCAAAAAAAGAGCGAAGACAAGTCCTCACTCTTGAGATTATTTTTGGTTTTAATGTGTAAATTAGTAGTTCAATTTATCGTTATAGTACTCTCCGTGAACTTTTTTCGAGAACATCCATAGTAAAAGTAAAAATAAGAGAACATATCCTAGGTTGATAAGCTTGGTTAATGCTTGTTCCCCTGTAGCTGGTAGCAACCTTGTTTTATTCCCTGTATCATTTCCTTGTTGCTTCATTGTTGAAAGTTGGAGGATTGATTCAGATTTTTTAACATTTTCTTTTGTGACTTGAACTGTGGTTCTAGCTGTTGTCACTTCAAATGAAACAGGTTCAACGTCTAGTTTATAATCAGTTGGTGCGGCAGTCTCTACAAACTGGTAGTTTCCTAATGGTAAATCTGTTACTATTATTTTCCCTTCTGTATTGGTAACTAACTCTTTTTGGACGACGAGCCCATCTGCTCTTTCTAATTGGAACACAGCCCCAGATAAAGCTTCTTTTGTTACACCATCTATTTTCATCAGCTCTGCGGAACCAAGAAGGCTAGGAGGAACAAGAATCGGCGTATTTTCTTTCGTTAGTTTTACTATCGCTTCATCTAGCAGTTCAACTCTAATTGGTGTTGAATCTAGCTCATATCCAAACGGAGCAGCCGTTTCTACAAGTTGATACTCTCCTAATGGTACATTTTCTAGACGTATTTTACCTTCTGCATCTGTTGCTATGTCAGCTTCGATTATTGCACCATCGACTTGCTCAAAACGGAAGTTAGCTCCAGCTAACACCTGTTTTGTTACACTATCTATTTTGGTTAATTCCACCGTCCCTAAAATCGGAAGATCAGAATAAATACCGATGTTGATCGTATGAGAAATAGCTTCTGGTGCTAAAGTGACTGCTGCGATCCCCTCTTGATTATTTGCTGGATCAAGTTTTACGTCTGTTGCTACTATCTCTTCGCTGCTCTGTAAGTATTCAGAGATGACATCTCCTTCTTTAGTTTTGATTCGAACAGTGTAGTCCCCTCTAGCAGGAACAGGTGAAAAATCATATTCTCCTCGACTATTTGTCAATTGTTTCGCAATTGGTTCTGTTGCTTCCTCTTGTTCCAACTCTACTTCGTATCCTACCAAAAAGGGTTCATCTGAATCTTTTTGACTATTTTTATTTTTGTCTCGATAAACTGAACCTTTGACCGAATAGGCTGTTACCGGAATTTCTGACCCTCTTGATTCAATCCAGTTGGTATCATTCGTCGTTACCGTAAAGGTATTAACCATTTTATCATTATGCTTAATTGACTTATTGATTGGTACTTTGACTGGAAAAGTAAAATCGACCTCTTGATTTTTTTCTAACAAGCCATTTGTTAACTCGATTTTAATCATCGTGACTTTATTATAGTCAATTTTTGAGCCTTGTTGTTGCCATTTTTTATTCTTATTTTCCGCCATCAGATGTGATGGTTTATCGTATGAATAATAAACCGTATAGCCATCTGGTCCTTCTACTTCTCCATCTAATAGATACCCTAAATCTGAGCCTCTCGGAATATACTCTCCGTCTTCGTTTGCTACAGTACTTAAGTCCCCTGCATGAGGTAAAATGTTGATGCCAGTTAAACTAGGAACAGCTTTATTACTGTAATTTAGGATAGATAACTTTTGTTTAAACTGATCTCCTTGATCAACAGCGTCTGTTTTGCCGTGAACGAACCCTTGTTGTTCATTGACTGATGCAGCTGTATCTACAAACACACTGCTTGGCGGAATCAGACTAATAGGTTTTGAATAGGCTAATAACTCTTTTTTTTCGGTGGCTTCACTAATAATTTGATAAGGATCTGATTCAGATGGCTGATATGACCATGCACTCATCTTTATTCCTTCATCCCCATTATTCTCATAAGTCAAATAGGATTCAATTGATTGATTACCATAATTGGCAGCATTATTGAACCGCAAGGATAGCTTTGTTTTATTTGAATTAAATATTTTTTCAAAATCCTTTAATTTCAACTCTGTCTTTGGTTCGACAACAATTGCTGTCTTTCCACTATTCTTAAAATTCTTCTTTTCCGTATACCTTAAACTATCGGTATCATAAAAAAAGTCTACTAATTCTAATCCTCTTGGAAGTATGACATAGAGTTTAGGGTTTATTAGAGTAGGGTTTGTAGGGCTACTTACACTAGTATACAATGCCATCTCAAATTGCTCACCAAGAAATACGGTTGGTTTATCTAATACGCCTGAAAAGCTAAGTGTATTCACAGGCTTATAAGTATAAATCCAAGAACTTGAAGTACTTTCTCTCACATTACCATCCTTGTCAGTATAGTAAAGGTTTCCTCTATTACCTGTCGAATGAGCCCCTGAAGATAAATTTTCACTTAAATATTTCCAATACGCTGAACTTCGTTTAGCAGAAAAATTTAATGTAACTTGATCAGTTGAGCTGGTTAATTCCACCGCCTTGTCAAATTCAATATAAAACGATCCAAAAGGCTGCGGATCTTTTAAGACAAAAGCCGTACTGCCTATATTCTCAGCAATTAACGTTTTTTCACCTGCTTCAGTGATACCATATACTTTATTTTTATCTGTGTTTGCCAGATTGCCAACAGTACTCAACCAAACTTCCGTAAGAGTAAACGGAGAAGAGCCCTCTACTTTTGTCGGTACATCTTCTATTGTATTTAAAAAAATTCCACCTTTTTCTCCGTTGTGATTGGCTCGTATCCAGCCACTTAGTTCCTTATCCTTATTTTCTTTTATATAATATCTAGAATCAGAATTCTTCCAGCTCATCCATTTATTAGTAGTGGCACCAACGCCTTGTGAAAAAAATTTTCTTTGTTGAACTGAACTAGTTTTTTCCAAGCTTGTTTCAATTTCCCCTTGCTCGTTCAGTACATTGACACTGCCGGTGAATTGGACAGGGTAATCTGATGTTTCCGTATAAACATTTTTATATCTGACTTTAAATACACCACTTGTATAAATATTATACTTAAACTCCCCGCTAATTGAATGGTTTACAGCATCATATGTCCATGCCGAATCATTGTCTTCCTTCTTAAATATGACGTTTTCTGTTAACTTTACTTCAACTAAGGAAGCTCCTACATCAGTATATTTATCTCTAAAGATACTATATGATACTTCATCAATAAAATCTGAGCTAATTAATTTGTCCTGGTTAACATATTCATTAGGTACCTTTTGAGATAACGATCCATAAATAAAACTAATCCTTCTATTCGTCGTTATCGCTTTTAAATCAAGAGAATTTTCTGTTAATACTTCCCCATTATGATCGTAAAGCGTTTGAGTTATTGGGACTTTAGTTCCATAATACAACCGATTAGATAGAAGCTTCACTCTGAAAGGGATAGCTAAATTTATGCCTGTTTTAACATCATCTATAGTAATATCTAAATAAATATTCTCGCTATCTTCTGAAAGCTCGCTGTTTACTGGAAAGGTTAGCCCACCTGAAACGACTCCAAAATACTGAAAATATTTTTTGGCTAATGTCACTCTAAATTTCACTTGCTTAGATGGAAAATAGCCACTGGAAATTTCTAGTTTAGAGTACAAGATAATTTCTTCGCCTACCAGATAATCTAATTTAGGTGTTCCATCAGCGTTATCTAACTGAGGATAAAAATCTGTTGTTAATTCGTAATTTTTATTTTTCAGAATCTCTTCATTTTCACTAACTCTTACAAGGCCTTCTTCATTTCGATCATCTGCTATTGGTTGATTCTCATCACTAGCAAATAATTTTTTTTCTGGAACATCTAGCGTTGGTTTTTCCAAAAGCTCAGATGCATCGATGTCTTCTTTCGTTTCTATCGATGTAGCTAGTTCTTCCGGTTTCTCCTCATTTCTACTAACTTCTTCCGCCACTGTATCAGTAACCGTTTCTTCAGCATATGCGATAGTTAAGTACCTAAACATACCAATTACATCTATTACTTGAACCAACACAAGTAATAGAACCAACATTCTTATTATTTTTTTCTTCATAAAGCCTCTCCTTTTTCCAGTTTTAAAAACATTATATCATAAAAAGGTTTTATAAAGTTATTTTTATTTTACTCACAACCATAAAAAAAGGCAAAGCTTACTTTAGCTTTTGTTCTATTTGTTTAGCTTCCGCTGACTAAAACAACTATGAACAATAAAAAAGATTTCTTGTTTACTAATCGTTCCATTCCTTTTTTATTAGATTTTCTGTTTATTATTTAAAGTCATAGAATTGGATGCTCATAAGAAAAGAGTGGAGACAGGCTCCACTCTAAGAATCACTAACGAAGTTTAAATTTTTTTGTACAACTATAAATTGCTTTAGAATGTCCAACAACGTGGTCCCAGCTTTATTCGTTGGCTTCATTTTGGCAAATTCAACTGTTGCTTCTACCTTTTGAAGCATACTGCCAGGAGCAACTTATTCTTCATCAATATGTTGTTTTATTTCTGCGATCCTAACTGTTTCTAACCTTTTATGATTGGGTTGACTATAGTTGACAAAAACAGTTGCCGCACCTAGTAAAATAATCAGTGTGTCAGCTGTGTTTTGAATGCCTTTAGTTAAGCTCGCGCGCTATGGGATCACTTTTCAAACTAGCCTTACCACCAAGCGCTATGACGATCTGCTTCCGCTCTCGCCAACATTCTCTGTCTTACCAGAATTAAGCTGGTCAAACGTCTCCCACAGTGCATCACACTCTGGACAACTACCTGTATGAACCATTGTCAATGGCGCTTGATCCGAGCCATCTAAATAGTTTCGCAAATGCATATCTGAAAAGCCATGTTTTGCAGCATCGTTCCTAGTATTCGAATAATAAACCGTTTTAATTCCTGCCCATAAAATAGCCCCAACACACATCGGACAGGGTTCACATGTTGCATAGATTTCACAATCTGACAGATCCATCGTATCCAACCTTTTACAAGCTTCTCTGACAGCAACCATTTCTGCATGTGCAGACGGATCGGTATCTTTCATCATTGTATTACTGACTGAAACAATCACTTCACCATTTCTAACTAAGGTTGCGCCAAAAGGCCCGCCATCGTTTTTTTTCATTCCAGCAACTGTAGCCGCCGCTGCCATTTTCATATAGTTCATATTTTTTCTCCTTTCACCACTTTACTAAGAATGCTGTACGTAACAAACGAAAAGATCAATCCTGAAAAGAAAGCAAAATCATTGATCGTTTTCAAAAATGATACTGATTGTAAAAATGCACCCGACATCGTAATCACAAAACTAATCGCTAAAGTAATCATCGCCACCTTATTATAGCCCGATTTAAACTCCCCCAGATCTCCTTCTTCAACATAAATCGTCTCTAAATTAATGGTTTGTTTATGTTCAACATAAAAACTAGCCAACATGATCCCTGCAATAGGGCCAAACATCGAACCGATAAAACTATAAAAATAAAATAATGTCGCAGCATTTTCTACTAATTTCCAAGGTAAAATCATCGTGCCAATTATCGCAGTCAGAACGCCCGCTTTTTTCACATCAAGTACTTTAGGAAATAAGGATGACATTTGCAATCCTGCTGGGAATAGATTCCCAAAAACGACGAAAGCAAGCGCCCCCATATTCAAGGCTAAGATCAAGACAAAGACCGCAAACGTATTTTCGATCTTATCAAAGGCATTGACAATATTGAAAATCGGTTCTCCAAATGCAATTTGTGTCCCCGCAATCAATCCAACACAGGTTATCGCAAACAATATATAAGAGAGAATAAAGCCTAATGGCAAACCGATAATCATCGCTTTTGGTGTTTTCGCTTTTTGAGTAAAATCACCAATATTTACAATCGGGCCTGCCCAGTTTGAGACCAAAGCACTGACACAAGCAATAAAAACAATCGGACTTGTTGTAGCATTCGCTGGTGAATAAGCTAAGATCGGACCAAAACCACCAGCAATTTGTATCGTCCACACAGCAGCACCAACAATAAAAACATACACGATCGGTGAAGACCAGTTACCAAATTTATCCAAGACTTTTGTTCCACCTAAAAACAACGCAACCGTCACACACCAAACAAGCAGATAACTCAGCATCGTAGGTGCAGCCATTCCTAAAATCGTCATCCCACCACCGATATTCATGTAGTTAGGAAAAATCCGACTAAACAAGACATCTAAAGATTGTGCACTGACAACACTTTGAGTGCCAAAGAACACAACTCCTGCAATCAAGCCCCGACATAACGAAGGAATGATCGCACCCTTTACGCCAAAAAACGCGCGCAACAACATTGGAAATGGTAAGCCATATTTAGCCGATGCTACGCCATTCAATACATAGAAAAGCGAAACGATCAAGGCCGATAACATCACCGCTGACAAAACTTGTTTTGTATTTAACCCTAATAAAAAGAAGCCAGCTACAGTCATATACGACAAAATATTATGAACAGCGCCCATCCATAATGTCATATAATGAAAGATCCCCCAATTTTTATCTGCTCCTGTTTTGGGTAATAATTCAGCTGAGTAAGTAGGGACCGTGACAATTGTTTGTTTTTCTACTGATTCCATTGTCTTTTCCTCCAATACATTTCCTTAGTTTTTTACTAACTGAAGTGATTGAGCAAGGTGTTCTGAAAATAATGGATTTTCTGGATCGATTTGAACTGCTCTTTCCATTGCTTGAATGGCTTCTTGATGTCGGTTCAAACTACGTAGACTATTGGCCTTATGAAAATAAAAATCAACTCGTTCAGGGTAGTCAGCTAGTAAGTTATCCATTAGTTGGACAGCTTCTTCATGTCGCCCTAATTCTCTTAAAAAATTAGATTTATGATAGCGGTAAAAGAAGCTTTGATCCGTTGCTATTGCTTGATCATATACTTGTAATGCTTGTTCTGTCGCACCCATCATACGATAACTATTTCCTACATAAAAAGCAAATTGCTCGTCTTTTGACCAACCTTTTTTATAATACTCAAGCGCTTTAGGGTAGTCTTTTGCTCGTTGATACGTATAACCCAAATAATACAGAACGGTTAAATTTGTTTGGTCTAACGTTTTCAATACTTTTAGCGCTTTTGTCAGCTCATCGTGACGTAAATAGCTTCTGATTTTAGTAAAACTTTCTTCTAGGACTTCTTGTTTATCTAGAATGGTAATCAGCTCATCGTGTCCAGCTTCACGTGCATAATCACGAGTATTTTTACCAGTAGCGTCAACTTGAGTACTGTCTGCCTGATGCTGAACGAGTTCTCGAATCACATCCTGATACAAAAAACCGTTGTTGCCTAAAATCACCGCCTCTAATAAAGCTGACCAGCCTAGGCGATTCACATGATTGACTGGTACTCCTGCAGTCAAACATAGCTGAACCGTTTTTAAATAGCCTTTTTCACTGGAGGGTAAAAGAGCGGTTCCGCCAAAACGATTGACTAAAGCTAAATCAGCGGTTCCTGTTTTAAGAATCTCACGAACGATTTCATCAAATCCGTTCGCAGCAGCGCAGATAAACGGCGTTAGCTGTGTATTGTCCCGCTGATTCACATCTGCTCCAAAAGCTAATAATGTTTTGACCATTGAAAGATCATTCTGTTGGACTGCCAACATCAAAAGCGAGCGGCCTGTTTCATCAGTCAAAGAGACATCCAAGCCTTCGTTTAGCAACTCCAAAACTTGTTTTTTTTCACTTTTCTCCACTGCTTGTAGTAATGATTGATTTGTTTCTATTGTGTCCATCGCTTTACTCCTTTCTACTTTTTATAGTTGTTGGCTAAAAGCCACGATTGCTTTTTCAAAAGCTTCCATCGGTGGATGTGTAATCCCTGCACCGATCATACCGATTCCAGCTTCTTTATGAGCAATAGCAGTATTGATGATCGGCAAAGTGTTTGTTTGGATGACTTTCAAGCTATCGATTCCCGATGGAATGCCCATAAAGTCTAAAGTAGGAATCGTAATATTAGGGTTTTCCGCGGTCGTGATTCCTTGCATCTCCATTGAAAAACGTAAGGCGTCTTCGATAGTTCCCCCGACAAGCGCAACGATTGCAGGGGCTGCTGCCATTGCAAAACCACCAATTCCATATGTTTCAGTAATCGCACTATCGCCTATATCAAGTCCAGCATCTTCTGGTTTATAGCCAGCAAACATTGGTCCAATCACTTTTTGTGAAGGTCCGACAAACCAAGGATTCCCTTCAATCCCGCTAATATGAATACCAAATTCAGTACCGTTTCTAGCCATTGTCGTCACAACTGTACTATAAGGAATCCCTACAGCTGAATCTAAGGCAGCTTTACACATTGCCATCCAAGTCGGTCCTGAAAAATAATCGCTGCTCGCAACAAAATCAAAGACTTCCTTCATTTCGGCAGTCGAATGATCGGTTTGAATAATGTATGGTGTTAATGCTTGGATCAATAGTGTTGTCCCCGCATTATTTCGATTGTGACATTCATCACCCATATGCAGCGATTGAGCTAGCATATATTTCAAATCAATACCCTCTTTACATAATTCCATGGCATCTCGCAAAATCGGACCAAAAACATCCCGCATCCAAATCAGCCGCTCAATCACGCTTTCATCATTTGCACCCATCCGTAAAATCTTAGACATTTGTTCACTTAAGTTAGTAAAGGCTAAGTTCCCATACGTTTTATTTTCCACGATATGCACATACATTGAAGCTGACGTTACCCCTGCCATTGAGCCAACACATTGGTGTTCATGGCAGGGAGAAAAGATAATTTCACCTGAGGCACCCACTCGTTCGGCCTCTTCTAAATCTTTTGCTAAGCCTTCGAAAACTAAAGCACCTTTGACCGCTCCTTTCATCGGACCGTTCATTTTAGCCCAAGTAATCGGTGGTCCCGCATGTAAAATTGTCTTTTTAGTCATCCCTGGAACCACATTGATCGCCTGATCATAGCCAATCAATGAAACTTGAGACGAAATGATTCGGTGAACTGCTTCTTCATTGGCTTTCCGAATTTTTTCTAAGTTTTCTGGTGTTTCTATTTTTTCTAAAGCAGCTAAGATATTGGCTTTGCCTCGTCCTGGTGGTGCCCAATTTAAATAGGTTGCTTGTACCTGTTGTTCTATTAGTTCTTCTTGAAATGATTCAATTCCAAGATCGATAATAACTGGTTGTTCTTTGAAAAATTCACTGATTTTACTCATTTTCCTACTCCTTTCACGACAAATTCTCTAGCAAGCAGCCCAGCATTTTGACTGCTACTGGCATAAGTTGCGCCGATTGCTGTTAATTTTTCGACTTGTTCATCAATATTTTGTTTATCTAGATCCGTCCCTAAGACGTACCCGATGATTTCCAAATGCCGTCCTTTTGCAGCAGCTTTTTCTTTGGCTGCTTGCATAACCGGTACCATTACACCAACTGGATCCGGATGAGCGCCATATCCCAATACAAAATCCATTAGAATTACCCCAACTGTTGGATCTTCTGCTTCTTCTATAAAACGAGCAATTCGATTCGACGGGTCGATCATTGGATGAGGTTTACCATTGGTAAATTCATCTGCTCCAAAATCAATGAAGGTATGCTTTTTACTAGCATCACCAAAATGTAATAAATGTTCTTGATCTGTCGCTATATTACTATAAACATCAGAAAAATATTCTTTAGCGGTGAACATTGCTTCATCACATAACGTTCCACCTGTAAATAATCCACGAATATATTGCTGATCTAGTGTTAATTTCCCTCGAACCTCATCGATCAAAGGTATGTTTAAAGGATGAATATTTAAACTATCTTGATCGATTCCAGCCAGCGTAACAGCTTTTAAAGCAGCAGCTTTCGACATTTTTTCAAAATAAATGCCCTCTTCATTTGCCCGTGCATCACTGCCAATGAACCAGATAACTACTGGTTTTTCAGTTTTCCTTACGCGAGCAAGAATTTTTTCTTCAACTGTTTTTGCCGGTGGTTTAGAAATTAAAACAATGACTTTCGTGTCTGCATCAGCTTCAAGTGCATCAATGGCGTCTAGCATCATTTTCCCACCAACAGCCTCACTTAAATCTCTACCACCTGTCCCGATTAATTGAGAAACTCCTTCTCCAAATTCATGAATCCGAACGCTGATTTCCTGACTACCCGTTCCTGAAGCCCCTATAATGCCAATGCTTCCTTTACGAACTTTATTCGCAAAACATAACCCCACATTATTGATGATTGCCGTTCCACAATCTGGCCCCATCATTAGTAAGCCTTTTTCATGGGCAAACTCTTTTAACTGAATTTCTTCTTCTACGCTGACATTATCGCTAAACATCATTACGTGTAAGTCATTATTCAGAGCCTTTCTAGCTTCTCGAGCTGCATACTGACCATTTACCGAAATAACAGTCATGTTCGCTTCAGGGATCGCTTTTTTAGCAGTTTCAATCGTAGTATAACGTTCCGTCGTTTGGTTATTCCCCTTTTCTTTTTTTTCTGTCATCAATGTTTCGATCTTTTCGATTAAGTTAGCCGAATCCTGCTCATCAGTTGCCTCTAAAGCAATAATTAAATCACTCGTTTGTGCTTTTTCGATTTCTTCAGTGAACAAGCCAACATTTTTCATTACTTCCTTATTCATTTCAGTGGCCATTGCAATAATTGCTTGCTCAACACCTACTAACTGATTCGCTTTGGTCGATAAAGCCATTAATGAAACTGAATCAATGTAGGTATTCGGTTGAATTTTGATACTGATTGTCATGAAATTTCCTCCTTTATTTCAATGCTAAACAGGTTTATACAACTCGAATAAAACGACATTTCACTTTGTACTTTAATAGCCATTCTTTTCATTTTCTGTGTCTGAAATCAATGCTAAAGTCAATTCCAAACCAGCTATCATTCCCGTTAACATATCACCGCCAGACGTTGAACCTATCCTTAATACGGCTAGCATTTTTTCTTTTAAACGCTCTTCTTCTTTTCCATAAAATAATTCATTTAAAAATGAAGCGATCCGTTCTCTGGACTCACCTTGTATCGCCCAATCTAAAGTTGAGAAACTAATAGTGTTGGTCCTTTTTTTTAATTCATTGCGACTATTAATTAGCCACTGACTGAATGAGTGATAAGGATAATCTACCGTTGTGAATATGAGTGCCAATCCAACCAAAAAATCATCACCTGATGGCGTTAAACCCGGTCCTAGACCAATCACTCGATACAACTGCTTCATTGCTTGAAATAATTGTTTTGCCTTCAAATAAATCAATAACTGCTCTGACTCCTTCCAAAGCATCGTATGGATCATTTTCTCGTATGTCGTAGCTTGAGTGGTGTTTAATAAATAACCACCCTTGCTTTCTAACTGGGACAGCCAACTATTGATCTGTTTAATTCGTTCCTTGATTTTTACATACTCCTGTTTTGGCGGAAACTCGATTTTTGGATACTGCCATATATGCGCACTCTGGATTTCAATTGCTGCAATTTTTCCAATCACTAAGTGGCCATCTTGAGAAAAAACAGGTGTCTTCTCAACTAGTAGGGAGCGCCTATCAAAAAAATCAGCAACTCTTAGGGTATTAGGCGCATTGTCCAATTCCGCTGCCGCTATCGTGTATAATTCTCCTTCTGTACAAATGATGTTGATCGTTCGCTTAAACGTACTATGAATTTCCCCTCTCCATTGTTTTTTTTGAATCTCATCCAAGAATTTTTGTGTTCCTGACAGGGATTGGTATGTATGCATCGTTCTCACTCCCTTATTCTCTGAAACTTCTTTACACTCTAAAATTTACACCAAGAAAACCTTTTCAAATACAGATAAAATAGCTGAATATTTCCTTTCCGAGTTGTATACTTTAACTAATTACCGTATAGTTAAAGGAACGAAATCATGTATGAGAAAGATGGTGTAGCATGTTAACAGTTGAACATTTTTTACAGCTTGCTCCGTTTAAAAAATTCCAATTAGTCGCTGGAGCAAATGGACTTGATAATAAAATTACAGGCATCAACATTTTAGACAATCCAGATGCTTCTGATTGGTTGTCTGCCGGGGAATTGCTGATTACTTCAGGCTATTTTTTTAGCGAGAACACCGAAATTCAAAAGCAATTTATTCAGCGTTTTAAAGAAATCAATTGCTCCGCGATTTGCATCAAACCACATATTTATTTAAAAGGTATTCCAAAATCTATGCGTGATTTAGCCGATGAATTAGCCTTACCTATCATCGAAATTCCCTATGGGGTCGCCTTTTCAAAAATCATGAATATTGTCATGGCGGAAATTTCTGGTCGGATGGACGAGCGAAATCAAGCTTCTTTGGATATTCATTCACAATTCTTTGAGATTTCATTACATGGCGGTGGAATGAAAAAAATTGCAGCGGAGTTAGCAAATATGGTTCAAAATCCTGTTGTGTTAGTTGATACGGATTGGTCAGTCACTGCTGTCAGTGATCATAAACAGCCTTTGATCCAAGAAACGATTAAAACAATTGAGCATACTTTTACATTTCCCCTTCAGACCTTTAATGACTTACCAACAAATTTTGAGCGCATCCAAAAACCAATTACCCGCTCACTTTTTTTTGCAGATAAAGAGTATCCCTGTGTAATCATGCCCGTTTACTTCGATACGATTCATTATGGTTTTATTCTGGTCTATCAAATTGAACGACCACTGACCGATCTTGACTACGTTGCTTTAGAAAATGGCTCGATGGCCTTTGCGCTAGAGCAAATGCGGTTGTTTGAAATTGAACGGACAGAAAATCGTATTCGCCGTGATTTTTTCGATCAATTATTATCTGGTCAAATCAAAGATCTTGATACCTTAGCAGCCTATGATACAGCAATCGATCCACTCTTGAATTATACAGTTTTGATTCTATCCATTCAGACATTCGGTATACAAACAGACTCTCTAATGAAAAAAAAGCAGGCTGAGGATCGCTTAATGAAAAGCTTATTGTCCTCATTGACAAGCTATACAGCGAATCGATTTCCCCATCTCCATTTATTCAGTCGGAAAAATCAGTTGGTCATGCTTTTAGGAACTGACCCTAATTCAAGTACCTTAAAAACACATAATGAACTATCCGATACAGCAGAACGAATCCGGATGTATTTGGAACAACAAGGACCGTCTGAACGAGAAATTTTCTGCACTATTGGTTCAACTTTACCAATTCTAGAGTTATCTCAAAGTTTTGAAGAAGCAAAAAAAGTCATCCAGCTACTTGAGGATGACTCAAAAGAAGAAAAAATTTATTTTTTCAATGATTTTTACTTTGATTCTTTTTTAGTTGATTCGATTTCAAAGGATCAAGGACAAAAATTCTACACTCATTATTTAAACACTCTATTGACTTATGACAAGGAAAATAAAACTAGCTTTACCCCGACATTAAAAGCTTATTTAGCACATCATTTAAACATCGCTACGACTTCCAGAGCCTTGTTTATCCATCGAAATACGTTGCTTTATCGAATTGAAAAAATCAAAGGGCTGTTACCTGTAGAGTTAGATCAGGAGAAAAACACCTTTGCATTACAATTGGCGCTAAAATTGTACGATTTGTACCATTGAGCATCCTGACAAAAAAGACCGAGAAGTAGCAAAATACTTCTCGGCCTTTTTTTATTCAATTTACTATCTACCTACAATAAAAGTCAATTCACATTCACAAACTTTTTTATCTTCAACAAATGCAGTTGCCTTCCCGATTCCTACATAATCTCTGATCTTCACGATTTCAAAGTGTAATTTTAACACATCTCCAGGAACAACTTTTTGGCGGAATTTTGCTTTGTTGATGCCGCCGATATACGCTGTTTCACCTTTAAATTGATCCATTTTCAAAATCAAAATCGATCCAACTTGTGCTAAGGCTTCAATAATCAAAACGCCTGGCATTGTTGGGTTTCCAGGGAAGTGTCCTTGGAAAAATTCTTCATTGATCGTTACATTTTTTGTGGCAATGATTTTTTTATCTGTAATGATTTCATCTACATAATCGATAAAGCAAATTGGGTACCGGTTTGGAATCATTTCCATAATTTCTGTTGCATTCATTAATCTTGTCATTGTTAGTTTTCCTCCCATTTCTTCATACAAATAACACCGTTATGTCCGCCAAAGCCAAATGAATTGCTGATCGCATATTGTGCTTGGACAGAGCGTGAGCCATCTGTTATATAATCCAAATCACATTCTGGATCTGCTACTTCATAGCCGACTGTAGGATGTGCTAGTCCTTCTTGTAATGTTTTCACACAAGCAATTGCTTCAATTCCTCCAGCAGCGCCTAAAAGATGACCTGTCATACTTTTCGTGCTTGAAATGGGTATATTATAGGCACGTTCGCCAAATACTCGTTTCAAGGCTGCTGTTTCGGCTGCATCGTTCGCTGGTGTTGACGTCCCGTGTGCATTGACATACCCGACTGCTGAGGCGTCAATTGCCGCTTCTGCTAAAGCTAATTCAATGGCATCTGCTGCACCACTACCGTCTTTCAACGGTGCCGTCATATGACTAGCATCACAATTGCTGCCATATCCTACGATTTCACCTAAAATCGTCGCACCTCGTTTTTGAGCGTGTTCTAATTCTTCTAGCATTAGCATGCCCGCACCTTCACCCATCACAAAACCATGTCTTTCTTTATCAAATGGGATCGATGCTCTCGTTGGATCTTCTGTTGTATTCAATGCGCTTAGAGCAGCAAAACCGGCAATCCCGATTTCACAGACCGTCGCTTCTGTTCCACCTGTGATCATCATATCTGCTAAACCATATTTGATCGTGCGGAATGCTTCCCCAATTGCATTCGTTGCAGAAGCACAAGCTGTCACGATTGTTTGAGAAGGTCCTTTTGCGCCTAATTTAATCGAGATATTTCCTGAAGCCATATTGGCAATCACCATTGGTACAAAGAACGGTGTTACGCGTTTTGCGCCTTTTTTATCCATAACTCTGACTTGATCTTGTAATGTTGTCATGCCACCGATACCGCTGCCTACAATCACACCAAAACGTTTTGGATCAATCGTTTCCTTCGTTAGACCACTCATATTCCAAGCTTCCATCGCTGCAACTAAACCATATTGTGAAAATAAATCCATTCGCTTTTGTTCTTTACGTTCAAGAACCTCACTCGGATCAAAATCTTTCACTTCACCTGCAAGTGCTACACCTGTATCTTCAGAATCAAATTTCGTGATTTTAGCGATTCCTAATTTTCCGTTGACTAGATTTTGCCAATACTCTTTTACCGTATTGCCTAAAGGAGTCACTGCTCCCATTCCTGTTATTACAACTCGTTTCATCGTGCACCTCCGCCATTCTTTTGACTATCAAATTAAAAAAAACTAGCATAAACAACACATTTTTGTTTAAATTTAAGTAAAATAGTTTGACTTTCAAAGTATTTTAGTTAATAATTCAGACATCCGATAAAATGTCTGTATTGGTGTTGCTTATTTGTTAGAGAATTTTTTTATCATTCTCAACACAGATAATACCAGTTGCAATTTTATCCGTCAACTTAAATAAAATCAAATCATTAGATTTTGTTAAGATGTGAGACCTTTTTCACACACTAAAAATACTTTTAAAAGGGGAAAAAATCATATGTTTCTAAAAAATAAAAAAGTCGTCGTAATGGGCGTAGCAAACAAAAGAAGTATCGCTTGGGGCTGTGCTAAAGCATTAAAAGAGCAAGGTGCTGATATTATTTACACATACCAAAACGAACGCATGAAAAAACAATTGTTAAAATTAGCTGAACCAACAGATTTACTTGTTGAATGTGATGTTGCCTCTGACGAGTCGATTGCCCAGGCTTTCCAAACGATTCAAGAAAAATTTGACAAAATCGATGGGCTAGTTCATGCTATTGCTTTTGCTAACAAAGAAGAATTAGATGGCAATGTTAGTGATATCAGCCGTTCTGGTTTCTTGTTAGCTCAAGATATCAGCAGCTACTCACTTTTAGCTGTTGCACATCATGCGAAACCAATGCTAAATCCTGGTTCTGGTATCGTTACAATGACTTATTTAGGTTCTGAAAGAGCTATCCCTAACTATAACATGATGGGAATCGCTAAAGCTTCTTTAGAGACAGCCGTAAAATACTTAGCTTATGAATTTGCAGCAGATAAAATCCGTGTGAATGGCATTTCAGCTGGCGCAATCAAAACCCTTGCAGTAACTGGGGTGAAAGATTACGATCAATTGATCAAAATTTCAGAAGGTCGTACGCCAGATAAAGCAGGCGTTACGATCGAAGAAGTCGGGAATACGTGTGCCTTCTTAGTTAGTGAGCTAGCGGCTGGGATCGTCGGGGACATTATTTATGTAGATAAAGGTGTTCACCTTACTTAAAAAAAAGGACGCGACCCTAATAAATAAAGCGGAGTGGCTTTTGCTCCAGCGTTTACTCGGGTTCTTTGAGTATGGGATATCTCGTAGAGTTATGTCCCATACTCACCTTCTTTTAACGGCTTACTTGTTTTTAAATTAGTTTTTGTATATACGTGCGATTGATTTTCAACATTAGTTGTAAATCAAAATAATAGCATGGCAACTGTTGGGTCATAGTGATTGTCAGCGAGCTTAACAGATGGGTAGCAACCAATGTGACTATCAGCTGCAACCAAGTATTTGCAAAAAAATCATAGCTATTGACTAAATTCGCTGTCCATAAAATACATAAAGGATGGATGAAAAAATAATATTTACCTAACTCTCTTAAGCGTCTGATATCGATGTTCTCTTCTACTTTCACAAACAAACTCCAACAAAACAGACTACTTGTAAACGGAATCAGCATCCACATAAAATTCTTATCAATGCCGATATTCGAATAAACAACCATTCCTTCAACAACTAACAATACTCCTGTAGCTAATACTGACAACCCAAAATACTTTTGGTAGTTGGCGATTTTTTCTTGATGATCCCATAAAAAGAACCCAATCGCCACAAAGATCAATGCAAAAAACAAGCCATTACGCGTTGTGATAAATAGATTCAGGTACTGATCAAAAAAAGCTTTCAACTCTTCATTGCCAATATAAGCATAGTACGTTTCTATTGTTCCAAAGCCATACATCAATAAGGCCAAACTAAACAAAACTACATAGCCCGATTTTTTTAACAACCATTGAACACAAATGATCCCAAAAATTGCTGCCGGAATGTACCAAAGGTGATAATACGTTCCGGTATAAACCAAACCCGCAACGAAAGCTACTGGATACAGCACAGGACTAAGAGAATAGTTTTCCTGAATCCACTGGAACCCAATTGGTAAATAAATCAAACTCCAAAACAAATAAGATTTCGTCAATGACTTGACATATTGCTGTATGTAATCTGCTGATTGATTTTGTCCTCGTCTCACAAAATAACTAGTAGAAATCAAAAAATAAGGGACCGCAAACCGACACAAGACATTTTTAAATAAATGATTGACCGCCGGATCTTGAAACACTTTTTCACAATGAAAGCAAATAACTAAAATCGCAGCGACATATTTGACCAAATCGATACCGTTTGTATGACTTCGCTGTTCTTTCATCTTTTTGTTGATATTTTCCACCTCCATACCAATAAATACTACTGGATTGTTTCTCTTAATTTAAATTATAACAAAGCTTATTTTAAATTTTATCGGTATTAAGGCTGATTTTTGTCCCATCATTTCATAAATATCAGCTAATCACTTGATCGTATTCTTCTTTTCCTTATAAAAATAGAAACATTGTCAGAATTGTTTCCTGTCAAATGTTTCTAGCTAGTTTAATTAAAATAAACGGTTCGATACCATGAACGCGGTGCTTCTTGATATTTATCAAGCTGCCATCCGGTCATTGAGAAACCTATCAAAGTAATGACTAATCCAATAACTGTCAAGCCAACACCTATTTTAAAAAACATTTTTTTCCCCATCATAATAACAACTCCTTAACGCGGATTAAGCGAATGATTTTGCTCGAAAAATAGTTTGACGTTTTAATGAAGTAACGGCTCATACTGATGGTCAACAAACCGCTAAGTATCGATAGACCTAGCACAAAGATCCCCACACCTAGCTGTGTAACAGCAATACTAATACCATCTTGTAATGTAAAAAAGCTAAACAATACACTGAATAGGGAAGCTGCTAATCCAGTTACTGCAAAAATACCTGTTGAAAAAGGTAAACACCAAATAACAATATACCCAGCTAAAATGAGAAGAATTAGGGCTAGTAATAGACTTCCCCACAATGGAAAACCCAGAATCAATAGCACAACGAGTAGCGGATTGATTGATTTTTTAGGTTGGATATTCCCTTCTTCAAATGCCTCTTCTAGAATTTTACTTGCTACCTGGGCTGGTTTCCCTAATTTTTTTACCGCTTCCTCTTCACTAGCGCCATCTTCTACATAATCTTCGATCAACTCATCATAATAGTGGATGAATTGCTCCTTTTCACTTTCATTTAAGCGAATTAAACCTTCATTTAATTGATATAAAAATTCTTGTTTAGTCATTTTGCTCCCCCATTTCAATAAAATGATACACCTTCATTACTTCATCCCATTCTTGGATAAAGGACTTTATTTTTTCCCTACCTGTATCTGTTATTCTGTAATATTTTCTTAATCGACTATTATGTTCCAATGAATAAGTTTCTAGCTCTTCTTTTGTCTCCAAGCGTTTTAAGATCGGATATAATGTTGATTCGGAAATTGTTATCACACTGGATAAATCTTTGATTATTTGATACCCATAGGAATCAGATTTCTTTAAAACAGCTAAAATACAATATTCTAATAATCCTTTTTTTAATTGCGAATCCATATTATACCTCCTGACACACATTACTATACATTACATAGTATAATGCGTCAAGGAGTATTTTAGCTTATAATAATCTTTAATCCGAATTGTAGATTAAGTCTACAAGGAGATAACGTATCTTTATTTACATATGAATTTCGACTATTAGATAACAAAAAAGAAAGTTAGTTTGATTCCCAACTTCCTTTTTCTTTTACAGCTTAGAATGATTTATTGGCATAAAATAAGGGAATGTCTTCAGCCTTTTCACGAATTGCCATCGCTACTTCCTCTTCACTTGTTCGCTCTAACAATTTTTGAAACGCCTGATCTATTTGGATATTTAACACTGAAAAAGCCTCATGATGCCAAATTACATAGGCAATTTTCAACGATTCCACCCAAAAATAATACGTTTGATCTTTAGTTACAATATCGATCAAGGTTACAAAATTACCGCCGACATTCCGAAAATATTTACCAAATTGAAGCTTTATTTCTATAATATCGGATAATGAAAATTGTGCTATTCGTTGTTCTACAGGAATATTTATCGCCACTTTAAATTTACCGATTTGATCAATCCGCACTTGATCTGCACTAAAGCTGCACAAACAATTCGCATACCCCATCATTTTTGAAAATGTTGCTTGCGGAAAAATTGCTTCTTCAATTCTTATAAATGTATTCACACGTTGTTTTTCTAAAAATAATGGTTTGATGTCTGTAGCATAGGCGCTGTAAAATGCTGCCTTGTTGTTTTCATCCTTGTGTTGGTCCATATGATTTTGCCTTCTTTCTGTACCGTCAAACAAGCTCCGAAAAAAGCCAGGTTTTTTTCGCCCCAACAAAACATCTACGCTGATATTGAAATATTCAGCGAGCCGTATAACATTTTCCAAATCTGGCAGACTTTTTCCTAGCTCCCATTTTGAAATCGTTTGACGTGAAATGTTCAAGTGGTCTGCTAATTCCTGTTGTGAGACTTGTTGTTCTTGACGGAATTTTTTTATTTGTGTACCAATTTCTACAGTCACTATAAGCCACTCCAATCTGAACGTCTATTGTTTTTAGTGCATCAATACGTTGCGTTGCTTTATTATACAATATTAGATAGTGCAACGGTGCGTTGCTTTGCGATTTATTCGCGGTTTGATACTCATTTTCTAAAAAAAGATCTCTGTAACCCACGTCAAATTTAGCGAAGGTCACAGAGATCGTTTATTAGTCACAATAGCTATTTGCGACTCCATTATTTATCTCTTTAGTCATCTGAAACTGTGTAAGCTGGAGTGTGATCCCGATTTTTTCTAACTCTTGATATTCAGGTAAAGCCTGATCGAAATTAGTCAATTTAACCATTGTAGCTTGTTCTTGTTCTTTTAAGCGAAATAAAATTGCTGTGACCACTGAACAATCTATTCGTTCTAGTAAATAGAATTGCGTAAGAATTAATATATTGCTGGAGCCATCTTCTGTAACATTAAAACTGATGGAGCCAAGCCTTATCCCATCTTGGTAAATATTGTAATTTTTATCTGAAAAAATAAAACGATTCTGCCAAGGGGTCCATGGATGTTCAGTCAATGATAATTCATTTGGTGTTACTGATTTAAAAGTAATCGTTTTTTTCTCCTTACTTATAGCAGGTAAGTTAAGCGAGCCGACTGCTAACTCGTTTACAACCTGAAATCCTTTTAACTCGTATAGTTTTTTTGCCCGTTCATTTGTGGCGATCACTTCAAGCATCAAACGATCACAAGCATTTTCTTTAGCTAAGTGTTCTGCATAATCAATCAATTGAGACGCAACTTTATTTCTGCGATATTTTGGAACGACTGCCATTCCCCCAACCCACATCACTTTGGTTTGTTGAAATGTTTGTATGCCCAAAAGAATGATTCCAGCAAATTCACCATCAATGGAAAAGACCGCCGAAAGCTGTTTTGATAATTTTAATGACTGGATTCTTTGTTCTAATGCTTCTTTATCCACATGGACCGGTACAAGATAGTCACTAAATCCTTGATTCCATGTTTCTACCACTTGCTGAAAATCTGCTTCGTCTATCGTTATAAACATATTCATTCTCCTTTGATCATTCCTCTGTTTATCTAACTATAAACGAATTTAAGAATATTCATAGTTTTTTGCGAACAATAAGCTGATCAATCGTTAAAAAACTTTCGAATCCTTCTTCATTCCGCAGACAAACCAGATTATTTTCAACTTTAATACAGGCGTTTTCTAAAAAAATCATAACTACTAATTTTTCTAATTGGCGCATAAGCTCCGTTCTTTTCGATGTAGCGAAACAATCTTTAAGGATTTCATCTGAATATTCTAAAATTGTGACTTCCTTGCCTTCTCGTGCTAAATCAATTGCGAGTGTACATTCTAAAACCCCACTGCCGATGATCAAGATTCGCTCAGCTAATGGATACTCTGACTCTGCTTGACGTGTTTGCGCTACTGATGAAAGTTGGTAAAAATCACATTCTTGATAGATTGAAAAAGTCATCGGGATTTACCTCACTCTTTCATCATCTGTTTATCTGCAATTGTGTAAACATGATCTGCGATACTTGTATAAAACTGTTCATCATTTGAAATCAATAAGACACTGCCTCTAAACGCTTTTAGGGCATCTTGAAGAGCTTTTCTTGAATCTACATCTAAATGATTGGTCGGCTCATCCAAGATCAATAAATTACTTGGCTGCATTGTTAAATCACACAACTTGACCTTTGATTGTTCCCCACCACTTAGCATATAAAGATTTTTTGAAGCAATTTCTCGCTTTAATCCACATTTTGCTAATTCGCGGCGAACATCTTCATAGGTCAGTCTTGTATATATATTTGCTAAAGCTTCGATTGGCGTCCACTCTGTATTTTCCCACTCGATTTCTTGTGAATGATAGCCCACAGCGACTTGAGGAGAAAACTGACTTTTCCCAGAAATGGCTGGTACCATCGAAAGAAGTGTTTTTACTAGCGTCGATTTTCCTAATCCATCGGCACCAGTAATCACAATTTTTTCTCCTTTTTTTAGTTGGAAATCACGCACTGTAAGTAATCGTTCTTTATGGCCTACAGTCAGTTCCTCTATCGTCAATACGTTTGGTGAGCTTTGTGACATTAGCTTAAATGAAAAATTCGATTTGACTTTCTTTTCAGGCTCTTTCAGTCGATCCATCTTTTCTAAGTGCTTTCTGCGTCCTTGAGCCATTTTCGTTTTGATGCCGGCAATATTTTTTTGAATAAAAGCTTCGGTTTCTTTGATTTTTCGCTGTTGCGCCTCAAATTGACTCTGATAGGCTTCCGCTAAATGAGCTTTTTGTTTTAAAAACTCAGTATGGTTACTATGATATTTTTTGATCGTGCCAAAATCGATGTCACAGATGCAGGTGGCAATATTACTTAAAAATTCAGTATCATGGGAAACGATGATAAACGCATTTTCAAACGCATTCAGATAATCGGTCAACCATTCGATGTGTTCTTGATCTAAATAGTTCGTCGGTTCATCTAATATCAAAACAGAGGGTTTTTCTAATAAAAGTTTAGCTAAAATAACCTTGATCTGATCTCCCCGATTTAAGGTCTCTAGCGTTTGCTCAGCATCACTGATCCCCAGCCCTGTGATGGCTTTACTGATATCATTTTCGACTTGATAAAAGCCTTTGATTTCTAATTGCTCTTGATACGTTGCTGCTCTACTTAAAAGCTGGTCATCGCCAGTTTCACCATACCTCTCATAAAGCTTGAGCATTTCTTTTTCTGTATCAAATAATTCTTGATAAGCGGATGTTAAAAACTCGTTGATTGTTTGTGATTGATCCATGTCTACATATTGGTCTAAATACCCTAATGTAGCTGTTGGGTTCCAAATAATCACACCATCATCGGGTAATACAGTTCCTAAAAGCATCTTCAGCAATGTACTTTTTCCTGCGCCGTTTTTACCAACGATCCCCATATGCTCGTTACTGCGAAGCGTGAATGAACTGTCTTCGTAAAGCTGTTTATCTGGTACTGCATAGGTTAAACCTTTAACTTGTAATAATTCCATTTTATTTTCCTCTTTCATGTACTTTCACTGATTTTTACTAAAGAACATACAAAAAAGACCCATAGACAAAATGTCTAGGGCCTTTTAATCTATATATTCTTCAGTAAATGAGCAGACTAAAAACATAGCAAAAAGATGCTATTTTCTTAATAGACTAAATTTACTGATGAATATGAAAAGCTCAATAGCTTTTCGATTAAGCTCCATACAACACTTCATCAAAAATAAGTTGTAGGGAGCTAAGAGTTGAAATATATAATACGTACATTTGAAACACCTTCCTCAGGTGTTACTCTACCATTTTGAAAAAAAATAGTCAAATTCAATTGAACTGATCTTGTCTCTACTAAAGCTTCATTAGGTCAAACTATACTCTATTAAGCAATTCCAAATGCAGCAAAAACAATAGGAATCACGGTTACGCCAACAAGTAACGTCGTTGTGTTCACTGTTTTGCCTAACAACCAACATATTTTTGATATAACTTATCCGAACTTCTTATCCAGAAAAATCCAGTCAATAAATAAAAAACAGCCGTCGGTAAAAACGGTAGAAAGATTCCCAATGTTCCCAATCCAAACATCAATGATCCTAATAAAATAAATAACTGTTTTTTCATTCTTTCACACTCCTTGTCAATCCTCGATAGGCATGTTTAAACGTTAAGATTGGATGTTTAAACAACATTCGTGGTCCTGAATAACGCATAATTTTTTTCATTTGTTCTCGATATTTAGGTTGATAACAATGAACTGGACATTTTTGACAAGTCGTTTTTTGTTCCCCAAACTGACAAAACTCCAATCGTGTTCTTGCATAGGTCAACATTCTATCTTCTGGTATCAACGGATCATCTTGCTGATGATAGTAAACTTTGATCATGACTTCCATTAAACGAATTTCCTCCAGAATAATAGGCCCAGAATTTTTTTGCCTCAATTAATTCCCCTCCTATTTTAAAAGTGAAGCAGGCTTGATCAAACGCATAGAAAAATAAAAAAAACAGTTGTGCGTTTTTTTGCCTCGTTTAGATATTATTTTCCTCCAAAGATCTTCGCAGTATTTCTTGGTATGTCTCAAGAGCATCTTGCTCATTTTGATAATATAATTAGTGTCATCTTGTTCAGTATAGCACATGGAAATCCAATTGAGAATGATTATCAGCAGCATTTTTATTTCCTTTATTACGTATTTGAACTACTCGCTTCCATCCAACTTATTCAAGTTTTTTATATTTCAAAAATGTCATTGAAAAACACACTTTATCGATGTTCCTTTTTTCCAGATTATTCTATTATTAAGGTATAACTAAAGGAGGCATACAATGAACCAAGAAAAAACAACTAAAAAATTCAAAACCCATGGTAATTTATACGCTTTGGTAACAACGATTATATCTGAAATCGTGGATCGAATCATTTTCTAAATCCCTATTTATATAGACAAAGTGAGCGAGAAAAAATACGATAAATTTTTTCTCGCTCACTTAATTAGTCATGCTATATTCGTTTTTTATTCAATTGTAAATTCCTATTGACTTGTACGATTTCATTGCCAAAATTACGCCAATCACTTGCTCTAGGAGGAGCCAGCCAGATCAGTGTTCGCGCTGAAAAAGTTGTTTTGAGATGATAGTCTGAGATAATTAGATCCGTATCTGGGCGTACAACCGGCTGGAAATTTATGCTAAAAGAATCAAAAATTTGAATTTGAGCTTGGATGAATTGATTATATTTTTCTCCTTGTGTGAAACTTACATGAATATTAATTGTATTTGTCTCGCTTTCTTTATCATATTGTTGAGAAAGAACGAGTAGTAAATTAAGAAAAAGCGATTTTTTACTATATCTAAATTCTTCCTCTTTCAATTGACAAATAAATGTATGGCAAATGTCAAATATGATTGGATAGCGCTCATGGAAAAATTCTAAATCCATCACTCGTAACGTGATATCTATCAACGGTGAAATAAAAAGATGCTGATAAATCACCCAGTTCACATCGTTACAAAATTCAGCTCCTGCTAGTTTTAGCTGTGGGTACCTAAGAAATTTCTGCTTTAACTGCATTTGATAGGTTTGAACTCCCTTATTTTCAAGGTTACAAAATTCAATTCGATACACTGACAACTGGCTAAGAATCCCTTTTACTTCAGCTTCTATTTCACGATTCGTTCCATTCAATGTTTGATTACTCCATTGAGCAATTGCTTGATATATGCCGTTTTCTTTGGCAAAATCAGCTGTCTGAAAATCATTTGGTAAAAAGTAATTTGGGGTTCTCCTTACTCTTTCTAAAAAAACAAATAAATAATGTTTGAAGAGATAAAACGTGTTTATTTCTTCACAATAAGGTTTAATAGTCGCTAGTAATTCATTAACTGATAAGATATCTGATTGGTTGTATAATTCATCTGAATCTTTATAAATTCGATATAAGAGCATATTAAAATATTGACGAATCTTCATCTCATTTCCCACTAATTGACATTTTTTCGACAATTTTATATCATACTGTGCTAACTCTTTACGGATCCTATCAATAATTTTGTATACAACGGTCCGGCTCATCCCCTGTTTTTCTCCGTATTTTTTGATTGAAGTAAATTGATTGAAAAATATCGTTCGCAATAATGTAAATTCTAGAGAGAACTTTAAATATTTTTCCTCAACGACACTTGATGAAACTTGAGCGTCTTGGAAAAGAACGATTTCATTACTTTGCTCAATCAATTCGATACGCTCAATCAATTCAAATCTTTTCAAATCTTCATTTATTTCCAGAATGCTATGCTCTAAAAGGTACTGAGAGATATTCAATTCTTCACATAAAACATCTTTGCGTTCCGAAAACGAAAATTGCTGCTCCAATTTTCGGATGATTGACAGTTTCAAATTTGCTCGTTCATCTAATAACAAGAAATCCATTTATACTCTCCTTGTTCCATACAGTAGTGTTCCTGACAGGAAACCCAACATATTTCCAAAACTTGTAGAACCCAGCTGAGTCCCTCCTCCGGAAGTATTTATGTTTTGTATTTGTTTCGCTCCATCATTTAGCAATTCATCATTTAACATGATTCTTGTTTGAGCGTCATTTGGGGAATAACGATTCATTACGCTGTTTTTATGATCAGAACTAGTAAACTGATTGACTGATACTTTAGCGGTAGAAACATAGTTTTCATATGAAAACTTGACAAAATAAACCCCAGGTTCTTGAGTATTCACATTATTTTTGATTGTTACGTCTTTCAATGCTAATGGTCCGCCATCCTTATCTTTCAATGAAACAATATTATCTACTGGTGACCATTTTGCATTTTGCCTGATGATACTGTCTTTTAATAGCAGCTCTGTCTGGTTTTCTTTGACTTCAATCGTAGCAGTTTCGACTTTTCCATCTACTTCATAGGTCATTTTGTATTTTCCAGGAGTTGTTATTTCTTCTCCATAAACTGGGTCGAAATGAAGAAGAAGTGCCGATGAAAACAGTAATGCTGTTCCTACTATCAAAGGTTTGTTCGTCATTTATTTTGATGCCTCCTAAGTGCTGATAGAATTGAATAGAGGCCTAAGCCAAAAGTAATTTACTCTCTACTTTTGACCCAGCCTCAATCCTCCTTATCGATCAGCTAATCTGTTCTTCGTTTTCTTAGTCGGATCACACTAACAATGGTGACCGCAATGGCTAACAATCCAAGCAAACGGATAGAATAGTTACTTTTTTCACCTGTTTTTGGGTAATTTCCTTGTTTGTCTGGTTTAGCACTATGGGTTTGATCCTTGTTTGTTGTATTTTGTTTAGGTGCATTCTTTTCAAGGACTGTGATTGTTGCAGTAGCTGCAAGTTTTTTGTCAGCCTTTGCTGCTTGTTTCGCTTTACTTGGTTCAGATTTTTGAGCTGTTTGGACAGCGTAAGATACTTGTTGCTCCCCTTTTTCTTTGGTTTTAACGTTTCCTGTCACTTCTACTTCTTCAAATGCAATCGCCTTACCGTCACGATCCGTTGCGGATACAAAGTTGTCAGCACTCTTCCAATCATCTCCTACGTAAATGGTGGAATCTTTTACAACTAATGTTGATTGATCCGCTTTTACCGTGATCTTAGCTGTTTGTGTTAAGGCTTCTGTACCATAAACAACTTCATAGACGCCAGTTTTTGTGGTATCTACCGTTCCTGTTACATTGAGATCTTGAATTGGAATAGTTTTGCCTGTTTTATCTGTCGCTGAGACAAAATTATCGACCGCTTCCCACGTATCTCCCACATAGATACTAGAATCTCTAACAGCCAGCGTTGCTTGTGTAGCAACAACATGAACTGTTACCTGAGCTTTTTGCCCTTGATTTTCGTAAGTGACGTCATAATCACCAACTTTACTGGTATCAACAGTTCCTGTTACCGTAACTTGGTCAAAGGCAACAGGGTTGCCTTTTTTGTCTGTTGCTTTAACAAAATTATCGACTGGTTGCCAATTAGTCCCTACAGAAATCGTTGAGTCTTTGCCGCTGATTGTTGTTTGATCTGCTAAAACAGTCACTTTAGCCACTTCAGTTTGGCCACCGAAGTGATAGGTTACATTATACGCTCCAACTTTCGTGGTATCTACTGTTCCCGAAACTGTTACGTTTTCAAACGAGCTGATTTTCCCATCTTCATCTGTCGCTGACACAAAATTATCGACCGCTTGCCATGAATCCCCCACATAGATCGTTGAATCTTTGACGACTAAGGTCTCCTGATTGGCAACGACTGAAACTGTTGCTTTTGCTTCTTTTCCTTGATTCTGATACGTGATCTCATAATCACCGACTTTTGTGGTATCTACCGTTCCACTTACCGTAATTTGATCAAACATCACTGGGTTTCCATCTTTATCCGTTGCACCTGTGAAGTTGTCTTCTGGTTGCCAGTTGGTTCCGACATAAATCGTTGAATCTTTTGCGGTGATACTCGTTTGATTTACTTTTTCTTTGAGCGGAATTTCGATTAAATTCGACTCTTTCTTCAATTTGATTGTTTTGCCGTTGATATAGTCCTCAGCAATCGTATACTCTGATGGAATATCGGTCACTCTTAAGGTATATTCTCCTGACATGATTGCATCGACGTTATATTTCCCGTCTTGATCGGTCGTAAACTCCGTTCGATTATTTGTCACAATATCGACTAGTTCAAATGAGACATTTGGAACATTGATGGTTTGATCTTTTTCATTATACGTGTGAAATTGCGCTTGAGCCAAATAAACGACTCCTTCTGCATCGCCATCAGAGAATCGCAACACAAGAGGTGTTGTGTTGACCGTTCGACGAGTTTCTGTCATTTGATCTAAATTATCCGCACTAATGATAGTTTCTGTAAAAATCTGTCCAGCATTTTTGGACACTGTATTATAGGTGATTGTGATATTTTCGGTTAATGTATAGTCCTCGAAAATGATTTGAGCACCCATTGTAGTTTGTTTAACAGTGTATGCGTCTTTTGGAACATTTTCTATCGTAATCGAATTTAAATCAATACCAGCATTGGTTGTTCCTTGTGTCTTAATCTCAAAGGTCGGATTTTTGACCTTTCTTGTTCCGCTATTGATATTCTTTGTCTTCACTTCATTTGTAGTTACATTTTTTAATGACTCATGACTTGTTTGATTGGCAGATAAGATCTCTGCGCCTTCATTATTTACTGATACTGACGCTGACATTAGCTGATCGCCATATAATGGTTCAGCAGCACTTCCAGTGACATTGATCGTTTTAGTGTCGATCCAACCATTAGCATATTTATATTCAATAATGTACCGTTTGTTTGTTTTACCGAAATCAAATTGATAACTGTTGGTAGCTTCATCGAATTTAATTTTTGGATAAGCTGCACTGGTTGGGGCTAGTGGTTTATCAAAATATTGACCTCGATCCCAATATTGGGGGTAAATCGAATCTACTTGGTCATTTGACACATCATAAATATCAAAAACTACGTCAATCCCCGCAGGTATTTTAGTTGTTATATTCAAGTCATCAAACGAATCATTTCGAGCATTTACTAAAAATTGATTTTTGCTAGCTTGTAGTGTGCGTTCTGAATACATTTTGCGTCCAGTTCTAACGGTTGTGTCAACCGTCTCATAGTCATCAGCACTTAATGTAACTGGCAGTGTGTCTATTGGAATACTTTTACTTTTTTCTAAGCTATCCGGCACATAATTGAAACCTAGATCTAAATTAAACGAATGAACGACCGGGGTTGTAAATTTTATCAGCGAACCGCCTTCGACTGCTGTTATAGTGTAATCTTTAGCTAACTTGTAATAATCATATTCTCCTTTAGGCGCTCTCAATTGCAAGTAATTTGGATGCTCGATTTTGATTGTTGCATTCTTTACTGGATTTTCAGTACTCCCTTCTATCGCGATTGTTGTGTCACCAAAATAGGCACCGTTCCGATCATAATTGCCCCATGCGGTTTCTACATTATTGGGATTAATGATCGAAATTGGCTGAAGGTATTGATCAGATACGAGCATCATCTCTTTACCGCCACTGACAACAGGTGTACTCACAGTTATATCAATATCTTTTTGATCAAATGGGATGAGCAGTTTGTCTACATTGATTCTTAACACGCTATCTTTGGTTGCTGTTAAAATTAGTTTATTATTTTCTTTACGCACATCAAAAAAATCAGTAAGTGGAACCGACCTGTATTCCACATCTGTGGCTGAAATTTTATAATCAGAAATTGCTTGACCATTTTTATTTTCTAAAACTATTTTCTGTCCTGATTTAGTTAGTGTAGGGATATTGTAAACATTGACATAATAATTTCCTTTTTCTTGGAAATTGGCACTTTGAAACCAGCCTAAACTTGCTTCTTTTAAAGATTTTTGGTCTTTACTTGTTTTTGCTGTAAATTCAAGACCACCATATGGTGCGGTTGTTCTATTTAAACTGACTGACCCTAATTTTGTCGTAGGGTATTGATTGTAAAAGCTATAGGAATAATTTGAAACACTCTCCAAGCCTAATGTTCGATCAACCGCTAAAGCGTACGCCTTTTGTTTGTCCATATTTGTGATTGTGATTGCTGCTCGATAGGTAGTGTCTTCACTAATAGTGTACTCTTTGTCCTTTTCTAATGGTTGTTTTGAAGCTTGGATCACGTTTCCATTGATATCTACATCATACGAAAAGACACCAATCTGTTCATTGGATGTAGTATAAAATTTTGCTTCTGGCGCATCTAATAGCACTAACTCTACTGTCTGACTACCTGACAATGCTCTATCCAAATTATAATAGATAGTACCTTTGAGACCATAAGTATTGGTCGTTTCTTCATACTTGATAGGGGCAACCTCTTCATATAAATCAAAGTGATATTTGTTTGCTGTTTGCCCTGGCGTGTTGATTGTTACTAGTGGTTGTGCATCTGTGAATACATAGCTTTTCAACTCTAGGTTGAACTCTGTTTCAGTAATACGCTGGTTAAAAGTGATCGTCAATGTTTTACTCGTTGCATCAACTGACCAGCTTGCCCCAACATTGGCTACCTCACCACTGACATCTGAGTACCCTAAATGATCAGGCAAGCTTACTGTGTAGGTTGAACCTGGCGCATAATCTTTGTCTTCGATCACAAAATTTAGCTTTGCTGTTACCGGTGTTGTATTCAAGACTCGATTTACATCAGTCTGACTATATTCAGTACCATCCATACTCATAAGCGTCATCTTTGTTAGAAGCTCATCTTCAATCAGTGCGTTTGGTTGGACTTTTTTCAGCTCTGAAAGAGTTAGACTTGCAGTGGTTGACTGTTCGGTTGTTTCAGTTGAAACATCATCAGTTGCTTCTCTAGTCATTTCACTCGATTGTGCCTGCTGATTCTCAGTTGACAATTCTATCTCTTCACTAGATAAATTAGTTTCTGGCCCTAACGATGTTGATGCATCAGCCGACTGTTCATTCCCATCTATGTTGTTAGTCGTCGCGAAAACACTTACAGTTGAACCAAAACTCTGAGTGAGTAAGACTGTAAGCATCAATATATGTAATTTTCTTTTTTTCATGAACAAACTCCTTCATTTTAATAATTTTATATAATTCTATCATATACTTTTTCAAACTTTATTATGATTATTTTTTTATAGTTTAATAAAAAATAAAAACATACCTATTGTTATATTTACTATATAGAAGCTATTTCATCAATATATGTGTACTTATTTCTGTAAAAAGCACGATAATAAATCTTATTAAAATCGAATAATTTATAAAAGAATTCTTTTAAAACCACCAAATAGATATATTTTTTTTATGGAAATAACTCAATTTATTAATGATTATTCCTCATCCAAAAAGTATTGAACTAATTTTATGATAACGTCAAAAAACACTTTATTTTTACGAACATACGTTTTATAGTAGAATAAAAGCAAAAAGGAGCTAGATATGAAAACGTCATTAACGATCCAAATGGAAGAGGTCCTTTATTATTACTGTCGAGAAAATGGAGATGTGGTAGTAGAAGAAGTGACTATGCCTGATGAACAAGGTATTGTAGATACGTTGAGTTGCCGTCTGAACGCCGAGAAGCAATTTGAGTGGCGCTGTTACGAATTAAAAGTCAGTAAAGCCGATTTCCGCTCAAAAGCAAAACTTTCGTTTATTGGTCATTATAATTACTTTGTGTTACCTGAAGCACTCTTTGAAAAAATTAGAGAAGAAATCCCAAGTCATATTGGCGTTATGGTTTACCACCAATATCTTTCTACAGAAGATCAAATGCTGCCTGGCTATTTTACAATAAATAAGAAACCTCAAAAGCAAGACCTTTTGGTCAACGAGCAAGAATTGCTTTTTCGTTTGATCTCAGCTCAGGCACGCGAAGTCGGTAAAGCGAAACAAACAGCACGTGGCTTACGCGTCTTTTCAACCGACCAGCTTTATAAAGAATTAAAGAAAAGACAACCAGATTATGATTTATTTGGCGGTGGGGTAAACTTTTATGATCGCTTTGTCGAAGAAATTTGTGACCAAGCAGTCGAAGCTTTAAAAAGTGAATTGGACGCAACGCGTGAGGCTTATTTTGCATTGGAACAGCGTCTTTTGGAGGAAAGCTAATGTATTATCCCTATTTTCGGGGCAAGCAGTTTGATTTGCTTGCTTTGACAGCATTAATTGAAGCACATAGACTATCCACTCATGTTTTGCCGATCATTGAACCGGTTAAAAATTCTACGGCCTTGAAAAAATTTATCACATTAGCTCAAAGGGAACATCAGGCTTTTTACCTCATTCAAAATCCTCAAGCGGGTGATTTTCTGACAAAAGAAGGCATCCTTTATCTAGATGCCTTATCATTAGACAAAGCCATGATCGTAGAGCAACCGATTGAAACACTGAATCAAGAACCACAATTATTTGTGATCAACAACGCAACCCCTGCTTTACAAAGTGATTGGCAAGCGAATCAAACAAAGGTCCTACTCTCTAAAGAATTCCGTTTGTTGCAAAAGGTCAAAGGTGAAAAAATCATTTCCCAAGATCCTTTCACTAGATTGCCAAAAGCCAACTTTTATCAAGAATGTCCTGATGAATTCTTCTCAGATACCCACTTGACTTTTCACAAGAGCGGCTTTGTTGGATTCAGTGATTTCTCTATTGATAGTCGTATTTATTATGAACGTAGCTATCCTTCAAAACGATTGAGCTTGCATCTTGTTTATTTTGAAAATGAGCATTTGCGCATCCATCATTTCCTTTCAAGTGAAGAAGCACCCACTCAAAAAGATAAATTTATAGAAGTGATGAATGAAGTACAACCGTGGACAAGTAAATTATGCGGCGAAAATCTAACGTTAGGGCTCGAATTACTCCTTCATGCTGTTTCTAAAGATAAATTCCCTGGAATAGGCGTTATGAGAAAAGCCGCTGTTATGCACCATATGGAACTGATGTCTCGTTATTTGGATCAATAGGTATTGTTTGTACAAAAAAGATCAGAGCGAAACCAAGCGGCTTCATTCTGACCTTTTTTCGTTTATTTTTCTCAGAAGATAGACTTAATCATCTGTCATTTGTTTTTCAGCATCAAGTTCAACCTTGACTTGAAACGTATTATTGATATTTTGCGTCATTTTCTGGAGGTTTTGAAGTAAGAGGACGATCCAACTGAACGCCAGCATAAAGGACAGTAATTCAAATGCTGTCAATGAAAGATAGCTTGTCCATTGGAATAATACGACAACGGTCACTAATGTCGCTGCGATCATATAAGAAATCGACAAAAATTCTTTTGTAACATTGGGTAATAACCACTTGATTCCCACAATCAAAATCACGATCAAATAAACTAAATAACCCGCAACTTGATTATGAACACCTTGGAAAGGGCCTGTTTCGGTATAAGGGAATAGTCCTACAGCACCAAGATCTAATGCAGTTAACGTTAAAAGAATACGCAAAATAGTCAAACGGCGACTATGCGGAATCGCTTTTTGTAACTCGACAAATAAGCCATCGATCAACGCTACCATCAATAAAGAAGAAAACATTAGGGTGACATTGAACTGCCAACTACTTTTTGCCTCGATCGTTCCTAAAAAACTAAAGTTAAATTGCCACCACTGGTAATCTTTATTGGTGATCATAGCAAGTAAGACACCGCCAATAATGACAAAAATTAATAAATTCGTTAGTTTCGCTGGTGTGATCGATAATGCTGAATAAATCATAAAATAATTGACTAGCGCCACAAACACAAAAAATAACAAGGTCGCCGTATAGCGATCAAACGTTGCACCAATAAAGACTAAACCAATCACTTTAAAAAAAACAAGTAATGAAAAAACTAAGATAATAATAAATGACAATAAGATTGTCGGAAAGTTGCGCCAATAGATATCTTTTGATTTTGTTGTGACTTGATTGCGTTTCCCTTTGATAAAAAAGAGCAAAAAACTAAAGACGCCACTTAAGACACCAAAAGAAAGCACAAAATTGGCAATCGAATAGGCTCCTACCAAAGCAATTTGATTTTTACCAGTATAAAATAAGTATCCTAAAAACAGTAGGCTAATAATGGTAGTCGGAATCAAAAACCATCTTAAAGAAAGTGTCTGATTCCCAGCTGCTTTCTTTTTTGGTTCGATCACTATTTTTTGGTCTTTGATGCTTAAAGTAACTTCAGTTTCATCCTCTAAATCAAATTCTTCTACTATTTTTTTCGGCAATGTTATACTGAAATTTTTTTCTTCCATGCCTATTCCTCCTAAATTAAACGTAAACATCTCATAAATAGTATAGATAGCTTTAGTTTAAATGCAAGTTCTAAATGTAATTTTTAGTCTCTTCTTGCCTAAATCTTTCTATCGTCTTTCATTATTGTTCGTTTTTGAATGCATTAATCGATTTTCTTTCATTCCTTTTTTTTATATACTAGCATTAAATAATGATAAAAGGAGATTTTTCATGTTAAAAAAGATTTTAATTTCTATTTTAAGTTTAATTGTACTATCTGTAGGAGCACTCTTTGTCTATAATAATGTTCGACATAAGCCAGTATACGGAATAATTGTTTTGGACAAAGACGAAAAAAAAATAACAGATGCGCTCAGCACACAAAAAAAGGATATCGAGAAATCAATCGTCCTTAATGGGAAATGGGTTGAACAATCAAAAACTCTTGTTTTAAAAGCTACTGATGCACAAAAAGTATTGCCTTTTAGTGGCTTCCAAAAAGTGAGTGGTTCAAAAGATAATTATAAATTTGACGCAATCAAACAGATTTCAGAAAACGAAGCTACGCTATTTTCAAAAGATCAAGCACCTTTGATAAACGATGAGGCTGATAAAACATTTTCTTCTAAGATTTATGAGCATGCAACTCTAGGCGAGACTACCGCTTACGTCAAAAGTGTATTTATCCTTCCAGACCATCAATACAATGAATTTACTGCTTCACCTATTTCTTTAGGGATCTTAAAAGTCAAAACAGATGCATCAAAGGCCTTAATCAATTATAATAAGTTGGAAATAAAGCAACTATATAATGAGAGTAGGGCATAATTATTTACTATCAACTCCTACTTTTACAAAAATTTTATAAAAGATGAGGTTGATATGTAACTCATAGAGTTACATATCAACCTAAAGGAATCCGAATAAACGGTATGAGTAGAAGCAACTCCTTCTTATTTCTCGGCGTTAAACACTTCTGTCTCAACCTCATCCTATTTATTTGGAGAAGGAGAGTTTGATATAATGCAAGTGGTCTTTGTCCCCATTATTTTCATTATTATTGGTATACTTATTTTACTAAAAGAACGGCGCAGCTTTGTTGGTGGGATGATTTTTGCTTTTGGTGGTTTGTTCCTTACATTAACTTTATTATTACTCGGTTTGTTAAAGCTAGGGGAAATTTCTTCCAACAGTTCCACGTTAGTCATCGTTATTGTTTATGCCTTATTTCCATTGCTATTTTTGGGTGTTTGCGTCTTTTTTGTTATTAATACACATACGATGCAAACCAAAGAAGGTCGTAGCGTTACCGCAAAGCTTTCCGCATTAGTAGGAATCAATCTACTTATTGCTGTGCCTGCTTTTTTCTATTTATTGTCTGTAGGAGCTAGTAAAATTCCTGTGTGGTTGTTTTCAATTTTGATTTTTGCGCTATTAAGTGATTTACTTTTTTCTTTTCTCTTTACTTGCTATTTATTTTATTCATGGATGTACCAAATGATTCCCATCAACAAAAAGGTTGATTATATCATTACTTTAGGTTCTGGTATCAGGAGTGAGGAAGTTCCTCCATTGCTTAAGAGTAGATTAGATAAAGCAATCGAATATTACTATAAAAACCCACATGCAAAAATTGTTGTTAGTGGTGGACAAGGTGTAGACGAACCTGTATCAGAGGCTTTTGCTATGAAAAAATACTTACTATCGCAGCAAATCCCAAATAATCAAATTTTAGTAGAAGATCGATCAACAACCACCCTTGAAAATATGACCTTTTCTAAAAAAATTATTTTTGAAGACTGGAAAAATACAGACTATGAACCTACCATTTTATTCTCAACAAATAATTATCATGTGCTGAGAGGGGCTTTATACGCAAGAAAAGCTCATTTAAAGGCAGAAGGAATCGGTGCCCCAACTGCTTTATATTTTCTTCCGACTGCACTCATTCGCGAATATATTGCCTTACTCACCCAATATAAATGGTTTACCTCATCCATGATCTTATTCTGTTTATTATTTGTGATTTGGAGTCTATTACCTATACAATCCCAAAACTATGAACAGCTCCTGTATCTTATAAATTAATCCTCTTCATAAAAAGAGGTTGAGACAGGAGTGTTTAATCGGGAGAAATAAGAAGGAATTGCTTCTGCTCCCACCGTTTATACGAATTCCTTGAGTCTGAGAGATAACTCGTAGAGTTATGTCACAGACTCTCTTTTTTCATACAAATACACAATTCATCTCCAATAAACTCGCCATAATTTGGGATGATCTGATAGCCTTGGCTTTCATAGAAGCCAATAGCACCTACCATTTCCTTACCCGTTTCTAACACAGCTTGTTGATAGCCTTTTTCTAACATATCACGTTCTAACGCTTGCATAATTTTTCCTGCTGCTCCATTGCCACGACTTGTTGGTTTGACATACATCCGTTTTATTTCTGGTATTTGTCCATCTAAACGTTTCCAACAGCCACACCCGATCGCAACTTGATCCTCATACGCTACAACTGCACACGCCATTTCATTGAGGTTATGATGATTTTGATACCCTTTAGCAATCTCTGTACCCCATTCTTCATTGAAAAAATCATTCAACTCCGCTATGAGCTCAAGCAAATCTGGATGTGTCGTTGCTACTTTCTCTATTTTGATCGTCATTTGATCCCCCTACTTTATGATTATTTTGTGCTGACTCCATTGTACCTATACTTATGATTTAAAGTAAAGAAAACGAAAGCCATTTTTCATTTAAGAAGTGGCTTTCGTTTTCTTTACTCATTTTTCGGATCAAAACCAGTCAAAAATTAAACGCTTACATTTCTTTGAAATCATAAACCGCCTAAGCTAGCTAGATAAAAATCCAACGTATAAAATTGATAATCACTTTTAGAATATCGTGATTTCTTATCTTTTAATTGATCGATCAATGTTAATCGTTCGGGCTCTCCAACTTCTTCCCAATCTTGTTTCCCCATTCTACAATACAAACGAAAAGGTAATTCAACTTCCATATGAACTTCCAAAAATCCCTCTGGTTCTCCTAATCCATGGTATTCTACATCTGTAATAATTTCGCCTACATAATTTAGATATTTTTTATTCATTACGCACTACCTCCTTATTTTTTTTCAGCCTTGAAAAATATTTTTCTTCATACATGAATTGTACTAAAATTTTAGAGAATAAACAACTTATTTTTGATTTTCTCACTTAAAATAAAAAGCTGAAAGACTAGAGAACGCAGCAACAGCGCTAGCCTTTCAGTTTCCTATTTAGTCTCCTTTATTTAAGCCGTTCAGGCATCATTCCTTCTAAAAATCCCCAAACCCCATTACTGATTCGCAACTCATCTCGATCATAGTGAGAAAGTTCGGTTCTGATCAACTGTTCCTGTCCATCTAACACTTTTTGTGCCCAATGAGGATCAATCAAAATTGCTCGTCCAACTGCAGCTAAGTCAGCATTCACTAAGACTTCTTTTACATCAGCCCCTGTTCTAATATCTCCCACACCGATCAAAGGTAGACGATCATTGATCGTCTCTTTGATATACTCGATAATTGGTTTTTCTTTAAACTCGTCACTAACTGAATGATTTCTATAATTACTACTAGATAAATGCAAGTAATCCAATGACTTATTAGACAATTGATCAACTAAAAATAATGTGTCACTCAAGCGAATCCCCGGGGTTTCATATTCTTCTGGTGAAAAACGATAACCCACAATAAAGTCTGTGACATCAGAATGATCGACAACGTCTGTGACACCCTCAACCAAATCATTAATAAATTTAAATCGTTTTTCTAACGTTCCGCCCCAAACATCCGTACGTCGATTCGAATGGGGAGAGAAGAATTGTTGGATCAAATACGTATTGGCCCCATGAATCTCTACACCATCAAAACCTGCTTTGATGGCTCGTTCAGTCGCTAACTTGAAGCTTTCTAAAATCTCAAAAATCTCTGCCTCAGTTAATTCTCTTGGTGTTTGCGCATCTGGGCGTTGTGCTGCAATAGCACTTGGCGCAACAGGTTGAGCACCATGCAAGACTTTAGAATCTGTCATACGACCACCGTGAAAGATCTGTAGAATCGCTTTTGTATTGTTCTTTTTAATAGCCGCAGCTAATTTAGCAAGACCTGGGATAAAACGATCATCATAGACACCCAATTCGCCGTCCCAACCTTTGCCTCCTTCATGGACATTCGCCGCTGCTGTGATAAATGCCCCCACTTCACCAGTCCGCAAAGCATAATAATCTACTTCATCATTGGTTACAACACCGTCAAAAAAAGACATTTTTGTAGTCATAGGTGCAACGACAAGTCTATTCTTTAAGTGTAACCCTCTTTTAAATGTTAAACCTGAATCTAAATTATTCATCTAATTCCTCCTACCCGAACATGCATGCGCATGCATCTATTTAGATAATACTCAATAAAAGACTAAAAAGCAATTCATTAGTCTTTTAAATAAAGTACTCTTTTAAAATAGTCTCTACTTCCTGCTCGACCGATGCCAATAATTGTGCTCCTTCATTCGTCAACTCAACGTATACTCCACGTTTATCATCTGAACAATCTCTTCTTTCAATTACAGAAGGTGTTCTATCTTCTAATCTCTTAACCAAACGAGACAAGGCGCTTTGACTTAAACACAAATAGCTGCCTAAATCATTCAGCCGCATATGACAGCCATTTTGTTTCAGTTGGTATAAGGCATAATATTCACTTGTAGTCAGTTGATTCTTTTTCTTTAACATTTCTTCTAATTTTTTTTCAACAATAGACTGCCTTTTTACGTAGTCCAGCCATTGTGATATAAGAGGTGTTTTCATTTACTCATCCCTCACAATCTAATCTCTTAAACTAGTTACAGTTTGCTTGTTTTTGGTGGAAAAGTCAAAATTTTAAAATTTTACTCTTAACATAAAAGCCATGGACTTGTGGTCCCATGACTTTTGATTAACTATTATTCAACACTTAATTCGCGTTTAAAATCCACATAAATCCTACGAAAACAAAGAATAATGCATACATGATCGGTGATACTTCTTTGCCACGTTTTGCAGCGATCATTGTGATTGGATAAAAGATAAAGCCAAGTGCAATCCCATCAGAGATACTGTACGTTAATGGCATGCCTAACAAAATCAAGAAAGAAGGGATGGCAATTTCCATTTCTTTCCATTTGATTTGACTAAGCGATTGCGCCATCAACACACCCACAACGATTAGCGCTGGTGCTGTTACTTGTGATGTGACAACTGAAAGTAACGGAGAGAAAAACAAGCCCACGATGAAGAATAAACCAGTTGTCACAGCTGTCAATCCAGAACGTCCCCCAACCGCAATACCAGCAGATGATTCTACATACGCGCCTACAGGAGACGTTCCTAAAAGAGAACCTGCTAACATCGCTGTAGAGTCAGCCGCTAATGCTTTTCCAACACGAGGCATTTTGTTGTCTTTCATAAAGCCTGCTTGATTCGCTAAACCAACTAGTGTTCCAGCCGTATCAAAGAAAGTCACTAATAAAAACGTCAACACAACGACCCATAACTGTAGAGAATTTATATCTCCAACATGTTTTAATGCAACTAAAAAAGTCGGTTTAAGACTAGGAGCAGCTGAAACGATTTTAGCTGGCGTTTCAATTAAACCAGTTACTAATCCCAAAATAGTCGTTGCAGTCATCCCAATAAAAATACCACCCGGAACACGACGGACCATCATGATTGCTGTGATTATTAGACCAAAAATAGTCAGCCAAGTCGTTCCAACATTCAAGGGGCCTAAGGCAACCAATGTTGATTCATTAGAAACAATGATCCCGCCTTCACTTAGACCTAGAAATGCGATAAATAGACCAATCCCACCAGAGATAGCAAATTTTAAATCTGCTGGTATCGCATCAATAATCAATTCACGTAACTTAAAAATTGTGATCAAAATAAAAATTAAAGACGCGACGAAAACACCTGCTAACGCTGTTTCCCAAGGAACGCCCATTCCTACACAAACGGAATAAGCAAAAAAAGCATTGATTCCAAGTGCTGGTGCCGTTGCGATCGGGTATTTAGCAAAAATTCCCATCAAGATACAGCCTAATGCACTGGCTAATGCAGTCGCAGTAAAAACAGCACCTTCATCCATGCCGGAAGCGCCTAGCACAGTCGGGTTAACAAATAAAATATACGCCATCGAAATAAATGTCGTAAATCCAGCTAAAAATTCTCGCTTGACCGTCGTGTTTAATTTGTCGATCTCAAAATAGGAAATAATTTTTTCTTTCACTTGATATCCTCCTAAAAATTTGAATAATAAATGATGTATAAAATTGCAATGTATTAACTTAAACAACGTGTTCAATCATATAATAAAGATTAGAATATGTAAATACAAAAATTACAAACTACAACTTATCCGTAATTTGCTAATTTATAAAAAGAATGGCGCGTTTTCTTTCATTCAGAAAACCCGTCATTCTTACTATAAAAACTATTCTTAACTGGAAACTATTTATACTCCTTTTTCCCATTGATACTCCACAAATTTGTAACATCAACCCAATTATTTTGTAATTCATAAGGTCGCAATCAATCCAAAAAAATTTTCTATAGCATTCGTCATGTCTATAGCACTGATTGCCTAGCAGACAGTCTCCCAGCTTCTTTTTTAGTTTACAAGCTTTAATTGTGCGCATCTCGTTCCAACAAAAACAAGAAAAATGATAATAAAAGCTCCCATCGTGGCATCACTAAAGAAGTGACAACCTAATAGCACTCTGCTGATTGCAGTAACAGCACCCCAGGTCACACCAAAAAACAATAATTTCTTACGTAACTTAGTATTTTTGGGGCTAGCGTATAAAGGAAAGAAAATCGCAAACATACTTTCACATGAATGACCTGACGGAAATGATTTATGACCAGTTGGACCATTTATTTTGTACCACGGACTAAAATTATCTTGAACAGCATTTAGCTCGTATGGACGAACACGTCCCCATAAAATTTTGATTTCTTCAACACACATTAGATAGACAAACGCGACCGCAATTCCTAAAATAGCCACACGCATCAAACGATCAAGCTCTTCCTGCGTTTTATGATTTAACCATTTTTGTATGATCAAGGTTGCTATGGTAAATACAGCTAGACAAATAATGATATTGATCAATGTTGGTAGTGTAGGATTCGCTCCACCATCATTATTGGCTTGACCGATTGGACGATTGTGCTCTACATTTTGAATCGATGATAATGTATACTGGATAGCAAATTTCAAATAATACCATATTCCATATAAAGACAGACCTGTTCCCGCCACACCTATCAATAATTTTGCGATCACAGGCTGACTCGATCGAACCGCATAATGCATGATGATTTCTCCACTCATCATGATTACAATACCAACTGGAAAACAGGCATAATTTTGTAAAAATGTCGCAATGTATGAATTTTGACTCATCACTGCATTCGAAATGGCCAGGTCCCCAAAGGTACCGATCCCTAGCAATAAAGCAAAAATAGCAATAACCAACATAATTCTCCGATTCTCTGACACTTTTTCCATCATGTTTATTCCTCCTCTACTTAAAAACAGAATGAACTTAAGCTGCTACCCAATAATCAAAGAAGAATAGTGAAAATCTGCTCGTTTCTACACGTCTTCTTCTCTTTACTCAAATCAGTTCAAAGGACAGTTTAACGTCACTCACAATTTTTATTCTATCATCTCCAACCTCACAAATCCATTCTTTTTGTAAAATATTAATTAAATAAAGTTATTTATTTCAACCTCATTACCCTTTAACGTAAAAAAAAGAATCTCAGGTTAAACTACTACCTAAAGATTCCTTCACTATTCTGTCAACAATATTGATTTTGCCCTATTTTTTCTCAAATCCCATATCGATCAATTGTTTTTCGCCTTCTTTAAAACTGCTACCAGACTTCACACTATTAGCAGGTGCTTCGTACGTGATCACAGTCTCTTTCTCAGTGTATTTCATTTTTGAATCTTTTAAGTTAGATGAAGTTTCAAATGCTTCAGAAACTTGTTTCGCAGTATCTTCATCTGTAATTTGTAATGTCTCATTATCAAAGACAGCTTTACAAGATACTTTCGTTACCTTGTCTCCTTCATGTTCAACAATGATAGAAACTTCTGACCCCACCATAGGTGATTGGGTAAATGTAGCTGTCTCAGCCTTTTTACCACATCCACTTAAAATAAATACCATAACCAATACTGAAAATACCCCTAAAATTTTTTTCATGTTATCCTCCTTAAATTTTAATTACGAGTTCTATTATATCAATTTTCAAGATAAAATAACAGAAGTATTTAAATAATATGTATTAATTATAAATCTATTTTGTCTCTTAATATTTAGATATTTAATTTACTTTGGCACTCTTCTGCCGCTCATTTTTGATTTGCCCTACAGAAAAAACCATCATCGGTAAATAGTTGAAGAGAAAACTAACTCGCTGCCAAAAACCAAGTTGATTCAATATGGGAAAATGGTTGAATGCAGGCATTCGTGCGAACCCGTAAAATCCTGCAACACTAAAACTAATAATTGATAGGAGTAAATAAAGTTGCTGATACTTGGTTTCTTTTTGTTTTTTATAAAGTAACATTAAAAAAAATGGGAATAGTATGAAACCAGCATAACCCAAGCCAGAGCCAATATTATGAATCCAAGTCGAGAGAGTCCAAGTTGCTTGTTTCGTATCAATACTGAACACCCCTGTAAAAATACAGTCTCCCACACCATAGAAGCCAATCGCTAAAGCGAGTATGACAGCCATGCTTCGTGATGTGTCTTTAAACAGATAATAAACTGCCGGAATTGCCAAAACAAACAATAGACCAGAGAGAACAGACCAAATCAAAAAAGCTTGCCTCACAGGACTGTCTACATCCCCAAAAACACTAATTACTGTGGTCATTTGGTTTATTTTTGGATAAAAGATACCTAAAATATAGGGTGTTAATAAATCACTAATCACACCAAATAATAGAAAATAGTAGCCATATTTTTTTAAAAACGTCATTTTGCCCCTCCTGTTTTAACACCCGAACTTGCAGTATATACTACTCTGTTCTCCAATAATCAATCAGGCGCTTTAATCAACATACCTCTTAAAAATCCTTTACTGTTTATTCAAACTGTTCTGTGTTGCTTTTGCCTCTTCTTGTTCACGAACTTGTCTTTCCTCAGCTTCTTTTTTGAGAGTTGTTTCGTTGTTTACAGATGAATACTTATACCATTTATTGAATTCTTCTAAAGAAGGAATGGAGTGTTCCTGCTCATCAATACTATAATCAGCTTCTAGTGTGAGTAAATCATAAACTTTTTCGCCATGTGGGGACAAACGCTCCGTGATTTGTTTTCCGTCAACTTTATTGATAAAAAATAATTTCGTTTTCGTTTGCCCTTTTTTTACGTGAAAAAATTCTGCGATTGCTGTTTGCTCTTTATACAAAGGAATAAATGTCCAATCTTCTTTTCTAGTTTCCACTTGATCAGCTTTTTCATCATTAAGAAAATAGTCCTCAATATAGAATGCTTGCTTATATTTGAGATAGGTATTAGTGATACCATACGGCTTCATTAGCTCATAAAAATTGGTTGCATCTATCAATCCTAATTCGGATTGTATCTGAGATTTGTCAAAATCAAGAGTCTCACTATCGATTATTTTGCGTGTTTCAATGTTGATATCTATTCTTTCATAGCTGTCTCCCGTAATTTTGTTGTATACCTGAATCCCCATGATAGTTTGATTATCGATTGAGTAGGTTTCAAGATAATTGCTTGGCTCCAGTCTGTCATCATATTCATTAATCAGTTTTTTAACATTGATCGTTTCACTTTTTTCAGGTGTTCCTGATTGAAGTTTATAGAAGTTAACATAAAAATAAGGTATTTCCAGTCTGTTTTTCCCATTATAAATCTGCCGATCCTTCTTATACAACTCCTTTACTTTATAGCGTGGAATAATCACATAATTCCCACTAACATCAAAAAAATCTGAATAATGCGCATTAGACGCTCCTTCTGAGGTTTTGACTAGATCCTGACTAGTATCATATTTTGCCAGCACAACCCCTGATTCTTGCTCATAATAAATTTTTTCCAATTTTGTTTCATAAACTGATTCGTACCACTTCAACTCACTTTGAGAAACTATCTTATAAAGTCCCACCAACCAACACACACTAATAGATACATACGTTAGCAGTAGAATTACTGTTTTCTTCTTCATTACTTTCTCCAATTCTCTCTAAATAATCAGCTTATCGCTTGGACTCTATCTCGTTAACAATCCCATTGCCAAAGTCAACTATCAATTCTCCTTCATCGCTATCATATAAATTCAATTCAGACAACCACTTATAATAAATCGATTCTTTACCTTGCTCAGAAATGTCTTGTTTGATCCTTTTCTGACTCTCATTCAGTTCTTTTCTTCCTTTTGTATTATTTTCATATGCATATTTATCAAATAAAATCGTTTTTTGTTGCTTATCTAAACTAATTACTATTTCTCTGACTGCTTTTGCTTTTTTATTAGGATCAGCCATGTACTGAAACCATTTTAATTGATCGGTTTGATAAAAATCGCTACTAAGCAAAGGTTGCCCCGTATCTAGTCTTTTGATTTCCACTAAATCTTGTATATCGGTTGCGTTAGAAATCGCATCTCCTTTAGGTGCAGTTGAAACGCTTTTTCTTGCATTGATAGTTTCTTTCATTTGATTGTTGGGATATTGGGCGATAAACTTATTTTTACCATATAAATCAATCGTTTCAAAAACGTTATTCCAAGCAACTACTTCTGCCTCATTAACTACATAGCGTAAACTCAATATAGTCGATTCAACTGCATCTCTCTGTTGTTTTTCTACATATAAATAAGTGTACGGACTATTTTTTTGTTGTTCGTTTTTCAAATAGGTGTAGAAGCTTTTGTCTTCCAACTCTCTATAGTTAATGTCTTCAAAATTTCGCGCTCTGACTTTTACCTTTCCAGTAAGGATTTTTTCCTTATTCTCTTTTATTGTTGCAATGTCATTCTCTGAAATTGTTACTTTATAACTATTCTGCCCATTAGAAGCAATACCTAAAACATCCAAATACTGAACCTCTTGAGAATCCGTCCAACTATTTTTTTTAAAAGAATCCTTGGAAAATAGCTGGTAAAAATAAGCAATTTTATAAGGAATTGTTTCTTTATACTCCATAGTCGTAGAAAATCCGTGCATTAAAATATGACCTGCTTTTAAATTTAGTAATGCATCTTTTTGATGAGTAACTGAAATATGTCCAGCTATTTTTAAAAAATCCTGTTCTAGAATTTCTTTCACTTCATCTAATCCAGACCAATACTTTTCGTCTTCATATAGAAAAACAACTTGCTCATTATTTGTATTTTTTTGGAATTGATCTAATTTAACATCCGCATAAATTCGACAACTCGCCCAGCCCATAAATAAAAGCCAAACAAAAAACAGCAGATAACTTTTGCCTCTTCCCCTTTTTAACCATCTAACGACTTTCTTCCCCATTTTTTTCATCTTTTAACCCCTATTTTTCTATTATTGCACACGTTTCTAATTTAAATATACCGCGTGAATCCTCTTTTATTGTATCAAAAAAACAGGATATGCTCCTGTTTTCTTTAAGTTCTTAGTATATTTTCTTCAAGCAACTGACAGCTCTCTCTGGTCTTATTTATAATAAACCTCATCCAAAAATAGTCCTTGTGCAGGAACTGTCACACCCGCTTCACTTCTGATTTTGCTTTCAAATATTTCATCAATCGTTTCTAATGAAAGTTCCCCCGCTCCGATTTCCAAAAGTGTCCCGACCAGAATCCGAACCATTTTATGCAAAAAGCCGTTGCCTACAAAGGTAAAATGGAGTCGTTTCCCCTCTTTTTTGATTGATATTTCCTCAATTGTTCGCGTCGTTGATTTTTTGGTTTTTTTAAGTGCAGAAAAGCCAATATAATCATGGGTTCCAATCAATTTAAGACAGGCTTGATTCATTAATTCAATATCTAAATCTTGGGCATAGTGGTAACTATAATTTCGTTCAAATGCCGAAGGAACTCTATCATTCCAAATATAATAGCTGTATTTTTTCCCTACAGCATTATATCGCGCATGAAATCTTTCTGGTACTTCTTCTATTTTTTGCACAACAATGTCTTGTGGCAAATAGCGATTAAGAAAGTCGATCATCTCTGGTAAGCTTACCGTGTTATCGGTTTTAAAATTCGCAACCTGTCCTCTAGCATGCGTTCCAGCATCTGTTCGACCAGAGCCGATAATTTCAACTTTTGTACGCGTCATTTGGGTTAGTATATTCTCGATTTTTCCTTGGATCGTTTTATCTGAGTCACCAAGCCGTTGCCAGCCAAGGTATCTCGTGCCATCATACTCAATTGTTAGTCGGATATTTTTCATATTTTTTAGGTTACTCCTCTAAGATGCAAATTTTTCGGTGATCAAGCTAGTTCTAGCTTCCATTATAACAGCATTCCTTCTTTGGATGAAGCTTCTTAAAAAATATCTTATTCTCCCATGTTAGTTTCCCTTGACATTCGATTTAAGTTAATTTATATTCAACATAGATATCTATCTATGTTCGAAAGGAGAATGAGCTTGGATTATGAACGTATTTCATTAGCGCTTAAGGCAATGGCTGATCCTAAACGAATGAAAATCATCGATTTGCTTTCATATAGTGATATGTGTGCATGTGATGTATTAAAACATTTTGACTTTACTCAGCCGACCCTTTCCCATCATATGAAAGTATTAGAAAAAGCGGGTATCGTCTCAGTGAGTAAACAAAAGCAATGGCACCACTACACATTAAGGGAAGACTTTGTGGAGGAGTTTATGGATTCTATGACACACTTATTTTCCGATTGCACTGAAAACATTGAGACAAACGCTAAACGAAAGAATCAGACCAATAAGGAGACCTCTATAAAATGACATATGCACTGGAAATAAAAGAGTTAAAGAAAGTTTATGCAACAGGCGTACAAGCGCTAAAAGGAATCGATTTAGTCGTAGAAGAAGGCGATTTTTATGCCCTTCTAGGTCCAAACGGCGCTGGAAAATCAACAACTATCGGCATCATCACCTCTCTTGTCAATAAAACATCGGGGAAAGTAACTATTTTTGGCTATGATATTGATAAAGAACTAGTCCTCGCAAAACAACAAATTGGTTTAGTTCCACAAGAATTCAATTTTAACCCTTTTGAAACAGTTGAACAAATCGTGGTCAACCAAGCGGGTTACTATGGCGTTTCACGAAAAGAAGCCTTAAAACGCAGCGAAAAATACTTGAAACAATCTAATTTGTGGGAAAAACGAAATGTACGTGCCCGAATGCTTTCTGGCGGTATGAAACGTAGATTGATGATTGCACGCGCTTTGATGCATGAACCCCGGTTACTGATTTTAGATGAACCAACAGCGGGCGTGGATATTGAATTGAGACGTGAAATGTGGGATTTTCTAAGAGAACTAAATGAAAATGGTACAACCATTATCCTTACGACTCATTACCTAGAAGAAGCAGAAATGCTTTGTCGGAATATTGGGATCATTCAATCAGGTGAATTGATTGAAAATACCAGTATGAAAACTCTTTTGGCAAAACTACAATTTGAGACCTTTATTTTTGATTTAGAGGATTTTGAACAACCACTTGAAATTGTTGGGTATACGCATAGTTTTGAAGATGAACGAACCTTAGTTGTTGAAGTCGAACGAGATCAAGGAATCAACGAGTTGTTTGCGCAACTGACAGCTCAAGGAATAAAAGTTCTTTCTCTGCGCAACAAATCAAATCGTTTAGAAGAGCTATTTTTAAAAATCACAGAAGAAAAACGTTAAGCGAAACACTTCGCTAAGCTTTTAAATTGAGGAGAATAAAACATGTTCAAGCTATATTTCACGGCTCTAAGAAGCCTTGCAGTAAAAGAAACGAATCGTTATTTGCGGATTTGGGTTCAAACTTTAGTTCCGCCTGTTATTACCACATCCTTATATTTTGTCATCTTTGGAAACTTGATTGGCGGACGGATCGGTCAAATGGAAGGTTTCTCTTATATGGAATTTATCGTTCCAGGTCTGATCATGATGTCTGTAATTACAAGCTCTTATGCGAATGTCTCTTCTTCATTTTTCTCACAAAAGTTTCAGAAAAATATTGAAGAATTATTAGTTGCTCCTGTTCCAACTCATATTATTATTTGGGGCTTTGTGATTGGCGGACTTGGTCGAAGCGTACTAGTCGGCACATTAGTGACCATTATCTCGCTATTTTTTGTCCCTCTTCACGTTTATTCATGGTCTATTGTTATTATCACACTTCTTATGACGGCTATTTTATTCTCATTAGCAGGTTTATTAAATGGGATCTTTGCCCAGTCGTTTGATGATGTATCGATTGTCCCAACCTTTGTTTTACAGCCATTAACGTATCTTGGCGGGGTATTTTATGCCATCTCAATGTTGCCGCCGATTTGGCAAGCAATTTCTAAAATCAATCCTATCGTTTATATGATTTCCGGATTTCGCTATGGCTTTTTAGGAACGATCGATGTGCCAATTATCTGGTCTCTGATTATTTTGGTTCTTTTTATCTCTGTGCTTTATGCCGTTTGCTGGTACCTGATTGATAGAGGCCGCGGATTGAGAAGCTAAAAACTGTTCATATGAGAACTTTTGAATGATATTGAAATAAAATGAAGCACGTCTCTAAAAAAAGAGAGGCGTGCTTCATTTTGTATTTTTTTATTCAGAGATGACTTTCATTTCTTTACTCAACTCAAGATCCACTTTGTCTGTAATCAACACCACTTCGTTCAAATCAAATGATTTCACTGCCGATGTCTTATGAAATTTAGAACTATCACAGACTAAGAATGCTTGTTTGGCGTGATCGATGACTGTCTTTTTTTTGATTGCTTCAATCAAATTAGGTGTTGTTACGCCAAATTTCAAATCAATGCCATTTGCCCCGAGAAACGCTTTATCAAAGACATATTTTTGAATATTCGCTTCAGCGAGCGGCCCACTTAATGATGAAATTTTAGGATCATAAGTGCCGCCTAAAATCGTAATATCTGCTTCAAACTCCCCAGTCAGTCTAAATACATCTGTATTTGTCGTGACGATGCGAATCTTCTTTTTGAGTAACTCTCTTAACAATACGGTGCAAGTCGAACCCGAATCTAAATAGATCGTCTCTCCCGCTACCACTTCACGAGCAGCTAGCTGTGCTATATGGAGCTTTTCTTTCGTTTGTAAACTGGCTTTTGTTGCCATTGGCAGCTCTGATACACTTGAAGAAAGCTTGACGGCACCACCTGATAAGGTTTGTACTTTATTTACCCCTTCCAGTTCCTTCAAATCACGTCTAAGTGTGGATATCGAAACTTCTGGGATTAATTTTTGTAATTCCTCAATCTTGATCAATTCTCTACTTTCTAGAATCTCGATGATCTTCTCTTGGCGAACATATGGAATCATAAGAAACTCCTTTCATTTTTTCATTACTAATTATTTCAAGAAAAATACTCATTCTTAAAATACCATAAATAGCGATAAATAGTAACGAAATAAGCCAATTTGAAAGAAGTTATTTTAGATTTTAAGATAACATTTCTTCTCTTTCAGTAAACATATACCCTAGAACTGCTGACGTAACCAGTGAAATTGCTAATCCAATCATTGCTTGAATAAAGTTTGACGCATTGTCTGTTACAAAAGCTGGAAAAGTTGTCACACTACCAAATACAAAAGCGTTCGTTACGACTTTTGTCAGTCCTAAATATGCACCGCCGACAGCACCGCCAATGATTTGTGCTAAAAATAATTTTTTGTTTTTTACTAGTAAGCCAAATAATGTAGGTTCGATAATGGCTGAAAGTGCGACCGTCACTAGACCTGTTAACGCAAAACTACGTAATTTGTTGTTTCTTGCTTTAAAATAAACACCAATCGTCGTACCAATAACAGCAAAATTACAGGCAAAGGTAAACGGTACAATATAATCAAAGCCATAGGTTGAGACATTATTGATCATGATTGGATTAACCGCCCAGTGAATTCCTAGACTTACTAGAACACTCCAACCGCCACCAATCAAGATACCTGTCAAGATACTACTACGTTCAATCAACCAGTTAACGACCTGAGCCACCGCTTCACCGCTATAAACACCAATTGGACCGATTACAATAATCGTTAAAGGAATCATTACCGCTAGAGAAATCAACGGAACAACCACTAATTTTAATGTCTCAGGCACTTTTCTGTCTAAAAATTTATAAAGATAAGAGAATGCCCAAATTGAAAGAATGATCGGAACAACTGTAGAATTGTAATTCATCAACACTACTGGAATCTTCAAAAAGCTTGTTGTTGTACCATTTCCAGTGTCACCCATCAATGCAATAAATTCTGGATTCAACAGCGCCGCACCGATCAAAGCAGATAAGTATGGACTAGCGCCAAATCTTCTCGCAGAAGTAAACGCTAACAATACAGGTAAAAAATAAAAGACACTCATTGAAGCAACATTTAAGATACTATAAGTCCCGCTATTTTCAGATAAAATTCCTGTTTGAACAGCTAAAATCAATAGTCCTCGTAAAATCCCTGATCCAGCTAATGCAGGTAATAATGGCGCAAAAATTGCTGATATTGCTGAAAAGATATTACTGATAATACTGCCAGAATGCTCCCCGCTATCCTTTACTTGACTATTGCCATCTTCCCCTGTAACCAACGCTTCGAATTCATCATATAATTTAGGAACTTCAGTACCGATTAAGATTTGGTATTGGCCAGCTTTGTTCACGACATTAACAACACCATCAATTTGTTTTACTGCCTCATCATTTGCCTTAGAAGGATCTTTCAGCGTTAATCTCAATCGTGTAGCACAATGGGTCATATTCGCTAGATTTTCTGGACCGCCAACATTTTCTAAAATTTCTTTTGCTGCTAATTTGAAATCCATCCTTGTTCACTCCCCTAGTTCTTTTTGTTATTGGAACAATGTATTAGAAATCTTAGGCTAAGATTTCTAATACTAAATCACTTACTTTCACTGCACTGTTTTGTTTGATCACATCAGCGATGTAGTTCATTCCTAATCGATCAATGATCCCATCGATTTTTTTGATCATGTTGATATTTCTTTCACACTCTTCTACAGGATCTTCAATAATTGGAAATGTGTCGAAATAGAAAGCGTGATCATAATTGTGCAATTTTGTATAGTAGATAAATTCGATCGTCTTGATCAAACTGCTTGTACCGATCATCAATCCATCATCATTTAGACCATAGCCATCATTTAAATGAACCCCAAATAGTTTTTGACGACTGCCTAAGATGCTCGCGCCGTAGGCTGGATTTTCATGTTTCATTAGCATGTGGCAATAATCTAAGGTAATCCCTAAATTCTCACGGCCAACCTCATGAACCATTGATAAAGCAACTCCGAAACTATCTAAGAATGCATAAGCTCTTGGTTGAAACGGCTTGTACTCAATGCTGATCTTAAGATCAGGCGCATAGTCTGTAATTTCAATCATACAGGCTTTGATTTGGTTCCAAACTTTTTCATAGTCGATCTGGAATGAATAATCAAACCCATCAAAGCCTAACCAGATCGTCACGACTTCTCCACCTACTTCGCGACAATAATCACACGCTTCTTTGCACAGTTTAACTGCATTGCTAGAAATACTCTGATCCGCATTTCCTAATTCGCCATTGATAAACTCACTTCTAAACCTTAGTGCCACACCATTTGCTTTTAAATGATTTTGTTGTAAAAGCTCGTTCATCTTGTCAGCCGAAATATTTTCTACATGCTCTGGATAATTAAGGTCAACATGGGTTAGCCCTAGACGGTTAAATTCTTGTAGGACTTCTCCCACGTCATGATTGAATTTCGGTAAAAATGAATTGATTCTTGTTGCTAATTTCATTTTTTATTCCTCCTGTCTTCTTCTACACCCCCATAATAGCACCTCTTAATTCCAATTTCAACCACTATTTTCCAATTAATTCCATTTTATTCCAAAATAAATCAAAAATAGAGAGAATTGAACTCTTTTACCTCTCTATCTGTTGAATCATCTCTACACGTTTGGCATGTCTGCCGCCTTCAAAGGTAGCATCTAGCCATTCTTTTACAATCATCTTGGCTAACTCACTGCCAACCACCCTAGAGCCGAATGCTACAATATTCGTGTTGTTATGTTCCTTAGAAAGCTTAGCCGAATAAGGTTCACTACATACAACTGCTCGGATGCCTTTGACTTTGTTGGCAGCAATTGAAATCCCTACCCCAGTACCGCAAATCAAAATACCTCCATCAAAATTTCCTGAAGCCACTTCTTCTGCTACTTTTTTCCCATATTGAGGGTAATCCGTTCGCTCTGATGAATTCGGTCCAAAATCTTCGATCTCATGGCCTAATTCTTTTACATAGTCGATAATGATGGGCTTCAACTCAAAGCCAACATGATCGCTGCCGATTGCTAATTTCATAAAATGATACCTCCTGTTATTTAGAATCAAAAAATCAACTTATTCGCCTGCTCTTAACTTTCCAAGGGTCTCTTGATATGTGCTAGTCTTTCCAAACAAGGCCGAGGTCCCTAAGACAAAGCCTTTCACTCCAATTTTGCTTAGTTGTTGGACCTTTTCGGGTGAAATCGCGCCATCCACCATCACGTCAAAGTGATATTCATTTGTTAACGCTAGCAACTTCTCTATTTTAGAATCGGTATACTCTAAATACTTTTGACCAGCAAAGCCTGGATTAACAGTCATGACCATCACATAGTCTACTAACGGCAATAATCCTTGAACCATTTCAACCGATGTCCCTGGATTAATTGCGATGCCAGCTTTCTTTCCTTTTTGATGAATGATATCCAACGTTCGGGCCGCTTGTTGATCTGCTTCTGGATGGATATAAATAATATCTGCTCCAAGATCCGCAAATTTTTCAACATACTTGCTTGGTTCTTGAATCATTAAATGAACATCCACTGGCTTCTCTGTAACAGAACGGACTAATTCAAAATCTTGTAATCCCATTCCAAAGTTTGGCACAAAACTACCATCCATAAAGTCCATATGAAAAATATCGATCCCAGCTTGATCAAGTTCTTGTGTTTCTTTTTTTAGATTAGAAAAATCAGCACACATCATTGATGGGCATAATAATATTGACACTCTGACTCATCTCCTTTTGAGATAACGATTACTCAAGAGTTAAAAAAATAATTGAGTAATCGTTTACCTTTATTTATGGTTAATATATCACCATTTTTTTGACCTGTCAACCAAAATATGGAGTGAAAATTTGTATTCAGCCTTTTTTTATGAGAAAATATGGGTAAATATCAAAGAAAAATGAGAACGATTACTCAAGAGGACATGATTTATGAAAAACTATTCTATTAAAGACATTGCTGAAATAGCAGGTGTTTCTGTCGCAACTGTTTCAAGAGTTATTAATGACAATGGTCGCTTTTCTGAAGAAACTCGAAAAAAAGTATTAAAAGTCATTGAAGAAACAGGGTATAAAATGAATTATAGTGCTAAAAACTTACGTATGAACAAATCTTTCACGATCGGTATTTTAGTACCGGACATCAGTAACTATTTCTTTTCTGATGTTGTGCAGCAATTAGAAGAAATTCTATTTGCTAAGGGCTATTCTACTATTATTTGCAATACATCCCGAAGTTCAGAAAAAGAGCTTGCTTATCTACGTATTTTAGAAGGCAAGGGCGTAGATGGTTTGATCGTTATTTCAGGAGCCGAGGCATTTGAATTTGATTCCTCTGGTGCCGAAAAGAAAATCCCTTATATCTGTATCGATCGGGAGCCAAAAAAGAAAGAGGATACTATTTTTATTTCGTCCAATCATTACCAAGGTGCTTTTGAGAGTACTGAAGAACTGATCCATCAAGGCTGCCAGCATCCTGTTATTGCGATGCATAATCAAAAATCCACCAGTGCTAAAGAGCGGTTGAATGGCTTTAAAGACGCATTGAAGAAAAATAATATTTCTTTCAATACAAAACAGCATTTACTTGCCCTTGACATTGAAGATTCTAATTTTGAGGAAGACTTACTAGCTTTTCTCAAGAAAAATCCAAATACAGATGGAATTTTTTCGATAAATGATCTCATTGCCTTAGAATTAATGCTACGCTTGAAAAAAAATCATATCCCTGTGCCACAAAAAATAAAATTAATCGGCTTTGATGATACTGCTTTTGGGAAATACACAACACCTACCCTTTCATCGGTCAAACAAAATACAGATTTAATCGCCACTCATGCAGTGGAATCATTGCTAGAATTGATTAATAAAAAAGGAGAACTAGGCAGACAAATCGTCGTGCCCGTTTCGTTGGTTTTAAGAGAGTCTAGTAAAGTTTAAGACAAAAAAAGTTAAAGAGAGTCTGAGATATAACTCTACGAGTTATATCTCAGACTCAAAGAATCCGTATAAACGTTGGGAGCAGAAGCAATCACTACGCTTCGATCACATCAAATTCTAAGTGCTAAAGCACTAAGATTTGAAGGCTTCGGAAATAAGCTGAAATTCACAAAAATTTGAAGAGCAATTTTCGTGAATTCCTTCTTATTTCTCGGGATTAAACACTCCTGTCCCAACCTCTCTTTAACACTATGTTCTTGTAGTCATAATGTCTTTCAAACAACTTTTTATCAACATTCCCTTACTCTTTAAGGAGCATCAACTAAACTCATTTCAATGCTTCCTTTGTAATTTCCCTTTTTTACTTCTGGCGGTACTTGGATAAAGATGCCTTTATCCTCTGGTCTCCAATTGATAGGAAATAGGACATTATTCGCCGTTGCTTTCCCTGTGCTTAATTTTACTGTGGCATCGGTGGTAAATGGCGTCTCATTTCCCTCTTCATCCCGATAAACGATTCCGTCTTTTATTATTGTATTCGTTGCACTATCTTTCAATTCTGAAGTCAGTGAACCAACCAATTTCCAGCTTGTATTGCTGCCACGGTAATCTTCCACACTAAAATCTACCCCTTTATTTAGCTTTGCATAGGAGCCTTTAGAACCAATTTTAGTTTGATTAAAGTCTAATGTTTCTGGTGGCAATTCTTTGAATGCTAAATAGCCACGGATGTCTAACGTAAATTGAGCTACCTCAGATTGATTATCCTCACTATCTTTCGCATACACTTTCACTACATGATCTCCCAGCTCCAGTAATTGTGTTCCTGGAATTTCATAGGTAAAATCAATTGGTTGATTCAGATCAGTATTCGCCTGTTTATCCCAGATTGTCGTTGGCGTTCCGTCATCAATAGTAACAAACAGCGACAGATCTTCACTATCCTCATCAGAAACCGTTCCGCTAAAACTATACGGAACACCTTTACTGCTCACAACAGTCGTACCAGCTTCTGGAATCGCTACTTTTGGCGGCATGGCTACGACATTCACCTTGATTTCTTTTGTTAAAGTGACATCTCCGTCTTGTGTAGATAATGTAACAGGATAGGTTCCTACCTTAGAATCAATCGCCATATCCGTTACACTTACAGGAAGCTCGGTATCTAAGTTCAGATTTTTCCCCTTCGCTTTTGAATCTGTCAAAAGCTTTTCTTTAAAAGCTTCTGGCTCTTGATTGAATCTTTTTATTTCTCCTTGACCATACGTCACATCATTTGCAGTAATTTCTAATTGATAGTCCCATTTGATTTTAGCCGTTGTTGCGTTAGATGATTGAACACCATCTAAATCAGAAGATTGCGTGATTGGATCATACGGTATTTCCAAATAGCCATCCTTATAGAAACCAAAAAAATCTTTGGTCTTGTCTAACTCATAGTTCAAAGTGATTTCATAATTTGTTCCATAAAAAGTATCTTGATCCAAAAAGCTTGATTTTGCTTCCAACTTATTTCCAGACAGAGTAAAATTGCTAGTTACATCCGTATCATCCAAATAATTGACTACTTTAAACGATTTAAGTTTGTAAAAATCATTGACCGGTATAGTATAGTCTAAATACCCGTACTTACTAAAATTAGACAGACGATCTGGAACGACTTGTTTCATCGAAATAGAAAAAGATGTACTATGTTTGGTGCCATCGTTCTCCAATGAGCCACTAAGTTGTGGTGCGGGTATTTTCATTCTTGATACAAGGTTTGTGCTATAATTCATCCCCATACTGCCTGTTGAATAAGGTGATATAGGTAGTGCACAAATCGAGCTTCCCGTAAAAATACCGGTCACATAATATTGAGGCTGCGTTAATTCATCGGTGCCATTACCTTTGAGAATACTTTTTGTGTTGGTTTCGCTAGTAGTATCATAGGTTATCCTTGAGTTACTATTAACATAAGTTGCGTCTACTTGACTATGATCCCACCCTATTATATTATAGTTAAAGTCTACAAAAGTACTAAAGATTCCTTTTACCACGTATGGCTCTCCAGTCTCATTATCAAAGTAAGAATAGGTGATTTTAGAACTTTTATCAGGACCCATTAAACTGTAAACTGTGCCAAAGCTATTGGTTACTCCTTTTCCAACATTATGGGTATAACTAAACCTACAGCTATAACCGTCCTCAATACTAATCATCATATCAACCGTTTTTCCTTGGTATTCACCAACATTGCTAAAATAAGCTGCCTGAGTACCATCACTAAGAGCCCTATTGTTGTCATCAGTATACAACCCACTACCCTGATTTCTTATGGGGGTATGTTTATACTCCAATATCTTATTTCGGGTAGTTTTATTAACTTTGAAATAGCGAGTATTTTTATTAGGCTTAGCGAAGAAATAATACCCTTCTGGAAGGGTGTCATTTGGGCCAATCGGTATAAACTTATTATTTCCTAGTATACTATTTTGTGCAAACAAGCTTGGTCCATTGAATGGGGCAGAAGTTGTTAAACTTTTTTTCGTCACATTAGAAGATTGTGGGGCCTTTTCCTCTGCAGAAATTTGCGAATTCGATAGCGCTAAATAACTTCCAATTCCAAGTAATAAGGCAAGTCCGCTAATACACATAGCTAGCTTTTTTTTCATGCTATTTTCACCTCCTCTTTTGATACTTGTATTTATTTGGGCCGCTTTTTCATTTTTTTATGTTCATCTGAACGATCCCTTTTTTGTTTCTGTTTCTTTTTGCGAAGCTTCTTTAGGCGTTCTGCTTCTTGTTTTTTCTTTTTACTGCGATGAATAAAGAAGAAGAGTAAACCTAGCAGAACAATGATGATTGCGCCGATAATTAGCCCAATTTTAAGCCAATCCGTTGGTTCTTCTTCTAAATCGACCGCTTCTTTATTCAATTTTTTGGTATCTTCTGCAGAAATGTTAAAATCTTGCTCAAACTTCCAATTTTCTGTTTGATCTTTTGCCGTAAGTCGTAATGTGTAGTCTCCTGCTTTTAAGGGCTGATTATTCATCGTTATTGGGAAGTAAAAGTTTGAATTTGGCGCCATTGACATGTCTTTTTTTGTTGTTTCGTATAACACCTCTGTGCTGCCTTTTTTGCTGATTTTCGCTTCTACTTCCAAGTTGTTGATGATGGTTGCTTGTGTGTTTTGCAGGTTTGCTGAAATTGCTGTGCGATAGTTTTGAAGTGTTGGTTTCACATCATTTAATTGGAGTACAGGCTTCACAGTCTGTTCGTTTTCCCGTAATTGAATTCCGATGACATAAGAATAACGATTTTTGATTTGGACACTTTCACTATCTTTTTCTTCTTTATCTGTCGATTCTTTGGTTATATAGAACCCACCTAAAATGGTCCCGTCAAATGCTACTTCTGGCATTTGTTTGGAGTCGCTTTAACAATTTTAAGTAGCTTATTACTTTTTCCAATGACTATACATGCAGCAGAAGATACAAATGGAAATTCTAAAGTCAATGCTGAATTGGTGGGGGGAACTTTGTCTCTTGGAGATTTATCCAGCGGTACTGCTGATATGAGTTTTGTCGGTACGATCGACGGCACAAGTAAGACCCTAACAGATACAAATAAGAGTACCTCTAACGTAGTTGTAAATGATTTTCGCGGTCTTAGTGATGGTTCTTGGGAACTTAGTGTGCAAGAAGCTATTCCCGAAGATAAACAATCCAGTACCTATGGTCTCGAAAATAACAAGATGACACTCTCAGTTAATTTGCAAGGGGACAATACGACTTCCGTTGGCAAAAAAAGTATCACTAATGCTGCCATCAAAGTCACTTCTTCTGAAAATGATGCTGCCCGTGGCTCTCATTCATTATTACTAAATGGGGAATTAGGTATCAATGAAAAAACCAAAGCCCTGAAAGGTGAGCTAACTACTTTAAAATGGACTCTAATCGGTGAGCAACCTTAAGCTAATAAGGATAATCTTTCATTTTACTAACCAAAATAATTGCTTTTTAGTTGAATGGATGACTTTTTTGTAGTTGATATAAAGCTTTAACTATTCCTAAAAAAAGAAAGAAGAAACCATAACAAAAGTTCCTTACATTTGTCATGGTCTTTTCTTTTTTATTTACTTTCTTTTATTTCAAACACATGAATTTGTAGCACATTGATATTTTGAAATTGACTATTCAAAATGAACGCATACGGCTAAAACTATATCTAGTTGTCACTTTTCTCCAATTTAAACAACTTAAACTCAAGTTTCTATTTCCCAATCACTAATCTTCTTGTATACACTGCTTGACCCGAGTGCATCACTGCATCATCAATAGCCGAGACGATACGTGCTTGACGCGTAACTGCTGGCGTCCAATTTGTGTCTACGATATCACTAAGGCTTGCTTCTGTTAATGCTTCTAAATACATAACGGTAAAATCAATACTTGCCGCTAAATAATCTTGAAGTATTTTTTTATCTAGTACGATAACTTTAGCCGCTTCCTCAGGCGTATGCTGCCAATCTTGTGTATCATCAGGTAAATCCAACCCAAATTTAGTAGACCAGTCTGACTCTAGCCACAGTGGCTTTGTATTATTTAAGTCAGCCATTTGATAATCCAGTTCACGTGCAGTATGCCAAATGAGCCAGGTTACTGATTTAATCAGTAGATTTGGCATTGAATTCGCCTCATCGACAGTCATTTGAGCAAGAGTTTCTTCCAAACGCTCTTGCGCTCGTTTTAATGTATCGATGGATAGTTGAGTGATTTTCATAGTAAAACCTCCTTTTGTATTCAAGCTGAATCTATTTTATCGTGAAATTCGCCTCTATTAAGTACTTTACTACAGTGCTGACATGACAGCAAACTTTCTAACCTCAGTACTGAGAAACATGGTCAATCGCTGCCCGTTCTTCCAATTTAAGAGAATGTGTATAGATATCCAACGTCATTGCATTTTCTTTTTTTCATTATTGTTAGTTGACAGACAAGGTTTTCGACCATTTTTGACCATTACGTGAGTGACACAACATTTTTTTCAAATTCAGTCTTGTTAAATTTAATCTAATCTCTTCAAACGAAATACAAATAAAAATAGAGGTTGGGACGGGAGTGGTTAATCCCGAAAAATAAGCTGAAATTCACGAAAATTACTCTTAAAATCTTTGTGAATTTCTTCTTATTTCCGAAGCCTTCAAATCTTAATGCTTTAGCACTTAGAATTTGATGTGATCGAAGCGAAGCGTAGTGATTGCTTCTGCTCCCACTATTTATACGGATTCCATGTGAACAGGATATGACTCAAAGAGGTATATCCCACTCTCTATTCATGATACAATTAGTCATTTATCCGATAACTTAAAGATCTTCGCCATTCGTTTCAATCACTTGTTGATACCAATAAAACGAATCTTTTTTCAAACGTTTAAGCGTACCTTTCCCCTCATTATCTTTATCAACATAGATCATGCCATATCTTTTTTCCATCTCGCCACTGCCAAAGCTGACGATATCAATGATTCCCCAAGGTGTATAACCGATAACTGGAACACCGTCTTCTACAATGGCTTTTTTCATTTGTTCAATGTGTTTACTTAAATAATCAATCCGGTATTCATCGTGAACGGTATTTTCTTCGGTTAATTCATCATAGGCACCGAACCCATTTTCCACAATAAACAACGGTAAGTCATAACGTTGATAGACCGTATTTAAAACATAGCGTAAACCAACTTCGTCAATTGGCCAGCCCCAATCGGATACACTTATATATGGATTTTTCACTATTTTTGCATTGGGAATATCTTCTGTTGACCAACCTTGAACGTCTTTAAGTGTTGAAATCGTACCAGACATATAATAACTAAAACCGATATAATCAACTGTTCCTTCTTTCAAAATGGCTAATTCCTGCTCGCTGATATCAATTTGATAGTTCTTACGTTCCCAATACTTTGTAGCATATGTGGGAATTTTACCACGAGCATGAATATCATTATAAAAGAATCTGCGTTCATTCGCTTTTACCGATGCCATCATATCTTCTGGATTACAAGAGTATGGATAGACCGGAACATAAGCCATCATACAACCAATTTGGAAATTAGGATTTATTTTTTTCCCTTCGATCACCGCAGCCGCACTAGCGATTAGTTCATTGACTCCTGCTTGAAAGACAAGTTCTTCTTTCCTGTCTTCATCTTCAATAATCATCGCTGAGTTCGTCCAAACATGCAGCGGCTCTTGCCCATCAGCTTGGTTGTTGATTTCATTGAAGGTCATCCAATAGGTTACCTTATCTTTATAGCGTTCAAACACGCACTTAGCGAATTTCACAAATAACGGAATCACTTCTTTGTTTGCAAAACCGCCAAACTTTTCATAGAGGTAATACGGCATTTCAAAATGAGACAGCGTAATGACTGGTTCAATTCCATTTTCTACTAATTCATCAAAGAGCCGATCATAGTATAGCAGACCTGCTTCATTCGGCTCTGCTTCAGTCCCTTTAGGAAAAATACGACTCCACGATATGGACGTTCGCAAACATTTTAAGCCTAGCTCTTTAAAAAGCTTGATATCCTCTTTATAGTGGTGATAAAAATCAATCGCTTCATGATTTGGATAATACTCTCCTTCAAGAATGCCTTTCGTTATTTTCCGAGGAATTCCGTTGCCTCCTGCAGTCATTACATCGGCGGTACTTGGTCCTCTGCCGTCAACATTCCAAGCCCCTTCTACTTGATGAGCGGCAATTGCGCCACCCCATAAAAAATCTTCTGATATTTTATTCGTCATAATAGATCTCCTTCAATAAAAATAATACCTTTATAAATCAATTTTTTGTGCACGATTTGATGCAATAACAAATGGTAAATAAATCCCCACAGAGACAGCTAAGCAGACGATTCCAACTAATGCAGCCACTATATTTCCACCTGTTCCTAAGAATAAATTAATGATTCCAGGCGTAGTCCACGGGACACCAATCGCAGGCGAAGGCATAATTGGCCAAACGACCGTCACGAAATAACCAATCATAATATTGACCATTGGTACTAAAATAAATGGAACGATCAATAACGGATTTAAAACGATTGGTAGCCCAAAAATGATTGGTTCATTAATTTGAAAAATACCTGGAACTAATGACATTTTGGCAATTTCTCGTTGTTCTGGACGTCTAGATGCAATAAAGATCGCAATAATCAAGCCCATCGTCATCCCTGTACCACCCATATTTGCGAACATGTCATTTAATATGCCCCACGTTTCTTTATAAGGAACATCCCAAAGTGAACCGCCTTTATTAATAAAATCAAGATTGGCCAAATCTTGTTCTGTAAAAATAGCAGAACGAACAGCATTTAACGTGTTTGGACCATGAATACCAATTGAAAATAACAATGTTTGAATAAAAGCTAACAGCATTACGCCAACAACATTTCCTCCAAGATCACGTAAAGGACTTTGGATTCCTTTGTAGATCAGTTCGTTAACTCCTTCTGGTGCGATCATTAACACTAAAAAGTTAATAATTGCCGAGAGCCCAACTACAATAACAATGGGAATCATACTTGAAAAAGAACGAGAAACAGCTGGTGGAACCATTTCCGGCATTTTAATTTGCAGACGTTTCACCTTAAATAGTTTTGGTAAAAATTCCCCAACTAAGCACCCAACAATCATAGCTACAAATAAACCTTGAGCGCCTAAATACTGTGTACTCACAACATTCAAGTCATCTGCATTAAAGGGTTTAGGATACAAAATCATAAAGCTTGCGATACTTGTCAGCCCAACCAAAGTGGAATCTGCGTTAAAATGTTTCGCTAATATTTGCGCAACAAGGTAGGTGATAAAAATACTCATGATATTGATTGTTCCATTTGCCACGGAAGACAACACCTGTTGTGCACTTTCTAAATTCGGAAAAACACTAGATAAGCGTAATAATTGCACGACAAAACTATCATTTGAAAATAAAATATTGTTGACTAAAATAACCAGTGATGCAGAAATCGTTAATGGAAAAATCAACATAAAAGCATCTCGAACAGCTGCAATGTGACGTTGATTATTCAACTTTGTTGCAATTGGCACTAATGAACGATCAATAATATCATTAAATTTTTGCATAGATAAAACTCCTTTCATTTATAAACCTATTATACCTAAATTACCTCGCGAAAAAGTAAGCGCCTTCTTTTTTAAAATAAATTCTTGGGAAATAGAATAAATTCCTTGTGCGGAACGACTTGTTCCTAATTTTAAACAAAAAAATTAACTAAAGTGGGGATCACTCTAGTTAATTTGTTGTAACAGCTTCTATTTATTCATTACGAAAATCTTTAAGATAACTAATCAGCGTTTCTAAGATTGCGATCGATGGCAACTGACTCGTAAGGTCTAAAAAAATATCTTTGCGTTCTTCTTTGATTTCGTACTCAATAGAGTAATCACAAAGTTGAGCGAGCGTACTTTTTTTGTTTAGTGTAATACAATAGTTTTTGACACTATTCTTATCTTCTAAACCTGCAATGACTTCTATCAATTCTTTTGTTTCACCAGAAACACTTAAAAATACGATGACGTTTTTTTGATCCTTGCGTAAAAAGCTGCGAATAGGGTAGGTCAAATCATCTAAACTGATAGATAGATAACCTAAACTCGCTAATTTTCTAGCAATATACTGAGCAATTGCACCAGAGGCTCCCATGCCCATAAACAATATAACATCACTATCGCACAAATCCTGTGCCATTTTTTTGATTTGATATTCTACATCTGGATGAAAAATTCCCATATTAAGAGAATCCACTCGTTCCTCAATACCAATATGCTTTTTACCCTCTTCTTGACGAACATTATCTAAATGAGACTTAATATAAAATCGAAACTCTGGAAAAGAATGAAATCCTATTTTCTGAACAAAACGAAAGACGGATGTAGAAGAGACATGTGCTCCATCCGCAATATCTCGAACACGCATATACGGGATTTTATCTAGATTATTCACAACAAATCGATAAATTTCTTGTTCTACCGAGGACAGGTCATTTAATTTCAGATAATCGAATATCGCCATTTAGGTTAATCTCCTTTAATTTGCTAAGAAAATTATACCATAAAAGAATTTATTTGCTGACAACTTGATGAACCTGATAAACAGCCCCGATAAGTCCTGCATTATTTTTTAATTTAGTTGGCAAGACTGGAGCAATTGTTTTTCCTCTTAAATAATTGATTGATGCATGTCTTTTTTCAACTTCTTCTAAGGTTTTCTGAAGCTCTTGATGGAAAAATTGGTTTGCGCTCACAGCACCACCAATTAAAATAGCTTCTGGATCAAAACAACTAATTAGATTGACCAATCCTACAGAAAGGTCAACATAAAATTGTTTAGTGATTGCTATTGCAAGAGTATCCCCATTTTCTGCCAAGGTAAAAATCTCCCTTGCATCACTCACTGGAACAAATTCCTCTGGGCTTTGTTCCAGTTGCGCATCATTATAAAGACGTACTAGACCTCCAACAATTGCGGTCCGTTTATTGATAGATACATCCTCAAGGTTTCCAGTTTCAGGTAGTTTATCGATCATCATCCAGCCAAATTCCCCGGCCATGCCGTGAGAACCACGATAAACTTTTCCATTAATGACGATTCCACCGCCAACACCAGTACCTAAAACTAGGCATAAATAATTTTCCATATCGGTTGCATTTCCAATCCATTTTTCAGCTATGGCAACTGCATTTGCATCATTTTCTACAGTGACAGGTAAACTAGTGAATAACGCTAGCTTTTGTTTGAAATTTTCTCCATATAAAGGTCTGATCGCACCCGCCGTTAGCATATATCCATCTTTTTGGACAATTCCTGGAGCACTTATCCCGATTCCTTTTATTTGATACTTTGCTTGAGCAGCTTCAATAATCTTTAGTAAACTTTTGTAAAAGGCCTCCGGTTCATATTCCGTTCCAATACTTCCTTGTTCTAAAATAGTTCCGTATTCATCCAAAATGCCGTACTTAATCGTTGTACCGCCTATATCAAATCCTACATACATGTATGAACATCCCTTATTATTTATTTGAATCGCAAAAAAGATAGCGTATTCATTTTTGAATATTGTATCATAATTTTGGAAGGAATTTTTTCCTTTCTAAAATTCTACTATTTACATTATTCCAGAAAGGACGGATAAGCTCGGGTTTCATTGTTTATTCGTTTGATTCATTTTTGCTACTATAGAAAAAAATCGGAAACAAGTATCTAAATAGGGAGACATGCTTACAATGTTCTTTTGTCCAATGGTCTTGTTGACGACTTAGCTTAGTTTAGTCATAGTATCTACGTATTTAGATACTGTCAGAGACAAAATACTCTATTTTTACTTGCCATAGGAAAGATAACTTATTTTTTTATCTTTAACATGAAACGTATAGGATCTACCGCCTGTTCTTCCGCCATCCTCGGTTACTGTATCGAAAGATAATCTATAGATACCATCATAGAAAGTTGATGTATCTAGCGTTAATATCTTTCGACGTACTCTTCGATCCAATTCGTCAATCGTATCAGGAAATAGTTCTTCTGAAACATTTTCATAGCTTATTTCTACTAAGATGAGCCCAAGCTTCATATATTTTTCTACATTGATATCATAATAGCCTTTAAATGGTCGCCCTGCTTTTTGGTTATTTGCTACGTCTTTTTTATACAGTGCAAAATTATCTGAAAAAGAACCGATCTCTTCCGATGAATCTAATAAAGGAAACGTCATCAAATAAGGTTCTACTTCGATCAAATGCAACTTTTCTATCTCAATTTTTTCACTAAGCTCCTTTTTAATCACTTTTGCTAAAGAAACTGATTCCTCTTGAAAAGCAAAACTTTGGACCACGCCAGAATACATACTAAATTCGGTTAAATCTTCAGCTCCAACCGCTTCACTTTCCTGATTTAATGTAGTTGTTTTATGTTCAAAAAACATCGTGTCATTGACCGTCACAGGTTTATCTCCCACAATCTCGGTGTAATCAAAGACCACTCGTGTATAAGGGGTTGAATAGAAGTAACCTTGCCCTTCAACACTCTCTACTGTTATTTCTCCTTTTAATCGGCTTTGAGCATAAATACCTGAAATCGTTTGTTCATATTTTTCCTTGCTCATACCACTACATCCCGCTACTAAAGACAAGACCAAAAGGAAAAACAAGTATAAATTTTTTTGCTTTAGTCTACCAAACATTTAGGCAACTCCTTTTTCTACTACCGTATGATCACTATCTAAAAATAATATCCCTCGATTTCAAATTCGTTACCTTGACTAAATAAACACTTCAATAACTAGAACATTCACTTACAATACAAAAAATCGCATCATAAGTGAATGAAAATAAGTCTATTAAAAAGGAATCTTTAATACGTAATCCAAACTTCATTTACTCCGCTGCCCTTATTGAGACCATCTGTTAGAGCCAAACGAGAGGAATAAGAAAGATAGCCATACAGGTTTTGACTTCCTCCATTATTATCCCATTGAATCGTGATTTTAACATTCGAATTGATCGTCTTTGTACTTGGCATCCTGGTTGGATATAAGGTATCCGTATTGTAACTCAAAATATCACCCGAAGCGTTGACAATTGTGGCTCTACCAAAATATTGCGTACCATCATAATTACTTTGAGTAACGCCTCCGTTAGTCGCAATCGTTAATCGGCTTTGTTTTTGGCTGCTTTGAGAATAATAGAATGTATAGGTATTGGCCCATTTAGCTAAATCACCTGTGAAAGTCGATGGATCATCATTTTGCTGCACATTATCAGATGATTTTTTTTGCTCTTGAAGCCCTTTATTGTTTAAATTTGTTAAATTTTCTATAGCTTCCTTGATAGTTGCCCATTCGGGTTTTCCAAGTACACTGACAGGAATGGATGCTAATTTTAATTCAGATTCCTTGTATTTTCCTTCGATATTTAATTCTTTCGCTACTTTAATGATTTCATCGTAATTTTCTGCCTCTTTTTTTGACGAGGTTGTTTCTGTTTGACTACTATTTTTTGTCGTTGAAGTCGTCTCAGTTCGACTACTTTCTGACGAAAGCGCAGAAGTGTTATTTGGCTTTAAATAGATAAATAAAATAATACCAATAATAATGCCCACTAGTGCCACAATCGCGCCAATTAATACAGGCTGTATATTTTTCTGGGCAACAGTAGACTTACTTGTCTCATGTGGTTCATTTGTTGAGCCATTTTCCCCAAGCGGTTTCCCACATTGCTCACAAAATTTAGATTTATCACTGTTTTTAGTATGACAATAACTACATTCTTTCATCATTAACATCCTTTCTTTGTTCAGACCCCTTTTTTTATGTCAGGACTCTTTACCGCATAGTTAAGAGTTCTCATAAATAAATACACATAAAGTACCAAAAACCACTAGCAATATTTAGGACAATTTTTTAGCTTTCTTCAAATGATTGCAAAGCAAATCCACCAATGGCCTCTCTCATTGCAGAACTGTCATAAACCTCGTTTGTTAAAATAACGATGGCAAAAGGGTTCTTTGGATCAAGGACTAAGCCGATATCATTTTCCACAGTCGTTAACTCTCCCGTCTTATTCGCCACCTGAACCTCGAATGGTAATTTACTTGGAAGCTTAGTTCTGATTGTTTGGTCACTCATGATGGTTAACATTTGCGAGTACGGCCATTCGTTACGATGAACATACATTTTCTTCAAAAATTCCATAGCATCTTCTACTGATGTATAATTTTCCAGCCCATTCATTCTAGCTTGCTCATCCAGCATTTTCCGTTGTAATTTTGTCCCTTTATACCCTTGCTCTTCAAAATAGTGATTCAAATTATCCATACCCAAAAACTCAATAAGTCTATTAGTCGCTTGATTATCACTAATTTGAATCATTCTCCGAACCAATTCTTGAGTGGTTTCCCCCTCTAGCATTCTGCCTAATGCCAGCTCTTTTTCATAAATATACGCCATTATAAACACTTTAATAACACTAGCAGAGATAAAAGGATCTGTATTGTAATTTGTTAGATAGTCATCTTCATTAAAATAATACACACCATACCCTACTTTTCCAGCATTTAAAAATAATTCGGATGCATCTAGTTTAGTCTGCACACTATTTTGAGTTTTAACGGGTTCAAGCGAGCTGCTTTGTGTAGAATCTAGTCGATTTACTGTTGAAGTGGCAGAACTTTTTTTCTTTGTTTCGTTGCTAGTGGTTACCGTTTTGCTACTATTGGAATTGTGTTCGTATGTTTGGTTCGTGTATTTTTTGTTTTTTATTGAAATAGCTAGTAAAACAGCTACTGTTAAAATGATAGACATTAAAAAGATAGAATAATACGTTCGATTGGTCCTTTTTCGTTTCAAATTAAGCTCCTTTAGCCTATTAATATATAAATAGTTTACCATAAATTAAAAATATTTATATAGAGGATTGTGATCATCTGTCTTTCATTTTATAATCTAGCTTTTTTACAGTAACATTCTACAATTATTTCCTTTTTCTTAGATTCAAGATAAGCTATGAAAACTAGTTCATCTTGTTTATCGCTCATTATTTTTACTTGACTTACATTTTTTTAAATAGAACAGACCAATCATTGATTCCAGATGATTGGTCTTCATTATCACGTTCTTTGTAGAGCACAACTCACTTCTTCAGTGACTATCATTGAACGTTGGCTTGCACCATTAGGCTTGAATCTGTCTGAGTAGAGTCAATCCTACTATTCTAGACCTTCAATCACAAGGTTTTCAATACTGGCAGCTTTTGCATCCGCTGTAACGACCGCTTGAAACGCAACCTTGTCTCCTTCTTTTAAGAAAAGAGCCATTGGGCTGTTATTCGTTGTGACGCTATAAATTGTTTTCTCGTTTTCTAATAAGAAGGAAACAACAGTTTGGGCCTCGCTAGCAACAATCGTAATACGAGAGACCGTCCCTTTTATTTTCTCTAAATCAGCAGCATCAGTGCTTGTGTTATTACTTCCTTTCGTTGCTAATTCGATCCGGTAAGCGTCTAATGCATTTTGTGCCGCATCGGCATCTACCACAATATCATTATCTACTGCGTTGACATAAACATATTTTTTGAAGATTCCCTTACTGTCCATTAGAGACACAATCCAGGTTGGAACGCCATCGATGTTATAAAGAACTGGCATGCTTGCTTTCCATTTTTTCTCTGGGTAAATCTTCGCGGCAATCGAAATGGCGCCGTCACTATCCATAATTCCTACTTTTGTATCACGGTAATACGTTACTTGGCCAGTTCTTGCATTGATCAAGGAATAACCTAAAGCAGAATCTTGCTCCTCGTCACCACTTGTAAAGTCTGTAAAGTACAATAATTGACTGCCTTCTTTATTCATCATAGGTGTAATTTGACCAGATGCATAAATACCATTTTCTGTTGGAATTTTAACCTCTTTTTTCGCGCCAAACATCGTTTGATTCCACCATCCTTGGCTGTAACGACCAAAGTATTCATTGATACTATTTGCAGCAGAACTTGTGATTGGAGCATCTACAAAGGCTGGTGCATCATGGCTATTATAAACTTTCACTTCGCCTGTTGTCGCATTTAAAACAGCTGTCTTAAATTCATTGTAGTTCATCCGACCAGAAACGCCATATTCTTTGTATAATGTCTGAATATAGAAGGGATTTCCTTTTTCATCGATTTCTAAATTAATTTTGCCAGTCGCCGCATAATCTGGATAAGCAGCGTAAATTTTACGTGCCGCATCTTTACTAAAATAAGCAGACGGCGTATACACAATCGGTGTTTCAACAAATTTAGGCTGTGCATTAATATCGGTTGCACTGATAATAAAATACCCTGGAACTGCTCCTAGTTTTGACCATTTAAAAAAGCCATTAAATTCCACTGTGGCAACATATACATACTCACCATTCACAACCTGTGCAGTAATACCATCCAAGGTAAACATATTTGAATTTGGAATCACTGAGAATTTTTGCAGCATCTTGCGCTTAGCCGTTTTCGGTGCAATAGCAATCGGTGTTTCTTTGGCGGAGGTTAGAACTTCTGCTTTTTCTTCTGTCTTCAACGGAATGGTTTGGTAAACATCATCAATTGCCGTTACCTTCGTTATAGAACTGATAATGAATAATAAAACCATTGCAGCAATGCTGATTCCTAAAACACGACCAGACCAATCGTTGACCGTATTTGTCCCAACAGTTTTTCGTTCTTTATGCAGCACGTTCATCGATGCCTTATTAATAGAACGAATGGTCAGCAACAAACCGCTTGCAATAACGGCTCCAACGAGATTAATCCATAAAATAGTTGAAAGAGTTTTACTAGGCAATGCAACAAATAAGAAGCCTCCCAATAATAATAATTCAATAACCATTAGTACAATGGTACTTTTTGTATTTCTCCCTTTTGCAGCAATGAGACTTACACCATTTGCTACTAAGATACCTATACCAAAAAACAACGTTAACCCGATAAAATTTACAAACATTTTCTTCCTCCTTTTTAAGTTGAGATAAAAAAAGTACTTCCACTTTAGAGTAGAAGTAGCTTTAATGCTTGCTTTAATTATACAGGATAGAAATTTCACTTACAATGTTCCTTGCAAAAACTTCTAGTTCTTACACCAATTGAAAACAGTAGTACCAACAAAAAAAGACTTGCATTTGATTATTTCAGACACGATAGTTCTGTTTTTTCTTGTCTCAATCTGTCCTATATGAAAATGTCACAGGACTTCTTAATCCTTTTTAGATTGGTTTTATCATCCAAAAAACTTAAACTTTTTTTGTATTAGTTTTCCTGTTAACCAAAAGGATCCAGAAATAATATTTCCTTCCCTAATCTCTTCAGTAACAAGTTCAGGATCAGCGACTACATCAAATTCCCCACCTAACGTTTTGACTTTTGCATAGTAAAAATAAGCATCAGAATAAGGGTTTCTGAGCTTTTCAGCAGCCAAAACCCGACCTCCAAACAGCCCCATAGAGCTCGGTCCGCCTTCTCCATCTCCGCCAAATAAACCTGATGGAATAAAAAATTCACTAGCAAATTTGGCCTCTGTTTCTTGTCCATTATTATATTCTTCTTCATTAGCGTAAACACTCAACTCATGCGCAAAAGCTGCTAACTGTACTTCTCGTATCACAGGGTATTTTATTTTCTGAGCTGCAATATTCGGCATATCAAAAACAAATGGGTATGCAAACGTCCCATCTTCGCCTGGCTCCGCTTCACTATGAACTCTTCCATCTAATACCGTATCTGTAGGATCTTCAACTTTTTCAAGTAAACGAATGGTTGAAACAGCAGTTCCTTCATAATGTGGATTTAACCCAATCATCTCACCTTGTGTATTTAACTGACCCCAAAGTTCGATTCCGTTTCCCATTTTTAGTAGAAGATAGGTTCCACCAGGTGCCTTGACTTTCTTCCCTGATTCAAACACTAGATTTGCATATTCCATGAAATCGGCTTCAGATGAAACAGGTATACCAACTGTTGAAAAATGATTAACCATTTTATTTTCTCACTCCTTTTATTCCAATCACTATTTATTCTATCATAGGCATGAGAATGGAGGGAAGGTGCTTTTGAGCTCTTATCTATTTAAAAAAATGAAATGATCCTAAGTGTTCAATCCTATACCTAAAAAGTGGAATAACAGACAGTTTTTTTCTGCCATTATTCCACTTTTTCCTGCATTAAACATGGTCTTTATTTCTTTCGTTTACTTATTTTTCTACTTAGATACTGTATTCACAGGTTCTTTGGTAATTTTCCCATCTAGCTTTATTCGAATTGCTTGAATGGCTAATTTTTGACCTGTTGTACCTGCTATAGCGCCATTTTTGACCCATGGCATCCAGCCCTTTTCAGATACATGTACTTGATAGTAAATATCGTAGTACTTGTCTAGCCCATTTTTCAAGTTGATTTTGACTGCTTGTAACGAAAGTCTTTGACCCACAGTCCCACCTGCATTTGTCAACCAGCCTTTTTCAGCGACATGAGCATCAATTTGTATATTTTCTTTTTTCCCATCCATATAGACTTCTAAACACTGGCTTTCGATTCCTAAACCTGTTGTTCCAGCCATTTGGTTCTCTGTGACATACCCTAACCAACCTTCTTCCGCTAGATGCATACGGTAGCTTAGACCTTTAGCAGTAGGTTGTTTGCTTCCTTGGACGATTGGTTTTCGAACTAATTTCATTTTAATCGCTTGAAGGGTTTTCTTTTGCCCTGTTGTACCGGCTGTCGCACCGTTATTTACCCAACTTAACCACCCATTTCCATCTACATAGGCTTGATATTCCAGATTATAATAATTTGCGGCTTCGCCTGTTAAACGTGCTTGAATTGCTTCAACTGCTTTTGATTGGCCTGTTGTTCCAGCTACTTGTCCACTTTTTACCCATGACATCCAACCCTTTTCAGAAACATGTGCTCGATATTCGACTGAACCATTAATTTGGCCATTTTTAAAGGTAATTTTGACTGCTTCAACAGGTAATTTAAAACCAGTCGATCCAGATAATGCACCATCTTTTACATTGTTCATCCAGCCAACTTTACTCACATGTGTTTCATAATTGATCCCTTTAGAAATAGGTTGTGCCGGATTTTTTGATGGTAATTTAGGTGCTGTTGATGGATTTTTAAAGTTATTACCTGGTGCGTGGAGAATACATTTGACTGTTCTGTTGCTTGAAAGTCCTGTATAGTTGCTTCCATTGTAAGCATATGTCATTCTGCCACTAGCCGAAGCATTTTGCTCTACTGCATAAATGATTCCTTTATCCACATCTGTATAATCGACAACAGAAACGTGTCCATATGGATTTGAGCTATTTCCTGTTTCAATTATTAAATCTCCAGGTACTGGAATATATTTAGATCCTGGATTATATCGGGCTAAACCTGGAGAACCTTCTGGAATATATTGCGCACCACCATTTCCTGCTGCATAGACTCTTGGCCATCCCATTTTAGGATATAACCTTTGTTGCGGTAATTCGACACATTGATAATACGTACCATAATTACCACCATTTGAATACACATGAACTCCTTGTCCTTGTAACCATTGACTTCCTGAAATTAAAATCGATCCCTCTACTGCCATTTTTGTTTCCTCTTCTCTTTTTATGTTTTATTCTCAATTATTCATTTAGAAGCTTCTGAACTAATAACTAATTGATTAATTAAAGTATAGTGAATAACTAGATCTTCAAACTTTTAGATTCCTTTCGAAATACTCCCAGTTTAAATTCTGTTTTGTAGTCATCTTCCAGCTAGATTTTCCATTGGTTAGGTAGTCGTATAGTCTACTGAAAATCAATCCATAAAAAAGAGACCAATCACCGATTTGAATGATTGATCTTCGCATATATACTGGTGAAAATAAAATTGATGAAGCCCCCTATAATCAAGACGGATTGCCCGTTATTTCAAGATTTTACAAACTTCTTCTTCAATATTTACTGACAATAAATCAACAAACCTCACTTGGACTTTTGCACCTAATTCTGCGTTTGCTTTTTTTATGCTTCTGAATTCTTGTTCATTATAGTTTTCTGAATAGGGATAAAGGAGAATAACTTTATCTACATCTTCCTTATTGTGCTTATACCTAGTGAAATAAACATACATTTGATATAAATCGGCTTGTGTTGGCCCAGTATGGTCAAGAAGTTTCCACTTAGTATCTACAATAATCGTTTGCTTGCTAGTAACATCTCTCAACACCAAGTCAGGTCGAAGTTGGTATCCACGACTTGTTTCTTCTGTACCATCGAATAACCAATAAGTTTTGTCTTGTGCAGAAATCTCATATTCAGGTAAACTCTTTATAGCGATACTTGAAATATACGCCTCGAAAATTTTATCCATCGGGAAAAGCAGTGCAAATGCTAATGATGATCCTTTGAACGAAGTAAATGATTGCCCTCTCAAGAAAATTTTGCACCACTCAAGTGCTTGCCTATAGTAAACATAGTCTCTTCCCAGTTGAACCTTATGAAACGTTTGATTTGGGTCACGGATTTCATCAACATTATCAAAATAGAGCAATTGCTCTTTGATCAATCTAAGATTCTGATGATCTTTACTTCTTTTTAGAAGAAATATAAGAGTCGTTTTTAACAATTGATTTTCTGGAATATTTGCTTGGTATTCATCAAATTCATTGTAAAATTTAGAATTATTAAAACTATTTTTCCTAATATGACTTCCTGTTAATAGTTTACCTTTAAGAAAACGTTCATTACTTTGAATTGAAACATAGTTGGCCTTAATTCCTTGCTTAAAAATACGGCTAGATTGGGTTAAAAACATTGAAATGAATACTTCAAAAATTGTATTCCTTCGCATATCAAGATTTGTCATTTCATAGTACTTTCCATTAATATTCCTGGCAGTTTTTAACATTTGAAAAAATAAATTTCTAATAACCTTTTTATCTTCTAATGAAGCAGACTTTCCATAGATTTTGGGAAGAATTTCAATTGTTAAACCTGAGTCAGTTTGCAAGACACCTACATAATTATTTACTTGAACACCATTTCTGATGGGCTTCAAAAAATCATAATAATGTGCTTTTTCACCACTAACTTTTGTATTCTGCTCGTCAATATACCCTCTTAACTCTTGAATATCTTTTGGTTGTATCATCACACCATCATATGTTTGACCAGCATATATTCTACCAAATTCTGAAACTGTGATTGTTCTAGCATCAATAGCTGACATATTTACTCACCACCAACAACTACTGATTGAATAAATTGAACAAATTCTTCATCGCTAACATTGGTCTTCAAAACAAATCGATCTGTATCGTAGTCACTAATTAAGTTAGCAAATTTTGAATCAAAAAGATTGATTGACTGCTTGGATTCTCGCTTGATATAAATGCCGTTTATATCATTTAATACCGCTTGGATTTTTTCATAATCTTCATAGAAGTATTCTTGCAATAGTGGAATTATCTTATTTTCATAAACTGACTGTAATTCTTTAATAGTTGAAATATTCAAGAAAAAGGCATGACCTAAAGTATGTTCACGATCATAAAAAAATTCAATTCGATCATTCATTACTTGGAGTATATCTGCAATTTCAATACCGTCAATTTCTCCAACTTCATCCCTTATAATATCTGCATCGGGCATCCGTTCTATAAATTCAAAGCGTCTACGAAGTGCTGTGTCCATCAATGCAATGGATCGATCTGCTGTATTCATAGTACCTAGTATAAATACATTTTGAGGGACGCCAAAGATATCACCCGAATAAGGAAGGGTGATCGATAGTCCTTCCTCTTTTCCTAAACGTTTACATGGTTCAATTAAAGTAATCAGCTCCCCAAAAATTTTGCTGATATTTCCACGATTAATTTCGTCAATGACAAATAAAAAATTTTTGTTTGGATATTCTTTCGCACGATTACAAAATTCTTTAAATACACCATCTTTAACACTGTAGTGGATCTGACCGTCCTCTGTCTCTGCATAAATACCTTCAATAAAATCTTCATAACCATAAGACTGATGAAATGTCACAAGTGAAAAGTAAAAGTCAGCTTCAGCTAGTCGTTCTGTATTCACAACATCCTCAACTTCATCTGCTTCAATTTTACCATCTTCAGTAAGTATCCATTTTTTTTCAGATAAACCATCTACGCGTTCAAATAAATCCGTGCCCTTTCGATAAATAGTCCCTGTTGATTTTTCAGTTGCATTCTCAATTATTGTTGTACTTAATGTTCCATAGGGTGTTTTGCTGCTTTTCGTTTTTGCATATTGTTTTACAACTTCACTTTGTTCAATTTGTTTAATCGTCATTGGATTATTATTATTTCGCTTGAACGCTAAATAAATAGCTTCTTTCCAAGATAATGTCGCATAATTTAGAAGTGTTCTTGAGGTACTATGTTGACCGTTAATCAGATTTTCTTTTACTTCATTAATACTATACGTTTTACCTGTACCTGGCGGACCGTATAAAATACGATTCCAACCTGAAATATTGTATGATTCTCCTATATTATTTTCCAAACCATTTTCACACTCCTTTAAATACTGCTCGTAATTCTTAGCCCAAGATGTCCTCTTAAAGTTAGAATATTCCCAGCTTCTCCACCTTTTATCTGTTTCTCTATCCAACAAGTTGAAAGAAGTAATTTCCCTATTTACTTCACTAGAATGATCTGAAAATATTTTATTTAATATTTCTTTGGCCTCTTGAAACTCTTTAAGGTTATTAAACGAAAATAGATTTTCTGGTAGCTCCCATACCGCATTTCTTTCATTTTCAGTTAAGCCTTGGATATTTAATGCAATATTTTTAATAGGAATGAATTTTATTTTTTCATACTTAGACCCTTCATCACAATAGCCAGATAGCCAATTAGCTTTAGGATAAACTGAAGTCCATTTCCCTCCACTTTTTTTACTTCCCCACTTCAAAAATGCCGCTTTTCGATTGGCCAGTTCCTCTTTCGAAAGCGAAAGTTTTTTTATCTTGAACCCCAGCTTTTCAAGAAAAGAATTCGTTCGTACTCCCCCTTTAAACCAAGAGGTATCAACTGTAGTATTCGGCTCAATCGAAATCCCCTCCGACAACTGCTTTCCAATAGAGATTACAAATTTTACTGGATACTGTTTTCCGTTATACTCTAATACATAATCTTTCGCTGTCTTTTCATTTGGATACCCATAATTATCAATAAATTGAATAGCTTCAATGATATTTTGTTTGTTAATTGACTCTGGAATTGACACAGTCTGCTTCATCCTCTCCATATTAGGTTATATATCCCTTATTTTATCACAGGATAGGTTTCTAGAATAATTTGTAATGTATGAAATAAATAAAAAACTCTAAGCTATTCAATAAACATCATAAGAATGTATCTTCTTACCAAAAATAGACCAACCACTAACTACAATGGTTGGTTTTTCAGAAATCTACTATATATTTACTCTCTTCTTTTTCTGTAGAATCGTCAGGAAATTCATACATTGACTAGCACATCATTTATCTATTTTGGCCTCGATTGTTTTGATTAAGTAGCCATTTTCGTCATGAACAACAGTCTTGTCATCGGGCTTTACAATCATAATCAGCCCTTTGGATAAAAATATCTGTTCGTCTTCTTTTGATTGATAAAATAACTGTCCATCCTTATCATAGTAATACTTTGTAGTTTTTTTCCCTGGCAAACTCTTTGATACTTGATAGCTATTTTGCATTTGCTCTATCTCGATTTCTGAGCCTTTGCTTGCTTCTATAAGGATCTTCCCTTTTTGATTCACTAACCCTTGATCGTAATTCTTTGTACTAAAAATAGATAATCCGGAATCTGTAAATTTACCAAAATGATGAATTTCTTTGGTTTGGCTCTCAGTTTTGGAAAAAATTTCTTTTCCAGAACTATTTATAACGGTAGGGAAACTATCTGCCCCAACTTCTCGAATCGAAAACAGGCCATTACCTAGATAAATTGGTGAGGCTTTATAGTCACTTGAAAATTTTTTGACTACTTCGAATTTTTCATTCATCAGAGCATATTGTTCTTCTCTAACATTCCCTAATCTAACTAAAATAGTATTCTCTTTTAAAAAGCCATCAACGATCCTAGCCTCTTCTTTTAGTTGATCTGCAACCACTGTCACCACTTCTCCAGCCTCATTGATGACAAGGTCATCACCATATGACTTAGCTAAAGCAAGACCTTTTTCAGAAAAGGGGGAGATGTATTTAAACAACACGGGTTCTTCATCCTCATAGACTACTTTACCTTCTTGATTAATCAAGCCATACTTCTCTTCTTTTGTTTTATAAATAGCCGTTGCACGTTGTGCATATGGAAAGATCTCTGTTATTTCAAGCTTCTTAGCTTCTTCTGGAGAAAAAATCAACCCCTTCTTTTCGTGGACGATTCCGTAACTTCCCTCCATCCGAATAACAGCTAGCTCACCCTCTTCTCCCTCTTTTTCTAGATAACTCAGGTCTTCAGTTTCTTTCAATAACAGATTTCCCTCGTTATTCATTAGCCCAGATGTACCATCTTTAAAGCGAACATGAGCAAAGCTTGCATTGCTAAAACTAAAATCTCTTATACCATCTGGCATATCTTTGGCTTCTTTCACTACTGTGCCATCATTCAAAATAAGTCCATACTTTTTCAAATTGGGATCTTCATAACGACCATATTTACTATTTTTAAACGTCCAATTTGGGATTCTAAGTTCTGGATTTTCAGGAAAAATTTGATAACTATCTGTATTGAAATAAAACACTTCGTGCATAGTTGTAGTATATTGCAACAATGTACTATTAGAAAAGGCCTCAATTTCTTTTACTCGCTCTTTTTCTCCATCCATTAAAATGGTTCCCGTAGTATCCATCAAGCCCATAAAATTATTGGACATGTAAATAATTGGACGCTCTGCTATGGCTTTTTCCGCTTTTTTTATCAATTTTTCTTTATTAGCAGCTTGCTCTGCCTCTTCCTTGTTCGCGCAACCGCTAACAAAAAGACTTAAAAGTAACATCATACCTAAACCCCAACGCTTTTTCTTCATTTCAATCCCCCAATAATAATCAACTAGATAGAACTCTTTTATTCTAGCAAATAGTTTAATGAGATTACAAGTGGGCTTTTCTGTGGCTCCTTTGTATGGCATTCAAATAGAAATAACGAATGTGATAACAACAGCTAATGCTACTTAAAACAGATAAACCCTCTTTGACCTTATCTCTGCAAGCGCAAACTACCTACAAGCCCTTCTTTTGCTTCAGCTTTACTGGCTTGTCACTTGATTCCATTTGTTAAAAACGATTACACAAGTTTTCTATTAAATCATAGATTTGGCCAGTTTTTTTCACTATGAAATCAGGCTCACTAGCTTCATCTGTTATAAAGTGATCACGTTGATTGTACCAAATCGTTTTCCAGCCGGCACTTTTTGCTCCAAGCATATCATTTTTATAAGAATCGCCAATGTAAAATGTCTGTTGTCGTTCCAACTTCATCTGATTTTCTACATAATGAAAAATTTGTTTGTCCGGCTTTGCCATCTTCAATTCACCCGAAATAAATAGATGCTCTGGTTTTATCCAATGAGTGATGTTTAAATTTTTTATCTTGTTTCGTTGATGCTTGGAAGGTCCATTTGTAATAATACCCGTGGTTACGTTATTTGTTTTACAGTACTGCAATGTTTTCTCCATATCTGGAAGTAAAGTGATTTCCTTTTGAAATCTTGCATAGTCCTTTTGAAAAGCTAAAGCTTGCTGTGGTTTGATTGTAATATCAAACACATTAAAAGCCTTAGTGAGACGGTAGATATGCATTTCATCCATAGAAATAGTTCCTTGTTGCGACTGTTCAAAAACTTCATCACTAAATTTACGACTATAGCGATATAATCCTTCTATAGAAATTTCGTTATTTGTCGAAAAGTTTTCATAATATGCCCTCTTGAAAGGCTCTAGCTGATCGTATAATGTATCATCAACATCGAAAATAAAATTATACAAAGTTTTCCTCCTAACGTTTTTACGTTCCATCTCTCATACGAAAAATGGTTTGACTTTAACTGGATTGAATACAGCTTCAAACCAACATGTAAATTTTGTTTATCTATAGTATACAACGAACTTTCAGCATTAGGCAGACTATGAGAAGATCTCTAAAATTGCGAAAGAGAGGGGAAAGTAAAACAAGAACCGTTTTACTTTCCCCTCTCTTTACTGATTGTTTTTTTACCCTAATTGCTTGATCCGACTTGTTACACCTTTTAGATTGTAGCATTCTGCATAGTCTCTGATTGGGCGCTTAATATGGTCGATAACATACCGTTGTCCATGAATATTATGTTTTTCAAGATTTGCGTAAAGTGTCGCTATTTCATTTTTTACTTCCTCATCATTGAAGGTATAATGTCCAGCGATATCAAGAATTTCCTCCGATAATGCCGCATCTTGCATGATTTCATCGACTGTCAATTCTTTTTGTGCACCAACCATCCATTTTCTCCAGCGTTCACTTTTAATGGCATGTACAAGTAAAACCTCTCTTGTTTTCGACGGTTTTGTTATAAGACCATTCTCTACTAATTTCGCTTCTACTGCAGCAAGATTCAAATAAGCACGGGTTTCTTCTGTTCCATATTGTGGTGCAACATTCGTTGCTGTAATTTCTGAAGGAATATGCTCTAGCAAGGTTACATCATCTAAATAGTCCCCATTGTGCTCCTTCAAACCAACGCCATACCCTTTTGCCATTTGTGCTAAATCATAAGCATTTTTGAAATTGAATGTACCAACCTGCTCTGTTTTACGTGTTAGTGTTCCAGTTTGTCCAACTATAAAGGTTGGCATTGGTAATCCACGTTTTTCTAGTTCTTCTTTTAATTGTAGAATGAAGGTTTCGTATGTTTCTGTAGAGGTTAACCCTCCATTGGTCTCCTCTGTTCCAACTTCATAACCAATTGCTGGTAAGTTTCGTGCTTTTCGTTCATTTTCACAAAATTCAATTAATTCAACCGTTCGATTTAAGACGGTTTCTAAAGGAATCACTTTGCCAACTTCAAAAGGGTCTTTGGTAGGATCAATCATCAATAGATCAAATCCTGCTTCAATATCAGCAACATAAGATTTTCTTCCTAGCTCCATCGCCTTTTCTGTAGGTAAATGGTCATTTCTTTCCTGATCACGCTGCCAAGGACCACCATGATCTCGGCACATATAATATAAGTTGTCATAATCAATTTCTTCTGCTACTTCTTTCACTGCTTTTGCAAAGGTAAACTGATTCCAGCCATTTACATAGCCCCCGCCAAGTTCATCTGCATCTACTTGATTTCGACTCGCGATAAACATCACTGGATAGTCATCTTCTTTGGATAGTTCTAGCGTTGCCTGAACACAATTTTTTGACATCGGTCCAATTCCTAACAGCGTTGCACTTTCACCTGTTTTTTGTAACTCTAGTAAACCTTCTACTACTTTTTTGATTGGTAATTTTTCCATTATGCTCACTATCTCCTATTCGTTTTTTCTAGTTCGAACTATTTTTCTGTTTTTATCTTGTCTTCTTCATCCAAATTCGGTTTTGTAAAATGTAGAATTGCCACAGATATCAAGGTACCGATCAGCATTGATAAAACGTACCAAAGTTTTCCGTTAACAACTGGTAAAATAATCAATCCGCCATGAGGCACCAGCGCCTCGACACCATTTGCCATCCCCAATGCACCACCAACGGCGCTACCAATAATAATCGCTGGTAATACTCGTTTTATATCCTTTACGGCAAAAGGAATCGCCCCTTCTGTAATCCCAATCAGTCCCATAAAAAACGCAGAAATCCCAAGGTCTTTATCTTCTGCAGTATATTTTTTACGGTCAATAAAGGTAGAAATCGCCATTGCTAGCGGAGGAATCGCTACCGCAATTCTATGTGCGCCATTTGGTCCATAAATCCCTTCTGACATTAAGGCTAAAGTAAAAGCTGTCGCTGTTTTGTTGATTGGGCCGCCCATATCTATTGCTGTCATGGCACCGATGATCAACCCTAGAACAATGGCACTGCCCCCTTGCATTTCTCCTAAGACTTTGACTAACCAATCCATTCCTGCACCAATTGGTACTGCAATGATGTAGATATAAATCATTCCTAAGACAAATGTCGTTAAAACTGGCACAATTAAAATCGGCATAATTGTTCGAATTGTTGTCGGAACTTTCCATGTTTTACACCAGCGGACAAAATAACCAACTGCTACCCCCATGATCATAGCACCCAAGAAACCGGTCTTTACTTGACCTTCTCCGATAGGATTATTAGCAACAAATCCTAAAATCATTGCAGGTGCTAAGGCTGGTTTGCCAGCCAGCGAATTGGCAATATAGCCCGAAAGTAGTGGAATCATCATAGCGAAACCCGCAGCACCCAAATCATTTAGATTTTGCATGAAGGGATTAGTGATCTCCATTCCTGAGTCTGTCGCTTTTCCTGTAGCCAAAGCGACTGCTAAAAAAATCCCTCCAACGACAACTGCAGGCAACATAAACGATACTCCCGTATTAAAGGCTTTTTGCAAATCTTTAAAAAACTTGTTCTCCTTTTTCATTTTGAGTCCTCTCCTCTATTTTTGATTTATTCAGTTGTTTCAACTATTTTTTCAGCGTTGTCTAACACCTCAACAGGATGCTTGATTGCATCTGACGGATCGATTTGCAGTACCTTTCCTTCATCTGTTTTTTCATCGAAGCGCTCTTCGCCCTCAATTCCTATTGCAACTGCTAAAATCACAACATCTGCCTTGTCTACTGTTTCTTGTTCTAATTCATTTTCAATCCCCATACTACCTTGTGTCTCCACTTGTACATCGTATCCTCTTTTTTTACACTCTTTTTCAATTGCTTCTTGGGCCATATATGTGTGGGCTACTCCTGTTGGACATGCCGTTACTGCTACGATTTTCATTTTGCTTCCTCCTATTCATTTTCAGCTTACTACATTGATCGAACGTAGTAGCTTAAAGACCTTCTCTTGATTTTTTTCTTCGATTAATTGATTTCTGAACTCTTCATCTAATAGCTTTTTACTAAGTTGTGAGATAAATTTCAAATGAATATTATTCTCATTTTCAGCTGGTATACCGATTAAAAAGACAAGTTTTACCTGCTCCTCATGCCCTTTTGTCCAAATAAATTCCTCTTCTGTTTGTAAGAAACCAATAAAAGGTGTTTTCACTACCTCACTTTTCCCATGAGGAATAGCAATTTGATACCCAATTGCAGTAGGTACTTCTGCCTCACGATTCAATACTGCATTCAGAAAAAGAGTTTCATCTGAAATCAATCCCGCTTCACCAGCTTTTTGAACTAATGCGTGTAATACTTCATCCTTCATTTGAAACTTTGTCTGTAATAAAATCATGTCTTTCTTAATTACATCACTTGCACGATCATTCAAGAGTCTCACATCCTATCTTTCGTCTTAACGCTTCTTTTGTTGGGGATTCTGTAAACTGATTCAGTCTTTCTTTACTTTCTACTATTTGGTAGATATCAGATAATATTCCTTTAATTTTTTGGGTGTCCTTTTCAGCAATACACACAATCATCACGGTTTTTACAGAAGATTCATTCCATTTGATGTACTTGTTATTTTTTACAATAGCAACAACCGTTCTCTTAACATATTTGGGATTTCCATGAGGAATAGCTGCTCCAGTCACTAGGTCTGTTCCACCCAGTCGTTCCCGGCTCATCATACTCTCAATAAATTTGTCTGTTACGACCTTGGCTTTTTGAAGTCGGTTCCCAATCTCATTGAGTAATTCACTTTTTGACTTGAAATTCTCATTCCAAAAGATAAATTCTTCTGATACATACGGACTAAGATTACTTAATTTATTCTGTGTCTCGTCAGCAAATTCCTTTGAGAACATAAATTGTTCATTATAAGCGGCAGAAATATTTTTTATATCTTGATCACTTAACAACGGTGAAACAACAATTACCTTTTTATTCACTAGATTTAGCTGGACTGTAGAGATGACGAAATCGATTTGCTCTAAATCGATTGCAGCAACCTCTTTAATTGACGCTACTTCTAACATATCAAAAGACGGCAGAACATTTTTGATTCGATTCAAGAGTAGCTCTGAGGTTGCGATACCAGTTGGGCAGACGATCAAAATTTTTTTACTTAATTTCGCCCGCTCCATTGCTGATTGAAAATAAATCGTTAAAAATCCTATTTCATCTTCATTAAAAATCACTTCAAGCGCCTCTTCATATTCACTTAAAATAACCCAGATTAAGTTAAATACGATAGTAAACTCATTCTTTATTTGATCAATAAAAGGATTAGTGGTTTGAACCCCTTCTCGTAATCGATAAATCATCGGCGGGATGTGTAGCATTAATTGGTCCTTTAATTTTTGATCTTCTGTGAAATCCATTTTGAGCGAATTGCTCACTTTTTCAATAATATTGGAAACAACCTTATGATATTTTTTTTTCGTCGGCAAAGGTTCAAAACGATTTGAAATTAGATACGTTGATAAGTATTCAATATCATTGCGAGTAAATTGAAGGTTTAAGCGCAAGGATATTGTATTCAGCATCTCTTGCGCACTTTTTTCAAAAAAGACACGCTCCTTTTTATTCTCTACCTCACCCAGTCCTTCAACATGATGGTTATTCCTGACCCGGTAGACCAAAATAATCATCATATTCAATACGTTTGATACATAATGTTCTGCTATTACGGTTACATCTTTTTTGATATATCCGTAAAGAACTCTTGTACACACCCGAACGATATCTTCCCCGTAATACTGACTAAGCAATGCTTCTTTTTTTTCGTCATCTGGTTCAAATATGTTGTTTTTTTCCTCAGTTAGGTACTGATTAAACGCTAGATATGCCTTTTGTAACTCCTTTTCTTGCCCTGATATCCTAGTTCCTTGAGAATCGCTAATAATTTTTACTGTGTTTCCTAACGTTAATATTTTTTTTATAAACTTAAGGTCATTATTGATAGATGTCCTGCTGATCAAAAACATCTCCGATAATAATTCAAAGGTCACTGTTCGATTTTCAAATAAAAGTAATTGAATAATTTTTTCCCGTCTACCATTCGTAGAGTATATATTTTGTTCTGGTAGTTCATTCGTTTTCGGTGGACTTCCAATGCTTCTTTTTACCCGAATCCCTATACCAGGTTTTCTCTCCACCTGATAACCTTCTTGTAAAAGGTATTTCTCTACACTCTTTAAATCAGAATGAACTGTTCTTTCAGAAATGTTTAACTTTTTTGCATAGTGCTTAACTGTTTGAAAGCCATTCTGTTTTATAAGTATTGAGGCTAAAAGTGACTGTCTTTGCGTCAATTTCATATTCCCCCTCCATTCTTGTGCTATGTCATTTCTGAAACTCAACTGCAAGCGCTATCATTCTTTACACTTTCGATTATATCGGTACCGCTTCCTTTTTTACATCACAAATCCTTTCAAGAACTTGTTGCAATTTCTTGTACTGTTTCGTTCTAAACGCTGCTGTTCTATAGAAAATATAAGCGATCGATTCGTTGGTATGATTATGTTACCTGCCTAATTTGTATTTATTTTTCCCATATGTGCAATCACCTCCGACTATCCGTAATCACATCATAAATTAGATTTAGAAAAAGTACATGTTTCAATTATGTTCAGCACTAAATAGTAAATAAAAAAAAGCAAAATGCCTTGTATAAGTAGCTCGCTTTAAATAAGCTTCCTTTACAGTTCATCTTGCACTCTCCAATCAATCTTACGTAAAAAAGACCAGTCACCGATTAGAATGTCTGGTCTTTGAAAGAGAATTTATAGTGGTTTCTTTTTTACAACATCGGTTATTATTCACTATCCTTAGCTACGCTTGCAAATACAAATCCTTCGCTAAAGCGAGACACCCGATTACACCTGCGTTGTCCTCTAATTGAGGAGTAACAATATAGGTCGACAAATCAGGGTATTTCACATAATCATTGATCAACTTGGCGAATTGTTCTTGGACTTTTTTTCTTAATTGTTCTTGCTTCATCACACCGCCACCAAAGATAATGACCTGAGGCGAAAAGAGCAAAGTGGTATTGTAAGCGCATTGCGCAATATAGTATGCCTCAATATCCCATGATGGGTCTTCTGGCGGTAGATCTTGTCCTTTGGTTCCAGTTCGTTTTTCGATGGCGGGACCTGCAGCTAATCCTTCCAAGCAGTCTGTATGATACGGACAATTACCGATAAATGTATCATCAGGATGACGTCGAACCATGGCGTGTCCCATTTCCGGATGACTAAATCCTTCAACAAATTGACCGTCTACTAAAGCACCGCCACCAACGCCAGTTCCGATAGTATAATAGACTACGCTTGATAATCCTTTACCGCATCCCGCAATATATTCGCCATAGCAAGCAGCATTTACATCCGTTGTCCAAGCAACAGAAATATTATTCAACTGTTCTTTTAAATGTCCAACAAAATCAAAATTTTCCCAGGCAAGTTTAGGTGTAGAGGTGATATAGCCATAGGTTTCGGACTCCCGTTTAACATCGATTGGGCCAAATGATCCGACTCCAATAGTTGAAAGTGTTTCAAATTTTTTGAAAAAATCAATCACAGAGCGCATGGTTTTTTCAGGTGTTTCTGTAGGAAACGATACACGCTCAATTATTTCTAAGTTTTCATTTCCTACTGCACAAACAAATTTCGTGCCTCCAGCTTCGATCGCACCGTATAACATATTGTTCACTCCTTTTAAAGATTATGTTGTTTGACCTTGAATTAGTTTTACCGGTAATAGGTAATTTTTTTCAAGTTTTTTTTCTGGATTTTGGATTCTTTGTAGCAATAAGTCCACTAAAATTTCTGCATAGTCAGCCATTGGTTGAGCAATCGTCGAAAGTTGTGGAAAATAATTTTGAACGAATTTTGTTCCATCATACCCAATGATCTTGATTTGTTCAGGAACTTTTATCTTCAATTGCTGGCATTGATTATAGACAAGGATAGCCGTTAAATCATCCGTACAAAACAAGCTGTCAATTTCTTCTGTTTCTAAAATATGTTTGATCTCTAAATTTTTCAAGGTTGTTGATCTAGCCGTTGTTTGAATCTGAAACATTTTTGGTGTTAATTCGTGCTTCTCTAGAAAACTTAAATACCCGTTTAAACGAAAATTTGTAGGCGAGTTTGATTCTTGTGATCCTGTGAGAATCGCAATTTTTCGTGCACCTTTGACAAATAATGTTTCAGTAGCTAAATAGCCCCCTTGAAAATTATCACTGCCAATAATTGGAATATTGTCAGCTAAATAACGGTCAAAAGAAACAATCGGCAGCTCGATATCTTCATATTCTGTGATTCCTAGGTTATGAGCACCGGCTATGATTCCATCTACTTTATTCGCCGCAAGCATATTAATATAATGACGCTCTTTTTCTTTATTATTGGCACTATCACACAAAATAACACGGTAGCCTAAATCAAATAGTTTCCCTTCGATTCTTTCAACAAGCTCCCCAAAAAAAGGATTGGCAACGGTTGGAAAAATCAGTCCGATCAATTGTGTATTTTTTCCTTGTAAGGAACGAGCTAAAGAATTCGGTTGATAATTCAGCTCTTTCATCGCCAAATTTACTTTATCAATGGTTTTTTGACTTAAGGAGCCGTAATTATTGATCACACGAGAAACAGTAGTGGGCGAGACGCCAGCCTTTTTGGCTACATCCGTTAGTTTGATGACCATGTCCGTTCATCCTTTATTGGTTAGTTTTCCGCAGTTGCCATAATTTCCCTTGATAGCCTCCATCACACTCTAGATGGACTCCTGTCTGATGTGTTTCTGGAAATACTCGCATGGTTGCCACTTTTTCACCTTCGTTGATGAAGACTTCAACAATCGATGAATCCACAAAAATTTGTAGGTCTAATGGTTTTTGTTCAACCGAAAACGATCGAACAAATCCATATTCTTTTCCAAAAACAGTACCAGCTTGACTACGGTCTATCATTATTTTACCATGTTGCGAATCAAAATTAATCGTTAATCCCTCATTTTGTTCTTTATTCGTAAATAAAGTAAGCGTTCCACTGGAAAGTGGGTCAAATGACAGCCTGATCTCATACTGATTTGTCTCTGTTTCAAAAAAAGAATCGGAATCTTTGTTCAACTCAATCGCTTCACCTATGCGTAATTGCTTCATTTCTGCGACAGGGCGTTGATACAATTTTTTGTCTTTTATAAACAGCTCTTTTACACTACTTAGACAATGGGCCCATTCTTCTTGATCGGTTGGATAATCAATTTCTGGTAATCCCACCCAACTAATAGATAATAAACGGTTATCTGGTGCTTGAAAGGCTTGAGTAGCGTATACATCAAACCCTTCATCCAGATTTTTTAATACAGTAGGCTGAATCAAACAATTCGCTTCACTGTCGTAAGAATCCCCGATGACATACGTATTAGGATAAATATTTCCATAAGAACAGATATCTGGTTCTAACCCTTGAGGACAAAAGATAAGTAAAGCCGCGTCTTCTGTTACTAGTAAATTAGGGCATTCAATCATAAAGCCCATTTCTTTATCGGTAAACTCCAATTCACCCTTGCACTGCCATGTAAGCAAATCAGAACTTTGATAAGTAAGAATCTTTCCTTTTTCTGTCTCATCTTGAGCACCTATGACCATCAAGTAACGATCATTATAGCGAAAGACTTGGGGATCTCTAAATTCTGATGTATATCCTTTCGGCGGTGCAGCGATCAATGGCGTCTCGATTTTTTGAACCGTTCCAGATTCATCCATCCAGGCACCTAACTGGTAGGAATGACGAACCCAATTATCATCACGAACATTTCCTGTATAAGCAAGAAACAATTGATCCGAAACAGGCAAAGCGGTTCCTGAATAGACGCCATGACTATCGTACAAACTATCTGGAAATACTTTTGTTCCTTCTTCTTTCCAGTCCACTAAATTATCAGATGTCAGATGATACCAAGATTTTAATCCATGAACAGCTCCCATTGGATAGGATTGATAAAAAACATGCCATTGATCATTAAAAAATGAAAAACCATTTGGATCATTTAGTAAGCCAGTATTTGGTTGTATATGGTACCCTAAACGCCATTTAGAATTGGCGATTTTCTCTTTTAATAAAGCAAGATGCGTTTTATCCCATTCTTGATATGGACGATAACGTTCTTCTTTCGTCCAAACTTTTTTTACAGACATATATACTCTCCTCGTAAGCGTATTCTTGCATATAGTTTAACTTTAAAGGCAATTATTGTCAAACGTTAATCAATTTAAATTCCTAATTATATAAACACCTTTTAAAATCTATTTTATTAATTGTCATACGTTTGACATTTTTATGAAAAATGGTATACTTTGGATGTGAAAAAGCGATTTCATTTCTAGTTTTCATATACAAGATAACAACTTCTATTGAGATCGTTTAAATGACATTTAGGAGGAACGAGAATGGATTACAAAAAAGTGGCAGAGGAAATCAATCAAGCACTCGGCGAAGATAATATTCAAGCAGCAGCGCATTGTGCGACACGACTAAGGTTAGTTCTAAAAGATTCAAGCAAGGTGGATCAGAAAGCTTTAGACAACAATGATGCTGTTAAAGGAACCTTTGAAGCCAATGACCAGTTTCAAATCATTATTGGAGCTGGTGATGTCAACAATGTCTATGATGAACTGATAAAAATAACCAATGTCAAAGAAGCATCCACCGCTGATTTGAAAGCAGTCGCGGCAAACGGTAAGAAGAACAATCCAATTATGGCCTTTATTAAAGTATTATCTGATATTTTTGTTCCGATTGTTCCTGCTTTAGTTGCGGGTGGTTTATTGATGGCCTTGAATAATGTGTTAACTGCACAACATTTATTTGGTCCTCAATCCGTTGTAGAAATGTTTCCAGCTGTAACGGATGTTGCTAGCATCATTAATTTGTTGGCCTCTGCTCCTTTTGCCTTTTTACCTATCTTAGTTGGATTTTCTGCAACCAAACGCTTTGGTGGTAATCCTTATCTAGGTGCTGCCATTGGAATGGCGATGGTTATGCCCGATTTGGTCAATGGATATGGCGTGGCTAATGCGATTGCAGAAGGAAGTATGAATTATTGGCATGTCTTTGGGATGAATGTTGCCCAAGCCGGTTATCAAGGTTCTGTATTGCCAGTATTAGTGGTTGCTTGGATTTTGGCAACTTTAGAAAAATTCTTCCACAAGCGCATTCCAAATGCATTTGATTTTACTTTCACCCCAATGTTAGCCATCATTATTACTGGATTTTTGACATTTATCGTTGTAGGACCTGTTATGAGAATCGTTTCAGATGGTTTAACTGATGGACTTGTTTGGTTGTATAATACAACAGGCGCAATTGGTTTAGGTGTATTCGGACTATTTTATTCCCCTATTGTTATCACAGGTCTACATCAAAGTTTTCCAGCAATCGAGACCACCTTGTTAGCAGATGTGGCACGTACTGGCGGTTCCTTCATTTTCCCAGTCGCTTCTATGGCAAACGTTGGTCAAGGTGCAGCAACACTTGCTATTATGTTACTAACTAAAAATAAAAAACAAAAAAGCTTAGCGACCTCAGCAAGTATTTCAGCGATGCTAGGAATTACGGAACCAGCAATTTTCGGGGTCAATTTAAAACTTAAATTTCCATTTATCTGTGGAATGATCGCTTCAGCAGTTGCTTGTGTATTTATCGGTGCATTTCATGTTTTATCCGTTGCAATGGGCCCTGCAAGTGTGATCGGATTCATTTCAATCGCACCAAAATCAATTCCTTATTTCATGATTGGGATCGTCATCAGCATTTTAGTTGGTTTCGTTACGACATATGCTTATGGTAAACGTCATATGGCTGTATTTGCAGATGATGACACTAGTGCAGGTGAAGTTGCGGTTGCAATCAATGAAGATCCTGAAGCGGAAGTGATCGCGGTTCAAGATGAAATCTTAGCTGCACCAGTCAAAGGCACACCTATTGCTTTAAAAGAAGTCAACGATCCTGTCTTTGCACAAGAAATGATGGGGAAAGGCATTGCGGTAATTCCAGAAAAAGGGATTATTTACGCCCCAGCCGATGGGGAATTAACGGTCGTATACGATTCAAAACATGCGTATGGATTAAAAACAACCCATGGTGCAGAAGTCCTGATCCATATTGGGATCGATACGGTAAAATTAAATGGAGAATTCTTTGAAACGACTAAAAAATACGGAGACTTAGTGAAAAAAGGCGATCTCTTAGGCACAGTTGATTTAGATGCTGTCAAACAAGCTGGCTTTGATCCAACGGTGATGATGATCGTTACGAATACGAACGACTATGAAGCCGTTGAAGTAATTGACACATTAAGTGTAGATGAAAACCAAGATCTACTAGCTTTGAGTGTGCGCTATGAAAACTAATTGGTGGAAAAAGGCAACGATCTATCAAGTCTATCCACGTAGCTTTCAAGATACGAATGCAGATGGTATTGGGGATCTTCCTGGAATTATTCAACGTCTAGATTATCTTGCTTTTCTAGGGATAGAAGCAATTTGGTTAAGTCCTGTGTATCAATCCCCTAATGAAGATAATGGCTATGATATCAGTGATTATCAAGCGATCGATCCAGAATATGGAACAATGAAGGATATGGACACACTAATTGAAGAAGCGAAAAAGAGGAATATCAAGATCATCATGGACTTAGTCGTCAATCATACGTCCTCTGAACATCCATGGTTTCAATCTGCGCTTCATGATCCAAAGAGTGAGTTTCATGATTTTTACGTTTGGAGAAAGGACGTTGACGGACGACCGCCGAACACCCTGCAGTCAAATTTTGGCGGTTCTGCCTGGACATTAGTTCCAGAACTTGGAGAGTATTATCTTCACTTACACGCCAAAGAGCAGCCTGACTTAAATTGGGAAAATAAAACGATGCGCTACGAAATTTATCGTATGATGAATTACTGGATCGAAAAAGGAGTAGGCGGATTCCGTCTAGATGTTATTGATTTAATCGGAAAAGAACCCGACCAATTAATTACTAAAAATGGGCCAAAACTCCATGAGCTATTACAGGAAATGAATCAAAATACCTTTGGTGAATATGATTTGGTCACGGTTGGCGAAACTTGGGGCGCAACACCCGAAATTGCTCAACTTTATTCAGATGAGAGTAGAGATGAATTGTCGATGGTTTTCCAATTTGAGCATATCAATTTGGATAAACAACCAGGCAAACGAAAGTGGGATCTAAAAAAACTTGATCCAAAAGAACTACATCACGTTTTTTCTAAATGGCAAACTGAATTAACTGGAAAAGGCTGGAACTCCCTGTTTTGGAATAATCACGATTTACCACGAATCATTTCTCGTTGGGGCGATGATCAAGAGTTTAGGGTACTTAGTGGGAAAATGTTGGCAATCTATCTTTATTTTCTTCAAGGAACCCCTTATATTTACCAAGGTGAAGAAATTGGGATGATCAATTATCCAATTAAATCTATTGATGAGGTCGATGATATTGAAAGTCGTAGAATGTATGATGAACGCATCTCTTTGGGCTATACAGAAGAAGAAATCATTGCCTCTATCAATGCCAAAGGACGGGATAATGCACGCCATCCAATGCAGTGGGATGATTCTAAACAAGCGGGCTTTACAACTGGCATTCCTTGGCTACCTGCAGGAGATTCAAGTGAGATCAATGTAGCCGCTGCTTTAAACGACCCAGACTCCTTATTTTATACGTACAAAAAATTGATTCAGTTCCGAAAACAATTACCCGTGATTACAGAAGGAACATTTGAGCATATTCAAACAGAAGATGCAGCAGTTTTGGCCTATATCCGTAAGCACGAAGGCGAGCAATTATTAGTTGTTGTCAATTTTTCCAATAAGCCAGCTCAATTCTTATTGGAGGCAACACAACAAATCAAAGAAATCAAAGAAATCTTGATTCATACTTATGAAAAAGAGATCAGTCAAACGCTTCTTCCTTTCGAAGCCTATGCTGTTTTATTAAATTAACAAAAAGCCTCCCTACGGCGAATCACCGTAGGGAGGCTTTTTAATGTATCGTTTACCCAATGACCGTCCAATGAATATAAAAACAATTGAAATCCCCTTTGATCCTTGGAACAAGAATACCGGCATGATTTAATTCACTACCGCTGTATATTTCCCCTGTACGCATATCCTTATAAAGAGCCGATTCCTCAAGATATTTTGTTTTTAAATACTGAATCGTTTGTGCTGCTTGAGCGAGTCCATTGGAATAGACAAGTAGCGCTTCTGTTTCGTTTTTGAATAGCCAAGCAGTGGAGCACGCCGCATCAAGTTCTTTTAAACGATAAAATTGCCCAAACTGTAATAGCCTACGATGCTTTTTATAAAATACAATTTGCTCTTTTATCATTTCTAGGTCTTGTGGCGATTGTTTTTCTATCGCTAATTCATAGCCAAAGTTTCCACTCATTGCAATTAAAAAGCGACTTTCCAAGGGGGTGTTTCGACCTACTTGATGATTAGGACTATCTGAAACATGAGCCCCCATCATAATTGGCGGATACAGATAGCTATAGCCGTATTGAATTTTCGAGCGACATAATGCGTCTGTGTTATCGCTTGCCCAAGTTTGTGGCATATAGGCAACCATGCCTGGGTCAAATCGACCGCCACCACTAGAGCAATTTTCAAAAAGGACTTGGGGAAATTGTTCTGTCACTTCAGATAAAATCCGATAAAGCCCTAGAACATAACGATGGCTCACTTCCTTTTGTTGGTCATTTGGTAAAAGAAAACTGCTCACTTCCGTTAAATGTCGATTCATGTCCCATTTTATATAATCAATTTTATTTGAAGAAAGATAGGCTGTCAGCATGTTAATAAGGTGATCTTGAACTTCTGGCAAACTCAAGTTTAAGACTAGCTGTTGTCGCCCTTGTGTTTGAGGATAATTTGGAACCTGTAAACTCCATTCTGGATGTTTCTCAAACAAGCGACTTTTTACAGAAATCATTTCTGGCTCAAACCATAAACCAAATTTCATCTTTTGTTGGTGAATAACATCTGCAAGATGCTCGATCCCATTTGGCAGTTTTACTTCGTTCACATGCCAATCACCTAAAGAAGTTGTATCATCTACACGTTGACCAAACCACCCGTCATCTAAAACAAATAATTCAATCCCTAAAGTACTCGCTAATTGAGCTTGGCGGATCAAATCCTCTTCAGTAAAATCAAAATAATTCCCTTCCCAAGAATTAAGTAAAATGGGACGTTCCATCTGCTGCCACTGCTTAGGAATCAAATAGGTTTGGTATAATTTATGAAATGTCTGGGAAAGTTGATTAAATCCTTGCCCACTAAAATTCAATACAACTTCTGGTGTTTGAAATGTTGCTCCTGGTGACAATTTCCATTCAAAGTTCTCTGGATTAATTCCGATTTGAATCCGTGTACTACCATATTGCTCTACTTCTGCTTGAGCAACAAAATTTCCACTGTAAATAAAATGAAAGCCATAAACGTCCCCTTGATCTTCATTCGTATACCGATCAGCAAGCCCCAAGAACGGATGATGTTGGGGACTACTTGTTCCTCTAGTTGATGCGATTTTTTGTATACCAGGATGGAGGGCTTGGCGATGGATTGTTGCTTCATTTGTATGCGCTCCATTAAGTGTTAGCAAGTCGAAGTCACAACGAGGAAAATCTAACAGCATCGAACCAGCATTTTCTATATAGACTGCTTGTGTTCCATTATTTTTATACCCCACACTCCGTGTAATGACAGGAAGATCTTCATATATCGTATAATACAACACCATCTCAAGTAACTGAATATGGTCTACAAGATAAATCGCTAAGGTTTGTGCTTGTTCTCCCCTTAGTGAAGGGAGACCCTCTAAAGATCGTTTGCCTTCTATAATTTCAAAGTGATCATAGACAAGATTGGTAATACAATATCCGTCTAGATTCCGAAACTGATAGTTACTCACCCGATAATCTAAGCTACCTTGTGTACTCGTTTCAAGTGGCAGCGTATTTAACGAAAAAGTCCGTTCTTCACTGATTGGATTCGTGGCAAAGCCGCGATCGATCATTTGCAGCTGATTGACTTGATGATACTCTGCTAAACGAGGACCAAAATACCTATGGGTAAGATATTTTTCTTTTTCGATACCAATGATATAACTAATTTCATTATTGCTCAGGTGAAAAACATTTTGTGATGCATCAAAATAAATTGGCATATTTACCATTCCTCTTCTTTTATTCTCTCCATGATATCGAGTATAATCAGAAGTAACAAGAAGAAATTATTTTAAGGAGGATAATAAATTGCAGAATTTTGTGCGTCAATTCCATTATATCGATGACCGACATTTACCACTCATCCGAGGCATTGGTGTCGGACAAGGAAGTATTCATTATGACTGGGATGCACGTCTTCGAAAAGAACAACTAATTGTTTTGCAAGTAACATTAAGTGGGCAAGGATTTATACAAATAGGAGAAAAAACTGTTAGCTTAACAAAAAATAGAGCTTTCTTTGCTAAAATCCCTGGAAATTTTCGCTACTTCGGTGAGGATTGGCAGTTTCTATTTGTAGAGTTTTCAGGAAATATGATCCAATGGTTGGATAGATCACTTGCGATCGTTGAACTCTCTGATTCATTTATTGAAATGTTACGAAGCGTTATTCTTGATCTAAAAATACGAGAATTAACCGTTACACAAAATGCCAAAATAGCATTTGCCCTTTTTTTAGATAGTAAAGAAGAGATTCAAAAAGAAATCCAACAAAAAACAGATACCATCATAGCTGTAAAAAAATATATTGATGAACACTATTTTGAAGATATTAGCTTGGATTTTTTATCTGAAAAATATGAGCTATCAAAATACAAGCTAATTCGACAATTCGAAGGCGCTTATAGCTCCCCACCAATCCACTATTTAAAAAAAGTTCGCATCCTTCATTCATTATCGCTATTATGGGCGGATGAAGCGGTGGAAATAGTCGCAAAAAAAGTTGGTTTTTCAACAGGAAACTATTTTAGTAAAGTATTTAAAAAAGAAATGGGAATCTCTCCTAGTGAGTATAAAAATAAAAGAACACAGTATTATTAAGGATTCGTTCCTTTTTAAGAGCTATGTTGATTGAGAAATTAGATAGATGGACATTCTATTTTTAATAGCATAAACAATAGTTTAATGAATTTATACAGATAATTATTGAATAGACTAGTATGTTACTTGATAATCTCTCTCGATCAATTAAATTACCCATTCATTGTTGAGGTATTTGTTTGAAACTGATAGAATGCCTTTTTATTATTTCTTAATAAGGATAGTTATTAGAGATAACGTTTAAAATGCATGCTATTATGTGAAAAATAATAACTATCATAGAAAAATTTTTCATTTCCATAACAAAAAAAGCACCTAGACAAGTGCCTTTCTAAATACCTTATCGACATAATCACAAAAAATAAGGCAGATTGCGACTACAAATGCACATTATTTACAATTTGAGTGAAAAAAATACAAATAATATGGTATGCTAATCATGTAATGAAAATTACAAAAAGCAACTATGTTAGTGGAGCGTATACTTGTCAATTTATTTTCAAGTATAACTGATGCTCAAACTACAAGTCAGCTTGAATAAATATTGGAATATCTTTGCTTTCTGAAATGATAGAGTAAACTTCTCGCTCAATGCTTTTTGCGAAATGCTGCTCTCCAAGTTTAGTTAATAAATGAATATAGTCAACTATATTTTCTTTATAACGGTCATCGCCAGTAATTAAATAGCTCGTTAAGTTATCTAAATACTGAATGACTAATTTATAATCAAATGTAAGACTGCCTTCTTTTGTAATGGCTAATTTTAAGTAATAACGGCTTTCTTCATATTCTTTTTTACGTAGCAGAGTCGTGATTAAATTATTGATCATGTTCTTAATGAATTCTGTTGTTTCAACATTTCTAATTTCGATATCTTTAACAGGCAAGACTTTTTTTGCTAGGCTCTTGATTTGTTTATCATTAAATAGAAAAATTGTATTGGATAACACCGCATAGTCATACTGAAAAAAATACTCTTTTTTGATTAGAAGATCATAGATTTGGTTTAATTCCTCTTGGCTCACAGGAGAAATTTCTTTCCAATAATTGGAGAATAACGTTTTTATGCCGATAAAATTTGCCATTTCTCTAAGATGCATCTCTTTAGAAAAGCTTAATTGGTTATAGTAGCTGAGTAGCTCATATTTACTTGATTCATCAGTTGGGTTATTACCACACTGTTTAAATAGTTTACGAAACTTTTTTTGTTCTATACTGTCTTCTAAATATTCTGAAAATTCTTCTAGTGGGATAGAGAAACGTTCTAGAATATCTGTTAACTCAGAAAATCTTAAAATCTTTTTGCCGGTCTCAATTTTGGAATAGACAGAGGTATCAGTATAGGTAAGAACATCTTTTTGCTTTAAATTTTTATTTTTTCTAAAAAAATAAAGTGCTTCTTCTACGTTCATTCTAGTTCCACTCCCTTTTGTACAAGTATAGCACATTATTACATATAAATTGTTTGAAATATTCTATTTTTGAAAGGGGGGATCGTTGTGATTACAGTTGCTAGTGCATTTGCTATTTCAGTTTTTATTTGGGTTAATGTTTAATTTTATTAGACAGCTATTATCTGAGATAACTGGATAATTATGTTGCAAATAGCCCATTGTATCTTTTTCGATACAATGGGCTATTTAGCAATCTAATTTTTTTATTGGTCCAACCATTCTACTATCCTATTACATCTATATCGTGTGAGGCATCATTATAAACATTAGTTCCTATTTTAAGTTTAGAATACTGATAAAGCCTAAAATAAAAAGGATAATTATGTTTTCACCAAACGTTATACTCGTAAATTAATAGGTAGACATAAAATCAAAACAGCATGAATTGTTTTTGTACCGCCGCCAATTTTTATGATAAAAAAGAGCTGAGCATTTTATCTACTGTTAAAATATGTCACAAAAAATTGTTCTACTGCTCTAATATAAATCGCGTACTTTTAATATATTTCGTATACGTCCCTTCTATCTCTAATTTATTCCCCTCTTCCCAGCCATCACCATACACATGGTCTAACCGTCCTAGATCGTCAAAGGTAAAAACCAGACTTACTTCATAGCCGTTCCTCAAAAATAACGTTGGCTCATCAGCTTTCAAGTCACTACTCTTTTCCATATCCATATAGAGATCTGTGTTGATTAAGTCTTTGGACATATCCAGTGATAAGCGATCATTTACTAATGAGCGGATATTATCGCTAAAATACTCATCATATTTTGCTAGATTTTCTTGTTTTTCACTTGAAAATAATATATATCGAATAAAAATTTTTACCGCCTCTTCGTAATCAACCACTTTAAGAGGCGTATAAGAATTTTCACCTTGGAAATTCCAACTATCACCAACTAATCCATTGATTTTTGGTTCATTATCTCCAGGATAAAATCTAAGGGTACAAAAAGGAGTATCTTTATAACGAATATAGACTATTTCTGAGATATCATTATCCGTTTTTTCCTTCGCTATAAAAGAGAAATCTGACATAGAACTATTCACATAAGGTTTAGCAGGAACAAAATCAGTCATCTGTTCTCGTAATAAATTATCATAAGTGAAACTAATTTTAAAAATGTCTTTTAATAACTGATTGTCTGTACTATAAAAAATGTAAATAAATCTTTCAGCTAATGAACTAAACGGTATATCTAAATCGTCAAAATTTACCGGAGTAAACTGCTCTATTCGTTCCCAGCCTTCCCCATAAATTTTGTCTATCTTCTGATTGTAATCATTTATCCCAAGTAGATTAATAGGTTCGTCACGATAATAGATGATGGTGTATTCTGTCAATTTATTTTTTTTGATTGTAAAATCACTTAATACAGCCTGTTCAAATTTGGGTTGAGCATTTAGCTGTGCTGCTGCTTCAATTGATACATTTTCCTCCATATAGTCAATCTGAAACTGTTTTTGCTGCTCTAATTGATTCGATAGGTAAAAAGCCTCAATAAATGTTCGCTCAATTAATTCTTCGTTTAAATCTTTTTCTACATAACTATCTTCTTCGTCTTCCAGCGAACTGGATAGCTGTTCAAGAAGTTTCGTTTTTGAAATTCTATGTACGGTATTCGGACCAGTATTATTAAATACAGCAAATATGAAAAACATAACGATCAGAACAAGTGAACAGAAGAACATTATTTTAGAAGATTCACTGCTTTTCCCTTCCTTTTGTTTCCTCTTTTTCATTTCATTTTGCAGGTACAAATAGTCTTGTTTATGCGTACGCCATAACTGTTTCTTCATTTCCTTTAAAGAATCTTCCAAATAAACTATTTCTTGTAATGGAAGCTTTTTCCACATCTCAAAAGCTATTACGTATTTATGTTGGAAAAAAAAGACATACCCTTCCAACAAGTAATAGAGTTGTTGAGGAATAATCAATTGCGCCTTCTTCCAGGTAATCGTTTCTTGAACTACTTGACGAGCTTGACTTTTCTTTAGTGCTTGGATATACGTTCTTAAAAATTCTGTTGTCTCATTTTTTTGACCCTCTTCAGTGGATAGCAGGGCGTTTTCAATTTTTGTTAAAATTACCTGATTTTTGATATTGCCGTGATCAATTTTTAAAGTAGTCAGAACATACAAATTTGACAGATCGTTGTCTTTAGAAAAAATGAGCTTCGCTCTGTCTATTTTTTTCTCGATTAAATGAACATCTGCATCACTTTCAAGCATACAATAAATAGAATAGCGTAAATTGAAATATTCTTCCCGACTGTTTCTATCAAGATCTTGTGCTATTGCAAATGAAAATGGCGGAACATGATATATTTTATATCTTAAGGCTGTAAAGTCTCCGTATACATAATTTTCTTGTCCAATTTCATCACGAAGCTCTAATAAGTCAAACGTATGAAATAAAAAATGAATAATTTCTTTTGCTATAATTGTAAAATGCTCAACTAGAAAGACTTGAATGCTATAAGAGTTTGCCATAAATTCATCAATAGACCATTCATTGATCGGTTCTACTAGCTTCTCCCAGTATGCTAACTTATAAAAATAATCTTTTTCCGCAACGATTCGTTGTAGCTGTGTTGAAAAAGGAATATCAAAAATACTACCATTCTCTTGATCATCTATTTGATCTTGTCGAGCTACCTCCGAATCTAAGATGTTTTCATCTTTTATAAGGATAGTAGCAGGCCCATCATCAGATGCTTTAGCTATAGCTAAGGCCGCATCAAAAGCTAGTTTTAATGCCTGAAATTCTTCTGGTTGTTCATCAGGAAAAATCAATTTCAACTTTTTAGCATACGCTTTCTTTATTTTTCTACTATCTGTTGTATAGTCAATCTCTAAAACTTCCCATGGATTCATATGCACTTATCACCTTCAAATTTAGGTTTCTACTCGATTATTTAGTTGAAAATCTGATTTTATTTTTCAAGGACTTCGTTACGCTCTAGTATCAGCTTTTGACTACGCTCTTTTTCCATTTTTACCAAAAAAAGTTCATCCCATTTCGCCAGTACTACTTAATTTCTAACTTTATCCTTATTCTATATTTTCAACTATCACTTGTTACGGAGCTGTCTCTAACACATTAATTACTTTAGCAATAATTTAGTAAGAACCAAATACTATGCTCTTTGTTATAAAATGAGTCAATAAAATTATAACATAGGAAATTTTTAGCTTTCGTCAAATTATTTTATTTTTTTTAAAATTATTGATAATAAATTAGTCGTAGAAATTCTTCTAGCATAAAAAAAGACACTCAAACAAGTGCCTTCAAAGATCCCTTATTGATTATCGCCAGTAATTAACAGCATGTTACATTCTCCAAGTACTGAATACCCCATTTATAACTGAACGTAACATTACCGTTTTTGATAGAGGCTGGTTATAAATAATAACGGCTTTCTTTCTGTTCCTTTTTATGTAATAACGTTGTACTTTAAAATTCGCATGATTACCAATTATGCGAATAATAATTGAAAACAGGGTATCGCTTTATCAAATATTCACCTAACTGTCGCTCTAAATTATTGACAATTTTTGACTCATCAGAATTTACAGGAATTATTAAAACATACGTAGTAAAGAAATTCATTTTAGCGTTTATTCGTTCCATTTCTTTTTTGGCCTCTTCAGAATCAATCAGAAACTTTACTATTAATTTTTGGGTTCCAGTACCAAAGATATCAAACGGATCAAACAAATCACCGTAACCAGATTTTTTAGAAAATGAAGTTCTTCCAATCGTCACGATCATTCCATTATCTCGAAATGAAACCCAGAGATAGTGATATTTCTCTTTCTCGCCGGACCTTTTCATGATCTCTTTTTTTACTTCCTCTTTGTTCATATCAGAAACGAGTATCGGAAGATTATCAGCAATCATCAGTTTGTTCGGTTTTTCTTTTATTATCCACTCTTGTGTAGATCTTTTAACTTGTTGAACATGATTCTCTGCTGTAAGGTTCTCCTTATATTTTAAGACCTGAATTTTGGCCATTTCATCTCTTATACTCCAGTTTCTAGGTCGTGTAAACTCTTTTAAAATTTTTTCTCTATCATTCATCTATTAACTCCTACTCCAAAATTCTTGATACTAGCCCTATTTATGATACAGTTCCATGTATCGTTAGGGGATGATATTAAAGAAAAACTGCTGGCATTAATCCTAAAATAGGATTTACCAGCAGTCTAAGCTCGCGTATTTCATACTTGCAATAGTAATACACTTAATCTAACACAATATTTTCAGAACATTGATCAATACTCGTAAAGTATTTTCGTTTGATTATAAACCTTCTCAAACTGTTAAATATTGTTCATTGATGAAAATTTCCCGAATTTGATCAAATGATTAAATTTATCATACAGCTCGTTCAAAGAGAGTAATATTGTTTCTCTTTCTCTCATATTATTAATGATTTGAGTTTGGTTTTCTTTAGAGTATTCACCAGCCTCGTTAATAGGTATCTGAATTTCAATATAAGATATCAGATTGTCTCTATTTGATTTGATAGTATACCCAAATCCAAACCTTTTTTTTATATCTTTTATTGCATAATAAACATACTCTGTTTTTATATTTTTATTTAAAACTTTAAAAGCTAACCTACTTGTATTCAGATAAAATGGCGTTTTGTGCAAAATAATATTGGTTCCTGCAGTACCATCTCCATCTGTCGCTACTGAAATAAACATCTCTTTTTCAGTAGCATCAAATAACGCTTTTGGAAATCGTTTTTTACTCTCTACAGCATCAAAGAAAGCTACCGGTTTAGCAGCCGCAGTATATACTGGAATTCCATTTTCTCTCCTCATAGGGATATATTCTTTCTGCTTTAATCCGAGATTCTTAGAAGAAAATTCAAAATCCTTCTCATTTAATGAAATATCAACAAAATTGTAATGCTCAAATACTTCTGCTTTTTTATCCAACGCTTTCAACTCCTCAAGCATTTGGGTTATTGTACTTGAGATATCTTCTAATTCTGTTTCTAAATCCTCATAAGATGTGACAACATCTTCAACTTCCAAATTCAGCTCTTTTCTGATCTCTTTACTTATCAACATGTCCGACATCCACAGGTTGTTTTCTTTGTAATAATTTATATCTTTCAAAAAAATTTGTGGCTTATCTGCTTTATAGTTGTCTTTGTCAAAATAAAACTTTTTATATTCTATTTCCAAAGTATTCAAATCATGCAAGCTAGTATTCACTCTATTTGCATCTAAGCTTTCGCCAACATCCGTAACAATGTAATTAAACACTTTGTTCGTTTGCTTGATCCTTTTCGCATTCTTTTTTGTTAAACATAAGATATAGGTCTTTTTTGGGGTAGTATAAAAAGTCCTAGACGGTAACGATATGATCCCGTCAATTATACATTCCTCTATAACGAAATTTCGCAAGTTTCTGTCACTTTTAGTATGGAAAAAACCATCCGGCAAAATCACAAATGCCTTTCCCCCATTTTTTAAGGATTTTACAATATTTACCAAAAATAATCCTTCTTTGCTGCTAGCTGACACATTATAATACTCGTTTAAAGAGGTATTAGAATGAATATAGCTATGATATACACTTAGCCCTTTTCTAACATAAGGTGGATTTGATAGGATTAAATCATATTCTTTCTTAATATTACTTAACGAACCAATACTACTTGAATGAAAACTTTTGAATACTTCATTTAAGTATCTTGATATTTTTTTTAATGAATAATTTATTTCACTAGCTTCTGCTATATAGTTCGATAATAGAACAGTCAATGAAGCTTTTGCAAGAGTGATTGTTTCAGGATCAAGATCGTAGCCGCTGTATCTTAATAAAGAAGAAAAATTATCCTTCTCAAAATTGAACTCATTTTCAATTCCACGCTTTATCATTGTTTCTTGAATAAATCCACCAACACCACAGGCTGGATCACATACAGACTGATCTTGAGTCAGCTTGGTTACTTGTGCCATTTCAGTAATAGAACGCACAATATTTCTTGGTGTAAAAAATTGTGCCATTAGTTTTATCCCATTTGTGCCTTTTAAAAATTCTTCAAAGAGACTAGACTTAAATTCAATAGAAACGCCCTTCAAACTTCCAAATGCCCTGAACTGTGTTAATATATCAAAAAATAACTTGTCTTGATTATTATCAGCTTTTAAACTAAGCCCATTGATAATTGAAGTATGATCCTCTCCCACTGGAAATAGTTCTTTTATTCTTGTTCTAACCGTATTTTGGTAAAATTTCAAACAATGTTTCTCACCTTTTTGGTATGTATCTTCAAAGGATATTTCAATCCCTTCATCGTTCTCTTTGATTACTTCCAAATCACTAAGATACTTGTACATGAATATTTCAGTAAAGGTCATTAAACATTTTTTAGGATCATCTCCAGTAGCTAGCCAAATAGATTGCCATACTTTTTTGGCTAATGCCGTTGGATCAGTCATGACTTTTTCAGAATCCAAGACAGACGAGGCAACTGTAATTGACTTAATTATCTCAATTACAGTTAATTGTGAAGCACGGTCACTTGTAAAATCGTCGGTAATGATAGCATCACCCTTCGAATCAATAATTCTGTTGACGTTTAGTTCCTCATAGACATCAGAGCTAAACGTTTCATCGTGAATTAAATCTTCTGAGCCGATATTAAACCAATAAAATGAGGAACCGTTTGTAATAGCGCCCAGATGTGTTTGAGTCGCCCAACAATACTCTGAAACTTGTCTAATCGCATCCGTTTTTTGTTTGTTTGTTTTTAGCTCTTTCGGATCTTTATATTCAATAATTGCTTTAATTTGATAGGGTTCTTTTATACCTGATAAAATGAGACCATCTGGTTTCTTTTTTAGAAATTCCTTTTTCACTTTATTCTTTATGATGTTTGATCGGCTTAGGTCCTGGAAAGTCGTGTTTCCTATATTTAAGTACTTATATTCTCCAATTGTAATCATATTTTCTAGAGATTTTTTTTGATATAACTCTTCGCTCAATTTAATCCCTCCAAAATTCACTTCATTGGAGTTATCATACCATAATCTGTCGTTTTTTTCTTTATCACCAATTATCTTCCTCTCTACTTCCGCCCTTTATTTATCCTTGTTTCAGAGTTCTATAACAAATAGCTAGGTATGAAACTTTTTGAATAGTAATCAAGTTACTTGCGATATACCCCATCTTTTATTCGCGAACAAGTCATCAACTTTTGGTTAATAAGTAAAAAATATCCATAATTATGATACGGTTCTGCGTATCGGAAGGGGCTGATATTTTCTTAAATCTAAATTGATTTAAAATGTGATTGGGTCATAACTCTACGAGTTATGATGTGACCCCAAAAAGTTGTACGTGAAAAATACAATTTTTGGAGGTTATTTTTTATGAGTTATTATGAGGTAGAATTCAAATTAAAGCTAGTGAAAGAGTACCTAGAAGGCCCTCTGGGCGGACGAGCCTTGGCTAAAAAATACGGACTCCCATCAAATGCCTTAATTTACAATTGGAAATACTCCTATCAATTATTTGGGAAAGAAGGGCTCAAAAGACACCGTTCACTGACAAAATATACTAGTGAATTTAAGCGAGATGTATTACACTTTATAGAAACGACAGATGCTTCTTTCGGTGAAGCAGCAAGACAATTCAAGCTGCCTAATGGGTCGATGATTTCTCGTTGGCAACGGAAATACATCGCTGGTGGTCAAACTGCTCTGTCCAATCAAAAAGGGAGACCCAAAAAAAGGATGAATAAACCAACAAAAAAACAGCAAGAAACAAGCAAACTATCTCGTGAAAAGGAATTAGAGCGTGAGAATGAACGTTTGCGAATCGAGGTCGAGTATTTAAAAAAGCTACGGACTTTCCAACAAACTATTATGGCGAAGCGAAAAGACGAGTTCAAACCAGAATAGCCATAGAACTTATTGGAAAGTATCGTCAAGATCATGTATTACAAGCGATTAAGCTACCGCGTTCTACCTTCAATTACTGGAAAAAGATAATGAGCGAAGAAAAAATGACTCACATAGAGAAATTGATTCAAACAATTTTTGAAGAGAATGATCGCAATTATGGCTATCGTCGAATCAAGTTGGCTTTAGTGAATATGGGCTATCAAATCAATCATAAGAAAATCAGACGAATTATGAAGAAATATAACTTAGTATGTATAAGCTTTACACGTCGTTCAAGAAGGTATCGATCTTACAAAGGTTTGGTGGGAACCTTGGCTAAAAACAAGGTGAATCGCCGCTTCTTTAGCACGATTCCAAAACAAAAAATCTTTACAGATATTTCAGAATTCCACTATACTGAACGAAATTCCGAAGGAATTAAACTAAAAAGAAAAGCCTATCTCAGTCCTTTTCTTGATGGTTTTAATGGAGAAATCATTGCCTATCAATTTCAGCAAAAACCAATGTTGGATTGTGTATTGATTCCTTTAAAAACAACCATTAAAGAAAGTAAAAAGACCAACTTTCGAACAACAATCCATTCCAATCAAGGGTGGCATTACCAAAATCAACAGTATGTTAGACAATTGAAGCAAGCAAAGTTATACCAAAGTATGTCAGGAAAAGGAAATTGTTTGGACAATGCATTAATGGAAAATTTCTTTGGTCTAATGAAACAAGAAATGTATTATGGTCGTAGTTTTTCTAGCTTTGAGGAATTAAAACGAGTAGTTACAAATTATATTGATTATTACAATCATCATCGGATAAAAGCAAAATTGACAGGTTAATCTACGTACAACTTTTAGGGCGCACATCATTACAACTCAATCACTTAGAATCCAAATAAACAGTGGACGCAGAAGCAACCACTACGCTTCGCTTCGATCACATCAAATTCTAAGTGCTAAAGCACTAAGATTTGAAGGCTTCGGAAATAAGCTGAAATTGCTGTAAAACACAGCAAGGAATGAGTTGATGTTGCACAGTACCTACGTGGTTCTCGGGGTTAAACACTTCTATCCCATCCTCATTTTTAAACGTGTCCTACTACTTTGTGAGGGATATAAGGTTCTTCTAAATAAAGAACATCATCTGGGCTTAATTTAAAATCTACGGCACCCACCGCTGTTTCAATATGATTCATTTTAGTTGCCCCAATGACGGGTGCAACTACTGGATTTTTTTGTAGTAACCATCCTAAGGCAATATTCACTTTATTTGTCTCATATTTAGCAGCCAATTCAGCAACACGCTCTATAATTATCTGATCTTTAGCAGCTGTTTCATCATATTTAGCTTTTTGTGCATCATCAGTGGTACTTCGTTTGGTTGCTTCTGTAGCACTTCTAATTAATCGCCCTGATGCCATTGGACTATAGGGTGTAAGCGCAATTTTCTCAGAAAGACAATAGGGAATCATTTCACGTTCTTCTTCACGATAAATCAAATTCAAATGGTTTTGCATAGAGACAAATTTTGCCCAACCTTTTTTTTCTGCTACATGATTTGCCTTTTGAAATTGATAAGCGTACATCGCAGAAGCTCCAATATATCTTGCCTTTCCAGCTTTGATAACATCATTTAATGCTTCCATTGTTTCTTCAATAGGCGTAAATGGATCCCAACGATGGATGATATACAAATCGACATACTCTGTTTGCAAACGTTTCAAACTCTGATCTATTTGAGACATAATGTCTTTTCTTGATAATCCTTGACCATTTGGGCCATCAAACATTTTTTGGTGAACTTTTGTTGCTAGCACAATTTCATCTCGATTTGCGTAGTCCTTCAGCGCTTTACCTAAAATTTCTTCACTTCTACCTAAAGAATAAACATTTGCAGTATCAAAAAAGTTGATGCCCAGTTCTAGCGCTCTTTGAATCAGCGGTCTACTTTCTTCCTCTTCAAGTACCCATTTATGAATCCAGTTTTTAGGGTCTCCAAAGCTCATTGCACCTAAACAGATTCTTGAAACGTCTAGTCCCGTATTCCCTAATTTTGCATACTCCATCTTTATCATCCTCTCACTTTTATACTCGTTCTATATTTTATTATACAACTTAAAGTACACTTTAACACAAGGTTTATATGAACTTAGTGTAAAGAAAGTTGAACTAAAGGATATGTGAACAACTATGAACTAAAGCAACGCGAACTCGTTTTAACTTTCGTTACGCACCTCTATCCTCTTCATAAACTGTTGTCCCGAATTTTAAAGATATTTTTTCAATTTTTTTAAACACCATTAACTCTAAATTGCCCCACTTAAACTAACTTCCTTTTGAAGGTTATTATTTTCCAAAAGATACATTCGTTTCGTCTGGAGCAATACAGACCTATTATCCGTCTTTATAAGCTCCCTTAACTCCTGATGCTGGCTTGTTAACCATCTTGGTACCCGCTCTTCATAAATTTTTGGTAAATTGAGCTGCTTTCTCTATATACTGCTCAATAGAAGCTGCTCCAACTTATATTCCATGTACCTGAAATGATATTCCAAAAAAATCTGCTACACTTTTAAAAAGCTGACTTTGAACCTAAAATGTTCAAAATCAGCTTTATTTACTCATAAAACTAGTAGCTCAGCTGAACTTTTTAAATCAGTATGTTTTTTTAAACATAAATAACTCGGCTTTTCGATAATCATAACAAATTTTTGAAAATGCTAATAGCTTTCCTGAACTTAAAAATGTGTCATCTCTGACCACCAATGTTGGAGCACCTATAGGTAATTTAAAAAAACTTGCACCAGGCTCAGAAAGTGCCTCACTACTAATGACTTTGTCAATAAAGCCTATTTTTATGTTTTTATCCTGTTCAAAATAGTTAAAAACTGAATCATACAAATATTCTTCTGGAATTTCTTGAATAATTGACTGTAAAAAGTAAGATTTTTCGGCTAAGTATGGCTTATCATCCAGTGTCCTCAAGCGGTTAACCTCAATCAATTGAACATCCGGAGACAATGTACTATTTTTAGGTAAGAAATCTGCTGCTGTCACATTCACAATCCTACGACTAGCTTCTATAGTCTTGATCGTCCGCCCAGGTCGTGCCATTTCTTCCGTTATTCCAATGTTATTTTGTAAGTTCAGTACTTTTTCATGGCGTTCTGGACGTATAAAAGAACCAATACCTTGAGCTTGATAAATAACCCCCATATCACCAAGCTGCGCCAAAGCTTGTCGGAGCGTATAACGCGAAACACCATAATAAGTCATCAATTTTTGTTCACTTGGTAACTTTCTATTTTCATCTGCCAATTTACCCTCTTGTATTTCATCAATCATCTCTTTGACTAATGATTTAATATCAAATGAATTCTTGCTTTGCATCTTTAGACACTCCTTTTTTATTATGCCTAACGAATAGTAGCTTATTATTTATCTTATACCAACTTATTAAAGCAATACCTCTTACTTATATTCTTTCAGCAACTTCTTTGTTTACTTCGGTGCTATACATTTTCTACAGTAGCGTTTGCTTGTTCATCTTGGTACAATTTTCTATCATAAAATTTAATAAATGGAAACCAAATTATAAATGCCACGGCCGCACAGACGATCGCTAATACAAAAGCTCTCCAATCGCCACCTGAACCAATAAATCCTGACAAGCCAAGTGGTGTTGGCCACGCAACTTGAGCTATCGGTGGATTGACCATACCGAATTTTATTGCAAAATAGGCTACTGACATTGAACTCATTGGTGCTAAGAAAAACGGAATCGCTGTATATGGATTGTAGACAACTGGCATCCCAAATAAAATTGGCTCATTAATATTAAACAATGATGGTACAACCGCTGCTTTACCTAAAGCACCTAATTGAGCTGATTTTGCAAAAAACGTGATGAAGATAACCATTCCAAGGGTTGCCCCTGAACCGCCAATCGTTACAAAACTATTGTTAAATTCACCCGCAAAAGGAAGATTCGCTCCATTTTGATTTTGAACCATATTTGATAAAACAATCGGTGTTAAAAATGACGTAACGATTGTTGCACCATGAATTCCGACTATCCAAAGTGCATGCATCAAGAAATAAATAACCAATAATCCAACCCAGGTATTGGTCAAATTTGTTACAAAACCAAACGGAATAGCAATCATTTTAAATATATCTGTTCCAAGAGCAACTAGTATGCCATTAATAATAATAACAGCCAATGCAATCATCACAGTTGGAATAAGAGCTGTAAAAGAATTTGAAACACCTGTTGGTACAGTTTCAGGCATTTTGATCACCCATTTACGCTTCACACATAAAGCATAAATTTTAACAGCAATGATCGACATAATAATTGCAGTAAAAATTCCTGTTGTCCCTAGTCGTGTCACACCACCTGACATTTCCCAACCATCAATAATTTTTTTATCATCAGTCACAACATTCACCAATGTAGCAACGCCACCATCAAAAATCAATTCCGGTAAACACATGAAGTAAGCCATCATAGATAACAATGCCCCATTCATAGGATTTAGATTGAGTTTTTCTTCTTGTGCTTGAATTTTTGTATACTCGTAGCCGAAAACGATACAAAAATAAAGTGCCAAAATCCCCATAGTTGCCATATTAGCAAGCATATACAAGCTCTCAACTCGCTCAAACGAAACTTCCCATATTCCTTTTAACACCGGAAAGCTCTGCGGTAAAACAGCAATAATCAGAAACATTGATCCTACGATTGTAAATGGAATCGAGGCCATCCCAGCAGCCATAACGCCACGAACAATTCTAAACTGTGAGATTTTACCCATAGGTCCCATTAAATAGTTATTCAAAAATTTAAATAGTTTGTTTTCTGAATCCATGTTTATCACCTTTCTTTTTTTACATTATTTTCAAAAATTTCCATATGTCTTAAATAAGCATCTTTATTCTGTTCAATTTGCCAAACACGCCATTCGACAACAATACCAACTAGACACCCCACAACAAGACTTGCAAGTAACAATCCGCGTCCTTCATTATTGATAAACGGAAAGAGTAACTGTTGCTGCCCTGTTAGGATTATTATAATTCCTAACAAATTACTAAATATCTGTACAGCATATCCCGTTTTAGTAATGAATAAATGATTAGACGGATGCCAATATTTAATAGTCTGTTCAATTATGATAGCGATATCAATTACAATTAGCAACAAAGGTAGAATAATCCAGATACTCAAAGCTGAAAAAAACAATATACTCCAATATAAATTGATAAAGAAAAACATTGCAGTAATGTAGCGAAATAGTAGAAAGCGATTGAAAGAGATGCTTTTTAACTTAGATTGTTTAGTTAATTCTGTTTCAGCTGATATATTTTTCATTTTCCTTTCCTTCCTTTTACGTTTAATGAAGTCCTCACGCCTCCTCTAATAATAAAGCATTTTTGTATCATTACTTCTTTTAGAGTTACTAGCAACCTTACTTGTTCGAACAAGTAAAGAGTAACACATTATCGCAATTATGTAAACGCATTCTTTTTTAAAAATTTGGATACAGAATGCTATTTTAAAAATAAAAATGACAACTTTAGATGATTAGGATAAATAATACTTTAGTTAGAAATTAAAATTAGTAAGTAATCCTATGTCCTTTCTTTTTTGAGCAATCAGATACTAACAATCCCGTTGAAATGTTCATTCACTCCCTTCGTGATGTAACGATTTTCTTTGTTATCAAACATTTTATTCCCTTCTTGAAATACAAAAATAGACCAATCACCATTTAAGATGATTGATCTTCATAGATATAATATATGGTTGTTTTTGATAAAATACAATTGGTTATTAATAACTTGAGTAACTATTTTTGGTTAAGAAAACATGTTGACGTAAAAAACTTCCTCATAATATCATCGAAAAACAGCTAAGTAAATCTTGTAGACCCCTGTGTTCTTCAAAATGATTATTACTTTCTTAGGTAAAATTTTATTGAATATTCCCTATAATATATGATGTTTGGTTCAACGCATATGCCATACCATATAACAGAATTTTGGTCACTTGAAAAAAGCTCTTCTCTAGAGTTTATCTAATGATTCAAATAGGTATTACTTCACATATTTTTCATCATATTTTGAATAATCAGGTTGTTTCTCTCTGTTCATTGCATAGCGTAAATAAGGTTTTTTAGTATTAGGAACAACCATAATAGCAACGGTATCATCTTTTTTTTCTGGGAAAATAATTTGTACTCTCCCTACTCTCCCTATTTCCATTTCAAAATATTTTTTGCCCTCAATCGTACCTGAAGTGATTTGATTGACTTCTAACTTAACATCATTTACGGTCATTGTCGTATCCGTGATTATCATTTCTGAAATTTCACCAGAATCATTTTGTACGTGCCAAGTTCCTTTAATGCTCTCAGAATTTTTACATGAAACGAGTGAGAAAAAAGTGATTACGTTTAATACTATCACGTAAAACTTTTGTTTATTATTCAACATTTTCTTCCTCTTCTATTTTTATTCCTCTGTTTCTTGTTTTACTTCTTCATACCATGACATAAAAATGTCAGAACTATGAAGACCATCAGTATTAGAATACATAGGATCATACTGGTATTTAGCTTTCAAACTATTTTCGTGTACATCATAGTACAATTTGAATTGTGTCGGTACTGGTTGTTCATATTTCTTGCAAACTTCTTCTATTTTTTGTAAGTCTTCAGTCCCTATTCGCAGAACAGCCCATTTTCTATCGGAAGATATATCATATTCTTTTTCCCCTTCAATTATTGCAGAATTGACTTTATTCATGGTTACAATTCGACCATGGATTTGAAAGAATAAATTAAAGGAATACCCCCCATTTTCAATAGAACCATATAAGTAAATTTTTCTGCTCGATCTTCAATAAATTCTTTAGCGATATCAACCATATCTGCTTGCCATTCCATGAATTCATCTTCAAATGTTTTTGTCATTACATTACTCCTATGCCTAATTCACATTTTCTTCTTGATAATATTTCCGATATTTATTATGTTAATTATAGTATTTCTGTTTTAGATGTTCTACCTTCTTGATATCAGTTCCATACACCATTGTTCTGTAAAACATTCTTCCATCATTGGAATATGGTAGCTCTTCCTGATCAAACTTAATGTTCATTTTATTCAGTTCTTTAGCTAATACTTCTGAGGTATTCTTGTTCTCTGTAGCAGAAATACAATGGGTTCTAGCCCAATTACTTTTCTCTAATTTTGCAGCTAAGTAGCCAACTAGTTCTTTCTCAGTATTAAACTGTTTTTCTGGATATACCTGACCTCTTTCAGAATAAAATAGTTCAAGTTGTGAACCAACTCTTCTTACTCCATATCCTTCTGGATTTGTATTTTCACTCAGGTGAATTCCAAACTGATTAAACCCACCATCATCTAACCATTGAAAAAACTCTTTTATTGTTACTGGATAATCTGTACTCAACCATACCACACTCCTTTACATCTATAGTAACAAAAAATTGAACGATTTTAACCTTCTAAATTAAATAAAAAATAGCAACTACCCATAATCTCAAGATAATTGCTGTAATTATTTTATTCAGTTTTGATGCCATATGATTTTATTAATCGATTTCTTTTGGTGCTTGTTCGTTCACTCCCTTCGTGATGTAACGATTTTCTTTGTTATCAAACATTTTATTCCCTTTTGAAATCTTTGACTACCTTGTTTTAAGATATCCTCACAATCTTATGTATTAAACAACCTTTAAATATCCATCTATGAAAGTACCAAATCCATATTCTTTCCAAAGTTCAACGACTTCTTTTGGTACTTTATTTTTGCACTTTTCTAAAATTTTTACTATCAACATTTGTCTCTTTTGTAAATCATCAATATTAATTTTCAACTCTCACTCCCTATTCAGTCAATTTTATCTTCTTATTTGTATCGTCTGCCAAGAAAAAAAGATCAACCATCGATTAAGATGATTGATCTTCATATCTATAATCTAGTAAAGTTAATATGAATCTCAATAACATAAAACTATTTTTTCTTTTAAGTACTTACTATTAAGAATAACTCCTACAAAACACCCATTAAAATAATAGGTTCATCTTAATGAGCATAAATGATTCAATTAGTTGTTAGTACATACTCTTTTATTATTTTATTTTTACATCTGGCTCTCTTTCATCAGACAAAGTTGTCAACGTAGTTCTAAAATCATCTGATACTTCCTCTGAATATTTATCAGTATAATCAAAGTCTTCAACTTCTTTTACTTCATTACTATCAAATATTATATTTGGTTCTCTTTCATCAGACAAGCTTGTAAAAGTGGTTCTAAAATCGTCTGATGCTTTTTCTGATTGTGTACTGGTTCTATCAGTATTTGTATGTTTTTCTATTTCATTACTGTCAGATGTTAGATTGTCATCTCCATTATGTTCTCGATTATAAAATATGATAGCAACACAGTAAATAGCTATAGCACTCGCAATGATAATTAGTTTCTTTTTTATCAAAAATCATACTCCTCAATTAGTATTTAGACATAAAATCAAAAATAGCATTATTTATTTTTGCGCCGCCGCCACCAGTTTTTATATTATTTTGTGAATATCCATATGCATGATTCGCTTCTAATTGATTGTTACTAGGATTGTATACTCCCCCTCCACTTGAACCTCCAACAGTTAACCAGGGATACTTCAAAATACTGTTCTCAATCCAAGTATTTGTTCCATATCTAGTTACTAATGTTCTACCGTCATCTATATCACCATCGTACCCGTTAAGCCGTAAGTAACTACTTTTTGCAGTAGTATATCCAAACCAACCTGTACTATTACCAAGATTGCTATTTAATTTTACTACTGCAACATCTCTTTGTTGAGCGGCAATTGAAGTTCCCGTTGACTGAATATAGCCTCCAAAAGTATATAAAATACTTCCATATGCCATATCAAAATCAGTAGCATTATTTTTTACAGCAGGATAAACTCTGACCGTTTCGGCCCAGCCATAACTTCTATCATAGACAACGTGGGCCGCTGTAACTACTTTGTTAGAACCAATTAGACTTCCTGAGCCATGACCTCTAACTAGCTTACCATTTTTTGCTCTAAAATCACAAATTATTAAAACAGAAGCTCTATATGGAAATATATTAGGATTTGAAACCCTTTGTCTGTTATTAACAGCTGCCCTATTGTTTAAATTAACATCAGGTTGTATCGTTTCAAATGAATAGTCAAATCCTTCAGATGTTCTTGGAAATCCAATATCATCAGGTAACTCTGTTTTTCCTGCTCTTGATAAAGTCGGAGGAGTCTCAACGACAAATGCTTCTGAACTTTTAATGGCTCTTAAATTTGAATCTGATTCCTCCAGTATAGATATATCTCCTTTGTTACTAATAATTTGTTCTTCAGCATTTGAATGACTAGCTCCTTGAAACAAGAAAAAAATAACTAAGAAACATACCACTAATACTTCAACCCCAAATTTTTTCTTCATAATTACGACCCCTTTCATCTTAATAATAACATCGTAACCGTTTCCAAAGATTAATTCAATACATTTTGTTATTTTTTTCATCTAATATAAAAAATGGTATTCATAATCTAAAGATTTTATGTTTCAAAAGAATACCATCTCATTATTGTAAAAAGAAACTTTGATCAAAAAAATATCCCTATTTATGATACGGTTCTGCGTATCGTAAGGGAATGATATTCTTCTACACAAAATACACTATCAGCCTTATTAAAAATTCTATGCAGAACAACTTGTTCCCTCCTTAAGATTAGAATACCCTACCAAATAATTTATAGACCCTATACAAAATAACAAGACTGTAAACATTTGGAATGTTGTTTTGTATAGGTTACACTTAACTGGACAATAAAAATAAGGTGTGTAGACTGAAGATAACACAATCAGGAGTGAAACCACATGTCCAGAAAACCTAGAAGAACCTTTACAACAGAATTTAAAGCCCAAATTGTCGCACTTTATGAGAATGGCAAGAGCCGCAAAGACATCATCGTCGACTACGACTTAAACCCATCTACCTTTGATAAGTGGGTTAAACAACACCATCAGTCAGGGTCCTTTAAGGAAAAAGATAACCGCACTCCCCAAGAACAAGAACTACTTGATCTGAAAAAGAAAAACCAACAATTGATGATGGAAAATGATATTTTAAAACAAGCGGCGCTGATATTCGGATGCGAATCCAAGTAATTAAGGATAATCGCCATAAATACCCAATAGCAGCGATGTGTCGATGTTTAAACGTGCCAAGAAGTACTTATTACTATGAAGCAACAAGAAAAAAAGAGGACGTTCAATTGGAACAGCAGATTCAAACTATTTTCCGTAAGAGCCGCAATAGCTATGGAACGCGACGAATCAAAGAAGAGCTAGAGAAACTTGATAAACGTGTATCACGAAGACGAATAGCGCAAAAAATGACGAAGCTGGGCTTAATTTCAACTTACACTATCGCCCATTTCAAACCGAAGAAAAGTCAGTCAAACGAGTCAGCAGTTAAAAATGTTCTGAACCAAAAATTCACGCAAGAAACACCTTTGACCACAATTGTCAGTGACTTAACCTACGTTAGGGTCGCCGGTAAGTGGCATTATATTTGTACATTGGTTGATTTATACAATCGAGAAATTGTGGGGTACAGCTCAGGACCGCGGAAGGATGCGGAGTTAGTTAAACGGGCATTTCAACAAGTTCAACGTCCTTTGACAGATATTCAGTTATTCCATACGGATCGAGGGAATGAATTTGATAATCAGCTAATTGATCGCGTTTTAGAAGGGTTCCAAATTCAGCGATCCTTAAGCAAGAAAGGCTATCCTTATGATAATGCCGTTGCGGAAAGTCTGTTTAAAACCTTGAAAGTTGAGTTCATTTATCAGTACTCGTTTAACAGTCAAGAGCAGTTATCTCGAGAATTATTTGATTATGTGCATTGGTACAACACCAAGCATTTGCATAGTACACTTAACTATCAATCCCCTGTTGCGTTTCGAATCCATAACCAACAGGGACAGCGATTGGCATAGCGATTCGTTGACAATGAGCATAGGTGTGAGAGTCTATAGGGAACTAGCCCCTGTCTTAAACCTGAGGGCAATAATGCCAGTTCATCGCAGCCTATGACGGCTCGTTGTCAACGGCAATCAGTTAATAACAGAACTCTGTCTAAAGCGCCTTATAATTTCTGTACAGGAAAGTGTTGACATTCCACTGTAAACATTTGGAATGTTGTTTACAGTCTTAAAATGAACTAACCATCACTTTTTTTCTTCTTTTTTCTTTTTTGTTGTAGTTTTTTCTTCTTTGCTTCTGCTCGCTTTCGTTCTTCCTCTTTTTTCTTTTTTCTATACAACAAGAAAAATACGAGAACTAGTAAAAGTATCAAAAGTCCTGCACCAATGACTATATATCGCCAATTTATTCCTTCTTTTAAATCAACCGCTTTATCATTTAAGGTCTTTGCTTCCTCTGCAGTGATCTCAAACTCTTCGTCCCACTGCCATTTTTGACCCGTCTCTTTTGATGCGGCTGTTAAGTTAACACGATAGGTGCCTCGTTCAAATCGCTCGCTTTCCCAACTGATTGGATAGGTAAAACTAGAACTTGGCGCAAAACGATACCCACTGACTTGGCGCTCATGTAGAACTTCTTTACCTCCTTTTTTATAGATTTTCGCGTCATAATCAATCTGTTCTAGATTCGTAGATGCTTGATTTTGCAACGTCACTTCGACTTGATTTCGTCCTGCTTCTTGACTTGCTTTTGATCCAACAAAATCTAGTGCGGCTTTAACAGGACTATCTGATTCTGTTAGCTTTATGCCTACGGTTAAAGAGACCATATTTTCAATTTGCATTCCCTTACTTTTTTTAACTGTACTTGCTTTTTCTTTTGGCTGTGTCACCGTAACTCCACCTAAAATCATGCCATCGAAGGAGTCTTGCGGCATCTTTATCTGAATCGGTACTGTAATCGTTCCTTTTGCTGGGACGGTGACAGTAGGAGCTACCGTTGCGATATCCGTTAACGCCACCTTCAGACTGGAATCTTTTTTATATCCTTCGACAATGGAATAATCAAGGTCTCCATTCATACTTGTTCGGGCATCTGTTAGGGCGATTGTAACGATTTCTTCCTTCTCCCCAGCATTATAGATCGCCAATTCGACTTCTTGTGTTTGTCCAGGAGTCATTCGTAGATCATAATACGTTACCTCTGAATTATGTTGATTGTCAGGTAAGATCGCTTTGACTGAAATATCTCCTACCTCTGCTTGACCTCTAATAGGGAAAAGAAAAAAAATACTACTTATCATTATGTATAGAAATCCTAGAATAACTCGTTGTCGTTGTTTTTGCATGTACTTCTCCTTCTCTCTTAGTAAAAAGTGGAAATGGCTAGCTATCCATTTCCACTTTGATCTTTTTATAATGCGTCTGTTAAACTCCAAGTAATCGTTGAGGAGTATGTCACATTACTTTTAGGTGATTCACCTGTTGGTACATGTAACTTCACTTGATCGTTCTCTTTATTTTCCACATCATCTTTAATCGTACTATAATCTTTATCTTTATCATATGATCCATCAAAAACAACTGAAGAAATAGACGCATTCGCACCCTTGGTTGTTGTTGATAAAACAGTTAATGGCGTAGAATTCAATTCAGCCATTGCAGTCGTTGTTAACGATTTATTTTGTATGCCAGATAAGATTGTTGTAATATCTGATCCTGATGTTTTATCTAATACATTATTTGTTAATTTCTGACTATAAAATTGGATACGAGTATTTTCTAACACATCCGCTGTATCCTCTTCTGCCACCCCTTGCTCAGTAAAATTCGTGGCAGTCGCAGTCACTTTAAAAATACCATTTTTTCCACGTTCATCTGCTACTTGCACAAATTGTGGGATTTTTACATCCGTACCACTTGGTGTAACTACTCCATCTGCATCTGTTTTCGTTGTTTGGTAACTGGTCAAAAGAGATGGATAATTTTGCGCTTGTGCTGATACTTTTACAGAGCCAAATCTAAAATGAGGAACATTTGTCAAACGAAGACTGCCCTTTGTGGAAGCCCCTTCCTCTAATTTGATAGTTGTATTTTCTGTTCCTGGTTTGATCAATCCACCTACACCGTCGTTTTCTGTAAATAACACGGTACCATTTGTCGTTGTACTTCCTACTTCTGTTGCTTGAGCTGATTGTCCTGCTAGAATTGTTGCTCCACCAATTGTTAGTAAAGCGACAGTTGCTACTGTTTTTTTCATTTTTATATTCCTACTTTCCTTTTTTTATGTGAAACATTAATGAGATACATTAATGAGCACGACCTTTATATGTTTGTTACAATTCTTATTTGTTAGTTATGGTGCATTGGTTAATCCCCAATTAACGGTTGCCTGATACGTTCCTTTTTGTGCTTTTCCAGCTGGAATTTTCAACTTAAAGCTACTCGTATTATTCAACGGAATATCTATTTTTGTTGTGGCTGTTGAATTGGTTTTTATGGTTGTTCCTTCGGTTTTCTTTATCATCGTATTTCCATAATACAAAATACCAGGAAGTGTCGCAGTTGAGCCCTCTTCTTGAAGGGTAAAATCACTGGCCACGTTCACAGTGACTTTCCAATTTCCTTTGACCTCTCCTTCGCCCGTTGTCTTTCGATTGTCTCCAACGATTAAAGCAGAATTATCTTTGGAAGCCGATGATTCTTGATCAAATGCGCGAATATTTTTTGAATCAAATTTCATCGTTGCTGGAATTGTTATAAAACGTAATAACCCTTTATATTGTAAAATATACACATTAGGATCTATCTCTGCATCAGCGTCCTTCCACTGAATAGGAACCGCACTTGGTGTCGTTACTTTTGTTTTATTATCTGCTTTAAAATAATCGACAAATTCATACCCTGTCCCGTTTGTAGCGGCAGTTTTTGATTCCGTAATACTTTCTAAGGTTGTGAAATTAATTGTTTTCCCAACAATTTGGTCATCCAAAACAATGGGAGCAATCGCTAACGTTTTGTCTTCTTTCTTATAGGTTAACGGGTTGTCATCCTTATCGTATAACGCATTCCCATCTTCATCATTCGAGTTGATCGTGACTGTCACAAATCGATAATATACCGTTACTGGCGTCCCTACCGTTGTTGTCTTTGATTCATCCGCTGTATCTCGTTTGATCTCATAATGAACTTTTTTTATTGGATTCGGTTTATCCGCTGCAGGTGGATTGCTTTTATCTATCGGCTCTACAGTTTGTAGATCTACAATATCTGTTTCTACTGGAGTGACTGCTTTTTCTGTGATGTCTTCTCCTGTTTCAAAATCATAAGCAACGACCTTTCCATCACCCATGACTTGTTTACTAAGATCCTCTTTCTTCAGCGTGGACGTAATATCCCACGGCAGAGAAATTGGTTCCGTATTAAAAATAGTCGTCCCATTTTTCCCTATTTGTTCACTATTGTTGCCCATCACATAAACATATGTATCTCTTGTAATAGGTTTCCCATTTTTAGTCAATGTATAGGTTAAGGGAAATTTACCAAATTTTTTAGTTGCATTGATAGCAGCTAATTGTATTGGATCAACTTTTACATCTGTATTGTAATTCGTTCCTGCGTCCGAATCCCATGCCAACACATTCCCATACTTACTTGTTGTATCTTGTCCAGTCAATAAGACTTGTGTTAACCCGCCAGTTTTTTGTAGTTCTGTTAGATCACTTAACTTGATAGTAAAGTTTTCTGCTCGAAGGGCTGCTTTTGTAGTTGTTTCATCGTAGACTGTTTTGGAATCAACTTTATTCACCCACCGTGAAGTTGAGGTTTTGGATTGATTTGAATCTGTAGCGAAATAAGTAACTCTGTTAGGACCAACTTTATCATTATCTTCAAAACCTAATTTTTCCCAATCAATAGCTTGAGTGTATTTATCAGTATTCATATCAAAACTTTTGGGATTTTTTTGAAAACGGTCGTTTAGCCATTCTTGCCCATAAAATAATGAGTTAGTATCATTAGTATCGTATACAACAACATCCTTTAATAAACGTTCATTTTTACTATCTTGATCAGAATTTTTTTGAGTGATATCATAAATCATATTAGGCATTTTTTTTACAATTGGGGCATAATCAACTATTCGATTGAACGTGCCAAAATAAGTATATGTCTGTTGTGTATTAACAAAAGAATCAATTGGTAGTTGTTGAGTAAATACCTTTGATAACTCGCTAAACGAATCTGGCTTAACTGTTCCAAAAATAGCAAACTTAGAATCAGAACCCGCATCCTCTAATGAAATTATTTTATTTAGTGTATAACTTCCTGATGGAACATCAAATACAGAAACGTTTTTAATAGTAAAATCTTTATCCATATCACCACTTACGATACTAGGTCTATTTATTCCATACTCCGATAATGCTGGCAAATCACCTTTCGTATTCAAAATATAAGAATAATTTTCTGAATCAGTTGATTTTTTTACTAAAAGAGAAGTTCCCTCTGGATATTCTAATTTACTGATTATTTTAGTTTCATTTTTAACATTTATTTCAAGCAAATTGCCCTTTTCTACAGGGGAAAAAGCATAAAAGTAAAAATTACCTGAATCATTGATATTTGGAAAGTAATTAAGTGTTTCCTCTGTCCCTTTGCTAGAGTTACCCACAGAGGAAACATATAGTTTTTCTTTAAATTGCAAATCTTTATCATATAAACATACAGCTTTTACCACAAGGGCTTCGTTTGTAGTTGTATTGGCCTTATATCTATACGCTCGTGTTGTAATTAAATAGTTATCATCATCTATTTTTTTTAGCATATCGATTGCGACGCTATTACCAGAGACTTGTGGTGTCTCAAAACCAGGGTACCCAGCAAGATTTCCTTCCTTGGTTTGAGCTGGATTGTATATTTGTATATCCTTCGTAATTTTTGTAAAAGTATTCGTGTCGGCATTGTAACTAATTAAGGGCGTTGGCACATTAACTAAATTACTTTCTTTAAGTACATTATCATCTACAATGTTTATTTTTGTAAAAGTTACATTTGGAAAGTTTTGCCCATTAATATTAAACTCCTCAAACAAACTTCCTGCAATACTCACCCCTGTTGCTGTTTGTGTTTCTATCTTGAATTTTTTATCCGGAGCTATAGATGCATCTCCGCTAATATCTACTGACATATCCAATAAATTTGACTCTCCTCCTAAGTAAGCTATTACACTGAAATAGAATCGCCCGTCTTTTTCATACGTAGATAAATTCGTTAAGTCTTCAAATCTTGTCCCATTTTGTATAACATCATAATAACCCAGTACTTTTCCTTCATTATCTAGGTAGTACAATACTCGACGACCATATGCTGGTACAGTTTGAGCATCATAAATACTTACGATAAATCCTCCTGAAGGTACTGGAATAATATTATTGCTACTCGATAAAATACCACCGGCATAATTACTTCTACTAGAATAGAGTGAAAAAGTATTTGGTTCACTGACTCTTGATACATCACTACCTTGAACATAGTCTTTGTATTGGGTTTTATCAATTTTTGGTTCGATTATATCTATCGCGTCTTTTGGAATAGTCATTGCTATATCTGGCGTTAAACCTGTATCAATTGTAATTTCTTTGTCCGGATTGGCTTTGATAACTTCCTCTTGGCTATAATATCTAAAAAGAAATAGTCCTAAACAGCTAATCACTCCTAACCCTATTAAAAGTTTTACTCTTTTTTTGTTTAATTTTTTCATGGTTCACACCTCATATTTCTACCTGTCTATCTACATTATTCTTGTATGGACAGTTTCTACTTCTTCTTCTTGCTACTATTTTTGGTACATAGATTGTTACAATAACTTTCTCCAATTGAAACGATGCACTCATTTATAGGTTATACTTTCGGCTAGTGTTTGTGATGGATTGAAATAAATCGGTTACTTTCGCATTCAGTATCCATTCTTTTGTTTTCGTGAGACAATTATCACATACAGCCAAACAGACTGATTATACTCACATAGCTAAGCAATATAGCATTATTTTTAAAGTCTTTTCTTGAGTTTCCAAACAACTAACATCCATTTAAAAGCTTAGATAGTTACTAACATTTATTTTTCACTTAAGTTCTATAGATTATCACAATAACTTCCTCTACGATGTATTGTGTGGTTCGTTAGTTTCTATTAATTAGATTGCTGGGTCTTCTGCTAATGTCCAGTTCACTTTACTTGTAAATTTCTTATCTTTTACATTACTGTGATCTTTTACTTTTAATTGAACACTAGATACTTCTTTCGCTACTGCTAAGGTAGTTGCTTCTGATTGTGTTTGTGTCGCATAGTCTAATACTTCCACTTCTTTTGTTGCCCCTGCCACCAACGTTACTGTTGCTGGTGAAGCGGCGTAATAAGCTAATTGTGTCGGTGTCATCGCGCTCAAAGCATTGTCTGCTGTGATCGCTGGTGTTGGTGTTGCTGGTTTAGCTGCATCTGACAATTTTGTATCAATATTGTACTTTTGTGCGGTTCCTAAATTAAATGATAGTTCTGCTTTATCTAATTTCGTTACAGTACTAACGCCTTTATCATCTGTTGCAGTATTTTGGAACTCATTCAATGTCGCTTTTACTGACCAACCATTCTTTTTATCTGCACGATCATCAGAAACTGCTAGATATTGTTTCACTGCTGTTTTAGGTGTTCCGTCTTCATTTGTACCAAATTCTTGTTTATAAGTTGCTGCTGTTGCAGTGGCTGCTACATCATGATTTCCGAAATCAAAAGTTGTTGGAACATACGCCAAAACTAGGCTTCTTTGGAATGGTCCACCGCCAGGTGTGCTTTCGCTAAAAAACGAAATAGATCCATCTGTTGTCATTTTATTGGTTGTTGCTTCTTCTGCATGAACGTTGTTTCCACCCATCAATACTGCACTAAATGCTGCCGCTGTTGTTAATCCTACTACTACTTTTTTATTCATGATATCCTCCGATTTTTGCTTGTAGAGAAAGTTATTGTGCTAATCTATAGAACTTAAGTATCCAGCTAGTGTATTATCCACCCAATTGCATCAATTGATTTTTTACCGATACAAAAAGATAAACCATCAAGGAAAAAGAACCAATTGATACCAGTAATAACAAGTAATTAAGCAGTAATACGTTGAATGAATACCCCAATTTTTTCTTGGACTTCCGGTCTTTCAAGAATGTCCCTACAAAAACTAACAAGGCAATCAGACCAATCACCCCACTTGCCGCAATCCATACATAGATACTCATTTGCACTCACCTTCTAATGGGTGTTTTCTCTTGAAAAATAAAACCCCAATCAATAGAACGAAAAACCAACCGATTAGTAAAAACATAATTGGTTGTAACAATTCACCTGTCATTGGCAACCGTCCAGTGGGTTTGGTTGTTGGATTCGCTGGAACAGAGGGCACTGTCCCAGACAGATCTGTGGATGTCGTTGTTTCTGTTTCACTACTGTGAGTAAATCCAATTCCTGTCTCTGTCCCGACTGCCTCCCCATAGACAGGAGAAATAGTCATCAAAGATAAACAGCCCAACAAGCCAATCAAACACCCTTTAATCCATTTTTCTTTTCTTCTCATTTTTTTTCTCCTTTCGCTTTCTGTTTTTCTTTTGTTTGATCATTCGTTGTTTCCATTTTCTTTGCCGTATCACTAGGTAACCACCGACTAGTACGGTCAACAGTCCAGCTCCAACAATACTGAAATACGCCCACTCCGGTAACGTCAATTTATTCAAAGCTTCTTCATTCATTTGCTTCGCTGTAGAGGCAGATATTTCAAAGTCTTTTTCTAGTGTCCACGAGTCATAGCGACTTTTCGCCCCTACTTTAGCTTGATACTTCCCTGCGGGAATAATATCTATTCCCCAATCAACCCCAAATTTAAACCGACTATTGGGGGCAATAGAGCCATTTTCTAATTTCTGTTTTTTGACAACTTTTCCCGTTTTTTTATCGATAATAGAGGCAGTCATCGTGACGTCCGCAATCATTTTAGGCTCTGGATTTTGAAATTCTAATTGAATGGTTTTAAATGAGTGACTTAATTCTGCTTTTGCACTTAATAGATTTAGGGTCTTACTATTCGAATAGTCTTCTTCATTTTCTGCTAAAATCATGCCTATGCGATAGGCATAGGCTGAAGTAATGGCATTCTTCTCTTCTGACTCTTCTTCATTTTCTTGTTGAAAATAAACAGTCCCCAATTTGATTCCCTCAAAAGAGGCTTTTGGCGGAGTGATTGTCAGTGTGACCGTCCGTTCCTCGTCTTTTTTTATTTCAAATTCCGGGTCACTTACGGTGATAATTTCTTCAATCGACTCAGTGAGTGTTGGGTCCTTCTCCATCCCCGCCTTATAGGCAACTGTTCCTCCCTCCGAAGTAATCGCATTCGCCATAAAAACTTTTACTTTAGTGGGTGTTTCCGATTTCCCGGTAACTTTTATCTCTACCCTTTGCGGAACATTTGGTTCAGTCTTTAAATAAAAATATTTTTTTTCTTTATCAATTTGTGTATTAGGGATAACTGCTTCCACTTCAAATCCTAATGGAAGTTCTTCTTCTGCTGCTTTAGCCGGTTTCCCTATCAGGATGAAACTCCAAATCACTAGACTTAGTAAAGCGAATTTCATTTTTTGTTTATACTTACTGTTCATTCGACTGACTACCCTTTCGTCCCTAACATTCTTATTACTTTAAGGCTTAATTATTGAACTTTTCTCCATTCTGTTTTACTATAAAAATATGATTGTGTTTCATTAACTTGCGCTGTTAGCTATTTTATAGTGATTAAACTTCTTTACTTGACTTATTTTCATAGTAAAAAGAAGTACTTTATTAAAAAAAACGGAAGACATTCACTATTTTTCTTGTTTATCCATGACCTATCTATCTAATTATTATGTTAGTTAAACTCACAAATTACTTATTTACGCTATACATGTACCCTTTATTTCGAATCGTTTTGATGGTGAAATCTTCGCTGCCTTTTACTTTATTTCTTAAGTGAAAGACAACATTAGCCAATGTACATAAGTTTGCTTTTTCATTGTTCACCCAAATCGTAGTGATCAAGCGATCATACGACACACACGTATCTTTATTTTGATATAACAGCCTAAGTAATTGGTATTCATTCCTTGTTAACAGTTGTTCCCGACCATTCACAGAAATGGATTGATTCTGCTCATTCACAATCGTTCGATCACCTTCTTCCTGATGCCCAGACGCCGTTTCCTTCGTTCGTTGAAACGTATTTTTTATAATGAGAGATAGCCGATGAATTTGCGTTTCATCCGTAACCACTGCATTTGCGCCCAACTCCATTAACAGCTCTTGTTCATAATCAAGTGCAATCGTAGAAAAGATCCAAACAAACAAGTGTGGATTCGTTTGACATATTCGTAACCAGTCCACAACAACTGGTAATTTCTCTTTTTCTGTCAATGGGATAACGACACCAGAAAAAGAAGCTAACTCTTCTTTTTCGTGGATAACAGCCAATGAGTGTTGCTCCTCTGCTAACTGTTTAAACCACCGTTCATTATCTAGCAACGGCTGGTCAATGACACCTAAGTCTGACATGAGTTTCTTTCATTCCTTTCTATCATGGGGAAGTAGCGTAGACTAATCGGTAATTTCTGTGAAAACTTTCTCTTTACCGCTACTGTGTCTAAAAAAGTTATTGCGTGCGCAGTTGTTCTCTTAGAAGTAACTATACTAAGTGCTATCCTCAAAAGAAGATTCTACTAATGATTATCATCCCTTGTTGACTACCATTGACGGCGTAAAAAAATGATTCTCGTTCAATCATAAAAAGAATTGAGAAGAAACCACGCTGTACCTTCCGATTTTTTCTTTGTAAATAGCGTCAAAAAAGAAAGCGCTAACATTCCGATGAAGTGCAATGTATCTACACAAAAACAACTATTTTTTTTATTTTATTCCTTTTTATTATTTCGCTTGTTCCATTTGTTGGATCACTTGTTTGCGACTCTCTAAAAAAGAATCAGTGTAGATATCTAACGTTGTTTGTGTTGATGTATGGCCCAATAGCTTACTAACCGAAGCAACATCCCCTTTGGCTTCAATACAACGTGTCGCAAACGTATGACGCAATTGATGAAAGTTTACCGAAAAAAGGGCACATTTCTGCCTTATTTTATGGAAATAGTAGGTTAATACCCGTGGTTCGGTAGGCTTTTGTTTGTTGGAACAAACAAAAGGGCCTGGCGCTTTCTTTTTCCATCTTCTTAAATATTTATACAGGGTATACGTCATAGGAATCGTTCGATTAGAACAATCCGTTTTGGCTTGATCTAATACTAATTGAGTCCGTTCACCCATACGCATGAGAGGGACTCGTTGATACGTTCGACGTATATGAATCGTTCGTTGATCCAGATCAATATCATCCCAATGTAACGCCGCAATTTCACCAATCCGTAATCCCGCATGAAGAGCCAACAACACTGGGAGACCTTGATAAAGTGGGCGTGTTTTCGCTTCTTTTTCTAACTGTGATTGGTGGTATTTCGATAAGGCTTTTCCCTTGTTTCGCTTCTTTTTGGGCAGCTGTATTCGTTGACAAGGAGCATGTAGAATTTTTCTTTGCACATAGGCTTCATTCAAGGACTTTTTCAAAATTTGATAGAGCACATGAATCGTTGTGGCCTTTAATCCTTGGCTTTGCCATGTATCAATAGCTTGTTGGATAGTGGAATCATCTAATTCATTTAATGAAATGTGCCCAATCAATGGAAAAATGTAGTGTGTCAATTTATAGAAGTACGTATGATATGTTGAGCTTTTCAGCACCTGTTGATGGTCATGCATCCAAGAAAATGCCCAATCCTCATAAGAAATAGCAGCTTCTCCTTTTAGTTGAATAAGGGTTTGATATTTTAGTTTATACGTATACAAGCGATGCTTGACATCTCCATACGTTTTTCCATAGATATACCCATATTTTAGTTGACCGTTTTCTTTACGCCCTTTTTTATAGCGTCCCTCCCAACGACCATCTTTTCTTTTGTATATATTTTCACCTTTTCGAGGCATATTAGTCATCCTTTCTTGACGGCTTATTTGACGGTGTATAAAATAATCCTTTTTTGTCTTAATTTCATGAATATTTCCAAAATAAAGAAAAAAATGAAAAAAAGGTTGTTTTATTAGTTCATTTTTAATATAATCAAGGAAGACATTCAGATATTTATTGAAAATCAACAATAATTCTTAGTATAGTTACTTCTAAGAACTTATAGATTGGTACTGTCCTTCTTATTTACTAATAAAATCAGAAGGATAGCACCATTATCTCTTTTTTTCGATAATTTTTTTATTTAAAAAAAGAGATAAAAATACTATTAGCATATAAAAAAAGAGAGAATTTTGTATGAACTAAAGCAAATCTTTCTCTTTTTTTAATTTCGTTACGCACCTCCCTAACAATATCCCTAGCGATGCGAGACCGAACACATGTGCCAAATGTGTTTTCTAATCGTAACATCAGTAATAAAATATACGACATATTCATTGTCTTGCTTATCTACATATAAATACAAATGGGTCATTACTAGTTTTGGTAATTGTTTTTTGGCTCCTTCTGGAAGAGTAGCTTCGTCTAGTTCTTCTCTCTCCAGTGTGACAGATTCATAGCTCCATTCCTCTTTTACTGTTACAAGATGCATTTGTTTTTGTAAAATGTTCATTGCTTCATTTAACATGGCTTTTTTCCTTTCTATGGTATAAAAATAACCTTATGAGCTTCCCTCATGAGGCTTCATTACTTACTATCGGTTATATAGTCTTCTGCTTTCATAGACAGATATTTTCCACCACTACCAATTATCAAATGATCCTGTAAATTAATTTGAAGCAATCGACAGGCTTTTTCTAACTTCGCAGTAAATTCAATATCCGCTAATGAAGCGGTCACACTCCCTGAAGGATGATTATGCCCAACACAAATAGACACACTATTTGATAAGAGCGCCATCTTTAAGATATCTCTAGGAAAAGCGAGGGACTGATTGATGGTTCCTATATGAACCACTTGAATAGCCGTTGGTTCATTTTTTACGTTTAAACCAGCAACCACCAAATGTTCTCGATCTTTTGTTTCAATAAACGGAGCGAACAACTCATAGACAGCTTGTGGACTAGTACAGGTTCTAGCGGCGTAAAAAGTTGAGGCTTCTTTTACCAGTTCAAGACTGACAATAGCTACACGTTTTCTCGGTTGGTTTGTTTTCATGTTTTTCTCCTTTATGATTGTTGTAGTTGGTTCTTAGAAAAATACCAATCAATAATCTTCTGGTAATAACATGGTTTGATGACTACGATCATCGATCACCCATAACTTTTTAATTTGGAAATCAGGCATCTTTCCCTTTATGGTGTAGGTATGATAATCGATGAAAAATGGTTGCTCTTGTCGATGAATCACTTCAATTGCTCGGCGTTGATTATCTGGATTAAACTCAAAGATTTGTAAGTAGTCTAATTCTGTTTCAGCTTCACTTCTTTTTTTGTCGATCAATTGCCAGCAATAGAGTTGAATTTCTTTTGGTACTTGTTCGTTCACTCCCTTCGTGATGTAACGATTTTCTTTGTTATCAAACATTTTATTCCCTCCTTAAAACACAAAAATAGACCAACCACCATTTAAGATGATTGATCTTCATAGATATAATATATAATTATTTTTGAGCTAGATAACTAATTCACCTTCATCGTATTAATAGGTGAATCTATCCTAGCAAGTGTCAACTGCTCAACTTCTTTCTCAGTCATTATAGAAAGTTGTTCTTCTCCAATAGTATGAAGGATATGAATGTAATCATAGACACTCTTGATGTACGTATAATCTCCTTTAGTTAGATATAAATATAAATTTTCTAAATAACTAACGCTCATGTGATACTTATAATTCTTATTTTTTGGGTTTTGCTTTTTAGCAAGCACTAAATAGTCTTGCACTTTCCCATATTCCTTACTATATAGTTTGGAGGTAATCAGATTAGTAATTAAATTATATGCAAATTGTTTTGTTACTGTATTTCGATTTTCTTCATCTTTTATTGGAATCGCTCTTCTTATTAATAGTTCAGCTTGTTGCTCTTCTAAAAGAAAAATAATATTTGACATCAATGTATAATCATATTGAACATAGTATGATTTTTTGCTTAAATAAGTAAAACTATCATTTAATCCTTCTTTTGTCACTTGCTCAACTTCTGACCAGTGATTTGAAAAGAACACCTTAATCGCAATAAAATTGGAACGTTCCTTTAATGATTGATTTTCTATATTTTTCAATTGATTATAGTAGTGAAGTAATTCTTTCTTTTTACTTTGATTCGTAAGATGAGTAGCGCAATATTCAAATAATTGTCTAAACTTTTTTTGATCATCGTCCAATGAAGAATGACAGATAAACTCTTCTGGTGAAATAGAAAGCTTATTAAGAATTGCTGTTAGTTCAGACATCTTTATTTCTCGTTTACCGCTTTCAATTCTAGAATAAGCGGAAGTATCATGATAAGGTAATACTTCTTTTTGTGTAAACTTCATATTTTGTCTAAAAAAGAGCAATGTTTCATTTACATTCATAAGATATACTCCTTTTTTGTAAAATTATACCACATATCAATCTATTTTATACTTAAAGTTTAAATACCGTTTATAATCAAATTAAATTCTGTTATGATAAAGGTAGTAATAGAATTTAAGATAGGAGAGATTAGTATGTCTATTTTATTATTGGCTGTAGTAGTTCCATTTGTTATCATCGTAGCACCATAGATAGATGATTAAAACAATAGAAACGTGAAGAAACACCTATATTGCTACATTGGATTACTTCACGTTTTGTACTTTACAATAGGATACTATTCACCTAAATAAAATCAACTTTCTGTAAGTTTTCTTCTATTACAATTTGTCCACATTTCCATTATAGGAGCCCATCACAAATTATTAAAACAGAAACAACTACTCAATAAGAGATCAACTCTTTTACACTCAAATCTCCAAAAGAGGTTATCACCTTATCTGTCACAGATAAATCTTGAGGCGGATAATCAGGATTTTGAAAACCGATAACTGTCATCTCTGCCCTACTTGCTGATAAAGCACCATTTTTGGTATCTTCAAAAGCCAAACATCTTTGTGAAGGAACTTTTAATTGTCTAGCTGCTTCTAAAAAAACATCTGGCGCAGGTTTTGTTTGGAAATCAGCTATCTTTCCCTTTATGGTGTAGGTATGATACTCAATGAAAAAAGGTTCTTCTTGTCGAGGAATCACTTCAATTGCTTGGCGTTGGTTATCTGGATTGAACTCAAAGATTTGTAAATAGTCTAATTCTGCTTCACTTCTTTTTTTGTCGATCAATTGCCAGCAATAGAGGTGAATTTCTTTTGATACTTGTTCGTTCACTCCCTTCGTGATGTAACGCTTTTCTTTGTTATCAAACATTATCTTTCCTCCTTAAAACACAAAAATAGACCAACCACCATTTAAGATGATTGATCTTCATAGATATAATATATAGTTGTTTTTGAGATGAATACGCTAGTTTAACCTCATCATATTAATAAGTAAATCAGCCCTAGAAAGTATCAACTGCTGTTATGATAAGAAAACACTCATCTATAATCCATCTTTATCTAGACTATTTTAATTTCACAAATCTAGCTCACCAATCGTAAAATTGGTAAAATGCTTTAGTTATCTGAATCGACAGGTTAAATAACTAGCTAAGTGTTTTCTACAGATACATATACTTTTCCAGAATAGTTTGATACATTTTCTATTTTTATAGTGTAATTCTTATTGTTAGTGACATCAAACGTTTTTTCCCCTTTAAACTCAATTACAAAGTGATTATTGTCGAAACTTACACCATCGTTTTTGTTTATGGGAGCTTTTTTTTCAACAACCTCACCGTCAACAGTAACAAATTCTGTTTTTTGTTTTGTTACTGTATCATAAAATATATCTGTTGTTAAATCATGCCAGAGTTCTTTATCGTATTCTGTACTAAACTTTAACTTAATGCCATCTTTATTCTCAATTCTAAGTACGGAATCGTAATCCACTTGCTTTACTTTCGGTTCAACTTTTAGCACTATCTCTTGTCCTGGATTGAGTGTTTTATAGCCCAATCCTGCGAATATTTTGGTGTAGTTTATAAAAACTAAAAAACTAAAAAGTAAAGCTACTATCGCAAATACTATGAGTAAGTATGTATATAGCCTCTTTCTATAGGGGTACATTAATTACTCCCCTTTCGGTTTTTATAATCTTTTATCCCATCTTCAATGTATTGTGCATCGTTTGGATTGTCCCCAAAATTACCTTTTTTCATGTTTTCTAACCATTTAGCTATATCTTTATCAGACCAAGCTTGTAGCTATCTTTTCCCTATACCAATCGTAAAGGGAAGCACCTTTTATATTGTTTTTAAGTACGCTATTTCTTCTTCTGTCCATTTTTTATGGACTAAGATATCTAATTCTCTTAATCTTTCAAATATGTTAGTCCATATTTTTGAATTTCTTACTGAATCAGTATTCCATAGTGGACCATTTATCATTTCAAACAGTTCATCTCTTATATTTTTTGAGACACTATAAATTTCTTCATCGATAATCCCTTCTTTTTCTAGTCTATCTAAAGTATAAGGACTAAAATATGCCACCACATCACCTAAAAAAACTTCAAAAATGTAATCGTACAGCTCTTGGTCATTCATAGTTTCTATATTACTTTTAACTTTCAAACTATCTAAAAAACCATTGAAAGAATCCCCAATTGTTAATTGTTTCAAATTGCTCACCTCTATTCTATTATTACTAAAGTTGCACCATCATCCAGTGTTGGAACATAATTATCACTAGGTCTTATTACTTTTACTCTTCCTGTTGTTCCTGATGAGAAACCATAATATGAACCCACGTGGATTCCTTCTCCTGGATGATAAAATATCATTCCATCTCCTTTATTAATAAACTTCCAACCATTTCCAGCAGAGCCATATGTATCTTCAATCCATCCAGATCCTAAAACAGATTTGACTTCATTTTTTGTACTTCCATACAATCGCTCTGGATTTGCTATTATATCATCGAATGACGTGGGTTTCCATTGGACATTTCCAGCACCATATTTATCTTTAAAGTAATTATTCCAGTCTTTTCCAGAGACTGGATTTTCTGCACCAAAATCAGTTTTTGGAGGTTTAGTCCCACTAGATTTCTTTGGAGTTGAAACCTTCGCTTTAGAACCTGCATAAGAAAGCCCCGCCATCATAGCAAGGTCATATAGTCCACTATCTTGTGCGAATGCATATCCTGTCGAAATATAGCCACTCAACTGTATAGAACCTTTTGATAGTCCTTCATATTTTTGACCTGTTATATAGGTTTCTCCTCGTCTTAAGGCATCATTCTCTAAATCTCTGATTTTTTTCCAATCGACAATTTGATAATAACTGGGATCTAATTCCGTTCCATGTTGTTCTAAGAAGTTTTGTAATTCACTATTATCAAGTCTGCGGCCATCTTTATCTATAAACCAATTAACTGAAACCTTCCCAGTTACAGGGTCTTCATATGGCCATGCATAAATAGTATAGCCTTCTAGTTTCTTTAAGTTGTTATTAAACGCTTCTTCTTTTTGCTTTGCTTTAGCTACTTCTCTATTTTTCCAACGAGTAGTAATAGCTTTTGCCCAGTTCATATCTAACTTACTGATATCAAAAGTCCCTGTAGAGGCATTCCACGCTTTACAATCCTTTACTTGATTAATCGCTGTATTCAATTCTTGTTGAGAAGAAGTATATTCACTAAAAAAGCTTGTTGACTGAGCTTCCTGTTGAATTATGGATATATACTAATAAAGTAGACCCTTTAAATGATAATCATACTTCCGCTTTTGAGCATAGAAAATCCATCCAAGAATAGATATGTACCTTTCTTGAATGGATTAATTTTAATTAAGAGTTAGTATAAAGTAACTCCATGACTTTTTCAGCATTATATAAAATCGAACTGCATCTTCTTGTTTTAGTTCGAATGTTAATATTGGGGCATCCACCCATGCAAGCAGGAAGTACAGCACAATCTATACATTTTTCATCTGATATTGCTTCATAATTCAAATAATTTGAAAGTACACTGTTGAATTCTGGTCCTTTAAATACATTACCTACAGAGAATTCTTTTCTTCCTATTTCATCCCAACATTTGTATAAATCTCCTAATGGGTCAATAACATAACTATTTAATGACACAGCTCCACATACACCTAATAACTGTCCAGGGACATTAATCAAGTTATACCCTTTTTTTAGAGCTGCAATATAAAATTCTATTTCTTCATAGGAGAACTCTTTATCATTGAAACATAAAGGATTTGGATTCTCATCCATCGTATCATCAACAGAGGCAATATAAAAACCTACTTTATTTTTAAGACCTCGATCATCCAAAATATCTAAAATCTCAACAACTCTTGATATATTGGATTTGTCGACATTAACTCGGATTGAAATGTTAATTATGCCACAAACTTCTTGAATATTATTCATAATTGACTCAAATGTAGGCCTCCCATTTTGGGGCACCCTTCTTGTATCATGAATATCAGGTGGCCCATCTAAAGTTATTTGAGCTCGTTTAATCCCTAGTTCTTTTAAAATTAATGCATTCTTTCTATTCAAATAAAATCCATTTGTCACTATATCCGCAGAATAATTCTCTTTGAGTCTGGGGATTTCCCACAGAGCCTTAGTAATATTTATAATACTTTTCAATCCCATCAAAGGTTCTCCACCATACCAACAAATATCTAACCTTTCTTTATTTTCAAAATCATTTTTGATAAAATCAATAACTTTTTTTTCAACTATTGGGGTCATTTTATTATGTCTATAACCTTCTTCAAAACAATACGGGCATGCAAAATTACACTCCATAGTTGGAGCTAAAGTCAATGACAATGAATTTTCATTCGATCTTATCAAATTATTATTAAATTTTATTGATCCTATTTCATCCATGTTGTCTTCGACTAACATACTTCCTTTTTTTAATTCATTCACTAAATCTTCCTTATAGAAATTTTGATTTTTAATGGCGTAATACGCCTCTTTATACTCCTCGTTTAAAAATAAAACTCCTGAAGAGTAAGAGTTGTAAATCAATAAGCCTTCATCCAGAATTTTTTCGATATTAAACTTTGATAATTTCATCACAAACATATCCCGACTAAAATATTCAATAGCACAATTCTAATCTAAAAAATACTAATTGTAAACAATTGTTTTCTATTAGTATTTATAAATATCTTTAAAGGGTGTAAAACACATTGTGAAATATATATCAATCAAAAGGAGAATGAACATGAACTGGATTGCAGCAGATTTTAAAATGACTAAGGAAATAGAACCAAGATGGTGTATTTTTAGGTTAGCTTGTAATAAAAGAAATGATGATACTTGTTGGATTCATGGTTAGATAGGAGTGTATAACAGATGAATTGGATAAACAAAGCAAATCTATCAGATAACTTAATTACAAGAGATACTTGTGTAGTTAAAGGTTGTTGGACAAACAATGAAGGTGGAGCTTGTCTCATTAAATATTGTGTAACTAGATTTTGTTTTATGGATTATTAATACGCCATCTTTTTATTCACGTATTCATACGGAGGTGATTTTATGAATTGGATAAAAGAAAGTAACTCCCTAGACTTAAGCACTAGAGACACCTGTGTAGTCAAAGGTTGTTGGACAAACAACGAAGAAGGGGCATGTATTATCAGATATTGCGTAACTAGATTTTGTCTTAAAAATTGGTAAAGGAGATAGCTATTATGAATTGGACATCACTGCCAACCACAAATGATAACTCAAGATCTTTGTGTATAATTAGAAATTGCAATAAAAATAAGCCTTGTGGAAGTTTAATATGCTTTGCTTATGGAAACGACAGATAAAAAGGAGATGATCATAATGAATTGGGTTACCTATAGTTCTCAAGAAATAGAACCGAGATGGTGTTTATGGAGAAATTGTGCTAAATATTCGAATAATTGCGTGATTCACTTTACATGATTTTTATTTTACAAAGATAAGTATCCGATCTTTTTAATCGGATACTTATCTTGTTAAATATTTCCATATTTTTTTTTATTTATTCTCCAAAAAATAAAAAATACAATTATATCAAACACAATAGGATAAATCGAAATAACATTATTCTCCCCATACCCTATGTTTATTAGGTGTGGAACCTCAATTCCGGGATATACAATGGAATAGATTATATTTAATAGACCTTGAAAAAAGTCAACACAAAATATGACTAAAGCCACTTCAGATAAAGATTTTGAAATTATAAAATTTGTTCGTTCGTCTCGATTGGCAGGGATTTTTAGTATTCTATATTTATTAACGATTCTAAATGTTAAATAAACTAAAAAGACAATAATTAAAAAATTGAAAATAATCATTCTAATCTTCTCCTTCAATAAAAAAAAGTTTTTGAAAATCCTCATTAAGCACTTTTGATATTTTAATAGCCACTTCTAAACTAGGATTATACATCCCCCTTTCTATTGCATAAATAGTTTGTTTAGAAACATTTATAGCCAGTGCTAAATCTTGCTGTGTTAGATTATTTTGTATTCTATATTCTTTTACATAATTTTTAACAGCCATGCTACAACCACCTAAACATAAGATATCTTATACTTATAATAACATACTGACAACTTTAAGTAAATAATAAAATAGGAGGATTTTAATGAACACTTTTTTTAAAGACATGAAATTTGTTTTTAGTTCTTTACAATTGTTAAATATTAAACGAACTAAAATATTTGTATTGGTAATAATAACAATACTAAATAGTATTGTTAGTTTAGCTCAACCCCTATTATTAGGTAATATTATTAACGCAGTTAACCTAAAAAGATTACCCGTAATTTATGTTAATATAGCTACATTGATAGCTTGTTTCCTTCTCTCTATGATCTGCTTATATATTAAGAACAAAAAAACAATAAAATTAGTAAGTGAAATAGAAATAGAAATAAAAAATACGATATTTAATAACATTTTATATACATCGTATTGTACTTTCTCCAAGAATGACTCCGGTAAACTTATAAATATTATCAATCAAGATTCGATGATTTTTTCTAACATATTCAATTATATGTTAGAAATATCAATTGATGCACTTAGTTTTATTATTACTATAGCTATGCTTTTTTACATAAATTTCAAATTAGCTATAATAGTAATTATTACTTTTCCACTATCTTTAGTTGTGTACTATATATCTGGTAAGAAACTGAAAAAGGAAGAGTACAAATTAAAGCTTGGCTATGACAATTATATGAGTTTTTTGACTGAATCATTAAAAAACTTTAAACTCGTCAAGATTTATAATTATGAGCAAAATAGAATTAATGATTTTAAGAACTTGATGCTTAAAGTATATCAAGTTGGTATTCGTAAAGTTACTATCGAAACCTTTGCAGAGATTAGCATACAAATTCTTCTTTTTCTCAGTAAAATATCTGTAATCTTATTAGGTATTTATTTTATCTTTAAAGGACGTTTTTCACTAGGGATGCTCGTATCTTTCAATGCTTATTCTGATAGCTTTAAACAATCAGCATCAAATATTTCAAAAATGAATAGTACATTTCAGGCTATTATCGTGTCTTTAGAGCGGATAAAAACTTTTTCTTTTATAAAAAATGAAAAAGTTGAAGAAAATACCTCAAAAATAGGATTAGCAAAAATAACTAATATACGATTAAATGATGTTACTTATTCCTATGATACTCAGAATGTATTAAATAATATTAATTGTCACTTCAAAGCAGGAGACATCAACTGGGTGTACGGAGATAGCGGCTCTGGTAAGACTACTCTATTTAACATTTTAAGCAAAGTTTTGGAAAATTATAACGGAGAAATATATTTTGACAGCTATAATTTAAGAGATTATTCAAATTTAGTTTTTAGAAAAAAAGTTTGCTACGTAACCCAAGAAAATTTGCTATTTTCTTTATCAATTAAGGAAAACTTAATAATGGGGGACAATAGTATAAATATGGACAAAATGATTGATGTATGTAAACAATTAAACATTCATGAATTTATTATTTCCTTAGAAAATGGTTATGATACGATTCTTTATAATTCAGGATCAAAGATATCAGGCGGGCAATCCCAAAGGCTTTGTATAGCTAGGGCAATTTTAAAAAATGCAGAAGTTTATATTTTTGACGAAGTAGTTAGCTCTTTAGATAAAAATAATGCAGACATTGTCATGCAGTATATCAAAAACATGTCTGTAAACAAATTAATAGTTATTGCATCACATCAAAAAAGCAAAATATTGAGTACACCAGCCCTATCCCTTTAATATTAATTTCATATGCTTTCGTAAGAAAATTAGACTTTCTAGCTGTTACGCACCCAAATAAATTCTTGAAATATCTGAAAAACGTGATGAATTAAACTATATATAAAATGCTATTAATTCATTAACCTTGATCTTTCAACAAAAATAGACCATACCCAACAAATCAGGTATGGTTTATTTCCTATTTTCTTTATATCCCTACTTATGATACGGTTCCCCCCGCATAATCCGAAACCCACGATAAATCTGTTCCACCAAAACTAATCGCATCAACTGATGTGGATACGTCAACTTTCCAAATGACATCTGCTGCTGACTTCTTTTCATTACTGCCTCACTCAATCCAAGTGAACCGCCAATCACAAAAGCCAATTGGCTCTTTCCATTAATGCCAAGTTGATCGATCTCTTTGGAAAATTCCTCACTGCTAAACTGCTTGCCGTTGATTGCTAAAACAAAGACATGATCTTGATCACTGATTTTTGCTAGAATTCGTTCGCCTTCTTTTCCCTTGACTAGCAGCATCTCTGCATCACTTAGATTCTCTGGTGCTTTTTCATCTGCCACCTCGATCATTTCGACCTTTGCATAACTTTGCAGACGTTTTAAATATTCATTGATCCCTTGAACTAAATATTTCTCTTTCAGCTTACCCACAGTAATGATTTTTATTTTCATAGATTTCACGTCTCTTCCTACTTGATTCTTTTACTTGTTAACAATTTTATCATGAATGTTTTGAGTCTTCCACATACTTTCCCACAAAGTTATACACATATGCACAGACTTATCCACAGCTTTATGCTGAATCAGCCTTTATTTCATCGTATTTTGAGATACAAACACATATTCCCATTTGTTTATCCACATTATCCACATTTTGTGGATAACTTTTTCACAGGGGTTTTCCTCTGTTTTTCAAGAGTTCTTCACACTTTATTGTGTATAAGTATTCCAGTAATAATCTTTTTTCATTATTTATATCTGTTTTTCTCCCTAACTTGTTCATAAAAAATTCAAAGCTCTTGGGTAGACTAAAGGTGTCTTGAAAGACTATACTAAATATAACAAATAATGATAATTAAATAGGAGGTTGCTTGTATGCAAAAAAAAGATGTTACACCTAGTTCAGATAAAAAACAAAATGGATTATTCAAAAAATTTGGCATTGGTTTGATTGGTGGGTTACTCGGAGGTGCGTTAGCCTTTGGTGGTGCTTATGCAATCATGGGGCAAAATTCTTCTTCGTCTAATTCCTCTACAACAACTAGTTCAGTAAAAGATAATAAAGGCGACACCAAAGTAACCAATGTTAGTTTGGATGTTAATAGTGATGTGACTAAAGCCGTTGACAAAGTCAAAGACTCTGTTGTTTCGGTCATCAACTTACAAAGCCCTAGTCAAAGTAGTGACACTAGCGGTTTCGGTAGTATCTTTGGCGGAAATGACGGCAGCGACTCTAACAGCGCTGAATCCGATGGCAGTGATTTACAAGCGGCCAGTGAAGGAAGTGGCGTGATTTATAAAAAAGATGGTAAAACAGCTTATGTCGTTACCAACAATCACGTAGTAGATCAGGCAAAAGGATTAGAGGTTGTTTTACATGACGGAACAAAAGTGGAAGGCGAATTAGTCGGTACTGATTCTTATACTGACCTTGCCGTAATCAAAATTTCTTCTGATAAAGTGGATTCAATTGCTGAATTCGGCAATTCTGATAACTTGAAAATCGGTGAACCAGCTTTAGCGATCGGTTCTCCATTAGGTTCAGCATATGCGAACTCCGTAACGCAAGGGATCATTTCTTCATTAAACAGGAATATCCAAAATGAAAACAATGGGCAAGCGATCAATATTAATGCCATCCAAACAGATGCAGCGATCAACCCAGGAAATTCCGGTGGTCCTTTAGTAAATATTGAAGGGCAAGTGATTGGGATCAACTCAGTTAAAATCGTTCAATCTGAAAGCCAAGTCAGTGTTGAAGGTATGGGCTTTGCGATTCCAAGTAATGATGTAGTAAGCATCATCAATCAATTGGAAAAAGAAGGCAAAGTGACTCGTCCAGCATTGGGAATCACAATGGAAGAATTAACAAATGTTTCAACACAACAAAGAAAAGAAATCTTGAAGCTTCCTGATACTGTTCAAATGGGCGTACTTGTTCGTTCTGTTCAGACAGCAACACCTGCCGACAAAGCAGGACTTGAACGATACGACGTTATCACTAAAATCGATGACAAGGATATTGATTCTGTCACTGACTTACAAAGCGCACTTTACAAGAAAAAAGTCGGCGACAAGATGAAAGTTACCTTCTATCGTGATGGAAAAGAACAAAGCGTAGATGTTGATTTAACTATCGATCAATCCGCACTTAAACAAAACTCATCTAACTCAGATAATTCTCAAAATCCATAATTTCAGTTAAATAAAACTAGGTTGTATTCTTTTCAATGACATGAAAAAGTACAGCCTAGTTTTTTGCTTTATTCATAAAGCTTTATAGGAGGAATAAATCAAAGAATATTGTAGAATAAAGATACAGTAAAAATATTGAAAGAGGGATGCACTATGGCTCACAAATTGCGCGAAGAATGGGATAAATTATTTGGTAAAAAATACGATTTAGATACAGTAAAAAATGCGAAGCATGATGAAAATGGACATTTCATTACAGGTGATGGTTTGAATACTGAGGTTTTGGGTCACCGTTCTATAGAAGATTTAAATGCCATGATGGATGCAGATTGGAATACCTTTTTAAATGATAGTACTTTGTTTACCTCTTTAGAAGAAGGAGAACAAGATAAAGTTCGTTCAAATGGGCCTAGTTTTGCTGAATATAACGGCGACTAGCAAATGTAAGTAAAGTCTATATATCGAATCTACACGTTCTGATGTCGCTGAATAATCACCGACATCTTTTTTTATGAAACTAATTACAGATAAAACTCCTCATCAGTACAGCTAAGATAGCTCTAAAAAGAGTCTGGGACATAACTCTGCGAGTTATGATGTGCGCCCTAAAAGTTGTACGTAGATTAACCTGTCATTCGACTGGTATGAATTCGGTATTGAACCGGACTCATACCAGTCAATTTTGCTTTTATCCGATGATGATTGTAATAATCAATATAATTTGTAACTGCTCGTTTTAATTCCTCAAAGCTAGAAAAACTACGGCCATAATACATTTCTTGTTTCATTAGACCAAAGAAATTTTCCATTAATGCATTGTCCAAACAATTTCCTTTTCGTGACATACTCTGGTATAACTTTGCTTGCTTCAATTGTCTAACATACTGTTGATTTTGGTAATGCCACCCTTGATCGGAATGGATTGTTGTTCGAAAGTTGGTCTTTTTACTTTCTTTAATGGCTGTTTTTAAAGGAATCAATACACAATCCAACGTTGGTTTTTGCTGAAATTGATAGGCAATGATTTCTCCATTAAAACCATCAAGAAAAGGACTGAGATAGGCTTTTCTTTTTAGTTTAATTCCTTCGGAATTTCGTTCAGTATAGTGGAATTCTGAAATATCTGTAAAGATTTTTTGTTTTGGAATCGTGCTAAAGAAGCGGCGATTCACCTTGTTTTTAGCCAAGGTTCCCACCAAACCTTTGTAAGATCGATACCTTCTTGAACGACGTGTAAAACTTATACATACTAAGTTATATTTCTTCATAATTCGTCTGATTTTCTTATGATTGATTTGATAGCCCATATTCACTAAAGCCAACTTGATTCGACGATAGCCATAATTGCGATCATTCTCTTCAAAAATTGTTTGAATCAATTTCTCTATGTGAGTCATTTTTTCTTCGCTCATTATCTTTTTCCAGTAATTGAAGGTAGAACGCGGTAGCTTAATCGCTTGTAATACATGATCTTGACGATACTTTCCAATAAGTTCTATGGCTATTCTGGTTTGAACTCGTCTTTTCGCTTCGCCATAATAGTCTGTTGGAAAGTCCGTAGCTTTTTTAAATACTCGACCTCGATTCGCAAACGTTCATTCTCACGCTCTAATTCCTTTTCACGAGATAGTTTGCTTGTTTCTTGCTGTTTTTTTGTTGGTTTGTTCATCCTTTTTTTGGGTCTCCCTTTTTGATTGGACAGAGCAGTTTGACCACCAGCGATATATTTCTTTTGCCAACGAGAAATCATCGACCCACTAGGCAGCTTGAATTGTCTTGCTGCTTCACCGAAAGAAGCATCTGTCGTTTCTATAAAGTGTAATACATCTCGCTTAAATTCACTAGTATATTTTGTCAATGAACGGTGTCTTTTGAGCCCTTCTTTCCCAAATAATTGATAGGAGTGTTTCCAATTGTAAATTAAGGCATTTGATGGGAGTCCGTATTTTTTAGCCAAGGCTTGTCCGCCCAGAGGGCCTTCTAGGTACTCTTTCACTAGCTTTAATTTGAATTCTACCTCATAATAACTCATAAAAAATAACCTCCAAAAATTGTATTTTCCACGTACAACTTTTGGGGGTCACATCATTATATCTCAGACTCAAAGAATCCATATAAACGGTGGGAGCAGAAGTAATCACTACGCTTCGCTTCGATCACATCAAATTCTAAGTGCTAAAGCACTAAGATTTGAAGGCTTCGGAAATAAGTTTAAATTTAACATATATCGGGATCATCTCAAAATAAGTAGATTACTAGTCGTATTCTTTATAACATGTTTTGCGACAGATTCTAGTTCTCTTTTAGACAATAATTCATCATAGCTACCTAGGACGATTAAATCCATACTATTTTTTTCGATATATTTATTGATAAAAGATTTTGTACTGCCACTATAAATTGTAGTCACCAATTTGTCTACGCCTTCGGCTTTGACTTTCGAAATAACCTTATCCACATCTTTTTGATAATTTTCGTCATTCTCTTTAATCATATCATATTCATAAGGCATATACATTCCACTATCATATGGTAGATAATTCAGTTGTTCAAGCGCTTCTATTTCAGGTTTGTTAATTAATAAATGAAGTTCAGAATTTTCTCTTTGCGACATAGTGATGACTTCAGCTAATACTCCATTTGGTTCTCCAAATACATCAACTACTGTTACTATTTTTTTATACATAAAATTCACCTCAAATTTTTTCTTAAGTATACCATTCATTTGAAATTTATACCTTTAATACAACTTTATATTGCTTTTATTATCTCTTATTTAAGGATTAATTTTTGCGATCCGTATTTTTTTCTAATCATTTCACTTATGGTATTTTACCTTTTTTAAGCCTACATACCCCACAATTACTATCAATAGTATTCCTATTGCATAGAAAATCCAACTATTTTTTTCTCCCGTTGCTGGATAATCTTTATTAAGGCTATTTTTACTTGGCGTTTCAGGATCACTACCCTTTACTCCATTTTTGGGTATATGCGTATTTGTAATAATAATGTTGCCGACATTTTCGGCGTTGATTGTTACGTCGTATCCCTTAATATTTCCTACTTCTTTTACACTGTAGACGATTGGTTGTCCATTGTTTTTCTCTGCCAAATCAGTCCAAGTCGTTGTCCAGTTGTTGGCTTCATTTAAGGCAACTTCTTCTCCTGACTTTTCACCATCCGCGTATAATTGGACCTTGATACTGTTTGGACGTATGCCATCTTGATTGTTTCCATCATTCCACGATTTCGTTACTGTTACACTGGTTTTGCCTGGTGTATAATGATTCGTAATAGTTGTTCCTTCTATACTTGTTGAATACTCTGGTACATCATTTTCTGTTACAGTATAAACGATCTCTTGCCCATCTTTATATTTAGGTAAGTTAGCAAAATGGTATGTCCAGTTATCTTTTTCCGTTACTTCTTTTGAGTCAACTGGTGCTCCGTTTGCTAACAGGTTTACTGTTATCGTTGTTGGACGTTTACCGTCTTGATCGTTTTTATCATCCCATATTTTTGTTCCACTGATCTCTGTTACCTCTGGGATATGGGTATTTGTAATAATAATGTTGCCGCTATTTTCGGCATTGACTGTTTTATTGTATCCTTCGATACTTCCTACTTCTTTTACAGTGTAGACAATCGGTTGTCCATTGTTTTTCTCTGCCAAATCAGTCCAAGTCGTTGTCCAGTTGTTGGCTTCATTTAAGGCAACTTCTTCTCCTGATTTTTCACCATCCGCATATAATTGGACCTTGATGCTGTTGGGACGTATGCCGTCTTGATTGTTTCCATCATTCCACGATTTCGTTACTGTTACACTGGTTTTGCCTGGTGTATAATGATTCGTAATAGTTGTTCCTTCTATACTTGTCGAATACTCTGGTACATCATTTTCTGTTACAGTATAAACGATCTCTTGCCCATCTTTATATTTAGGTAAGTTATCAAAATGGTACGTCCAGTTATCTTTTTCCGTTACTTCTTTTGAGTCAACTGGTGCTCCGTTGGCTAACAGGTTTACTGTTATCGTTGTTGGACGTTTACCGTCTTGATCGTTTTTATCATCCCATGTTTTTGTTCCACTGATCTCTGTTACCTCTGGGATATGGGTATTTGTAATAATAATGTTGCCGCTATTTTCGGCATTGACTGTTTTATTGTATCCTTCGATACTTCCTACTTCTTTTACAGTGTAGACAATCGATTGTCCATTTTTTTTCTCTGCCAAATCAGTCCAAGTCGTTGTCCAGTTGTTGGCTTCATTTAAGGCAACTTCTTCTCCTGATTTTTCACCATCCGCATATAATTGGACCTTGATACTGTTTGGACGTATGCCATCTTGATTGTTTCCATCATTCCACGATTTTGTTACTGTTACACTGGTTTTGCCTGGTGTATAATGATTCGTAATAGTTGTTCCTTCTATACTTGTTGAATACTCTGGCACATCATTTTCTGTTACAGTATAAACGATCTCTTGCCCATCTTTATATTTAGGTAAGTTATCAAAATGGTACGTCCAGTTATCTTTTTCCGTTACTTCTTTTGAGTCAACTGGTGCTCCGTTGGCTAACAGGTTTACTGTTATCGTTGTTGGACGTTTACCGTCTTGATCGTTTTTATCATCCCATATTTTTGTTCCACTGATTTCTGTTACCTCTGGGATATGGGTATTTGTAATATTCATCCCATCACTAATTGCTGTATAATTAGGAACGGAATTTTCTGTCACTGTATAGTCAATCTCTTTTCCCTCTTTATATTTAGGTAAATCGGAAAATTCATATGCCCATCCTTCATTTTCTGTAACATTCTTTGTTTGAATTATTTCTCCATCTGCTAATAAATTGACCACAATAGATGAGGGGCGTATCCCATCTTGATTATTTCCATCTTCCCATGATTTGACTCCTTTTAGGTCAACTGTTTCAGGTTTATACGTATTGGTTAAAAGGATAGCTTTTCCTTCATCAGTCGAATTTATACTCAAATCATATTTTGAATCAAGTTCTTCTCTAGCCGTATAATATAGAGGATTTCCATTATTATCTTTTATTGGTAAGTTCCCCCAGATATACTCCCAGCCATTTTCTTCATTTAGCTCTTGTACCTCACCAAATTTAGTTTCATTGCCTTGTGTCAGGCTTTCGTTACTTGTATGCGTGTATGGTTTATCGCTCTGATATAATTGTACAGGTAAATTCAATGGACGTATGCCATCTTGATTATTTGAATCATCCCAATTTTTCAATACTGAAAAAGATGTTTCGGATAAATCTAAATCAATACTGGTTCTGGTAGTTAATGTCCTTTCAATTGGTTGGTATCCACCGAGTGGTTGAACTCCACTTGAAATAAATACCAAATAGTAGGGATGTCTAGTCGTGAGCAGTGTATCTATATTAAAATAAATGACCATATCATCGGCTTTATCTTTATCAATTAGGTCTTTCGGTATATCTATAGAGATTGTTCGCTTATCGTAGTCTTTATTAATTGTAGTATCTTTCGTAATATCGGTTATTTTAGAATTCTTATAGAGTTGTACCCCTATATTTATCTCTTCATCTTTTACTTGAAGTAATTTTTCTGTTTCTTGATCGATATTGTCTTCAAATTGCAATAAGTAATTATAATTTGTCCCATCGTCACCGTTTGGAATAATCTCTTTTGCGTTGATTTCAACGTTATTTATTTTGTTGATTACTTCTTGATACGAGGTATCATCGTTGGTCTTTGTTTGCGCTTCTGTGTATAGATCTTTTATTAAAGGATTTGATTCAATTAACTTATTATCAAATTTTCCTCCAGTTAATTTCCAAATAACAACTTGTATTGCAGCATATCTAGTTAACTCGTTTGCATCACGATATCCTTCAACATTTGGTACAGAATTCTGTGTATCTTGATTTTCGTAGAAAGTTTGCATCAACCATAGTACTGAGCCAGATATTTTTTCGTTCATATCTACTTTATAATCTTGACCTGATGGATAGTATTTACTTTCATCCAAACAAAAATATAAATTTTTATCATTATCGACAATCGTATATAATCTAGAATTCAATAAATTCAAATTAACTAGCTTAACATCAGGATTACCTTTTAAATTCGTATCTAAACGAACATTTTTAATTGGTTCTGGCGGCAAAATAGTCGCCTCCGCCTTGGCAACTTTAGGCAAACAAATAAAACTAAAGAAAATCAACAATAAATATATGTATTTCTTCATCTTTTCATCTTCTTTCTTTTTATAATTACATATAAATGGAATAGCATCTGATTTTCAATAACATTTCCAAAGTAATTTTTAAATTAAACATTTTTATAATTCACTAGACTATTCATGTTCTTTTATTAAAATCTACTCACTATTAAAACGTTATTGAAAATCTTATTTCGCATCAAACATTTCAGATTATACATTATCTTTAAAAATTATAAAAACCGGACACTCGTTATTTAATTATCACATCATGAAATGAAGTTTTCTCTTTCCTAGATTTTTAGAGTATCATCTGATTAACTAACTATTCAATATTAATATTTAATTTTATAATATTTTTAATTTAATTTCAAAATAACTGTTTTTATCATAAAAACGACGGATACCAAAGGAGTTTCATCACCAATCAACATTTGTTTTTTTAAATATATTTTAAAAAAATGAAAATTAACACTCATCTTACTTCTATAAAAATAAAATATTAATTTTTTATAAAGAGTCTCTGCTATTAACTATTTCATCTGTCTATTTATTTTACATCCACAAATATCGAGAGTATTATTACATATACAAATTATGTAGAAAGGTGTTTACTATGATAACAAATTTAAGAGATATAGGTGGCATTACCGTACCTACAGGAACTTTAAAAGAAGGATATTTCTATCGAAGTGGTCAGTTAGTTGGATTAGAGAAAAAAGATATTCTATTTTTAGAGGACGATTGTAGAATCAAAAAGGTCTATGATTTTAGAAACAAAACAGAAATTTCAGAGCAGCCAGATATGGATATGAACAACATTACAATAGAGAATATTGATATATTAGCATCTGAGGATTCATCTAGCATCGCTTCTTTACAAGGAATGTTAAATATTGACCAAAGTGACGTCGAAAAAGCGATGTTTGAAACCTATGAGGAACTTGTAGTCAGTGCTTCTGCACTGTCTGGTTATAGTAAGTTTCTTACGGAAATTTTAGAAGACAATCAACCTATTTTATTTCATTGTTTTGCCGGGAAGGATCGTACTGGATTTGCAGCTGCTCTTATTTTAAAAATAGCTGGTGCCTCTGATCAAAGTATCATGGACGATTATCTAAAAACAAATGAATCTAGAAAATCAGCAAATAAACAAATCATTGCCTCACTGAAAAGCAAACTTACTGAACAACAACTAAACGCTTTGGAACTTGCTTTAAATGTTGATAAAACGTATTTATGTCATGCAAAAAAAGTTTTAGAAGAGCATTTTGGTTCTTTTGACAATTATTTACTTAAGGGATTAAAACTAGATACTGATTATGTAGATCAATTCAGAAAAAAATTTATTGTTTAGCTAGTTGTTGAACATAATCTATCTCATAAAACGAGGTTGAGATAGTTGTTTCTGTTTCCACCACTTATTCGAGTTGCTTAAGTCATAGGAAAATGTCTCATCTTCGTTTTAATTAATGTACTCCCCATAAAAAAGATCTGCTAGCGAACGGATGGTTATAAAGTGAAGGAAGAATTAAAAGACATCATTTCATATATTCCAATTATTTTTGTTCTTGCATATATCTTATTGTTAGCAGATAAAACAGCTAAAATAGGTGTCTTTGGTACGATGATTACATTGTTGATAAACACTGATAATTATGAACTAAAGTATAAAAAAAAAATAAGTGAATCTACTAAATTGAAAATTTTAAAGTTTAAAAATATTGCACTAACCTTTTATTGCAGTTGCTACATAACTGGGATTATAAATATTTTCATTACAAACGCTACTCTCCATACAGTAGTAAATTTAGTATTTCCTAGTATATTTTTTTTGATTATCTGGTTATATGTTCAGAAAATAATCCCTACAACGATTGACTATATGGAAAAAAACAGAAAAAAATAACAATGTTATGATTTTTAATTTTTTCGTCGTAATCGTAACAAAGCAATTCCTGTTAATAAGTTTTTCTATGAATACCAACTATTGTCAAGGCTGATATAGATAGTCGCAAATCTTGATAATAAAAAAAGGTACCTGCATAGTGCATTCTTACTACAGCACAATCAACCTGATCTCCTTAGATACACGTACACGCTAGCATTCATCTTGTTATTCTCCTCACTGAAAAGTGAAGGAAATCCAAAGATTATCGTACTTACTTCAATCTTTGAATTTCCTTCACTCGCATCTATTTTTCCATATTATTTTAATGATACGCTCTTAACACATCATTCGCTAATGATGGGTAAGCAAAAATAATTTTTTTCAGCTCTGCTTTAGTCCATCCCGCATGCAATGCCATCGTAAAATAATTAATAAACAAATCCGCTTGATTACTTAAGCTAGTTGCACCAACTATTCTATTATCACTTTTCTGATATATAACTTTTACTAACGCAATAGCGTCATTATTTTTTTTATATTCTAGCCAATCAGTCATATCGATCGTTTCAACGCTATATAGCTCTTGATTTTCTTTGGCGTGGGAAATTGAGATGCCTACTTGGGCTAATTTAGGTTGACTAAAGGTGGACATCACTGATAATGGATAGTCTATGTTTTTCAGCCCATCTCCGGTCAAATGTTCGACTAAATAGTCTGCCTCCCAAACTGCATATGTAGCTAGTTTTGGTACAGGAGTGTTACTACAATCTCCACATGCATATATAGTTGATATGTTGGTTGTTAGATACTCATCGACGACAATACCGTGTTGATCTGTTTCAATCCAGATCCTTTCAATTCCTAAATCAGATATATTTGGTATTCTACCAGCAACACAATAAATAGCATCCGCTTGATACTCGATACCTTTAGCCGTTATGGCACTATAATTGTCTTGATTTTTTTTTACTGCAATAAGCTGTTCATCAAAATGATAGTTTATTCCACGACTTTTATTCAACTCAATCAGTTTATAAACAAGTTCTTGGTCAAAGGCAGCTAAGGCTCGCTCATCATGCTGAAGTACAGTTACTTCTGTATCGAAAGCTTCAGCAATGGTCATAAAGGCGAATGCGATAATCCCAGCCCCGATAAAAATTACTTTCTTCGGCAATTCTTTTTGCGTCAAAAAATCAGTACTGTCTTTTAAATAGTCGCTACCTTCAATTTGTAATCTTCTACTTTTTGCACCTGTTGCTATCACAAATTTTTCCCCTTCATATTGAGTGCCAGCTACTTCAATATGATGCTCATCCACAAATATTGCTTCTCCATAAATTGTATCGATTCCAGCCTTTCGCAATGCTGTTTCATGCTCTAGTGATTCAGTGTTCTCGAGTGAATCTATGTAGGTCATAGCTGACTGCCAGTTGGGCGTTAGTTCATTTACCGCACCTGTTTTGGCTAGTTGCTGTGCAGTAAGTTTTAGCTCTGCAAAAGCAACCAACTCTTTTTTTCGAGTACTACCGTAATTTGCAACCGCGCCACCAAACTTGTTAGCTTCGACAATAGCAACACTCAACCCTTTTTTATTTAGTCCGTAAGCAATCGTCAAACCACTTAACCCACTTCCAATAACAATCACATCATACGATTTTGTCATATGCTCACTTTCCCATCTAGTTAATTTTAGCTCTTTACTGATAAACATTCTCTTTTAGTGATTTTATTATTCTTGAAGCAATTTTTTGGTATCGATCCTTAAAACTCGATCAACCCACACTTTTTCGTTTTCTCGATAAGGTTTAGCAGCAGACTCAAAAATCGCATATATTTGTCCTTCACTTGCTGATACTTGTTCTGCATGAGCTGGCAGATCAACCACCTTCTCTATATCATTATCTAAAAAACTTTTTTTGTTTGTATCATAATTAAATAGTAGTAATTTAGAATTTTTGAACGCACCATAAGATTGAGTAACAACTAGTTTATCTTCAACAAACGTAATCCCTTGTAACTCTTTAACGATTGTTTTATTTGTTTTGCTTTTATCTGTATCCATAGTTGTGTGGATTACTTGCTCCGAAGCCAATTGCCCTGTCATTTTCCCTCTTTCATCTACAGGGTACTGTTCTAACTTGCCATCTGATTGACTATCAAAATAGCCGACATATATATTTTTATTTGAATACGTAATGACTGACGCCCTTTTTACTTGTGGTAATTCTACTCGTTGTGTGTACTTGATTGGTTGAAGCGTATTTTTTAATACATAGTTTTCTATACTGTCCATCGGAATTGCAACAATTTCTGCTCGATCTTTATGGCGAGCACAAACCCAGACATTTTTTGCAATCGGATCATATGTGATCCCTCCGACATGGGGGTAACCTTCAAGAACCACTGTTTTTATATACTGATGAGTATTCTTATCCAACACATAAAAAACTGAATTATGTTTATGTTCATGACAATAAGAAGAAATAAGTATGTAATCGCCTGCCATGGTGACTCCTTGTGGTGTCATAGAATCGCATTCAACGATTGTTTTTGTCTGATCATTTTCAAGTGTTGTTGTACTAAGTAACCCTGGTATCACATACATACCATCCTCTTTTTTTCCCTTTTGGGATTCGACAGCTAAATTATACAATTCTGAATATTCGATGATCGCTTCAGCCTGTTGTTCGTAAGTTTTATAAATAGCAGGTGTTACATTGGTCATCACTTTTCCTTGTTTATCTATTTTTGTTGATCCTGTCGAGTCATGTTCTTTATTGATTTTAGAACAACCAGAAAAAATAGTTATGCATAAAAGAAACAATATCATTTCCTTAAATCGAGTCTGAATAAAATCTCCTCCATTTCCAAATGCTCTACAATTCTTTCATTTCTTTCATTCTATGTAAAAAAATGATAAGTTGCAAATCAAATGTCATCACTTTTTAGAAAGACTCGTCTTCATCTGTACCATAAAACATTTCTTTATTTATTGTTCAAGTATTTTTTTACTTAAATATATTGATTAGGGACAATACATACACATTATTAGAAATTGAAACAATAGATCCAGCATGATTAAATCAAAACGTACAATCAGCATAAATAAACAGGGACTGGAAGAAAACAAAATGTGTTTTCTTCCAGTCCCTAAAAAAATAATAACTATAATTAGGCACGTTTATTTCCTACTGGAAATGCTTCGCCAACTACTGCATCAAAAGGTAATTCTAAAATCCCTTTTTTCGTAGGTGCATCCGGTAAACGTAATTCTCCAGCTGAGCAGATCATGCCAAAACTTTCCACACCTCGTAATACGCCAGGCCAGATCATCAAGCCATCTGGCATCATTGCACCAGGTTTAGCTACTACGACTTTTTGCCCTGCTTTGATATTCGGCGCTCCACAAACGATTTGTAAGACTGTACCATTATCTACTTCTGTTTGAGTGATTGATAAATGATCAGAATCAGGATGCTTTTTGCATGATTTTACAAAACCGATCACGATTTTAGGCTCATTTTCAGTAGCTACAGTTTCAGAAAAACCTGTTTTAGCAAGTTCCTCGTTTAATTTAGTCACTTGTTCTTCGGTCAATTCTATTTGACCGCTGCCTTCAATTTCACCTAATATGGTGGATACTTCAAATATGTTCCAAGCAACGACTTGCCCGTCTTCAAGCAAGCTAACCCTTGCCACATTTCCTTTTCGTTCCACACGATTTTCTTGTCCTTTATCATCTGCTACGATGATCATCAAGACATCGCCGACATGTTCCTTGTTATAAGCAAAAATCATTTTTCTAATTCACTCCATTTTTATCATTTTTCAAGATACTCTCTTATAATATACTATATCTTCTGTTCTGTCTTAACAAAAAAATGAAACAAAACGGTTACGCTTTGCTTCACCAATTTTATCTTCGATAGTTATTTTTTATTTGCCTCAGGATGAACAATCAACACATCACATGGTGCATGGCGGATGATATAACTACTGACACTTCCCATCATTAAACGCTCTACGGCATTTAACCCTGACTGACCAACCATGATCAAATCAACAGCATATTTTTCAGGTAAGTCTTGGCACATCACTTCTTTTGCTGAACCATACGTTACAACAGGTTCAATCTGAGAAAAATCAATGCTTTTAGCATATGCTTTACAGTCATCCAGTAGTTCTTTAGCATTTTCTGTTTCTTGATCTAACAAACTATCATTCAAAGAAGAATAACCCATCATTGTATAGACTTTATTTTCTATAACATGAGCGACAATCACACGACCACTGTTTCGTTTAGCGACTTCAATTGCTTGTTGATAGGCTAACTTCCCTTGCTCACTGCCATCTACACCAACTAAAATAGTTTTATATGTTTGTGTTAACATCGTATCCATCTCCCGATTGTTTTATTTTATCTCTTGAATCGGCTCGTTATTGTTGAGTCTAAACTTAATTGACACTTTTTAAAAAGGTTACGATTTCTTCTTTCGTTTTACGGTCTTTATTGACTAAACGGCCTAACTCTTTCCCTTGGTCTGTCACAACAAAACTTGGGATCCCAAAAATAGTCCACTCAGAAGCAAGCTCCATAAACTTATCACGGTCTACCTCAATAAAACGAAACGTGGAAAATTCAGCTTCGATTTCTGGCATTACCGGCTTGATATAGCGGCAATCCCCGCACCAATCTGCCGTAAAGAAAAAGACGCTTTTTCCTTCTGATACATAGCCCGCAAGCTCTTCATAAGATGTTGGAATAATCATAAACCATCCCTACTTTCCGTAAATGATCGTATTAACGGTTGTTTTATCTAGACCTTTTAGCACTTGGATCAGCATTTCACGTGCTGCCTCAAAGTCTTTGATATTGAACATCGTTTGATGAGTATGGATATAACGTCCACAAACCCCAATCACAGTACTTGGTACACCATTGTTTGTTGTATGAGCCGCACCTGCATCCGTTCCACCTTTAGACACAAAATATTGGTAAGGGATGTTATGTGTTGCTGCTGTGTCTAATAAATATTCACGTACACGAGGTAATGTGATCATTCCTGGATCGTAAATACGTAATAATGTTCCTTCACCTAAATGACCGTATGTGCCTTTTTTCGTTTGGATATCATCTGCCGCAGAACAATCTACCGCGAAGAATAAATCTGGATTAAATTTATGAACAGAAGGTTTCGAACCACGTAAACCAACTTCTTCTTGAACGTTAGCACCAGCAATCAACGTATGGCCTAATTGTTCATTTTGCAACGCTTCTAATGCTTCTAATACTAAGGTACAACCATAGCGGTTATCCCAAGATTTACTGATAATATTTTTACCGTTAGCTGTTTTGATTGTTTCGGTTTGCGGCACGATTGAATCACCAAGGCGCACACCAAAGCTTTCCGCTTCTTCTTTTGATTCAAAACCAGCATCAAATAACACATCAGCTACCTCTAGCTGTTTTTGACCGCTTGTGCCACGTAATAAATGCGGCGGTACTGAAGAAGAAATACATGGATAATTGCCTTTACTTGTTTTTAAAGTAAAGCGCTGTGCGGATACCACATAAGGGTTCCAACCGCCTAAGGGAACAACCTGAAATAAGCCATTGTCTTTGATTTGTGTCAACATAAAGCCAACTTCGTCCATGTGAGCGGCAACCATGACGCGTGGTGCATCTTGTTCTTTCGCTCTTTTTAGACCAAAAATCCCACCTAAACCATCATATTGAAGCTCGTCTACTAATGGGGCCATATTTTTTTTCATATAGGCACGAATATCATCTTCAAATCCGCTTGTTCCTTGTAGTTCTGTTAACTCTTTGATGCGTTGAAAAGTTTTTTCTTCCATCGTTGTATTATCTGCCCATTCTCCTGCTTCGGAGCAACCATTCTTTTTTGCTGAAAATAACATGAGATTCAAACAAAAACGGCAGATACTCCTTTCATATGATTTCACATTCATTATAACGCAAAAATTTTCAATTGCCCACGTTTTTTGTTTTTCGATATTTTCATACAATGTGTTAGAATAGAGATAAAGCTAATGAAATTTGGCAACCATTTGAAATACTCGGAGGTTATTCCCCATGAATGAAGAAAATGAATTAAGCTATTTTAAAGGCGGCTTAGCGCTTGGTGTCAGTCTTGGCATCATAAGCGGAATCGCTTCAACTTTATGGTATCAGAAAAAGAAAACATTAGATGCGGATTTAGTTTTAGAAAACGTCAAGGAGGCTTTTTTGCAAGAAGGTCCAATTGAAGGTTCCTGGATCGAATTCGAGAAAAAACCATTACGTAAATTTGCCGTTCATTCAAAAACCTATAATGGTGGCATTTCACGTTTAGAAGATGGCGTTATGGTTCAATATGAGTTTATTGCGGATGCCTTTACAGGAACTGTGATCGACGTCAAGCGAATCAAGGATTAAACGCAAAAGAATGATTGAAACCAGCACATTGCTCGACATGTGGTTTCAATCGTTCTTTTTTAATCTTTATAGTTAATTGCTTATATTTGGGAAAAATAAAAAAAAGACCACATAGCACGACATATCTGTCAGACTATATACCCTTTTCTTATAATTATTTAGATTGAAACCTTGCCTCAACTCGATAAATCGGCTGACCTTTAGCAGAAAATTTTTCTTCATACTCTGTCATAATATTGCCTTCATAGTCGCTTGCATGTAAATCCAGCCAAACTTGTTCCAAAATCATGCCATATTTTGAAAAACTACTCAATGAATATTCAAACAATCCGCGATTATCCGTTTTAAAATGAATTTCACCATTTGGTTTTAAAATTTCTTCATCTGTCGCCAAAAAAGTTTTAAATGTTAAACGACGCTTTTCATGGCGAGTTTTCGGCCATGGATCTGAGAAGTTCAAGTAAATTTGATCCACTTCATTTTCAGCAAAATATTGCGTCAATTCTTCTCCATTGACATGAAGTAATTGTAAGTTAGGCAATTCCTCTTCTAAGGCCTTTTCCAAAGCAATTGAAAGCACACTCAGTTGCATGTCAATCCCAATATAATTGATTTCTGGGTGTGCTTTTGCCATACCTACTACAAATTGTCCCTTGCCAGAACCAATTTCGATATGGATTGGGTGAGTATTCCCAAAACGTTCTGCCCAACGTCCCTGCCACTTTTCAGGCTCATCAACAACTAATTCAGGATGACTAGCCAACAGTTCTGCGGCTCCAGGCCTTTTTCTCATTCGCATATTTTATGTTTCCTTTCTTCATAACAAATTTTAAGAGGGTAGAACAAAACCAAGATCGTTCTGCGCTGCCCTCTATTATTCAAGTAACGAATAGACCGACACTCTATGCGCTCTCTTTAATACCCAAAAGCTCGTTTCAACTTCAAAATTTCTGCATTCATTTCCCGTCTTTCTCCTAATTGATGATGCCGGAGAATTTCTTGTAGAAAATTAAATAACGCATACCATTTGATTCGTGTCAAAGCTTCCTCGCTTGGGCGCATACCGTAAGACAACAGCCATTTGTTCCAGCTCCCCTGCGGAACGTAATGTCCTAGCAACATCCCCAAATCTAAAGCTGGATCAGCAATCATTACTGAATCCCAATCAACTAAATACAAATAATTATTAGAGACGATCCAATTGCGATGGTTTACATCACCATGAACGACCATATAATTATGAATAGAATAATTTGGTATATTTTCTTGTAGGTAGTGATACACCCTAGCAAGATATGAATTATTTTGAAGTTCTTTAGGCAATTTCTCATCATACCCTTGAAGCATCATCGCAGGTGTTTGAATCTGACCGCCGATTTTTTCCAGCATGCTTTTCAGCATATGCGAATGGTGTAAATGATAAAGGACATCCACAACGTCATTTCTTTGACCGATTTCTTGGGCTTTCAGTACTTGACCATCCAGCCATTCTTGTGCTGTTAAAATATCGCCTGTCACTGTTCGTTTTGTCCAAACTAGCTTAGGGGCAATTCCTTCTTTAGACAATGCAGCCAAAAGAGGAGAAGTATTTCGTTTAATAAATACTCTTTCAGTCGCACGTATACCCATGAAAGTTTGGCCAGTTGCGCCTTTTATTGGCTGCAAGCGCCATTCCTTATCCAACTGAAATGCCATGGAAATTATCTCCTATCCTAACAACTTCTAATAAATTATTACAGTAAGTATCATTTTAGCTTCCATAGCGTTTAACGTCAAGCATCTCTCTTGTTCTTTTAACATTAATCGTTACTTTTTGAAGTACCACACACTGCCTCAACACCTGCAATATAAGCATTTAATAGTTGTTTCGTGATTTTGCCAGGTTTTCCTGTTCCTACGATATGATCGTTCACTTTTACGACAGGCACGATTTCTGTTAATGAACCAGACACGAAACATTCATCCGCGTTAAATAACTCTTCTTCATAAACAGCTTCTTCTTTAACTGGAATTTCTAATTCTCTAGCCAGTTCTAGAATTTTCTTTTTCGTGATACCAGGCAAAATCAAATTTCCGTCTGGATGTGTATAGATAGTTCCGTCTTTCACTACCCAAAAATTCGCCGCTGAAGCTTCTGTTACTTTACCATCACGAACCAATACTGCATCATCAAATCCTTTTTGGCGAGCCTCATCCAAGGACAATATATTGCCCATTAAACTTAATGACTTGATATCGCAATGTAGCCACCGTGTATCAGGAACAACCGCAACTGTGATGCCTGTTTCCATTTTTCCCAGCGGACGTTCATATGGTCTGATATTCGCTGTTAAGACCCCTCTGACTTTTTTGGGATCAGGTAGAGCATGATTTCTTGGTGAGTCGACGCCGCGTGTTACTTGGAAATAAAGTTTCCCTTCACGGATTCCTTCAATGTCGACCAGTTTCTTTAAATTAGTTGCTAATTTCTCTTTTGAAAAGGGCAATTGCATTCTGATTTTTTCTGCACCACTCCATAATCGATCTAAATGTTCTTCCATCATGTACAGGTGACCATTATAAACACGAACTACTTCATATAGCCCATCACCATATTGATAACCACGGTCTTCTATATCGATTTTTACTTCTCCACGCTCAACAATTTGATCATTCCATAAAATATGCATCATTAAACCTCCATTTTCTTCAAACGATAAGGAACATAGAATTTAGCAAATAAGAGAACTTCAATAATCAAAGCTCCGACCACTAATAAGCCTTCTTTCAAATCCGGTAGGGCAATCAAAACAAAAATACTAAACAACGCAGCAGCTACAAATAACAAGACTGTCATAAGTTTACTCACCGCTTGTTTCTTTTGTTCATTTGGGACAGGATATAAATGAGTCATCACCATATAATCAAACTGTGTATAGATCGGAATCAACTGAAAGCCAATCAAATAAATAAACAGGACTGATACTCCCAATGAAATCCAAAATTCTTTTAAGAAAAATAAAATCACCCCAGCAACCAACACTAAGCGAATAAATAGTCCGCTGTACTCTGATCCTCTTAAAAAACTACGGGCATACAGATATAAATACGTATTTTGGCTATTTTTCTTAATTTTATGCACGAGTGGATCAAGAAACTTCCGACGTTTGACACTGCTAGAAATTTCCGGTACATCTGTAAATAAATGGATAAACTGATAAATCCGATGCATTCGATTTTTTTCAGTTTGCACCATCGACTCCCAATCTAAAGAGAGTGATTGTTCTTTTTTCTTCAATACTAAATAAAAGAACGCGGCCTGCACCAAGGCGGCAACTGGTCCTGCTAGAGGCAATACATACAAGCTAAGCGCAATTGTAATGAAGCTTGTGACCAACCATAGTACTGACCATTGTTGATATACTCTTGCGGAAACTTGATACAACCCATACTTTTGCAAACGCAAATGACTTGCTTTCAAAATCCCTAACATCACAATAAAGTAGAAAAATGTAGCGAATGCCCAACCAGTTGAGACAACCACGAGCGGCATCGACATCCCGCCCATCAAGATTAACGTCACTAATGGTAGCCAGAAAGAATAACGCATGGCACGATTCAAGTAGCTGTTCATCTCGGGCTCTTTCGGTAAAATAAATACTTTATCAGCCTCTTGAGCTAAGGTAGCGATTCGCCCAATTTGTAACAATGCCAACCATAGAACCACAATAATTGGTCTGCCCCAGACAAAATTTTCTGGTAAGGTTTTTAACACTTGAGAATAATAAAAACCCAAGCCACCTAGTAAAAAGACACACACCAAAATAAAATGGTCATTAAAAACATAACGCATATACTTCATCATTTTCTTCAAATGGCGTGCTAAACGAATGCCAAAAAATCCAGACATATCAACCCACCTTTTCTTCTTTTGTTAATGCAATATAGATATCATCCAAAGAAGAACCAGGTAAACTAAACTCTTCACGCAACTCTTCCATGGAACCAACCGCTCGCACCTGACCATCATGTAAAACAACGAAACGATCGCAATAGCGTTCAGCAGTAGCTAAAATATGCGTAGACATCAAAATAGCAGCACCTTGATTTCGCATTTCATCCATTAATTCCAACAATGCGTGAATCGCTAACGGATCTAATCCTAAAAATGGTTCATCAATAATATACAAGCTAGGTTCAATCAAAAAAGCACATAAGACCATTACTTTTTGCTTCATTCCTTTTGAAAAATTAGCAGGAAACCAATCTAATTTATTCTCCAAACGGAATGTTTTTAATAAGGTATCTGCCCGTTTGAATGCTTCTTCGATTGGAATATCATAAGCCATTGCAGTAATTTCGATATGCTCTCTCAAGGTTAATTCTTCATATAATGAAGGTGTTTCAGGAATATAACCGATTTTTTTGCGATAACTTTCTGGCTGTTGTCGTAATGTTTCGCCATCAATAGAAATTTTCCCTTTTTGCGGTGTCAATAATCCGATCACATTCTTGATCGTGGTACTCTTTCCAGCACCATTCAAGCCGATCAAGCCGATCATCTCACCAGATTTCACTTCAAAATTAATATCTTTTAAAACAGGGATATGGCCATAGCCGCCTGTTAAGTGTTCAATTACTAAACTCATCTCATTGCCTCCAACTCATTTTTATCGTGAATCTATTATACCACGAACTTTTTGAAGGTTTCATGAACTTTTTCTCCCAAATAAAATTCAAGGTATGGTAAAGTAAAAGAAACAGTTAAAAGAAAGAAGGGAAACCATGAAAGAGTGTATTTTTTGTCAGATCATCGATCAGGCCATTCCTAGTTATAAAGTTTACGAAGATGAGCAGGTTTATGCGTTTTTAGACATCACTCAAGTAACGAAAGGTCATACTTTACTTGTTCCTAAAAAACATGTTACAGATATCTTTGATTATGAGCCAGCACTTGCTGGTGAAGTCTTTGCACGAGTTCCTAAAGTTGCCCGAGCTCTTGAAAAAGCTTTTCCAGAGATGCAAGGACTAAATATTATTAACAATAATAAGGAATTAGCGTATCAATCTGTTTTCCACTCTCATATTCATCTGATCCCACGTTTCGGGAAATCTGATGATTTCTCTATCCATTTTGGAAACAATCAAGATAGCTACTCTCGTGAAGAAATGCAAGCAATAGCTGAAAAAATTATGAAGCAGGTGGAACAATAATGGGAAAATTTTCTAAAGGAATTTTATTTGGCGCACTTGTTGGCGGTGTTGGCGGTTTACTTTTTGCTCCTAGAAGTGGTAAAGATACTCGTCAAAAATTTGTCGACGAACTAGAGGAGTGGTCTGATTTAAAAGAAGATTTTACCGAAAATTTAGACCATTTCAAAGAATCAGCACAGGCTTTACAGGCCACAGCAGACATGTACATTGAACCTTTTATTGACGGCATCAACCGTGATGTTGAAAACTTTATGTTTCAAGCCGAGCCTAGACTAGATCAAATCCAAGAGCAAGTAGAAAAAATTCAATCGGAATTACCAGAAATGCCATTAGAAGATTAAAAAAGCTGAGGATAAAATGATTATCCCTAAAATTTTATCCTCGTTTTTTTATTTTAATTCAAAAAACCATCTTTTTTAAATAAAATCAAGTGGCTTATTTCATCAATTAAAGAGGTATTTTAGACTAACTTTCTTAAAACCCACCGTTTTTATAGATGAAATTGTGTCCTAAATTCGAAAATTGTTTGAAACTATCGTTTACGTATTTCTTTTATGAAACATAGTGTGGTATAGTAATAACCGTGAGAATTAATTTCTACATAATAAAAAATAAAACAAACTTAGGAGTGCTAAAAAGAATGAAGAAAAAACTAATCTTAGCTGCAGCAGGTGTACTTAGTATTTTTACATTAGCTGCTTGTACAGGCGGTTCACAAGATATCGCAACAATGAAAGGCGGAACAATCACTGTTGATGATTTCTTTAACCAAACTAAATCAAGTCAACAAAGTCAACAAATCGTTCAACAAATGATCATCTATAAAGTATTTGATCAAAAATATGGTAAAGATGTTTCAGAAAAAGATATCCAAGCTCAATTTGATGAGACTAAGAAAAACATCGAAGCGCAAGGCGGAGTGTTTGCAGATCAACTAAAACAAGCTGGTCTTACAGAGAAAAGCTACAAAGAACAAATCAAACAAAGTCTTGCTTACAAAGCTGGAATCAAAGCACATATCAAAATCACTGATGAAGATTTAAAAGCTGCTTGGGAAACATTCCATCCAGAAGTAGAAGCACAAATCATCCAAGTCGCAACTGAAGACGAAGCAAAAGAAATCAAAAAACAATTAGATAACGGCGACGACTTCGCGAAAATCGCTAAGGATAAATCAACAGATACAACAACAGCAAAAGATGGCGGTAAAGTGAAATTTGATTCTCAAACAGAAACTATTCCTGAAGCTGTTAAAACAGCTGCTTTTAAATTAAAAGACGGCGAAATTTCTGAACCGATCCAAGCAACTGATTCAACTGGTTACCAATCAACATTCACTATCGTAAAAATGGTGAAAAATAAAGATAAAGGCAATGACATGGCTCCATTCAAAAAAGAGCTAACAAAAATTGCTGAAACTGCTAAACAAAACGATCAAGAATTTGTTCAAAAAGTGACTTCTGAAGTGTTAACTGCAGCAAATGTTAAAATCAAAGATGACGCATTTAAAGATGTCTTAGCTGGTTTAGTTGAAACAAAAGATTCTGCTAAATCAAGTGATTCTTCTAAGAAAGAAGAAAAAGAATCATCTTCTAAAGAAAAAGAATCTAAATCAAGTGACTCTGAAAAATCTAAAGATTCTTCAAGCAAAACTGAAGAATCATCAAGTAAAACTGAAGAGTCTTCTAAATAGTAGAACAAAAAAAAGAGATGGATTTCATCTCTTTTTTTTGTTCTACTATTTTAAAAAACTAACTCAAAAAGTTCATAAACAATTAATAGATCCTCTGAAAAAGTTAGATCATATTTCTCTAATGCTTGCTCAAAAAAAGGTTGGTGAACACTGCGCCAATAGCGCAATGTTCGATCCCCTTCTCCTTCAAGATAACCATGTACTTCTGATAGTTGAGAATATGGCAAGATATCCACTACTTTCGTACGAATAATCGCTTGTGCTTGGTTATTTCCATCTAACAGCACACTATAATCACCAACTTCGGGTAATTTTTCGTCTTCAAAGTCTCGTCCATATAAAAGGTGTAAGGAAGAGGTCCCTGTCTTTTCGCCTTTAAGAACATGGGCTAACAATTCATCTGCCATTTCAGGTGAGTTGCCAAAGGCCCAAGCTTCATAATGATCCGCTGTGATTTCAGATTGATTTTTAAATTGTGTCCATAAATCTACCACTGATTGATTCATCATTGTCTCCTAATCCATTTAAATATTCTTGGGTACATAAAAGCTACGATTGTCTAGCCCAAAGATTCGATCTGTATATTGTCCTGGCTCAGTTTGACGAACTGATCCTAACATCATTTGAATCGAAGCATCGATATTATCGATTTGATGTAATACTTCGGCTTCCATGATTCGTGGTCTAACTGGTGATCCGTATTCTAATAAGCCATGATGAGCTAAAACCATATGACGTAGCACAATCACATCTTCATCATTTTCATCGATTTTTAAAGCAATGCACGCCTTTGTTATTTCTTCATCTACAAGTACCAAGTGACCAATCAAATTTCCTGATAACGTATATTCAGTCGTCATCGCACCAGAAAGTTCTTTTACTTTGCCTAGATCATGTAAAATGATGCCAGAATAAAGTAATGCAGCATTTAATTCATTGTACTCCTTGCAGATTGCTTTGCCTAAACGTAGCATCGATACAGTGTGATAGGCTAAACCATTAGCAAAAGCATGATGGTTCCTTTTCGCAGCTGGATAATCAAAAAATTCCTTTTGATATTGTGTGAGTAAATAGCGAACGATTCGCTGCCAATGAGCATTAGTGATTTCAAACACTGTTTGATTGATTTCTTCCACCATATCTTCACGTTTTAGTGGCGCCCGTTCCATGTACAAAGTTGGTTGACTAGGTTCATCCGGTCGTGCCACGCGCATATGGATGATCTTCACTTGAGGATTGCCCTGATAGACTTCTCTTTTCCCATTTAAAAGAATAACATTTCCCGCTGCGAAACGACTGATTTCTTCTTCAGAAGCATCCCAGTATTTCCCGTCGATCGTGCCTGACGTATCTTGGAAAGTAAAAGCGATAAATTTTTTGCCATTTTTTGCGATACGCACATCCGCATTTTTGATCAAAAGAAATAATTCAAATGTTTCATCGACAGTTAATTCACGAATTTTTTTCATACTTCTGCTCCTTCTAATTCCATAATTGGTTGTTTCAACTCTTTATAATAGCTTACCATTTCTTTGTCAGAAGAAAAACAGATGACTTGCTGATGTTCAGAAAATACTGCAAATAATTGAGCTAATTGTTCTTTTCTTTGACTATCATAATGTAGCCAGCCATCATCAATCATGATCGGACATAAGTTACGTTGCTCTTGAAGATAAAGAAAGGCAAAACGAACGGCCATCACAACTTGGTCTCTTGTACCTGTAGACAATTCATGCAACATAAAACGTTCATGATCCTTACGAATGACAATCAGCTGTTCTTCTTGTAGTTGAATTGCACGATACGAATTTCGGGTCAATATTTTAAAATAATCGGTTGCCTTTTTTAATAGATTAGGTAATTGTTTTTCTGATAACTCCGTTAGTAAATCCATCAGTAACTGACCTGCTAATTGATTCCCTGACCATTCCAACGCTAGTTCTTCGATTCCAGTTTTTAACATTGCTTGTTCTTGATACAATTCATCCAGCGTTCCATCTGACAGCATTTGTTGTTTTTGATAAAGAAGTTCTTGTTCTTTTTCTTGTAGATGCTGGATGGTCGTTTCTATTGCTTTTATTTCTTGTGAAATTTCAAGCTGTCTTACGGTTAATTGTTGCGGCTCAATAGCTTCAGGATACACCCCTAGCAACATGGTTTGTAGTTCCTGTTTTCGTTTGTGGTTCGCTGAAGCTGTTTGGTAACGTTGAACTTTTTTGGGAATCTCATTGATTGAAGCAATCTGGAAACGTTGTAACAACGGTTTACTTTGATCCAGTACTTGCTGTTGTTTTTCCTTTACTTCTCGAATCGTCTGACGTGTATAAGCATCTGCTTGATACTCTTGTGCAAAACGGATTTTTTCCATTCTATCAGCAAAATTACCGATCACACGGATTCTTTCTGCTAAAGAAGTGCCCGCAATAGGTAAATGTGCTGTATAACGTTCTGTTTGCTCCGCTAATTTGGTTACCTGTCTCTGATCTTCTTTCAACTGAAGCTCAAGTTCTTGATTGGTATTGAGCAAAATCAAATAGCGAGTAATGTCTGAACGATGAGTCAACCAAAACTCAACTTGATCCATTCGGCCTAAATGGTTTTCTTTTACTTTTTCTGCAACAAATTGAGCCATTTCTTTCTCTTCTTTACGTATCTGTTTGATATCTGCTCTTATTTTTAGTAACTGATCATTTAAATAATCCAACTGAGATAATTTTTCTTGCCACTGTTTTTTTTCATTTTCGTAAGTATCCTTAGGCTGATAAAACAATGGCCAGACGCCTGCAATTATACAGCCCGCACTTAAGATAAACGTTCCGTAACGAAATGGAGTAGGTAAAAAGAAGCTCAACAATAAAATAAGTGCGCCAGCTCCACAAAAAAGTGGATTAATGTTTTTATTGGTTTGTCGGTAATTTTTGCGAAACATTTCTTTATTGATCGTTTCAAATGTACTTAAATTTTCTTCACGTGTCGCAATTTCTTCTTCTAATAATCGCAAGTCTGTTTGTGCGGTCTGTAGCTTAACTGTTCGTGCAATAATGTCTTCTCTCATCTCATTTATAACCTGTTCTTCAAAAGACAACTGCGGCGGATTCTCTCGACTCCACCCCCATTGTTTTTCTAAAGGAAGCATTTCTTGCTGATTTTGCTGTAAGGATTGGCTCATCCAACTGATTTCAGAAAGTAATTTATCGATATCATAACGTTGATTCAGTAGTTGTTGAATATGTTCTTCTTCGTTTAAATAAAACTGATAATCCTCTGTCTGATCTTGCGTCTCGCTTTGTGTAGCAATACTTTGATTTAAGCGCGTCAATTCTTCACTTAAAAAACGATATTGTTGAAAAAAAGAAAGCAATTGTTCTTCTTCTTCACGAGTTAGCACTGCCGTTGTTTTTGACTGTTCAATTGCTTGTAATTCTTCATACAACGGTAAATTCATGACTTGTTTTTCTAGTCGTGCCAACTGATCCTTCATTTCTTGTGACGCTTGGCGTTGCTCCGCTATTTTTTGCCCTGTAGTGTCTAATTCTACAAGCAGTTGTTGAAACGGACGCTCTTGTTGTTCTTTTTCATTGATCCGTTGCTGTAAGCGTTGATACTCACTTAATTTTTGATTTAACGGCGGTTGACTCCCTTTACCTTTATAAATCATCTGAGCCTGTTTAAAATAGGCTTCTCTACTTAGCAACAATTGCTGACTTCCTGATAGTCCTAAAGAAAGCAACGAAGTTTGCAATTCTTCTTCGTTTAATTTTTCTAAATGGCTAAGTTGTTCTTGCTGAAAGGTAAAAACCGATTGAAACAGCTCCTTGGTCAAAGGATAGAGCATCTTTTCCAATAAGGTTTCATCACCGATTTGATCATTAAAATAGACTTTTGCTTGTCCTTTATTTTGCCCTTTGAAGCGTTCAATTTGGACTTTCCCATAAACTGGATGCTCAAACCATAAGCGACCGCCATAAGCGCCGCCATTTTTTGGTTGATAGTCTTTTCTTTTTTTTCCTTTTGCAGGAAAACCAAAAAACATGGCTTGAACAAACTGATAAATCGTTGATTTCCCTGCTTCATTTGTTCCAAATAGTAATTGATTTTTCGGTTGAAATTCAATCTTATGTTGCTGCCATTTACCAAATCCAACAAGTTCTATTGCAATGAGTTTCATAGGCGATCCTCCTCAATAACGAAATCTGCTTTAATTTTCTGATCTGCTTGTACTACACTACGTTCACGCCACTCTTCATTTGGCTGTACTACAGATGAAAATAACGGATTTTGGACTAATTCCTGCAATGTATTTGAGAAGATTTCTGGTTGTAGATAATTTTTTTCTAGTTGCTTCAACAGCTCTGGATCCGCTGTGATCCTTACTTTTTCATCCAGCTCTTCAGTCAATAATCCAATTTGGAATAAAAATAAGAAATGATTGGATCGCTGAAGCAACGTAGTTTGTAAATAATGAAGTAACTCTCCATTCCCATAAGATATCCGGAATTCTTCACCGAGCTGCTCAGTATCTGTCAATTGGATTTCTTTTAAAACAACAGATTTTTGATCAAGACTTTCTGTCACAAGAAGCTCCTCCAATAAACTCAAGGCTTCTTGTAAGTTGCTAGTCTGGCTCAGTGAATACTTAGTCTTTTGCCAATTAACCTTGGCTACAGCTTCAAAATGAACAGTTGCATGGCCTGATTCGATAGACACAATCGCCACACCTTGAACAGTTCGTTCTTTTTTAGTATGACCTTGCGGTGTTCCTGGGTAGACAATCAGTGGGTCTGCACTCATCACCTGAGGTTGATGGATATGGCCTAACGCCCAATAGTCATAGCCCTTCCTCTTCATTTCACTGAATGAAAATGGCGCATAATTTTGCACTCCATTATTCACGGTATCACCATGATAAATCCCAATATGTAGATCTGCTGTGGCATCTTTACTTGGAAATTCAGAAAGTTTATTCTCATTGATCCACGGATGTTCATAGCTAAAGCTTGAAACGGCTATCTTTTCTTGATTTTTCGTCATAAAATAATGTGTTTCCACCTGCTCCTTTTGAAAAAGAAACATATTCTTGGGAAAATCAAACCAATAACGCTCTGCAACATAGTAATCATGATTTCCAAATGCCATGATCACAGGAATCTTCTCTTGTTCCAAACGCTTCATTTCAGCGATAAAATAGGCTTGTGTTCGGATCGATGTCCGACTTTGGTGAAAAGTATCCCCCGCAAAAATCACTACATCAACCTGTTTTTTAATCGCTATATCAACAATCGCTGTGACTACTTGATGGTTTGCCTGCTGTAATTTTCCAGCGATTTGTTTGGGTATATTTTTTAGGCCTTCAAAAGACCGATCCAGATGTAAATCTGCCGTATGCAATACTTTCATTAGATCCTCCTATTCGCCTTGATTCTTTTCTCTAATCATATCATTTTATTAAGTATCGGTCAGTAAAAACATACGAAAATTTGTTCGTTTTTCATTTTTTAAAGACTATAAAAAGAAAGAAACTGAAATCAAACTCTACAAGCTACGATTCCAGTCCTACTATTTCCAGCTATTCTATTATAATATCGATTTGAACGATTTCACTTTGTGTCCCAATCCGCATTGGCGGTCCCCATGTCCCAACACCAGAAGAGACTATCACCTGTGGGCTATTTTCATTTTTACGATAGTAACCATAGTCCACAATAAAATACGCTTTTGTTACTAAGCTGAATGGAAATATTTGCCCTTGATGGGTATGGCCTGAAAGAATCAACTCATTTGATTGCTCATATTCTTCTAGGTTAGAGGGTTGATGATCTAAGATAATTTTTGGTAGTTGGTTTCCGACTTTTTCAAATTGATCTTGCAGACTTTCTCTAGTGCCATCTTGTGAACCGATCGGTCGGCTATCTTTGCGACCGACAACCAATAGTTCTTCACCAACAACTGTCATTTCATCTTCTAACAAAGTAATTTTTGCTGATTGAACTAACTCTTTCATCTTTTCAAAGCTTGCTCCAGCATCATGATTGCCCCAACACATGTAGGTACCATAAACAGAAGACAGTCGACTAAGCTGTTTTTCCATGCCCTTTGCATCTTGTAATGCTTGATAATTACCATCAAACAAATCACCGGAAATAAAAATAATATCTGGCTGCAGTTGATTGATTTTTGTGACAATTTTTTCTAATTTCTTCACGTCATTAACATAGCCTAGGTGCACATCGCTAATCAAAACGGCCTTTATTTTTTGGGACTTACCGTCTGTTGGTTTATCGATTATTACTTGATAATTCACTGTCTTGATTTGTTGCGCTTGCCATGAACCATACCAAAATAAAACAACTGTTACAGCTAGTGCAATTATCCAAATAAGCAACTCATTTTTTGATTGAATCATTGTGTTTTTTTTAGTTATTTTAAGGATCAAATCAGTTATCCCAAAACTAACTAACGATAAAAACCAGTACGACAACCAGTAACTGCCGATTTTCCCAACCACACCACCAACATTTCCATTAAACACTAATAATGTCACTAAGGCTGCAATAGCCAATAAACCAATGATTCCCCATAAGATCCCTGGATATTTAAACCATACAAAATGCTTTAAAATAGCCAGAAATTTTCTACCAATATAGTAGTTCCCTAAAAGGAATAATCCAGTAATGCCTAGAAAGGCTAATTTATTCATTATTCCCCTCTCTCTTTTCACCTATCACCTGACCAAAATCGACGATCGTTTCACGATTATTTTCGGTGTTAAGCCAAATTTCAGGATCGATTCGCACTTGATGTTCTTGAAATAATAGAATCACTGTTGATCCGCCAAATTCAAACCACCCTTTTTTCTCAAAACGATGACACTTTCCTGATTTTTTTAAGTTTTTGATCTTGCCGACCATTAAAGCACCTACTTCGATCTGTATGATTTTCCCAAAGTTTTTGGTTTCAATCACCGTAACTTCTCTGGCGTTTCTAGAAAAAACGGGCTCATTATGGATTGCTACTGGTTGAACTGTGTGGAATACACCCGAAATTTTCTGTTGTTCGAGAATCGTTCCTTCATCAATAAAATAATAATGATGATAGTCATCAGGTGTTAAACGAAAAATGACAGCACTACCGCCTTGCCATTCATCAGCAAGGCTTGTGTTATCAAGTAACTCTGAAAGAGCATATTCAGAATGTTTCACATTAAACGTTCGTTTTTTACTGATTGGATAAACGGTGACTTTAGCATCACACGGCGCACATAAAAATGCTTCCTCTTCAGTCAGTAGACGTGCTTCAGGTCTGATCTCCCGCATAAAGAAATGGTTGAACGAAGTGTACTCTTCAGCTATGTAGTCTTCTACTTGGAGTTTGTTTTTCTTGATGAAGCGGGGAATCATTCCTTTTGAGAGCGGGCTATTTAAATAAGCCCCAGCCACTTTGGTCAGCGGAGGCTGGATGCATCCCTTTAAAAGAAGGCGTCCTACTGGATTTTTATATAGAAAAGTCAATAAATGACTTCCGCTTTCTGAAATAGACACTGTTTTAAAGCGTTTTTCCATGTCTTTACTCCTTTGAAAAGTTTAGCGAATAATAAAGGCGACAATTGCACCTACGAATGCCCCAAAAGCTAGCTTTCTAGGATCGACTTTTTTGATTTTCACTTTTGAAATAAATAAAAAACCAATGACGAGTAAGGCTGCTGGATAAACTAAGGCGATCGCAATATGCAATCTACCCGCAATAAAGAATAACAAAGGTATCAGTGCAGCACTGCTTGTCACGGGTAAGCCTTCATAATATTCACGACGATCACACGTCTGTTCTTTTCGTTCCATTTCAGTCACATTATAATGTGCCAAACGAATCAACGCAGCTAAAATATAAAATACAAATAATGGCAAATAAATCCCTTGCGTCAAACCAGATGCATACCCTAAAACAGTCGGAAAAACCCCGAAACTGATCAAATCAGCTAATGAATCGATTTGAATACCGTAGCACATTTCACTTTTTGTCCGCTCTTTCATATTCGCAACAAAGCCATCAAACATATCACAAATACCTGACAAGACTAAACAAAAAATTGCTTCAACGATATGCTGGGTTAATGCTAAATACATACCAACTATAGAAAAAACTGCATTTCCATAGGTTAGAATAACTGTGTAATCATAAATACCAATCATACTTTTTGTTCCCCAATCCTTTTTTCATTTAGTATTACTATATCATTAAAAGAGCAGAAATTGGGAAATTTTTTCAGATTTCATGTGATTTTTAGTGTCTCATATGTTTTATTCTCCCTTTATTCTCTACTCCTTTTCGCAAATCAAATATTCCATAAAAAAAACAAAAAGCCTCTTTAATATAGCAGTGAAAATACATTCTATCTGCTATGTTTAAAGAGACTTTTTACAATTTAATCAATTAATCGTTATACAAATCACGAATCGGTGTCATGATAATACGGTTCAAATCATTCACAATCAAGCTAAATGCTTGTTCTTTTTGCATCAATTGGTTGATGACCTCTGCTTTTTGAACCTCTGTTGCTAACGCTTGCGCTTTTTCAGCATCTTCTTCTGAAAATTCTTCGCCACGCATTTGTTTTTCTTGTAAACCTTGTTGGAACGTTTGGAATTCTTTGAATAAAGTGTATGCTTCTTCGTCTGCTTTCACTTCAGCGTAAGCTTGTTCTAAGGCTTTAAACTCTTCCATCTCACGGATTTCGCGTTCTACTTGATTAGCTGTATCATAAATATTGCTCATTCAATCTCCCTCGTTTCTATAAATTCTTCTCTTTGATTGTACCATTCTTTGATTCGTTTTCAAACCGATTATTCTCCTGTTAAACCACCAAAGAAGTCTTTCAAGCCATTTTTCGCATTGTCCCAACCTTCTTTGATTTTGCCGCCGATATCTTTGGCACCTTCTTTAACTTGACCACCGATATCTTTCACACTATCTTGCCAATCATTAGTATTTCCTGCTGGAACTGCTCCAGCTTCTTGTACGATCCCACCTGTCGCATAAGCATCTGCTACAGTGAATGGTGTTTGCGCTGTATACGGCATGATCCCTTGTGCTTGACTACTAAAGACAGTTGAAGCATGCGTGGCACTACTTCCTTGTAAATAGTGACTTTCACTTGTTTGTTCAAAACCAAGCCATGTTGCAATCACTACATCCGGTGTATAGCCGACAACCCATTGGTCATTCGTTTTATCTGTATCAAAATTGGTCTCTGTCGTTCCAGTCTTACCAGCCATGACATAACCAGCCGGATCAGCATTGATCCCTGTTCCCGAACTAAAGACACCTAGAAGCATACTCGTCATTTGATCCGCTGTATCTTTTGTGATGATTTGTTTTGTTTTAGCATTTGTATTATCTTCGATCACAGCACCTGTTGAGTCAACGATTTTAGTAATCAAGTGAGCCTCTGACTGAGCGCCACCAGTTGCAAATGGACTGTAAGCATTCGCCATCGTCAATGGTGAAACACCCGTTTTCAATCCACCTAAAGCTAATCCATAATATTTATCTTCGCTCGCTAATGGGATCCCAAATTTTTGTGTCTTTTCAAAGCCTTTATCCAACCCTATTTTATGCAACGTCCAAACAGCAGGTAGATTCAAACTTTCTCCTAATGCTTGATACATTGGGACTTCACCACTATTTGTGCGGCTATAGTTTTCTGCTGGGTAATAATCTTGCGGTTGATCTTCTAAAATACTATCTGGTTTCATTCCAGTTTCCAATGCCGGTGTGTACACCGAAATTGGTTTCAAGGATGAACCGGGAGAACGTTTTGTTTGAGTGGCAAAGTTAAACCCACGATACACATGCTCGCCTCGTCCGCCAACTACTCCTTGTACGCCACCCGTTTTAGGATCAAGGGCAACTGATCCACTTTGAACCACTGCACCATCTTCTGCATTCGGTGGGAATAGGGCATCATTGTCATATGTCTGCTGCATCGCTGTTTGATAATTTTGATCTAATGCTGTATAGATTTTATATCCTTTATTTAATAAGTCTTCCTCTTTCATCCCATACTTATTCACTGCTTCATCAATCACTGCATCAAAGTAATAAGGATAGCGATAATCGGAGTTTTTATCTGAATAATTATCAGCTAGCATACTATTCATATCCACCCCTGCTTGAGCATCGGCTTCACCTTGAGATAATTTGCCATTATCAACCATTAATTGTAACACTGTATTACGACGATTTACCGCATTCTCCAAGTAATCAAGTGGATTGTAAATACCTGGTCCTTTCAACATACCAACTAAAGTTGCTGCTTGACCTACTGTTAATTCACTGGCGCTGACAGCAAAATAGCGATGTGAAGCATCTTCAATTCCCCAAACCCCATTACCAAAGTAGGAATTATTCAGATACATTTCTAAAATCTGCTGTTTATCATATTTTTTCTCGATTTCGATCGCTAAAAATAGTTCTCTTGCTTTACGTGTCATTGTTTGTTCTTGTGTGAGGTAGGCATTTTTGGCTAGCTGCTGAGTGATCGTACTTCCTCCGCCGCCTCCACCAATTTTACCAAAACTAAGTTTTCCGACTACCGCCCGAAAAAGTCCTTTGATATCATACCCATGGTGGGTCTCAAAATTTCGATCCTCAGTTGAAATTAACGCGTCTTTCACATAGGGAGAAATTTGATCGATCGTGACGAAGGTTCCTTTTTGCCCAAATAATTTCCCTGCTTCATCGCCATTTTTATCATAAATAACGGTAGATTCCTCTAACCCTTTTTTCAAAGCACCGACATTTGCAGATTTAGCCAACGTAAATAAATAAATGCTGGCAATGAGAACAACAAGCATCCCTAATAGCAAAATAATTTTATTTATTTGATATTTTTTCCAAATCCGCTTACGCCAGTGATGAAAACGGACAAGATACGGTTTGATCCACGTCCAAAAACGTTGGAAACCAGATTTTATTTTTTCCATAATTGTTTTAAAGTCCATAGTGCTCCCTCTTTATATAAAAGTTTCTAAGCTATTTTAACATAATTTAGCATTTAGATTCATCCGGCTTTAGCATGAATTATGCACAGAGATCATGTTTTGCCTATTTTAGCATGCTTTTCTTTTAATTTTATGTAGAAAAGCTTAAGAATCTGTCAAGAAAATAAAAATTCTTAAGAATATACTACGGATCGAGCTTATTAGTTAGAATATAAAAAAAAGTTTCTCCTCTTAATGATTTCTTTAGAAAAAAGTTACAATTTCAAATAAATTAGGGCAAAGAAAATTCATATTTAGTTTGTATTATATATATATACCAACAAACAACCCTAACAAAACACTTTTTCATTTTTTAACTCCTTTCCCACTCTTCCCCAAAGAGTGGGTCTTTTTTTATTTCGAGAAAATTTTCAAATAAGTGAGTAAAAAAGTGAAACTGATACCTAGATAGCTATCTATAGACACTCTCATTGTGACTTTTGATTTTTTTATGCTACACTTTTCCCGAAATGTAAACGTTTCAAAAGAAATCGAAGAGGAGTGTTTTTATGTCTAAGAAGTTAACATTTTTGCTGATCCCAATTTTTATTTTACTAAGTTTTAGTCTGTTGCCTAACCAATCAAATGCTATAGAGGCTAATCCAGAAGATCCGATTATGATGGCCTATTATCGTACCTGGCGCGATATTACCATGCCTCATGATGCAAACTCCACTTTACCTGATCAAAATGTAACTGCGATGACAGATATTCCAGAAGGAGTAGATATTGTCTCTGTCTTCCATTATGTCAATCCAGGGACGAATCAACAGAAATTCTGGGACACCCTGAAAACTACTTATGTTCCACTATTGCACGCCAGAGGAACACGTGTCATTCGGACAATTGATATTAGAGAAGTTTGGAATGTTCCACATACAGGTGTTACCCCGACAACAGCTGAGTATGAACGCCATGCACAACAATTAATTGATACTTATCTAACACCCTGGAACTTAGATGGACTGGACGTCGATATGGAATCTAGCTTGACCGCCCAGCAAGAAGAAATGGCTGTGGGTACGTTCAAAGCATTATCGAAACAATTAGGTCCAAAGGCCAATACAGGGAAACTATTGATTTATGATACAAATAAAGACAATCATTCTTTATTTAAAAAAACTGCTTCTTATTTTGATTATTTATTTGTCCAAGCTTATGGCCGCTCTGCTGCATCTTTGGATAATACTTGGAATACGTATAAAACTTCGATCATCCCACAACAATTTCTCCCTGGAATCTCTTTCCCCGAAGAACAAGACCAGAATCGGTGGAATGATACTGTAGACCCTTATCAAACAAGTCGCGCTTATTCTTATGCAAAGTGGCATCCAAAAGATGGACAAAAAGGGGGCATGTTTGTTTACGCCATTGATCGAGATGGCAAACAATTTGGTGATGATACAATCACAAAAACTGATTTTAGCTGGACGAAACGTTTGATTAATACGATGAATGGTCAATAGTTAACCGTTTTGTGAAAAACTTAAACACTTCTTTAGAAAAAATTTACAGTTTTGAATCAATTAATACACAAAAAATTCATATTTGATTTGTATTATATATGTATACCAACAAACAACCCTAACAAAACACTTTTTCATTTTTTAACTCCTTTTCCCACTCTTCCCCAAAGAGTGGGTATTTTGTTGCGAATCACTGCGATTGGCAATAACAGAGCAGATGATGAGCAATACTTGGCGAATGCAGTGAGCGACGTTTCATCACTTGTGAATCACCATAATTAACTATATTAAAGCAGATCAGACGCAATACCTGGCACGTTTCATTACTTGTGAATCACCAATCTTCTTAAACTAAATAACGATAGACAACTTTAAAAAGAACAGCAAACTTTAAAAATTGGTCAATTGCTGCGAATCGCAAAGAACAACCTGATCAATGGCCCATAGAAAAGTTACTCCTTTCCAGTAATCCGTTTCAAAAATTAACTTCTGCTTCCTCTACCGATTTAATTCCATCTAACCACTTGAACTTATCCCTTCATTTGTTAAACTATGAGAGAACGCTATTGAAAAGGTGGAAAACAAATGGAATTATCCATCCAGTTACCTAAGAATTTTAAAGAACAAACAGTCCGAGAACTGCTTGAACAAGAATGGTTAGTCCCTCGTAAAGTCCGACATTTTTTGCGCACTCGAAAAAATGTCTCGATTAACGGATCGTCTGCACTGTTTCATTTCCCTGTAAAAAGTGGGGATATTGTTACTTTAAAGTTTGAATCTGAAGACTATCCAACACCTACGATTCTTCTAGGAAATACCGCGAATATTGATGTTTTATTTGAAGATGAACAGTTGATTATTTTGAATAAACCGATAGGAATGAAAACTCATCCTAACCAACCTGATGAAAATGATACACTACTCAATCATTTAGCTGCTTATTTGGCACCGAAAAAACAAATTCCATATGTGGTGCATCGTTTAGACAAAGAAACAAGTGGTGCGATTTTATTTGCTAAAAATCCTTTTGTACTGCCCATTTTAGGACGTCTATTAGAAAGTAAACAAATCTATCGACGTTACCAAGCGGTGATTTCGGGAAATTTAGCCAACTCTTTGACTATTCGTAAAAAAATTGGCCGTGATCGACATGATCGGCGCAAACGTGTGATTGATGAGCAACGTGGCGATCTGGCAATTACGCATGTTGAAGTTGATTCTTATGTAAAAAAGGTGAATCAGACAACACTCTATTGCATTTTAGAAACTGGCCGAACCCATCAAATCCGTGTACATTTGGCAAGTATAGGGCACCCAATCATTGGTGATCCTTTGTACCATCCAAAACCTACTGGGCGTTTGATGCTTCATGCTTATGAATTACACCTAACCCATCCATTTACTGGAGAAGTGATTGCAGCAATTGCTGAACCTAGTTTATGGTAAATGAAAAGCTAGGAAGAACACAAATGTTCTTTCCTAGCTTTTTATTACTTCTTCAATGATTCCTTTAATTGGCTCTATACTTTCTGATGTTGGTGAGAAATCACCGGCATCTTTTTAATGCAAAATAATAGAAAAGACACCCTGATATCCTTTAGAATTAAGTCGTCTAAAACCATTCAAAAAGGAGGAAATCAAGATGTCCTACACCAATCTTATCAAAGAAACCTTAGATATTCTAGACTTAAACATTACTTTTAATGAAAATGGCTTAAAAAAAGAACGAATCAAAGGTAGAATCTGTCAGGTCTTCTCAGGTACGCTCGATTATGCTGCTCATGTTTGTCCTCATTGTGAATCGAAAGAGAATGCCGCCATTATACGTTGGGGCTTTACAACTTGTCTGATTTTACTGAATGATGTTTCGGAGTATCAAACGTATTTACGCTTGAAGAAACGCCGTTTCTTCTGTTACTCCTGTAATCGATCGTTCGTTGCTAAAACGAGTCTTGTTGAAAAACATTGTTCGATTTCAACTAAAGTGAAGCTATCCATTGCCGATAGGCTCAGAAAAACCACTTCTATGAGTGAAATTGCGCGTCAAAAGAAGGTCTCTGTCTCTTCTGTTTATCGTGTCCTAAAACGATTTTATGAACCTAAAAAAATTAACCGACTCACTTTACCTGAAGTCCTTTGTTTTGATGAATTTAAATCAGTTAAGCAAGTCACCGCTTCTATGAGTTTTATCATGATGGATGGTCAAACAAAGCAGTTAATTGATGTCGTTGAAAATCGTCAGCTCCCTTTTCTAGAGCGGTATTTTTCACGTTTTCCTTTGGCTGTTCGTAAAACGGTTAAGTATATTGTTTGCGATATGTATGCTCCTTATTTTTCTCTCGTTAAAAAGTTATTTCCGACGGCTCAGATTATTCTTGATCGCTTTCATATTGTCCAACTAATCAGCCGAACCTTTTTAAAGCACCGTATTCAGAGAATGAATACATTTCTTCATCAGGGAAATACAGAAGCAAAAAAATATCGACACTTGAAGAAATACTGGAAACTTCTTCAAAAAAATCAGTCGAAGCTTGATTTTGAAAAACGCCTTTGGCGTTCTTCCTTCCGCACCTATTTAACTGAAACAGAAGTCGTGGATCGATTACTTGCGTATGATAACGAGCTGAAGACTAGCTACACGTATTATCAGGACTTTCTTTATGCCGTACAGACAAGAGATTTTGCTCGGTTTTATGCACTATTAGACGAAGATTTTTGTCGTCTTCCTACCTATTACCAAACGACTATTGGTACTTTTAAGAAGTACAAAAATGAAATTAAAAATGCGCTAGAATTGCCTTATTCTAATGGACCATTGGAATGTTTAAACAACCATATTAAAGTGTTGAAGAGAAATGCTTATGGGTTTCGTAACTTTTACAATTTTAAGTTGAGAATTTCTTTATGTTTTGGCACTATTCTTTTTCAAGAAAATAGAAAAACCTAGAGGAAATTTCCTCTAGGAATCATATTAATCGATTTAATTCTTTAGATTTTCTTCACCAACATTAGTTGACAAAGAGCCCTTTAATTTAGCTAAATCCAATTGTTTATACTCTTCAAAGAAACTTGCTAATTCTTCTAAAACCTTTTGATTCATTCCATCTTGATCATTTTCGACTTGTAAAACTAGTAAGGGTTCATGCAAACTCATACGCAATAACAACCACCCGCTGCCATATTCATTAGAAACATTGATTCGTATCCCTTCATAGTTTTCAGGATCAATTTTTAGCCCTCGTTGACTCTCTACAAAATCATTTAAATCTCGAATCACTTGTTCACCGTACTCGCGAACATTTTCTGCTAGAATCTCAAAGCGTAATTCCTGAGTTTCTGCTGGTTGTTTTAATGAGCTGATCAAATCGCCAAGTGTTGAGCCCTCTTTTTTTAATTTAGGTAACAGCATCAGGATTTTAGCGATAACATAGGCACCATCATCTAAATAGTAATTTTCTTTAAAAGCTGCATGTCCACTGGTTTCGATTGCTAATTGAGTATCGATTCCTTCATCGTTCAGTTCAATCATTTTATTGATCACATTGCGATAACCAGAAACATAACGCACTTGTTTACCACCTTTTGACTCGATGAATACTTTCAAATGACTTGAAGTTGGTGAATTTGTTACAATGCTACTGCCTTGATATTCAGCTAAAACGATTGTCGCTAGAACAGCAATCAAATTATTTCGGTTGATTACTTCACCTGACGCATCCACTACCGCCGAGCGATCTACATCCGTATCAAAAATCACACCTAAATCTGCTTTGTTTCTCAAAACTGCTTGCTGAATACTTGCCATTGCTTCTTTATTGTCAGGATTAGGAATATGATTTGGGAATATACCGTCAGGTTCTAAAAATTGCGAACCTGTAATGTCTGCGCCAAGTTTGGCTAAGACTTGTTCTGCAAAGAAACCACCTGCTCCATTACCAGCATCTACTATGATATGAAAACCTTCTAATGGTTTTTCTTCTGTCGTTTTCATGCCTTTGCGAATTTTATCGGTTAAATCAGCAGAATAATCCTCTAAAATCGAGGTTTTGGTAACTGTTCCTTTCGCTACAAGTGCTGGTTTGTCAGTGTGTTCTAAGAGATACGCAATATCCTTTTTCTCTGCGCCTCCAGATTTAGTGAACAACTTCAAGCCATTAAAATAATAAGGCAAATGACTCGCAGTGATCATAATTGCCGCATCACAATCATATTGTGGAAATTGCGTGGTCATAAACATAGCTGGCGTTGTCGCTAAACCAAAATCTAACACTTCGATATTTTGCTCTACAAAGCTGTCAATCAAAGCTTGTTTTAAGCTATCTGCCGAAATACGGCTATCATGACCGATACCGATTTTTAATTTTCCTGATTGATGTTTTTCAGCTAAGTGTTTCTCATCACGAAGCCAATGAACCATTCCGACTGCAATTTTCCCGACTTGCGCTGGTGTTAAGTTCGCTGTTTTTTCCTCATGCTCTATTGCTATTCCTCTTATATCTGACCCGTTTTGTAACGCTTTCAAATCCATGTAACCAAATCTCCCTTCATTTTTTGATTGGTTTTATTTTAATCTATCATTGCTTCAAAACGTTCAACAACAGCTACCGCGTCATCTTCTGAACGAGCAATAATAATGATTGTATCAACTCCTGCGACCGTTCCTGCAATTTCTTCATAACTGACTTCATCTAAAAAATTAGTGACGACATCTGCTGCGCCCATATCTGTATGGACGATGACCATAAATTGGACACGTTCCATGCGAGTCACTGAATCTTTCACAGATTCTTTTAGTTTTTCCTCACTGCTAGATACTTGTTGTTGAGAAAATAAGGCATACTTTACTCTGCCATCTGAACCGTGCGTTTTAACGATGCTCATTTCACGTACATCTCTTGAAACAGTAGCTTGGGTTGCTTTGACACCAGATTGTTCAAGAAGTGCAATCAGGTCGTCTTGGGTTTCTATTTCATTTTCTGTAATCAGTTGCTTGATCAACCGTTGTCGGTCTGCTTTTTTCATGTTTAGCTACACTTCCTGTTTTGGTTATTTTCTTTATTATAGCGAAAGTTTGGAGAATTTGCATTTCTTTTTGGTAAAAATTACTTTATTATGAGAAAAGTTGGGTATGTGATGAAAAAAATTCGCGTCCGTTTGGTATCATGGACACGAAGCTTTAGTTTTTATTAGATTAATTTTCTTATATTTCAATTCCTAATCCATAATAAAAAGTTAACATTGTTGCAAAATGTAAATACTGATAAACTTAATATAGAATAAATAAACAGTTGAAACTAAAACCAGAGAGTCGCTAAAAGGAGTTTCTATTATTGGGATTAAAAATTAGAGTAAGTGAAATAACTAGTAGTCCGTCATTTGGAACTAGAAATGTTAATGCCGATGATGGTTCTAATTCAATTACTATTCAAATTCATCAACTTAAAAAAGAAATACAATCTTTACATGATTTAGAGAGTTCTTGCTCTGATTTATATACTACTGCTGATTCGTTGCTAGACAATGTCAACCAAGGTTTATCTGCACTTTCTAGTACGAACTGCTTTGATGGTTCTAACGGCATGTACAGCACTTCTAAGCTAAAACTTGACTGGGCAAAGAGTATTAATAAGGAATGGAAGGATAACTTTGTTTTGCCATTAGATTATGCGAAACTCGTTCAGGAGATTAAAGATGATAAAAGTTTGTCTCCTACCGAAAAAGCCGAGAAAATCGCTCATGTATATGAAGATTACCTTTATTCTTTGGCAAAACCTGCTTTTGATGAATATGATAAAATACGAGCAAAATTTGGCGCTAACTCCCCCGAAGCGATCGAAGCCGAGAAAAAACTTGCAGGAATATTACAAGGGCTTGATATTGATATTAAAGCAGTAGCCAGAAATTTAGGTGATAACGCTATTGATGTCTCTGGTAAAAACACGTTAAACTACAAACAATTTATTGATATGGTCAACACAGCAAAACCACTTGATTTGAAGAGTAGAACTTTTGGAGATTCAGACTATTCAATTTGGGCAAGAGGATGGTCAGACTATATCAAAGAGCATCTAGACTATTTAGGGAATTATTTATTTGGTTATTACGGTCAAGGTTCATTGCTTATAGATGGAGAAACCTTAAAAATAGGTGCTGGCGTTGCTCAAATTCTAAGTGATTTAGCTAAGGGAGACCCGAGCAAGTTAAGTCTATTTGCTTATTATTTCTCCAAAGACTTTACTAGTGGTGTAAGTGCTTGGAAAGCGAATGGGTATGGAGTTAATGACGGTGGTGGTTCTGCTGTCCAGGAGGGTATTGATGACTTTAAAAAGTATACTAAAAGCAAGTAGCATTGTTATTGGCATTATACTTTTCTCACTCATCTTCTTCTTAATACCAAAGTATGATGGGCAAAAATACTTACCCAATCAACAAAGAGAAATCAAAGTAAAGATCGCCAACCATAATATAGAGGCCCGAATTTATGTTTATTTAGAAGATAGGCACAAAGAAGATTTTGAAATAACCTTATATGATAATCAACTAAAAGAAAACTTGACTCCGTATATTGTAGGTCGAGATAAATTTGCTTCTAAAGGAAAGTTCCACTATGTATACATAGTGGAAAAAGGTGAAACTTATACTGTTAAAATTAAAAATAAAACTGATTCAGTAATAACTTCTAATATCAGAGTCGAGGATAACAATTAAATAAAAATAGAGATAAGTTAATAATTTTAGTTTTGATAATAAATAAGAGTGGAGGAAATTTATTGGATTTCTATATTAAATATCAGTGGTATATCTTAGGTGGATTTTTTCTGTTTCTAATAGGCTTACTATTTTTATTCATAAAAATTCGCTCACGAGCTATGAGTTATTTAGAAAATAAGGATACTGAAAAAGAATATTTCCCAGAAAAAATTTGGCAGGAAATGAAACAAAGAGAGGATGATAACGGGAATTTTTATTATGGAATTTATTTTTGGGAGTGGCAAGTGAACAAACTGGAATTGATGTATGATATGTTTCCGATTGGTGATTATTTTACAGACAAACTAATAGTGACTGATATTGCCATATATCATACTTTAGTGGATAAATCGTTTAGCAAAGGTACGAGGCAGTCTTACTATAAACGTGAACTTAGAATCTTTTATAAAATTGCAGAAGAGAGGAAGTCTGTTGTGAATAATTTTAACCATAATGGAATAGGTAACCAGTTCAACACAGTAAACCAAAATAATTATACCGTTAATAACACCATAAATCAGTTGGAAGAACTTTTAAACGAAGAGAAGATCGTCCCTCAAGATAAACAATACATTGAAAGATTTATTTACCATCTTTCAAAGGATAAGGTAACAGAGGAAGACAAAAGCGACATCATTGGAACGTTATCTAAGTATACAAGTTTAGGAAGTAATGTAATTTCTATTATTGCAAACTTAACCAAACTTTTTATGTGAGTAATATTCACCATGAAAAGATCTATTTAATTGAGTTCTTTTGGTAGTTTTCTAAAGAAAAATTAATGTAATAATTTAAAGACCTTTGGGGTGTATTCCTCCAAAGGCCTTTAATTATGGGCGTATTCTTTTTAGTATTTATAATTTTATATTTCAGTATCCCTGTGTATACTATTTTATATTATACACAGGGTAAAACGAAACAAAGAGAAGATGCACAGAAAGCACAAACTTTGAGGCTGTGGGCTTTTGTTGCCTAAAGTTAACTATTTTACGGGTGTTTATAGGGTTGCTTTCCGTTTATCCACGCTCTAAGTGATACGTATTGAGTGGAATCATCTGGATCATTTATCCAAAATTCTTGTTTTCCATTAGTGCCTTTCTGATAATCAATGTGAGGATATATACCTAGATACTCTTGCCCATTAAAATTACTACCATTATCTAGAATAGGTAGAATAGAAGCCTTCTCATTTAGCATACCGTCTGCAATCCCAAGTTCCCAAGGACACCATTTTGAATTTGATATATTTGTTGTCGCAATGTAGGCTAAACTTTTGCTTTGAGAAATTCTAGACCGAACCAAAGTAGCTGTTTTCTTTGTCACATTTGAGCGATCCAATTCTATATCTTCAATCCAATCAACGTAAACAGAGTACCCAGCTTCATTAAAAAGTCTCACAAGTGTCAACACTAAGTCTTTATCTAAAAAACTATGAGAGATAAAAACATCGTAATTTTTATTCACACTCTTAATAGCCAGATTTTCACTAAGAATCTTCTTTTGGCTAAAATTAGTAATATTTCTTTTTTCAGATTCAGTTTTTAAGAAACTCTTTGTAATTATCATAATAATCCACCTTAAAACCTTTTGTCTTTAGCCAATCGCCAATAGTGAAGTCCAAGAGCGGTTAGTTTACATGACCTACTTTCCATTGCAGCAAAATACATATGTTCAGTACCTACAGGCTCGATTAGTCCAACACTTTCTAGCGATTGAAGTTCTTTAAATTTATTTATATTCTCTTGAGAAGCATATGGTTCTTCATATTTATGCTCCACCAATGGGTCATTAGTAAACTCAAAGGAGGGATCTAAACCAAATTCATCACTTGGATTTTGAAAATACTGTGAGAGTTTTCTTAAGGTTGTTAAAGGAACTTTAGGTTCCACAGTTCTTACAGGTAGAAATTTTGTAATGTTAGTTTTAAATACAGGTCGTTGCTCCCAAGCTCCTAAAGACTGGTCTACGAATGAATATAGACTTGCTGGGGTTATATTGCCACCAATATCTGCTGCGCTCCCCTTTAGTCCTTCCACAAAAAGATTAGTAAAAATACCACCACTTGATAGCGCCCCCTCCATAGCAACTTGCTCACTCGTACTAGCTGTCATTATCGTAACGCCAGGGCTGATCACAGACTCATTAGTTCCAGTAAGTCCATTTTCACCTAATTTTCCAGAAAAACAGCAATCTAATATGATTATTTTATTTTTGCTCTTCGATTTATTCGCTAATCTCAGTACCTCAGTCAAAGACACACCCATATCTCCTTCACCTGTAGCATCAGGGGTTACTAAGCACCCACCACCATCAGGCGTCCCATGTCCCGAAAAATATAGTAACGAAATATCAGAATCTCCAGAAAATAATTCTCTAATAAGTTGTGTCAACTCTCTTTTTGTTTTGACGTCGTGTTGCATGTTGATATCAAAATTAGGAGAGCCATCTCCATTAGATTCGAGAAGCTGACCTACCTTAGTGGCATCAGTAATGCACCCCGTCAAAGGGGAATTTGGATAATTATTTATCCCAACAATCAAAGCTTTTCTCATATCGAAACCCTCCCTATTAGTAATTTTTTCCTTGTTTCATCATGTCATCAATCTTATCTGCTATTTTTACCCATTCCCAGTTAATAACTCTAGATCTAGGCAATCCAACAGGTAGGTTGCTCAAATAGTTAGCATTATCAACATATACTCCAAAAACGGGAACATTATTTCTAGCCGCCATCTCTATTTCTTTCTTTACTCCAACAGCACTCGCCATATACCGGCCAACAAGGACAATTACCATATTACATTTTTTTATCTTATCCTCAACAATCTGTTCCCACTGCCATTCTGGCATTGCAGACTTGGCTGACCAATCATGAATAGAAAATGGAGTTCTTGAATTTTTTGCTTGCCCCATAAAGTATAATTTATTTCCTTCATTGTGGTCGAAATCAAAACTTATAAAAGCTCTTGGTGTACTCATAAATGCATTCCTCCTTTATTTGATAACTATAATTATACCACATCTTAATGTAAAAATAGATTTATCAAAAGTATGATAATGGAATAAATAAATTATATTTATTATTCTAATTAGCTGAAATCTATTGTTGTTACTTATGATAATACAATTTATTGCAAGTTTTATATGGATAGTGAGATTCTTAATTATAAGAAAATCGATTTAGTTCAAGATTAATCTAAGTTTGTAAAAGCTCATCTTTGCTGAGTTTATTTTTTTATTATTTAAAAGTTGTCTTATGGAAGTTGCTTATTATAGCGAAAGTTTGAGAAATTTGCATTTCTTTTTGGTAAAAATTACTTTATATTAAAATTAAAAAAACAGGTTAAGAAATTTTCCTAACCTGATTGATTATGTTCCTCAAATTTCAGTTTCACTTTAAAGTAAGCTAACCTCTTCATTTTCTCGCTGTTTCTTCTCTTCTCTCAAATCAGCACTCAAACCATTAAGTTCTGTCAATTGTCGATATTTATGAGTTTTAGAATACAATTTTTTTAATATATCATTCCTAAATACATCCTCTATACTGATAATTAAACGTTCTAAATCGACAATTTTTGGTTCGGGACTTTCAGTATTAGCCCTAAGTATTTGACCTTTCACTAATTTAGCAGAAGCCAAATTAATTATTTCTTTATATTCACTTTCAGAAATTTTTTCTTTGCTCTTCCTACCGACAAACACCAGATTCTTCCCCCTATATTTATACAGTCGATACAAATGTAATAATGCACGCTCCTCTATACTATCTAAAAGGCCTCTTTCAAGACTTATAGCGATACTTTCCTCTGTCACTTGAATCTCATATCCTAAATTCTTGTTAATTTGTAGATAATCAACAAATTCAGGATTTTTTTCAACTAATTCTAATAAAGGTAATAATAAGTTATAACGAATTACATTTTGATTTTCAGCATCATCTAGCTCATAGATATACTCAAAAGTCGTTTGAATTAATCTGAAATTTAAATTCCGACTAATAGTTCCTCCACGTCCATTAATTATATATTTCTCTAAAAATTTTCCTTGAGCCTTTTCACCTTGCATATATATATAATAAGCTGAAAAAAATTCTTGGAAAATATTATGAACATAGTAATAATATTCACCTTCTTTGTAAAGAACACATAGACAAACTCGCAGATCATAAATAATATCATCTACTGTAATTCCAGAATTGTCAGTAAGCCAGGAATAACTATCCATTACTTTTCGTATAGTCTTTCTGATACTATCTTCACTGAATTCATTTTTAGACGCATTTGTATCAAAATAAGTTAAAAAACAAAAAGCTGAAAAAACTTTCATCATTTGAAATTTAGTTAAACTGGTTTTGAATTCTCTAGAATATGCTATTTTTCTTCCATCATGTCTTTCAAATAACTCTTCAAAAGCCTTTATTAAAAATGTACTTTTTTTCTTTGGAAAATTAGAATTCTCTCGAAATAATGATAGCATCAATAGCAACAGCACTGGATTTGAAGCGATAGTTTCATACTCATCATATAAACTTTCTGATAAACTTTTTGTAAACTCTTGCTTAATATCCTCGTAGTAATCTGTCTTTTTTATCAAATCTACTGACTCTTTTTGTGTAAGACCGTGAGTTCTTAATTCATGTAAACCAACAAAGTTATCTAAATGACCATAAGGCATAAACCGACTAGATATTATTACATTATTTTTATCATACTTAGTCAAAAAATCGTCGAATTCTGTCAAAAAGATTTGAGACCTCTCGGAAGTTATTTCATCATAAGCATCAAAAAGAAAAGTAAATCTACCTTCCATAAGCATAAAATCAAATAATTCTTTCTCTAAACCAAAATTTAGTACAGTCATTTCATGATATATAAATTCCGTTATTTTTCTTCTCTCAGCTTCTTCATGATTATATTTTCTAAGTTCTATATACACTGGAATTTTACTCTTACTATTTTTCTCGTCCATTAGGATTGTTAACATAGTATGTTTTAACAATGTTGATTTACCAATACCACCATGTCCTGTGATCCATACACACTTTTTTTCATCAAGTACGGATAAAAACTCATCTGGTTTAATTCTTTTTTGAGTTATATCTCTTCCATTTTTTGATTCCTCATATAAAGATGTAGGTTGAAAAATTTTAACTAGTTCTTGTTCTTTATCATTTAGTATTGTACGCACTTTATTATATTTTTCTACCGACTTTTCGAAATAATCCTTAAAATTCTTGTTATATTTAGTTTCGAACTGATCCCATTTTTCAACGACGCCATCAATCACAAGATCATTTAGTTGCTCCAAATTATGTTTCAACAATGTTGTACCAATTAACTCACCAATCATTTTATCAACCTTTCCACAAAAACTTCAATTAATTTTTAAAGTACGTTCCATTTATTATTATATCAAGAATCGTCAAATAGTTATATATATATTTCTGATAAAAACTAATTAAAAGCATTAATAAAAAATTCCACACAAACTTACATTCCCCCATTGACTCTCCACCCCACTTAAATTAAAATGGAATGAGATAGAACGAAAAAAAATCTAGCCAAACGAATCTCGTTTAGCTAGACAAAATAAAAAGGCACTCTGCAGGAAGATTGGTCGTCCTCCCACAGAGCCTTATACAATCAGATCGGACTGAATGTACAAGTTGCCCTAGTCAATTTTCATTGACTGTTTTTATTTTACTCAATATTTCATGAAATTACTAGTGTTTTTTCTGATGTTCTGAGTTTAACGACAAAAACAGGTCAATGCTTCTTAATTGTACTTAGCGCGGTTTCGGCAGGTGTCCGGAACCGTTTTTTTTCGTTCTATTTTACGGTGGAGCAACGATTTTTTGAAATTTTAATAATCGTTTTAAGGAAGTTACCGCAAAACTAACTTCTCTCACCACGCTTCACTTTGCTATAATGATCTGTCAATTTTGTGCTAACTTTTGACGGAGCAAGCCTTTTTTATAGACAGATTATTATAGCCATGATAGTAACGAGGAAACAGCCGACACCTCAAGATGTTAAGTGGTCACTTGACATTTTGAAGCCAAAAATAATCAGCACGAACTGATAAATCAAGTTGCCTGAGTCAATAATATGTACATTAAAATAGAATGCTATCTACCAGAATCCGTAGCATTCGATCAGATAAACATTCTTCTAGGCTGACTGTTTGCTCGTTATTATTTTGTAAAATATTTAATACACTATCGATACAATTTTTTGACATACTATAACTAGTTGAATAACGGCTGAAGCTCTGAAAAAGGAGTTGATGCCATAAAGATATGTCTTTATCGCTTTTGTCCTGCTTTAATACATTGGAAAAGCGGTCCTTGAAAGATTTGTTAAAAGATATCGCTTCGAAAATAGTCGTCACACTTGTGGCTTACTATATTGTCGAAGGGATTAAACTTTTTATCACTTCGATTTTTGAGTAAAAAAAGACCACTATCTGAACCGCTAAAGTAAGATAGTGGCAATGTAGTACACTTTCGAGCTTTAGTCAAAACTCAACTAAAGAGTCAGTGTTTCCGCACTGGCTTTTTTTTACAATCACACTTAAGTGCGATTGCTTTCTCATTTATTATACCTTACAAAGTATAATAAACACAACATAAGAGATAGATAGCTCTCTTATGTTGTGCCTTTTCGTCTATCAACCATTATTTTTCCAACATCCCATGCTCCACCAAATAATCATGTGCAACGGTCGCCGGATCTTTTTGCTCCACATTGACTTGATAATTCATCTCACTCATTTCTTCTTCCGTGATTTTACCAACTAAAGGCTGCAATAATTCTTTTAATTCCGGATATTTCTCAAGCGTTTCAGCTTTCAGCAATGGCGCACCTTGATACGGTGGAAATAGTTGTTTATTATCTTTTAAAATCACCAAATCATATTGCTTTAGTTCACTATCGGTCGAATAGGCATCTACCACATTCACATCCCCATTATTGATTGCTTGGTAACGTAACGATGGCTCCATCGACTTCACATCTAAATTCAAGTTATATAATTTTTGCAAGCCTTTATACCCATCTTCACGATCAATAAACTCTAGTGTAAAACCAGCTTTTAACTGACTTTCGACTTTTTTAAGATCTTCGATGGTTTTCAGATCATTTTCTTCTGCAAATGATCGTTTGACTGCAACTGCATAGGTATTTTGATACTGCATTGGTTCCAGATAATCCATGTTTTCTTGTTCTTTAATTTGATCTCGCGCATACTCGTACACTTCTCTTGGATCATTGGATGTATTCTTATTGTCTTTCAAAAACGTTTCAAGAACTGTTCCGGTAAATTCAGGATAGACATCGACTTCACCTGATTTTAGTGCGTTAAATAAGAAACTGGTTTTACCAAAGTTTGATTTTAAATTTACGTGGATATCACTATTTGCTTCGATCAATTCTTTATACATGTTGATCAAGATATCTGGTTCTGCACCTAACTTTCCAGCCACCGTAATTTCTTTTTGTTCTGCTTCTTGATGGGTGTAGACAAATGAACCTACTAATAGTGCAAGTAATACCATGAATGCAGCTATGATCCGTTTCACCGTGGCTTTTTCCAACAAATGGATCCCAAAGTTAAACAAGACCGCTAAAATAGCAGAGGAAATTGCGCCAATCAAGATCAAGTATACATTATTTCGGTCGATTCCGAGTAAAATGAATGTTCCGAGACCTCCTGCACCAATCAAAGCCGCTAGCGTTGCCGTTCCGATGATCATAACGGTTGCTGTACGAATCCCTGAAATGATATAGGGTAACGCCAACTGCAACTCAAACTTGATTAGTTTTTCCCGTTTGTTCATCCCAAAGGCTTCGGCTGCTTCTTCTAAAGAAGGATCGATTTCAGTCAATCCTGTATAGGTATTTTGCAAAATCGGAAATAGGGCATAAATCACTAACGCTACAATGGCTGGCGGACTGCCAATCCCAATAACTGGAATCAATAAACCTAATAAAGCGAGTGACGGAATCGTTTGGAAAATCCCAGTGATTTGCAGAACAAATTCAGCGACTTTTTTGTAATTCGTCAGTAAAATCGCTAACGGGATCGCTATAAGAATCGCAATCAATAATGACAGTAACGATAGTTGGATATGTTCAACAACCGCTTGGATAAAGTCTTCTTTGCGGGCCACGAATGTTTCTATCAGTTTTCCCATATTATTGATCACCTTTTTCTATCTTTGTCTCTAAGAAGCGTAAAATCGTTCGATCTGTGATTTCACCGATAGATCCTTTCTCATTAACTAGTACAACTGTTTTCCCATCAACAAGTAAGCCAATCACAGTTGGTAAATCGGTGCCTAAATTCACTATCGTTTCGCCGGTTATTTGCCCAGCTTCAATAAATCCTGCTTCTAATAAATCTTCTGCACAATAATTTTCTAAATTAGCCTGTTCATGTTGGAAGAACTGCGCAACAAATTCATTGGCTGGATGATTTTTGATAGCTTCCGGTGTATCGGTTTGAACGATTTGCCCATCCTTCATCACACAAATCCGATCACCTAAAAGCAACGCTTCATTCATATCGTGGGTCACAAAAACAACAGTAGTCGCTAATTCTTTGTGTAGTTCTTTGATCAATAATTGTAATTGCCCTCTTGAAATTGGATCTAACGCACTGAACGGTTCATCCATCAAAATAATATCTGGTTTGGCTGCAATCGCACGTAAAATCCCAATACGTTGCTGTTCACCACCAGATAATTCAGCAGGTTTCCGATGGAGGTATTCCTCTGGTGGTAAGCTGACCTTTCTGAGTAATTCTTCCGTTCGTTCTCGTCTTTTTGCTTTACTCCAGTGCTTCATTTCGGGAATCAATTCGATGTTTTCAGCAACTGTCAAATTTGGGAAAAGAGCGATTTGTTGGAGAACGTAGCCGATCGTTAAGCGTAATTCTTTTAAATTGTAATCAATCAATCGTCTGTCATTAAAATAGATATCCCCATCTGTTGGCTCAATTAAACGATTAAGCATTTTTAAAGTAGTTGTTTTTCCACTTCCACTTGGACCAACTAAGACAAAAAATTCACCGTCTTCAATTGAAACATCGAAGTTTTCTAATACAAATTGATCGTTGTATTTTTTTGATACGTTTTGAAATTTAATCATCTATTCACCTCATTTTTTTCTTGTATGCATATGCTCTTTATTTTTAGGTAATCTTTCATTATTTTTAAATATGTTTATAAGTATACTTGAAAATGTCCGATGTTTCTAACGACTTGTTTCTATTGTACAGAAAAAAACCTGACAACTGTCTGTCAGGTTTTCTGATTTTTTTATTTTTATAGTAGCGCTATTTATTTCGCTAAGCGATAAATCGCATCCGCATAAATAGCTGTCGCACGGAATAAATCATCCAACGCCATAAATTCATTGGCTTGATGCATGGTGTCTGTATAGCCTGGGAACATTGCGCCATACGCCACGCCACGTTTTAGTAAACGTCCGTAAGTTCCGCCACCGATGATTTGTTCATGGCCTTTTTGACCAGTATGATCTTCGTAAACTTGTAATAAGGTTTCAACCAATGGATCATCCGCTGGCACGTAATGTGGTTCTTGGTTACGTCCACCTTGAACGATTTCAGCACCGATTGCACCTGCTGTAGCTTTCACACCCGCTTCTAATTCAGCAGCTGTTGTGCCTTTAGGGTAACGGAAATTCAAGCTCATAAAGTTGCCTTCTTCAGCATCTTTCTTGAAGACGAATAAACCAGCGTTCATTGTTAATTTACCCATCTTAGTATCTTCAAAGGCTACGCCTAATTTTTCACCATAGAAATCTTCATGAACAAGCGTTGCAGCAACCTGGATAAATTCTTTTGCTGCGCCAGCAAATGCATAGCTGTTTAAAAATACTGCTAAGTATGTTGCCGCATTGATCCCAGATTGAGGGCTAGCGCCGTGTGCGCCTTTTCCTACAACTTTGATTGTGACAGTTGCACCATTCGCTTCAAATTCGCCAGAAATTGGCTCCTCATCTACAAATACGCTAAATGCGCCTTGCATTTTTTCAGCTGCTTCGGCAGTTGGAACTGTGATTACAGCCGTTGCCGTACCTGGAACCATATTTTCACGTAAGCCAGCATTAAAGCTTTCTAATTCATATTCGCCTTGGCTTGATCCGCCAAAACGAGCGTATAACGATACGTTTCCTTTTTCACCGTTGATGATTGGGAATTCTGCATCAGGAGAGAAACCAAAATCAGGTTTTTCTTCGTGTTTGAAGTAATAATCCATATCACCCCAGCCACTTTCTTCATCACTTCCAACAACAAAGCGAACTTTTTTAGATAATGGTACGCCTAAATCTTTGATGATTCTTAACGCATAATATGCCGCCATACTTGGGCCTTTATCATCACTTGAACCACGCGCGAAGATTTTACCATCTTTGATGACAGGTTCATAAGGATCTGTATCCCAACCGTCCCCAGCAGGTACAACGTCCATGTGACCGAAGATGCCTAAGGTTTCGTTGCCTTCACCATACTCGATATGTCCAGCGTAGTTATCAACATTTTTCACAACGAAACCATCACGCTCGCCATAAGCTAACATATGCTTCAAGCCAGCAACAGGTCCTGGTCCAAATGGTGCATCTGGTGTTACTTTTGAGTCATCACGCTCACTATTGATGCGTAATAGATTTTGTAAATCTTCTAATAGCGCATCTTTACGTGCGTCTACTTCTTTTTGCCAATCAATTGTCATTTTTTAGTCACTCCAATTCATTATTCTACCTTCCCATCATACCACTAACTTGTTTAAAAGAAAAAGGCGGAAATAGTTTTTTCATAATCTTTTGCTCTTGTTCCAAAACAGATTTATACTAAAAGAAAAGCAATTAAAGGAGACTATCGGGATGAAAGACTTAACCAGAGACGATTTAACCGCAGTGATCCAGCCACGTCCACAAGAATCTCACAAAGGAACATTTGGACGTGCAGTATTGGTTGGCGGCAATGCAACATATGGCGGCGCGATCATCATGAGTACCGAAGCTGCTGTCAGAACAGGGACTGGATTGGTTTCCGTTATTACAGCCAAACATAATCACAGCGCACTGCATGCTCGTTTACCAGAAGCAATGGTGCTTGACTGGACACTTACGCGAGCAGTCAGTGAGTTATTAGGTACAGCAACTGTTCTCTTGATTGGTCCTGGGCTAGGTTTAGATTCACACAGTCAACAGCTGTTGCAACTGGTTCTTCAACAGCAAACGTCTACTCAATGGCTTGTGATTGACGGATCTGCTATCACCTTATTTGCTCAGAGCGACAGTCACTTAAATTATCCAGAACACATAGTTTTCACTCCGCATCAAATGGAATGGCAGCGTCTGAGCGGTCTTAAGCTGACGCATCAGACGATAGATAATAATCAAGCAGCTCAAAAAAAATTAGGTGCAACGATCGTGTTAAAAAGCCATCGAACTGAAATCTATACGACGAATGAACAATATCGAAATCCCTTAGGCACTCCAGCTATGGCTACTGGGGGAATGGGGGATACCTTAGCTGGCATGATCACTGGTTTTTTAGCTCAATTTCCTGATAAAGAAGCCGCAATTTGTGCAGCAGTGTATCTTCATAGCCAGATTGGTGAAGAATTGGGTAAAAAACGTTATGTTGTCTTACCAACTGAAATTAGTCAGCAGATTCCTCGCTTCATGAAACTGGCTGAAAACATAAATAAAAAGACAAAAGGAAAATGAGGCTCACTTTCCTTCTGTCTTTTTTCTAAAAAAATCAGTTTGTAAAATCCCCATATATACTTCCATCCACTCTGCTAGAAATTACATTCGTAAAACTTCACTAGCTTCAGGATGTTTCTTTCCAAACGGAAGGCTTTCCTCAATAATTTGATTAACTACGCCTACTATCAACTGAACGATATCCTGCTTAGAACTCTCCTTTTTAACAGGCAATTGTACGACAGTCTTTAATAACAGTTGAATCGTCAGTTTCCAATTACGATTCATGTAGTCTGTCGGTTTTATCAGAAAGGTGTCTAATAAAATTACCTTAGATTTTCAAATCCTTCCGTTGATAAACCAAATATGTTCCACCAAAAAATAACACAATCAAAACACTTAAGACACCAACACTTACTACCGACAATCCTTTATCCAGCAAATTACTTGGAATTCCTAGATGGGTCGGAGAAATGTTTTTGGCCCAATTAAATGATTCTTTCAAATCGGAAAAAATCCCGATCAAATAAAAGCCAAATACGATCCCTAAAGAAATACTCGTACTTTGTTTACTTGATTTTAAAAGTGTTGAAAGGAAGAAACCTAAAGACAAGAAAAACAATAAAATCAAACTTTCCTGCGTAAAAATCTTCCCAATTTCTCGGATGATCGTCGTTACTGAATCTGTTGATTGCCGATATATTAACGTTGATCCTAAGGAAACGGCAAATGATACTAGCCAAAAAATTGCTAAGATAAAGACGTTTCCTGCTATCTTACTTGTAACAATGCCGCTACGCGTTACTGGTTGTGCATATAAAAATTCAATCGTTCCGTCCGTTTCTTCTTTGATCAATGACTGACTTCCCAACATCATTGCATAAACAGAAGCTGCTAAGAACATATACTGAAAATAGTACGCAAAAAAACCTGTTGCTACTAAAAAACTTGCTTGTCCACTCACGCTGATATTGAAGGTTTTCAATAGTGAAGGAGACACCCCATTTAACTTTGCATCCAACAACTCTTTCATTTCTGAGCTGTGCATTTGTGGGTACACGGCACTAAATCCAACTATAATCACTGCAAATAGAATCGTCCAAATAATTAATCCTTTGACTAATGACTTACTTTCGATTTTGGCTGTGATCATTTTGCAGCTCCTCCTTCATACAATGCCATAAACTGATCCTCTAGTTCTGGATTGGTGACTGTAAAGTCTTCAATCGACTCATCTCCTAACAATGGTACAACCTTATGAAGATCGCCTTCGTAAAATAATCGTGTTTCGTTTCCTTGATGTTTTAAAATTGCTGCCCCCATCTTTTCGAAAAGCGATAACGGAATATGATCACCGATCAATGTAATAACTTTTCCAAGTGATTTTTCTTTTGTAATATCTTGAACGGTGATGATTTTCCCCTGACGGATGAATGCTGCCCGGTGTGCATGCTGTTGCACTTCATTTAAATCATGACTGGATAAGAAAATCGTCATGCCTTTTTGGTTATATTTTTCCAGCTCTTCAAATAGTCGATGCTGCATCAGTGGATCTAACCCATTGGTCGGCTCATCTAAAATCAATAATTCTGGATTTGGTAAAATACCAGCCGTGATAGCGACTTTCTTTTTATTTCCTAAAGATAGTTCGGACATCTTTTTTTGTCTATCAATATCGAACAGCTCGATAAAGTAATCGATTTGTTGCTTGCTATTTTTTATTTGATGAAAATCAGCTACATACTGCAGTATTTCACCTGTGGTCATATGGGGATAAAATCGTACATCACTCGAAACATATCCTGTGCGTTTACGAACCTCTTTGGCATCTTTGATACTATCCAACCCAAGTAAAGTGGCAGTTCCTTGATCTGGATAAGTAAAATTCAACATCGCTTTGATTGTTGTTGATTTTCCTGCACCATTTGGGCCGATAAAACCATAGATTTCACCGTTTTCTACAGAAAGATTCACTTGATCGATCGCTGCTTGTTTTTTATACACTTTAGTCAAGCCTATAAGTTCAATGGCCTTCATTTTACGATTCCTCCTCATTGACCTCTTAGTCAATTGCAGTATATATCTAGGTTAACTTATTAGTCAAAAAAATCTGATTGAATGGAATGTTTGAATCTGCAACATTCGTTCGATCAGACTATACTTTTCCTTTTAATCCTTCAAGCTCTGCTGCAGTTAGTTCTCTATACTCACCTAATGCTAGATTTTCATCCAACCACAAACTGCCCATCCGCAGACGTTTTAAGTAAACGACTTTTTTATCAACTGCTTCAAACATTCGTTTTACTTGATGAAACTTGCCTTCTTGGATAATCAAGCGAATCTTTGACAGCTGATTTTGTTCATCTACAGCTTCGATCGTTAGGTGGCTTGGTTTTACCAGCTCTTTATTCGTTAAAGCGAATCCTGCAGCAAATAGATCAATGTCTTCTTCTGTCACAATTCCTGCAACTTCTGCAAAATATTCTTTATCTACATGTTTTTTAGGTGACAATAATTGATGAGCCAGCTGACCATCGTTTGTCAGTAGCAACAACCCCTCTGTGTCTTTATCCAAACGTCCAACAGGGAATAAATCTTCTCGGAAATCTTCATCGTGCAATAAATCGATCACGGTTTGATCCCATTTATCTTCTGTCGCTGAGATCACCTCTTGAGGTTTATGCAGCATATAGTAGTAATACTTTTGATAAGTCAATTTTTCCCCAGCAAATTTAACAACATCTTGTTTTTCATCAATTTGTGTTTTACCCTCTTTGATTACTTGGTCGTTTACAGTAACCATACTTTTTTTCAGCAACTGCTTGGCTTCTTTACGGCTGCCAACACCTGTTTCTGCAAGAAATTTATCTAAACGCATATGTTTCCCCTTACTATCAGAACTTATTTTTTCTAATAAAGAGGATGGAACATAACTCCATGAGTCACATCCCAACCTCTTATTGTTCTATTTTATTTTTAGCTTACGACGAATTTTACCTACGCCCGCTCCCAGCAACTTATCTGCTAAACGTAATTTTAACGTGATATAGCCATATACCGCACCACCAAATGCGGCAACGATCATAATGATCAAGAAAGACTGGAATTTACGTGACGGATCTAAGAATAAATACAAGAATTGGCGCATCACAATTGCGGCAATCATCATTACTAATGTGATCAAGAAAATCAATAATCCACGTCGCAATGTCAAGCCAAAATTAAAGTGACTGACTTTCTTGATTTTTCTCATGATCAAGAAACAAGACAAGGAAAAACCGATCATTGTCGCAATCAAAGGACCGTACACTTCAAACAAACGAATACTTGGGTATTGTACGATCAATTTCAACACTAAGCCTAAAGCAAAATATTTAATCGCTGCCTCATTTTCGTACATCCCCATCAACATCGTCGATGATAACATATAAAGACCCATAAATAGTCCTGCAAAACAAGCTTGGATCAATACGGAAACGCCTAGCGCATCTGGCGCATAAAACATCGTATAAAGAGGTTTAGCTAAAACGATCATACCAAAGGTTGCTGGCAGCATAACAAACATGAATAACTGTAAGTTATTACTGATCAACTTTGATAAGTCTCGATATTTTTTCAACGTAATCGCTTCAGTAATCAAGGGCAATCCTGTCGCTGAAATCGAGGTTGCTAAAGCAATCACGACCATCGTTAATTTGTCCGGATTTGCATTAAAAATCGCAAACAGCGTTCTTAACTGGCTTCCTGAATAAGTCGTAAATGTATTCATAAAATTAGAAAAAGTAAATTGATCGACTAATTTAAAGACTGTTACACCTGAACCTACAATGATGAATGGCAATGCTTCTTTTAGTGTTTCCGTCAATAAATCACGAGTTGAAGCTTTGTGTTCATTGGCACTATGTGCTGCCAAATAGTCAAACATCGGTTTTTGTTTGTGAAAATAGTAGATTAGAACAATGAGACTTGCTAACATCCCGATAAATGCTGCCAGTGTTGATTGGGTCACAGCATCAACATAATTCCCTTCAAAAACTCTCATGATGATAAATGCTGTCAATAACATATAAAAGACACGAGCAATCTGCTCAACGATTTGAGACAAAGCATAGGGCATCATATCTTGGTTTCCTTGGAAATAACCGCGAACAACACTCATACATGGAAAAATCAAAACAGCTAAACTGAGCGAACGCATCGTCGGAATCAATTCTTCTCCCCCACCAGACCATTTCGCTAACAAAGGAGAAGCTAAATACATGACGATGGCAAAAATACCTCCTAAAATAGCCATTAATTGAAGCGCTTTGTAAAAAAGCTGTCGGCTGATCTTATATTCATTCAACGAATTATAATAAGAGGTTTGTTTGGCGATTGCTGCAGGTATTCCTGCTGTAGATATTAATAAAAAGAGAGCGTATACGGTATACCCCATTGAAGATAAACTATTTGCTTCATTAGCGTGACTTCCCATCCATGCATACCATGGGATAATATATACCGCACCCAACAAACGAGAAATTATATTACTAGCTGTCATCCAAGCCGATCCTTTAACCATTTTTTCTTGGTTAGTCAAGATCGGTTGATCAGCAGGATTTGGTTGATTTATCATTTAACTCCTCCAACTTTCTTTGAACATGCTTTCTTTATTTTAATTGTTAAATCAAGTATATGCAACGACTTTCTTGAATAAATTAACTTATTTATCGTTTCCTCACAGATTTTGTAAAAAAACAGTCGTTTTCATTTTTGAAATATCTAAAAACCAAATAAACACTTCATTTATAACTATTTCTTTTTTTGTTTATATTCAAAGATAAAAGTACTAGATATCGCTTTTAATTCATAATTTTCTTTATATTTCACATAAATATGTCTAATATGTATTTGTTATTTTAATAGAAAAATTATATTGGAAATTCTTCACTTTAGGCGATGAACTCCTCCGTGTTTTTTTCGTCCTCTTCCAGCAAGCATCTTGAAGTTTTAACATTTAAATTGTATGATGAATTTCTAACAGATTTTTATTCCAAAAACCTTACATTCAGATTTTAAAAACCGCTTGGAGGCGTAATGATGACTATTTCTTTAGAAAAAATCCGCGAATGTTTACTTAAAGAACATCTCTTAAAAGAATTTGTTTCTACGCAAACTTGGTCTTTGACTCTGCCTAACTCGTTGGCTGACAAAACATTTGATGCTCTTTCTTATGATTCCCGGACTGTAAGTTCTAAGACACTTTTCTTTTGTAAAGGACTCAATTTCAAACCTGAATACTTAGAAAATGCAGTCGCAGCTGGTCTTGATAGTTATGTAGCAGAACAACCTTATGACGTGCCCGCAGCATTGGGAATCATTGTCACAGATATCAAAAAAGCAATGGCTGTTTTGAGCATGACTTTCTATGATTATCCACAACATAAATTGAAACTGATCGGCTTTACAGGGACCAAAGGAAAAACAACAGCTGCTTACTTCACTAAATTCATTTTAGATCAGACAACAAACAAAAAAACAGCGATGTTGTCTACTATGAATTCGACTTTAGATGGCCAAACATTTTTTAAATCCCATTTAACAACACCAGAATCCCTTGATCTTTATAAAATGATGAATGAAGCAGTGAGCAACGGCATGAGTCACTTCATTATGGAAGTCTCATCACAAGCCTACAAGACCAATCGCGTCTATGGTTTATTTTTTGATGTGGGTATTTTCTTAAACATTACACCTGATCACATCAGCCCGATCGAACATCCAACATATGATGATTACTTTTATTGCAAACGGCAACTAATCAAACAGTCGAAAACGATGATTTTGAACCATGAATCGGATCATTTTCACTTGTTGAAAGAAACTGCGCAGCTTTACAGTATTCCTTATCTTGTTTATGGCAATCAAGCAGCATTGGATACCGACTATTGCTACCAAACAGATCCAGTAGATTCCCTAGCTTTTTCTATTGAAGCAAAAGAGGATCAACTAATGGTCACCGGTGACTACCAACTTCGTTTGGGTGGCGATTTCAATAAAGGAAATGCCTTGAGCGCTATTCTTGCGAGTGCCTTAGTAGGCGCAGATCGAAATGACTGTCAGCAAGGAGTCAAAGAAACGACCGTCCCTGGAAGAATGGAATTATTGACGAATACAAATGGTGCGAAAGTTTATGTCGATTATGCGCATAATTATGACAGTCTAAAGAATCTTTTAACGTTTGTCAAAGAAGAACATCCAACTGGTCGTTTACTTGTTGTGATCGGTAGCACAGGAAACAAAGCGATTTCAAGACGCAAAGATTTTGGGGCTGTTTTATCTGAATTAGCGGATATTGCGATTTTAACCACCGATGATCCAGCCGATGAAGATCCAGTCACTATTTGTGAAGAAATCAAAGCCCACATCACAACAGACATCCCGACCAAAATAATCGCGGACCGCAGTGAAGCAATCAAAGAAGCTCTGGCAATCAGCCTAGCGGAAGATGCTGTCATTTTAGCTGGTAAAGGGGCAGACTTGTACCAAAAGGTCCATGGGAAAGATATGCCTTATGAAGGTGATTTCCAAATTGCGGAACGCTTGATCACTAAGTAAGATACAGACGTCAAACCGATAAACAGTTAAAGAGAGCAAGACGAATACCTTTGTGTGTTTTTCTTGCTCTCTTTTTTACTTGTATCATCCCATCAACATCATCACAATCGTCATCAAAATCAAACTAATCAAAATACTCGCAGAAGAAGTAAAGCCAACCGTTTCCTCAGGCATGCCTGCCTTAACACTATTGATCACCGAAAATGTCGGCATTGGCGCTAAGCACAAGACAACTAGAACAATTCGTAATAATGGCGACAATGGTACAACAAACGCAAACAACAACGCTAATACTGCGCCACATAGATACCGCCAAAACAAAACTTCCTTAACTAAGTGGAGCGCTTTTTTAGGCAGTCTTAATTCAAAATACAACCCGATCATAAACATTGATAAAAAACCATTGGCTTTTGCCATCATATCCAATATCCCTAATAGCTCCACAGGTAATCTAACTTGGCCGATCCTAAGCAATAACATGATCAGATAGGCTGTAAAAGGAGCAGATTTAAGCAACGATAAACTAATTTTTTTCAACGTAGTTTCCTCTTTAGAGCCAACCATTTTATCGATTAGTAGCGTACTCCCACCCGTCAGCATCACACTATTTCCGATATCAAACATCAACAGAAAAGGTACTGCCAAAGGATAAAAACCTTGAATAAATGGCAAACTAAAATTACCGATATTATAGCCAGACATGGTATACATTTGAAATTTCTGTTCTAAAACAGAACGCTTTTTACTGACTTGACTGCCAATCAAAATCACGAGAACATTCAATATGATCCCCATAATCAGCAAGAAAAATAGTGTTTCTGAAACGACTACATTCGCTAAACTCACGATCACTGTGGCAGGTAACGTGATATTTACAATGATCACAGACAACATGCTCCCGTCTGCTTTATTCAACAGTCCGATCCGCTTCATTAAATAGCCTAAAAATATCATAAAACAAAAACCTATCGCTTGTAGTAAAATTTCTTTCAACCAACTCGCCCCTCACTTGTTTATTCCTATCTCCAATTATAACAAAAAAAGAAACGCTCTATGTAAAAAAACATCTGCACAGCATTTTACGCAGATGCATTGTTGATTCATTATAGTAAATGTTCTTTGGGACGCTTGTATATCCTTTGAAAAAAGAAATGCTCGCGTTAAAAGCAGCATCACACTTCCAATCACCAAAAAATTCACTGGTATCATGTATAAGGTTCCCTTATCAAGTAGACTCATTCCAAAGGTGAACAAGCTTAATAACCCAGACTAAAGAGCGCACCAGCTGTGCCGATCACATCTTGAAAGTCAGTCAATGCTAAACTGAGGCAATTAGGCAACGCAGTTCCTGTTCCAGTCAGTGGAAGAAAATGAATAGAAGGACATGAGAAAATGAAAAAAAGAAAAATCCATAATTGTTTAGATGGTTGTTCTGTAGAATCAACCTTACAACTAATTTCAGGTAAATGGAAATGCGTGCTACTGTACCATTTAATTTTTGAAGTTGCTTATCGTTACAGTGAATTGCACCGCTTTCTCCCTTGTATCACTAAACGGATGTTGAGCTTACAATTAAAAGACTTAGAAGCAGATAAGCTCATTCAACGAACCGTCATACAGGAAAAGCCCATAGTTGTGAGTTATTCCGTAACAGAGTATGGGCGAACGTTGGCTCCAGTTGGTATAAAAAAATTCCCCGATTTACAATGATCCTTACTTCCATTACACTAAAGTCACTTATTGCTTAACGCGATAAACTTTTAAATAAATGGAGGAAATCAACTTGACTATAAATACACCAGAAAAAACGCCAAACAAAAGATGAAATTTTGACGATCGTCGTATAAAATTCCTTATTTTCGCTTTTACACTTCTATATAAAAAAAATCGACTAATTATCTTAGAATCAGTAATCTTTTTACTGTTTGCTAAGAAAATAGTCGGTTTTTCGTTTCTTTTCACTTAAATAGATAGTAGTAGCTCTTATTTCTTCAACGCTGAAGGCTTAAAGCCTTTCAATCTCAATGCATTCAACAATACAGACACTGAACTAAAACTCATGGCAGCTCCTGCAATCATTGGGTTTAACAATGGACCGCCGAATAAGTAGAGCACGCCCATCGCAACTGGAATACCTAGCGTGTTATAAGCAAATGCCCAGAATAAGTTTTCTTTGATATTCTTGATCGTCGCCTTACTCAACTCTACTGCTGTCGGTACATCCATCAAATCACTGCGCATCAATACGATATCTGCTGATTCCATCGCAACATCGGTCCCAGAACCAATCGCAATCCCGATATCTGCTTGTGCCAACGCAGGGGCATCATTGATGCCATCACCAACCATGGCAACTTTTTTTCCTTCATTTTGAAGTTTCATTACTTCATTGGCTTTATCTTCTGGTAAGACTTCACTTAAGACACGGTCGATTCCAACTTGTTTCGCAATCGCTTGGGCTGTCCGTTTGTTGTCTCCTGTGATCATCGCAACTTCGATGCCCATTTGATGTAGTTTTTTGATTGCGGGAATGCTGTTTGGTTTGATCGTATCTGCAACAGCGATAATACCTGCGATCATACCGTCTTTTGCAATATACATCGGTGTTTTTCCTTGTTCCGCTAATTGATCTGAAGTCGTTCCTAAATCACCTAAAGAAATAGCACGATCATCCATCAATTTTTTGTTTCCTAATAATAAATGGCTGCCTTCGATCGTTACTTCGATTCCATGCCCTGGAATGGCATTAAATCCTTCTGTTGCAGCAAAAGCTAAGTTTTTTTTCTCAGCTCCATTAACAATTGCTTCACCTAATGGATGTTCTGAGCCCTTTTCAGCAGATGCCGCTAAACGTAGTAGCTCATCTTGTTCCAAGCCGTTTGCGGTTAAAATATCCGTTACTTTGGGTTTCCCTTCTGTGATTGTTCCTGTTTTATCGAAAACGATCGTTTGGATTTTGTGCGTCGTTTCAAGTGCATCCCCACTTTTGATCAATACGCCATTTTCAGCACCTTTTCCTGTTCCTACCATGATTGCAGTTGGTGTGGCTAATCCTAAAGCACAAGGACAGGCGATAACTAAAACGGAAATCGTAATTGTTAGGGCGAAAACCCAAGATTCTTGTCCTAAGAAATACCATGCTAAACCAGCTAAAACAGCTAGCACCATCACGATCGGTACAAAGACACCGGAAATTTTATCCGCCATTTTAGCGATTGGTGCTTTCGAGCCTTGGGCATCTTCTACCAACTTGATAATTTGAGACAAAGCAGTATCTTTACCCACTTTAGTTGCTTTAAAACGGAAACTACCATTCTTATTGATGCTTGCGCCAATAACATTGTCGCCAACTTTTTTCTCAACAGGCATGCTTTCACCTGTCAGCATGGATTCATCGATGGCAGATGAGCCTTCGATCACAACACCATCCACTGGGATTTTTTCACCTGGACGGACGACAATAATATCTTCTAATTGAACGCTGTCGACTGGGATTTCCATTTCTTGACCATTACGGAAAACACGAGCATTTTTCGGTGCTAAGCCCATTAATTTTTTGATGGCTTCAGAAGTTTTTCCTTTTGAAACAGCTTCAAAATATTTTCCCAATGTGATCAACGTTAAAATAACACCTGCTGATTCATAGTATAAGGCCATCGTAAATTGCGGATCTCCGGCAAAAATCATCACCGTACCATACAAACTATAGGCTACAGCAGCGCTGGTTCCTAGAGCGACCAAAGAATCCATATTCGGATGTCCTTTGAATAGCGCCTTGAAACCGACAATAAAGAAGCTTCTGCCCAAATATAAAACAGGCATCGTTAAAATCAACTGGACCAGAGCAAACGTTTCAGGATGCATCATTGGATCAATGAAAGCTGGCAATGGTAATCCAACCATATGTCCCATTGCAACATACAATAAAGGTACCGTGAACACTGCTGACAGCCAAAAACGTTGCCACATATCTTTGATGTGTTTTTGTTTTTTCTCGCGGTCTTTGTCTACCGTATCAACCGAATCTATTTGTTCGACTGCACCGTACCCTGCATCGGCTACGGCTTTTGTTATATCTGAGACATTTAAAATTGATGGGTCATAATCGACGACCATTTTTTCTGTGGCTAAATTGACAGATGCTTTTGTAACGCCGTTCAATTTTCCTGTTGTTTTTTCAATCGTTTGCGCACATGAAGCACACGTCATTCCTTCTATATCAAATGTTCGTTGTTGGAGATTGCTCAATGCTTCATACCCTGCATCGGCTACTGCTTTTTGAATGTCAGTTTCTGAAAGTTGGCTTTCATCATATTCAACATTTAGCTTTTCTGTCGCTAAGTTGACCGTTGCCTTTGACACACCCGTTAGTTTGGCTGTTGCCTTTTCGACTGTTTGTGCACATGAGGCACACGTCATCCCTTCTATATCGAATGTTTTTGCTTCCATTTTCCCAGCTCCCTTACTTACTTCATTTTTATAATCAAAATCACAATGACTATATTTGTAGTCGAATCATTTCTTCTTTATATTAAGGCAGAATAGTCCATTTGTCAACCAAATAATCCATTATTTTCTATTATCATTTAATTTCCAAATAGTAAAAAAGACTGAGATATGACTCGTAGAGTCATATCTCAGTCTCAAGGAATCCGATTTAACGGTAAGAACAAAAGCAATTTTTTTGTCCTATCCTTCCTTATTTCATCATTAAAATTAGCTAGTAAAATCATTCTATCGCTTTCAAAGAAAGGACTGTCTCTCTTTTGATCAGTTTATGAGGAATCACCATCCGAACGCCTGTCGCCGCTTTTTCCTGTAATGATTCGATCAACTTTTGCATCCCCATTTTGCCAAGTTCTGCAATATCGATATCGATACTGGTCAAATAAGGATGAACGAGTGTTGCATAAATCGAATTATTGAAACTGATCACCGAAAAATCATCTGGCACGCGATAGCCATACATTTGCGCTAATTGAATCATTCGCATCGCAAAAATATCATCGATCACGACAGCCGCTGTTGCTTTTGTTTCTTTTAAAAGCTGTTCAAACGCTACATAATCTTCCGGTTTTTCCATATCTACTGAAGGAAATACCGTCAAATTTGCTAACATCATCGCCTTTTGGTAGCCAAAATAACGCTCATAATAAACATTTTCATGGGTCGTATTCGTAATAAACAAAATATCCTTATGCCCATTTTCAATTAAGTAATCTGTCGCATGTTTTCCGAGTAATTGATTATCATTATCCACATAAATGACCTTATCTTCATTTGTATACGGCTGACCGATCAATGAGAAGGGAACTTGATTTTCGAATAGATAATCGATGACTGGATCATCTTTATCTGAGTATAGTAAGATGAATCCATCGACTTGCTTTTGACGATGCATCAGTTGAACATTCTCTAACAACGTCTCAAAAGATTGCGCCGTAGCAATCGCTGTTGTCATACTGTGTTTGCGCGCTTCAGCATTGATCGACTCAATGATTTCCAAGTAAAAAGGATTTCCCATACGTTCACGAGAATCTAAAGGTGGTAAAATCACCCCAACTGCACCTGATGAGCGTTTCCCGAGATTTCTCGCAGCAATGTTGGGCACATAACCCATTTCTTCCATTACCTTATAGACTTTTTTCTTCGTCGCATCTGAAATACTTGAGTGGTCGTTGATCACTCTGGAAACAGTGGAAGTAGCCACACCAGCTTTTTTAGCAACATCTTTAACAGTAATTGTCATCTATTCTCCTCCTTTCATGATGAATCTTATAAAATCATTCTATCGTAGAAAATAATACCATAGATTGGTACTCTGTTGTTATCGTCTTTTCATTCAGGAATGATTCCTTGGCATCAATCCTCTGCTTTCGCTGTGTTCCAGATAGATAGTAAGAACTCGAACGTTAATTCTTTCGTGGACGAAACAAGTGCGATATCCGTCCCAAGATCTTCTGAACGCCCCACACCGATCGGTAACGCCTGGCTTGCAATAATGGCTTGAATACCCGCTTTAGCGTCTTCGATTCCGATGCATTCTGCTGCTGTCAACCCAACGTTTTTGGCTGCTAATTGAAAAATTTCTGGATCAGGTTTTCCCTTTGCAACTTCGGCCGGATCAGCAATACCATCAAAATAGGACTTCAACTCCATTTTTTTTAATAGAAAAGGACCATTTTTACTAGCAGAAGCCAAAGAGAGTTTGATTCCTTGTCTTTTTAAGCTTTTTAACAACTCTAAAATCCCTGGATAAACATCCTTTGGACTGACTTGTTGGATCATTTCCACGTAATACTCATTTTTTCGCGCTGCTAACTCAGTAAATTGTTCTGAAGTGAAGGCATTTGTTTTTCCACCATGAGCTAGTAGTAACGTTAATGAATCTTCACGACTAACCCCTTTCAGTTCTTCATTAAAGGCACGATCAATCGTAATCCCAATCTCTTTTCCTAACCGTTGCCATGCTTGATAATGATACTCCGCTGTATCCGTTAGCACACCGTCTAAATCAAATAAAACACCTTTAAACATCCTCATTCACCTTTTCCATCTCACGCACTAATTCATCAGCCAAAACGACATTGTGTCCGTATAGTGTTAATGGCAATTCTGAGCCTGAAACAAGTTGTAAACGAACGTGATCTTTATCAACCGTTACATATAACAATCGCCCACGATAATTCACATGGAAGGCATAGCTTGTCCAAGTACTTGGTAAAAACGGTGCAAAGCTTAATTTTTCATCAGCCGTCTTCATTTGCGCAAAGCCTTGCACGATTGCAAGCCAACTCCCTGTCATTGAGGTGATATGCAGACCATCTTCTGTATCGTTGTTGTAATTATCTAAATCTAAACGAGCTGTCCGTTGGTACATTTCTACCGCTTTTTCTTCCATCCCGAGTTCTGCCGCTAAAATCGCATGAACACTTGGCGATAAAGAAGATTCATGAACCGTCATCGGCTCATAAAACAAGAAGTTCCGTTCTTTTTCTGCTCGTGAAAAACGTTCGCCAAAGAAATAAATACCTTGTAAAACATCTGCTTGCTTGATAAAGCAAGAACGTAGAATACGATCCCAAGACCAATGTTGGTTTAATGGTAAGTCCTCTGGTGATAATGCTGTTCTCGGCAGTAAATCTTTATCTAAAAATGTATCATGTTGGACAAAAACGCCTAACTCTTCATCAAATGGATAATACATATTTTCGATGATTTCCTGCCAATGTGCTTGCTCTTCTTCAGAAATGTCTACAGGTGTTTCTACTTGATATTTCATGTAATTCTCTAAGGTATACTGCAATACCCATGTTGCAATCGTATTTGTGTACCAATTGTTGTTGATATTATTTTCATACTCATTTGGCCCTGTCACACCATGAATCATGTATTTTCCAGTGCGTTTAGAAAAATGAACGCGATCTGCCCAGAAACGTGCAATTTCAGTTAGAACTTGCAGGCCTTCATTTTTTAAATACTCCTTATCTCCCGTGTAATTCACATAATTATAGATAGCATAGGCAATCGCACCATTTCGATGGATTTCTTCAAAGGTGATTTCCCATTCATTGTGGCATTCAATTCCTGTGAAGGTCACCATTGGGTATAAAGCTCCTGCTAATCCTTGTTGACGAGCATTATGTTTTGCTTGTTCTAATTGGTTATAGCGGTATTTCAATAGATTTTTTGTTACTTCTGGTTTGGCCAAAGCTAAATATAAAGGAACCGCATACGCTTCTGTATCCCAATAAGTAGCACCACCATATTTTTCGCCTGTAAAGCCTTTTGGTCCGATGTTCAAACGTTCATCTTCCCCATAGTAGGTCGTAAACAATTGGAATAAATTAAACCGAATCCCTTGTTGTGCTGCATCGTCTCCTTCGATCACAACATCAGCCAGTTCCCAACGTTTTTTCCAAGCCTCATTTTGCTCACTCAATAATTCATCGAAGGTTTTCGTCGTTTGTTTCAATAGTTGAATGGCCTTTTCTTGTTGTTGCGCTTCTGGAATATCACGACTAGTTAAGACGATGACTTGTTTCTCTAGCGTGATCGCTTCGTTTGTTTGTAGCTTCGCTTGAAATGATTGTTGTACTACTAAAGGCTCTGTTTCGGCAACACCTACTTTGGCCTCTGTTATATGTTTCATCGCGGCCGTTACACTAAACTGTTCAATACCAAACGGATTTGGAATTGTTTTAGTTGTTAAAAAGCCGATTGCTTCTTCAAAGCCAGATTGTTGTGCTTCCCAAAACATTTCATCATAGTTACTATCTTCATTACGAACATCGCCATCGATTTTTGAGATAATTTGAATCTCTGCACTTCCTTCAAGAACTTCTGCCGTTACTCGAATCACAGCCAGTTCTTGTTGTACAATACTCAAAAAACGCTCAAATCTGAATTTGACCCTTGTATTCCCGTTTTCAAGAATGAATGTGCGTGTCAACAGCCCGTTACGCATATCTAATTCTAAGTAAAAATCTTTTGGTTCTTGTACACCTATGTCTACCGCTTCTCCATTCACAAAAATGTCCATCGCGATAAAATTGACTGCATTGATAACTTTTCCGAAGTATTCAGGATACCCATTTTTCCACCAACCGACTCTCGTCTTGTCTGGATACCAAACACCAGCTAAATAGGTTCCTTGATGATGATCCCCTGAATATTGTTCTTCAAAATTTCCTCTCATTCCCATATAACCGTTTCCCATTGATGTTAGTGACTCTTGAAGACGGCGTTCATTACGTTCTAATTGATGTGTAGTAATTTTCCATGGGTCTATTTCAACTAAATGCTTCATTTTCTCTCCTCCTGTAAATGAGTTGCTTCTTAGCATCATAATAAACGCAACCGATTGCGTTGTCAAACATTTCTTTATGCTCTACTGCTTATTAGATAGAAATCCTTTTATTATAATGGAAATATCATTTTATCAATAATACAAAAGAGAGAATTTTGGTTAAGGGTTTACAAATATAAGAATCTGATTTATACTACAGTCAACGAAATCGGTTGCACTATCATTGCAAAGGAGAGAAAAAGATGAAAAAGTTACTAAATTTTGAGTTTTGGCAAAAGTTTGGGAAAGCATTAATGGTCGTAATTGCGGTTATGCCCGCCGCAGGGTTAATGATCAGTATCGGGAAAACGATTCCTCTAATCAACCCAGACTGGGCAGCACTAGCAACTACAGGTGGGGTTATTGAAAATATTGGCTGGGCTGTCATCAGCAACTTGCATATTCTGTTCGCACTTGCGATCGGCGGCAGCTGGGCAAAAGAACGTGCTGGCGGAGCATTTGCGGCTGGACTTTCTTTTATTTTGATCAACCGCATCACTGGTTCGATTTTTGGTGTCACTAGTGATATGTTAGCCGATGACAAAGCCTTTACGCACACCTTATTTGGCACAAAAATCATGGTCAAAGGCTTCTTTACTAGCGTTTTAGAAGCACCCGCCTTGAATATGGGGGTTTTCGTCGGGATCATTGCAGGTTTCGTCGGCGCGATGGCGTTCAACAAATACTACAATTACCGCAAACTACCAGATGCTCTTTCGTTTTTCAATGGGAAGCGCTTTGTTCCATTCGTTGTGATTCTTTGGTCAACGATCGTTGCGATTCTTTTAGCTATTGTTTGGCCTTACATCCAAGCTGGTATCAACAATTTTGGCCTTTGGATCGCTCAATCTCAAGATACTGCACCTGTTCTCGCACCATTTTTATACGGAACATTAGAGCGCTTGCTATTGCCATTTGGCTTGCATCATATGTTGACGATTCCGATCAACTATACCCAATTAGGCGGAACTTATGAAATCTTATCTGGTGCACAAGCTGGCACGCAAGTATTCGGGCAAGATCCATTATGGTTAGCTTGGGCAACTGATTTGGTCAATCTAAAAGGCGCTGGTGATACATCACAATACAACTACGTCTTGGCAAACTGGACGCCTGCTCGTTTCAAAGTAGGACAAATGATCGGCGCTTCTGGTATTTTGATGGGCATGACGCTAGCTATGTATCGTAATGTCGACCCTGATAAGCGTTCCAACTATAAATCAATGTACCTTTCAGCTGCTTTAGCCGTATTCCTAACAGGAGTCACAGAGCCTTTAGAATTTATGTTTATGTTTGCGGCAGTGCCGCTATATGTTGTTTATGCCATCATCCAAGGTGCAGCATTCGCGATGGCAGACATCGTTGCATTACGGGTTCATTCATTTGGAAATATTGAACTTTTGACCCGAACACCCTTAGCCATAAAAGCCGGTCTAGGTGGCGATTTGCTGAATTTCGTTCTTTGTACTATCGCATTTGGTGTTTTGACTTATTTCATCGCCAATTTCATGATCAAAAAATTCAACTTTGCTACACCTGGTAGAAATGGCAACTATGATAATAATGACAGTCAAACTGACTCAACTACAAACAGCGCTCAGAGTACAGCTGGAATCGCCCCTCAAATCATCGATATCGTTCATCTGCTAGGCGGAAAAGAAAATATCGTGGATGTTGATGCGTGTATGACTCGATTACGGGTCAGTGTTACTGACAAGAGTAAAGTCGGAGCAGAAGATGCCTGGAAAAGAGCTGGCGCGATGGGACTGATTGTAAAAGATAATGGTGTCCAAGCTGTTTACGGACCCAAAGCAGATGTGTTAAAATCAGATATTCAAGACCTATTAGATTCAGGCGTTGCAATTCCCACACCGCAGCAAACTGAAACAAACGCTACGACCGAAAACAACTCAACGTATCTTGGTCTAACAAAAACAATCGTACCTGTTGCTAATGGTGAAGTGATCACTATGGATCAAGTAGATGATCCTGTCTTCTCACAAAAAATGATGGGCGACGGTTTTGCTGTCATTCCAGAAGACACAATGATTTACGCCCCAATTGATGGTGTAATCAGCAGTATTTTCCCATCTAAACACGCTTTAGGCATCCAAACAGCAGAAGGCCTCGAAGTCCTAATCCACATGGGACTAGATACGATTGAAATGAAAGAATCGGCCTTTACGATCCTAGTCAAAGAAGGACAAGAAGTAACCGCAGGTGAAGCAATCGCCACGGCTGATTTAGAAAAAATCAAAGCAGCCGGTAAACAAACAACCATGATCGTTGTCTTTACCAACGGTGAAAAGATCAAGACATTCCATTTGGATAAAGTCGGTAAACAAAATCCCGGAACAGCTATCGGACGCTTAGACATTTAATATACGGAAATTTCTAAACAGGTTCGGCGTAAAGCTCACAGAGTTTTATTCTGAGCCTGTTTTTATGGAGGAAATAAATATGAACATACTGACATTAAACACCCATAGTTGGTTAGAAAAACATCCCTTAGAAAAATTACAACAATTAGCTGCTCAAATCATTAGAGAAGACTATGCAATAATCGCCCTACAGGAAGTCAATCAGCGAATCGACAGCTCACTAGCAATTTCTCCACAAAATTTCCACCCAACCAAAGAGCAATTACCAATCCATGAGGATAATTTCGCGCACCTTTTAGTTCAACGACTAAAAGAACAAGGGCACGACTACCATTGGAGCTGGACCTATAATCATATCGGATATGACCTTTACCACGAAGGTGTTGCCTTACTGTCAAAACAACCAATCCAGCCAACTGCACTCGTTGTGTCTGCAGAAAAAGATCCTAATGATTACCGGACTAGAGTTGCATTAATCGGACAAACCAAAGTTGGTAAAAAATCAATCACTGCTGTAAGTTGCCACTATTCTTGGTGGACAGAAGTTGGTGGATTCGCTGATGAATGGTCAAAAACTGAAGCCGCATTGCAAAACCTCAGTTCTCCATTAATCATCATGGGAGATTTTAACAACCCTGCTTCAGCTAAATATACTGGCTACGAGCTTGTCCTTAACAGTCCTCTTTTGTTGCAAGATAGTTTTTTAGCTGCTAAAGAAAAAAGGGGCGAACACACTGTGGAAAAAGCAATCGATGGCTGGGGTGAAAATCAAGAGAAATTGAGGATCGACTTCATCTTCACTTCACAAGAAATGGCGATTTCCAGCTATCAGGTTGTATTTGACGGAAAATACACGCCCATTGTCAGTGACCATTTTGGCGTAGCAGTAACGATTCAATAAAATACGAAACAGTACGTTTATGGAGAATTTCAATTTTCGACGGACTGTTTCTTTTTTCTCATTTCAAAATCAATGATAAACTAACTGATAATAACCGTTTTCAAAAGGAGGAGACTCAGATGAATATCACGATTTTCGGTGGTAGCGGATTCGTTGGACAAAAACTAACAGAAGAATTAACGAGCCGCGGACATAATGTGACGAGCATTTCCAGAAGTGGCCGGCCGGCAGGCTTAACCGCTCCATGGTCAAAAAAAGCAACCTGGGTTCACTCCGATATTTTACAGGATACGCATTGGCATTCAGCTGTCAAACACGCCGATTGGGTCATCGATACGATTGGTATTCTCTGGGAGCATCCTAACAAAAAAATCACTTATGATCGCTTTATTCTACAACCTGTCCAACTAATTCTAGATTATCTACAAAAGCATAATCCAACTGCTGAATTCTTATTTATCTCAGCTAATAGCGCGCCGCTTCCTTTAAGAAAATATATGGATGCGAAACTACAAGCAGAGCAATTGATTAAAGATAGCAGTCAGCCCTATACTATTGTCTATCCTAGTTTTGTTGTCGGTAAAGCTCGCTTTCTTTCAATCACCGGAGGACGAGTTATTACCTTTATGCAAAAAATACCAGGTGTTAGAAAGCTTGTCCAAAATTATACTCCGATCTCCAGAGAAAAACTCGCAGTAGAACTGTCGAATGTGGTGGAGGGGAAAACGTCGCTTTACACGCAACGACAGACATAAAAAAACAGGACATGTTTTTTTCAATTGATAGAAGAAGTAGCTCGCTAGCTTATACAGTAATACAAAGCCAACGCCTTTTTCACTTCAAATCAATACAAATAATAGCTAAAAGGGAGCTAGCATGACGACTAACTCCTTTTTAGCGATATTCTGAGCATAAAAAGCTGCTCTTATGCCTCTCTTATACGAATTATTTAACAGGATAGCGTAGTGTTGTTTTCATTTTTTCAGGCGCTACTTTCCTCCCATCAGAAAGGTAGATTTCTCTATGGGAAAATGTCTTTCTACTCAATCGATGTTCGCTACAATAACGCTCCATCACTTCAAATGTTTTGCCTTCCTCACTATATGGACCTACATGCAGCATTTGTACACATATCCCCTCTTCGATTGTTTCAAATTTTACCTTTTGGTTATTCGGATTTGGTTTCTTTTTAGTTACCTGCTCTAAATTAGCGAACGCAATCTCTTCCGTAATAAAATCAGGTTGTCGAATCATAATTTTATAGACCAAATCTGCCTTATCAAAGGCCCGCCCCTCTGCCACCGCTTCATCTGATAACGTCCAAAGTCCTTCTAAAGGATAAACGGTATATTCAAAGGGTTCCTTACTAATCAGCCCCTTTTTAGCCAACATTCTGATACCATAGGATAGCGCATACAAAGCACTGACCTCTTCTGAGAATTGTTGTCCATTAGGATCCCCCTGCCCCGATAGTGTGTAAAATTTTTGTTCTGGAACGTTAATCTTGATTGGTTTTTCTTTTGGTAAATATAGTTCCTTCTCTTGTTTTCTCCACTCAAATTTCATTGTTATTTCCTCCTTATTTTAAAGGCTAAACAGGTGCTTACAATTACGATAGGATGGATTATTGACCCGCAAAGCTAGATAAACGATTTGATAGGTAAAAAAATTTCCGTAACGTATTTCGCTTGGTTCCCCTTGAACTTCTTGCCACTTCCTTTAATAAATGTATTGATAAACGAAAAATCTGTCTCCAATCGATGTTGCTCTACATGATCAATCAATACTTTATACGCCTGACCAATCTCCTGATAATCCCCGTAATGAAGTGTTCGAATCCCTGTCATTTCAGGAAAAATCTCATTTTTCACCTGTTTACTTTCAATAAACTGCCGAACAGGCAAAGCTATTTCATATTGTATTTTCTCATCTAACAGCTCACCCACAACAGCCTCCTTAGCTGCTTGATATAAGTGATCCACTTCCGGTCCCATTTCATCAAATGGACAAGTACATCTCCTAGTAATGACTCTTTGCGCTGATTTGGTATGTGGTTCAATTCTATATTTTTGCTCACAAGCATCTATTTCACCTACCGTTATCATTTGATCGATTTTTTTCATCAATCGTTCTTTCTCTTGTATTTCTTCTAAAATAAAGGCCTTTTTTTCAAGCAAATAATAGGCTAAATCGCCCTCTTCTTCAATACCATTCAACACTTCTTTGATTTCTGAAATCGAAAAATCACTATTTCTTAATAACGTCAGTTGATTCGCTAATGTGAAATCTGCTTCGTCATAATAGCGATAGCCATTCTCTTGATCTCTTAAAGAAGGAATCAGCAACCCTTCTCGATCATAATAACGTAACGTTGATTTTGGAATAGCTGTCATTTTTGAAAACTCATTGATTTTGTACTTCATCTGCTCACCACCTTTTTTATAGTATAAACCTTACACTGCACTTGAAAGTCAAGTATCCCGTAAATTTTCCCTGCCACTCTTTTTTGGGCAGAGAAAGTGAGGTACACTTAGTTTAACTATTATACAATGAAATCAGGAGTTGATCATATCATGGAATGGGTTACTAGACTGGAAAATTCATTAGACTATATCGAAAAACACTTAACAGAAGAAATCGATTTTGCGCATTTAGCTACCCTCGCCTGCTGCTCTACTTATCATTACCAACGTATTTTCTCTTACATGGTTGGCGTCCCCTTAGCCGTTTACATTCGACGTAGAAAATTGTCTTTAGCAGGTGTTGAATTACAACAAGGCGCTAAAGTAATTGATGTCGCCATTAAATACGGCTATGAATCACCGAATTCATTTGCCCGCGCTTTTAAAAACCAGCACGGAATCACGCCTTCTCAAGCACAACAAGAAGGGAGTCTACTAACCTCATATCCTAGAATCAAGTTCCATATCACAATCAAAGGAGATGTAGAAATGGAATATCGCATTGAAACAAAAGAAGCGTTTCGGATTATCGGCGCAAAAAAAGCATTATCTGCAGACATTGAGGAAAACTTTAAGGAAACCCCATTATTTTGGCAGCAAGTCGGAATGGACGGCACATTGAACAATTTGATTCCGCTAATGACTCAGGAACCAAGAGGCGTAATGGGGATTAGTGTCGGTTTTGAAGCTGCCCCTACAGACAAAAATGATTTTTCAAGCAGTGAAGGAACATCATATTATATCGCCGTTGCAAGTGATCAACCAGCTCCGGATACATTAGAAGAATACACTATACCAGCATTCACATGGGCTGTTTTTTCTGGACATGGTGCAATGCCTCACGCTATCCAAGAGTTAGAAAAACAAATCGTCACAGATTGGCTGCCAAGTTCTGGATACGAATACGCGAATGGCCCTGATATCGAACTTTACCTTGATGCTAATCCAAGCAATGCCAGCTTTGAAGTTTGGCTGCCTGTTATAAAATCACAATGATCCCGATTTATTCTCAAACCAAGAGGTTGGGACAGGAGTGTTTAATCCCGAGAAATAAGAAGGAATTCACGAAAATTGCTCTTCAAATTTTTGTGAATTCCAGCTTATTTCCGAAGGGATTGCTTCTGCTCCCACCGTTTATACAGACTCTTGGTTTGTTTGTCGTAACTGCAGATTTTCTGAATCCACTCTTGACCTTTGACTTATATCCAATGTTACACTAATTGTATAGGAGGGATATCCATGAAAATAACCGCATTTGCCCAGTGCTTCAACTTATCAACTGATGCTATTCGCTTTTATGAACGCTCTGGTCTGCTAAAGCCTGAACGTCAGCCAAACGGCTATCGTGAATTTACAGAAGCGGATCAGCAAGACCTTAAAATCATCTTAGCTTTAAAAGCATTGGATTTTTCGATAAAGGAAATCAGCTATGTACTTGAATTAAAAAGACGCCCGATTTCCATTCAATGCAACGACGATTCAACTAAATTTCTAATCAACAAAATCGACTTTATTAAGAAAAAAATTGATTTTTACGAAATGGCCTATCAACTGCTACTAAAAATAAATACTACGATTGAAAATAATAGCTATGTAGAACAGCACGCCGAATTATTCAGTTTGATCGATCAATTGGCTAGCTATGGATTGGAGGTGCATTAAACATGACCAACAAAACCATTTTACGTTTAGAAAATGGAACACTCTTTCTTTTAGCTCTCTCATTATTTATCTATCTAGGGTTCCCAATCTTTTATTTCTTCCTTTTTCTTTTACTACCTGATATCACCATGATCGGTTATTTAGGTGGTTCCTCACTCGGCGCTAAAATTTACAATTTAGGCCACACTTTAGTTTTCCCTGTATTACTACTTTTACTTTATCTTGTCATACCTATCATCCTCTTATTGCCGATTGCGATCATTTGGAGCGCTCATATTTTTATGGATCGAACCTTAGGTTATGGCCTGAAATATCCAGATGAATTTAAACATACGCATATTCAAAATTTATGACAAATAAAGAGTCTAAGATATCACTCTACGAGTGATATCTTAGACTCAAGGAATCCTTATAAACGGCGGGAGCAGAAGCACTCCCTTCTTATTTCTCGGGATTAAACACTCCTGTCTCAACCTCTTTATTGCTCATACTATGTCGTAATGATTATTTGTTTATTACTGTGTCTACAAGTTGTATTGATTAATTTAGTACCCAAACATTTGAAGTTGCTGGTTCGTTGCCTTGTGTCCACCATTTTGCTTTGTAAGTCTTTCCTTGGAAGATCACTTTGTCTCCGCCACTATAGGCTTTACTCGTTTCCCAATTCAGTACTTTATCTGAAAGAAGTTTCCACGCATCGGATTTATCTGGACGATCACCTTTTGTCCACCATTTTGCTTCATATTCTAAATCATCAAAGATTACTTTATCCCCACCATTATACACTTTGTCAGCATCCCACGTTATCTGACCACTTGGTGCTTCTTTTGTTTTCACAGAAAATACTGCACTCGTTTCTGATACATTTCCACCAACACTAATTGCTTTTACTGTATAGTTGTACGTTGTGTTTGCCTTTAAACCAGTGTCTTTAAAACTTGTTTTTTCAGTTGTTCCTACTTTTTTACCATCACGATAGATTTCGTAGTGTTTAACACCTAAGAAGTGAGTTGCTTTGGTCCACATTAAATCGACGGTATTTTCAGTCGTACCCATCGAGTGTACATTTGTTGGCGCTGTTGGTTTTTGATCATCTTCTACAGCAGATGATTGGGTCGTCACTTTCACTGCTGTACTTTTTTCAGAAACTTCCCCGGATGTTCCAACTGCTTCTACTTGATAAGTATATGTTGTATTTTCTGATAAGTTTGCATCATTAAATTGGGCACCGCCAACTGTTCCTACTTTTTTACCATCACGGTAGACATTGTATTCTTTTGTATTTGTAACAGGGCTCCACGTTAATTTAAGTGAAGACGTCGTTACCTCAGTTGCTTTTACATTTGTTGGCGTTTCTGGCACTACCTCAATTGGAGGTGTGACCTCACCATTGCCTTTTACATTCACATCAATGACATTATAAAACGCATTTGTTGTATCTGCGACATCCCAGACTGCTAAAATCACATGATATCCTGAACGATTTTCTGGGACAACAATTTGATGCGACTTATTGTTTGAAGCTGCTGAGCCATCGTGTTTGACTTCGCCAAGAAAATCAAAATCAGCTCTTGCTAATGGTTTTTCTGGGTTCCAGCCAACTTTAGTCATATAATAATGCCATTTAGTCGTACTATGAGGTGCTGTATAATGCCACGTAAATGTATTTAAACCAGTATTGATGTCTGATTTTGTCCAACGATTCATACCAGTACTATCCATTACTGAGTCAGTAATTTGTCCTTTGCCACCTTCTGCTGAAGCAATTTTGCCATCAGCGGGTCCTGCTTGCGGGAATCCTTTGTCAAACTCTAACGATTGCGGATTGGTAATTACCATTCCATATTTCTCCATCGCCGCGCTCCACCCCATTGTATTTTTATCTAATGAACCTTGATAACCTCGAGCTGCTGGTTTTTCTACATAGCCATGAGCATTGGCTTCCTCTGCGTTCATCAAACCTACTCCACCTAAAATAATTGATGAGACCAATACAAACCCTACTAATTTTTTCTTCATAATTCTCCTCCGTTTACTATTTTGCCTTTAACTGGCTTAACAATAGTTTAAACGTTATGTAAGAAAAAAAAGGGTCATTTATGGTCAAAAAAAAGTAATAGTTGATTTTTTTATCTATTATATGAAAACAAAAACAAATTCCAAACAATACAAGGTGAATATCACAAATGTTATCTAAAAATCCCCCTTAAAAGGTCATATTTTTCTATTTAAAAGAAAAAATTGAATGATATATTTCAAATCATTTTAAAAAGTATAAAGTAATAGTGATTGCTATATAGACAAAGCGGATTGTTTCACGTTAAAATAAGAAACACCTTGAGATTTATTTCATTAGAAGTTAAAGATAAATAAAAAAACAAAAAAAGAAAGTGTTGATACCATGAAAGACATTCTTTCCTCACGCTCCAAAAGGCAATTGGAGCTAGTAGAATTATTAGCCGACAATGATTGGGTTACTTTAGCCACCGCATCAGAGACTTTAAATGCCCCAGTAAAAACGTTAAAATCAGATATTATTGAACTAGAAGCATTGTTAGCACCTACTACGATCGAAGCTTCCAAAAAGTATGGGATTCGTCTCGCAGCAAATTATGACTTCTGCAAAACGAGTATCTATCAAAAATTCATAAAAAATAGCGTTGAGTTCCAACTTATCGAAAATATTTTTTTACATAGTTTTTCTACAATCATCGACTTAGCTGACAATCTGTACACCAGCGTCTCCACAATCAAACGAATCGTCCTACGAGTGAATCAACTGCTTCAATTAGAAGGCTTCACCATTAACTTGAAGAAAATGCAGCTCGTTGGTGACCCACACAGTATTTGCAATTTTATGCAGCACTATTTTTATGAGAAGTATGGCGTCGCAGAAAGTCTTCTGACTCCGCCTCAACTGATTATTTTAGACCAAGTTGGCCTTCAGATCGTGAAACAGGCGCTTCAAAATAAATCCTCACATGATTTAGATTTTTCTTTATTGAATCGCCTACGTTTTTATACGTACACCGTTATTAATCTCTTAAAACATAATAGTGAAAATCAACTGTCTGATATCGCAGAAAAACAATTTGCGATTCTCAATGATACATATGCTTGCGATGAGTTTTATAGTCAATTCCAATTGCCTTTATCCCAAGCAAACTTAAATACTTTTTTTTACTTGTTTTTCAGCGATGAATACATCGACTCTCTAGCACAAGCACAAAAAATGATTAAAAATGATCGAAACGCCTATTTAAAATATCAAAAAATTGAAACTCTTCTATTGGAAATAGAAAAAAAGATGGACAGTAAATGCCACAATTTCGAAAATATTTTTATACGTCTGTATAATTTAGACTATCAGATTCACGGACGGACTTATATTTTACATGATAAAAATAAAGAGTTTCTTTTAAGCATTAAGAATCTGTATGGCCATTTTCCGATGGAATTGATTCAGTCTTTACAAGCAATTTTTTACTCTAGCCCACATAAAGAGTACATGATCAACGAATCCATTTCTATTCTATTCACAAATTGGCCTGACTTGCTTGATCGTTTAGAGTATTCAACACCTACTATGAAAGCCTGCCTTTTATTTAACTCTAGTATAGAGTATATGGATATGCTTTCTGAGCGGATCACTTATTATTTGCGTGGCCGTTTTTCTTGCACACCTTTACATATTACATCTCTAGAAGAATTAGAAAAACAAGCAGTAGAATATGATTGTATTATCACCAATATCCCAGAAATCTATATCAATACGATTCCAACTATCGTTATTCCTTTGATTCCAGATGCGAAGAGTTTTGATAAATTAATGTTGGTTTATGAAGATTATTTTGATCAAAATTAACTGGTACTTGTATACAATAAAAGGAGCGTGGACAAAACTAAAGTTTAGTTTTGTCCACGCTCCTTCTTGATGATAACCATTCATAGTTTTTATAAAAAATACCTATTTATGTACAGTTTTTAATCAAAACTAGGTACTTTTGTTATTAACTTTTCAAAAATCAGTGTACTCATTACATGTAACATCAATCTTGAACGAATTTTTTTCTGATCTCCAGAACTGCTAGTCAATAAAGAATACGTACTGATCGCTCTTAGTTTATTCGCAGCTACATTCGTGATTGAAATAATTTTTGTTCTATTACATTTTGCTTTGATCATGGTTTCATTGATCTCATCCACTTGGCCACTTAAAGAAAAAACAATGACTACATCCTGATCTGTACTCATTTGAGGAATACATTCGATTAAAAATTTATCAGAATAGTCATTTGTCCACAGTCCACTCAATTTTAGTTTACGATTAAATTCAGTGGCTACTTGAGAACTTGAACCCGTCCCTACACAAAAGATCCTTCTTGCATTAATCAAGCAATTACAAATTTGATCGACATTATTTTCATCGATCAATTCTAAAGTTGTCAAGGTGTCTTTTTTTATATCCTCTAAGACACGGACAAAGTTAGAAGCCACTGGGTAACTACGTTGTCTCTCTTCCCTTGATTGAACAAATGCAGCTTTCAATTCACTGAATGTCGCATAATTCAACTTTTTACATGCTCTGATGATTGTAGCATTTGATACATATAGCACTTCTTTAATATTTTTTAATTTTAGTTCTTCAATTTTTTCGAATTTTAAAATAAAATCGATGACTCCCCGCTCAGCTTCTGACAATCGCTCATAGTTTGAATTGATATCTTTATAAATATCGCTCACATAAATCAAATCCTCTCTATATCAGATCGTTGCTCTGCTCCAAAAATAAACGAACATGTTGCCTGTCCTTTTGATTTCCAACGATATATATAGGAACTTGCTGCTCAATTGGAGCAAAAAGCAACGATTGATTTTGCTTCTCCAGAAAGAAACGCTTGGGTAATATCGACCAACCTACTCCTTTTTTTATTAGGTCGATCATCAAGTAAATAGAGTCCACTTCGACAACTTTACATGTCTGCGGATTGATTAAAGATAGCATCATCTTTCTATATGGACATTCCTTGTCCCGACTGATCAGACACACATCTTGTATATCTGAGGCAGACAGCCGGCCAACCTCTTCATAAAATAAAACATTGCTATCAAGAGAAGTCCTTTTATTTGTGATCAATACATCAATTTCTTTGCTTGCATACATTTTTTCTAAGCGATCTGTCCCCTCAATGATTAGCTCTATCGCAGGCTGATAAGGGATGACCTTGGTTAATTCAAAGTAATTAAGTGCAATCGTTTGTGTACAACCGATCTTTAGCGGGATTTTTTTGTAATGACGTTGAATTTCATCGATTTGGATCAAAATTATTGTTGCGTACTCCAATAACTTTTCTCCTTCTGGAAGTAGTATAACCCCTCGATTTGTCCGCTCAAAAAGCCTCACTGTCAGTTCTTCTTCTAATAGTCGAATGCGTTCAGTTATATTGGATTGTGCATACCCCATTATTCTGGCGGCTTCTGACATCGAACCAGCGGTTGCTACGCATTGAAAGATCGTTAAATCGTTCAATTCCATCTTACCACCCATTTCTTGCTATCACAATTACTGATACCTTATATCATTTTTGCATATTATGCAACACTTTTTGAAAAGAATATAATGAATTTATCAAGAATAGGAGGCAACAGAAATGAATGCGATGCAATACAAAATAACTTTACCAGACGATTATGACATGTCAGTGATTAGAAATCGAGTAACGACCAATGGAACAAAAACAGATCATTTTGAGGGATTACTTTTTAAAGCTTATCTTATTTCAGAAAAAGTCCAAGGAGCAATTTCTAATTCATATGCGCCTTTATATGTATGGCGCGAGTCTGAAGGGATGAATCAATTTATTTTTGGAGGATTTTACGACCATATCATTCGTGACTTTGGCTGGCAGTCGGTCCAAATCGGTATACCTTTAACCTTAGTTTTACCAGAAAATTTTACGGATGCTATTTATTTAACGGAACAAATAATTCCAATCAATGAACAATTATCTTTGATTGATATAGGCAAAAAAATCGTACACAATCAAACACTCTCGAAAAATAGTCTAGGTTATCTAGCCATCTATAATCCTGATAAATGGCTAGCAGCCGTTTTTGAATTTTACGCTGAAAAACCTCTGCACAGTACCGTAGCTCTATATGAGATACTTCATATTTCTACCAGTTAAAAGAAAATGGAGGTTGGGACAGGAGTGTTTAATCCCGAGAAATAAGAAGGAATTCACGAAAATTGCTCTTCAAATTTTCGTGAATTTCAGCTTATTTTCGAAGCCTTCAAATCTTAGTGTTTTAGCACTTAGAATTTGATGTGATCGAAGTAAAGCGTAGTGATTGCTTCTGCTCCCACCGTTTATACGGATTCCTTGAGTCTGAGATATAATGATGTGACCCCCAAAAATTGTATTTTCCACGTACAACATTTAGGGCGCACATCATTATGTCCCAGACTCTATTTTTTATCATTACTGGCATTTAAAACAATGAAGTAAATGATCATCTACCATGCCTGTTGCTTGCATAAACGCATAAACGGTCGTTGTCCCCAAGAATTTAAAGCCCTTTTTCTTCAGATCTTTACTGATTCTATCAGACAATTCTGTAGAAGCTGGGACTTCTTTGATATCTTGCCATCGATTTTTGATAGGCTTTCCATCTACGTAAGCCCAGATAAATCGATCAAAGCGACCATATTCCTCTCGAATTGCCATAAAGGCCTGTGCATTATTGATCGTGGCCTTGATTTTTAGTTTATTTCTAATAATGCCTGGATCTTCTAATAACAAATCGACTTTCTCTTGGTCATACTTTGCAATTTTTAAATAATCAAACTGATCATAGGCACTAGTCAAGGTCGCTCTTTTTTTCAGAATCGTTGACCAGCTCAAACCAGCTTGCATACTTTCTAAAATCAACATTTCAAAGAGTTTTTGATCATCGTGTTGCGCAGTGCCCCACTCTTCATCATGATACTTCTCTTCTAGTTCATTGCCATTTGCCCAATCACACCGAATTTTTTCCATATCCTACTCCATTCTTTTTTACTAAGCATAACACGAGAACATACGTTTGTAAAATGTGTAAAAAAATTAAGACATTTTATCGCCTTAATTTTTTTCATTCTTTTATTTGTCAAGCTCACTGGCTGCAGCTTCGTCTAAAATAACTGTAAGATTTGGATGTAACTGTAAGACGGATGCTGGAAGCTCTTCTGTTACTGGACCCTGCAGTACCTTTTTGACCATCTCAGCTTTTTTCTCACCATTTACGATCAAAATCAAATGCTTCACACGCATCACACTGACAGGACCCATCGTCACGAATTCTAGTCCTGCTTCCATCATGTCTGGTACAAACCAAGGCTCATCTCCAGTGACTTTGATTTTATAAGTCAAATTTTCAAAACTTGTCGTTGTCGGCATATTCCCACAGAAATGGCCATCTCCGCCTAATCCAATCAGCATTGCATCCAAACCGCCAGCCATCGCTAATCGTTTATCTTGTTCTGCATAGTTTTCTACTGTTAGAGGATGGATGTTTGCTTCATTGATATTTGCAGGTGTTAAATATAATTTACGTAAATCAGTAATCGTGATGCCTTCTGCTTGATCTGCTACAGGAATTTCATCGAAATTATAATAATGAACATTCGCATAATCTGGGGAGTCTTTGACAATGTCTACCATTCTTTTATAGACTCCAACAGGTGTATTGCCAGCTGTTATAGATAAATTAACGCGTTTATCTTGACTCATATGACCTAATAAAATATTTTTAGTTGTTTCACTCATCGCTTCAAAATCTTTTTCGATAATAATTTTCATTCCGTTCACTCCATTTCCTTCTTATACTCCAATTGTATAATGTGGGAACCATCCCATGTCAATGGCTTAATCAAAATAAATAGAACGTTTTCTTTTTTGATTGAAGGTGAACCCGCCCTCCTCACACAAAGGTTGGTCTGGTTCACCTTTTTTTTATTTATAGATCGCCCAAAAATTCAAAGCTTCATTCATTAATTCATCTGCTGTAAATTCCTTTTTCGAATGTCCTTTAATTTCAGAATCATTTGGGTCATTCAGCCAGAATTTCCCATTATTTGTCCCAGTAAGTACCATGATATGGCCAGTTTCTGTAAATAAACCTGGTTTCACGGAAATAATGACTGGATGATTTTGTTTTAGCTGTTCTTCAACAGCAGTAATATCTGTTTCAAGATCTTCAAATTGATAGCCCTTAGCCATTGCAAAATCAGAGAAAGCTGACCACGCTGTTCCTTCCCCTTCTAAATAGTAATCATTTTTGGACCAATTTAGAATATCTTGTGGTGTATATTGTTTGTTATCTAAAAAAGAAGAGACCATCGCTAATGAAAGAATCGCACAGCCATTGATTTCTAGAGTATTTCCATCAGGATTCCCCATACCATAAGGTGTGGCCTTCCATTTATCATCAGTTTGTAACAATAACTCGATCGGCATTCGATTGACAAATTTTCCTTGTCTTAAATCTTCATTGACTTGTTCTGTATAGGTGAGTTTTTTGACCTTCTCTGGTTCTTTTGAACTCTCACTTGTCTCCGTTACTTTTGGTTCATCTGCTTTTCCATCAGCAAATAATGCTGAAAAACCATGCCCTTCTTCCATCGGTGCTACTTTGGCTAAAATAGCCCCTGCAAATGCTGCTACTACTAGTAATGCAATAATAGGTAATGTTGATTTTTTTTCTATTTTTTGCTTCATTGATATCTCCCTCTTTTAAGTTGAAAGTTCCAGCTATTTCTCTCACTTTCAAACAAATTACTTAAACGTAATCAGTACTTCTAATATTACTGAATCTGCTGAAAAAAGCAAGTAAGAATAATCATTTATAAAGTCATTGCGAACATATTTTCTTGAATTATTTCTCTTTATTAGGTAGAATAGTAGTACCTGATTATTCAGAGTCTGATAGTAGCAGTAAATTCGCGAAGGAGGTAGAAGAATGGACAACAACCATAAATCAACAATGAAAAGCATTTCAAAATTGATCAGCCAATCTTCCCAAAGTTTCTTTTCGGCATTTTTAGACGACTCTAAAGATAAGCAGAGTAAAAATAAAGAGCGTGAAGAAATTCTTAAGAAATTACAAGTTGCTTCTGCGCAAAAAAGTTTAGTTGTTTTACAATTAAAAGAAGTGCCGACTTCTCAAAAATTCGAAACAGTTTCTGGATGGATCGTCTCCAAGAATATAAGTGATTCGATCATGTTACGCTTACAAGAAGATAGCCAACAAATCCGGATGATCACTGTTGACCATATAAAAAAAGTTAGTACCTTGTCTAAAAATGACAAACGTCTGATTAAATAAAAAACAGTTGGAGAGGAGCATAAGCGCTTTTCTCTAATTTTTTTATTTAAAGATCAATTCTCTCTACCATTTCGCTCATCCATTGGCTAGGAGAACAGGCATTTTCTCCAATCATGTGATTTGAATCGATCTTTTTGTGATAAAATGAACAAAAAGAAGCATTGGAGGATACTATGAACAACAGAATCAAACCGCTCTTATCCACAAATGGAGCTCAGCTTAAAGAAGCACTCACACTTGTTCACTCAGTTTTCCAAGAATTTGAAGCACCTGATTACGCTAATGAAGGGATCGAACGTTTCAAACAATTTATCACTTTTGATGAAATCACTCAACAACTAGTTGCCAAAGAATTGATGATTTGGTCCCATTTCTCCGATGAATCAAAAATGACAGGAATGATTGCATTGCGTCTACCAAACCATATCTCCTTGCTTTTTGTAGACAAAGCCTATCACAAACAAGGGATTGCACGCCGACTTGTGGAAACCGTTGCGACATACTGCCAAACATTTCACAATATTTCAGAACTGACACTCAACTCTTCCCCTTACGCAATTAAAGCTTACAAACATCTAAGCTTTAGCCCTACAGACATTCAGCAGGAAATTGATGGAATTATTTTTACCCCAATGAAAAAAATACTATAAATCAACTGCACAAGTGCCGTCAAAAAAGTTATACTAGCTATAGAGGAATCGTTATTTTCCTATCGGCTAAAAGAAACATTACGTAAGGCAGGAGGAACGATCATGTATCTAACCATGTATGAAGATACCCACGAAACACTTATTCATAATTATTGCTTATCAGAAAAAAAAATGCGCTACGTTCGTGAACCTAAAATAGCTACAGCTTTAATAAAAAAAGATCCACTGCGGCACGCTATTCTTGCTTTTGAAGGCGACTATTTAGTAGCTTTTTTAACCCTTTATGAAGCCAACGGTGGCAGCTTTTACTCTACAAATAAAAACTGTTTATTAGTACAAGATCTCTCAACTGATTATCGTCATTTAAGGAATGGCTATGTCCAACAAGCGGTTCAATTATTACCAGCCTTCGTCCGACAACAGTTTCCGACTATTGATGAACTGATGATCATCGTCAATGAAGATCAGGCTTTCACCAAGGTATTATGCAAAGAAGCTGGGTTTCAAAATATTTATAGTGAGTTGCCTGATATTTATGGTTCTCAAGTTTTTCTACAGATTCTACTTTAAATAAATGGAGGTATCCTATGCAACTCAAGCTATTAGATTCTATCGATTATACAATTTTAAAATTACCTGCTCATGCTGAAATCCCCACTTTCTTTTATAAAATAGACACGTTCAAAAGTATTACCTACACCAAAGAAGAGTGTTCTCTTGTTGTACCGACAGCAACCATCGAAACAAAAGAGGCTTTATCTATTGATAGTAACTGGTTCATTATCCAGGTCGTCGGCGAGTTGGATTTTTCTCTCGTTGGTATTTTGACTCAGTTAGCCAATCCATTAGCTGAAAATCTAATTTCAATTTTTGCTTTATCTACTTATAATACTGATTACCTTCTGATTAAAAATAGGGATAAAGAAAAAGCTATCCATGTACTTAGCCAGTGCGGTCATACCTTTCAATAATATTTCATTGAATTCTCTTTTATGGGTATTATTTGAACAATCTGCTACAATAAAAGGGATAACATGAACGCTGGTTTAAAGGAGACATAATATGAAAAATGAATACGATAACCCTCATTTTTTGATGCTTACAGTCAAATGACTCGTTCAAAAAAAGGGCTTGAAGGTGCTGGAGAATGGCATGAGTTAAAAAAACTATTGCCTGACTTCACTGGAAAAAAAGTCCTTGATCTTGGCTGTGGCTATGGTTGGCATTGTCGTTATGCAGTGGAACAGGGTGCGGAAAAAGTCATTGGCATTGATTTATCTGAGCGAATGATTGAAAGAGCCCAAGCCATGACTGATTCTTCAAAAATCAGCTACCTTTTAATGAGTATGGAAGAAATTGATACTTTAAATGAAACGTTTGATATCGTGATTAGTTCCTTAGCACTTCATTATGTTTCTTCTTTTGATACAATTGCAAAAAAAGTCAATGACTGTTTAAAACCTAACGGCGATTTTATTTTTTCCTCAGAGCATCCGATTTTCTCAGCACAAGGAACGCAAGAATGGATTTATGATCAAAACGGTCAGCCACTTTACTGGCCAGTTGATCGCTACTTCGACGAAAGCATTCGTGAAACCAGTTTCTTAGGCGAGCAGGTCTTGAAATACCATAAAACATTGACTACTTACATAAACGGACTGTTAATCAATGGTTTTCAACTCACTCATTTGATTGAACCGATGCCAGCTCCTGAAATGTTAGCGGCCAATACTGAGATGCGTGATGAGTTGCGTAGACCAATGATGCTGATCGTTTCTGCAAAAAAAACAACGAACCAAACTAATTAGCCCAAAGGAGGTTTCTTCTATGCACGACCTAGCTCAAAACATTATGGACAACTTGATTCCTTTCTTTGACTTATTTATTTTAGCGTTGAATATTTTTTCGATTGTCGTCTTGATTTGGGGTGTTATTATGGCGGGTATCGATTTCCTGAAAAGTGAACGTACCGATCGAAACCGTGTTGTAATGGCTCGACAAAACAACTTTATTAAAAGTTTTCTAGGTAGTTATATCTTACTTAGTTTAGAAATTTTAATTGCCGCAGATATTATTGAGTCGATCATCAAACCGACTTTTCAAGATATTTTAAAACTAGCGATTTTAGTTGTGATCAGAACGGTTATTTCCTATTTCTTGCATAAAGAAATTGAAGATGCATTGAAAGATAAAGAAAGTAAAGATGACCAAAAAAAACGAGTTGATCTGTGATGACACGGCCTAGAAGGATAAATTCAATAAAAGAGGCTCTTTGCCAACTAATGTTGGTAAAGAGCCTCTTCTTTGTTATTTTAGTTAAGCCTGTCTCGGTAATTCGATAAAGCCAAATTCATCTTCTTGCATTAAACGCCAAGTCCGTTTAGCTGTATTATAAATCAATATAGCAATTACGGGTTCCTTTCGGTAAGCGAAATTCTTGGTTTTCCATAAAGAATCTTCTACCACATGAATTGGAATATGGTATTCTTTGCCTTTGATATCCATCTGATCAAAACAAAAAACAACGCCTTCTTGCAAAATCGGTTTCATTTCCTTCAATAATTCGCCATCGAGCTTCTCAACTGGAATCCCACGTTTGAAAAATGTCTTGCGATCATTGACCTTCTCTAAGATCACCCGAGTGATTTTATCAGCTAAAATACGATAAAATTCGTCAATATAGCGATAGTAAACTCTAGTCATATGGTCCACAAATTCAAAAAAAACGAAATCATTTTGTAATTTATAAAAAAAAGGCGAATGTAAGCTTGTTTTCATATGACCAAAGTAAAGCAACTCTGAAATTTCCATTGGCGTTAATTCCTTGAGCATTGTCACATCTGAAAAATCGATCCATTTGATTTCTTCGTTTATCTTGCGACGATCAGCAATAGAGAAATACTGTTCGACATTCTCTTGCCCACGAATGATCTTCAAGCCACTATGCATATCATACTCGCCTTCTTCAGCAGAAGGGTTCAGTAAAAGCAGGTTCTTAGGGTGATGAACAATAGAGCGCGTAAAATCTGTATGTGTGATTCCTTTTGATAATACTGCATTACTTGTCATATCAATATGTACATAAATCAATTCCAACATTTGTTCTATCACCCCTATCAATTGTCTTCTCTTTCATTTTACAATATTTTAGCAAAAAAAGCTTGTGTCTTTTATTTTAAGATTCAGTTACAAACAGTTAAAAAGGAGCAACAATCTATAGTAGATAGCGGATAAACGTCTAAAAATAGCATTCGCGTACCCTATTTTTAAGGATCCTTTTAAATAATAATATTTAGAAAAAAATAAAGATTTTAAACTAGGGTTTCAATTTGATTTATGATACACTTAAAAGAAAAAGGAGGAAGCATATGGCCTCAAGAAAAGAACGCCCTAAAAAGAAAAAATCTAAAAAGAGAAATTGGCTAATCAATATCTTTTTATTTTTATTATTGGTTGTTGGTTTAGCTTTAGTTTTTAATACACAAATCAGAAATTGGTTGATTCAACAAAACGGCAAAGAGTACGCAGTGGAGAAGTTAACACCTGAGATCGTTGCAAAAAATAATCAAACAGATACTTCTTTTGATTTTGAAGCAGTTGAATCGCTTAGTACCGAAGCTGTTCTTAAAGCGCAGCTAGCCAATAAAAATCTACCTGTTGTTGGTGCAGTTGCATTGCCTGATGTAAAAATCAACTTACCGATTTTTCGTGGTTTAGACAATGTTGTTTTACTAACTGGTGCAGGAACGATGAAACCTGATCAAGAAATGGGCAAAGGAAACTACGCTCTTGCCAGTCATCGGGTACAGGATATGATTTCATTATTTTCACCCCTAGAATACTCAAAACCTGGTGAATTGATTTATACAACTGACTTAAATAATGTTTATACATATAAGATTACTTATGTTGAAAAAATCGATCCTTCTAGAGTTGAGTTGATCGATGATGTTCCAGGCAAAAAAATGATCACCTTGATTACATGTGGCGATATGTACGCTACGACTCGAATCGCTGTACAAGGTGAATTAGAAACTGTTACACCGATGAAAGAAGCAACACAGGCGATGACAGATGCGTTTAACATGGAACAGTTGACGTTATAATATTTCAAAATAAGCTAGGACGGAAGTGTTAACTTCTCTCCTAGCTTATTTTAATTCTATCTATAAGCGACTTGTCCTTCTCATTCGACCATAACTATAACGAATTGCAGATAATACAAGTACAATGGGGTACATGAACAGCGTTACTGCAAACCATTCTACGTTGAAAACAGATATAAAAGCTACATGATAGGTAACGGCGTAAATCAAAGGCAAAACAAGTGCCATCAACCCATAATACAAACTCATCTCAAATACAACTGTTTTAAATAAACGCTTCATGATTCATTTCCCCAATCTTTTTTAACTTTATCTCGTATTTTTCTCTTGGTTCGTTCTCTACTATTTTATTGTACTTGTTTCTCTTGAGAGATACATCCATCTAAAGACTGAGATTTTTCTAGTCCAATGACCCTATATAGTTTTGACTCTACTTTTCACGAAAAAAAAGGACGAGACAAAAGCTTATTTCCGAAGGATCTGCTTTTTTCTCGCCGTTTACTCGAATTAAGAGCGCGAAACAAAACTGAGTTTTCGTTTTGTCCCACGCTCTTAAGCAATTTAGTTTATCTAAGCATCGTTTGTGCAGCTTTTGCCAGCACTTTTGGATCACGATTATACGGTGTAACAGGAATGATTTCCTTATCAATATCAAACAGTGTATAAACCGCAATTCTTGCAGCTCGAACAGAGTACTCTTCTGTAAAGACCATATCTTTTGGAATTTCCACAAATTGACTGACCATTGCAAAGTTTGTGCTATTTTCAGGAACAACTTGCGGACGATCTGTCATTTTACGTGGTTGGAACTGTGCATCAATATATGGCATGTAGGCAGGAATCACATTCACCACATCTTTAATGATTTCATCCCAATCTGCTTGCCAGCCCATTTGACAGATCCATTCATATAAAATTTCTTCCCCAGTACAATCACGCATTGGTTTTTTCACATAATCACCAACTTTATCTGTGTAAATACCGTAGCCCCAGAAAATAGTCGTGTCAGGATCTTGATTTTTAAAATGAGGTTGAGCCGCAACAACGGTACTCATCAACCAACTAGAATCTTTCAACGTCATCAAAGCACCTGATCCAGGAATATTGCCGGAAAACTCTTCGATTCGTTTTAATAACTTATCCCCTCGACAAGTAACAGTAAAACTTTCCCAGTTCGTTTCAGCTTCATTACCAAAGAATGGTTCAGGATTACCTAATCCTGCTTTTTTCTTGGCAATATTGCGCCATAGACGTGCAGAACGTGATTCTTCCGTCACTTTTGGTGCTGGTGTGCTCCAATCACCTTCTGTTGAGCTATCTGTCATCGTTCCGTTGGTCATGATCACAACATCTTCTTCATTTAGTTCGATGGTTTCACCATTTCCCAGTTTTAATGCAGTTACAGTGATTTCAGAACCTGGTTTAAATTCTAAATCTACCACGTCTTCATTTAAGGTAAAGTCTACCCCATGTTTTTCTAAAAATGCTTTTAATGGTAAAATCACGCTATCATATTGATTTAAAGGTGTACGAGTAACTCCTTCTAAGGTATCAATTCGAGAAAATTCTAAAATCATCCGATTCATATAACGGCGTAATTCAAAGGCACTGCTCCATTTTTGGAAAGCAAAAGTTGTTTGCCACATGTACCAGAAGTTGGTTTCAAAGAAATGAGGACCAAACCACTCTTCAATCGTTACACCATCTAAACTTTCTTCAGAAGCTGCTAATAATTTTGTCATCGCTAAACGATCTTCATTGTCAAAGCCCATTGTGTGAGCGTCAAGGATTTCTTGGTCTTTTGTCACTAAACGTGCTTGTGCGTGAGTAGGATGTAAATGATCAAAATTCAAAATTTCTTCTGTTACACTATGGTTTGGCCATTCAAGGGAAGGAATGCTAGCAAATAGTTCCCAGAAATTTTCATAAGTTTCTTCATTCAACATACGACCACCACGTGCGACAAACCCTTTTTCGTTTGTCCCTATTCCATCATTACTACCACCAAGTATTTTCATGCCTTCGATCACATGGATATTTTTTCCATTAAAGTTTGCATCACGAATCAAGTAAGCTGCTGCTGCCATTGTCGCAATCCCGCCGCCAATTAGATAAACTTGTTTGTCTCCATAATAACGGCTGTTGATCTCTTCTTCCACTTCTGCAACTTTTTCGTCTTTCTTTTCAGCGGCTACTTTTTTAGCAAGATAAGCCGCGCCTAATGCACCAGCTGCTGCTAATCCAATATGTCTTTTTTTCATGAAAATCCCTCCGATTCAATTTATGAATCTAGCGTACAATGATTTCATGTAAATGTCTTGTGATAGCCTTTCCATTTCGTCTTCTTTTTAGACACTATGGACAATTTGTCACAATAGTTCGTTTTCTTGGGCGTATAAACGATACGAGAAAAACTCTGTGTCTTTAGCTAGTCGGAATAATTGTGTAGCGATTTCTAGCGGTGACTCTTTATAACTACCTAATATCCAATCGATTAAGACACCACTGCATCCGTATGAAAAAAAACGAGCATAGAAGATTTTATCTTCTGGAAGCAATTGATTTTCTTTATCCATTTGATCGAATAAATTGATAAATAGTCTATTCGTGATCGCTGAAAAACACTTTCTTAAAATATCTGAATCAGAACTAACTGTATTATAGTAGAAATCACTTTTAGCTTGGATTGCTTTTAACATTTTTAAGGCTTGCTCTTCCCAATTGTCGATACTGATATCTGGTGAATCCAGATAAATCAATGCATCGTGAGTATATATCCAGCGCAAGAGATCCTGTTTGTCAGTAAAATGGTAATAAAAAGTTTGGCGATTCAAACCGACTTCTTTCGTGATATCTTGAACGCTGATTTTACTAAACAACTTTTTATCGCATAGTTCGATCAGTGCCGATGAGATAGCTTTTTTGGTTATTTGTGATTCACTCATAGTTTTTTCCTCACTTTTTTTAGATAGGTTTATCATACCAAAAAAGCGAAAGAAAATATAAGGTTTTGAGGGATTTTTAGGGATTGTTAATGGTTGGTCCTCTTGGAAAGGGGCTTTTAATAAATCATCTCTCGTTTTTTCTAAGACTGCTGTTCAAAACTGATAACATAAATCTTGTTTACTTCCTTCCATTATACTTACCAAAATACGCTATCTATTCATTGATGAATGCTTAATATTTCATGAGGTAGTAGAGACAACCGTTACTATTTATTATCTAAACAAGATTTCATAAATACTTTAAAATTAAACTTTCTTTTAGTTATTTCAACAGCCTAAAGGATAATTCTCTCATTAATTCAAAAATAGCAGGTTGAAAATTGAGAAAAATTTTCAACTTGCTATTTTTATTAATGGAGCCTATATTCTGACCTCACTATAGTTTAAAATGCTTTGATTTCATTGAACGGAAACAACTGTGTGGTCACTTTACCAAGGAAACGCTTTTCCGCAACCAATCCGTAATGCCGGCTATCCGTCGCATAGGGTCGATTATCCCCTAGTACAAAATAATACCCCTCTGGAATCACAATCGGTTGTTGCTCAAAATCTTCTGTATAATCACGCCCATTTTTTTGACTTTCATTGATTTCGTCTACCAAAAATTTTTCATCCACTGGTTGCTCATTCACAAACAACGTATCCTGAGTATATCGGATTGTCTCTCCTGGTAATCCGATGATTCGTCGAATCTGCGGTTCTCCGTCTCCGACAGTGTATGCGACTATGTCAAATCGGCGAAACGTTGTTTTTTTTTGAATTAATACCTTGTCTCCTTCACGCAATGTCGGAACCATACTATAACCGCGAACTGTTAGGATGCTGATGAAGAAGACACTTACTCCAATAGCTACTATACTAACTAAAGTCACGGCTAGAAAGAATTCTTTTATCTGCCACCTGCGCCTGCGCCACTTTTGCTTAGAGACTCGCTTGTCTCTTGAAGGACTGCGTCTTTTCCCACTAGATGGTATACGGGTGTTACGACTAACTTTAGTCGTGTTCTTTTTTTTAGGTATCGGACGTTGTTTCATCGTTTCTCACTCCATTTATTTCTCTTGTGAGAAGGCAGACTCATCCACATTATAATAAGCGAATGCTGCTTTTTCATACGTCTGTACCTTTTTGATGTCTTCTAAAAAATCGTCCACAACAGCGTCATTACCATAAAAATTTTTGGTTTGAGTACTGGCATTCATCCCTAATTGTTTGACGGCATTATAATAGCGATTCAATGTCAACTGCCCTTCTTGCGAATTAGACGTACTTGCCGTTTTCGATCCGTAACTTGCCATTGCGGTAGCAAGATACCGAATATTTTTTTGCATTTTTTCTTCGTCATCGCCCTTTTCTTTAGCAATCGTGATCTGTTGTTCAAAATCACGCAATAGATAATACCCTTTAACCACAGAATCCGAATCATCTGTTGTCAAATTCATTGATTGATAGTAGGAAAGATAGCCAGATGCTCCACCAAATAGAACCGTCACTACCAATAGAATAAGGCAATATCTAAGGCTTCGTTTCCTCTTATTTATCAACTTTTGACGTTTGCGCGCTATAAAACGTCGTTTTTTCTTATTTTTTATTCGTCTGACTGGTAGCCGGCGAATCTGCTGCGATGTTCGTAAGATCTGTACCAAAAAATAGGCGGATCCTAGGAGTGCAACGATCGTTAGTGCGATACCTGTAACGAAAATCCAATCTACGATAGACACTCTCTTCAGCTCCTATACTCCATTAATTCTTTGGCTTCTTTCGTTTGTTGCTTGTCAGTTCAGTTACTTGTTTTTTCTTTTTTTTACGTGCTCTTTTGGCTATGTCCTCTTTGGTTTGTTTCTTTTTTCGAAGAAAACGTAGAAGAATAAAGAGCAGAATGATCAATATTAGAAAGGCTGCAACGATTAGTAGAATCAATTTCCAGTCTAATCCTTTTTCTTGAACCAGACCTACATCGCGTTCATTAAATTTGTTGGCATCCTCATCTGTAATCTTAAACTCCTTTTTCCATGTCCATTTTTTTTTCCCTGAAGTAACTAGGATATCCGCTTCATAATCGCCTGGAACCATTCGCTCTCCATTCATACTGACTGGAAAATCAATAAATGAGTTTGGTGCCATCCGCATCGCTGTTTGTTTGCGTTCGTATAATACCGTTTCCTTTCCTTTTTCTGTAATTTGTACTTCAACAGTCATATTATTTAAATACGCAGCCATCACATTAGAAAAATTGACGAAAATTGCATTACGATAATTGCTTTGCCCAGCTTTGACGTTGTTTAGAGTCAAATCAGGATCTATCTTGGTCTCAGTTTCTTGTAAAACCATCCCAATAACATAGGCATATTGATTGATGATTTTCGATCCTCCACCGTCTGTTGCGGCATTTGTTTGGCCAGCACGCATCAATTGAACACCCCCAGCTATAACGCCATCATAGCTGGTTTCCGGCATATCAATTGTCAACTCTAAGTTTTTGGTTTCTCCTGGCGCTAGATCGACAGATTCTGGTGCTTTTACCAACTCTGTAAAGTCAAATTTTAGAGACGGATCGTTTTTGATTGTAGACTCCCCATATTCAATGACCCCATTTTGATTGGTTTTTGCTCCATTGACTTTCACATCAATGGTCACTTTTTCATCACTGGGATTGCTTAAGGCAATTGCTAATTTTTGATGCTGGCCTGGTGTCATTTTTAATTGATAATAGCCTAATTCTTTATCTACTTGATTGTCGGGAAAAGTGATACTGTAGGTAAAACCTGTAGCACCTGCTGGATTCTCAGCAGCGGAATAACTAGGAACTGCTTGTAAAAAAAAGAGACCAATAACCATGACACTCAAGAAAATACTCACCCAATGTTTTGTAGATACTGTATGTGATTTCATAACTAACCTCGTCTATTCTAAAGTATATTTTCTATGTACACAGAGGAACAAGTTAAACTTGTTCCTCTGCAAAAATCGAAGATCATGCTTATCCTTCTGGCGTTACTTCTGGTGTTTCTTCTGCAGCTGGTGCAGCAGTAATTTTCCATGTGACTGTTGCAGTATAATTTGTTGCTGCCATGTTTGAAGCTGTAGCGGCTGGAACAGTTAATTTCACTGAATTCGCATCAGTACCTGCGACACCCACAGTTGAATCTTTACTTTGACCAAATTCCATTGCATAACGACCTTTACCTTCTTTTTTATCTTTGCTTGCCGTTACGATTGTTTTGGCATCATTCGCTGCTTCCGTTAGTTGAAAAGCAGTTTGTGCACTTGATGGTACTGTATTTGTATTGTCGCCTTGTGCAGCAATTATTCCATTACTGAAATCAATTGTTGACCCTGTCAATACGTTTGTTCCTGTACTATCTTTGAATTGGCTTGATAATTGAGCGGTCACTGTATAACCGTATGTTCCTCCCGCACGAACATCTGCCCATTGTACGTATGCGCCACGCGTTTTCGCACCACTTTCAAAACTCATTGGTTTCGCAAAACTTGTTACAGTATTCGCTGATGTTTTAATTGTTCCAAAGTCTAAATTTGTTGTTTTTTCAATCACTAGGGAACCAGTATCTGGGTTTGTATTTTCTCCTGGAGAGTCTGGATCTGGTGTTGGTAATGTTTGGTCAGGATTTTCTGGATCGACCGTTCCTTGGTCACCACCACCGGCTGTTCCTTCTTCTACAGTTACATTTCCTGTTGAACTTAATTCTGTTGGTGCCGCCAAAGCAGGGGATGCTGTTCCTACCACCGCTACTCCTAAGATTGCTGCTAATGTTGTTGTACAAAGACTTCTTGCTTTCATATTGTTTTTCCTCCTAAAATGTGTGTAATCTATTAAGGCAACTTGGCTAATATCCAAGTTAACTCCGTTTGATATTCGACCGGATAAATAACCGTCGACTCTGGTACAGTTAAAGTGATTGCTGAATTATGATAGACCGGTTTGTTGTAGGTGCGGTCTATTACTGGTTTGCCTGAAGCATCCACTACAGGGCTCAAGGTATGTGGTTGATTATTCGTATTGGTATCTGACGCTCCAAATGCGATGGTCCAAACCCCTTTTCCGCTGCCAGCTCGTGCTGTCGCTACTTCATAGGCTGAACCGATAGAATTCAACGCAATCGTTTCACGCGTCACCGTTGGTGCTTCGCTCGTGCCGCTAGAATTCGCCCATCCTTTATCTAAGGAAAGAACGGCTCCTTTGAGTTCTTGTTCCTTTTTATTTTGAATAATCTGATTGGTAAACTGTGTTTCTTGTTTAACTTGTAGTGTCCAACCAGAGGAATCCGCTTGTTGATCCGTAATTTGGATATAGCTACCTCTAGGTCCAGTTTCTCCAAAAAACTGTTGTGCTAATGCATTGTACTTACGCGTACCTTTACTGATTTTGCTTTCGCCAAAATCCAGAGATGATGCATAGTCGATACGTAGTGGTCCTTCTGTGGACGGACCTGGTCCTGGATCAATAGGTACTCCTGGATTTTCAGGGTCGATTGGATTCGTCACTACGCTCCCTTCAACTGAAACAGTTCCAGATTGATTTAACGATGCAGGTGTTGCGTTAGCAGTCAAATTGAAAGTACTGCTGAAAAGCACGATAATTAGTACCATACTGAGTAAAAAAGTTTGTTTTGTTACGCTCATTCCCGCTCCTCCTTCCTACGCTTCCGTAAAAAGAGTAAGAGAAGGAATAAAAGGATCATACCGCCTAAAATCAAACTGTACGTTCGAATTTGTTCCCCAGTACTAGGAAAGTTCCCAATGGGTTTAGTCGGCTTCGCTGTGCTTGATTCCACTGGAGCAGAGCTGCTGGGTTCAGTCACTTCTTCATAAAAAGAAATCTTACCTGTCGTACTGACTTGACCGCCAGTCCCCTCTTTAGCTTGGACAATGGGTCCAGAAACTATTGTACCCACCCATAGAAGCAGAGAACAGCCGAACAAGATAATGCGTGAATAGTTCATTTCCCTCTCTCCTTTTATGGTTGTCCTGCCATCACTTTCCATGTAATGACGCCGACATAATCTCCCGTATATACCGTATCAGAGGAATTGATTTGGAGTTTTATCCCGTCTGTATCAGATGTTTTACCCCAACCATCGCTGATGGCATAACTACCAGCTGTACCTTTAGTATTAGTGTAAATCACCTGTGCATCCTGAGATAATATTGTTTCTTTGCCTTGATTCATATAGCGCAAGGCATTAACCAATTCTTGTCCTTCACTGTTGCGCATTGGTGTAGATAAAGATGCGGTCATACGCCAACCATTTTTAGCATCTGCTCGTGTATCCGTTACGACTAATTGCTCGTCGAAAGATGGATCTTCCACGCGTTTAGTCATTGCATCGTATGTCAAGGTTCCAAAATCAAGGGCATTGGGCACGGATGTCAGACTTAAGACTCCTTGCAGCTTGTACTGTACAGTAACTGCCGTATTATCGATTGTGATTGCGTTCTCGTTAGCTGGACGTTCCGCGATGTCATACCCTGCAGCGGTGACATTTTCTACTTGGGTTTGAACGGCATCATTTGTCGTTAAGTCTACGGTATTGCCTACTATTGTATTGATAGTTACTGTGTAACCTGAAAGCACTTGATTCGCTTCATTCACAAATTCAACACGTAATACAGCATCCATGTCAACAACCGTCACATTGATTGTTATTGAGATATCTGTTGCTAATCCTGAATCTGCTGCTTTTATCGTCAATGTTACTGGATATGCTTTAGGCCGAAGATTTTCAGTCTCATTCAATCCGCCAAAATCAGTTACTTTTATCAAAGAACTGATATCCGTTTTCTGCCCATCAACAATTTTATACGCCGTTGATTGACTCTGCTCAAGGATATAGCTTTTTAATTGATCATCGGATAAGTCACGAATGTCCTTATACGGTGCATTAAAATCAGAACCGTCTATCACTTTATTCACTGTAAGTTTTGATACGATGGTCGTCCTATTGCCTGCTTCATCGAATAAATCCACTTTCACTGTATGTTCGCCAATTTGACTCATAAAGCCCTCGACCGTTGATTGTGGCGTTTCAGCATTAAATGCATACGTGAAGTTTTGTGGCGTTGGATTGGAATCAGTCGGATTTTTTACGAATTTATCTGCAGTTGGTGTTGGGCCGTTCAACGCAACCTGATAGTTGACAGATTCTCCTTCGGGCGGTGTTTTATCTGCGACCGTTTGAAGTGCATAACTGTCTTTACCATCTAACCAAGCGTATGCTTTGATTTTTTGGCCTGCTTTTAACGTTACACTACTTGGTAAATCAAATGTAAATTTCCCATTATTATCGGCGATCGTATTAAATTTACGTGTATCTCCTTCTATAGGAGAGGTAACAGTAGGTGCTGTCAATAGGACATCTGTACTTGGATCACTTTCATCCGTTACAAGATAAAAGAGCATCAATGCATTATTATTGACCGTTCCCGTTAGTTTTTGTCCACTTTCCAGTGTCTTATTGTCGCTTGGTTGGTCAAATCCTACAAGAACGTCCGGAATATAGTCGTATACAATTCTAGAAAAATTCTCTGTCCGATAATTATCTACAAAGCTTTTCTGAATAGCGTTAGTAATACTATTTCCTACTACACTTGTTGTAGTAGTACCATTGTACTTGATTGACATACCATACATTGGTGTCCAATGGAAAGTTGGCGTTGCTTGGCTAGCATCTGCTTTACTCCAAGCAGAAACCTCTTGGATATCCGCAGTAAACGTACCTGGATTCGTCATATTAATCAGATTTACGTTAGTATTGCCACGTGAGTCCAAATCGATTTTTTGTGCATTTGAAAACTGGAATGTCGTGTTACTACCAAAATCCAACATATTCCTTACGCCTGTACCCTCTTTTATCACAGACTCAAATGTTCCTTTATCACCAATGATAAAGGATGACCCACTTCCACCATAAATCATTGAACTAGTAGAGGCCCCTTCATTAGTAGAAGTGAATTTCGTCACACCTTGGTCTTTTACTTGGAATTTCGATCCCGTTGAAAGATCCAAAAGACGACCAGTTCCTCCGTTTTTGTTCAAGACGAGACTTCCTTTTTGGGCGACATCAAATTTGGCATTTTGTCCCATCGAAATAACTGGTGCTCCAGTGGTCATTTGATTGGCATTGATGACCATCTCTGCATTATCTCCCACATTGATTGCTGAATTTTGTTGAAGCATGAATCCCGCACGAGAATTGGTGTTACTGATTGGTCCATTGATCGTTACATTGAAATTACTACTGTCTTCAAGATTGATACTCGTTGTCCATTGCGATGTTGCTGCCTGATAACCCAAACGAACTGGTACACGTGTCGTACCATCAGCCGTTTCAACATTTAGATTAGCATTTTTCCCAACGTCGATTTTTCCATTTCTTTGTACACTGATGACGGACGGAATACTTCCTCCATTTGTTTGCCAAGAGTTGGTTTCCCCTGTATTGCCTAATGTACGAATCGTGGCGGTGGCATTCTCTTCAAGTGTTAATGACGGTTGAATAGTAGCGACCGTATCCCAGTCAGAATACCAGCTACCTAAGATCACACCGTCTCCGTTTTCTGCTTCAATAGTCGTATCTGTATTGGATGCAAATACTAGTGTGTGTGACTCCAAACCAGATTGGTTTGTATCAGCCATATTTCGGACTGTCCCATTATAGGATGTATACTGAGTAGCTTTCGATTTAATCACATTTTTCCCTTCAAAGCGCAGAACAGCTTGGAAAGAAGCGGTCAATTGTGATCCAGTATAATTTACATTGCGGTACGTAATACTTGAACCATAGGCATTTCGATCCCACATTGTCACAGGTCCATAGTAGTGTCCGCCATATAGGTCAACGTTATCGACTACTGCTTTGTGCACGATGGATGTATTCGTGCCCCATCTATAGGAATAGCCTATGAAATCGAGCGAATAGCCATTCCCTAGTAATACATAATTGGGCCGATTGTCTGAAAGATTACGGTCTGCTCTACCAGTCGCCGTATTTGTCATAGAACTTTGTACATCAACGATTGTTACCGTATTGCTCATTAGAGCAGCATCTAATTGACTCCAATTACTTACCTTTGCGACATTTCCAATGTATACGATGACGTCACTACTCAACGCACTACCTGTTCCTGACTGAGTCGCCGGTACTGTTAGCGTTAAATGAAATTCTTGCAAATTATTCGATGAAACGGTCTCTAGTCCCTTTAAGTCAGATACTTGGATACTGTCTGTGACATCCACTACAGATCCCCCGGATAACCCATATGCTTTGGCACCTGTCTCTTTGAGAATCATTTGTTTGATTGCGGCAATATCGCCATTGTAACCTTGGATATCTGTCATCGTTTTTGCTATATTTTTAGCAACAATTCCCGTACCATTCGCAGTAAGTTCATAGGCTTCAATATTTTCCATTCTTGGTTGAATTGGTTCTTTCATACTCTGTTCGGAATCTATCGTTGTACCGTTTTCCTTAGACATACTCGTTTCAGATGATTTTATAGCTGCAGCCATTTCTGTAGTTGACTGAGTCATTTCATCTGCTTTAATCAGTGGCGCACCTAAATATAGATACACACATAATGATGCAATCAAACCCACTAGAAAAAAAATAGTTTTTTTTCTTTTCATTTTATTCCTCCTCTCTTATGTACGACATGGTTTCTTCTAAAAAATAGTATCACCCCCCTTACATAAAAAAACATGTCTCCTGAAATACTCTCTTTTTAATCAAATTCCCGGAACACATAGACGTTCAATATCTGTTTTATCAAGAGTTATTCAGGCGAAACATATACCCTTTTGATCGGATTGTCGCAATAGAACAGGTATCGTTCTTTCCTATTTTATTCCGTATATGGCATACAATATTGGCTATACGTGAAATGTTAAATTCCTTTCCCGGCCACAACGATTTTGCTAGGGTGCTGTATAATACAGTAGTATTTGGTTTTTCATAGAGTAATGACAATACCTTGTACTCGTTTCGAGTCAACTCTTTCTCTACTTCATTTACAACTACAGACTGATTTAGTTCATTCAGTTGAATTACTCGTGATGTCTCTTTCTCTTTTTTTGACTTCTCCTTATATTTATTTCCTAATCGAACGAACGTATTCTCTATACTCATTGATAGATACGTAAAGGTTTCTGGCATAGCTATCACATTTGTCGCACCTATACTCATCATAATTTTTTTCTCTGTTTCAAGTGGTACTTCGGAGAACACCCAAATGAAAACCGCTGGATTGATTCGACAAGCAATTATCCAGTCAATAACTTGACTTAATTGCTCTGTCGTTCCCATTGGAATCACTACGCCATCTAAGTAAGCGAGCTGTTCTTTGTCTTTCACTTCAATAAGATCATAGAGGTTATTCTTACACTCATGTGTCCATTTATCAGTTAAATTTGTTTGGCCTACAATGCCTAAATGAAGCATGTCTTCCTCTTCCTTTCTATATGTCATCTTTTTAATTATTTGTTGGTAAACAAACAAGTCCTTTTAATTCCAATTTCAACTAAATTATAGTTATATAGAAGAGACGTTTGAAAAAGATTTCCTCGTTTTTTTTATACTACGTAAATAACCATTAAGCCCTCCAGATATACTACTTTGTGCCTACTTGTGACGATGATTGACGGCGTATAAATAAAAGTGACGACAACTAACTAGACTCTATTCGAGTAGAGTCTAGTATCTTTCATTATCTATTTAAAAATTTTGCGTTTAAAGAGAACGTTTACATTTATTTGTTTTACTTATTTACAAATGATTAGTATTTTTTACTTTTTATTGCAATGCTTTACTCATATTTGTGATAACTTTTATTCGACTTTCGACCATAGAATCGGCGTAAATATCCAATGTCGTTTTTGTAGACGTATGACCCAATAAACGACTCAGCGACACAATATCTGAGTTTGTTTCTATACAACGGGTCGCAAACGTATGTCTTAACTGATGAAAATGAAGATGCTCAAATCCGCATTGTTTTCGTATTTTATGGAAATAGTAGGTCAGTAAGCGAGGTTCACTCGGCAGTTCACTATTGGAGCATACATAACTCCCTGGCGCCTTCTTTTTCCACTTTTTTAGGTATTTATATAACGTTGTGCTAATAGGGATCACTCGATTAGAACTTTCTGTTTTTGAACTATCCATGAGCAGTTGCGTTTTTTTTATTCCACCTTCTAACGATACGCGTTGAAAGGTTTGAGTTATATGAATCATTCGCTGCTTCAAATCTATATCAGTCCAACGTAATGCTGCAATTTCCCCTATTCTTAGTCCTGTATTCAGAGCCAATAAAACAGATAATCCTCTGTATAAGGGAAGCCCCTTCGCACAACTTTCTAGCACATGTTGTTCCTTTTTAGTCATAGCACGTACGCGTACTTGTCTTTTTTTTGGTAATCGAATTCTTGTACAGGGCGTTTGCTTTAAATAGCTTTGTTCTGTCGCATCTTTTAATGTTTTTTTTACTAGTTGGTACAAAACATGGATGGTTGAAGCTTTGAGACCGTACTGAAGCCAACTATTCACAAGATTTTGAACAGTTTCGTGCGTTAATTGATTCAATGGACAGTTTCCGATTGACGGGAGTATGTATTTCTTTAACTTATAGAGATAGGTTGTATAGGTAGATACTTTGACGGTAGATTGTTGTTGGGAAAGCCAGATAATAGTCCATTCTTCATAAGAAAAGCCACTTTCTCCTTGTTGCTGAATGAGCGCATGATAATGCAATTTGTAGGTATAGAGACGGTATTTAACATCTGCGTACGTTTGTCCATAAATATAGCCATACTTCAATTGACCATTCTTTTTTCGTCCTTTTTTATAACGCCCTTCCCAGCGTCCATCTTTTCGCTTATAAATATTTTCACCTTTACGTGCCATAAGATTCATCCTTTCTAAATTGACGGCTTATTTGACGTTCAATAAAAAGTGTAATTATCTAGTTAAAAACTCTTCTTTTTTGAAAAAAGTAAGAAGAAAATTAAAAAAAGGGTTGTTTTTAATCATTTAACAGATATAATAATAATAGAAAATAAATAGTTTCCTCTTACAAAAAGCATCCATTATCCTTTTTTTTTGATTTAAAACAAATAAAAACTCTTTTGTGGATTCCAATGCCTAGTATTTACACTTGTTTACGTAGTATAAAAAAAACGAGGAAAACTATTAATTGTACATAAACAACAAAAAAGAAATTGATTATCAGACTGGCTTCTCAGACTGTAGACAAAGTGGTCTTCCGTAAAAATACAATTTTCGAAAGAATAGCCTGAAAACCAACCACAAGTACTATTTGTGCTAACTTCTTTAATTGTCTGTTTCATAGAACGAATAACAAACAATTGTTTATTGGTTAATCAAGATTACTGGCTCAATACTGGGACAACTAGAGGTCTAATACATAGGTTCTACAATGGGGGAAATGAAATCAAACTGAGCTGAATTGCAGTGTCAATCTTTCGAACTAAGTGATTTTTTTGTAGAAGATCATTGATCGCTACCATAGCAAATTAATTGCTACCTTCAATAGATTGTTTTTTTTATCATTGGAATCAATCCTAAAATAGTTTATATAATTAGTATAAAACAAAAAAACTGTAAACAACTCTCCAAATTTAGGAGTTTGTTTACAGTCTGAAGGTATAGCGATGCTATGCCTTTTTTTACAGAGTACTGTTGTCGAATACTTTTATAATTTACTTTCAGTCACTGGGTCTTTCACTAAATTAGAACCCCATAAACCTGCTAGAGAAGTGATGATCATACCAAGAATCATCGCTACAAAGCCCCAGATCGATGCTTTAGATACTGTGTTTGAAGCATCCTCTGCTGTTTGTCTCGCTTCTTTGATATTTTTATCCAACTCTTCTTTGCCATCTTCAAGACTTGTTTTAGCATTTTCAATTTGTGTTTGTGTTTCTTTCGATGCTTTTTGTAATTCATTGTAAATATTATCAGTTGCTTGCTCTGCTTCTTCTTGTGATAAATCTGTATTTTTAGCTACTGCATTTGCAATTGCCGGACGATCGATTGAATCACCGATTTTTTTCGCTTTGGCTTCTAAAGAATCTGCAGTATCTTTAAAGATTTTATCAGAGTTATCGGGATTTTTGACAATTTCTTTCCCAGCATCTGTGATTTCGTCAGTTGCTTCTTTCATTTTATCTTGTAAGTAATCAGGTTGTAATTCTTTTACATCCGTATCAGACAAGACTTTTTTCACTTGACCTTGAAGGTCTGTCGTATCCACTGATTGAACGCTGTCTGTGACTTTATCAAAGCCTTTACTGATTGCATCGGATGTACCCGAAGCGACAGTTTCCACCGTGCTGCCTGTTGCTGAAGCGATATTCCCAAATAGAGAACCGATTGCTGAAAATGCGCCGATTGCGGTATAAGAAAGAATCGCAATCAATACTAAAACACTCGTTGCCCATGTTAAAAAACCATGAACTAAACCGACTCTACGTGCTGCTACACCAGCTATAAATCCACTACAAAATAATGAAAGGACAAATGTCACCACTGTCCAAATAATAAGTCCCATACCCACACCATCTAAAGGATTATCTGATGTTGGTTTAACGATCCCAAAACCAATTGCTGAACCAATCAAACTTAAGGTAAAGAAAATCGCAAAGAAGGAAACTAATCCCGCTATAATTGCCCCCCAAGAGATATTTACCCCTGCTTCATCTTGCGTTGTCAAGTACGACACAAAACCTTTTTTTCTCGTGTTCTTTTCCATAATTCCCATCCTTTCGCTTATTTTTTTCTAATTGGTACACTATTAACTATAAGAGCATAAAATATTTTGTGCAAATGATACGATTATTTTTCTAATCAAACACTCACTTCTTCTATGATGAGATATATTATTTGCATGTAATCCAAAAAAATGTTATGGCTATACCACCTATTGGTATAGCCATAACAATTGTAAAAGAATATTAATGTGCTAAGGTCCCCAACATGAATCCTATAAAAATCAGCCAGTCAAAAGCGATATGAATGATCGTGCCCGCCCAGATTGAATTCGTTTTTAATGTCGCCCATGTAAATGGAATTCGGGTCAAACCAATCACAACTAAACACTGGAACCAATTCCAATCATAAGTCGATAAATGTAGTGATCCGAACATAAGGCTTGTTAAAATAACAGAACCAATGATAGCGGTCTTTCGTTCAACTTTATAACGTAATGCTACATGGACCAATAAAATCAGCGGAATCGTTGTAATGATTTCCTCTCCTGCAAGCATGAATAACGTTTTCCCTAAGAGTGTAAGCGCGGGGCCTATTCCATGACTAAATTCATCTACGATTGGATTGGCAGCAGTTGGTTGTCCGATTGCCCCAGCTAAAACTTTTGCTAAGAGAGCAGTTATCCAACTTAGCACATAGGCGATCAATATAATTTTAACCGAACCTTTTCTTAGTGGAGAATATAATTGTTTAATGCCTTCCACACCATACATCAAATACATTCCTATTAATCCTGCAATGAGAATAATACAAAAATTCAAAATAAATGCCGTATTCAATAATGAGTAAAATGCACCTCCTAATAATACTAACGAAACAATTGCTGGAACTAGTTTTACTTTTCGATCAAATAATTCTTGCATTTTCTCCACGCCCTTGCGTTTATTTTCTTTTAGTATAGTTTCTATCTTTGTAGCAAACAACTAATTCGTCTTAATGAACAGTTATTTTTTATTGCCAATAAAAAACACTCAATTTGTTTATTCATGTTTGAATAAACAAATTGAGTGTTGAATAGATTATTCTTGATAATAAGACTCATACCCAAAATGTTCGTAGGCAAGTGCCGTTGCAATTCGTCCTCTTGGTGTCCGCTTGATAAATCCTTTTTGAATCAGATAAGGCTCGTACATATCTTCAACGGTCTCAGTCTCTTCACTGATATTCACAGCTAAGGTACTCAATCCAACAGGTCCGCCACCATATAATTCGATCATTGTTTTCAATAATTTTTGATCGACATAATCTAATCCTTGATGGTCAACTTGCAGCAAGGTCAATGCTTGATCCGCAATACTGCGGTCGATCGTACCATCTGACTGAACTTGAGCAAAATCACGAACACGTTTTAATAAACGATTGGCAATCCGCGGTGTCCCACGTGACCGGCGGGCAATTTCAAAGGCACCTTCTTCAACGATTTCTGTTTGAAAAATATCAGCAGAACGTAACACGATTTCTTTTAGGTCCTGAGTTTCATAGTACTCCATATGAGAAATGATACCAAAGCGATCTCGAAGTGGTGCAGACAGCATACCTGCACGGGTTGTTGCTCCAATCAAGGTAAACGGCGGCAATGGGAAATGGACTGGATGAGCCGTTGTTCCTTGCCCCACCATGATATCTACATAAAAATCCTCCATCGCTGAATAGAGCATCTCTTCAACGATTCGTGGCAAACGGTGGATTTCATCGATAAATAAAACATCCCCTGGCTCTAGTTCATTTAAAATAGCAACTAAATCACCGGCACGCTCAATCGCAGGTCCACTCGTTGTACGGATATTGACATGCATTTCATTGGCAATCACCATGGCCATCGTAGTTTTACCAAGTCCTGGTGGTCCATACAAAAGAGTATGATCGAGCGCTTCTTCACGATTACGGGCCGCTTCAATATAAATCGTAAGCTCTTGTTTTACTTTGTCTTGACCGATATATTGCTCGAGAAACTGCGGGCGTAGCGACTTTTCAAGAGACTCCTCCCCTTCGCTGGTTTCAGCGGAAAGTAGTCTTTCATCTTCTGTCATAGCCATTCCTCCTTAGCGTTTCATCATAAATTTCAGTGCATTGCGTAAGTATTCATCTGTTGGCTGTTTGCCTAGTTCTTCTAGTTTTGGTGTAATTCGCTTGATTTCTTTTTCACTATAGCCTAATGCGCTCAATGCCTCTAAGGCTTCAGTCAATGATTGATTAGCTGATTGTGTATCTGGTCTTTTGGTCATGGCTTCCACAGCTGCATCTGATGTTTCTAGTTCCCCAAGTTTTCCTTTTAGGTCTAAAATCATTTGCTGTGCCGTTTTCTTACCTACACCCGGGAATCTAGTTAGATACGCAGCATCTTCACTTTCGATCGCATTGATCAAGCCGCCATGATCATCTGAAGCCATGATTGCTAGACCGCTTTTAGGTCCGATCCCTGACACACTGATCAGCTTTAAGAAGAGTTGTTTTTCATCTAGGTCACCAAAGCCATACAATAGATGGGCATCTTCACGAATAACTTGATGAACGTAGATTTTAATTTTCTCGTTCGTCTTGCCAGAATAACGATAGGGGTTTCCTACAGAAATCTGATAGCCGATTCCATTTGTTTCGATTACAATATAATAAGGACTGATAAAGGTCACTTTACCAATGATATACTCGTACATAATTCACCTTTCTCGATGTGGTTAAAGCAAAAACTGTTGTTGTTCACCACATCTTGCGTTTTACACGCACATACGTTTCTATTTTACCACAAATCAGAGGAAATCAGTAGCTTGAAAAATGTGTAGTTATTAAGATAAAAAAAGGATAGACTGTCACTCTGTGAGTGACAGTCTATCCTCAGTTTCTTCATCTATTCAGTAATATACGTCCATTTATAATCATATCTTGCGCCAGCTCCATGAGCGACAACACCTTGTACTTTTTTACTACGCATATGCGCTTCTGCTTTTTGATAAACTGGTGCAACACCCATCTCATCTATCAATAGTTTTTCAGCGTCAAGCATGTCTGTCCAACGTTTTTCTGGATCTGAGGCATTTGTCGTTCTAGAATCTTCTACTAGTTGATCATATTTTTCATTTGAGTAGCGTCCTCTGTTATAAGAACCACCTGTTACAAATAAATCTGTGAAACTACTCGGATCTGCGTAATCAGCACCCCAACCACCCATGATCACTTCAAAATCGCCATTTTTACCACGATCTAAGCGAACTGTAAACGGTACGTTAGTTACTGTTACATCCACGCCATCTAAGGTTTCTTTCACTGCGCCTTGGATATACTCCAATACTTTCTTAGTAGAATCTGTATCGTCTCCAACGATATCAAACTTGAATGAATCAATTCCCAATTCTTTTTTCGCTTTTTCCCAGTATTCTTTGGCTTTTTCAGTATCGTGAGTCAAAATATTTTTATTTTCATCAGCAAAGTCTTTGTTGCCTTCTGGTGAAAATGACATTCCCGCTGGAACTAACCCTTTAGAAGCAACTGATCCATCTCCTAAAATACGATCAACCAATGCATCTCGATCGATTGAATAAGAGATTGCTTTTCTTAGATTAGCATTGTGATAAGGTGATTTCTCGTCTCTTTGATTAAATTCAAGATAAGAAGTCCGAGCATCTTTTTCAATGACAAGTTCTGGATCATCTGCCATTTGTTGGGCTAATTCTCCGCTTAAGATCACATCATCCGCTTGTCCATCTTGGAAAAGATTCAATGAAGTTGGTGCTTCTTTTACTACTTTTACTTCAATTTTATCTAATTGAACAGCCTCTTTATCCCAATATTGATCATTTTTTGTGTAAGACCAATCAGTATCTGTTCCTGGTCCATCAAAATCTGTTAATGTAAATGGTCCATTATAGACAGCTGCCTCACTTGTTGTTGCGTAGTCCTTGCCATTTTTTTCAACGATTTTTTGATTTTGAGGGAAAAATGAGGGGAATGCCAACAAGTAATCGAAATAGGGTGTTTGCTGTTCCAATGTTACTTCCAACTCATAATCCCCAGTTGCTTTTATTCCTAATTCATCAAGGCCTTTTTTACCAGCCGATACATCCGCTCCATTTTTCACTAGTTCAAACATATAAGCATATTCTGCTGCTGTTTTAGGATCAGCTGTCCGTTGCCAACCATAGACATAATCAGCTGCTACAACTGGATCACCATTTGACCATTTTGCATCTTCTCTCAATTTGAAGGTATATGTCAAACCATCGTCGCTTTTCTGTGCCATTTCTGTTGCTCCAGCTGGTTGTGGTCTGCTCTTGTCATCTAAACGGTATAACCCTTCGTACACATTATTCAATGCTGAAAAGCTGATCGTATTTGTTGCTACTGAAAGATCTGCACTTGGCATTTCTTGTTGAACGACCAATCTAAAAAGCTGTTCCCCACTCGCTTTTTTACTATCGTTGCTACTGTCTGTTGAATCGGTCTTACCACCGCTGCCACAAGCTGCTAATACTAAAGTAGATAGCATCATAACACTAATTAATTTCTTTATATTCGTTTTTTTCATCTTTTTCTCCCCAATAAACAATTGTTTTCTTTCCTAATTTTAATTTTCGGAATATTTTTATAATACTCGATATAGCTGAAAATAGCAATCATTATTATATAATAAAGAAATAACATTTGTTTTTACTGCGAAATAGTAAAAAAAGCCTATCTAAGCAGTTTTCACCTGCCTAGATAAGCTTTCACTTTATTCAAATAAGGATCTATATTCGCCATATCCTTCTTTCTCTAATTCTTGAACAGGAATAAAGCGTAAGGCTGCCGCATTGATGCAATACCTCAACCCACCTTGCTCTTGAGGTCCGTCTGTGAAAACATGTCCTAAATGAGAATCTGCTTCTTTACTACGAACTTCAACACGCCGCATGCCTAACGAGACATCTTCGTTTTCTTTGATTCCTTGCTTTTCAATTGGTTTAGTAAACGCTGGCCAGCCACACCCTGCGTCGTATTTGTCTGTTGAACTAAAAAGGGGTTCACCACTAACTACATCAACATAAATACCTTCTTGGTAAAAGTCGTCATACTTCCCTGTGAATGGTCGTTCAGTCGCATTTTCTTGCGTCACAGCGTATTCAATAGCAGATAGCTTTTTTTTCAATTCTTCTTTTGATGGTTTTTCCATGACAAATCACACCCTTACTTTTTTATTAGTCTTATCATAGCATCATTGAGAAAAAAACACTCATTTCCTGTTTAGAAAATCAGTGTTTCATTCTTTCTTAGTTCCAAGGAATATCTAAATCGACATTACTGGCAAGAGCAAGACTCTCTTGTCGTTTTGCTTGCCTAACTTGCTTCCTTGCTTCGTAGCCCTGACAGATAAAGTGTTCTTCCTTCGTTTCAGGCTCGATTTTCTCCGGTAAACTAGCTCCTTTAGGTACAACAAATGTCATAAAACAAGTACCTGCCAAATAACGGTCACCCGTCAATAAATCTTCTCCAATTATTTTAGCAAATATCTCAATTGACCGTGTACCGACCCCTGATACATACGCTTCGATACATGCAGAGTGACTAGCTTTCAATGGCGCCAAAAAATCTAAATGATCTACTGATGCGGTCACGATTGCCGCTCTTGAAACTCTAACGGCTGAAATACCCGCTGTCTCATCTAACCAGGCCATTAATTGTCCCCCAAATAGGGTCTTATGGAAGTTTAAATAGGGATACGTGATGATATGTGTTTGGATCGCTCTTGTTTGTGAACATTTCATTGCTTGGTTGCCTTCTTTCATTTGTTTGTAACTAATCAAATGCTGCCAACATACGATTTAAAGTCGCAATTGGCAAACCCACGATCGAATAAAAATCGCCTTGGATACTTTTCACCAATAACGCACCTTGCTCTTGAATTCCGTAAGCACCCGCTTTGTCTTGGTATTCTTTTGTATCTAAATAGTGATTGATTTCTTCATCCGTCAGCTCATAAAATTCTACTGTAGCTGGAACCGTTGCTGAGGATTCTTGATCATCTTTCATCAAGACAACGCTAGTGTAGACCTTGTGCGTTCTACCACTCAACTGTCTAAGCATCCGAAAAGCATCTTCTCTAGAAGTCGGTTTTCCTAATATATCATTATCGATCGTTACGATTGTATCAGACCCAATCACTAAATCATTAGGGTATTGCTTTGCCACATGCATCGCTTTTTGGGCTGCCATCGTCAATACATAGTCCATTGGTGTGAAGTAGTCTTTGACCTCTTCATTGATGTCAGCTGGCACCACTTTAAAATCAGAAATAACTCGACTCAGCAGCTCACGTCTGCGAGGAGATTGAGAGGCAAGGATCACTGTCATTAGGATAAAACCTTCTTCCTTTTATTTTTAATGTGGATCTTGGATTCGTTTAAACATTTTTTCCATATCTGAATTCGTAAAATGAATCAAGACCGGACGACCATGAGGACAATTAAAGGGATTCTCACATGTTTGCAGATCCTTCAACAACACTCTCGCCTGTTGTTCATTTAAGTAGTGATTCGCTTTGATCGAGCGTTTACAGCTCATCATGATTGCAGTTGCTTCACGGAATTTTTTTACACTGACTGATCCTGTGGTCAAAAACATATCGATCATTTCTCGAATGATCGTTTCTTCTTCGCCTGCAGGATACCAAGTCGGATGGGAACGAACAATAAAGCTGTTTTGCCCAAAATCTTCTAAATGAATTCCTACTTCTTCTAGTGTTTCTTTTTGTTCTTTGATCTTTAGGGCGTCGCTATTTGGATAATCGATCACGATTGGCACCAGTAGTTCTTGCAGATCATTGGTTACTTCACCGATTTTTTCTCTAAAATATTCATATTTGATCCGCTCTTGCGCCGCATGTTGGTCGATGATATATAACCCATCTTTGCTTTGTGCAAATAGATAAGTACCATGCATTTGACCAAAATAGTCTAATTCTGGAAAACGCTCTTTAGGACGTTCATCAGACAACTTATTCAAGGCTTTGTTTAGTTCATTTTGCGCACCGGTTGCTGAAAAATCAAATTCAGGATGCAGAGTTAATTCTTCTTCATAAACTTGTGCATCAATAGCTGTCGCTTCTGCTTGTTTTTGGGCTTCTACTGTCACTTCTGGTTCTTGTTCTGTTGATTGGGTATCATCAGCGTCTTGCTTTTCAGCATAAGGTGAGCTGAAGGCATACGCCATCAACGCTTCTTTGTCTACTGGCTGTTCTGTCTGTGGTTCTGCTTTTTCAGCTTGTGTATCTTGGGTTGAAAATGCTGCTGGTGTTTCTTTGACGAAAAAATTTCCGCTCATCGCATCATAGCCTAAGCTCCCTGGTTTTCTGATAGGTTGGGCTGAGGCTTCTTGTTCCGTTAAAGGAATTTCCATTTGCTCGACTTTTGCTTGCAGTTCCACTTTCTTTTTAAAGCCAAGATTATCTGCCGCATTGGGAATCAATTGTTCATGGCTCAAAACCTCGCGAATTGCTTCACTGATCAAAGCCATTAATTCCTTTTCTTTGCTCAAACGAACTTCTTGTTTGGTGGGATGAACGTTTACATCCACTAACAAAGGGTCCATTTCAATTTCTAATACTGCTAGTGGAAAACGGCCAACCATTAACTTCGAGCCGTAGCCTTCCACGATCGCTTTGTTCAATGCAAAATTTTTGATATAACGACCATTGATGATCGTCGATAAATAATTTCGACTAGCGCGCGTGACTTCTGGCAACGAAACATACCCTGTCAGTTTAAAATCTAAATCTTCTGCTGTGATTTTCAGCATCTTCTTGGCTGTGCCGATTCCATAGATCCCCGCAATCGTTTGTTTCAACTCTCCATTACCGGCTGTGTTCATCATTTTATTGCCGTCGTGAACTAAGCGAAATGCAATAGTCGGATGACTTAATGCCAAGCGATTGACAATATCTCCAACATTGGCTAATTCTGTCTGGATCGTTTTGACGTATTTTAAGCGGGCAGGCGTGTTAAAAAATAAATTAGCGACTGTGATTTTAGTCCCTTTTCTTAAGGCAGAAGGACGATGTTCTTCGACTTTTCCGCCCTTCATTTGGACAAAACTACCTTCTTCTTCATCCGAAACGGCTGTTTCAAGCGTCACTTCTGATACAGAAGCAATACTGGGTAAGGCTTCTCCGCGGAACCCTAAACTACGAATGCGAAACAAATCATCTCTTGTGTGGATCTTACTGGTTGCATGTCGTTTAAACGCATTTAAGATATCTTCTTTCGCAATTCCTTCCCCATTATCGATGACTTGTATTGTCTTTAGCCCTGCTTCTTCAATAAAGATATCGATTTGGGTACTGCCGGCGTCGATCGCATTTTCTACAAGTTCTTTGACCACTGATGCAGGACGTTCTACTACTTCACCAGCAGCGATCTGATTGGCAAGCTGTTCAGATAGTTCTTGAATTTTCCCCATATTCGATCGTCTCCTTGCTCAGTTTTTAAATTTAAATTCTTTTTTGTAATTCATGCAGCTTATTTAAAGCATCCATTGGTGTCATTTCTAATAGGTTGATTTTTTTCAAGGTATCGATCACGCCTAATTCATCGGTGGATACTTCCTTGAATAATGAAAGTTGTTCGGTATCTTCATTGATTTCGTTTGAGTACTCAACCGTTTTGAGTGGCTGTTCTTCTGCTTCTAACGCTGATAAGATTGTTGCTGCGCGTTCTAATAATGCACTTGGTAAGCCAGCAATCTTGGCAACATGGATACCATAACTTTTATCCGCTGGTCCGTCCATCATTTTATGCAAGAAGACAACTTCCCCATTTTTTTCTACGGCACCGACATGAATATTTTTCAAGCCGGGCAAATTTTCATCTAACACCGTTAATTCATGATAATGCGTGGAGAACAGCGTTTTTGCTTTGACCTCTCGGTGGATATACTCAATGATTGCTTGCGCTAATGCCATACCATCATAAGTTGCGGTGCCTCGGCCTAATTCATCGAATAGAATCAGACTGTTTGGTGTGGCATGCCTTAACGCTTGGTTGGCTTCCATCATTTCCACCATAAAGGTACTTTGACCTGCAATTAAATCATCAGATGCACCGATTCGTGTAAATATTTGATCAAAAATTGGTAGCTCAGCTGACTCAGCGGGAACAAAGCAGCCGATTTGAGCCATGACCACTGTTAACGCCAATTGACGCATATACGTACTTTTCCCCGACATATTCGGTCCTGTGATCAATAGAATGATGTTCTCTTTGCTCATTCGGACACTATTTGGTATATATTCTTGATGTCCTAAAACTTTTTCCACTACTGGGTGACGTCCTTCAATGATTTGCAATTCCTTGCTATTGCTCTTCAGAATTGGTCGAACATATTGATATCTTTCGCTGACTGTCGCAAAAGCTTGTAAAACATCCACGGCACTGATTGTTTTCGCTAGTTTTTGCAAACGTTCGATATTCGCTTTGACTTGTTCACGCACTTCTAAAAATAATTGATACTCAAGATCAACTGATTTTTCTTCCGCTTCTAAAATCAAGGTTTCCATTTCTTTTAACTCTGGGGTTATGAAGCGTTCAGCGTTTGCCAAGGTTTGTTTTCGTTCATATTTGCCTTCTGCTAAATTGGCTAGATTCGATTTCGTCACTTCGATGTAATAACCAAATACTCGATTAAAACCAACTTTTAAGGTTTTGATTCCTGTTTCTTGGCGTTCTTTGGCTTCTAGTTCAGCTAACCATTGTTTGCCATGACGCATAGCATCACGATATTCGTCTAATTTTTCATTGTAGTTGTCTTTAATGATGTTTCCTTCTGTAATTGCAAGCGGTGCTTCTTCATTGATTGCTCGATTGACCAGCTCTACAATATCTTCCGCTGGATTCAAGTCAATTAATAGATCATTCCATTCGCCTTGATTGATCCCAACGATCAGCTCACGAACTAGTGGAACTTGTTCTAAGGATGTTTTCAATTGAATCAAATCTCGACCATTCACATTTCCAAAAGCAACGCGACCGGCTAAACGTTCTAAATCGTAGACTTTCGTTAAGGTCGACTGCAGATCAACTCGCTCAAAATAGGCATTTAGTAAGGATTGAACCATTTCTTGGCGCGTTTGGATCTGTTTTTCTTGGATCAAAGGACGATCTAGCCATTGCTTCAATAGACGGCCGCCCATTGCTGTTTTTGTTTCATCTAACAACCATAGCAAGGTGCCTTTTTTTAAGCCTGTTCGGATCGATTGTGTCAGCTCCAAGTTAAATTTTGAGTAGTGATCCATTTTTAAGAAATGATCTGGCTGATATTCGACTGCTTTTTGGATATGAGATAACCCTCGTTTTTGGGTCACCGTTAAATAGGTTAGGAGCTTTCCAGTTACTTCGACTTCTAATGGCTGAGTCAATTCACTTGTTAAGAAACTGAACTCTGCATTTTCTTCGGCATGATCTTGTTCAGAAAAAATAATATTCAAACGATCTTTTAGTGTTTGCTGCAATGTTTCAGATATAGCACTGCCTAAGACGATTTCTTTCGTTTGCAGTGCGGAAGCTTCGTTGATTACGCCATCTTCATCCGTTAGCACAGCTGTTTTTAACTCACCTGTGCTTAAATCCACGTAAGCTAATCCAAATGTTCCATTTTCTTCTACAATAGCAGTCAGATAGTTATTATCTTTGGCATCTAACCCTTTGCTGGTCATCACTGTTCCAGGCGTGATCAACTGGACGACTTCTCGTTTGACCATTCCCTTCGTCGTTTTAGGATCTTCCACTTGTTCACAAATTGCTACTTTGTAGCCTTTTTCGATCAATGTATCAATATAGCCTTGTGCCGCATGGTGAGGAATCCCACACATTGGGATTGGGTCATCTGCGTTACGATTACGACTAGTCAATGTTAGCTCCAACAATTGCGAGGCATTGACAGCATCTTCATAAAACATTTCATAGAAGTCCCCTAATCGATAAAATAGAAAGGCATCCTGATATTGGTCCTTGATCGCTAAGTATTGTTCCATCATGGGTGTATTTTTCGTTTTTTGAGGCATCGTTACCCTTCCTTCTCTAATTCTTCGTTGATTCTATATTGGATCATGTCTGTGACGTGTTGTAAGAGGTCATTGGCTTCCATTAGTTGCTCGCGATAGGCAACAACTAATGGATGCTCATCAAATTCTCTGGTCAATTCATCTGCGCGTTTGATTGCGGCCTTTTCTGCTTCGGGTTTATCATAGTGGGCAAATTGGACAGCATCTTTTTGAGCAGCTTTGATTTGCTCTACTAAGTCCGCGAGCTTCTCGTTATGTTGAACTTTTTCTTCTAATTCTTTGTAACGCTGAATCAATTCATCTTCACCGATCAAGGCTAATAATGTCGTTAATTCTTCGTTGATTTTTTTATCTGTAATGGATGGCTTCATGATTTCACACCTTTATTCTGGGTAAGATTTTGTTGTAAAACAGGTCTACTTATTTTAACATAATTCAAGCAGAATCAACAGTTTGCGTAAAAAGTAAAGCAGCTAGCTTTGTTATAGAGAACTAAGATACCATCCCACAAGACAGAAGATCAACGAGATCACTACCAGAATAAAATGAAGCAGCTCACGCTTCGTTCCTCCATCTATTTTTGAAGTGGGTGGTCGGTAAGTAGGATTGATGCTTTTCGCTTTGTAGTCTACACTACTATGAAAGAAATTGTCAGCCGGTACGAGAAATAACAACACGATTGCATAAATTGTAGCTGTGGGTATGTAAATTGATAGCTTGAGCCATAGACTAAGTATTGTTCCTAAAATCAGTGGTACGATAACATACAATAAGCTGATGATTATTTCTTTGAACTTTTTTTGATTTTGCGCCATCATTCTTTTCTCCTTTTTCCATTTCCTTTTAGAGTTCATTGTATAACATACGCAAAAAATTAGGAATAGCAAGAGAAAAACTAAAAAAAGTGTGGAACAAAACACTAAATCTGTTTTGCTCCACACTTTTTTCCAATGACGGGATCTGTTCCAGTGAATAAGCGATAGAGACTATACATTCCAGTCATTTCTCCAGCCATGTTGGTTAATGCAATCCCTAATTTCTTCATTCACTCTTTCGATTGGGCATGTACTTTTGTTAGAGCCTTTTCAACATAACATGCCCACCGTGTGTTTTAACATTTGAATTTGTTCTTTCAAACCTTTTCTACTTCACCCTCAGAGTCTAGCAAAATAGCAGATTAAAAATCCAATTTTTTCATTTGGAGTATTACCCTAGCAGCATGTTCACTCTTAATCTGTATTCTTCATCTTTATCAATCTCAAAAGTTTGATTACTTAATAATTGATTCAAAGCATTAATATCCCAATTATAGGCTGATTGTTCCTCTTCGTTTAAGCCTTCGAGTTTAGATAGATTTTCTTTTCTCTCTAATAAATAATCTGGTATGAAATTTTCTTTTAAACTTAAAATTGAAAGATTTATCATAACTGATACGTAAACTTTATGACTTTTTTTCATCATTAATACAGAGTCTTCAAAAGTTGCGGCTATTGCTTGACTCGGACTAAACCCTTCATCTTCAATAAAATCTTCATAATCTTCTAAAGTTAATTCTTTTGCTTCTAAATAACTGATTTCGCTCATTTTTCCACCTACTTTGTAAATATATTAAGTTCTATATTTGGAAACTTTTTCCTAAATTCTAATATGACATTTGTACAGCTTTGACAAGCTGGTAATTCTGTAAACAAATCTATCTTACCAGAAATATTTGGGTCTTTAATTTTAGATGCTATATCTTCCAAAATTTTAACCTCAGTATCATTAGATCCGCTTCCGTTAAGGCGGCTCCTGCCAAGGCCCGGTCTCCTGCTCGTAATGTTTTGACTGCTTCTACCATTTTTGCTTGTGGAAGTAATAATAATGCGACCCACAGTCCTGCTTCTAGTCGGCTTACTTTGCTTCCTGTGATGGGATCTGTTCCAGTGAATAGGCGATAGAGACTATACATTCCGGTCATTTCTCCAGCCATGTCGGTTAATGCAATCCCTAATTTCTTCATGCCTTCTTTCGATTGGGCATATATCAGGTTCGCTGAGGCTTGTTCACTATACTTTCCGTTTAGATAGACCTTCAAGCCATAGCCATATTTGTCGGTTTTTACTATTTCTATTCGTTGGGACGGGCTCGAGTTATTGTATTTTATTAAATTATATTTTAACAGATTATCAGACCCACTGGATTTCTCGGGACTGTGACTTACGCCCTAAAACTAAAAAAAGAAGCGACAAAGTTCATTCGCTTCTTTAAATATAGTTAGCTTTTGTTAGCTATTGGCAACTTGATTGGTGAGTTTAAAGCTTACTATTCAAGCTTTTACTCTTCAACTCCAATCAGATAGTAAAGTGCCTTTTTTATTTTGATAACTATTAATTTAACTTCTCTTTTTCATCTTCCAACCATTTTTTATGGTCAGAAATAACTTTAGATAAGTGTTCCTCAGTATAAAATTCTTGTGGGGTTAATTCATTTTCCACACCTTGATATTGATAAGGCATATCGAAAGGGGATTTCAGATCAAGCCAGAATTCACTAATTTCTAACAAAGCATTTACATAGTCTTTATCTAAGATTTTCTTCAATAGATTATTGACTAAAATCCACCGCCATCTATAATAGGACACCAAATCTTTTTCATTAGAATCTTCAATTAAATCAAGAAGCTTATATATTTCGTTCTCGTCATATGGTGAAAATAGACTTCCAAGCTCCCACACATACGAATTTTCCTCATTTTCATTTTTAGATAGATAATCTAAGGTGTATTTCATTACAAATTCATCATCAAGTATACCCTGTAAATAAAATTCGTTTTCTGAATAACCAAATCTACCTATTTTAAGCTCATTCCAAGAAAAAGGAATATTATTTTTTTTAAATTCATCGATATAATTCATTATTTTATAGGCACTCCATTCAATTCTGGATTTCTGACAAACATTCTGTGCGTAACTTTTCCGTCTTGAATTATCCACTCAAAACGTCCCATAACACCATTTTGGCTTCCTTGAATTTGATATAATTTAGCATTACCTAAATCCGTGACTTCTGCTAAACCAGCATAATTATCAATAATATCAGAGAAACCATGTGCTTTTGGAACATTAGGAAATTCATCTATAATAATTTGAGTTTGTTTTGTAGGTGGTTTTCCTGTTAACGGGTCAATATCATAAACAGAACCTTTCCCTTTAACTGGTTTAATATCATCAACCTTCAGTCCGCTTCCAGATCTAGGAGCTTCTAAAACAGGATTGGTTATTTCCTCTACTACTTTTTGATTAGCCCCACTAACTTTCTCAATCTTATTAATCTTAGCAACATCATCAAAATAACCAGCTTTGTTTAGTATCATTAGATCCGCTTCCGTTAAGGCAGCTCCTGCCAAGGCCCGATCTCCTGCTCGTAATGTTTTGACTGCTTCTACCATTTTTGCTTGTGGAAGTAATAATAATGCGACCCACAGTCCTGCTTCCAATCGGCTTACTTTGCTTCCTGTGACGGGATCTGTCCCAGTGAATAAGCGATAGAGACTATACATTCCGGTCATTTCTCCAGCCATGTTGGTTAATGCAATCCCTAATTTCTTCATGCCTTCTTTCGATTGGGCATACATCAGGTTCGCTGAGGCTTGTTCACTATACTTACCGTTTAGATAGACTTTCAAGCCATAGCCATATTTGTCGGTTTTTACTATTTCTATTCGTTGGGACGGGCTCGAGTTATTGTATTCTATTAAATTAGATTTTAACAGATTATCAGACCCACTGGATTTCTCGGGATTGTGACTTACGCCCTAAAACTGAAAAAAGAAGCGACAAAGTTCATTCGCTTCTTTAAATACAGCTAGCTTTTGTTAGCTATTGGCAACTTGATTAGTGAGTTCGAGCTTACTATTCAAGGCTTAACTATCTGACTCCAATCAGATAGTTAAGTGTCTTTTTTATTATTTTATATATTTTCAATTTCCTCTTTATTAACAGGAAATACTTTTCCAACAGGTCCAGTATACTCGTTTCCATCAATATCCTCTGTCCATCCACATCCTGCACACTCTAAAAGTATCTTATCAGAATTATCTTCATAAACTATTTTAATATATCTCAACTCATCATTTGGAGTTATTGGACAGTCTTTTCCTGAATACACAGTAACCATATCCCATAAAGTATCTCTAATAGCCATAGCTAACGTATCAATATTTTCATAATTTCTTACCAGTCGTTTCTTTTCCATATTTAAACAAATATCAGGCTTGTCAACTATATACTTCTTTTCTTCAATACTAAGAAGTTCATTTAATCCCCATTCGTCTCTAACTTCATCTGTAAATTCTAAAGGATACTTTTTAACAATTTGTACTAACGCTTTATAATAATTAGAAAAATCTTTCAATTTTTCGGAATCATTAAAAATTTCGTAATAATCTTTTAATAGTTTTTCATTAATCAATTCTTCGCTCATTTTTACCTCCATATAATACCTTTAAGGTTTTGGAACTGGATAAGTAGTAATTAGATTTCCTGCCCTATCCGTAATAACTTCAATCCAGCTAGTAGGATTACCACCGTGTTTTAATGCTGTATTTCCAATTATTTCACCGGTGTCTACAATTCTTTTGTATTGTCCTCCAGACATATCTATAACTGTTGACTTCACAACATTTGGAGATTGCAATACCTGTTTCAATTTATCTGCTGTTATAGAAAAAATAGAACGACTATTCGCAATAGGTCGGTTAAAATGTCCATCTAGCACATGTTCGAATCCCGCTGATACTGGTTTTCCTGTCGAGGGTCTAGTTGGAGTAAATCTCGTTCTTCCATTTGCTATATTAACTCTTGATTGAACGACCCCCAAATCTGGATTTGGAACACCAGCCCCACTAACTTTCTCAATCTTATTAATCTTAGCAACATCATCAAAATAGCCGGCTTTGCTTAGTATCATTAGATCCGCTTCCGTTAAGGCGGCTCCTGCCAAGGCCCGATCTCCTGCTCGTAATGTTTTGACTGCTTCTACCATTTTTGCTTGTGGAAGTAATAATAATGCGACCCACAGTCCTGCTTCTAGTCGGCTTACTTTGCTTCCTGTGACGGGATCTGTTCCAGTGAATAAGCGATAGAGACTATACATTCCGGTCATTTCTCCAGCCATGTTGGTTAATGCAATCCCTAATTTCTTCATGCCTTCTTTCGATTGGGCATATATCAGGTTCGCTGAGGCTTGTTCACTATACTTTCCGTTTAGATAGACCTTCAAGCCATAGCCGTGTTTGTCTGTTTTTACTATTTCAATTCGTTGGGACGGGCTCGAGTTATTGTATTTTATTAAATTATATTTTAACAGATTATCAGACCTACTGGATTTCTCGGGATTGTGACTTACGCCCTAAAACTAGAAAAAGAAGCGACAAAGTTCATTCGCTTCTTTAAATATAGCTAGCTTTTGTTAGCTATTGGCAACTTGATTAGTGAGCTCGGACTTACTATTCAAGGCTCTATCACTTGATTACCAGTCTCGTGATAAAGTGCCTTTTTATTTTTCTTTAATTTTATCATTTTCTGAATCTAAAAAGTCATGAAATCTTTCTATCAATCCTTTTTTTGTAGTAGGAATTTCTTGAGGCATATAATTTATGAATCCAGCCATTTCCTCTGGATAACCATTATTACTATAGAACTCTGCTATTCTGTTTAGCAAATCATCTTCATCACTAATACTATCATTTAATTTAGATAAATAAATAAATCTAAGTTTTTCTTCTTCTAATTTATAATCATTACTGTCTTCTTCTAAATTAGGAAAGTATTTACTTTTTAATTCAAATAATACTTGTTGTAAGTCATTTGGTTCTACTCCCCATGCTAATCCATTAATAAAATCATCATCATTTCCAAGCTCCATTAATTCTATTGCATAGTCAGAAATCACTTTGGGCTCAAAAAATTTTTGAATAACTCCAACATAGATAGTTTTCCAATTATAATTCACTTTTTTTTCTTTAAAACTCGTTAAATCCATTATTTTCTCCTTCTATTTTTTAGGTACTTGATTTGGTTTTCCAGTTAACACTCCACCATCTATAAATCTTCGATGGCTTATATTACCATTAGGCTCAACAATCCATTCAAAAACACCTGTTTTCCCATTGTTACTTCCTTCAATTTGGAAAAATCTCCTATTAACTCCATCTCCCCCAACTAAAGGAAACTCATTTGCAACAGTTGGATAATTATCAACAATATCAGGAAATCCATGTTCTTTTGGAACATGCGGAAATTCTTTTTCTATTACTGGTCTTCCCTTCTGGTCTTTCCCCCAAATTGGGTTTACATCATCAACTGTTGCTCCACTTCCTACTCGTTGACCATCTAATACAGGGCTCTCGAGTTCAGAACTAACTTTCTGATTAGCCCCACTGGCTTTCTCAGGGCGGAGAACTAATATTATATAGTATAAAAAAAGAAACGATAGAATTGAATCGCTTCTTTTTTCGACATTGAATTTCTATACAATAAATACATTCAGCTTTTGTTAGCTATTGGCAACTTGATTAGTGAGTTTAGACCTTACTATTCAAGGCTTTATCACTTGATCACCAGTCCTGTGATAAAGTGCCTTTTTTTAATATGATTTACGTTAATTCTTTTAAAGCATGAGATACTTCATCTCTAATTTTCTTTTCGCTATAGTACACATTAGGCAATTTCAAATCTTCTGCATTATCAGAAAATCTAGCTGACATATCAGACACATTTCCTAAAACTATATATTCTTTTTTTGACAATTCATCATAATCTATTTCTAAATCAAAAATTTTCATAAACTGATTTGTAAAATTGTTAATTTCTATTTCTCCATCATTTAGACCATTTAATAAATAATATAGTTGCTCTTTTTTTGTCATTATAGTTTTCCTCCAGTATTATTGTTTTGGGACTGCCGGCAATGGACCCAATGGTCTTCTGTCATATTTAAAGTGATAAATAGTGTTTGTTGCCTTATCATAAAGCACTTCAAAATTATATTTCTTGCCATTAATATAAATTTCACTATAATACATTGTTGCGCTAGACCCTCTGGGGTCAGGCATTGGAGTACCACCTTTGATCGCTTCTTTCAACGTTTGAGCCGGAACTGCTCTATCAGGATTAGCCATATGCTCATTTACTTTGTTTGTATAATTAAATATATCTTCTCCAGAAGATTTAGCTCCACTGGCTTTCTCAATCTTATTAATCTTAGCAACATCATCAAAATAGCCGGCTTTACTTAGTATCATTAGATCCGCTTCCGTTAAGTCGGCTCCTGCCAAGGCCCGATCTCCTGCTCGTAATGTTTTGACTGCTTCTACCATTTTTGCTTGTGGAAGTAATAATAATGCGACCCACAGTCCTGCTTCTAGTCGGCTTACTTTGCTTCCTGTGACGGGATCTGTTCCAGTGAATAGGCGATAGAGACTATACATTCCAGTCATTTCTCCAGCCATGTTGGTTAATGCAATCCCTAATTTCTTCATGCCTTCTTTCGATTGGGCATATATCAGGTTCGCTGAGGCTTGTTCACTATACTTACCGTTTAGATAGACCTTCAAGCCATAGCCATATTTGTCGGTTTTTACTATTTCTATTCGTTGCGATGGACTATCCTCATTGTACTTCGTTAACCTGGCATACCAATTCTTAGTTGTAAGATCGGAATACGTATATGTTCCTGTTTTTGCGTTAAACGATTTACTTTTTCCTAAATCATTCAATGCGGCTGCCACGTCTCCTCCGGTTGAGACGATCGCTGTAAAATCTCCTGCATGAGCATTTTCAAATGTTTCATATTTTTCAAGCAGTTCAATTTCTTTTTTTGTACTGTTTAGTTGGAAATCTTTTGCCATCACGCCATAGCCACCGAGAATTTCAAGTGCTATATTTCCTGCAATCTTTTCTAACAAATCCTGCTTCTCTTGCTGAATATGATTCAGCTTGTCTTGTAGCTGTCTTAGCTCTTCCGTGTTTAAGGTTTTTCCTGTTTCGCCTACCTCTCCTTCAAAATCCGCTAAGAAGGCCGTATAGGTTTCGCCAAAGTCACAATGATAATTATACAATGCCTTGGTTACAATTGCATATGGGGCGAGTGCTTGTTTGGCTGAATCCCAACCTGGTCCCGTTAAGGCACCTGTTGCACTAAATTCTGATACTGTTGCTTCCACCATCGAAAAATTAGCTAAACACGCGACGCGATCCGATTGAGAACTTGTAAAGACACCTTGGACTTCTGAATAGTTAAATTTCGTCATCGGTCGCCTCCTCCTGCTTCTTCGCATCGTAATAAGCTTCCGTCAGCTGATCTTCTCGAGCATAAAATTCTTTTTCCTTCTGCTCAAAGTGCTCATCGATAGAATCAAACGTTCGTGCAAAGGAGCGTTGTTCTTCTTCAAAATAAGTCAGTTGTTGTGTCGCATGATTCATCGCGACAGTTCCTTGACTTAAATACGCTACTTCTTCCAGTATTGCTTGTTCTTCTCGTTGTAGGTACGCCCAATGTTCTTGGTATTCTTCCCACAATTTTTTCTTTTTTTGACTAGAACGTTTCTCGTCTTCTAGCTCCGATACTTGTTTTGAGACATCCGCCATCGTTCTTTTTTTATCCATGCGTCACCACATCTACTAAAGCCTGATTGGCTTGTTCATATGTTGCACTGATCGATAGAATATTATCGGCATCCGTTTTTAAGCTCTGTTCAAATGTGCTCATGATTGATTTTGTCTGTGTAAGAATGGTTGTAATATCTTTTGATGCAGCCCCATCTGAGATAGACAAAGACTCGCTACTTCCTGCATAGGGTGTAGCAAATGGCATGACGAAACCACTGGCAATGTTACTAGCTTGTTGCGGATCATTTTTAGTTTCTGACAAGCGTTCAACTCCTCTCATAATACAGTATAAATACGTTCATTTTATAGCGCACCACAAGAAGATATCTATTTTCATCCAAGAGTAAAAAGAAGTAGATACAAAGAAAGAACAACAGTTGTCATTGCTCGTATATTCTGGATGGTAGGAATATTCAATCTGTAGATAGAGTGGATAAGCTAACCTTTTTGCTGGAGAGGATGGAGGTATAATTGTGAAAGAATTCGTCCATAAAATTAGAAGAGATTCGATGAAAATAGTCAAATGGATAAAAACAAGCAGCTACTTATCATGTGATAGCAAAAAATGGTTGGTTGTGACAATACGATAAGCAACTGCTTGAAATACGCAAGTTCTGGTCGCTTGCGCATTTTTTACTCAATACTTGATTTTCCGCCAAATCAAGTATTAAGGGTACGGCTATCTTAAGAGTAGAACGGGACATTTTATCATTCAATCGGGTTGGAAATTATTTACTGGTTCTGTTTGTTCTGTCCTATTGTGTACGCATTGACTCAGCTGCCTTTTTTGATTGAATGACAAATGTCTGGTAGCGATCACTCAGAAGATACCCGATCGTAAGCACCAGTTGGTAGAATGCAAATACGAAAGGAGTCGTATTTGAAAGGAGAGAAAGGTGCTTACGATATATAAAAAGAGCGAAAAAAGACGGCATTAGCTACCAACTAATACCGCGCAAAAGTGCAACAAATAACCATCAACTGCCTCAACCTACACAAGAATTGTAAAAAACACTAGTATTTCTTACAAAAATTGAGTAAAATAAAAGAGTTGATATGAAAATATTGACTTCGGCAACTTATATTATTAGTTTTGGCTGATAATATGAGGCTCTGTATTTGGGTTACCGCCCTTGTACAGAGTGCCTTTTTATTTTGTTTTTCGCTCTAATTACCTGATGTTAAACACAAAAAAATGATATTAGTCAGCTACTAATACCATGAAGCGTTCGTTAAATAACCATCCACTAACAGTATTAAGTAAGTAAAAAAGATTGGAAATCTCTTCTTACTTTTAGTACAATAAGGTTAGTCAATGAAATCTATTGACGAGGCAACTTGTATTATTAGTTTTGGCTGATAATACAGGGCTCTGTTTTGAAGATTACCGTCTTCTGACAGGGCGCCTTTTTTATTTTATGTTGTAAATTTATTCTAACCTAAAGATATTGGAAGAGTCAATAGTATCGTGGGAAAGAATTTGAATTGTCGAATGAGTCCTGAAAAACGGACAAATTTGATAAAAGTATGGGATTTTTTGAATTTTACTTGCGTTGGTGAGCAACGCTAAAATGAAGGATTCTCTCTTTTTATCCCATTACTATCCACGTGATTTCAAGCCGTTTGCTTTTACTTATTTTTCTAAATTGTCTTGTTTGGCTTTTATACGATGATCCAATTCTTTCACCCGAACTTTCCTACGTTTATTGATTGGTATCTTCTCCTTCCAACTACAAACGAGTAAAAAAAGGCGCTTCATCCACTGGTAAAATCCAGTAAATGAAGCCCCGAATAGGCAGAACAACCAATTTATCCAAATTGCCTGATTACTAGCACCGCAGCACTAGCTTCTTTGTGGTTCTTGATTTTATATGAAATTTCTGTCATTTTTTTAGAAGCTTACGGTGGTTTGTTCATCCTTCCAACGATAGAGCCGCTACTCCTTATCGTTCATTAAATATCTCCGGTTTATTCTTCAAACGGACGATCATCACTGATTTGGATCGGTTCGATCTTTTTGGCTTGACCTGTTTGATCATCGATATCGATCACACAAGCAGACAACAAGCTCCGACCTTCCTCAACGACTTCAAAACGTTTCGGCAACGCTGTTCTGAATTTCTCAATGATCGGTCCACGCTTCATGCCTAAAATACCGTCATACGGTCCAGTCATCCCAACATCACTTAAAAAAGCTGTCCCTGCTGGTAAAATCCGTGCATCATTGGTTTGCACATGCGTATGGGTCCCCACAACAGCACTGACCTTCCCATCTAAAAACCATCCCATCGCTTGCTTTTCACTAGTGGTTTCTCCATGAAAATCAACAAAAATCAATGGCGTCCTTTTGCGAGCTTCTGTAATCAATTCTTCTGCTTTGCGAAATGGATCATCAATATCTGCCATGAAAACACGTGCTTGCATATTTATGACTGCTAACTCTAATTGATTGACTTTGACAAATACCATCCCTTGGCCAGGTGTTCCTTCTGGAAAATTCGCTGGACGGATCATTTTTTTGGCATCCTCGATAAAGTCAAAGATATCTTTATTATCCCAAGTATGATTACCTAAAGTAACCACGTCTACACCATCTTGTAGAAATTTCTTATAGATCTTACCTGTGATCCCTCGACCTGCGGCTGCATTCTCACCATTCAAAATCGTTACCTGCGGACGATATTTTTTCTTTAATTTTGGTAAATACGTGCTGATCGTGTCACGTCCTAGTGAACCGACGACATCTCCTATAAATAATATACGCAAAAAACTTCCTCTTCTCTTTTAATTTCTATCGTTATTATAGAGGTTTTTGGCAAGGAAAGGAAGAGGCGGGCATTGATCCTAACGTGGAAAAGTTAAAAACAGTAAGAGCAAGTACTAATATTTTTTGCAAATATAACTAAAACAGTATTTTTATTTAGCCGATTTTAACAGCTCCGGCGCTAGCTTTACACTTCATTTCATTTTTTTACTAAAATAGTACAAGAAATATCCTTCATTTTTAACAAATAGTCGAATAATATGTTTGTAAACATTGAAATATCTGATATTATATATTAAGTAGCATTTATTGTCCCCAACAAGTCTTTTCTATTAGACAATCTGTTAGAAGAAAACAGTTTTTGCAACCTTAGTATGAGCATATGTGACTTGAATGAAACGACTCCTAGCAATCATGAAATTTGGGGAAGTTATTCATGCTAGAAGTCGATTAGGAAAGAAAGCAATTTCTTTCGGTGCAGCTTAATGCTACGTACTAAATATAACACAAAAAGAGCGTTTTAGTATATATTTTATAATTAAATTTTACTGTTTTTATTTTACGCTCACTATTTATTACCAAAAATAACGATAAAAAAGAGAGGAGCATTCTATGAAAAAAACAATCAAAAACAAAAATAATTTACAAGAAACTAGAACCAGTCAAGAGCTAACTCAAGAGGAGCTTGCGAATAAAGTAAATGTTTCGATCCAAACGATTCAAAGTATAGAAAAGGGAAAATACAAACCTTCTGATTCTCTAGCGCTTAATATTGCTACTTCGTTGGGGAAGAAAGTGACAGATATTTTTAGTGAGAATTAACCGGGAGATTCTCAGCTATAGAGTGACCTTGTCTATTAAAGAATACCCGCTAACTCAAAAAAACAGATCAGATTCTCCCCCAAATAGAATCTGATCTGTTTTTTTATTTATAGTTACAACACTTTTCCATTACTCCTAATAACTCCTTGATACCAATAAAAACTGTCTTTTCGATGTCTAGTCAATTCTCTAAGCGCAGTATCCGTCCGATCCACATAAACAAATCCATACCGTTTTCTAAAACCACTTGTGGTACTAACCAAGTCAATAAATGACCACGGACAGAAACCAAAAATCTCTATCCCATCTTGAACAATTGCGAAACAAACTTGTTCTACATGCTTTTTCAAATAATCACTGCGATAAGTATCATGGATTTTTTTCTCTTCAGTCAGTGTATCAATTGCGCCCAACCCATTTTCTGTAATCAGCAGTGGTAGTTGATACCGTTGATAAATACGATTCAAGGTAACGCGCAAGCCGATCGGATCAATTTCCCAATCCCAATCATTCCGCTCTAAATACGGATTACTACATCCTTTATAAACTCCCTCAACCACTTCTTTTTCAGTTGTTCCCGCCTGACCGTCTTTATTGATTACAAGCTCTTTTGTACGGTCTTGTTCCGTTACATGCTCAACCGTTTTACTATCATAATAATTGATCCCTAGAAAATCACATTTTCCTTCTTTGATCAGTGTTAGATCTCCTGCTTCAATAGTTGGCAAACAATCATTTCCCCGCATATATGCTTGCATAGTAGGTAAATAGCGGCCGTTGCAATACAACTCTAAAAAGAAGGTATTTCGTAATTCTTCGGCTTTTTCAGCAGCTAGTATATCTTTTGGATCACAGGTCTTAGGATAGATCGGTGAGATTCCCAGCGCCGGACCAATTTTGGCATTTGGTAAAAGCTCATGACATAGTTTAACCGCACTCGCATGCGCCAACGTCATGATGTGATTCATTTCATACTTTTGTTTCAGCTTGGATTGATCACTATTTTCAGTAAATGAAATCAAGTAAGGGAGTAAAAACATATTACTTTGCTCATTGATCGTCAACCAATAGTTGACCCGATCACCAAATAATTCAAATAATACACGACAATACTCAATAAAATCTGGAATAATTTTTCTTGAACTAAATCCACCATACTCCTTTTGTAAAACAACTGGTAAATCAAAGTGGTAAATTGTTACAATCGGTTCAATTTGATTGTTAACTAATTCATCGATCAATTCATTATAAAAATCGACCCCCGCTTGATTCACCTGTCCTCTCCCATTCGGTAAAATCCTAGTCCAAGCAATACTAAAGCGATAGGCTTTCAATCCCAGTTCTTTCATCAAACTGACATCTTCCTTAAAGCGATGATAGTGATCACTGGCAATACTCGTATCTGCATATTCAGGAGCGATACTTTCATCGACGACAGATAGGCTTTTCCCCTCTTCTAAATAAGCTCCTTCTACTTGATAAGCAGCCGTGGATGCTCCCCATAAAAATTTTTCTGGAAATGAAGGCATCTTCTTAACCTCCAATTTTACTGATTTTATAGTATAGTTTAAACAATTGTTTTGCGATGTTATATTCACTTAAAATGGTCATCAAGGTATCTTGTGCATGGGTAAAGAGTAAATTGATGTCGACAGGATTTTCCATACTGTATTGTACGACTTTCGTTTGAGCATTATGGGCTAGATTTAATTCTTTTTTTGCGTCTTTCAGCTGCGCTTCCCCTTCCACAAAGAAATCTTCATCCATTTTTTCTAATGCTTCTTTGATCAAATTACGCCCATTTCCGGCATGTAAGATCATTTGCATCGCTACTTCATTTATTTCATCTTGTGTCATCCTAAGATTCCTCCACTTTCAGCAATTCTTCTTTATAAATTTGATTGTCATATACTTTCAAAAATGGATAGTAAATAACTCCTGTTGCAGCCAAAGAAACCGTTAACAAAATTAATCCGTTCAGATCTCCATTGATCAACCAAGTTTGAATCCCTACTGGTAAATACCATAAGGCAAATGGTTTTGTCGGAATACTGACCCAACCAACTTGGAAAGACAGGTACGTGATTGCCGGCACGACAATTCCTGAAATCCACATTGGAACCATCAGCATAGGATTAAAAACGATTGGTGCACCGTAGACTAACGGCTCGTTAATATTACATAGTGACGGAATAATCGATGATCTTCCAATTGCCCGTAATCGCTTTGATTTTGTAAATAGCATGAATACCGAGAGCATCAAGGTAGAACCTGCCCCACCGATCCAAACCCAGCCTTGTAACGTTTCATTCGTTAAAATCAATGATGGATCAATTCCTCGTGCTAGATCCGCTGCATTTTGCCCAACTGCTTGTAGTCCGATCGGTACATACAAAGGCTCCAAGACCCAACTGCTAATACCAAATGAATACAGAAAGGCTTGAATAAACATGATCAACACAAATCCCCAGAAGCTTTGAGACATATTGACTAGCGGTGATAAAACCCAATAAATCCCTTCATATAGATTGATATTAAAAATGAACATTGCCACCCAACCGATTCCCAAAATCAAAAATGTTGGCGCAATACTATCAAATCCTTCAACCAAAAATGGCGGCATGATAGTATCTTCTTTAAATAAACTAAATTTAGAAAACTTATCCATCACAAATGCTACAAACAATCCCCCAACAATTGCTGCAAACATCCCCCCAGAACCTAATTTAGCAAATTCAATGATAATCTCACCCTCATCGTTAAATGTTGGAAACACCAGCATTAAGAAAAACGCGATCCCAATCATTCCGGCTTGTTTCTTTAACTTATGTTTCTTTTTTTTCTCCAAAAGTAGATAGGGAATAAAAAAAGCAACAAATATAGAAGCTAAGCCGAAACTAAAACTGCTAATTGGCCAAATATCTGGAAAACCTGGAATATATTCTTCAAAAATGGCAAAAATTGTTACTAATGAGCCGACTAAAATCATCGGCATCACCGTTGTCATTGCTTCTTGAATTGCACCAATCCAAGGATTTTTCGTAATCTTATTCGCTTTCGGTGCAAAGACATTCGTCATCCAATCAATAATCTTTTTCATTTTTCTCCCACCTAATAGTTTAGTCTATTTCGCTATCAAAGATAAGGCGAAATTCAGTGTTCCTTCGCCATCTAGCGCCCCATAATAAGCATCTGGAATAAAATCATACGGAATTGAATCAAATTCACTCATCGTTTCTTTTAACTCCGATTCCATATAACGCAAATGCGGTCCAAACAATACTACATCTTTTTCGTCGATATAATCTTCGATTTCAGAATCGCCCACGGCCTCTACTGTAACCAGCAGTCCCTGTGTCTTCGCACTTTTTTTCATACTTTGCGCTAAAAAGCCACTAGATGCTCCGCCACCACAGACTAATAAAATATTTTTCTTTGTCATCCTATTTTCCTCCTTCTGTACTTCACACCCAAATTATCGCGATTTTGTCACAGGAACACAAGCCAACTTTTTTCACTGGTAAACGCTTACGGTGAAAAAGGTTGATTTGTGGCTTTTAGTCTAAAACTATATAATGAAGCCAATCATTAACAAGATATATGTATCTTGAAATAGACAGTGGAGGGGCATGAAATGAAAAAATTATCCGAAGAACAATTAATAAAGTATCTTCAAATAAACGGTCTCACTTCCTCTAGCCAATTAGCTCAAATCTTTGCTGTTTCTACTAGAACAATCAAAAACTATATCAAAAAAATCAATGAACACGTTACTGAAAAGCTGATCCACGCAACATCAAAAGGGTATTATATTGCTAAGACTGAAACTCAAACCATTTCTACAAGAGAAACAAGCAGGGAAAAAATTCTAACTGAAAAATTGATTTATTTATTAACACCGATCAATAAATACGATCTAGCCGAAGAACTTTTTGTCAGCTTGTCCACTTTAGAACGGACGATCAGTAAAGCCAACAATGAACTGAGCAAATTTCACTTAAAAATTGTTAACCATGAAAACACGGTTCAATTAACTGGGCTAGAAGAACAAAAACGAGTCTGGATCAGAGAACAATTTTATCATGAAACGAGCGCTGAATTTCTGCACCTAGCAACCATTCAAGCATCCTTTTATGGATATGATCTAGATGCCTTGAAAACGATGATCACGCGAATTCTTAATGAAAATAACTTATATATCAATGGATACACGCTAAACAGCATTATCTTGCACATAGTAGTCGCAATGGAACGAATCTATGACAACAATCAAACTATCCATACCGTTGTCTCTGAAATCGATGAACGCCTTGCTGCAGAGCATCGCTCAGCTATCGCCATCGCCACTTACATCCAACATACTTATGATATCCAGTTGAAAGAAACTGAAATTTCTTATATGACGATCCTTTTAAAAAGTAAAACGACGTTACTGAATTACGCTGAAATCAAAGAAGATTTAAAAGACTATATTGCTGATGAAAGTATTCAATTAGCCCATCAAATTTTGCAGAAGATCAATGACGCTTTTTTACTGTCATTGGATGACGAGGACTTTTTTATCAAATTTTCTTTGCATCTGCAAAATTTATTAAGCCGTAATCGTGAAAAACAGGTAGCTTTAAATCCGATGACGAAAGAAATTAAAGAAAACTATCCTTTAGTCTATGACTTAGCCGTTTTTGTTTCAAATGAATTAGAAGAATACTTAGGGTCTAAAATTGCTGAAGATGAAATTACTTATTTAGCTTTTCATATTGGGGCTTATTTTGAGCATGCAAAAATCAATCAAAGCAAAATCTTTGCTACCTTGATTTGTCCTAGTTATTACGATATGCACGTTGACCTTTCCGAAAAGATTTTAGCGTCCTTTGATGATACTTTGACTTTGAAGAAAATCATTACAGAAGTGGATGCGCCTATCTCTAATTTAAATCAGGAGTTGATCATTTCAAGTATTCCGTTGCCTGATACGGTTGATTATGTAAAGATAACACCTTTTTTCAATGAACGAGACAAAAACATTCTTACTAAGTCCATCAAAAAAATCAATTTTGGGAAACAACAACTAAAAATGAAAAAAGTGATTGAACAGTATTTTTCTAAAGAGTTATTTGAAAAAAATCGGCACTATGAAAGCAAATATCAACTAATCCATCACATGACGAATCACTTGGTTGATTTAAAGCGGGTAAATCAGACTTTTGAGGAGGAAATCCTTCGACGTGAAGACATGTCCTCCACAAGTTTTGGCAATGGTTTGGCTATGCCTCATTCGATGGAGATGAATGCCTTAAAAACGTCGCTTTATTTTGTGATCAATGAAGAACCCATGCTTTGGGACGAAGAATATGTCCAAATCATCGTAATGATCGCCATGAATACGTCCGAGCGTAAGGAGTTTCGAAAGATTTTCAATTTGATTATTGAATCGTTGGATAATCCTGAAACGATTGATTCGCTATTAAAAGCCGATTCTTATGAGGAATTTGTGAGTTGTTTGGTGGATTCATTTCAATTTTGAGAAGGAGAAGTAAGTTTAGACTTCGGTCATCCAGTGAAAATCTGATGATCGAAGTGTTACAAACAATCATTAGAAATACTCTTCCATCTATGTGCTTTCTTTATCACTACAAGTTAAATCCAGCCTTTTTCCTTTGCAATACTTACCGCTTCGATTCGATTTTTTGCATCTAATTTACTCAAAATCTCAGACATATAATTCCTTACCGTTCCGGCAGTCAAAAATAATTTCTCTGCAATTTCTTTAGAAGACAATCCTTCTCCAACTGCCAGTAAAACTTCTTGTTCTCGTTCTGTCAAAGGATTTTCTTGTTGGGAAAACAAGCCTGTTACAAGTTCAGGCGAATAAAATTTTTTCCCTTGCATCACGGCTCGAATATTTCCAATCAGTTCATCTGTCGGGGTGTCCTTTAGCAGATATCCTGATACCTCTGCTTTAACCGCACGCTCAAAATAGCCTTCTCTAGCAAACGTGGTCAAAATGATCACTTTTTGCTTCTGATACTGTAATTCTTCTGCTATATCCAATCCTGTTTTCAACGGCATTTCAATATCTGTCAAACAAATGTCTGGCTGATGCTTTTCAATCAATTCTAGTGCCTCCACACCATTTTTAGCAATTCCTACAACGTCCAAATCATCTTCCAAACCTAAAATCGTCGCCAAAGCAGACGAGAGTAAGCCTTGGTCTTCTGCGATAATTAATTTAATCATTGATTGTCTCCTCTTTTTTATCCACAGGAACTGTAAATTGAACCTTCGTCCCATTTTTTTGCGTAAATTCGAGTTTTCCACAGATACTTTCGATTCGTTCACGCAACCCTGTTAATCCATTGCCCTGTATAGAATGTTTCATTCCATTGCCATCATCTTCGATTATAAAAGTATAATCAGTTGCGTTTTTTTCTATAACAATCCTACAATGGCTTGCTTTACTATGCCGAATCACATTCGTAACACTTTCACGTAAACAATAACTTAGGGTATTTTGAATATCTGTAGCAATCTCGCTTGTTAATTCTTCACCCTCTGTGGATAAGATGATTTTGGCAGCCCGTAAGCTTTTTTCAATCGTGATCATTTCTTCAGCAATCAACACATGACGCATACTTGAAACGATTTCCCGCACAGTTTGTAGGGTTCCTCTTGAAGTTTCGGTGACTTCTGCGATTTCCTTTTTTGCCAACTCTAAATCTTTATCTAACAACTTCCCTGCTAACTCTGTTTTGATTGTCATGATCGATAAGGATTGTCCCAGTGTATCATGTAAATCTCTAGCGATTCGATAACGTTCTTCTTGTTTGATCACATATTCCATCCGTTGGGTAGACTGATACATTTGTTTACGTAATTCAGCTTGTTTACGGATTGAGCGACCCGCAAAAGGTGCTGCACAGATGAAAAAGCCATAAACAAACATCGTGATCTTTAAATCTTGAGCCATATATTCCGGTAAATTACTTAAATTAAACAGCACAGGTGTCAACGTACCTAATAACGCCATATAATAATACTTAAAGACATTTTTCTTCATCGGAATAAACCCGATCATCCACGCTGGATAAATAAACAAGTAGATATACCCAAAGTATAGTGTATAAAACAATGATATCCCATACATCAAAGCCATCCAAATTGGAAACCATTTCCCGTTAAATAAACAATTTCGATAGGTTACAACAAAAATCCCTAAAGTAAAAAGTGCTAACTGCTTATCAAAATTATCGTATGGAAACATTGCGATAATCGGAATCAAAATAAAAATCAACCATATAAATGAAACAAAGCCATCTTCTTTCGGATACAACCTAAACTTACCAATCATAACTTTCCCCTAACGTTTTACTTCTTCTTTACGACCATTCAGATATATTGATAATACCATAATTCCTACAAAATAAATGAAGATGATCACTATTCCTTTGCCATCAGGTAACTGCCCTTCTGCTAATTGCTTTGCTCCTTGTGCTGCATAAAAAGTCGGTAACCCTGCCGCAATTTTTTGGATCACTTCTGGGAACATATTGATTGGCCACCATAATCCGCTCACGATTGCAAGCGGCATCAAGATCATATTGTTCAGTACACTAGCCGTATTGGGGTCTTTCACAAGACTTACGATCGTAGCTAATGCGACGATTGGCAAACAACCATATAAAATCCATACAGCACTAGTGAGCCACGCAATGACAGGCATTTGAACACCATTCACAAAATGCCCGACTAGAAAAATAACGCTCAATAATAAGCTGTTGATCAAAAACTGAGTTACGACCTTACTCGCATAATAAATACTCTCCGGCATAGGTGAAAGACGTAAAAACTGCTTCACACCTTGTTTCCGATCTTCGATCAAGGTCATTGAAAAGGAAAATAATGAACTGATCATTACGCTATAGGTTGCCATTTGAATCATACTTTCTTTATAAAAAACAGCCATATATTCTGTTGGAACGCCCATATTAAATACTTTAGTAAATAGCAGATAAAAGCCCACTGGCATTCCTAATGAAAAGAAGATAAATGGTTTACTCCTAAATAAAGAGCGGTTTAAATCTGTTTTGGTCAGTACAATCAATGTGTTCATTTGTTTTCCCCCGCGACTAAGGTGTTGAAGACCCTCTCCAAATTCCCTGGAATAATCAATAAATTCTTAAACTTAATTTCTGTAGCGAACAACTCTATAAGGGTTTCATCACTGTTTGACGAGTATAGCGTTATGTTGTTTTCTACTTTTTCGACTATTGATACATAAGGTAAATCTGCTAGTTTTACTTCGGCATGTTTGTCTAACAACTGAAAACTCAATTTATTTTGCAGCATTTCAGACTGAATACTTTCTAAAGTACCATCATGAACGATTTCACCTTGTTTCATCAATAAAATTCGAGTGGCTACTTTTTCAATTTCTTCTAGGTAATGCGTGGTTAGGATGATCGTTTTTCCTTGTTCTTTTAGCTGATTGATTTTTTCCCAGAACAGTTGACGGCTAGTCACATCCATTCCTGTTGTCGGTTCATCTAGAAAAAGCAGTTCTGGCTTTCCGATAATTGATAAACCAAACGTTAACCGACGTTTTTGCCCACCCGATAGTTTCGTTGTATACGTATTTTGATGTTCATTTAATCCCGTTATCTCTAACAACGCTTCTAGAGAAAGTGGATCTGGATAAAAACTGCGGAAAAGAGTCAGTAATTCTTTGACTTTGACATTTTCTAAAGTTGTGCTTTCTTGCTGCATCACGCCTAATTTCATTTTATTTTTTTTATTCAATGGATTTGTACCAAAGAGACTTATTTCCCCAGCCGTTGGACGGATCAATCCTGTTAAGCAATTGATCAAAGTAGTTTTCCCTGCACCATTTGGACCAACTAAGGCAATAATTTCCCCTTTATTTACGGTTAGCGAAACTTTGTTTAAAATTGTTTTTTTGTTCATTATTTTTGTGAGTTTAGTGACTGTGATCATTTTTTCTCTCCCCTTTGCTTATGTCCTTATCTTATCTGATTATGAGGGCGCGCGTTAGAGGATCTTGTCATGGATGTATATGACATTTGTCATGTGACTATTTATCGGCGAAAATACAACTCTTACAATTATAAAGACTTATCCAATAATCTAAAGTACAAAAAAGAGATGAGTAGACAACTGTATAAGTTGCTCTCATCTCTTTTAAGTAGAATACCATTCTAATTTTTAATTAATTAATCTTCGATATAGGTCCATTTAAAGTCATATTTTGCACCAGTTGAGTGGTAAACAACATCTTTGACTTTTTCAGAACGAAGATGTGCTTCCGCTTTTTGATACAACGGAATAACGCCCATATCATCCATAATAATTTTTTCTGCCTCAAGCATGTCTTTCCAACGTGCTTCTGGATCATTTGCATTGGTTGTTGCAGCAGCTTCTACTAATTTATTGTATTCAGGATTTGAATAATGTCCTCTATTGTATGAGTTCCCTGTTACAAATAGATCTAGGAAACTACTTGGATCAGCATAATCTGCACCCCAAGCGCTAACAGCGATTTCGAAGTCACCTTTATTTGAACGATCTAAACGGACTGAAAACGGTACTGGACTAACCGATACTTTTAACCCATCCAATGTTTCAGACAGTGAACCTTGAAGATATTCAGCCATTTTCTTGGCATTATCGGTATCATCAATCAATAAATCTACAGATAATGTTGAAATACCTAGCTCGTCTTTTGCTTTTTTCCATGATTCTTTTGCTTTATCCACATCATAAACGACTTCGTTTCCTGATTCTTTGGCAAAGTCTTCATCTGTTTCTGGATTAACTGCTAAGCCTTCTGGAACTAGGCCTATTGGAACAGTTGAACCATTTGCTAAGATTTGGTCAACTAAAGCCTTACGATCGATTGCATAAGATAACGCTTTACGCAAGTTCACATTGCGGTAAGGTGAATTTTCTTCGATTTGATTTGGTTCAAGATAGAATGTTGACGCACCTTTTAAAATAATATAGTTTGGGTCATTTTTCATTTGTTGCGCTAATTCACCAGATAGCGGCACTTCATCTGCTTGACCATCTTGGAATAAGTTCAATGATGTTGGCGCTTCTTTTACAACATCGATTGCCACTTTGTCTAATTTAACCGTATCTTTATCCCAATATTTGTCATTTTTTGAATAAGACCAGCTTGTATCTGTTCCTGGTCCATCAAAGTCAGTTAATGTAAAAGGACCGTTGTAGACAGATTTATCGCTGGCAGTTGTATAATCTTTGCCATATTTTTCAGCAATATCTTGTCTTTGTGGTAAGAATGAAGGGAAAGCTAATAGGTAATCAAAGTAAGGTGTTGCTTTTTCTAGAGTAATTTCTAATTCATAATCACTCACGGCTTTTATCCCTAGTTCTTCTTTTTTCATTTCACCTTTAGAGATTTTTTCAGCATTTTTTACAGAATTAAACATATAAGCATACTCTGATCCAGTAGCAGGATCAACTGTTCTTTGCCAGCCATACACGAAATCTGCTGCTGTTACAGGTTTATCATCTGTCCATTTTGCATCTTCTCTTAATTTAATTTTGTATGTTAAGCCATCTTCACTAACTTCGGCCATTTCAGCTGCTCCAGCTGGTTGAGGTTTACTCTCTTTATCTAGACGGTAAATTCCTTCATAAACATTATTCAGTGCAACAAAACTCACTTCATCTGTTGCTAATGAAGGATCCGCACTTGGCATTTCTTGTCTTTCAATAAATCTAAATACTTTTTCTTCGCTGCCTGATCCACTATCTGCACTTTTAGCGTTTCCGCCACATGCAGCTAGGGCAATGCTTGAAACAGCAATTAGTCCTAGTAAGGCACTTTTCTTCAATTTCATCTAAAAAACCCCCAATTTTAATAAAAGCTATAAAGAATATAACAAAATTTTAAGGTTATCGCAATTAAAATACTATAGTCAGTTTAGTAAAAATATTCTGAATTTTTTCTAATTTAACTGTTACAGAAAAAAGAAGCGAACACTTAAAGGGCTCGCTTCTTTTTTATTCATTTTAATTATTTTGCATAATCTACTGCACGTGTTTCTCGAATAACCGTCACTTTGATGTGACCTGGATAATCTAAGTCATCTTCGATTTTCTTACGAATATCTCGAACTAAACGAACAGCTTCTAAATCTGTAATTTCGTCTGGTTTAACCATTACACGGACTTCGCGTCCGGCTTGTACTGCAAAACTAGATTCCACACCTTCAAATCCATTAGAAATATTTTCTAAGTTTTCTAAGCGTCGGATGTAGTTTTCCATTGACTCGCTACGAGCACCTGGTCTAGCAGCTGATAATGCATCTGCTGCAGCAACTAAGACAGAAATAACAGAGGTTGCTTCTACATCGCCATGATGGGATGCAATCGCATTGATGACTGTTGAATTTTCTTTGTATTTAGCAGCTAATTCTGCACCAATCTCTACGTGAGAGCCTTCAATTTCATGATCTAGCGCTTTACCAATATCATGTAATAGTCCGGCACGTTTAGCTAATTGAATGTCTTCACCGATTTCTGCAGCCAAGACACCTGTTAATTTTGCTACTTCGATTGAGTGATTCAATACATTTTGCCCATAACTTGTGCGGAAACGTAAACGTCCCAATATTTTGATCAAGTCTGGATGTAATGTGTGCGCACCAACCTCAAAGGCTGCTTGTTCACCGTATTCACGGATACGCTCATCCATTTCTTTACGAGATTTTTCAACCATTTCTTCAATGCGGGCTGGATGGATTCGACCATCTTGAATCAATTTCTCAAGTGTCATCCGAGCGATTTCTCTACGAATCGGATCAAATCCAGAAAGTACCACAGCTTCCGGCGTATCATCAATGATTAAATCAATTCCTGTTAAGGTCTCTAATGTACGAATATTACGTCCTTCACGACCAATGATTCTTCCTTTCATCTCATCGTTAGGTAAACTAACCACAGAGACTGTTGTTTCGGAAACTGAATCTGCTGCACAACGTTGAATTGCTAGAGAAAGTAAATTTTTGGCTTTCCGATCTGATTCTTCTTTAGCGCGTTGTTCAGATTCTTTGACCATGACCGTTAATTCATGACTTAATTCTTCTTCAGTTGATTTCATGATGATATCTTTTGCTTCGTCTTTTGATAGTGAAGCAATGCGTTCTATTTCTTGGTGTTGCTTTTCAACTAGTTCTTCTACATCTTTTTCTCGCTCATCAATTAATTGCCGTTTGGCACCAAGTTTCTCTTCTTTTTCTTCCAGTGAGTGTTCACGTTTTTCAAGAGAGTCATCTTTACGATCTAATGTTTGTTCTCTTTGTAATAAACGATTTTCTTGAGATTTAAGTTCTACTTTGCTTTCTTTCAACTCACTTTCAATTTCTAACCGATACTTTTGGCTTTCTTCCATAGCTTCTAATAAAGCTTCTTTTTTCAGAGTTTCTGCTTCTTTAGCGGCACTTTCAAGAATACCTTCCGCAGAAGACTTTGCACCATCTATAGCCTTTTCGTGACGTGATTTTGCAACGACTAACCCTAAACCAAGACCGACAACTAAACCGATGATAGCGAGGAGAATTTCTAAACCCATTGTTTCCACCTCCGTACTATCTTCAATTTTTCAATATTCATGTAGTTTTCTGATAAACTATAATCAATTATCAATATGCCTACTTGCATACGTGTTTTGCACACAACTTTATTCTAATGTTTGTCACCCAGTGTGTCAACTTAAAAAAGCCCTTTCCTATTGAAAGAGCTTCGATGTGGAACAGAATTTCCGCTACACGAAAAAACAAACCCACAAAATGCTTATACTAGCTTTGGTGGGTTTGTTTTATTATCTAGATTATTCTTCGTCAAGAGGAAGCTCTTCTTGTGCTTGTTCTTCCTCAACAATACCCGTTCCGTCACCGATGCCAAATGCATCACGGACACGTTTTGAAACTTCTTCGACCATTTCTGGATGCTCAGTCATGTAGACTTTAACATTTTCACGACCTTGACCGATTCTTTCTTCTTTGTAGCTATACCAAGCTCCGCTCTTATCAACAATGTCTTTTTCGACAGCCATATCAAGTAATTCTCCTTCTTGAGAAATTCCTTGACCGTACATGATATCAACTTCAGCCACTTTAAATGGTGGTGCTACTTTATTTTTAACGACTTTGATTTTTGTGCGGTTACCGATAATGTCAGTACCTTGCTTCAATTGCTCTGCACGTCTGACTTCTAGACGAACTGTTGCGTAGAACTTCAAGGCGCGACCACCCGGTGTTGTTTCTGGGTTACCAAACATAACGCCGACTTTTTCACGAATTTGGTTAATAAAGATCGCAATTGTCTTAGTCTTATTGATAGAACCTGAAAGCTTACGTAAAGCCTGTGACATCAAACGTGCTTGTAACCCCACATGACTAGCACCCATCTCGCCATCGATCTCAGCACGAGGAACTAAAGCCGCTACAGAGTCAATTACGACGATATCGATTGCCCCACTGGAAACTAATGCATCTGCGATTTCTAAGCCTTGTTCACCAGTATCAGGTTGTGAAAGAAGTAGCTCATCGATATTTACACCTAATGCTTGAGCATATTGAGGATCCAACGCATGCTCCGCATCGATAAATGCGGCTGTTCCGCCTTGTTGTTGGACAGACGCGATTGCGTGTAACGCTACAGTTGTTTTACCAGAACTTTCTGGTCCATAAACTTCAACGATACGTCCGCGGGGATAGCCGCCAACACCTAAGGCTACATCTAAAGCTAGAGAGCCACTAGGAATAGTTGAGATCTGTTGATCGATCTTCTCCCCTAATTTCATTACTGAACCTTTACCAAAGTTCTTTTCGATTTTTTTTAGTGCGGCATCTAAGGCCACTTTACGATCATCTGCCAATCGATAATCCTCCTTATATATAAACGATTTAAATTCCTTTTCAATAAATATATCATAACTGGTTTATTTAAAAAAAGCAAGAGAAAAACGAACAAACATTCGCCTTTTTATTTTTTCTTATTTACTGCTTGTAAAATTAGAGAAAGACCCTTCATTACAGCACTTTGACGAATCGAGCGACGATCACGATTAAAATGTTGTAAAAAAGCAATCGTTGGTTTGCCTTTTTCAGCTAAACCGATCCAAACAGTCCCAGCTGGCTGATTTTCTAATTCATCCGGACCTGCTACCCCTGTAAACGAAACACCAAAATCTGCGTCTGCTGCTATCCTTGACTGTTCAGCCATGGCAATGGCGCAAGCTTCACTGACTGTTCCTTCTTTTTCAAGCAGCGAGCGGTCAATACCTAGAAAAGCTGCTTTTGTTTCAGCAGAATACGTAACAAATCCCCCTTTAAAAACGTCTGAGACACCGGGAACATCTCCTAGCGTACTTTGGAAGAGACCTGCTGTTAAACTTTCAGCAGCTGTTATCGTTTTTTTGTGTTTCTTCAATTCTTTTACTGTGACCTTGGCTAAACTATTTTCGTCTCCATAGCCGTAGAAATACTCGCCTACTAGAGCCATAACACTAGCTTCCAGACTATCTAATAGCTGTTGACCGACTTTTTCATCCCCACTCTTAGCCGTTAAGCGTAAGGTTACTTCATTGGGTTTAGCATATGGTGCGATCGTTGGATTGGTTTGTGTATCGATCAACTCTTTTAGCTCGGTAACGAGCTGAGATTCACCAATGCCATAAAAGCGTAGCACTCTGGATATCAGTTGTTCTTCTTGTGGGAAAAGCTCTTCTAATAATGGACGAGCATATTGTTGAAACATGGGCTTTAACTCATTCGGAGGTCCTGGCAATAGCAAATATGTCGTCCCCTGTTCGGTGATCAAGGTTCCAACTGCTAGGCCTGTAGGATTTTGCACTGCGAGCCCTCCCTCAATCATCAGCGTTTGTCTTAAATTATTTTCTGTCATTTTATTTTTTGAAAACGCAAAAAACTCATGAAGTCGAGCAAGTGCTTGTTCATCTTGGATCAAGGTATGGTGTATGTGTGCTGCAACAGTATCTTTGGTTAAATCATCGTCTGTGGGTCCTAATCCACCGCATAAAACGATTAAATCACTTCGCTCTTGTGCTTCCTCTAAAATACTTTCTAAACGCTGAGGATTGTCTCCTACAACCGTATGATAATACACCTCGATTCCTAGATCTGCTAATTCTTCTGATAAAAATGTTGCATTCGTATTGACGACTTGTCCTAATAGTAACTCTGTACCAACAGCTATGATTTCTGCTTTCATTTTTCTCCTCTTCTCTAATAAGATACGTAAACGATTCCTATTTTCATTTTATCACAGGATTTTTTTTTACAACGCTTAAATGACTTACTTTTTTCATTGAAGCAGGTAAATAATTACCATTTATATAATAATATGATACAATTTGTCTATTCGTATACCTGATCTTATGAACTAATTTATCGGTAAAAATGAGTCTATTGGGCTCTCAAATTAAGGAGGAACATGGAAAGATGTTAGCAATGATTGGTGTCTTAAGTTTTGTAGGGTTAATCGTCGGGGGCGTTTTATCCGTAAAAGCACTTATTAGGAAACAACCGAATAAAAAAGTTTTCATTTTAACAGGTGTTTGTTTTCTTTTGACTGCGGGAGCATTCGGATTAGATTCTTCTGTACCCGAAATAGCACTCGCTGAAAAATCGATTGAAACAAATGATCAAGGACTCGCAACAATCGTAGGATCAACCAATGACCAAAGTGAAATCACTGTTGATGGCGAAAAAATCAACACTAAAAATGGTGAATTTACTTATAAAGTAACGTTGAAGGATGATCAGCCAAAAAAGTTAACTTTCGTCGCGTCAATCGGTGATAGTGATCAAGCTGAAACCATTGAGGTCAAACCTTCAAAAGCTTTTATTGCCTTTTTAAATGAAGAGAAACAAGAGCAAGAAACGCTAAAAAAAGCTGAAACTGCTTTAGTTTTAGCTGAAAGTAAACCGACCCAAAAAAATTATGACGAAGCTTCAACTCGTATTACTTCTTTAACGCAGGAACAGACCGATTTCACTAAGCGTTTAGCCATCGTAAAAGAAAATGTGCCAATCTATGAAGCGGTTGAATTGGCCGAAACAAAACAAACAAAAGAACAGCTAGACTCTGCTACTGCTCTAGTTGCTAACGCTACTTTAAATAAAGATTCTTTGGTACAGCGTCTAACAACGGTTCAACAAAAAATCACGGCAAAAGAAAAAGCGGAGAAACAAATCGCTGCTGCCCGAGAAGCTGTAGAAAAAGCCGAACAGGAACCGACAGATGATCATTACAATCAAGCAATTGCAAGAATCAAAGAATTACCTAATGGCAATCCTGATTTAACGAACCGAGCAAATAACGTCAAACAAACTTTGACTGCTCAAAAAGAAGAAGACAAAAAAGTTGCTGAAGCTCAAAAAGCTACTGAACAACAAGCCCAAGCGGCCGCTGCACAAACTCCCGAATCACAGGTACCAAATACACAAGCTGTCGGAAACACCATTTTAGTAACACCTACTGGATCAAAATATCATAATCGTAAATGCGGTAATGGCACTTACACTGAAGCAACCTTAGAACAAGCACAGGCAAGAGGCTTAACCCCGTGTTCAAAATGTTTTGGTTAAGCAATAAAAAAGAAGACAGGTGTAACTCTAAGAGTCACATCCCATCCTTAAAGGAACTTGAATAAACGGTTGGTGCAGAAGTAATTCTTTCGGAAAAACTTCTGCACCAACCTTTTTTATTTACAACGATCAATGCATAAATACATATGCAGAAATTAAGTACAATAGCCAAATATGCAGTGGATAGAATACATAAAAAAAGTTTTTCATGCCTCGTCCTTTTTCTCCATTGAACAACATAATAGGCAGTACAGCAAAAATCATCATCCATTGTGTCGAGCCTTGAAAAAAGAAAAATACTGCAGTCAAGGCAATTAGCATACATTGTAACCAACGGTGATTTTTAGCTAAATACAACAACGGAATCAACAAGACCATGAAACTATTTTCAGTAAATAGTAGTGCTGGAATAACATTCACACCCCAGACTGCTACCATGATCGCACTTGGATTTGACATAAGTAACATTAAAATGCCTGATGAAATGATTGGAAACAATATGATCACAATCCCCAATACTATCTTGCTAAACGTTTTGCTTGAACGCCCCTCCGAAATTTTATCGATGCCATACATCATCAATGTTCCGACTAAAAGATCACGAAAAATATTATTCATTAACTGAACTTCTTCATAACCGACAATTTGCTGTAAAGTAAAACTTCCCAACGTCATGATGAGCATTCCTATATACAAACGCAACATATATTTCTCTTTACTTCTTGTATGACTAAATCCGACCACACTAACAAAAAAGAAAAGTGTTGCAACAGGTCTTCCGAACCAATCCAACCAATCAGGTGCTCCCATTGGAACAAACATCTGATGAATATGATCGATAAACATGAGAACAATTCCTATTATTTTTAAATCAAATGTTGTGAATCCTTTGAACTTACTTGTGGTTAAACTTTCCATTATGACATGCTCCTTCCTAGTTTACCCAAAGTATTATAAAATAAAGGAATCTTTTTTGCCTTGGATTCCTCTTACAAGAGCCTATCAATAGTGTTAGATAGAATAAGAGAAGTTAAGACAAAACACCAAACGTTTTGTCTTAACTTCTCTTCCTCATTTTTATTGATGAACACTAAAGCGTTGATTTGGATGAGCATTTTTTTCAATCTCGTCGACCATTGCAATGGCATAGTCAGCATAAGAAATATAACTCTTACCATCTTTATCCGTTGCTAATTCTTCACCAGCTACAACATACTGACCGGTTGCTGGGCCCTCTGCATCAAATTCTGCTGCTGGGCTAAGATATGTCCAGTTCACATTTTTAGCTGCTTCTAATAGATCAAGCCCTTTCCCCATCGCCGTAGCTAACGGCTTAAACCCATCTGGAAAATCTGGTGTTTCACTCAAACGTACAGTATGCTCAGGATCAACATATAGACTTCCCGCGCCTCCTACTACTAATAATCGCGTTTTTTGATTGGTTAAGATATCGATCAAACGTTGTGTTGAGCCAGTAAATTCACTAACATCTCCCCAAAATCCTAGGGCGCTGACCAAAACGTCAAAGTCTGAGATATCCTCTGTCGTTAAACTATACACATCTTTTTCAAGAACAGGTGTACCATCAGTGATTTTTGCTGCATCACGAACGATAGCTGTTACGTCTAAACCACGTTTTTTGGCCTCTTTCAAAATTGCTGAACCTGCTTTACCATTTGCTCCTAAAATTGCTACTTTCATGTTTATTCTTCCTTTCTTCTAATGAAACTTTTTTTGTTACATTTAAATTTAAAAAGAGAAGAGACACGTTTAGGTCTCTTGTAGCTTGATTTGATGAATCACCTCAGATAAAGCAATCTCTTTTAATTCGGCTTCCATGCTATGCTGTATTCTTGTATATTGCTCTTCTAAAGCCAGTTGAATATTTGCGCCTACTAGACAGTTTGGATTAGGGTTTTGATGGATATTGAATAGCTCATGTTCTAACTCAACTGCTTCATAGATATCATATAGGGATATGTCTTCTGGCTTTTTCAGTAAATAGGTCTGGGTTGCCCCTCTACTTGTATGAATGAGTCCAGCTTTTTTCAACTTGCTCATCAATCGTCTAACAACGACTGGATTCGTATTGACACTAGATGCGATCAATTCAGAATTAACACGATCGGGTGGTCCGATTTCGATTAAACTGAGGATATGGATCGCAACACTTAATTTCGTCGACATGGCCATGTCTATCACTCCAACTCTTAGTAACATTCTAAGTTACATTTAAATCTTACTGCTATTAAGGAAAAATGTCAACAAAAAAATAGCCATACTTTAACTTGTATAGGAAGTCAGCGATTGAACCCACGACTTATAGCCTAATTCAGTCATTAAATCGAGCAGTTCCGTATACGTTCGATTTCGATAAATGCTATCTTTCTCAAGCAAAATCTTTTCAATAAATAGATCACTCAATATTTCTTGATAGAGTTTATTTTTTTGATTCGCATATTGTTTGGCTTTTTCAAAGTAACTGACAGCTTTTTCAGGCTGTCTAGCATCCATCATCCGTTGCCCCATGTTTAAAGATAAGTGGATTTTCACATTATTTTCTTTCGTAAAACCGTCATACTTCGAAAATTCTTTGATTGCTCGATCATAAAGAAACACAGCTTCTTCTATTTCGAATATGTTCAAAAAATTATTCAAGCAACGAAAATCAAAGAACAACCAATTCTCTAAATCAAATAATCTTGGACGTATATATAACGCAACATCCTCTACTGTTAGTCCTGCTGTCAAACCATTTTCAAGCAAAGCCAGTTGAGAGAGTAAAAATAATTCGTAAAATTCAGTGCTTTCCTGTTTATTCTCACTAATTTGTTTTGTTACTTCTAATAACATTGATTTATTTTTGTAATTTTCTGCTTGAATCAGTTTAAGGTAATAGTGCTCATAGCGGCTTGGCAAGAAATCTCTATTGATATACATAAATTCATCTAAGGTAACGGTCAATCTTTCCAATAACTTTAAAACCTTGTCAAAACTTGGAATAAAGCGCTGGTTTTCAAATCTGGATAAATTAGAACGACTCATGATTCCCTGACATAATTCTTCTTGGCTAAGACTTCTTGACAGGCGAATTTGTTTGATTGTTTGTCCAAAATGCATCATGGTCCTCCTCGAAATTGTTGCGTGTACGCAACAAAAAACTGGTTTATTTTTCATCATGGTACCATACTTGAGAACGATTTAGGAGGGGATCATAATGAAAAAAATAAGTACAGAAGTAAAAGTATTGCTACTAGGAACATTGTTTACTCGGACAGCCCTATTTATGAGTACTCCTTTTTTGGCAATCTATCTTTCCAATAAATGCCATTTTTCAGCACTTCAAATTGGCTATATTCTAGGTGTTGGGCCTTTGATCAATGTTTTAGGTAGTCCTTTGGGTGGTTTTTTATCTGACAAATTCAATAGCCGTACGATCCTCACTTATATTCCAATTTTGTGGGGCGTCACTTTTTCCTGTTTTTACTTTGCTGAATCTTTTTATTTGTTCCTATTGCTAAATGCTCTTAATGGATTGTGCTATGTTATTTTTGAACCAACTTCAAAAAAAGCATTGTCATTTCATTCCAAACCCGAGCAACGAATCATCGTTTATAATTTTAGATATGCCGCAATCAACATTGGTGGTTTTTTAGGTCCGTTACTAAGCTTGTTGTTTCATGTCAAACATTCCCTTCGTTCTTACTTACTATTAGGGATTCTGTATATTCTTTATGGCATTGCCAATAGGTTCGTGATGCCTCTATCTCCAGCCAATACGAAAAAGGTTTTCTCTGAATCAATCGAGGAATCGAAACTGACTAAAACAACGTTTGTTCCTTATCTTTTACTACTCGCAGGAATCACTTTTTCCTATTTTGCGTACGCTCAGTTCAATTCAACCGTTCCACAGTTTCTTGCGAGCAGTGCACTCTTTGATGATGGCGTTAGATTGTATAGTTTGATTTTGACTATGAATGCAGCGATGATCTTACTTTTACAATTCCCTGTTTTAAGAGTTACGAAATCTTTTTCTTCCTATTCGATTATCACGGCAAGCAATAGTTTTTTTTGTCTCAGTTTGTGGTTATTACCTCAGGCCTCTCATTCTATTGCCGTATTTTTTATTGCGCTGACCAATAGTCTAGGAGAATTATTGTTAGGTGCACGCTTTGACTTTTTGATTGATTCCCTTGCCCCTAGCCACAACAAGGGATTTTATTTTGGATTAGCGGAATTGACAAAACTAGGTAATTCACTAGGACCTGTCGTCGGCGCTCTCTTTATTCACTATTTTTCTATTGATGGTTATCAACAATTATTTTTTATGCTCGGGCTAATCACGCTAGGAGGGATTCCATTTATTCGTTTGAGTGCCTATTACGCAAAAAAAAGACATCCATCTTAGGCTTCTCTAGAACACAAGAAGTCTAAGATGAACGCAATTGATATTCTATTACTCTACAATAATTTGCTTACTACTTCCACCTGAATTTTCAAAATGAATTGTGAAAGTTGCTGTTGCTTCATCATATGTGATTCCTTCACTCAACGTCAAAATTTTAGTGAAATCCTTTGGTAATTTGACCGTCATCACAGTATTTGACTGAGTAGGGTCTGATAATACGTAAGTTTTCTTGCCATCATTATTTTTGCGCATTAACGACACAGCTTTGTTAGAAGTGATGCCAGAAATGCTGCCGCCGGTGTCTTTCCAGATGTTTATACCTAAATAATGAGCTTTTTTTAATTCTACCGCTTGGATATCTGCTGAATTGGCTAAAATCGTTACTGGCTTTTCTGCTGCATATGTTTTCATTCCTGCTTCATCAATTCCCGGTAGTGTTACATATGCGTATTGCTCGTTCGTAGGATTTTTCCCGTGATTAAGAAGAAACTTCCGATAGTTTCCTATATAAACATCATTACTTGGAAAAGCTTCATTGATATCAGCATAGGTGCCTTTACGAACTTCACTGATCACATCCACTGTAGTATTCCCTGGGAAATAGTACCCGATATTCGCCTTTTGGTGGTCAGATTTTAAAAGTAACCATTCTTTAGCACTACTTTCTTTGGTCTCTTGTATCGGGCCGTTGTTTGATAAGACTTGATACGTATAGTCATCATTCAACAAACGATTATCTACGATCGTTTCGATTGAAGCTGTGGTATTCCCTGTAATACCCGCTCCAAGCGCCACAATTTGTCCATCTATTACAAACCATGATTTTTTCCCTTGAACATTCATCGGCAATACCGTACCATTATTTTTTGTACCGGTTTTGTTTAGTGCCATCCCTACAACAGCTTGATCATCCAGCGCTACCCCACCAACCCAATTTTCTTTTGACGTAACAGTAGTAAAAGATGAGATTTCGTCTTTTAAAGGAATAGTGTCAACTGTGGTGCCTGGTAAGCGATACGGATCGACAGTTGGCCAGTATGCTGAATTAAACTGAACCTGATCATCATTATATAAATAGATCATACCATCTGCTGTATGCCAACCACGTTTATTTTCTTTATTCCCTGCTTCAAAGGATGAAATCCGACTAGAATACAGACTCAATCCCAACTGGTAATTTGGTGTTCTTTGGACAAAGCGATCCATAGAAGCATACATTTTCGTACCAATAAACGGCAATGCAGCCCCAGTAATCAGTGAATCATCTAATAATGACATCGTCATCTGCAAATCATTATAATCTCTCGCATTGGTTAAGTAATACGTAGGATTTTCTTTCATCCAATATTTAGCTGCTTCTTTGAATTTTTGTTGATAGTCCGCTGGAGCAAATTTGGATACGATTAATAAATTATAAAGTGTAGTGGAACCATAGCCGGCTTTCGTTTTAGCAGGTGCTCTAGAAATTGAGCGACCATTGACGCCTGGCATCATTTCTCCTTGATAGATCAGAGGAATAAAGGCCCTGTCAATATTTTCAACGAATGACTGCACGATATCTGGTGCCATTTCAAATTTAGAATCTTTAGTGATCGCTAAAATCTGTCCAACACCTTTCATCAATACATTTCCGTATGAACCTGTATAGGGAATATTATTATGCTGAATAAATGAGCCGTCTTGATAAAAGCCATCGCCTTTATTCACAAGTTTGAACACCTCTACGATACCACTGGATGCTTGGCTGATTTTCCCTTCGTTTTCTTGTAAAATCCCCAATGCTAAAACGGTTTGAGCAAGATCTGTCCGGTTAGCTCCCGAGGTCACAAAATTTGGGATAAATGCTAAATCGACAAAATTCCCTTGGGTTTTTGTATACAATTGCTTAAATGGATCTGGCACATAGCCACTCATTGCTGCTGTATATTGCTGTTGCTTCGCTTGTGAGATGTTCTCTCCAAGGATCATTAAAATCCCAACAAATTTTTGCGGCACACCGATTTGCCAATCCCACCAATTGCCATGATATTTTTTTCCATCATAACCTTTTTTAGTGACCATAAAATCGAGACCACTTTCGATTGTTGCGGCAATTTGCTGATCTTTGTAATAAACACTCCCCTTGGTACCATAGGCTAACGCTAATTTCTGTAATTTAGTAAATTGGGTCGTCAAATCTGCGGAAGGGGTGTTTCCTTGTTCAACAGGCCACAGAAATGTTCGATTTGGCTCTTTATTTAACGCTTGATATAATTGCTCCGCTTCTTCAGAAAGTTTTTGAACATATTGAACAACGGTCGTGTTTGTTGCATCATATTGCTCAGAGACCAATTGACTTTTCCATTTTTCTTTTAAACTAGTATATTCATTTGTTCCCTCTTCAACAGGAATACTTCCTACCTCCCCACTACGCATTGACAATACATTCAATTTTGATAAGTTTCCAAACAAACGAATTCCTGAGTAGCCATTCCAATCGCCATCAATAGAAGCGGAGGTATTGGGATAAATCACTTCATTATTTTCATACAAGACTTGATCGTTCAAAAAGGCTTTAATACTTTTCCCTTCATAACGAATCATCAATTTATAGCGTTGTCCTGAAATCAATGTTGCTCCAGTGATATTAGTGAGCCATTTACCTCCTGGTTGCCCTAATTGCCACTGGCCATCGCGGGTATAAGCGAAAGACTGCCATTTTTTTGAGTCTTGTACATCACCACGGAAAACCAAACCAAAATTCGTTTGTCCTTCGTATAAAAAAGTATATTCTAAATCACCCGCACTTCTAGCTCCTGCATTTTTGTTTAGGGAAACCGATTCTAGACTTGTTCCCTGTTTAGTATTTCCAATAGTCAAACCATTGCTGCCAATCACTTTATCAGACTTTCCAACAACATCCTGCCAATCACCTATTTGCTTAGTAAAATCCGACTCATAAAAACTATTCGACGTTTGATTGTTTTCTATTCCCTCTTCTGCAAAGCTCTTACTATTCATTCCATACGAGAAACTCCCCACCAACAAGGAACAGCCTAACATGAACAATATATTTTTGTGTAAACGTATCATTTGATACCCTCCTTCTTTGACCTAACAACTATGCAATTTACGATAAAATATTCAGCAACAAAAAGCAAGCGTTTACATTATAACTATAATCATGAACCCATAATACAATTCCACTGATTATGGGTCTCTTGTTACTATTATAAGTTCTTTACTTATGGTTGTTTGCCAATATACGCTAAAATGCCGCCATCCACATATAAAATATGCCCATTGACAAAGTCAGAAGCACTTGAAGCTAAAAAAACGGCAGGACCTGCTAAATCTACTGGCTCACCCCAACGCGCAGCAGGTGTCCGACCCACGATGAATTGGTCAAAAGGATGGCGCTCACCGTCTGCCTGCACTTCTCTCAATGGTGCTGTTTGTGGCGTCGCAATATAACCTGGACCAATCCCGTTACATTGGATATTGTACTGCCCATATTCAGAAGCAATATTTTTTGTCAGCATTTTTAAGCCACCTTTAGCCGCAGCATAGGCACTGACTGTTTCTCGACCTAATTCACTCATCATTGAACAAATATTGATGATTTTGCCGCCACCTTTTTCGATCATATCTGGAATCACCGCTTTAGCCATAATAAATGGCGCGTTTAGATCCACATCGACTACTTCTCTAAATTCTGCAGCAGACATTTCGATCATCGGGATTCGTTTGATGATTCCCGCGTTATTGACTAAAATGTCGATTGAGCCCACGTCTGCTTTGATTTGTTTGATCGTGGTAGTAACTGCTTTTTCATCGGTTACATCGCATGCGTAACCTTTTGCTTCAATGCCAGCTGCTTGATAAAGGACTAGTCCTTTGTCCACAGATTCTTGCGACAAATTATTAAATACGATTGTCGCACCAGCCGCTGCTAAAGATTTAGCAATTTCAAACCCAATTCCATGTACCGCTCCTGTCACTAAGGCTACTTTGCCATTTAAGTGAAACATGTCCATATTGAACTCCATTTTACTGCCTCTTTTCTATTTTAATTGATCCATAGGAACCATATCCATATCGGTATAGGTGATATTTTCTCCGCACATTGACCAAATAAAGGTGTAATCTCCTGTTCCCACACCAGAATGAATCGACCAACTTGGCGAAATGATTGCTTGTTCATTGGCTACAACTAAGTGCTTTGTTTCATCTGGTTTGCCCATCATATGGAACACACGAGTCTCTTCATTAGCATAATCAAAATACAGATACGCTTCCATGCGACGTTCATGCGTATGACAAGGCATCGTATTCCAAGAGCTTCCTGGTTCCAATACGGTATAACCCATTTGTAACTGACAGCTTTCACAGACATTTGGGTGAATATATTGGTAGATTCTACGTTTATTTAAAGACAATGCTTCTCCTGTTTCCATCGGTTTGATTTGATCAATGCTAATTTTCACATTTGGGTATTTGTGATGTGCTGGCACACTGTTTACGTAAAATTTAGCTGGGTTTTTGGGATCATCTGACCGAAAAACAACTTGTTTCGTTTCTTTTCCAATATAATACCCATCTTGTTTTTTCATCGGCTCTGTTTCACCATCAATCGTGATCGAACCTGCCCCACCAATATTGATCACACCTAATTCTCTACGTTCTAAGAAATAATCAACCCCTAGTTCTTTTGTCAAAATAATTTCTAAGGGTTCTTCTGTCGGTGTTACGCCTCCGAAAATCATCCGATCATTATGCGTATAAGTCAGACTAATTTCACCTGGTGCAAATACTTTTTCTACTAAAAATTCTCTACGTAATTCTTCCGTCGAATAATGACGGATATCTTCTGGACTATGTGTATATCTATTTTCCATATTTTGCATGATTATGCTCCTTTAACGACTTATTTTTCCTGAACCAACTTCTTTGAACCGTTCGACTTCTTCTTTACTAAATTGATTGCAATCCCCATGTATCGTATGTTTCAATGCCGAAGCAGCCGTAGCAAAGTCTACCATTGCTTGTGGCAGCATTTCCACTAGTAAACCATGTAAGATTCCGCCAGCAAACGCATCTCCTGCACCTACTCGGTCTACGATTGGATCGATGTCATGCATTTTTGATTCGTAATACTTATTTTCTAGCCAAATCGTCCCGATCAATTGATTGGCACTGGCTGAATGGACGGTTCGTTTTGTGCCGTAAAATAGTTGAATATTTGGAAACATTTGCTGCATTTTCCGATAATAAAAAGCTTTATCTACTTTTTGCTTGCTCGTTGCTTCGTCGATCCCCAATAAGTGAATAGCATCTAACTTTCCAGCTGAACAATAATCAACGTAAGGTAAAAGTTGTTGTAATGTTTGCCCCGCTTCCTGCTGACTCCATAATTTGCTGCGATAATTGATATCAAAACTGATATTACAACCCGCTTTCTTGGCTTGTTTCATCAGTTCCAAAGTCATTTTCTGCCATCGTTTTGACAACGCTGGCGTGATCCCAGAGACATGAAAAATGTCAACCTCTCGGAACAATTCAGCTAAATCCCATTCAAGTGTATCCATTTCGGCAAAGCTCGACCCCGCTCGATCGTATAAAACAGACGCTGCTCGTTCACCAATGCCCGTTTCTAAATAATAGGTTCCTAGCCGCTGACCGCCTGTCAGTAGAAAACGTGTATCTATTCTATAACGCCGTAAATGTTTAAAGACTGCATCACCTAGCGCTGTATCTGGAATTTTGCTTGCAAAAATAATATCATGGCCATAATTAGCCAAGGAAATCCCAACATTGGCTTCGCCACCACCATAATGAGCTTGTAAAAGATCACTTTGGACTAAGCGATTTCCTGCTTGAGTAGATAAACGCAACATAATTTCTCCTAAAGTCACGACTTTTCCCATTTACTCATCCCTTAATTTCTTTTAATTTTGCCGCATACTGACTAGCTTTTTCGGAAACTTTTTGAAAATCCCCCACAGCCGCTGGTGCTAGTAAATCTCCGCCAATTCCAACCGCTACAGCTCCTGCCTTAAACCAATCTGCCATATTTTCTAAATTGACACCGCCTGTCGGCATAATACTCGCTTGAGGCATCGGCGCCATAAATGCCGAAATAATAGTTGGTCCATAAGCGCTTCCTGGAAATAATTTCACGATATCCGCACCGCTTTTCAACGCTTCCTGAACTTCGGTGATTGTCATACAGCCTGGCAAGTACGGCACTTGATACAAATTACAGATTTCCGCTGTTTTTGCATTAAAACTTGGACTGACAATATATTCAGCACCCGCCATGATAGCGAAACGTGCAGTGACCTCATCTAAAACAGTACCGGCCCCGATCACAATATCTGATTGATTTTTATATTCCTTCGCTAATTCTCTGATTACTTCTTCTGCTTGTGGTACAGTGAAGGTCAATTCGATCCCAGTCATTCCGCCTTTGATAATTGCCTGACTGGCTTTTACAGCTTCCTCTTTTGTCGCACCACGGACAACCGCAATCACACCCGCTTTCTCTAAACGTGATAAAATATCGACCCGCTTCATCTAATCACCTATTCTCTCGTTTTATTATCCTAAAATCCCAAAAGCGCTTAATGCGATTGAAAGAATCAAAATGATCCAAATCACACGTGTTGAATTTAATTTCTTTTGTCCTAGCATCCAGTAAGTCAACAGAACTAAAAGAATCGGTACCAATGAAGGTAAAATTGCATCTAATGTATCTTGGATAACTAGTTCAACGCCATCTTTTTTGTACACAAACGGTACTGTCGCTTTGATCACAGACGGAATCAAGGCGCCAATTACTGTAACCCCCAAGACTGTTGCTGCATTGGTAAAAGCAGACAATTTATCTTTCAATGTTGTGACTAATTTCACCCCTTGTTTGTAACCTAACGGCAATAATGCTGCTCGACCAAATAACAAGGCAATATTGGCAATGATCCAAATCACACATCCGACAACTGAGCCATTTTGAGCAAGTGTTCCGGCAACTGATCCGAAAATCGTTCCCCAAATAACATGAAATAGTGAATCCCCAACACCAGCAAGTGAACCCATCAATGCTGTTTTTAAGGCCACGATCGTGTCTTTTGCTTTGTAGCCATCTTGTTCCTCAATCGCAACATCGATTCCCATGATCAAATTCCCAAAGATAGCATTAGTATTGAAAAATTGGTTATGCGTCCGCATCATATCTTGAAATTGTTTTTCATCATGGCCGTAGAACTTTTTCAATACAGGTAAAACACCATATAGATAACCAGAGCTCATCATTCGTTCATAGTTCCAATTCAATTGACTTCCTAAAATATAGCGCCAACTGATCGCATTCAACTCTTGCTTTGTTAGTTTTTGATTACTCATCGCCATCAAACCCTCCTTCAAAATTACTTACACTAGCATTTGCCTGAGCTGTTGGTTTGTCACTATCACGTTTAAAGACAAGCATCGCAGCTACCATTCCAATAATCGACACACCTAACATAGGGACTTGTAAATATGCTGCTAAAAAGAAACCTAATAATAAATAAGGAATATATTGTTTCGTCGGTAAATAACGTAGTAAAATACCCACACCCACTACTGGCAATACCCCACCAGCTGTTTTCAATCCTGTCATCAACCATTCCGGCATGTTTTCAGTAATGGTTGTCACAGCGGCATCTCCAACTAATAACATTAATAAAATGGGAATAGCTCGCGATAATCCCCACAAAAATGAACCTGATAAAACCAATCGTGGAATCCGTTTGACCTGCATATTATCGATTGCTTTATCTACACGGTGTAAAAGGAACACATTGCAAAATCGTGCGACAACATCCAATTGGAGCATCAGCAATGATACAGGAACAGCCAACCCAATACCATACTCAGCACCTTTACCTGAAATAACAGCAAACGCTGTTCCTAACACAGCTCCAGTAAAATAATCCGGTACAGAAGCCCCTCCGAAAGCGGCTATCCCTAAGCGCATAAGCTGTAACGTTCCGCCAACCATCAACCCGGTTTTTAAATCCCCCATGATCATTCCAGAGATCATTCCAGCAATCGCTGGTTGTGTCAACGTATTGGAAATAAGTGAATCATTGATTGCAATAAAAGCATAAACTGTAATAAGAATAATTTGATACGCTGCTAAATGCATGAACATTCCTCCTAATTTTAAAAACGTGGTGAGCTCGTCTAGTTCTAACTGAAAAAGCCAATGCTAGCTTTTCTTACAGAACGAACTCACTTAACTTCTCAACTTTTTCATAAAATCGATTGTGGGATCATTGGGAACTAATTGAGCGGTTACATTTACTCCTTTTGAAAAAATCGTTTCAAAAATAGCTTCTTCTTCTTCTAATACTTGAATACTTTTCGTCACTTCACGAGCCCCTTCTTTATAGCTCATATTCCCTACATTTACTGTTTTGATCATGCCCCCTGCTTCAATAAATCGTAAAACATCTGTTGGATTTTTGAATAATAGAAACAGTCTTTGTTTTCCATATTTTCCTGAACGAATATTTTCAGCTGCTTCAGCGACAGGCAAAACAGATAACCGCATAGAGCTTGGTGCAGCCATTCTTAGGGAAGACTTTTGTAATGGATCAGACGAAGCCTCATCATTGGCAACAATGATCCTTTGGGTATCCAAACTAGTCGACCAAATACCTGCAACTTGTCCGTGGATCAATCGCTCATCGATACGTGCATTGACAATATTTGCTTTTCCAGCATACTCACTAAAATTGCTTAGCTCTGTTTCTAGATTGGCAGCTGTAATCTCTTTTTCAGCCTTATCCATTCCAACTTTCACATCTACAATATTTTCTTTAGCCAAACACACAAGCTCTGCTATAGAAACTTGTTGATTCACAACTGCTTCAATCACGATTGAAAGGGTCATACCTGCAATGATCTCAACATCTTCTGTCTCTAAATAATTTTTCACAGCTACATTGCAAGGCGTTCCTCCTAATAAATCTGCAATGATCAGCGTCGATCCATTAAGGGCTTTCATTTTTCGCTTCAACTCATTTTCAAACTGAATATTATCGCCATCAGGTCGTAAAGATACCGTATGAACATGTTCTTGCTGTCCAACGATCATTTCCAGACTGACTTTTACACCTTCCGCCATCCCGCCATGGCTTATCAATACAATGTTTTCCACTTGATTCCCTCCTATAATGCAGGTCCCCCTACTTAACATGTTATGTCTCTTACGAATATACTATAACACATGCTAACTAATCCGTAAACCTAATATCTTAATATATTATCTTTTTTACTTACTCTTTACTTATTGTTTGTATTTACTAACAAGTTACTCTACAAAGGAATTGCTAAAGTAAAATTAACATGTTATGCTTAACTCATTATCCTATGAGAACGGAGGTAATCTATCCTGATTCCAAAGTATGAACAGATCAAACAAGATCTCTTAAGTGAAATAAAAAACCATACCTTCACGCCTGGAGACAAATTCTATTCTGAAGCTGATATCAAGCGCAGATACTCAGTCAGCTCTATTACTGCCGTCAAAGCATTAAATGAATTGACAAGTGCAGGCTATCTTTATCGGATTCAAGGAAAAGGCACGTTCGTCTCTAAATCAAAAGTCTCTCAAAATGTTAAGTTTTCTGATATTGAGCTTCACTCGCTCGACACTGAGAAAGTTCAAGTGATTTCAATAGAAGAAGCAAATGACCCACAAATTTTAAAAGAACTGGGTTTATCTGCCAATGCGACTTATTACAAAATCATACGAGTTCGCTCTTTTGACAAGATTCCTTTTTTGATCCATATTACCCATTTACCTAAAAAATTAGTCAAAGAACCGATTGCAAAAGATCTCTCTACCTATGCGAGTGTGTATGAGAGAGTTCGCAAAGACTTCGATATCGACCTTTTCTCCTTAGCATCAGTGGAAACCAACGAAATCGTTTTCCCCGATGACCCTGAACTACTGCATTTGCTACAATTGAGTTTTCGCGAACCGGCAGTTAAGCAAATAAAACATTCGTATCTTCCAGATGGAAGCATAGCTGAATACATTGTCAGCTATAAGCACTGGAAATATTTTAAAACGAAAATAGAAGTAGAAGCTGAGTAATATTGACGCTTCTACTTCTATTTTTATTTGTTGTTATTGATAAATTGGTCGATTTGAAAAGACAATTTCTGTGATTTCTTTACCCTCTGTTTCAAAAATAATAATCTCATTCGTCCCATTTTTTAAAAATTCCTTTGGACAATACAATGAATGGACTGGTCCCACATTCCAATAACGACCAAGATTCATACCGTTGACTACAATAACACCCTTGCCATAATTAGAACAATCGATAAACGTATCCCCTACGTATTCTAAGACCATCTCTATCTGGTAAAATGAGGGCTGTAACGGATTGCTTTGAGCTGTAAAGTCGATTGCCTGCAATTGCGTTTCAGATAGCGTCAGCGGATAGTGTTCATAGCCTTGATGAAAATGTATATCCTGCATGATGCCGCCGCGAATCCCTTTTGACTGGGTGGGACTGTTTAGCTTGAAGCCATAATTAACACGCCCTACATTTTCAACCAAAACGTCCAATTGAATTTGAGTTTGCTCCTTAGAGCCATTGACTACCAACTCTTCCCCAAGTGTTGCTTGATACTGGGTTGCTTGATGTTTTCCATCGATATAAATTTGAACTCGATCATTGGCTTCTACGATTTTTAATTTATTTTCATGGAAGTAATTGTTTAGCTTTGCTGAATAGAGCATATAGCCATAACCTTCGCCTGCTTCTTCCATACTTAATGGATACATGGTCTTTTGGGCTTTCATCATTGTATCTTTGATTGCCAATAAGGACACGCTGGCTGTCACAGGATGAATCCCTAAATTTGCGAGTTCTTTTTTACGCGGTTCGGCTTGCCAAACATCTGGGCAAACTTCCTTGATTGCCTTTTGAACGTGATAATATTTATCCGTCGGTTCGCCCCACTCCGTCAACAGTGCATCATAGTCATAGCTCGTAATCTGCGGCAGATCTAACGCACCGCGTGCTGAACAACCATTATAAAAGCCAAAATTGGTGCCGCCATGGAACATATATAAATTGAGCGAACCAACTTCTAACATTTCTTTGACTTCTGTCGCTAAATCCGCTCCGTCCCGTTTAATGATCGGCTCATTCCAGCGATTAAACCAGCCATCCCAGTATTCCATGCACATAATCGGCCATTTCTTTCCATGACGTGTCATAAATTTCTTCATCACTTCCGCATTTTCCTTAGAATGACTACCAAAGTTTCCAGCAACAAAAATACCTTCTTCAATCAACGTTCCTGCATCTAATACTTCTTCCCAAGCACCATCCGCTGTAAATAAGGGAACCTCCACACCTAACTCTTCCATCAGTTGTTTGGTTTGACGTAGGTACTCTTTTTCCATCCCATAAGAACCATATTCATTTTCGACTTGCATCATGATTACTGGACCACCATGTGTCAATTGCAGTGGGACTAATCTAGGAATCAACACCTTGAAATACTGACGGACTTTCTCCATAAAACGCGGGTCTGTCGAACGAAGACGTATGCCTTTTTCTTTTAATAACCAAGCTGGCAGCCCACCAAATTCCCATTCTGCACATATATAGACTGACGGACGCAAAATCACTAGCAAACCGATTTTTTGTGCTAATTTTACAAAAGCTTCGACATCTTTCAAGCCAGAAAAATCATATTCTCCTTCAATTGACTCGTGTAGATTCCAGGGAATGTATGTCTCAACAGTATTTGCACCTAAAGCTTTCAAATTATATAAACTATCTTCCCATTGATTCGGTGTCATACGAAAGTAATGGATCGCACCACTAATCAATTTGATCGGTTGACCATCTAGTAAAAACTCTTCTTTTATCTCAAACGTTTGCATTGTCATTCCCCTTTACCAATATCTTTGCCACGATGGTTTTGCCAATCGGATCAATGCTTCTAAGTAAAAATAATCGCCCCATAAATTTGGTTCATCGATGCCTTTTCCTTGTGAATGCGCGTAAACACCATGTAGCAACAACCCTTCATTGTCTGGTGTATTTTTCGTTGAATACTGTTCACCCAATTGATAGAGCATTCCCTTAGCCATTGCTTTAGCCTGTGGATATGCCTGTAACTTTTCCGCTTCCAACAAACCACAAGCTGCAATCGCTAATGATGAGCTATCCTTGTCAGATGGATGTTGATCATCAAAATCAAAATCCCAATACGGAACCAGATCTTCAGGTAAGTGTTCAATAAAAACATCGACAACAGCCTGATACTTCTTCGGAAAAGGGGTTGAATGAAGATAACTTTCGTTTAATGGAATCCCTAATACAGCCCAGCTTTGTCCTCTCGCCCAAATCGATTCATCGCTATTTCCTTGATGTGTCGCCCCATGACTAGGCATACCTGTTACTGGATCAAAATAGTAAGTATGAAACGTGGTAGCATTTTCCCTGATTACCGTATTCAGTAGCATCTGGTAATGTTTTGTCGCAACGATCGAATAGCGAGGATCACCTGAAAGTTCTGTTGCTTTGAATAAAAGTGGTAAATTGATCAAAGAATCAATGATCAAGCGGTATTCTTTTGGATCACCGTATTTTCCCCATGCTTGGATAAAGTTTCCATGTGCTTGAAAACGGGCCATCAAGACATCAGCGGCTTGTAAAAGTTCCTTTTTACACTGAACACTACCTGTGACCGTAAAACCAGCGCCAGCAGATAAACTATATAGAAAACCGATATCATGATGATCTAACACAAAATGATCATCTAGACGTTTTTGAAAACTTACGATATTTTCCATGGCGCGTTCCGAAAATTTTTCGTTTCCTGTCCATTCATAAGCTAGCCATAACATTCCTGTCCAAAAACCGTTTGTCCAATCATCATTGGGTTTAATGCGATATTTTCCATTTGTTCCACAAGCTGAAGGAAATTGAGCCCCAAATCGTTCCATATTCCGTTCAATTTTAGTAACGCATTCATCGATTCGATCGGCCAACCACAAAGACGTCACATTTTTTCCCAGCTTAACTAACTTTTTTTTATTTTCTTGTAGGTTCATTGTACACCGCTCCTTAACTTGTTAACATATTAACTAAAAACATTATAACTTAAAAAAAAATAAAAAGCGAATCTTCCTAAATATTTCTCCATCAAAAAACCATGATCCTTTATTTGGAGCGAGACCATGGTTAAACGATTATTTATTTTTTCCGAAAACTTCGACTTGTGTCAATGCTGGGAAGGGTGACCGATCATCAGCTTTTTTCATATTTTTGATCGTTAAACAGCTTGTTTCTTTAAAGGGAAATCTAATTTCCTGAAACGTGGTCGCATTTGTTGTTTTCATAACGATTTCTTCACCATCTGAAAACGCTAATGTCACTTCTGTCCAATAACTATCATGAGGATAATCCGCTCGAAGCAATAATCTGATCCAGTCTACATCTACCTGACGGCCAAATTCAATTGTTAATGCTGCATCTTTTTGTTGATTGATTCCCCACGACGCAAAAGGATACGAACCATGAGAGGGATTCCCATATTTTCCATCAATCGCATTTTTAGCAAAAAAGACTGCATCATCTCTTGTTTCTACATTGGCACTTGCATGAGGAAAGCCGCCAGACTGTTCTTTTTGGTCATGGGCATTACACGAAAGATTCTGATAATTTTCGATCTCAAAGGCGTATGCTTTTCGTACCATCAAATAATGCCGCTTAGAATGAAATGCTGTTTCTACAGAGGCTTTTCTAGCTGCTTCAGTTAATGGAATCAGGTATTCCCATGTTCTTTCCGGCAAATAAATCAATGTGGGCGGCAATGTTTCATCAAGCTGGACGATAAAATACTGCTCTTTTCCCTCCGTTGTCACGACAATCCTATCTCCTGCTTTGTAAGGATACTCTTTGATCGCAAGTACAGCCATCTCTTCACCTGTCGCAGTATATGATTGTTGTTCTTTCTCATGATCGATTCGACCAACAATCAGTTGATTTTCTTTATTTTTCAATTCAATTTTTATCATCCTATTTTACTCCTTCTTCACTTTTGACGATTCCTCCGACTAAACAGAGCAAACGATATTTTCCAGGTGGCAAGCTACTTTTCAAACATGGGAAACTTGATCTTGGGAAAAATAGCGAAGTGTTGGCCTCAGGTCGAATTATCAGCACTTCTTCATAACCTGCAACTGCAACAATTTGGGAAGTTAGATCGCCTGCAGTCACTACTCCAAAATTTTCTCCCGATTTCGCTTGCGGTTTGTTACCTGATACAGGTACACTAAACCCTCCTTCCCGAATATATAAAGGAATTTTTGTATCAATTTCATGTACACGTAGGTGCCACTGACCAAAAGGATAAATCTCTGTCCCAATGGTCACTTGTTCAAAAGGAGACCATTGATAAGAAACATACGTCTCCGTTAACTGATAGCTGATCACTTCTTTTTTTGTGCGAAAATACTGGCCATCACAAGAAACAGCCAGCGTATTATCAAACGATCCTGCTTCATAATAAACACCAGTTTTGGGTACACTAAAACCAAATTTCGTTGAGTAAACAAATTTACTATACTTCGCTTCTGCATGCGCTTGGCCTTCAACTAGCATTCCTGCTGGATAGCCTAACAAATGATGTCCTGAACACTCATTTAGTAAAAGCATATTTCCTTTTTCCATTAGTTTTTTAGATTCTTTTTTTACTGGTGACGGTTTAGCACTCCAAAAAGGATGATCTGATTTTACTGCTAGCAATAAAAATGTTTTCAATGCCCAATAAGGCGACCCAGGTGCATTATATCCTTCTGCCATTACAAGATTCTCATAATGATAACCAATTGAAAGACGACCATCGAAGGTAAAAATATCATGATTCAGCCAAGTAGCCAAATGTGTAGAGAGCATGGATTTCATCGCTCCCCACGGAATCGCTTCGACATCTGCAAAAACCAACGCCGAAAAAAAAGCGCCTTGCGCAAAACGATAGGTCAAGCTGCGACCATATGGCAATGCTTCGCCATCATCATCAAAATAGTAAATAAAATCATGTGCGAATAATGTAGCTCGTTCAATAAACCGTTGCGACCATTCAGGATCTTCTTCTTTCATAAAGGTGGCGTAAATCAACCCATAATAATGAAATGCAAAAGGAATATAATAATCTCTTTGCGTTTGTTTCCCATCTACATACCAACCTGCGCCAATATACATCGAATCAATCAATTTTAGCTCTTCTTCGAGCGCTTTACGGTCCAATGCCTCACCACAATGAAGCAATGCAGTTCGAATCAGCACCTTAAAAAAAGTCCAATTATTTTTAGGAATTTTTCTTTCCAACGCTTGCTCCATCCAATGGATCACATTTTTCTGCGCTCTTTTCGATAGGTCATCCCAAAAATATTCTTTATGCAATAATAACGTCAGAGACAAAGCGGCAGTTTCAACAATATACTGATCATACTCTTCGATTATTCCCCAATATTGTGGGTCAGTTGGGTCAGTTCCTCTGATTAATTTCTTGATATAAGACTCTTTTAACACATCATCTTTTCGACTGGTCCAAGAAGGCGCAATCCCCCACAACGGTCGAACAAGCGCTTCCATATTTGCACGCTGTTGGTCGTACACTGCACCGCTACTGCCTAAATACAGCCCAGGTGTGTCAGAAGTAAGTAGCGGTTCTCTTAGCGGGGCAACGATTGTTTCCAGTGCAACTTGATAATCATTTTGGCTCAAAAAGTTGTTATCTATGAATTTTTTCACCATTGGAGCCTCCTTCGTCAATTTACAGAACAGAATAACAAGTTACCGAAACTTTTTCAAACCTATTTTTTTAATTTCTAACCCTAAAAATGAACGCATTCTCATAAACACATCATAACTTAATCTATTTTAATCCTAACCAATTCAAGGTTTACCTAACAAAATATGCACGTCATATTATTAACTTACCTTACACAAAATGAAAATACGGTAAGTTCACACGGAATTCCAGTGAGAATAACTCTCATAACAAAAATTTAGTTTTGTCAAACTTAACTCTTCCATCTTAAATTCAAGTGGCCTTTGGTTATAAGACTTATTTCTTTTTTCATGATAAAATCAGAATTGATCATTGCCATACGAAAACGACATCATTTTTCTAAAGGAGCATAACATGGAAATTAAATTAGACGTTCTTATCACTGAAAATAAAACAACCATCCACTTTTCCAATAACCAAGGCAGCCTTGAAATACTTGAGCTACCCGATATCCAATTAGAAACAGCTCATCCAGCGGTCTATTTTTTAATTAAGGACAAAACCGTTGTAGCCATCGGACGATTGGATTGTGCTATTGCTGATAGTAAATTAGATTATAATAAACAGATCATCATTACTCCACCTTGGGATATCGAACTTGACTATTTAGAGCAACTTTTCATCACTGAAGCAACTGAAAATGGTATCCAACTTACTGAAAATATACAACACCCAACAAAAATCCCAACAAATTCTAAAAAAACAGTGGCTAGTTACAAAGAAAATGTCTTATTAGTTTTAACAAAATTTGGCTATCCCTTCAATCAACAGGAAAAAACCAAAAAAGCCAAACCTGCTAAAGCTCGGCATAAATGGACGAAAGAAGTCAGCCAAATAGAATTTTTTATCAATACGAGAGACAGTAAGGCTACTGTACTTTGGCATAAAAGAAACGAAATGTTGCTAAAAGCTGGCGCAACCATGATGCCAACTCCCCCTCTTAACAAAGATGGTTCTTTGGGCTTCTCTGCCAAAATGGGCCAACGAATCAGAGAAGACCACAAAGATAAAGTAAAAAACTTCACTACAACTGAAGATATCCTCTTAAAAAGTGTCAACGAGGTTGGCTTATTTTTATACTTTGGCGGCACAAACAGCTGGTTAGAACTGATCGATGCCGATGGCAAGACACTTAATGAATGGACCGTTGTTTGATCACTATTTTATCCACTAAACGGAACAAGATACAGTGTTCATGACTGAATATTGAATGCGGTATTCCTGAAGTTTTGCTTCAGCTTACGATTTATAGATATTTGCAAATTCTGTTTAGTATTAAAAACTAACTGAACCTAAATAAAAATAGGCTACTTATTTCTAGTATTTTAGAATAGGAGTAGCCTATTTTTAGATTTATAAGAAAATTTATAGTTTGTTTATAGTTTGTTTACTCTACGTTTACTTACTTGAAGTAAGATTAATTAGTATAAATATAGTTATACAATAAAAAATTGGAGGTTTTACAAATGGTTAACAAAGCAACGTTTAAGGGGAGTTATGTTTATGTAGTATTTACAGTATTGTTTACGTTACTCGCTGTAATGAACGGCTCAAAGGCCTTTGCGTCTGAGTTTGAACCAAATAAAGTATTAGGTTCAACGAATTGGGAAGGAACATTCGTTTACGATGCACAAGGAAATGACGTAACCAGTCAAAATAGTAATTTTATCGGACGAGCAAAATATGACGCAAGTACGAATCGCTATGAGTTTTTTGACAAGCAAACCAATGTTTCTAGAGGGGATAAAGGGGTATTCTTCGTTACACCAGACGGTAAAAAAAGAATCTTACTCTCAGAACTTGGTTATCGAGCAGTTGTTGATATGGTCAGATTAGACAAAGATATGTTTACTTATCGTAGAGAAGGTGTGCAAAAGGATGGCTCAAATGGCTTCGTTTTTGTAGAACATGTTCCTTATAGTGGGGAATTAACCTTTACATCCCAACCACCTGTCCGCTCTAAAGAAACCGGTACAATCATCAAAGATCAACCAGGGATAGATATTCTTAGTTCCACTTTTTGGCAAGGAACAAAAGCACTTGATGAGAATGGCAATGATGTTTCTGAATACAATAGAGGGTATCTAGGCTTAGCCCGTTACGATAACAAATCAGGAAGATACGAATTCTTTGATACAGAAGGTAAATCAAGAGGTGATTTCGGTTATTACGATGTTATTCTTGATAATAAAGAAAGAACACATATTTCTGTAGGCAGTAACTATGCCGCAACATTAGAATTAACAGAATTAAACAGCGGGCGATTCACCTATGCTAGAAATGGAAAAGATGCAACAGGTCAAGATATTACGATTACGGTCGAGCATGAACCATACACAGGAGCACTACCTTTAGACTTTACTTTTAACCCAGCTAACGAGTTGATCGTGATGCCTCCAGTTAAAACAGAGGAAGATGCAGAAGGTTCTGCGAAAAGTAATGCGATTGTCGAAGTAGAAAACCTTACCACAGCAGGTACCGTTAAATTTAGTGAAAATGCGGCGACCGAAGCAAGTATTATTTTTGAAAAGCTAAACACAAAAGATAATCCATCTACTTTGAACGAACAAGAAGCTGGAAAAGCCTCAATCAGTGTCCTTGATACACGAAAAGGAACTGGCGAAAAAGATGATTGGACAGTTAAAACAAAGCTAACAGACGGTCCTTTTGGAAATAAAGGCTTTTTACTAAATAAACTAGGTGTTGTTTTAGAACCATCCACACAAGATAACACATTAACACCAAACGCTAAGGTAACAATGACTGATAGTGATGAGCACCAAGCGTTTACAATCGGGTATCAAGAAGGCAACACTGAAAGAAAAACACTAACACTAAATCCTCAATTAGTAATTGGACAAAGTAATCTATTACAATCAGGCGTATACGGTGCCAATATTACTTGGACATTGACACCTAAAGTGTAAGCTTAACAATGAGAGACTGAGGGATAACTCTTTGGGTTAGAACCTTAGTCTCTTATCAAATTTTTTTATAAAGGAGTCTAGAAAAAATGAAAGTAAAAAGTCTATCCTACTATCCACTATTTTTACTAGCCAGTTTATTGCTTCTACTTATGCTCCCAAATACAGCTTTTGCGCAGGAAACAGCTTACTACCTCAAGCCTTTGATTCCAGAAAACCAGATAGAAAACACGGAAGATTACTTTAATATCGCCACATCCTCCTCAATCGACCAAACACTTGAGTTATTGGTTGTGAACGAATCTACTGAGGAAAAAGTAATCACTGTCACTATTTTGGATGGGATGACAACAAAAGATGGCGCAATTAGCTATGCCATAGATCATAAATACGATGAGGACCAACAATATAAGCTCTCACAGATTGCTAAGGTAAAACAACAGGAAATCACAGTTGAAGCGAATAGCACACAACAAATGAGCATCGCTTTGAACGCTGAACTAAAGAACTTTGATGGGACAATCTTAGGTGCAGTGAATGTGAGCGAAAAAGCAACAGAACAGCCAAACGAGGGTTTAAATAATACCTTTGCTTACAATGTTCCCATTAAAATTCGAGTCAATAAAGAAAATGATAAAAGCCAAATGAACTATAAAGGCTTAACATTAGTCAATAAAAAACCTGAACGATTTCTAAATTTGTCCTTCCAAAACCCTATGCCGAATATCATACGAGACCTAACCCTCTCATTTGAAATCTATAAAAAAGGCCAACCCACGAAGGTTCTTTTTAAGAATAGTATGGCAAACATCGAAGTAGCACCAAATAGTCTATTTTCCCCTGAATTGTCTCTGACAAATTCCAAACTAAAAGCTGGAGATTATGTATTAAAAACTAGTGGGAAATCTGAGAAGATCAATGAAGTTTGGGAAAGTGATTTTACGATCTCACGCTCCGATTCACGTAGTCTTAATGAAGGTTTAGAAGTGTTGGCTGAAGACAATAAAATCTGGATCATTATTGCTGGCATTGCCGCTCTACTTATTTTGGGAGGATCAGGGTATGTTTTTTATAAAAGAAAAAAATAGAACCCTAGTAATCTTCTTTCTAGCCTTGACAAGTAGTTTGTTTTATTATCCTAGCATTGCAAATAGTGAAACGATTGTGAGTAAAGTGACTGTCGAAGTATACAGAGAACCTTCAATCTTCAAACAAGCTATACAAAACGTTTTTCCGAAAACAAATGAAGAGCTGAGTGTTTTTCTAACTTGGATCGGCCTATTTCTCATTATAGGATTTATTTTGTTAGTCTATCATTTCAAAAACCAAAAGAATTTAGGTAACTAATGTAGCGGCTGAAATATCATGCAAATATCCCACAATTTGAGCCTTATAAGGTTCATCCAAACACTTTTCCCCTAATTCATAAGTACAATCCTCTGCAGAAATGCAATGATGATGTGACCCCCAAAAGTTGTACGTGGAAAATACAATTTTGGGGGGTCACATCACGACTCACGGAGCGATGTCCCAATCCTCACAAACTTAATCCGTACCTTTTAAAAATCATAAGCCGCTTCTTTTTGTTGGATCATGGTTTGATAGGTATCCAATAACAAGAAGAAATCATCTACAAACCGATCCAAACGAAATTCAATATCAGGATTTTTGATCTCTTGGCGGATAATATCCTTGTCCGTGATAAACACATAGTTCGGCACTAAATTAGCCTTCATGTAACTAAGAACTGGGCGAATTTGTTGTTCAGGAATCAAAAAGTGTTTCTCTGATCCAGCCGTAACGATCATTCCCGCCACTTTATTGCGAAATGCATTCACTGGCAACATATCAAATAAATTCTTTAAGGTGCCCGGCATCGATGCTTGAAAAATAGGTGTGCCAATGATCAACCCGTCTGCTTCCATCATCTTTTTCAATGCTTGACCAACCTCACCTTCATATTGAAGATACTCTCGCCCATCAGCAAATGGAAACTGTAAATCAGAAAAATCAATGATTTCTACTTCAGCATCTGCTCGAACTTCTGTTATTTTATTGATCGTATAATTGACAGCCACTCTTGATTTACTACCAAAAGCTGAACCGATTATCGCTACGATTTTCATCTTATTTCCCCCTAGCCTTTCGTATGCTTTTTCACTTCTGGCATCACTTTTGTCGCAATCAATTCAATATTTTTCTTAACAAGATCAAGTGGCACGCCGCCAAAATCGATTTGCGCCATAAAGCGTTGATGGCCGTAAAGTTCATATTGATACAACATCTTCTCGATAATTTCATTGACGCCTCCTACCATTAGCGTATCTCTGGTATCTTGTGATTGAGCAAAATGTTGTTTTGGATAGGTTCCGCCACGAATCGCACCCCAACCAGCATTTAAGAATGGATACATTTCTTTCCGTGCTTGGCTACCAGTTTCAGCAACATAAAACAAACTCGTTGTAGCCAAAGGAAATTCTTTTTCATTATAGCCGGCTTCAGTTAACGACATCCGATAAGCATCCACCGCACGTTTGAAGATCGGTGCTGGTCCTGCGAGTGTTGTCAACATCATTGGAATGCCATCTAATCCAGCTTTGATCGCACTATCTGCCGGTCCTCCTACTGCTCGCCAAACAGGCAACTGTCCACGCAGTGGTTGCGGTAAAATTTCAGCATTTTGTAAAGGAGCGCGGAATGCCCCTTCCCAATTGATTCGTTCATCAGGTGCTGCTTCATTCAATCGTTTTAACAAATGCATTTTTTCTTCAAACAATTCCTCATAATCTTTTAAATCAAACCCTAAAAGTTCATAAACCCCAACCCGAGAGCCACGACCTGCCACAATTTCAGCACGACCATTAGAAATCAAATCTAAGGTAGCGTATTCTTCATACACTCGGACTGGATCATTGGTACTTAAAACTGTCACTGAACTAGAAATTTTAATATCTTTTGTTTGTGCTGCGATTGCCGATAGAATCACTTGGTTCGCTTGCCCAATAAAATGACTTTGATGGCTTTCACCAACACCGAAAACATCGATTCCTGCTTCATCGGCAAATTTTGCCGCTTCGATAATGTCATTGATTCGTTGTTGCTCGCTGATCAGCTGGCCTGTCATCGGATTTTTAACGTGATCTCCTAGTGAATATAACCCGATTTCCATGCCTTTTGATGAATCAATACCAAATGTTTCATTCATTTTTTTGTTCATTTTCCTACACTCCTATTCCATCGTTTTATTCTGTTGACTGTTTCATTAATTTTTGACTGATTTTGGCTAACTGCAAGACTTCTTGTTTCGTTAAATTGTCAAAAGCCGCTGCCTGTTGCTTACTTTGGGCAATAAAGCAACTATCTAGCTGTTTTTGTCCTCTAGCTGTCAAGGATATATATTTTTCTTTCCATTCTTGTTGGCGTGTAATCCAGCCGTCTGCTTCAAACTGCTTGATCATTTGCGAAACACCACCCTTGGAGATAAGTAATTTCTCTCCTAGCTCCTTTTGTGTGATTGGTTGATTTTCTTGAATTTGATGAAGCATATCAAATTTTGAAGCATTTAGATCATATTGTTTTAAAAACTCATTGGACTGCACATTGCTCTTTTGAACGAACTGCAAGATGGACATCCAACAGCTTAATTTTACTTTTTCTGTAAGTGATAGCTTTTCCATTGTCTGAACCCCCTTTTAGTTTAGAACTAAACTGATAACGATAGTATAATATACTTACTAAAAATAAGCAAACTATTTTTACTTTCTAGCTTTAACTTGTATTACGACTAACACTAACCTTAGCTGAAGTACAACTCTTCCCTTTGATTCTTTCTAGTATTATTAGTATAATGAGTATGTTTTTTAGAATATAACCGAAAGCAATAGAGTGGAGATTATAGAATGATGAATAATTTTTGGGCAGAACTACCAAAGCCTTTTTTTATTTTAGCACCAATGGAAGATGTGACTGATGTCGTCTTTCGCCATGTGGTCAAAGAAGCAGGTGCACCAGATGTCTTTTTTACTGAGTTTACAAATTCGGATAGCTATTGCCATCCAGATGGGAAAGAAAGCGTACGTGGACGTTTAGTGTTTACTGAGGATGAACAGCCAATGGTTGCTCATATTTGGGGTGATAAGCCTGAGTTTTTTAGAGAAATGAGTCTTGGACTAGCCGAAATGGGATTTAAAGGAATCGACATCAATATGGGCTGTCCTGTCCCTAACGTAGCGGGACGTGGAAAAGGGAGCGGTCTGATTCTACGCCCTGAAGTTGCAGCTGAACTGATTGAAGCGGCCAAAGCAGGTGGGATACCCGTTAGTGTCAAAACACGAATCGGATACGCAGACATCGCTGAAATGGACGCTTGGCTCACACATTTATTGAAACAAGACATTGCCAATCTTTCTGTTCATTTACGGACACGGAATGAAATGAGTAAAGTCGACGCCCATTGGGACTTGATTCCTCAAATCATGAAAATCCGTGATCACATTGCACCGCAAACCTTGATTACGATCAATGGCGATATCCCTGATCGTCAAACAGGTTTAAAGCTAGCCGAGCAATATGGTGTAGATGGGATCATGATCGGTCGCGGGATTTTTAAAAACCCTTATGCGTTTGAACAGGAACTGAAAGAACATTCGCCGAAAGAGTTGCTTGGATTATTAGAGATGCAGCTTGATTTACAGGATCATTATGCGAAAATCGTGCCACGCTCGATTGTTGGCCTGCATCGTTTCTTTAAGATTTATGTAAAAGGCTTCCCTGGTGCCAGTGATTTACGTGTGAAATTGATGGGGACGAAATCGACGGATGAAGTGCGCGAGATTTTAGAGGCGTTTTATAAAGGTTCAGCAAATAGTTTATCTATTGATTAAGCAGATAAACTAGGTAGTGCAACATACTAAGCTTAGAGGATAAACTTATCCATGGATGAGTTTATCCTCTATTTCCCTATTTTTAGACTGCTCCTCCAAGCAATCTAAATCCACACTCTTCCTTCAACTTTTGCTTCGTTCCATTACAAGAATAATCATTGAATCCGTCAAAAGGCTTATTTTTTATCAGAAATATAGATCTTTTTAAAATATATTGATAAAAATAAACAACTTATTGTGCTAGACTGAAATTAGAACTTATTCAATAAATAAAAGAGATCACACATGGCTGGAGATCGCATTAAATTATCACCACAGGAACTACGCACATCTGCTACAAAATACACAGATGGTTCACAACAAGTTCAGGACATTCTACAAAAACTACAATCTGAACAAGACACCATTCAAGGAAATTGGGAAGGTTCAGGATTTGACAGCTTTAACGATCAATTCACTGCCTTAAAACCAAAAGTAAGTGAGTTTGCGGAGTTACTAGATCAAATCAATAAGCAGTTAAATGAAGTCGCAACCATTGTGGAAGAAACGGATCAAACTATTTCTTCTGCGATTGGTCGTGGACTATAAAAATTTCAGAGAGATCTGGAGCGATTGTCTCCAGATTTTTTGTTTAGTAAGCTAAAAAATTCGGTGGTGAAGAATTGAAAAAGAAACTTGGAATTATATTAGGAATTATTCTACTTATTAGTTTGTTTATAGGAGGGAAAAAATACATGGATAAAAAAGCAGTAGAAAAAAGCTATCAAGATGGGATTGAACTTATCCAAAACTATGTAACAGATTATTTGGTTAAAAATTATGAAGGTATTGAAAAAATTGAGTGGCAAGGCGTAGGTGTAGAATGGCGAAATTCAGATATTTTTGGGTCGTCTATACTTGGAAATTATGTAAATAGTAAAGCTAGAATATTTGTTTCTGAAAAGGACTTTTTTATTATAAGATTTACCCTAACTGAGGAGGCTGAGTATGATGATAATTCAAAAAAATATGTTTTAAAAGATTATATGAACCCTACTAACTTAGATTCAATCATAGAAATGGAGATAGGAAATACCACTAGACAGCTTAAAGAAAAAGATAAGCTAGTTTTTAAGAATATAATGAAAAATAGTTCAGGAAGTCCAAAAGCTCAAGTTATTTACAATACAAAAATTCATGAGTTGACTTACTAGTGGGGGTAGATATTTTATGAGTAACGAAATTACAACAGAAGTTTTAGCTAAAGCGATTGATACAACAAAAAAAACTGTTAAGCTAAAAAATTCGGTGGTGAAGAATTGAAAAAGAAACTTGGAATTTTATTAGGAATTATTCTACTTATTAGTTTGTTTATAGGAGGAAAAAAATATATGGATAAAAAAGCAGTAGAAAAAAGCTATCAAGATGGGATTGAACTTATCCAAAACTATGTAACAGATTATTTGGTCAAAAATTATGAAGGAATTGAAAAAATTGAATGGCAAGGCGTAGGGGTAGAATGGCGGAATTCTCCTACTTTTGGTTCTTCTATTTTAGGAAATTATGTGAATAGTTATGTAAAAGTGTTTGTCTCTAATAAAACATTTGTCACGATTGAATACCGATTAAATGATGAAACTGAATACAATGATGACTTAAAAAAATATGTATTAACTGAGTATCTGAATCCGACTAATATAGATTCAGCATTAGAAATGGAACTACGTAGTACCATTGGAAAAGCGAACACAAAAGATAAGTTAGATTTTGAAAATATAAAAAAATCTTCTAAGGGTAGCTCAAAAGCTGACGTTGTTTACAACATTACAGTTCACGAACTAACTTATTAAGAGAGGTAAAAATTTATGAGTAATGAAATCACAACAGAAGTTTTAGCAAAAGCAATTGATACCACTAAAGAAACGGTTCAGTCTAAAAATATCGATGACCCAATTCGATTGAATGTTGGAAATGAACAACGAGAGTATCAAATCATAAATAAAGTAGCAAGTGATGAAGATAGCCAACTAAATGCAATGGCTATCGCCCCTATCGTCAATGGGAAACCTGACTATAACAATGTAGCTGTTGTGTACGCTGGAACCAATACGCATAAGGAAACAGGAGCCAACGGTTATGTTACTGCAAGTGGCGCTTTGGCAGGAGGGCTTTCAGGGGAATATGAGGGTGCACAAGCTTTTTTAAACGAAACACAAGTTAAAATAGCCAAACATAACGGCTCGATTACTGACGTTGCCGGTTTTAGTCAATCCGGTGGCTACATGATGAAAATGGCCGCGGAACATGGTAAAAAAATGGGTTTTCAAACAACAAGTTTTGATGACTGGGGACGTGATCAATTTGGAACGCTCACAGATGATCAATTGAAATGGCTGAAAAGTAATCCCGAAATGTTGCGACGATATCAAAACGATTCTTGGGCGAATCTTTCAGGACGTGATCATACTTATGGAACTGTGTCACGTATTGAAGGAATAGGATTCAATGGACATAATACCCTGGCTAAATACTTTGATGGAGACACACTAAATTTAGATCGTTTAGCAAAAGATGGTATTTTTGCCCCAGGTATGACAAAAGCGCAAGTAGAACTAGCTGCCAAAAATTGGGCGAAAAAAAATGGGGATAAAAAATTCTGGACGGGAGACGATGCGGAAGCAAAAGCTCGCGTAAAAGAGTATTTAAAACTATATGGAGCTTATAAGATACTTGATCTTTCAGAACTAAAAAAATTGAGAAAAAAACTAAAATCCAGTGGTGGTGGCTTATCAAAGAATGAAGAAATCTATTTAGATAACAGTGAAGCTTTATTGGCTGTAACGACCGCCTCGCAAACAATGAAAGACGGATTAATTGACGTGATCACAATCTATCAAGATGCGATTACAGAGGCAAAAGAAGTTTGGACAGAAGGACTCCAACATGCTCGTTCAATCGGAACAGAACTGAATGACTCTGAAATTATTGATGCGTTGGCTTCAGTTGGAGCAACAGAAGCCAGTATTGTTACAGAACCTACAACCTTTTATGAAGAACAAATAGCGAAAGCAAAACAGCTCGGTGAAAGCTTTGATAGCCTTGCTTCTGAAATTAAAGCGGGGATTGATAAACTTGTTCAAAGCGATAAGGAGTTGTCCAGTCAACTTTTTTAGAGAAAGGAGTATTCAGTTGGATCAACAAGAAGCAATAAAAATAGATTACCTAAAGAAAAAACGTCAATTTGAAGAAAAAGAAGACGATATTCTTTTTCAAAGAGACCAAGGAATACGCGATTTAGAAGAAATTGCAGATAGGACACACTGCTATTTAAAAGACTACGTTCCAGATCAAGAATTTATTATACAAGCTGTACATAAGTTAGAGCGGCTGAAAGATGAGGTCTATGAAGCAGCACAACATGACCAAAAACAAATCGAGCAAGAAATAGAAGAATTAGATGAGACCTATTATCGTGAGATTCGGATATTATCTGATCAGGAATTAGCTAAGAAAGAGAGTGATTTTTAATGCTAGACGATGCGACAAAGGAACTTAAAAAAAAGGCACAGAAAGAAGCCATTGCTTCAGCAATTGGTCATTCCATGAATCAAAAAAAACACACCAATCAACAAACAGCGAAACAAAGTGGCGAAACGAAGCTCTCTTCAGTTAAAGAAAATATGGCAAGTGTTTCCGAAAGTATGGGAAATTCTATCAAAGGACAATTCGGAAAAAAAGTAAAAGAGACATTCAAAAAGCAAAGTGAAAATTTAGATAATTTTTAATAACAAACTTCCTCACTAAGGGAAAAAGATATCTACTAAAGTAAGAAAGCTGTTGGATTAACAGGTGAGGAAGCAATTATGGTAGGTGCAGTAGCAGCATGGGCTGTAAACGAATGGGTGATAGATCCTTTATATGACATTAGTAAAAAAGTAGTAGGAAATGCTGTGAAATCTGTTAAGAATTGGGTGGGAAATCTTTTTGCTTAAAAAAAAATATATTCTAATAAAAAGCCAATATGAAGCTAATTACTCTATATACTATGATCTAAAAAATAAACGCTTCTTGAAAAGAAAAGAAAGTACCCCAAAAAGTATTTATTTTTTCTCGGTACTATTTATAGTGTTTGTTAGAGGGTTTAAAGAGACAAAAATAGATTACCCATTTTGGTTAGTACTATTTACGGCTATTTTTTCCGGCATAATTTTAGGTCTTTTATTTTATAAATTTGATCAATTTACTAAGTCTAAGTCGTTAGAAAAGGTAGATAACTCTTATGAAAAAAGAGAAGATTATATTCTATTAGGGAAAGCATTGTTATCAAATCAAAAAAAAGTATTTATTGCTGTATTAATACTTTTTTTATAATAACGATAACACTTTATTTTAGTACAACAACTAAAAATTTTTTTGGCGTACTAATGTTGTCTTTTATTTTAACTTATTTATTAATTTTTGTGCTCCAATAGAAAAAATATATATATTTTCTAATTATGTTAAAAAGAATGGTACAAGTGAAAATTTATAAGGAATAAAGACCTAGATAATGAAATTATTACCAATAGGAAAAGTTGTACTTTTAGACAATGGAGAACAAGAAATATAATTGAGACAGAATATTCTAAATCAGATCAAAACTACTTCATACAAGAAAATTGGCATCAAAGAGACACTCTAATTCGCTATTTAACTCACTTCGTTCATTCTCTAAAATCAAAAAAACAACAAAGAAACCGAGACAAAAGCTTATTTCCGAAGAATATGCTTTTGTCTCGGTTTCTTTAAAGCTAGCAAAGTACTTACTTATCTAGACCTATAATTATTGACTATATCGTTGATGTTCCATGAAGCTGTCTTAGTCAATTTTATAATAGACATATTCTGCACGAACTGATGTAGCAGTATTTTGAGTACCAACAGCCACAATTTTATCTCTGTCGGCATCTCCCTCTAATATATCACCCATTACACCTTTTGGTAAAAATGAGACGTAAATCACTGCGCCAGGAAGGGTACTTCTTAAAGAAATGAAGCCTTGATTTTCTTCAATACTTAGTTGCTGTTCATAAGAAGAAACTTTGTTGCTATTGCCCATATAAGTTATTAATTCGGGTGTCCCATCAGGTGAATTTAGTTTAGGAATATCTAAGTTCAACTCAGTTATTACTGCTGGTTCTGCCTGATTAGAAATGTCTGTAAAATTCATTTTATTATTTTCTACAAAAATTGTATTCCCTAATCCATTTCCCCAAGTTCCATTAAGGCTTGAATAATCTCCCTGTTGAATTTGTGAAAGAGTCATCACTTCGATTACCTCTTCTTGTTCATTTGATTGATCTACTTCTTTTGTATCCTGAGTTGTACTTGATTGCTCATCGGTCGTTACTTCTGTTGATTCTTCCGTTTCTTTGATGCTAGTGATTAGTTCCGTCGTTTCTTTCGTACTAGATGATTCGCTATCACTATCAGCACTTGATTTCGTCGGTTTATTACATCCTACTAGTCCCCAAAAAAACACTAAACACAACCCACACAAAACAGTTCTTTTCATTTTTTTCACAATAAACCCTCCAAATTCTTCATATATCACTCCTATAGTAATATATATTGGAAATAACGTCTACAGGCGATCATTTAATAAAAATTCTTATTATATTCTCAACTGCTGTATTTTTCAGAGTAAACAAAGCATTCAAATTTAATTATAACCTAAATTAGATTTCAAATTTAAATACGCTTCCCACAACCATGGATGGATCACTTTAATATTATGATTCAACAAATAATCTACATAATAATACGCAGCATTTTCTAAAGATTTATCTAAGGCCTCCATTAACCCTACAAGATAAGGCGGCTCGCCTACCTGATCCCATTTTATCTTATCCGCTATAAATAAAACTAAATCCAAATCCGTATATTGCCCCTTTAGCGTAGTGTGACACTCAATAGCTGACAGAATTGCTTCATCCGTAATATTAAACTCGTTCAACGCAATTTCTTTCGAGATTTTTTGATGGATAATCAGTGGAAATTCTAGTTCTTCTTCATACAATGTTATACCCATTTTATTTGCTACAGCGATTCTCTGATCATTTGGATAAATCGCGGAAATATCATGGAGATATCCTGCAATCCTAGCCTGCTCAGGTTTTTCTAAATAGCGCTTTCCCAATTCAAAAGCATAGTCACCCACAGAAATACAATGATGATAGGTTTCTATACAATTTTGCTCAAACAGGAAATTTTTTATTAACTGTTGAAGTTCATCCTGTTGAAATTTTGTCATAGATTTACCTCCTCATTTATTACTGCTACTGCACAATTTATGTTTGAAAATCGATTTTCATTTTTTCCAAAATGCATATTGGCGTCGCTACAATCAAACCACTTAATATGCTATACAAAGCATACATCGTGATTATTTCCTGAATTGCTGTAATTCATTATGCTAGTAAAATGTTCATTTGAAAAAGTGAAAAAACATTTAATTAAGTTTTGCCCTTGTAAATACTCAAAAATGGATAGGTATTGCTCATTTCTCGCAAAAACATATCTATTTTTAATGAGTCCTATTTTCAATAGAAGGATACCATTTTTCTTCAATATATATTTAAAAGCAACACGATCATTGCCTCCATTAACACATCACTGCAAAGTGAGTGCCCATAATAACATGAATTAGTATCACACAAATGATCCATACACCAGAAATAAGGGATCCGAATGTCTCGAAGGAAAAGACACAAAGTCATCATTCGTAGTAAATCCGTTTCAGAAACTCAGCTGCTGAGTTGATCAATCAGCGGGAACGTTGACATCCACACAACATAAAGGTATCAAACAAAAAATAGAGTTCCTAATAGAATGACCATTTCCCGTTGCTCGTTCTGATCATTCCAACTGTACTAAAACAACCAATCAACGCGATAATCACTTCTCCAAACGATTCAAAGAACCAGCCAAACGTACTCTTTGGATTGTAAAGCGTTTCAGAAATCTGTAAATCAGTAAAAGTAAAGATAAGTAGTAAACAAGCAATTAAACCAAAAACGATTTTTGTTTGTTTTTTTATTTTCTATCTCCTATTTTTCTTAATAAATTCACTTATATCTTGCATGCAATCTTCTGCCTGTGGATAATTTCCTACGTGATCAATGTATGCATGCCCCATACCTTTGTATAAAGTAAAGGTCGTACCCACTCCTAAATCAACCAATTTTTTAGCATAAGCTAAGCTTTCAAAGGTTAAGAAATCATGCTCTCCTGAGGAGATCATCGTTGTTGGCATTTTTTCACTGACTGACATGTAGGGTGTTAGGTATTTATTTAAAGTGTCTTTTGTTCCTAAAATATCAGATAAACTAGTCGTCATTTCACTAAAAATTTCAATTCCAGGACGAATAACGCTCGCTTGCTTTGCGTAAATCGCTACATCGTGATCGATATCAAATTCAGTATATTGATCCTTGATCCCACCCATATTAAGCGTCGGATAAAGTAAAATTTGACCACAGACATCGTCACGATTTTCTTCAATATTTCGATTACTACAATACGCTGTTATGTTCCCACCCGCGCTATCTCCCGCGACGAAAATACTCCGCTTATCAGCTCCCCATTCTTCCACATGGTCAGCTAACCATCTTAATCCAGTGTAACAATCCTTATGCCCGATCGGGAAAGGATTTTCAGGTGCTAAACGATAGTCGATACTGACCGCAATCATATTGGTTTGACTAACAAATAACCTCAAGGCTTCTCTCACAACATCCGTACTACCAGCAAAGAAACCACCGCCATGAATAAAATAGAGCACAGGTGAATGAGCCATCGGTTTTTCCGATTGAAAACGAGTCATGGGAATATCAAAGCCATCTTCTGCTTTAATCGTAAAAGTCATTTCTTTAATGTCCTCTTCAACCATTGGTGTTGAATCTACGCTATTAAACATTTTTCGCAAACGTTTGATTGATTTTGGGCTAGCATCCATTTTCAGCATACTTTTGGGGATAAATTTCATCAGTAGGCTCATTTTTTTAGCCCCTTTATACACCCGTGGATCCATGGCGCCGTCAATAGCACAATCTGGAATTGGTTTTACCATGACCGTCACATCACGACGTGTTTCTGTATATTGTTTATTTCTGATTGCTTCTACTAATTTTATATCGTATTCTCGTGCCATTAGTATTCCTCCTAAACGTTAAATGCTCAATTTCCTTCTAATTCTTCAAGTAAATGATATAAAGCCCCTAGCAATCCAGCTTCGTTTCTAAAATGACAGGGGACAATTTCTACTGGTGTTAGCATATTCTCTAACAATGGAACTGAAGCAAGTAATCGTTGATATTGCTGTTTTATTTCGTCTACAAGAATTGGTTGTGCGCTGATACCGCCGCCAATAGCGATTCGCTGTAAATCAACGACGGATTGAACATTCATGATCACAATCACCACATTACGACAGAATTCTTCAAATAATGGATAAATCAACTCATTTTTCTTTTCTAATTCCTCAAAAACTTTTTTACCATCTAACGGATTATCTAAATTCAACAGGCTTGATGCTTGTCGAATGAAATTTACTGCAGAACCTTTCGCTCCCGCCACAGTCTCCAAGCTGATTGGAACATTCGTTGAAAGGAGCATGAAACTTAACTCTCCTGCTTGGAAATGGCTACCCGAGTGAAGTGATTTATTTAAAACAAGACCGCCACCAATTCCTGTACCAAGTGTCATCACACCGCCATTTTCGATGTCTTTTAATTGTCCTAACCACAGTTCCGCAAGTGCAGCTGATTTACCGTCGTTCATTAGGGCACATCGCAGGTTCATATAAGATTCAATAAATTCTTTCAAATGAAACTGATGTAAGTAAACCAACGCTCCACCATGATAGACAACTCCTTCTTTTGAATCGATTTTACCCGGACAACTAACAGCTACCGCTTTAACTTGTCCTTTGTATTGATCAAGAATACCAGTTAAACAGCTTTTGAACTCTTCAATATTCTTTGGTGTCTCTTCTTTTTTCACAAAAATAATTTGGCCACTACGATTAATTAAGGCGTGCTTCATGTAGGTGCCTCCAATATCAATACTTAAAAAGTGAGTAGTTAATTCAGTCATACAGCTTTCCTCCTATTATCTCTTGACAAGATTTTAACAGCGCTTTCAATTGTATTCTACTCATTTTAGAAAGAAATAATAGTATAATTTTATGATTAATGGTATTTTTATATCAAAGGAGCTGAAAATAATGATAGCGCTTATAAAATTTTTGAACCATCTATCCGATATCGCTATTTTTTCTTATATTGTTGTGGATAAAGCAAATGGACAGATCAGTCACCAAAAGAATCTTACAAATCATCAGTTGACAGCTAAACAAATTCAACGAATAATCACGCAAACAAGTATCATTCATAATTATTATTTCAAAGAGCAAAAATTGCTACTATTCGCTTACGATACCGACGAGTTAAATCAATTGGTTTGTCTATTCATTGATGATGAAGTCGGCAATTTCATTTCTCACAACGACCGGTTATTGAAGATTTCTGAAACCATTCATCTATTTATGAAGGAAAAAGAATTCACCACTAAAGAGGTTCAGTCTCTCAATCAAAATATTCTCTACCTAAGAGAAACGATTATTGAAAAAGTACTAAGTGAGCAAATTGAACAACAACTTTATCATCACGACTTCGAAAGTGAAGAGGCTATGTTTATTGAAGTAATGAATGGCAACGAAGAAGGATTAAAAAGAGACTATTACGCTTTTCAAAAAAATAGCCAGACAGGCCTACTTTCGACTGAATCAGAATTGAGGAATCAAAAAAACATCTTGATTGTAGCCGTAGCGATATCCACAAGATATGCGATTAAAGGCGGCGTTCCGTATGAACGAGCGTATACTTTAAGCGACAACTTGATTCAAGATATTGAACGAAAAAATCACTTTCAGGGCGCGCAACCACCCGTCTTAGAAATACTCCTATTATTTTGTAAAGAGGTACGTAAATACAACTATATCAAGTACTCTACCACGGTCAAAAAAACGTGTGAATTCATTCATAAAAATATCTACTCGAATTTATCTATCCCGATAATCGCAGCTTACACCAATTACTCTGTCCCTCATTTATCTAAATTGTTTAAAAAAGAAGTAGGACTTTCCCTTAATCAATATGTGATGAAGCAAAGAATAGAAGAAAGTAAGCGATTATTAGAATTTAAACAGTATGATTTAAACACGATCAGCTCATTACTTCACTTCAACGATACGAGTTATTTCATTAAAGTATTCAAAAAATATGAAAATATGACCCCAAAAAGTTACTGGCACGAAAAAAATTAAGGAGGCTCAACATGACTTTTGAACATGAATTTATTGAATATACACACGAATTGATTCCTATCAATTGGATTGTTCATGGTGCAGACCATTCCACAGGTCCTGTGCTGCCTCATTGGCACACGTCATTTGAAATTTCTTACACCTATTCTGGAAAAATTGAAAACTATACAATCAACAACGTTACCTATCAAACAGAGCCTGGCACAATTTTGTTCATTAATTCAGCTGAGGTACATGGCGCTGTTTCCAGTTATTGCGCCGATCTTGAAGCATTGACAATCCAGATACCTTATGACTTTTTAAGTAAGCTGATTCCTCACTTTGAGTTTATGCGTTTTGATAATCTCCCTTCTGGAAAACTTGCACAAGTCAATCAATTACGGGAAGCGCTAAGTCAGTTTTATCATCTAGTCAGACGGGAACCGGAAGAGTTTTTAGAGCTACAATTAATCCGTTTAACTTACGAAATAATCTACCTAATGGCAAAAGATTGGATGCATCGTGAAAAAATGCCGATCAATTCAAATGTCTACCATCGAAATTTAGGTCAGATGCAGCCGATCATTTCCTTTATCCAAGAAAATTATCAGCAAGAATTATCTGTTGGAATTTTAGCGAACAACTTTCATATGTCAACGAATTATTTAAGCAAACTTTTTAAAAAAAGTCTTGGATTAAGTGTCATGAAATATGTCCAGCTAGTTCGAATCAATCGAGGGCAAGAACTATTACTTCATAGTGAAAAACCAATTCATGTGATTTCTGATATCGTTGGTTTCCCCAACGAAAAATCATTCAGAAGAACCTTCGAAGACGTTTTCCAGCAAACACCCAAAAAATATCAATTAGACTATCGAAAAAAACAGAATGGCAGAAAATGACCTTTTTTCCGATAGCTTCTGCCCCTTTTAATGAGTGAATTCATGATATCCTTTGCTTGTAATCGATTACAATAACATATTGGAGGACCTATCATGAATAAAAACAGCTTTTTATTTAAAGCATCACTACTGTCTATCTCATTAGTTTTAGTAGCAGGGCCGGCCGTATCATCGCTAATCCCTTTGATGCAGCAGTCTTTTCCAGATCAAAGTACTTCGTCCATTGAACTCATTGCGACTGTTCCAAACTTTGGGATTTTAATTTTTGTTTTGTTAAGCAATATTTTTGTTAAATTTCTAGGCAAGAAAAAGACGGTTTTATTAGGGCTCAGCCTTGCGTTGATCTCTGGCCTTATTCCTGTTTTTATAGAAAATTATACAGTTATCTTAGCCTCACGCTTTATGTTTGGAGCAGGAGTCGGTTTATTTAATGCCCTTGCCGTAAGTTTAATTACTGAACTTTATTCTGGGGATGAGCAGGCCAGTTTAATGGGGCTTCAAGGAGCAATGGGGTCGATTGGCAGCACTGTGATAACCTTATTAGTTGGCTACTTTACTAAATTTGGTTGGCAGAATTCTTTTTTAGTTTACGCAATTACCGTTTTACCATTAGCATTATTCGCTCTTTTTGTGACCTTACCTGCAGCGGAAAAACTAGATGATCCAACCGCTAACACTAAAAAAGAAAAAGAAAGTGTCAACGGAGCGACCATCAGCTTAATGCTTTTCGCTTTAATTGTATACGCTTTATTTTTTGTCATCATGTTAAAAACAGCTACTTTACTGGTGGAAACTGGCATTGGCAAACCAGAAACTGCCGCAAGTATTTTAGGCTCCGTTACAATTGTTGGGATTGTTGTCGGCGTTTTCTATGGCCAGATTTTCAAGTGGTTAAAACAGCTAGTATTACCAATTGGACTATTAGGTATCGGTCTTGGCTTTATCATTATTTTATCCGCCAACTCAGTTGCGATTGTAACCCTTGGTGCTATCGTTTCAGGTTTAGCCTTTAGTTTAGCAGCGCCTTTCATGTTTATGTTAGTTGGGCAAATTGCACCGAAGAATTCCGCTAACTTAGCGACAGGTGTATTATTAGTCGGGATCAACTTAGGCGTCTTTTTATCTCCCACAATCAATAGCTTTTTAAGTAAAACCTTTGGGATGACAACCGCTTCCGATAGCTTTTTAATGAGTGGAATAGGTCTTATTCTATTAAGTGCATGCTCTTTTATTCTGTTAAGTGTTCAAAAGAAAAAGAATGCACAAACTGCTATACAAGAAGATACGATAAAAATTAGAAAAGAGGATGCATAATGGCTTTAGTACAAGTAAACTTTATCTCGAAAATGTTATCACGCACGGTAACCTTTAACGCAATTATTCCTTTAGATCATATCTCATTTGGAAAAGAAGAAGAGGTCCAACAAAAACCACTAAAAACATTGTATTTATTACACGGCGCCTTTGGCAATTATACGGATTATTTATCTGGCACCCGAATCCAACGCTGGGCTGAAGAGCATAATCTGGCTGTTATCATGCCATCCGGTGAAAATCAATTTTATGTCGATAAACCAAATCGTGGTGAAAACTACGGTGCCTACGTGGCAGATGAACTCGTTGAATTTACGCGAAACATGTTTCCTTTGTCTCATAAAAAAGAAGATACCTTCATCGCTGGTCTTTCAATGGGTGGCTACGGTGCTATGATCAACGGATTGAAATACCATGAAACCTTTAGCCATATCGGTGCTTTTTCACCAGGTTTGATGATCGATCAAATTATTGCACGTTCTGAATTATTATCCGTCACAGGTTGGAGTTTAGATTTTTATGACAATGCCTTTGGCGGGATCGATACGATCAAGGATAGTGATAAAGATTATTACTATTTAATCAATCAATTGATCGAAAACAAACAAGACATTCCTAAGATATATCTTCCAATCGGCACAGAAGATTTCTTACTTGAAAGTGTTCGAGGCTTTAAATCATTTGCGGATGAGAAAGAAATTCCACTTACTTATATTGAAGATGAGGGTGGACATGAGTGGGATTTTTGGGATAAATATGTGAAAAATTTCTTGGATTGGTTGCCTTTGGATGAAAAAGGAAATTATTTGAGTAGTGGGAATGTGGCGGAATAACGCGTGATATGAAAGAAAAGTTGTAAACATTTTTTAAGAATTGTGAAGCTTTACGGGCTTTTTAAAACCTAATTTGCTATTCTGTAGTTTGATAGAGGTGTAAAATCTCACATTATCAGCATCTTGAGTAAAATATTTTAATGAAAGAGCATCACTATATATTATACTAGATTTTAAAAGTAACATCGTTAAAAAAAAAGGCTATAGTCACTATGATTTACTAACATAGTAGCTATACCCTTTTTTGATGGTTATTTTTTGTTCAGATTTTATTCATTAATTCACTGACCCTAAGTTAAACTCATAAATCTCATCACTTCAAGACCTATTACATTACTTGAATAATCTTCCCTACCTTTTTTTGTAAATTCAATACTGTAGTTTTCTCCATTCTCCCAACCAACAACGTTTTCTATAATAATTTCTTCCATATCTTTAACCAGTTTTTTTCTGACTACAAAAACATAATCTAATTTGATTAAATGATCTACAATTTCTCTAAGTTTTTTCTCCCCAATGATCTTCCCACTATCAACCAAATTAATATCTCCAAAAGAAATATCAGTTAATAACGACTGAACCACATCTAAAACTTTCCTAGTATTAAAAACTTCTTTAGATACTATTGTTAAACAATAATCTGATTGATAAGAGTAAATTGCAATCAATGATTCTGATAATTCGCCAATTTCTATAGTTGTTTCGTTTTCTTGAGGATGCCACACTAATTTTTCATTAATTTCAATATCTGGCATAGACCATTCTGTATCTACATGCGCATCTAGTAAAGCTTCTTTACTTCTTGTATCTATTTCTGTTTCTGATGAGATTTGGCATTCTATAAATTGTTCACTCTTTAAATTCACAACAACACTATTAATTAAAGAGATTATTTCTCTATAAGTAAATGTATCTGTATTCAACACATCATCTGCAGATATCCGCTTACTACTTTTCTTTTCTACTTTTTCTAAAAAATTAGCAACATTATACATACGACACCTCATTTTCTACTAAATTAAGGCATCTAATGAATCCATCTGCAACAGGATAAGAAACAATATAATTTTCAATACCTTCTATTTGATTTGAATGATTAATCTTATGACAATTCGACCAAGAATCCTTTGGAAATTTTTCCCCTATAAAAAATTCTGGTGGAGTTAAGGTAGCATCTACCAAATTCCAAAAATTTTCTCCCCAGATTTGCATTTTTTTTGATTGCCCACATTGTATTTTTATCATTATTTTTATTTTATCGAACCCTTGAGCGTTTAGTTTTTTTCTCATTTCCTTCATAACCATTAAACAGTCTTTATAATCAAATGTCGTTTTATTTATAAAAAAATCTATGTGGTCTGAATAAACTTCATTAGAACTATCTTGCCACTCTGCAATCAATTCATCTATATTTTCCATATTATTATTCCTTCATATTAAAGTAGTTTCCAACCTATATCTTGTAACCATTTTAATATCTTTTTAGTCAGTTTAGGTGGCTGACCACTAGAATTATGCCCCCATGAACCATCTCTTTTTACCCCTTTTGGTGATTTTACTAGTCATTACCATTACAAAAAAATTTTCTAGAGCATCTAAATGTCATACTTTAAACTATAAAAATAGACACAGATAAACTTCTCTTTTATCTAATGTCTATTTATACCATATTTTATAAACTAAATGAGCTTTTCTTTCCATTTTGCTATCAAAATATTCCTTAATCATGCAGTAATGCTAACTTTCAGAATCTTCTTCATAGGTAATAATATCAAAACTTATTTCAGCATTAATATCATTTAGAAAATGAATCATCGGTGTGTCTACTACCATTGCTGGAAAATCGCCATCATAACAATCTATTGATAACACTACAGCATATTTAATTTGTTCATCATTAGCCATTTTTTTCAGAATACTAGTTTTAGGTTTAAATTTACTTAGTATCTCCTGATATGCTAAAGTAAAATCATACATTTCTTCGAACGTTTTACTATAGCACCAATTATGTCTTGGTTTATATTCATCGGGTAGATTAGGATTATTTTTTATTGCATCCGGCCAATCATCTTTAGTTCTAACTTTTGTTGGTTGTATCTCTAGTTTTTGTGTCATATTTTCTAAGTTAAAATCTTTACCATCAGCAACTAAGCTAATTTTTATTTTTGGTAATTTCATAAGTTCCTCCATCTATTTTATAAAGAAATGTCCAGTTTCTATAATTACATTCCCTCGCTGTGATTTTAAAAGAATTTGTCCTGTAACCGTATCATATAAAATATCAAATTTTGAGACTGCATTTTCACCCACAAACGATTCCTTAAAATCATGAGCATCATCATATCCTTGTTTTTTTGCTTGTTTATTAGCAGCTTTATTTCCATCTATTTTCTTTAAACTACGTTGCTCTCCTGCCCCTCCTTTAGAAGCAAAATTACTCGTAGTTAACCCATTAATACCATCGACAGTTAGAGTAACACCAGCGGTCGTAACAACTACACCTTCTGTCACTATCACACCATCCACAAGGATTCCCACACCACCTGTAGCTAATGTTACAACGGCACAACCGCCAATCGTTCCAATTATACCAGTGATTGTTGTTACCACACCCAAAGTTGTTTTAACAACATTCCCTACAATATCCAAAAATTGAGCAACCGCATCTATGCTTCGATCAAGCCAACTTCCTTTCATCGCCTCTGTTAGTTGAGCTGTTAGCTTCTCATCTTTTACACCATTTGTATAAACAACATAGACAACATTTCCAGCATCATCTAATTCTGTCACCGTTTCAACACGACTTTTTGGTTGGCTATCATTATATCCTTTTAAATTTTTAAACTATTGTTGATTACCATAATCAACAATTCTATATCCGTCTCTTGGATTAAGAAAATTTGCTGGATTGCCTAATTGTGCTAATCCTGTGTTTACGTCACTAATCAAACTAGATAATTCCGAATAATGAGAGGCATGACTAGATTCAAAAGCTTGATATTTCTGTAAAATCTCAATATCTTCTTTAATAGGATCAATGCTCTGTTGTTAAAAAAATTCACCCAATACTGGAACATTCTTCATTGATTTAGCCAAATCACTCATTAAATTAGTATATTCATTTTGAGCAGTTTGTAAATCTCTAAGCAATCCTTCCAAATCATCTGTGTTTAATACTTCATCTGTCTTGCCAACTTCACCAACAAAATCTGTTAAATAGTTATTTAAACTGTTGTCCATCTCATAATAAACGTTGAATAGTGCTTTGTCTATCTCTTGATACGCTTGGAGATGGGTCACAGTTGAAACCCAACCACCACCTAATAAATTTCTATTTCCTGCTAATCCATCTATTGAACTTGTCACAGAATTAAAACTACCTACAGCATTTAAACGTTCCGAACTAATACTACTTTTTACATCACTTAGTTCCTCATACATTATTTTCATCGGAGTCCTCCTTTCTAGTTTCTTCATATAGTAATTCAGCTTTTTCATAAACTGCTTTTCTATCCGTCAGTTCATCTTCAATTTCTTCATCTGCAATAGAAAAAACTTTTGTAAGTTCCCTTTGCTTTTCTTCCAGTTCATCTAATTTTTGATAGACTTGTCTTTCTGAATCTGTCCCTTTAGAATAATGTAGGACACGTTCCCATATCTCTTTTTGTCGATTGATCGCTTTTTGACACTCTTCATAAGCAAATGGAATCTCTCCAGTTTTCTTTTTCAAACTGTTGAAATCTTCTTCTGCTTCCTCTGCCTTCATACGCAAGCTAAATAAATTTTTATCCATCTATTCCACCTCATGCTTGCATCGTTGTTGATATGCTATCTTTTATTTTTTTATCTGCTTCTTCAATTGCATTATGTACGGCTTGTACATTTCTTACCTCTGTGGTTAAACAGGTTTTATAAGTATCAATTGTTTGTTGAAAACTAGTTATTAAAGTTTTCAACTCATTTGTTGCCGGACTTGTAGACGTATTAATGCTATTTGTTGGCTTAAAATCAATACTTCCCTTTGCAACTAAAATATCCGCAGCAAATTTAGCAACTGCATTTCCATCTGTACTGATCGTTTCTCCCATTTTTTCACACTCCTATTAATTATTACCGTTAACAATTAAACAGCCATAATAATTATGGCATCATTGGATAGTTAGTAAACCCGACAAATAAAAAATATATCTGACTAAAAAATAAAAAAGATCGAGAATAAATACAGCGAAAAAATGTTACTCTATAAAAATCGTTCAAGAACCTTTGAAATTAATAAAAAATATAGAGTTCCTCACATCCGTTCCCAAAGCTTACAACAAACATTTGTTTCAGATTTACTAAATCAAGGAATTAATTGCCTAATTATTAAATTTCTTTTCGGTCATGCAGAAACTTCTAACAGGATTAGAAAGTTTACGGACATACAAATGAGCAAACAAAAATTGACACAATTAAACGCTTGGAAGAATATAGACAGACAAACCAAACTCTTAACCAAATCAAAAAAGACACTCTCCAAAAGTTTGGAAAGTGTCTTGAAACATTGTAATTGAATGGTACTCGTAAGCGAATAAATTCGCAACGATTCCAATAATTAACGTTTTGAGAATTGTGAAGCTTTACGGGCTTTTTTAAGTCCCGGCTTCTTACGTTCTACCATACGGGCATCACGAGTAAGAAGTCCCGCGCGTTTTAAAGCAGCACGGAAATCAGGATCTACTTCTAATAATGCACGAGCGATTCCGTGACGGATCGCACCTGATTGACCAGAGTAGCCTCCACCGTTAACGTTTACCATTACATCATAAGCGCCTTTAGTTTCAGTTACGCCAAATGGTTGGTTGATAACTTCACGCAAGTCAGCGTGTGGAATATATTCTTCAACATCTTTTTTGTTTACAGTAATTTTACCAGTACCAGGTACTAAACGTACGCGGGCAACTGCATTTTTACGACGGCCAGTGCCGATATATTGTACTTGAGCCAATGAATTTCCCTCCTTAAATTAGGTTAGTAATATCTAATACTTCTGGTTGTTGTGCAGCATGTGGATGCTCAGCTCCACCGTATACGTTTAACTTAGTAAATTGTTTACGGCCTAAAGTGTTTTTAGGAAGCATACCTTTTACAGAAGTTTCGATTAAACGACGAGAGTTTTTATCGCGTAATTCACCAGCAGTAACAGATTTCAACCCACCTGGGTATTGGCTGTGACGGTAGTAAATTTTATCACTTGCTTTGTTACCAGTTAATTTGATTTTATCAGCATTAATTACAATTACGAAATCTCCAGTATCCACATGTGGTGTGAATGTTGGTTTATTTTTTCCACGTAAGATAGAAGCAACTACAGTTGAAAGACGTCCCATTGGGATATCTGTTGCATCGACTACATACCATTTACGTTCTACTTCGCCAGATTTGGCCATATATGTTGTACGCACGATTCTTTCCTCCAATTTTCTATTCGATGTTTGACATTCACTTGAGTTTCCGGGGCTCATTGTGGGGCAAACAATACCATTTAATATGATACCTTCTATCACTAGTAAAGTCAATGAATTTCTAAGGTTTTCCACTATTTTTCTTCTAATTTTTTACGATTAAAAAATTTTACTTCTAATTTCAAAATAGAAAACACCTAAATATTCGTAATGTATATTACGCGCCTTCCAAAAGTAAAAATGTATATTATTCCCAAAATATTTATTTTTATGTATATTTATTTATAAAAAGTGTTGATTTTTGCATTTTCAAGTGATATGATGAGAACAATAAAAAAAGACAATTAGAAAATAAGGAGTGTTACTCATGAAAGAAAAAGTTGTTTTAGCCTATTCTGGAGGACTAGATACCTCTGTTGCTGTTAAATGGTTAGTGGATGAAGGATACGATGTGATCGCTTGTTGTTTAGACGTCGGTGAAAAGAAAGATTTAGATTTTATCAAAAATAAGGCATTAGAAGTTGGCGCTTCTGCTTCTTATACGATTGATGCTAAGGAAGAATTTGCACAGGAATTTGCTTTGATTGCATTACAAGGTCATACCTTTTATGAACAATCTTATCCATTAGTATCCGCTTTATCCCGCCCGCTGATTGCTAAGAAATTAGTAGAATTAGCTCACGAAACTGGTGCCACCACAATCGCTCATGGCTGTACAGGAAAAGGGAATGATCAAGTCCGTTTTGAAGTCGCGATCAACGCCCTTGCACCTGAGTTAAATGTGATTGCACCAGTTCGTGAATGGAAATGGTCACGTGAAGAAGAAATCAATTATGCCAAAGAAAAAGGTGTACCCGTCCCTGCGGACTTGGACAATCCTTATTCTGTCGACCAAAATCTTTGGGGCCGTGCCAATGAATGTGGCATTTTAGAAGATCCCTGGGCAACACCTCCAGAAGGTGCTTATGAATTAACTGCTAGTTTAGAGAATGCACCAGATGAAGCGGATATTATCGAATTAACTTTTGTTGAAGGTGTTCCAACAGCAATCAACGGAAACGAAATGCTGTTATCCGATTTAATTTTGGACTTGAATGATTTAGCTGGTAAGCACGGCATTGGTCGGATCGATCATGTGGAAAATCGTTTGGTTGGGATCAAATCACGTGAAGTCTATGAGTGTCCAGCAGCGATCACACTAATGACTGCGCACAAAGAGTTGGAAGACTTGACCTTTGTTCGTGAAGTAGCTCATTTCAAACCAATCATTGAAAATCAATTATCACAAATCATTTATGACGGATTATGGTTCAATCCATTAACTGATGCCTTGATTGCTTTCTTAAAATCTACCCAAAAATACGTAAATGGCACTGTACGGGTCAAACTATTCAAAGGACATGCAATCGTTGAAGGTCGTAAGTCTGAAAACAGTTTATATAACGAAAACTTAGCGACTTATACTTCTGCCGATACCTTTGACCAAGACGCTGCTGTCGGATTTATCAAACTATGGGGGCTTCCAACCAAAGTCAACGCAGAAGTCCAAGCATCGCTACACAAAAAATAATCACTGATATGCTTATTTTTTCTAAGTTGAATCGATACGTGAGTTAACTTTTACATTGTTGTAAATAAGGTTATCCGATTCACCTATTTTAACTGACTTATCCAAGGAGAATTTCTTTTTGGTCTGCGGATCGAAATAAGGAGATCGATAAGTCTTCATTTTAGTCTCAAGAAATCAGAACAAACGGTTGGCACAGAAACCACTCCTTCTTATTTTCTCGGAGTAAAACGCTTCTGTCCAACCTTCTTTCTTATCATAATGAATAATAATACATAAATGAGGTGTACAGCATGAAAAAATTATGGGGCGGACGTTTTGAAGGAAAAAGCGAAGCATGGATCGATGCGTTCGGTGCATCGATTCCTTTTGATCAAAAATTAGCCAAACAAGATATTATCGGAAGTTTAGCCCATGTAAAAATGTTAGCTAAGACAGGGATTTTAACGGCAGATGAAGCCGAACAAATCAGTTCAGGACTTACGACGATTCAAGAAAAACTACTTGCCGATGAACTGACATTCAGTATAGAAAACGAAGATATCCATTTAAATATTGAAAAACTGCTCCATGATGAAATCGGTCCAGTTGCTGGAAAATTGCATACCGGCCGTAGTAGAAATGATCAAGTCGCTACAGACATGCATCTTTATTTAAAAGAAATCGTTCAAGAAGTCATTAGCAAGATCCACTTATTCCGTCAAGTTTTAGTCCACAAAGCCGAAGAGAACATTGAGACCATCATGCCTGGCTACACCCATTTACAACATGCGCAACCGATCTCGTTTGCTCACCATATGATGGCTTATTACGGTATGTTAACACGTGATCAAGAACGCTTTTCCGAAAGCTTAAAGCGAATCGATATTTCCCCCTTAGGCTGTGCAGCACTTGCCGGCACGACTTTTCCAATCGATCGTGCTTATTCAGCTGAATTGCTCGATTTTTCTTCAATTTACGAAAATAGTCTAGACGGCGTGAGTGATCGGGACTTTATCTTAGAATTTCTTAGCAATAGTTCCATTCTAATGATGCATCTTTCCAGATTTTGTGAAGAAATCATTTTATGGTGCAGTCACGAGTTTCAATTTGTTGAATTAACAGATACTTTTTCTACAGGCAGCTCGATTATGCCGCAAAAAAAGAATCCAGATATGGCAGAATTGATTCGGGGAAAGTCCGGTCGCGTATATGGCAATTTATTCAGCCTTTTAACGGTTTTAAAAGGATTGCCGTTAGCTTATAACAAAGACCTGCAAGAAGACAAAGAGGGCATGTTTGATACGTCTCACACGATTTTGACTAGTTTAGAGATTATGGCTGGCATGGTAGCGACGATGAAACTGAACCAAGAGATCATGGAAAAGTCCACTGAAAAAGATTTTTCAAATGCAACAGAACTAGCAGACTATCTAGCAAGCAAAGGAATGCCCTTTAGACAAGCACATGAAGTGGTTGGAAAATTAGTTTTAGATTGTACAAAACAAGGCATTTATTTACAAGATGTTCCATTAGAACAATATCAAGCGATTACACCTTTGATCCAATCAGATATCTACCAAACACTGTCGTCAAAAACCGCCATTGAGCGTCGGCATTCGTATGGCGGATCTGGGTTCGATCAAGTCAAAGCCGCAATTGAACGTAGTAAGCTGAAACTAGAAAGCGAAGAAAACTAAAAAAGCTTCTGAAAGATAGCGTACCATCTTTCAGAAGTTTTTAACTTTTTTGATTAACGAGTTTTCGCACGTGAATCTGCATCAATACCAGGCGCTTTGCCTAATTTTGCTTGTAGCATCCAAATGTTTTTCTCAATATCTGTTTTGTTTGCAATAAAGATATCTTGTGTAGAATCATCGCCTTCTTCACCAGACACTTCAATTCCTTTTTGATATAAATCAGCTAAATAACGGTAACCTTCAACTAATTTTTCCATACGTTCAGGAATTGTCCGTTCGTATGTGCCGATCTCATCTGAAATACCAGTATGATCAGCAAATTCTTGTAACGTTGAGTAAGGAGCGCCATCTAATGTAATCAAACGTTCAGATACAACATCCAATTGGTCATTGATTTGGTCCATATATTCGTCCATTTTAGGGTGCAATGTCAAGAATTCTGGGCCACGCATATACCAGTGAGTTTGGTGGATTACCACTGAAAACTGGCTTAGATCTGCAACTAGTTGGTTCAACACTTCTTTAGTTTGTTCAAATTTCATTATACATCATCCTCCTATATTTTTATCTACATTTATAATTGTAGTACGAAATGGTAAAAAAGTACACTAAAATCTTTCATTTTTATATCATTTATCATTTAATAATAATTATAAACTAAAATTTTAGCTATTATTAGGAATCGGTAAGGTATCTAATGAATCAATAATTTCTTTGGCAACTTCATTTAATGCTTCTTCCAATTCTTTGTTCATGCTATCTAAGTCTTTAGAACCTGAAATAAATGCCAAAAATAGGTTGGATACAGCTTCCTTTTGATCTTCTGGAATGAACCACTTACCTTTTTCTTTTTCCAAATGTAATGCAAGCTCAACTGGATCAGTTTTTATCTTGATTGCTTTGACCCTTTCTTCTAAAATAGAAAAAGTCGCTTCTAGCGTTTTTTGATCATCCTTTGCTATCTCTGGATTTGCTAATGTTTCCTTTACTAATTGCCTAGTCATTTCTTGCATTGCACTCACTAGGTCCAATCCTGTCACATAATAAGAAATTGTTGCACCTGTTTTTGTTTCGTCTATCTTAATAATTTTATAAGTCGTTTTATCTTTTGCTTGTTTTAATAACTCTTTTGTCAGCTTACTCGCTTCCTCTTGTGGCACTTGCGCTCCTGTAGATGACAAGCCTTTCGCAAAATTTTCCTCAAAAGCTTCACTATTTTCATCTAATTCTTTCCCTAATTGCTCACCATCACGAAATTCTTTAGCAAATCTGCTTTCTTCTTTTTGATAAACAAGACGGTCAACAAACAATTCTCCTGCATCTTCTGCTGAGATTCCCTTAGCACCACAACTTGTCAGGAAAATTCCTACCAAAAGTAAAGAGGCAATCCATAACTTTTTCATTTCCTCTCCTCCGTTCTCTTATTACTAGTAAAACAAGTCCAGCTCTATTTGTCAAAAAAATTTATTCTAAATCTGCTCTTAGTTTTGCTAATTGATGGTAACTTGCGGATAGTTGCTGCTGGGTTGTTCTGAATAATGGATAAATTTGTTGATATACTTGGTGATTTTCTCCATTAGGTTGCACGATTTCGTAGATGTCCACTTGCTCACAAGCCGTTTCCAAGTCTAAAATTTCTCCTAAACTTTTCCATCCTAATAAGACAGCGCCCAAGGCTGACGCTTCCACACTTGCAGCTAATGAGAGCTTGGAACCAAAAACATCCGCCATGATACTTTTGAACATTGCCGAATCAGCAAAGCCACCAGTTGCCCGAATTTCCTTCACTGGTCCGCCAAGTTCTTCTAATTCTGTCAAAATATGTTTTAAGTTCAAACAGATTCCTTCAATAACAGCACGCATCATCAATTTGTCATCGTGGTTTCTTTTTAAGCCAACAAAGCTGCCTGTCGCTTCGGCATTCCATAGCGGTGCACGTTCTCCTAATAAATAAGGATAAAACAGCAATCCTTTAGCTCCTACTGGTGTTTCCTTCACTAGCTCCATCACGGCATCATAGGGATTCTTTCCTAACATTTGCGCTTCATTTTGAGTTTCTTTCAATAAGTTTTCACAAGCCCAGTCAAAAATATCAGCGCCGTTACTTGTCGCTCCTCCAATCACCCAATGTTGTTCATCTAATACACAACAAAAAGTCTCTGCATGAGGATGCGTCTGGGGCTGTTCAACAATATAACGTAGGGCACCACTCGTCCCGACTGTCAAAGTGGCAGTTCCTTTTGCCATAGCACCCAATCCTAGATTGGACAGCGGACCATCTGCTCCACCTAACACAAAAATCGTTTGCTCTGTTAGCCCTAGCCGCTCCAACCATTCCTCTTTTAAATCTGCTAATTGATGCGTTGGGTTCACTAAAATCGGTAACTGTTCCACTTTGATCTCCATCTCAGCTAAAGCCTGTTGATCCCACGTAAGATCATAAATATTTAAGAAACCTGTTCCAGAAGCTGTACTAATATCAGTCAGGTATCGATCAAATAAGCGATAAAATACATACTCTTTCATTCCAATAAATTTCGCTGCTTGCGCATAAATTTCTGGCTGTTCTTCTTTTAACCATCTAATTTTGTGAAAAGGTGTCATCGGGTGCATCGGCAAGCCTGTGTTTTGATAAATCGTTTGTCCCAACGCTGTATCCTTTAACTCTTCCGCATACTTTTCAGCTCGATTATCCGCCCACGTGATAACACGCGTCAACGGTTGATTATGTTGATCCATTACAATCAAGCCGTGCATCGCCGTAGAAAATGATAGGACAGAAATTTCAAGCGGCTGTACTTTGCGTACGACTTGGTTGATACATGTGACCACAGCCTGAAAAATTTGTTCTACATCTTGCTCTGCCATACCTTCTGTTTCTTGAATAAGTGGATATCGTATATAACTTGATGCTTGAACCGTTCCATCCTTACTAAAAGCGACTGCCTTCGTTTGAGTTGTCCCAATATCCACACCAATTGCTATTTTTTCCATCTTTTCGCCTCATTTCTCACTTTCATTATTCCTAATAAAAAAATATTTGTCTAGTTAAAAAAATATTTTTTTGCGTATTTCATTATGAAAGGAGCTTTTTTATGTTGATTATGCATTTTATCTTCGGCTGTGTCCTTGGATCATTTCTTTGTTTGACAGCCGCTCGTGTCCCCGTCGGAAAATCCATTTTAGCGCCAGCTTCTCATTGTTCTTATTGTCAAACTAGATTGAAGCCTTTAGAATTGATTCCACTTATCTCAATAGTATTTTTACGTTTTCGTTGTCGTTATTGCAAGCATAAACTATCTGTCGTCTATTTTCTTAGTGAGTTGCTCTGCGGGCTAATAATACTTCTATTCCCACATTCTTTTTACGTTATTTTATTTTTATTGATGGCCATCATCTTATCCTTAACAGATATCTTTTATTTGGTCGTAGAACCTAAAATTTTTTATCCATTGTCACTCATATTATGTCTTTGGCATTTCTATTTAGCATTGCCTTTTTATCCTTTAGTAAGCTGTGGTATTTTTTGGGGATTACACAGTTTAAATTATTTCTTTCCTGATTCTGTTGGTGGTGGTGATATTATTCTACTTACAGTCTGGGGAGCTCTTATAGGAGGTGAAGCGCTTATTTTATTGTTGTTTATCGCTAGTAGTAGTGGATTATTCTTTCTATTATTCTACAAATTCCACTTAAAAAAAGAGCTAGACTCTCTTCCTTTTGTACCTTTTTTAAGCTTAGGGCTACTTTTTATATTTTTATGTAACTAAATAACGAGACAAAAGCAAAAACAGCTTCTGTCTCGATTTCCTTCATTATTTGTCTTGCCAATTCTTGCGGATAAAACCAGCACGTCCAGAACCCTCTTTATATAAGTTGTAGTGAATACTATGTTTTTTATAATACTCTTGATGGTAATCCTCAGCCGGATAAAAGGGTTGTGCTGGCTCAATTTTTGTGACGATCGGTTGGGTAAAACGGCCACTGGCCTGCAATGCTGCTTTCGATTTTTCAGCACTCTCTTTTTGTCTTTCATTTGAATAAAAAATAACTGGACGATAAGAATCCCCACGATCAGCAAATTGACCTAAAGAATCTGTTGGGTCTGTTTGTTGCCAATAAGTTTCCACCAATTTTTCATATGGTATGATTTTAGGATCAAACGTTATCTCAACTGCTTCCGTGTGTCCAGTTGTTCCTGTTGTAACTTGTTCATAGGTTGGATTTTCAACATGTCCACCTGTATATCCTGCTACAACCGAAATAATCCCAGGTTGGCTATCGAATGGTTTGACCATGCACCAAAAACAGCCACCAGCGAAGATTGCTTTTTCATATTGATTTTCCATCGTTATTTCACCTCGTCTTTTTCTCTATCATAAACCTGATGAAACAATAATGGTACTTTTTTGTTTTACTTTCTTATAAACTAACTTGACCTGGGATGCTTCCCATATGTTAAAGTGAATTATATTATTGGAAATGGAGTGAATCAAATGAAAATCATTGTTGAAGAAAATTATGCACAAATGAGTCGAGTAGCTGCTAATCTCTTACTTGGTAAAATGTATCAAAACAAACGTGTGAATCTAGCTATTACCGCAGGGTCTACACCCGTAAAAATGTATGAATATCTGGTTGAAGATGTAAAAAACAAAACCTATCTTGATAATGTTCATTACTATAACTTTGATGAGATTCCCTATAAAAAGAAATCAGGCTACGGCGTTACGATGAATAATCTTAACAAGCTCTTCTTTGAACCTGCTGCTATCAATCCCGATCAAATTCATCCGCTTGATGAGACAAACTATAAAACACAAGATCTTAGAATTGAGCAAGATGGGGGATTAGATTTAATTTTATTAGGTATTGGGGCGGATGGTCACTATTGCGGTAATCTTCCAGGAACAACAACCTTTGAAGATTTGACGTCTTATGTTGGTGAAGATGCTACAGAAGATATGCAGGAAATTTTACTTAGCGAAGTCGGTGGAGATGAGAATGAACGTCCTAATTTTTATGTCACGATGGGGCCAAAAAGCGTAATGCAAGCAAAAGAGATTGTCTTGTTTGCTACTGGCAAGAAAAAGGCTAAGATTATTAAGCAAGCCTTTTTTGGACCAGTGACAAACAATGTCCCTGCTTCTTTACTGCAAGTTCATCCCAATTTAACAATTATCTTGGACAAAGAAGCAGCTTCTGAGATCCTTTAATCAACAAAGCAAAAAAATGCTTGGAATCGACTATCGATTCCAAGCATTTTTTCTTATTATTTATTCAACTCATTCAAAGCATCTTCAGCAGCCATTTGTGCTTCAATATCAGAGATACTGTAGACATTTTCGCTTGCTACGCCAACTTCTTTTGGCTCCATGTTACGGTAACGAGCCATACCAGTACCAGCTGGAATGATCTTACCAATGATAACATTTTCTTTCAAACCAAGTAATGGGTCTTTTTTACCGCGAATTGCAGCATCGGTTAACACACGAGTTGTTTCTTGGAATGACGCAGCAGATAAGAAACTGTTTGTTTCTAATGATGCTTTTGTGATTCCTAGTAAGACTGGACGGCTTGTTGCAGGAACGCCACCAGCTACTAATGTGTCGTAGTTACGATCTTTAAATTCAGCGATATCAAGTAATGTACCTGGTAAGATTTCAGTGTCACCTGGATCCATGACACGAACTTTACGCAGCATTTGACGAACCATTACCTCGATATGTTTATCACCAATTTCCACCCCTTGCATACGGTAAACGCGTTGTACTTCACGCAATAGGTAGTTTTCAACTGATAAAACATCGCGAACTTGTAATAATTGCTTAGGATCGATTGATCCTTCTGTCAATGCTTCACCACGATGGATCGTATCGCCTTCAGCCACTTTCATACGAGCTGTATAAGGAACTGTATACGTACGAGTATCTGTTTTCCCTTTAATTGTTACTTCTTTTTGACGTGTTGCAGGATCTTCAGAGATATCGATCACTTCACCGGTAACTTCTGTGATAACTGCTTGTCCTTTCGGATTACGTGCTTCAAAGATTTCTTGGACACGAGGTAGACCTTGAGTAATATCGTCTCCGGCAACCCCACCTGTATGGAACGTACGCATTGTTAATTGAGTACCAGGTTCCCCGATTGATTGAGCGGCAATTGTACCAACTGCTTCCCCAACTTCAACACCAGAACCAGTTGCTAAGTTACGGCCGTAACAGTGTTTACATACACCATGTTTGGTGTTACATGTAAATACAGAACGGATCGTTACAGTTTCAACACCAGCATCCACGATTTCTCTAGCAAGATCTTCTGAAATCAGTTGATCTTCCCCAATAATTACTTTCCCAGTTTCAGGATGCATTACTGATTTGCGAGTGTAACGTCCAAGTAAACGTTCTTCTAAAGGCTCAATGATTTCATTGCCTTCACGAATTGATTGAATCACTAGACCACGGTCAGTTCCACAATCGTCTTCACGGATAATAACATCTTGGGCAACGTCAACTAAACGACGAGTCAAGTAACCTGAATCGGCAGTCTTCAAGGCTGTATCGGTCATCCCTTTACGAGCACCATGGGTAGAGATAAACATTTCTAAGACAGAAAGTCCTTCTCGGAAGTTTGAGATGATTGGTAGTTCCATGATACGTCCGTTTGGAGCGGCCATCAGTCCACGCATACCAGCAAGCTGAGTAAAGTTGGAGATGTTACCACGGGCTCCTGAATCTGACATCATGAAGATCGGATTTTTAGCGTCCATACTTTCGATCAGTTTTTGTTGAATTTCATCTTTAGCTTTGTTCCAAACAGCAATAACACGTTCATAACGTTCGTCATCTGTAATCAGACCACGACGGAATTGTTTCGTGATATTTTCTACTTGTTTGTGAGCATCATCAATGATTTCTTGTTTCTCATGCAATACCATGATATCAGCGATACCAACGGTCATCCCAGCATGAGTCGAATGTTTATAGCCTAAGTCTTTCATTCTATCAAGCATCTTAGAAGTTTCAGTGATATGGAATCTCTTGAACACTTCAGCGATGATATTCCCTAAGTTTTTCTTCTTGAATGGTAAAACTAATTCTTGCTCTTTAATGTGAGCAGGAATGTCTGTACCAGCTTCTACAAAATATTTATCAGGCGTTTGTACCGTTAAGTTGTAATCTGTTGGTTCATTCAAGTAAGGAAACTCTACAGGCATAATTTCATTAAAGATAATCTTACCTACTGTTGTGATCAAAATACGTTCTTTTTGCCAATCCGTAAACGGTTTGTCGCCAAGTAGCGTTGTTTGAACACCGATACGTGAGTGTAAATGCACGTATCCATTACGCCATGCTAAAACAGCTTCATTCATGTCGCGGAAGATCATGCCTTCCCCTTCACGTCCTTCTTCTTCCATTGTTAGGTAATAGTTCCCTAAGACCATATCTTGAGAAGGTGTTACAACTGGTTTACCATCTTTTGGATTCAAAATGTTTTGAGCAGCTAGCATTAGCATACGTGCTTCTGCTTGTGCTTCTTCGTTCAATGGAACGTGAACAGCCATTTGGTCTCCATCGAAATCGGCATTGTAGGCTTCACAAACTAATGGGTGAAGACGGATTGCACGACCTTCAACTAACACAGGTTCAAAGGCTTGGATACCAAGTCTGTGGAGTGTAGGTGCTCGGTTAAGCAATACTGGATGCTCTTGAATAACTTCTTCCAAGATATCCCAAACTTCATCTTCTCCGCGTTCGATTTTACGTTTTGCGTTTTTGATGTTTGTTGCAATTTCACGTTGCACTAGTTCACGCATCACAAATGGTTTGAATAATTCAATCGCCATTTCTTTTGGTAAACCACATTGGTACATTTTCAAGTTAGGTCCTACGACGATAACTGAACGGCCAGAGTAATCCACACGTTTACCTAGTAAGTTTTGACGGAAACGACCTTGTTTCCCTTTTAACATATGAGAAAGAGATTTCAATGGACGGTTACCTGGTCCTGTAACAGGACGACCACGACGACCATTATCAATCAATGCATCAACTGCTTCTTGTAGCATACGTTTTTCATTTTGAACAATGATGTTTGGTGCGTTTAAATCTAATAAACGTTTCAAACGATTGTTACGGTTGATTACACGACGGTATAAGTCGTTCAAATCAGAAGTTGCAAAACGACCCCCTTCTAATTGAACCATCGGACGCAAATCTGGTGGAATTACAGGAATAACATCCATAACCATCCAGCTTGGCAAGTTTCCAGAAGCTCGGAACGCTTCTAAAATGTCCAAACGACGAATCGCACGAGTTCTTTTTTGGCCTGATGCTGTTTTCAAGTCTTCTTTTAAGCCAGCAACTTCGCCATCTAAATCAACATTATCCAGCAATTGCTTAACAGCTTCCGCACCCATTGCCGCTGAAAAACCTTGACCATACTGATCACGTTTATCGCGATATTCACGTTCTGTTAATAATTGTTTTTTCTCTAAAGAAGTATCTCCAGCATCAATTACCACATAAGATGCAAAGTAAATGATTTCTTCTAAGGCACGAGGACTCATGTCTAAAACAAGCCCCATACGAGATGGAATACCTTTGAAATACCAGATATGTGAAACAGGTGCTGCTAACTCGATATGTCCCATACGTTCACGACGAACTTTAGAACGAGTTACTTCTACACCACAACGGTCACAAACGATACCTTTATAACGAATACGTTTATATTTTCCACACGCACATTCCCAATCTTTAGTTGGACCGAAAATGCGTTCACAGAACAAACCTTCACGTTCAGGTTTTAACGTACGGTAGTTAATCGTTTCGGGTTTCTTTACTTCACCGTAAGACCAGCTTCTGATCTTTTCTGGAGAAGCTAAACCTATTTGCATACTTTCGAATTTATTTACATCGATCAAAAGGGATTCCCTCCATTCAATTAGTTAGAAAAGCTGAATGAGCTATTCACCGTAGTTTGGAACTAGAAACAATCATGTTGATCTTTCTAGCCCATAACTAACGGATTTTATTGGCACTTTATACAAAATGTAAAACAATTAGTCTTTTGTATCTTCAGCAGTTTCTATTTCTTGTTCAAGCACTGCATCAGCTGCTTCTTTTGCTTCCGCTGCTTCTTTTTCTAATTGTTTCGCTGATTGTTGTTCTGCGAATTTTGTTAGGGCATCAACGGTGATCAAGTCATCATCATCATCGTCCATATCACGCAATTCGATTTCTTGTTCTTCAATGTCCAATACGCGCATATCTAATCCAAGTGATTGTAATTCTTTCACCAATACGCGGAATGATTCTGGTACGCCTGGTTTTGGAATTGGTTCACCCTTAACGATCGCTTCGTATGTTTTCACACGACCAACTACGTCATCAGATTTGTATGTTAAGATTTCTTGTAATGTGTAAGCTGCACCGTATGCTTCCAGTGCCCATACTTCCATTTCCCCAAAACGTTGTCCACCAAATTGAGCTTTACCTCCAAGTGGTTGTTGGGTAACAAGTGAGTATGGTCCAATAGAACGAGCATGTAATTTATCATCGACCATGTGGGCCAATTTGATCATGTACATCACACCAACAGAGATACGGTTATCAAATGGTTCACCCGTACGTCCGTCATAAAGAACAGTTTTCGCATCACGAGCCATACCCGCTTCACGAACTGTTTCCCAAACGTCATCATCATTGGCGCCATCGAATACTGGTGTTGCAATGTGGATACCTAACTGACGAGCAGCCATACCCAAGTGCAATTCTAGTACTTGTCCGATATTCATACGTGATGGTACCCCTAATGGATTCAACATGACATCGATTGGTGTTCCGTCTGGTAAGAATGGCATATCTTCTTCCGGCATAATGCGGGATACAACCCCTTTATTACCGTGACGACCGGCCATTTTATCCCCTTCGTTGATTTTACGTTTTTGAACGATATATACACGAACTAACATGTTTACGCCTGGAGATAATTCGTCTCCTGCTTCACGAGTAAAGATCTTCACATCATGAACGATCCCGCCGCCACCGTGAGGCACACGTAGAGATGTATCACGAACTTCACGCGCTTTTTCACCAAAGATTGCATGTAGTAAACGTTCTTCAGCAGATAACTCTGTTACCCCTTTAGGCGTTACTTTCCCTACTAATAAGTCGCCATCTTTGACTTCAGCACCAATACGGATAATGCCCATTTCATCAAGATCTTTCAAAGCATCTTCCCCGACGTTTGGAATTTCACGTGTGATTTCTTCAGGGCCTAATTTTGTATCGCGAGCTTCTGATTCATATTCTTCAATATGGATAGAAGTGTAGACATCATCTTTCACCAAACGACGGCTCATGATGATCGCATCCTCGTAGTTATATCCTTCCCAAGTCATGAATCCAACAAGTACGTTTTGTCCTAAAGCCATTTCGCCTTCTTCCATAGAAGGTCCATCAGCTAATGTATCGCCTTTTTCAACTTTCTCGCCTAAAAGAACGATTGGACGTTGGTTGTAACTTGTTCCTGAATTTGAACGACGGAATTTTGTGACCATATATTTATCTAATGCGCCATTGTCACGGCGAACACGTACTTCAGATGCATCCACATATTCAACGACACCATCATGTTTACATAGTAAAGCGGCACCCGAGTCATGGGCTGATTTGTATTCCATACCAGTTCCTACAAGTGGAGAACGCGGTTGAATCAACGGTACGGCTTGACGTTGCATGTTGGCACCCATCAAGGCACGGTTGGAGTCATCGTTTTCCAAGAAAGGAATACATGCAGTCGCAACAGCAACTACCTGTTTAGGTGAAACATCCATATAATCGACTCTATCGATGGTTACTTCAAGGTTTTCACTTTGCAAGCGAGCCATTACTAATTCTTCAGCAAAAGAACCATCTTCATTTAAGCGTGAGTTTGCTTGCGCTACGATATAGTGATCCTCTGTGTCAGCAGTTAAGTAATCAACTTGATCGGTTACTTTTCCTGTGGCACGATCAACACGACGGTAAGGCGTTTCGATAAAACCAAATTTATTGACTTTGGCATAACTTGACAAGCTATTGATCAACCCGATATTTGGTCCCTCAGGCGTTTCGATCGGACACATACGGCCATAATGGGAATAGTGAACGTCTCGAACTTCATAGCCGGCACGGTCACGAGTCAAACCACCAGGTCCTAAGGCAGATAGACGACGTTTGTGCGTCAACTCACCTAGAGGATTTGTTTGATCCATGAATTGTGAGAGCTGAGAAGAACCAAAGAATTCTTTGATACTTGCAACAACTGGACGAATATTGATCAATTGTTGTGGTGTCAATGTTTCAGTGTCTTGGATAGACATTCTTTCACGAACCACACGCTCCATACGCGCTAAACCAATACGGAATTGGTTTTGTAGTAATTCACCAACTGAACGAATACGACGATTACCTAAGTGATCGATATCATCTACATTACCGATGTCTTCTTGTAAGTTAAAGAAATAACTCATTGAAGCTACGATATCTGCTGGACGAACAGTCTTCACACTTGTATCAGGATAGCCATTACCGATGACATTAACGATGCGTTCAGGATCTTTTGGAGAAAGAACTTTGATTACTTGAACCGTCATTGGTTCAGTAACGACACCATCTTCACTTGGATAATAAGTCACGCTATTTAAGCCGTTATCGATATGCTCACCTAATGTTTCCATTACTTGGTGCGTCATTACAGTGCCTTTTTCAACAATGATTTCGCCAGTTTCAGCATCGATCAATGTTTCTCCTAAAGTTAGGTTCAATAGACGAGTTTTCAAATCTAATTTTTTGTTGACTTTGTAACGACCAACGTTCGCTAAGTCATAACGTTTTGGATCGAAGAAACGAGCGTTCAGTAAGTTACGAGAACTGTCAGCCGTTTTCGGCTCGCCAGGTCGAAGACGCTCATAGATGTCTTTTAACCCTTCTTCAGTACGAGAATCGCTTGCATTTTTGTGTAAATCTTTTTCGATTGTATTGCGTAAGCTTAGTGTTTCACCAAAAATTTCAAAAATTGTATCATCAGAGCCAAAACCTAAAGCACGAACTAATACAGTCAAAGGAATTTTACGTGTACGGTCGATACGTACGTAAGAAATGTCTTTTGCGTCAGTTTCCATTTCCAACCATGCGCCACGGTTAGGGATCACTGTTGAGCCAAAGCCTTCTTTACCATTTTTATCTACTTTTCCATGGAAATAAACACCTGGTGAACGAACTAATTGAGAAACGATAACACGTTCTGCACCATTGATGATAAATGTTCCCATTTCAGTCATTAGAGGGAAATCACCGAAGAATACCTCTTGTGATTTGATTTCTCCAGATTCACGGTTTGTCAATCGTAGTGTAACATGTAGTGGTGCAGAGTAGTTTGCGTCATGCGCGCGCGCTTCTTCCACCGTATACTTAGGTTCTTTTAATTCATAATCCACAAATTCCAAAGATAAATTCCCTTGAAAATCATCAATCGGTAAAATGTCCTCAAACATTTCTCTTAGTCCTTCATCTAAAAACCATTGGTAAGAGTCTGTTTGAATCTCGATCAAGTTGGGTAATTCCAACACTTCACTGATCCGGGCGAAACTTCTACGTTCGCGGTGTTTTCCGTATTTTACTACGTGTCCAGCCAAGCTCTTCACTCCTCTAATTAAAAGTCTATCAAAACACTAACCGAAAATATTTCTTTAATATTACAAATATTAAATATCTGTAATATTGAGCATTTTTTGCAGTTTTTAGGCAAAAAAAAACCAAAAATAGAATGTGCTCTTGAAAATTTCTCGTGCGTTTCTACTTTTGTTTCCCTATTAAAAACCGGAACGGACAATATTTCGTTCCTGCTTTGTCATTTTTCAGATAGTTTTTGCATCTATACATTGTACTTCCTTCTATAGTAAAAGTCAAGGATTTCTTAAGCTTTTATCATTCTTCCAAAAACACTCTTAAAAATTAGAAACACTTGAACTTTTTTCAACATTTTCATCTACCTGTCTCTCCATTTTTTGCATCGAACTTTGTTGATACATAAAAATACCGACCTCCAAAAAATTAGATTTTGGTCTAACTTTTTGGGGTCGGTTCATTGTTGAGCCTCTTTTTTATTGACCTAGAGAGTCTGTCTTATTGAACAGTGATCTCTCCAGTTACTTCGGCATCTTCTTCATCTAATGTTGCTGAAGTTTTGTATTCTTCTTTTTCAAACGTTACATTCCCTTCAACTTTTGTACCGTTTAAAACAAAACCGTTCGCTTTAACTAAGATATCGCCTTTAACCGTTCCATTCACGATGTTGAAGTTCTCTGTTTCTACAACTAATTGAGGAACAGTCAATGTATATTCATCTGTTATTTTTTTATCTCCATCTTGCGCATACAAAGCTAATTTTCTATAGATATCGCCTGAAGTTTCTCCCTTATCGTGGAATTCACCAGCAACTGTTACATCTTTATCAAATGTAATATCTGCTGTTGCTGCAATGATCCAATTTCCGTCTTTGCCTAAAGCTTTCTCGATGACTTCTGGTTTATCACTGATTGAAGCACCACTTACCGTATCAACACTTGAACTCATTGATGTTTCTGTTTTGCTATCAGACGAACTATCTTTAGAATCTTTCTTGTCACCGTTACACGCACCTAATACTAATACTGTTGCTGCCAATGTTCCTAATGTAATTAATTTTTTTGAAATCATTTTTATTCTCCTTATCACTTCATTATTTTTCCACCTAAATAGTAGCATGAAAGCGCTGAAATTCCTAAGTATATACCTTCATAATTATAAAAATTCTTTTTTCTCGGCTCAATCTATCGTTTTACATACAGCTATTCTATCAATTATCAGAAAATTTAAAATAATCTGTTGACATCCTACTCTATTTTCATTTATACTAAACACAATTCAATTTGCGGAGGGATTTTTTATGATACACTCAATCAAACCACAACTGAATAAAGCTTACTTTAGCTACTTTAGATAGTTTTGTATTCATGCAATCGTGGGTACAAACAGCAAAAACCTGTTTTTGTATCTATGATGGCTAGAGCGCTTTGTACTGAACAAACAGCCACGTAGACAATCCTAAGTGGCGAAAGAAGAAGTGTTTAACCTACGACTTTTATCAATCCATTTAGGCATATTGTCTGAATGGATTTTTTGTTTTATCAACTATAAATTGGAGGAATCAAGATGAAAAAGAAATTAGTAGGACTAAGTATCGTATCAGCTGTAGCACTATTAACACTTGGCGCATGCGGCAATAACAAAAAAACAGAGGATGGATCAAACAGCGACAACAAGAAAATTGGTGTTTTACAACCTGTTCAACACGGTTCGTTAGATGCTGCTTTTGAAGGATTTAAAGAAGGCTTAGCAGAAAATGGCTTCAAAGATGGTGAAAACCTAACAATCGAATACAGCAATGCTCAAAACGACCAAGCTCAACTAAAAAGCATGAGTGAAAAATTAGTCAAAGAAAAACCAGACTTGCTATTAGGTATCGCGACACCTGCTGCTCAGTCACTATTGAATGAAACTACCGATATTCCAATTTTAGTCACAGCCGTTACTGACTTAGCGAGTGCTAAACTAGTGAAATCAGATGAAAAACCGGGCGGTAACGTTACTGGGACAACCGACATCGTACCAATCGATAAACAGATTGCCTTATTGTTGTCAATCGTACCCAATGCAAAAACAGTCGGAATCATGTATAACGCAGGTGAAGCCAATTCTAAAATCCAAGCGGATATGGCTGAAAAAGCGTTGAAAGATGCCGGAGTCAAAACCAAAGTCCTAACTGCTAATTCAACAAATGATGTGCAACAAGTTACTACAAGTCTGGCGAAAGATGTAGATGCAATTTATATCCCAACAGATAATACTTTTGCTTCTGCGGCCGCTGTTATCGGTGAAGTAGCCAAAGAACACAAAACACCTGTTATCGCAGGTTCAATCGAACAAGTAGAAGAAGGTGGTTTAGCAACCGTTGGTATCGATTATAAATCACTAGGAAAACAAACTGGCGCAATGGCAGCAAAAATTCTAAAAGGTGAAGCAAAACCCGCTGATATGCCTGTTGAAAAAGCGAAAGATTTGGAACTCTTCGTAAACAAAGAAATGGCACAAGCACTAGATATCGATCCGGATACCATCAAAGCACCTTAGCGTTTAACAAGTCTGGGACATAACTCTACGAGTTATATCTCAGACTCAAGGAATCCGTATAAACGGCGGGAGCAGAAGCAATCACTACGCTTCGATCACATCAAATTCTAAGTGCTAAAGCACTAAGATTTGAGGGCTTCGGAAATAAGCTGGAATTCACAAAAATTTGAAGATCACCAATTAGGAATCATTCAACATCGAAATTGAAAATTCCGTGTTTCTTGTCATTTCCGTGAATTCCTTCTTATTGCTGTAAAACACAACGAAGTATGAGTTGATGTTGCTCAGTACCTACGTGGTTCTCGGGAGTAAACACTCCTGTCACAACCTTATACATAAAATTTATTGAAAGAAGCTGATTTAATTGATAGACATATTACTCTCTTCAACCTCACAAGGTCTTCTTTGGTCCTTATTAGCCATTGGAGTCTTTCTAACGTACCGAATTTTGGATATTGCAGATTTGACCACAGAAGGTAGTTTCCCTCTAGGGGGCGCTGTAGCTGCGGTCATTCTAGCCAAAGACCCAGCAACCTGGCCAGCACCATTCCAGTCATTATTCGACCTTCATTATATGATTGCACCAGTTATAGCATTGATTCTTGCTTTTATCGCTGGTATGCTAGCAGGACTTGTCTCAGGTCTTTTGCACACTAAACTAAAAATACCTGCATTATTAGCTGGCATCATCACAATGACAGGACTTTATAGTATCAATTCTCGCATCATGGGCGCACCAAATATCTCTTTGATCGGCACCGATTCGATTTTCTCTCATGCGCAATCATTAGGACTGACTAAAATTAACAGCGCGATTCTTGTTGGTTTGATCATCGTTCTTTTAGTCATTATCCTACTGGTCTTATTCTTTAAAACAGAAATTGGATTGGCTACACGGGCAACTGGTGATAACCTTGATATGAGTGAAGCTAACGGGATCAAAACTGACAATATGAAAATTATCGGCTATATGCTTTCTAATGGTTGTATTGCTTTAGCTGGCGCTTTACTTGTTCAAAATAACAACTTTGCTGATCTAAATTCTGGTATTGGAACAATCGTTATCGGCCTTGCTTCGATCATCATTGCAGAAGTTCTTTTCAAAAACAAATCACTTGGTTTACGCCTTATTACAATTGTCATCGGTGCTATTTTATACCGCTTTATTCTTGCCTGTGTCTTGGAACTCCGGGTCGATCCAGCTGATTTAAAACTATTTTCAGCAATCATTTTAGTTATCTGTCTGTCTTCACCACTAATTCAAAAAAAATTAGGCTTCTCTAAACTAGGAAAACGTAAAGGAGGTACAAATTGATGCAGCCTGTCTTAACGATCAAAAACTTACATCAATATTTCGAACGCGGTACAGTCAACGAAAATCATGTACTAAAAGGCATTGATTTGACAATCAACCAAGGGGAATTTATTACGATCATCGGTGGCAATGGCGCTGGAAAATCAACCTTACTTAATAGTATCGCCGGAACTTTGCCTATTGAAGAAGGTCACTTAACTTTAAATAACAAAGATATCACCAAGCAACGAGTGGTCGCTCGTTCCAAACAAATCAGTCGCGTGTTTCAAGACCCTAAAATGGGTACAGCTGTCCGCCTAACCGTTGAAGAAAATATGGCCCTTGCGATGAAACGCGGAAAAAAACGTGGCTTAGGAAATGGGGTTCGTAAAAATGACCGTGATTTCTTTAAGGAACAGTTAGCTAGCTTGAATTTAGGCTTAGAAAATCGACTAACTACTGAAATTGGATTGTTATCTGGAGGTCAACGTCAAGCAATTACTTTATTAATGGCTACCTTAATTCGTCCAGAACTGATTTTACTAGATGAACATACCGCAGCACTGGATCCTAAAACATCGATCACTGTAATGGAGCTAACGGAAAAACTGATTAGAGAACAAGAGTTGACCGCCTTCATGGTTACACACGACATGGAAGATGCTATTCGCTACGGCAATCGATTAATCATGCTCCATCAAGGTCAAGTCGTTGTCGATGTTCCTGCTGAACAGAAAAAAGAATTAACTGTTAACGAATTGATGGATATGTTCCACAAAAATAGTGGCAGTGAATTAAAAGACGATCAGTTATTGTTGATTTAAACAAAAAGAGGTTGAGTATGATACCCCTCAACCTCTTTTTTTCATGTGTTTTAATGGTTATCAACCACCCATTAAAAAGTCTAAAATATTCCAACCATCAGATGTTTGTCCGCGATATAATTCTGTAAAACCACATCTCGAACAGCTGACTGTGATAAATTTTTTATTTTGTACATCAAAAATTTTTGAAAAGTTACCGCCTGTTGCTTGAAACTGATCAGACACATAATGCGCATTACCACACTTATCACAAACATATTGTTGCTTTTCCATAGTTCCCCACTCCATCTCTATCATTTTAACTCTCGTTTTTCGTTCCTGCCACATAAGTATAGCAAGTTCTTCAAGAGAAATCATACATCTTAAGAAGGATTTTCTCGTCCTCTTTCAGCCCTATTGTAGTTGACCCTTACTCTATCCATCAGCTACAATAAAATTACTATAAAGGAGCGAATTCTATGTCTACAAAAAGCCAGGTATTAACTTTATTAATGAAACAAGCCCCAGCGTTTATTTCAGGTGAAGAAATGGCCCAACAACTTTCTTTATCACGAACAGCAATTTGGAAATCAATCAATGAATTAAAAAAAGAAGGGCACGTTATTTCCAGCAGTCGTAACAAAGGATACCGCTATGATAAATCAGATGTTTTATCCGCAGAGGGGATCCGCTTAGCTTTAGATCCTGCAATTCCAGAACTATCAATTACGGTTCTAAACTCCTCAGAGTCTACAATGAAAGATGCTAAGTTAGCAGCAATTAATGGCGAACCAAATAACACATTGATCGTAGCGGATATCCAAGAAGCACCTAAAGGACGATTTGGCCGTCCGTTCTTTTCAAAAGCTGGCAGCGGTATCTACATGAGCATGCTATTAAGACCAAATCAAAATTTCGAGGAAATGGCACAGTATACTGTGATCATGGCTGTCGCAATTGCTCGTGCAATGGATAATTTGATCAACACCCACACAGAGATTAAATGGGTCAACGATATCTATATCAACGGAAAAAAAGTTTGTGGTATTTTATCAGAAGCCATGAGCGATGTTGAATCTGGACAAATCTCAAACGTTATTATTGGCATGGGGATTAATTTTTCTTTGAAGCAAAATGAATTTCCAACAGAATTAAGAGAAAAAGCAAGCTCCCTATTTCCTGAAACTGAACCGACTGTTACAAGAAACGAATTGATTGCAGAGATTTGGAATCAATTTTATACCATATTAAATCAATTACCTGAACAAGATTTCTTAGAAGAGTACCGTCAAAAATCATTTGTTCTTGGCAAAACTGTATCATTTACGCAAGCGGGAACTAATTATGAAGGGGTCGCCACAGCAATCAGCGATCAGGGGGAATTGGTCGTCCAACTTCATGATAAAACAGAAAAGGTGCTTTCTTCTGGAGAAATCAGTTTAAGCAGTATAAACCCATCATCTTAGTAAAAACATCTGGCGAATATATTAAGAATTCCTTAAGAAGCTAAAATGCTTTCTTACAACCATTTTCCTTACATTTCATTTATGTTACATTTATATTGCGAACAATACGAATGTTACAAAAGGAGAATACTTATGAAAAAAGCAGTTTTTTGGTTGGTTGCACTATCTTTTGCTCTACCTCTTACCAGTTTTGCAGACGATGAGCTTTCAACTTCTGGGGAAGTTGAAAGCTCATCGTCTGCCACAGTCACACAAAATTCTAAAAAAGAGCGCCTAAAAATTTCTACCTCAGACTCGAGCTCCACAGAAACTTCCAGCAGTCCAGTTTTGAACGCTTATAGTGATCTTATTCAAACGACTTTAGTTGTATTTCAAGGAGAAACAATTACTCCAGAAATGCTTGTCCAAGACGGCGCCTATCATGGTGACACATTCAGAGATCTTACGCTTTTGGAAGAAGCTTCAACAGAGAAAATAGGAACCTATTTAGTCAAGGTTAGCTTTATGCTCTATCCTTTAGAGGAAAGCCAAGAGGAAAAGCAAGAAGTTACTCTAAACATGGAGTACACTGTGATAAAACCTACATCAACTTATGATATCCAATTTATTTTCTATGACTCAGATAACAAGCAAGTAAAAGGTAGGGTCTTGTCTACAGATGGAAGTTCCATCAGCAACGTGACCATTTATGGTGAAAACACTGCTAACAATGAAGTAACACCTAAAAGTGTAAAAGAGTTTTATCCTTTTGCTAAATCAAACAATTTTGCTTTAACAGATAATGATGGGTACTTCACCCTTCCTTACCAAGATCATTTCAATTTTATGGCGTTTTCTCCACAAGCAGGTAACTACTCGCCCGTTTACACATTGACTGACCAAGCTTTTGCCAGTGCATCAGGAACAACTGATAGCTCTATACTAGCTAAAAACACTGAATCCTCTTCTGCTACTGCTAAAAAAGAAGAAAAGAAGAAAGCCTCATTCCCAAACACAGGAGAAAAGAGAACGGTTTATCTTTCAATTGGTGGCATTGCCATTATTTTATTTGCTATACTCTTCCTATTTATCAAAAGCAAAAAAAATAATCAGTAGTTTGTAAACAAGGGGTGTTAAAAATAAAACGTAAAAAAGAAGAAAGCAGCGTCGTTGTTGATTTCATACTGCTTCCTTCTTTTATTTATATTTTTTTCAAAATAATCGTCAACAACAAACCTAATAAATAACTACCATTGAAAACCATTAGATTTTTTATCGAATAACCAAAACTTTTGGGATGAGGTAGTTCTTCTTTGAACAATTGAAGATTTTTCCACACCACCGGCAATGATAGAAATACAGCCAAAATTGGCCAATGATACACGCCAAATGGTAAGCCAATCAAAATCACTGCATAACATGCCAGCATCAATAACTGGAATAAAATCACACCCTGTTTCCGTCCGATATAATAAACCAACGTATAACGATGATTCTCAATATCTGTATCTAAATCCCTCAAATTATTTGCTAGCATAATGTTGGCAATCGTAAAAACCATCGGTAACGAAGCCCAAATAATAGTTAAAACTGCCCAGATACTCCCATTCAAAGCAAATGTACCCTGACGCCAATCAAGCACTAAATAAAATGGTCGCGACTCCTGAACATTCAAATAAATCGTCATCGCAAAGATCCCTAGGCCCATAGTAAAACCACTAAATACTTCTCCTAAAGGCATGCGGGAAAGTGGTATTGGTCCAAATGTATAAAAAATACCAATAAAACAGCAGATACCACCCATTACTAAAAATAACCAACCGGTTTGAATCGTTAGAAAAATACCGATCACTGCAGAAAAAGCAAGCATGCCAAAGATCATGTTTCGAACAAGCTTCGGAGCAATTCCAGAACTGCCAATAATATTCTCTTCATATTTATACACTTCAGACTTAGCCTTTTTAAAATCCATATAATTATTGATAGCTGTCGTTGCCATATCAAAGACGACCATCCCAATAAAAAATAGTATCGTATATCCTAACTGAAATTGATTAAAATAAGCAATAGAAAATAATATACCAACAGCAAAAGGAAAGAGACTCGCCAATTTTGTCTGGATCTCCACTACTTGTAAAAATACCTTTAACGACATATCTATCCATTCTCCTTATTTCAGATCTTTACGATCTCCCATTGTATAACCTGAATCTTTGCCTAATTCAAACACAGATTCAATATCTTTACTCACATATACTTGGTCCTCTTTTGTAACGAAAATCACATCTACATCTTTCAATCCTTCAGCATATTCCAACCCTTTTTTAACACCCATTGAAAATACTGCTGTTGATAATCCATCACCATCAATTGATTTATTTGTAATGACTGTTACACCGGCAATATCATTATCAAAAGGATAACCTGTTTTAGGATCAAATAAATGATGATACTTCTTACCATCTACTTCCAAAAAGCGTTCATAAATTCCAGAAGTGACTAGCGTTTTATTACTTTCTTGAACGGTTCCGATCACTGTATTGCGCGCTTTATTAGGATCTTGAATTCCAACATTCCAATCCATATCCTTACCGCGTGGGCTATGTCCAAGTACATAAACATTGCCGCCTAAATCAACGATGGCTGTTGTTACGCCATTATCTTTTAAAACTTTCACCACTTCATCTGTAATAAATCCTTTAGCGATTGCACCTAAATCCAGTTGCATACCTTTTTCTTCAAGATAAACTGTTTTGTCTTCATCGTTTAATTTTACTTTATGATAATCAACTAATTTTAATGCTTGGTCAATCTCTTCCTGCGAAGGTTTGCGGGCATCGTCAAAGCCGATACGCCATAATTGCGTGATTGGACCAATAGCCATATCAAAACCACCTGAAGAATCTTCACTATATTCATATGCTCGTTTCAACAATGGATAAATATCATCAGAAACTTTAACTGGTTTGATTCCAGCTTGTTCATTGATTTCATCTATTTCTGATCCTTTTTCGTTAACAGTGATTTTATCCCCTAATTCTTTGACACGGGCAAAAGCTTTTTCTAATACCTCTTCTTTGCCATCATCATAGATTCTAACTTGCACATAGGTTCCAAGCAATGACTGCTGATCTGAATAGGGTTCTTTATTGATTTTCGCGTCTTCAGTTTTTCTTTTTGAATTGCAGCCTGCTAAGATGGCTAAAAATAATACTGCCATTAAAATGATCAGTGATTTTTTGTTTTTCATCATATCCCTCTTTCTACATAGAAAAATTGTCTTATTTATAGTAGCGCTTTTTGGTGATAATGGGAAGGATTTTCTATCTTTTCGTTGGGTAAATGGAGGCAACGCTCCTTGCAGTCGCCTTGTACCAATCATCATCTGCTCGGGCATAGCCAGTCATGGTGATTCATTGCGTCACTGATTACCTCTTGATGTTTTGGATCATAGCATTTGGTGATTCCTAGTAAGGTTACTTCGCTCCCTTTGGTCGCCAAGTACTGTTCATCATCTGCTCTGGCATAGCCAGTCATGGTGATTCATTGCGTCACTGATTACCTCTTGATGTTTTGGATCATAGCATTTGGTGATTCCTAGTAAGGTTACTTCGCTCCCTTTGGTCGCCAAGTACTGTTCATCATCTGCTCTGGCATAGCCAGTCGCAGTGATTCACAGCAAAAAGCAGAATCCAATCTAGTGCTGGATTCTGCCCATAATTATCTTCTAATTTGTACTATGACAAATTATTTTTTCATTACGATATTATCTACAACAATTTCGTTAGTGTCGCCTTTTTCAGCAGCGTTTACTAATTGTTCTGCGTAGATTACGAATGAGTGGGAGCTGTGAGTTGCACCTGTTACGACTTCAACATTTGCAGCTGATCCGTCTTCTTCGTTCATTGCTTTAACTAATTCTTCATTCAACGTTTTGATGTATTCAGCAGGGCCTACGTCTGATTTGTCTTTCATGTTTTTGTTATAGTCAGCATCATCTTTTTTAGATTTGCCTTCATCATTCACGTTATCGTAGTTAGACTCTGTTACTTTACCATCTTTAACAACGATTGAAAATTCTGTGTGGTAGCCGTTTGAGTTATTTTTTTCTTTCAATGCATACGTACCATCTTTAAGGTCAGCACCATTATCGATTTCGATTGTTTTAGTGTCGCCAGCTTGAGCTGCTTGGATCAATTGTTGTGCATAGTTTTGGAATGATTCACTAGAATGAGTCGCACCAGTTACAACTTCTACACCGTCAGCGCTTTGAGCTTTCACGAAAGAATCGTTTAATTCTTTGATATATTCAGCAGGGCCTACGCCTGATTTATCTTTCATATTTTTTTCGTAGTCTTTATCATCCGCTTTTGATTTACCATCAGCGTTGATATTATCGTATTTAGATTCAGTGATTTTACCATCTTTAACAGTCATTTCAAATGTAGCACGGTAACCGTTAGATTCATTTTTTTCTTCTAATTTATACGTACCATCTTGTAAATCTGCGCCAGCTTCTTTTTCTCCTGCTGTAGAAGATTCAACTGTTTTTGAAGTTGCAGTATCTGTTTCAGAAGATTTTGCTGTATCTTTTTTGTCGTCTGATCCACATGCTGCTAATAAAAGAGATGAAAGTGCGATAGCTGTGAAGCCCTTTACAATTTTGTTCATTTTCATTTTTGTTCACCTTTTCCTTTTCTTAAACATTCACAATTTTTGTTTGTGATATAATTTACATTCTATAGAAAATTACAATTATGTCAATTAAAGTTATAAAAGAAAAACAAAATTTTACTCGTTTTTCACGTCTTTTTAATAAAAAAAATTTATTTCCTATATTTAAGAATTGTTATTAGACAAAACCCAAAAATCGCTATATAATGAATTCGATTGTGTAATTATTATCATTTTTTATTTTATTTATCTTAAGGAGCGGATTATCAATGACAAAGCAAAAAATTGTCGTTGTGGGAGCTGGGTATGCTGGAGTTTCAGCAACTAAATTTTTAGCCAAAAAATTAAAAAAAGATTCTGACGTTGAGATTACCTTAATTGATCGTCATTCTTACCACACCATGATGACTGAGTTACACGAAGTAGCCGGAGGGCGTGTTGAACCTTCTGCAATTCAATATGATTTACAACGCCTATTTTCACGTAAAAAGAATGTTACCCTTGTCACAGACACTGTAACTGGTATCGATAAAGACAAAAAAGTGGTTCAAACGAAGTTAGGTTCTTATGAATTTGACCAATTGATCATCGGTATGGGGGGCGAACCAAATGATTTTGGAACTCCTGGAGTGAAAGAACATGGATTTACTTTATGGTCTTTTGAAAACTCTCTGAAAATTCGTGAACATATTTTGGAAACAGTTGAAAAAGCAGCAATCGAACCAGATCCAGAAGTTCGTAAAGCAATGCTGACATTTGTTGTCTGCGGTTCAGGATTTACTGGGATTGAAATGGTCGGCGAACTGATCGACTGGAAAGATCGTCTTGCAAAGGACTTCAAACTTGATCCAAATGAATTTACATTAATGGTCGTTGAAGCAATGCCGACAATCTTAAACATGTTATCTCGCAATGATGCAGCGAAAGCTGAACGTTATTTAGAAAAGAAAAATGTTAAATTACTTCTTAACGCGCCAATCGTTGAAGTCGCTGCAGATCACATCAAATTAAAAGATGGTTCTACAGTTCCAACACATACATTGATCTGGACTGCTGGTGTTAAAGCAACTTCTGATGCTGCTGACTTCGGTTTAGAATCAGCTCGTGGCAATCGTTTGATCGCAAATGAATTCATGCAAGCCAAAGGTTATGAAGACAAAAATATTTATGTTGTTGGTGACTTGGTTTATTACGAAGAGTTCCCTGAAACACCAACACCACAAATTGTTCAAGCTGCCGAACAGACAGGTCATACTGCCGCTGCGAATATTGTGGCTGACATCAAAGGTAGTGAAAAACACAAATTCAAAGGGAATTATCAAGGATTCATGGTTTCTGTCGGCTCTAAATGGGGTGTGGCAAACTTATTTGATAAAATTCACCTTAGCGGTTTCTTAGCAATCATTATGAAACACATCGTTAACTTGAAATATTTCTTTGATATCCGTTCTGGCTATTACATGTTCCAATATATCATGCACGAGTTCTTCCATATTAAAGACGACCGCAATGTAACACGTGGACATTCATCTCGTTATGGTAATGTTTTATGGAGCGTTCCTTTGCGTGTGTTCTATGGTATGGTTTGGTTAGTCGAATCTATGAAGAAAATTGTCGGAACTGGTGATTACTTAAAACCGAGTACTTGGTTTGGTGATGGTTCATGGTTTACCGATAAAGTAGCCTTCCCATTCCCATGGTTACAAGAACAAGTAACAACAGGTGCATCTGCTGCAGGAGCTGAAACAACTGAGACTACAGCAAAAGCTGCTCAATTTGGTTTAAGCTATGCCTATGGTGAAGAACCAATGCAAGTCTTCGAACATATGCCTAAATGGTTTGAAAGTGTGATGAAATTCATGATGCCTAACCAAGAAGTTGCGTTATTCATGCAAAAATTCATGACGATCGTTGAAGTCTTGATTGCTTTAGCCTTGATTGCTGGATTGTTCACTTGGATAAGTAGTGCAGCTACAATCGGTTTAACAATTGCCTTCTGTCTATCAGGTATGTTCTATTGGGTAAACATCTGGTTTATCTTTGTAGCCTTCGCTTTAATGAATGGCTCTGGACGCGCACTTGGTTTAGACCGCTGGGTTATCCCTTGGGTACAACGTACACTAGGTAAATGGTGGTATGGAACACCTAAATCCAGATATAGCAGTAAATAATTACTTTTTTATAGTAAAAGTCTAAGAGAGTTCTAGGTTTACTCCTAGAACTTTCTTTTCTCATTATGATAGAATACAGAACAATAAAAACTATAAGGGAGAGGAAAGAGTTGGATTTAAAAGAATTTATTCAGAAAAGTTATTTACGTCCTTGGGATATTGCCATTATTTTACTTTTAACAATTAGCTCTTTCTTGCCTCTTGTTGTTTTTGGTATACAAAATACTGGAACAGATGATGCAACAAAACAAGCAGTCTTAAAAGTGGATGGAGAAGTCATCAAAGTCTTTGAATTGAAAGAAGATGGTCCCACCTATACATATAAATATGAAGCAGCTGATGGTGATTATAATGTAATAGAAGTGAGCGGTGACAGAATTCGTATGGTTGAAACAAATTGCGGAGATCAAATTTGCGTACAGCGAGGGTGGATATCTAAAGCTGGCGAAACACCGATCGCGTGTTTACCCCACAACTTATTCATTACAGTTGAGGCTTCTGACGGGAGTGAGGATGGCAGTTTGATTTATTAAACATCGCCAGTATACTATGAGCAAATTACAAAAAAATATCTATATTTCCATGTTAGTCGCTCAAGGCGTGATAATTGGATTGATAGAAAATATGATTCCCTATCCTTTTGCTTTCGCTCCAGGTGCAAAATTAGGGCTAGCAAACTTGATTACGATCATTGCTATTTTCACGATGCGCAAAAGAGATAGTTTCTTTTTAGTTTGTATGCGCCTGATTTTAACAACCTTACTTGGTGGTACAATTTCTACCTTCTTTTACAGTGCTAGTGGTGCATTACTTAGTTATTTAGGTATGCTCATCATCATGCAGTTAGGCCCAAAACGTGTCAGTATTATCGGAATCAGTGCAGCCGGCGGTTTTTTACATAATGTTGGACAACTATTGACCACTTGTTTCTTTGCTCAATCGTGGGCTCCGATGCTTTATCTACCGTTTCTTTCATTTATCGGCTTACTATCCGGAATCGCGATAGGAATAGCAGCAAATTACCTATTACGCCATGTTCAAACCTTACGGCAATTTCAATTAAATTACGAATCGACAACGAAACATAAATGGAGCCAATATTTCCAATAACATTTTGGCTTGACTGAGTACAATCGAAGGAGTCATCTTATGAACATTCATCCTATGTGGAAAACATATCCTGAACTAGCTAAAGAATTAAATACTACACTGAAGCTGATGGAAAATAGCGTTAATTTAAAAAATAAAGAGGTCGAAAATGCTGTTATGTCCATGATCCACTCTGGCGGCAAACTATTACGACCAGCATACCAACTTTTATTTTCACAATTTGGCGAGAATAGAGAGAGCAAAAAAGCTATTGCTTTAGCTGCAGCTATCGAGTTACTGCACACTGCAACGCTGATTCACGATGATATTGTAGATGATTCAGATATCAGACGCAGCTTGCCAACTATACGTTCTCAATTCGGTAATAGTACAGCCGTTTATGCTGGTGATTATTTATTTGTCAGCTGTTTTAAACTACTTGCTGACTATTCATCTTCTTTAAAGAGTATTCAACTGAATTCTAGAAGTATGGAAAAAATATTGAGCGGTGAATTGGGCCAAATGGATAATCGTTACAATATTGATATGACGATCAAGCAATATCTAGAGAATATTTCTGGTAAAACAGCTGAACTTTTTTCACTAAGCTGTTTTGTCGGTGCATATGAAAGTGGGACCTCAGAACGTTTTGCTAAAAATTGCGGGACCATCGGGGAAAATATCGGGATTGCCTTTCAAATTATCGATGATGTTTTGGATTATACCCAAAGCCCTGAACAAATTGGCAAGCCAGTACTGGAAGATGTCCGCCAAGGAATCTATTCATTGCCACTTTTATATGCTTTACAAAAAGATTCAAAAGCTTTATTGCCACTACTTGAGAAAAAGGAGCAGCTGACTGAAGACGAAACAAAGCAAATTTACTCATTAGTTCACAGCCGAGATGGTGTTGCTAAGGCACAAGAATTAGCAACAAAATATACTGAAAAAGCGTTAAGCAGTATTGAAAAGCTACCAGATACAGAGTCTGACGCTAAAAATACGTTGCTAACGATAACTAAGTTTATTTTGAACCGAACGAATTAAGAATGAGATAACTCAAAAGTTGAGACTGTATTAGGGTTCGTATCTCTAATGTAGTCTCAACTTTTTATATACATTCACACTAACATTTTATCTTCTGCATTTCCCTTTAATACCATTTTTTCTTAAATAGTAAACTGATACTGAGGATACACTGATCCCTGCTACTGAAACGTAAAACAGCTTTCCTGATTCCTCTTTAGTAGACAATGTTATTCCTAACCCTAAAAACGAGAGTAGCATAATGCCGACTAAACTGTAAATCGCAATCTTTTTTTTCATCTTAAATCCTTCCTTTCCAATTATTCATTTTGTTATTCCCGTATAAAAAAATTCCACTTACAAAACAAAACAAGACAACGTTCAAGCAAATAGCTGATACTATCGAAAATAATGTAAATCCTAAATTACTAGCAATAGATAATGGCTTTTCAAGATTAGTTCCTATCAGTGAAACCAACAAATTAAGACCTATTGCACCACCAGACACTGCTCCACAAGCAAACGCATATTTGAAAACATTTACTGGTTTCTTTCTATAAAGAATCATGACTAAAAATGAGATAAAGAATAGCACCAAATAATTGGTTCCTGGTATGGCAAAAGACACTACTGTTAAAATTAATGAAAGTAGTAATACCATACTGTTTCTTCCACGCTTTCTTATTTTTGCTTCTCTTATCTGGTTGGTCAAAGCTTGTTCCAAAACAATTTTATTATTATATATTAGTAACTCATTTAAACCTAGTAATATTTTCAATGATTCTTGCAATATCTTGGCTGAAACTGTCCCGATTGCAAAGTTTGCTGAGACACCTTTCCCAGTAATCAAGGTAGTTTTCATCTCTGAATAAAAGGGTTTCCCTTCAAGATAAATATTTTTGTACGATCCAGAATACCCTGGAATAAAGCTTGGACCGTACATTAAATTAATGCCAATTGTAGCTCCAGATGTGTAGGCCAAGCGATGCTCTTCTGCTGAGTCAAAAACCCATTCTGAAATTTCAGCCGGTGTATCCACACCTTTTACAAGTAAATCGAACTGTTTTGCTTCAATTAGTCTATCTACATCACATTTAGAATCAATCTTTTGATTGATGATCTCTACCTCACAAGAAGGATCAATATCTAATAAATGCTGTTTTAATGCGTTTATTTTCAATTTGCCTATATCTGATTGCTTATATAGCAATTGTCGGTTCAGATTACTAGCTTCAACTTCATCATAATCGACGATCGTTAGTTGCTTAACTCCTGCTGTAACTAATCCCCATGCCAGATACGAGCCTATTGCACCAGCACCTAAAATCAACACGTGTTTCATCTTGATCTCCTCGTACTGTTCTTCTAAATTAAGAGAAGTAAAAAATGCTTTTGTTCTTGAATCTTGTTTGGCGACATCAACTTCATCTGAAATGATACATTTATTTTTGATTAGTTCTGCCCATTCCTCCTCAGAAAATAATTCACTTGCCCACTCCATTCTATAAACATCATTATTGCTCAAATAGTGTTCTTGTTCCTTTGTTAAAAAGAAGTTATAGCCAATTGGAGTATTAATATATGTTTGCCCCTCCCTTTCCAATATAAAGACAAACGGATTCAAATAGTAATTGCTCATTTTATCCTCCTAATGTTATAAAATAATTGAAATGACTCTAGTTATCAATGTCAAAATAAACGTTGGTATATAAATCAATGATACTCCTGCAAAAGTGACCAAAATAATGCTATCTACCAAGCCAAATTTTTTTCTCACTTTTGTCTTAGAAAACAAAGTTTGAATATATTGAAAGGCTTTTTCCCTTATTTGAGGTTCTTCAATCAACACAGTTAAAATATAATATCCATCTAATTTTAAATAGAACATTAAATTAGCAATAATTAAAGAGACGTTAACTAAAATCAACACTAATCCTACTTGATTGTTGAGATTTAAACAGTATAGTAGCAGCCCCACTGCCAGCAGTGTAGTATTCATAAAAATACCACTTAATAAAATATTCAATCGCGGCCATTTTGCTTTCAACGTGTTTAAAGCACTAATATCCACATAACCACACGGAGCAAAACAATAAAACATAATACCTAATTCAGGAACAGGTAAATTATAATATAAGGCCGTGAGCATATGTCCTAATTCATGGATAAAGAGTGATAAAAAGAAAATAAAAATACTTCCCCCTACAAAAGAAATAGAAAAGTCAATTTGGTTTAAATCCTCCAGCAAAGGTTTTCCTGTTAAAAATAATGCTGCCAATCCTAGACCCATCAATAGAACCTGAAGAGCTGTAAATAATTGATAGATTCTTTGAACTCCCTTTGAAGCAGGTTCAATAAATTTGCTAGGATTTATCAATGGAATTTTGTATTTAAAAAAATTATTTGTATTCTTACACTCGCTACTTTTTAAAAAGCCATTGTCTTTCAGAACTTGTAAAAAACGCTTAATTTGTTCTCCTTGCATAAGAGCTTGATTTTCTGCTACCACACTAGCAAAAGAATTAGGCTTCTCTAACGCTTCTAACAATTTCCCTTCTTTTTCACCAAAGGTATAACTTGTTTTATTCGTGCTATTGAAAACAAAATAGTTAGCGGACTGATGCATCTTTTTCACAAAAATTGCTTTGTTTAATTGGATCGTCCCTTCCATTTCTCCTACCTCCGTTATAGATTTTTTTATTTACTAGTAAAAAATACCCTGCTAATAAATTATGTATATAACTCATAAATTTTTTTAAACAAAGGATGAGTAACCATTTTTGCCCATCCTTTGTTCAGCTATTTAATGCTGCTTCAAAAATCTAGTTAGTCGATTAGCAAATAGCTAATCCTAAGCCAACACCTGCAATAAAAACAAGTGCATAATCCAATGAATCTCTTGCAGCAACTGTTGTGTCAACCATTTCTTCAATATTAAATTCTGTCATCATATTTTCTCCTCCTTTAAAAATTAGCATGCTGCTACTCCAACCAAAATTCCTGCGCCTAAAATCCCCCAACCTAACCAATCTACTGGTGTAGTCACATCTTCCATTTTTTCAATACTAAATTCTGTCATAATAATTTCCTCCTAATTTTTTATTGTTAAATGTGTATAAATAACTGTTAGCTCTTATCTATCATAATTTCAGAGATTCCTTTAATTAACGGCTTCCCAAAATGTAGCCTGCTACAAATGCTCCTGCGATCACTAATCCCATTCTTCTCCCTCCTCTCTTTTTCCTTCATTTTCATTATTTATTGAAATAATACGGCAATGTTGTAATAATAACTGACGGTAAAGTCCCGATAATAAGTTGTATCATCATTCATCCTCCCCTCTATTTAATTAATGTAACTGTTATCTAAATTAACGGCTTCCTAAAATATAGCCTGCTACAAATGCTCCTACGATTACTAGTCCCATTCTTCTTCCTCCTCTCTTTTTCCTTTATTTTCTCTCACACTTTTTTAAAAAAAGAATGGTAATGGCATAATAAGTACTGCTGGTAAAATTGAAATAATTAAATTTGTCATGCTGGATCTCCTTTCCTATCAATTAGTTTATTTTTATTAAACGATGCAAAACACCGTTTTAAAATGACGAACCAAATGCTACTTCAAATCGATTACCTTCTTCTTTCACATCACCTCCTCAAATAGTACAAAAACTAGATTCTAAATTCAGATGCATAAAATTAATTTTATGATTTATTGGTCTTTAAAACCCAGCGGTTCTCAGAATTTTTGGAAATTTTTGAGAAAGATAGCCCACTTTTATTGGTTTTAAACACAATCATGTTTGCAACAAATAAGACTAGAATCCAGACTACTAAAATGACGAAGCTCTTTTCTCCAAAAGGGGAACTTTTTAGGTTAGCAAAGAAACCTGTATAGCTTCCCATGAAACTATATTCATTAATTGTTGCTAATGTTTCATTAGCCGTTGTAAACATAGGTAACAACGTCGTTATGAACATAATTGGTAATGAATTAATCTGTGCTTTGGACTGCGTTTCTGAAAAAATTCCCACTAGTAAATTAATTAAGACAACTGCAATTGCAGTTAGTATACTGATTACAATATAGCTAAAATATTGCTGATCTAAATCTGCTCCTGCTAGTATTGGCAAAATAACAATTGATGTAATACCAAAAACGATTGGATAAAAAAGTGTCGCAAAAATGTATTCTGTACCAGTTACCCCAGATAAAATTAATGTTTTTAGGTTATTCTTTTCTTTTTCCTCTGAAATAGTATTAGAAATCATATTTCCTATTGAGAATGAAAAACTCATAGCCAAGCACATAAATACAATAGAAATACTTCCTTGATCGTCCATATTCATAAATTTTTTATAGCATAGACACAATACATATGGCATCAAAATTTGAATCAACAAATTCTTATTCGTCTGTAACATATTTGTCCTTAACCACACTAAACTTCTGATTTTATTGAACATTTAACTTCACTCCTGTCAATTTAATAAATACATCTTCTAACGTTGGCTCACATGAATGAACTGAAAAAATTTCTTTTCCTTTATTAAGGATCTTCTCCATTGAAAAAGGAACATATTCATTTTCTCCATTCACATAAGTTACTTTCAATTTCTTATCAGTGTTATATTTTTTGATGATTTCTGTAGGTGTCCCTTGTTCAATTAATTTTCCATTATTCAAAAGAACTAGATTATCACATAATAATGTCGCCTCATTCATATCATGCGTTGTCAAAAATATTGTAGTCCCAGCCTGTTTCAATTTCAGTAAAAGCTCATGTATTGTTTTAGAAGTAGAGGGATCTAATCCACTTGTTGGTTCATCTAAAAATAAAATTTTCGGCTGATTAATTAAGGCCCTCGCTAACAACATTCGTTGTCTCATTCCCGTTGACAGCTTTTCTACAGGCTTATCTTTACTTTCAAAGAGTCCAACTTGCTTTATCAATGTCTCAATTCTATTTTTATCTTGTTTGAATATTTTTCCATAAAGTAACAGATTTTTATATAATGATAATTTTTCATAATATCCGCTTTTATCACTTACAATACCGATATTTTCTAAACTATCTCCTTTAAGAGCGTTTACCTTGTTTCCTAAAATACTGGCTTGACCAGAGTCTGCCTGTAGCTGTCCAGTCAAAATATTAATTGTTGTTGTTTTCCCAGCTCCAGAAGGTCCTAAGAATCCAAAGATTTCATCTTTTTTTATATTGAAGCTGACATTTTCCAATGCAATAGTTTGGTTAAAGCGTTTTGATAGATTTCTGACATTAATCATTTTTTCTCCTCCTCTAATGAATTTCTAAAACTTTGATACTTTTTGGTGCATCGTTCTGTAACACATATTCTTTTATTTCTCTTGCATATAAGTGTATTATTTTAAATAATTCATCTTCAAACAATAATTGAAATAGCTTCTCTTTTTCAGAGTTATTGACGATGACAAGCTTTCTTTGAGTAATTTTTTCTTGTTTTATATAATATTCAATTTTCCCCATATTCAACTCACTTCTCTTTCATAATGTTTATCGATGAGTTTAGTATATTTTAGTTATGTATTTTCCAACATGACATTTATGTCCGTTTTTAATTTCTAGTCCGAAAACCATAACACTCTTAAAAAAATAGAGAAGTCCATCTTTTTTCCTCCTTCATTTCTTATCTTTAACTGATGTATTCAGTATAATGTGATCCTGATTTTTTCAACATGACATTCATGTCCATTTTATTTATTTACTATTTAATCCGAAAACCACAATACTTTTAAAAAAATAGAGAAGTCCATCTTTTTTCCTCCTTCATTTCTTATCTCTAACTGATGTATTCAGTATAATGTGATTCTCATTTTTCTAACATGACATCTATGTCCTGAACTGTAGGTTTAGATAAAACCGAAAAAAAATAAGCTGCTGTAATATGCTTCACACACATTACAGCAACTTAAAAATTATAATTAATTATATTTTGAGAATGAATCAGCCTCCATAATCCAATTTGAGAACGATAGATGTAACTGTTACTTTAACTATTGGTAGCCAAATCATTTTCCCACTCTTCTTTTATCTTAGCAGAAAGTAACTGATCACCAAAAAACTCAGCTCCTTGTGCCCCTAAAAGATACTTTTCTTTTGCTTTCTCTACATTTTTCTCAGAGAAAAGCAGATACTTTCCTTCAATCATGTCAATGATTGGTTTTTTATGAAAATCTTTACTTTTTTGCATAATCAAATTAGATATCTTCACAATCTTGTCCAATTCGCTGTAGCTTTGATATTTGATAATAACACTTACAGCGGTTAGCAAGATAGTATTGACTAGAAATAATTCCATATCTACTGAATAGTCAACTTGTGATATCACATCGTTTAAAAGCTTGTCAAAAAGATTTTCATCGTACTCTTTGTAGTAAATACAGTTGAAATATAAGTTAACAACCAACAAATCATTTAAAGAATATTCCTCTTTATGTTGTAGTTGAAAAAAATACTCACTAAGAATCCCTGTTCCAAAGTCAGTGTTTTCTGTTAAATTAACATCCATTGCTGCTTGTTGTACATCAATTGATAACTGTTCATCTTCAGGTAGAGCATCATAGAATTCCTCATAAATTTTGTCGAAGTAAGATTCTTTCAATGTAATTCTATCTTCTTCTTTAAAGGTGCTTGTCTTCAACAATGATGATTTTAATTGTAAATACTTTTTAGGTAGCTCCATATGTTTCTCGTCAATTAAATGGTGTATAGGTACTGCTAAGTTCTGCGAGATAAACGTCAACTTAGGTAATGTCGGTAAAGATTCCCCTGTTTCTATCCTCGACAACTGCCGAACCGTCAACTGAATTTCATCGCCACAAAATGCTTCCCTACTCAAGCCTTTCTGCTCACGTATTAGCCGAATTTTTTTTCCAAGTTCATTTTTTATATCCAACATAAAATTCACCAACCTTAAAAAAATAGCTCCTTAAATTATTTATACCATCATTATACCATTAATATGGCAACACCATTTAATTAAAATTTAACTTTTTGACTTTAATTTTTACCTCATTGTCACGAATTCTTCTGAACCTGTCGGATGAATCGCTACTGTATTGTCAAAGTCTTTCTTCGTAGCACCCATTTTGATTGCAACAGCAAAACCTTGAAGCATTTCATCGACACCTAAGCCAATACCATGTAGTCCAACGATTTTTTCTTCTTCACCTGCACAAACTAATTTCATATTACATTTTTGGCGATACTCCCCTAGTGCAAAATACATTGGTGTAAATGTTGAGCTGTATATTTTGATATTTTCAGTACCATATTTTTCTTTTGCTTGTGCTTCTGTTAGTCCAACAGTCGCAATTGTTGGATGAGTAAAGACAACTGTAGGGATTGTTTCATAATCCAAATATTCATTTTCTTTTCCATTAAATAAACGTTCGGATAATCTTCTTCCTGCAGCAATAGCAACTGGTGTCAAATCTATTTTTCCAATCACATCTCCTACTGCATAAACGCCAGCCTGTGTTGAATTTTGGAACTTATCAACCTTCACATAGCCTTTATCCGACAATTTAATGTGGGTATTTTCTAATCCTAAATTATCTGTATTTGGTTGGCGACCAGTTCCGAAAACAATACTGTCTGCCGTAATTTTAGTCCCATTTTCAAAGGTAATCACTAATTCTCCAGAATTAAGTTTTTCAATTGAATGAGGTATTGAATTCGGATAAATGTGCATTCCATCTTCAAGGTAATGTTCAACTACTTTTTCAGATAGCATATCATCAAAATCTCGCAATGGCCGTTCTTTTCTAAATGCCCAGTGAGTTTCCGCACCTAATCCATGAATGGTTCCAGCAAGTTCAGCTGCGATATAGCCCGCACCAATAAATACAACTCGTTTTGGTAGTTCTTCTAAAGCAAAGAAACCGTTAGAATCTATCGCGTATTCCTCACCAGGAATGCCTAATTTTTTAGGTCGTCCGCCTGTAGCGATCAAAATATGAGGTGCTGTATACTTTTCACCACCGGCTTCAATTGTATGATCATCAATAAATGTAGCGTACTCAGCTAAAACCTCTACTTTGTTGCTATCTAATCCACGGTAATAAGCCGCATGTAAGTTATCAATATACGCTTCACGATTTTCAACAAGCTTCTTAAAGCTGAAGCCTTTTACTTCTACATCCATTCCGTACCCTTGTGTATCGCGTTTTACCATTTCCATCATTGAGCTTGCTTGCCACATGACTTTTTTAGGTACACAGCCCACATTGACACATGTTCCACCGATATCACTAGCTTCAATTAGTAATACTTTAGCGCCATACATACCGGCACGATTAGCAGAAGCAATTCCTCCACTCCCACCACCGATGACGATATAATCATATTCTTTTGACATAGTTACTTATCCTCCTTGCAATGAAAGGGATAAGCTGTAATAGCGAATCCCTCAATCATAGTATTTATTTCTTCTTACGAATCATATCACCAACAGCCACTGGTTTTTCAACCGGCATCGTTAAAATCATCATTGGATTTGGTGCTCGATCGATCGACTCGTCCTCTTCATTATACATAACTTCTACTGTTTGATGGAAGTGATTGAACCCAGGACCATAAAATTCAATTTCATCGCCTACACTGAAATGGTTCCTTTGACGAATCGTTGCAACTTTTGTTTCTGGATCATATGCCATGACTTCTCCAATAAATTTATATTGAGGAATCTTACGACGCGCTCCAAATAGTTGTTCTTCATCTGTCGGTACATGATAATAAAAACCAGTTGAAAGTTCTCTTTGTGCAACTTTCCACAGCTCATCGATCCATTCTTGTTTACATTCATAATTTTCAGGATCTTCCATATAGGTATCGACCGCTTTTTTGTAAACATTGGCTACTGTTGAAACATAATGAATGGACTTCATTCGGCCTTCAATTTTGAAGCTATCTACACCATTTTGAATCAGTTCGGGAATGTGTTGGATCATAGCCATATCGACCGCACTCATAGAAAATTCTTCCTCTACTTCACCTTTATCCGTTAAGCTTGTACGTTCTCCACCAAAAGGCATGTCGTAAAGCTCATATTTCCAACGGCAAGATTGAGAACAACCACCACGGTTCGCATCACGCATTGACATATGATTAGACAACGTACATCTACCTGAATAAGAAATGCACATTGCCCCATGGATAAACGCTTCGATCTCAACATCCGTATTTTTACGGATTTCTGCCACTTCGTCCATCGATACTTCACGTGCCAAAACAACACGCTCTAATCCTTCATTTTTCCAAAATTCCAGTGTTTCATAGTTGGTAGCTGAAGCTTGTGTAGACAAATGGATCGGTAAGCCCGGTGCTTCCGCTGCACAAATTTCAATCAAAGCCGGATCAGATACGATTACTGCAGAAATACCAACATCACGGATTTCTCGGAAAAAGTCCCCTGCTCCTTCTTGATTTCCCTCATGAGTGACCATATTTGCCGCCACGTAAACTTTTGCTCCATGCTCATTAGCAAACGCTACGCCTTCAATCATATCTTCTTTTGTAAAATTGCCGGCACGACTGCGCAAGCCGTATGCGTTACCGCCGATATAAACTGCATCTGCGCCATAATGAATAGCTGTTTTTAGTTTTTCTAGCGTCCCTGCTGGTGCTAAGACCTCAGGACGCTTCAGTGTTCGTTCGTTTGTCATGTGTTTTTTCTCCTTATTTTATCTCGTCTGGATCTAAATCAAAGAAACCAATATCTAACCCACGGTTTTCTGGATGCAGGGCTTTGATTTTTTCAATTGCTTTTTGTGCCTGATTGCTTGACCAAAGACCTACTTTGATTTGTTCTTTTGCATCTGCGAATAATTTCGCTACTTCTACAAAGTTTTCTCCTGGTGCATAGATTCCGTCAAGTTTCCACTTTGTGTAATTATGTTCATGAAGCTTTTCGAGTTCTCCAATTAAATTCACATCGTTATCCGCAAAAATATGTGTACCATGGCTGTCCTCATAAATTGAATAGTGTGTTTCTTCTTTTTTGGGTTCAGATATAAACAAGCCACGCTCTTTACTGGTTGACTCATCATTCTTTGTGAAATTATAGTAGTTTTGCAACAGCGGACGTTTTGATTGATGGATGCATGTAGCACCATATACAAGCACTTCAGCTGGAACTAGCAAATTGTCCTTCATTGCTTTCATTTCTTCAAAAGGAACTTCTCGTGCTAAGACTGCACCTATCGAGCCACGCTTCGCCCAAAAATTAATTTGTCTGGAACTGGTCACTAGAGTTTCACCATCATAAATATATGGAATCTCGATTCCATCACGCTGGATCACAAATACAACGCCAGGATCTCCCACAGTTAATTGATCCGCTTTGACTTCTTGCAAAAAATTCAAATACTCAGGTACCAATTTCATTTTCTCCGGATGCATGATTCCATTCAGTGCAACCGTCACTTTTTTGCCTGCTCTATGAGCCATCTCAATAATGTTTTGCTGCTCTTCACGCGAAAATGATGTCGGCAAGCGTAACCCGAATGTTTCTTCTCCAATATATAAAGTGTCTACCCCAACTGCCAATAACGCCTCTGCTTGTTCTACTGATTCAGCAGTTGCAATAAGTTCAATCATTTTGTATCCTCCCTTAAAAGCTGAATGGACCCGACTAGTATCAATTGAAAAATAAATCTAGTTTCTATATGATTTCATCTCTATTTACCAGCCTTCTAACAACTGTTTCATAGTAGCATAGGTTCACAAACTTTCCAATAGCCTCTAGTAATTTTAACGCTCATTTTTCACAAAAACAATACTCTACAGCCACTTCAATTGAAAAAAGCTGTACAAAACAGATTCGTTTTGCACAGCGAATTATTGATTATATTGTTTGTAAAATTTGTTCAGGTTTAGGTGATTTGACATTCAACGTTATTTTACCTTTACTTGCGCCAATGGTCACCTTATCACCTAGATGGATTTGTCCAGATAGTAAAGCTTCACTCAAACGATCTTCGACCTCTTTTTGCAATGCACGTCGAATCGGTCGCGCTCCATATTCAGGATCAAAACCAACTTTACCGATTACCTCAATTGCAGCTGCCGTAATCTTTACATTCACATCTTGCTCTCGCAAACGTTGAACAATCGATTTACTCATGATCTTCACAATTTCATGAATTTCTGCTTGATCCAATGAACGGAAGACGACTGTTTCATCAACACGATTCAAAAACTCTGGACGGAAAGCTTTTTTCAACTCTTCCATGATCCGTTTTTGCATTGCGCCATAGTCCTTAGTTAAATCCTGGACATTAAAGCCAACATTTTTTTCATCGCGAATTGCTGTTGCGCCAATATTTGAGGTCATGATCAAAATAGTATTCCTAAAATCGACCTTACGCCCTTTAGAATCTGTTAAATGCCCATCATCTAATACTTGTAATAAAATATTGAAAACATCGGGATGTGCCTTTTCAACTTCATCTAGTAAAATGACAGAATATGGTTTTTGACGAATTTTTTCAGTCAACTGACCACCTTCTTCATATCCTACATAACCTGGAGGTGAACCAATTAAACGGCTAGTGCTGTATTTCTCCATAAATTCAGACATATCGACACGAACAAGGGCATCTTCACTGCCAAACATTGTTTCAGCCAACGCTTTTGCAAGCTCAGTTTTACCAACCCCTGTTGGACCTAAGAACATGAATGAGCCAATAGGTCTATCTGGATCTTTTAACCCACTACGAGCTCTGCGAATTGCACGTGACACAGCTTGAACTGCTTCATCTTGACCAACTACTCGGTGATGTAAGATACTTTCTAATTCAAGTAAGCGTTCACTTTCTTTTTTCTCTAATTGTTGTAACGGTACACCCGTCCATTGTGAAACAACGTTCGCTACATCTTCTTCAGTCACACGATTAGCGTAGCCAGAAGCTTCTTTTTGTTCTAATAAGAGAATATTTTCTAGCTTCCGTGTCATTTTTTTCTCTTTTTGGCGTAATCTTGCTGCACTTTCAAATGACTGCGCTTGAATTGCAGCTTCTTTTTCTTGAACTAAATGAGCAATATCAATACGTAAACTATTCACCTCAGAAGGTTCATCAGCCAAATCCAAACGAACTTTGGCGGAGGATTCGTCCATCAAATCAATTGCTTTATCAGGTAATTGACGTGAATTGATATAACGAACAGATAACTGAACAGCCGCATGCAATGCATCATCTGTGATTTCCACCCCATGATGTTCCTCATAGCGCGAACGTAGACCTTTTAAAATTTCTTCAGCTTCTTCTGGTGTCGGCTCGTCCACTTGTACACGAGCAAAACGACGTTCTAAAGCAGAATCTTTTTCGATATATTTTTGATATTCATCTAATGTTGTGGCACCAATTGTCTGTAGCTCTCCTCTTGCAAGAGCTGGCTTTAAGATATTGGATGCATCAATCGCACCTTCCGCACCACCCGCACCAATCAGCGTGTGCAATTCATCAATAAATAAAATCACTTCGCCATCTTGATAAATTTCGTCAATCACCTTTTTCAGTCGATCTTCAAATTCTCCACGATACTTAGTACCTGCTACTAAAGCCCCCATATCTAACATCATTAAACGCTTTTCCTGCATATCCTCTGGAACTTCACCATTGACGATTTTTTGAGCTAATCCTTCCGCAATCGCTGTCTTACCAACACCAGGTTCACCGACTAAAACAGGATTATTCTTTGTCCGGCGACTCAAAATTTGAATCAGACGTCTGACTTCTTGTGAACGCCCAACGACAGGATCCAAGTCTTTTTCACGGGCTAATTTTGTCAAATCACGAGCTAATGAGTCTAGTGTTGGAGTTCCTTTAGGTGCTGCTTTTTGAGCTTGATTGTTACGGCGGCGTCCAACATTACCACTCATTTGCGGGTCAGTTATCCCAATTTTCTTCATTAGTAATTGACGCATTTTAGATAAACTTAAACCTAGATTCAATAATATACGTGACGCTAATATATCTTCATCCCTAAGTAGACCTAGTAAAATATGTTCCGTTCCAATATTCGGTGCACCCAATCGTTTCGCTTCATCACCTGCATAAGCAAAAATTTGTTTTGCACGAGGAGAATATGGTAAATAAGCTCCTTTAGGATATGCTTTGACTGTTCCATATCCTGTTAAATGTTCGATTTCTTCACGAATATCATTCTTATCTGCATTTAATTGGCGCAGTGATTTCCCTGCAATACCGTTGGGTTCTAGAACTAGTGCCAATAATAAATGTTCTGAGCCTACAGATTGATGCCTAAAATATTTTGCCTCTTCTTGTGCAATCGCTAAAACCGCTCGTGCACTTTCTGTAAATAATTCATCCATATTATCATTCCTCCTCGTAACTCAAACGTTCTAAAAACGACTGCATCAATTGAGCACGTAAATATTCTTCACTTTTTCCTGCTTTGCCTAAAACTTGTTTACCCAGGACAGAGAGCATCAGATTTCCTTCTCTTTTGGTGATTACTTCTTCTTCATATAACTTTTGTATAAAAATCAGTGCATCCTTTTCTGAAAGCTCATTTCCTGTAAACTTGGCAATTTGTTTTAGTAATTGATCACTATCAGAAATTTGGACCTTAGCAATCCGAATATATCCTCCACCACCGCGTTTACTTTCTACTGAATAGCCTCTTTGAATCGTAAAGCGTGTATTAATGACATAATTAATCTGGGACGGAACACAATTGAATAAATGAGCCATTTCAGCTCTGCGAATCTCAATCTTGCTGCTTTCTTCAAGTATCTTCTTTAAATATGCTTCTATTAAATCCGAAGTATTTTGATTACTCATCACACTCATCCTTTTCCCTTGACTAATACTGACCTTAATTATACATAATTTCAACTGTTTAATAAAGGAGAATGCCTAATTTGATAAGAAAAGATAAACATTCAAGTAATTCACTGCTAAATCAACTTAAATAGAAAAAAAGAACAGAGTGAAAACTCTGTTCTTTCAATCGCCCTATCGGTCCTTGATATAAACCTTACTGATAGAATAATGGAATATAAGGCTGGTAATTCTTGTAAGAACAATTTGAAGAAATATGACGAGATAATTTGTGATATTAAATCTAGTAAACCTCGTCAGAAGCTATTATCTGATAAGGAGATTTCTGAAATAGTAGCTAAATACAAAGATAGTTGCACCATATATGAACTAGCTGATATATATGGTTGTCATAGACAGACAGTCAGCAGACATCTCAAGAAGAATGGGGTTGAGATGAGGAGTAAGATATTTTAACCTCTCGCGGTTCGATTGTAATAAATGCTTTTTATTATTCAATTTATGTAGTTTCATCTCAAATCACTCCTCTATGAATATTATCAAACTTTTTCTTCACCGTTAAATCCTCAGCATTATTATTTGCCACTCTCAAATTATTCTCAGAAGAGAGGAGCACATCTTGCTCTTATTCAAAATTAGTAATATCTATATTTTGCTCCCGCATAAAAACTACTTCTTGCTTATACTCCAAGAAATTAAGTACAGCATTTCTAAGAAGCGAGATAATCGGAATAAAGAATTGAGGACGAATCATATACATTTTTTCATATTCCTAGGAAACATCTACTATCAAAGCTCATTATCTGCTTCAAGCATAGAAACGAGAATAGCCTATTCACCTTTTTCTCATTTTTATCTTTGTCTAATTCTTTGAAAAAGCGTTCATTTTTCTTTTTAGTTTCAGTCTCATCACCTTCATTTTTCATCTCAAACATAATAAAAATAATCTCAGTTCCATTTTTGTCGTGTTCTCAATAAATTTAGCCATCCTCACTACCAAACTTAACATCATTGACCTTGCCAATCTTAACATTTTGGAATGCCGTCAAAGGCTATTTAACTCTATCTCACACTTTTTTTCTAAGCTTTCACAAACCATCTTAGTAGATTGTTTAGCCTTAAAAGCTTTGTAGAAGCCAATACGAATGTAAATCTAGACCAGCCTCTTGTATAACTTAAACCTAGTATCGCATTTCTTAGGAGAAGACCCTTCCCTCCATCTAGTTTAAGAAATTGATAATAGCACTCAAATAAAATTCCGCTATAACAAAAGTAGCAACAGGTAACTTTCATATATCTGAATTAATCCCTTACCTTACTATCTAATATATCAAATTCTTTTTGTAACATATCAATAATCGCACTCTCCAAGTGAACGATCTCCTTAAATTGCTTCTCAATATCTTTCAAATTTGCTTTTTCTGCTATCACTGCCTTCATAAGTGTTAAAAATATATTCGACCATTTACTATAAGAATTTAAATATTCATTTTCCAAATTTTGTCTTTTTCTTAATCTAAAAAAGTCTGCCGCCTGTTTTCTACTTCTACAGATCTTGTCTATCTCTTCTAACAGGAAGTCAATCGCAATAAAGTTTCTTTCTCTTATTGCACTTACGATATCCGTAGTCATCTCTTTCAACCCAGATAAGCCACAATAAGATAGATAGTTCTCATAGTTCTCATATTGTGCTGCCTCTGTCATTATTTTTAAATTATCCGCTATAGCATCAACAGTACTGATTGTTTTTGAGGTATGTTTTGCTTTTTTCAGATCAATCAGTTTGCAGTTCAAGTGTTTTTGAGATTGATTCCACCATGAAATAAGTAGTTCAGGCTCAACTTCATCTTGATAGTTAAAATAATTATCTTGAACGAAGATCATATTTTTTTTCACTTTAATAATTAACGCATGAACATGATGGTTTTTCTGAAACATATGACAATAATTCAAATAGAAATAGTCTAATTTTATTAAGTATTCTCCTTGATCTCTTATTATCTCTTCTATAGGTGGATTAATGGTTTCAATAAATTGAATGCCAAAATACTTATTAAGATAATAGTCGTAATAATATGGTTGAACGTTGACTATGTTCTTTTCATTATTCTGGCTTTTGTAGTAGTTTAATCCTGCTCTCCAGAAAAAATTTTTGTAATCAATATTTAATTCTATAAGTTTTTCTGCAATGAGTACTTCAAAACAGTTCAGTTGAGGCTCCTGTAACATTCATCTAATTCCTCTCTCTCATTATTTTAGAATAATGTTATTGCAAAAATATGTACCCCTAAGTGCCTTGGAAACTTTATGAAACTAATTTTAGTTTGCTGATACAAGTTGATTTCAATTTCAAAAAGTGATATTCCTTGTTTGACAACACCAGAAAGAGAGCTTTGCGATACAACATATTCAGAAGTATAAAATAATTTTGCTTCCTTTTCAGATAAAGAAGTCCGGTGCATAAATGGGAAGGTTACTTTATACTCTGTCGTTTTATTATCTTCCCCTATAACAACCGATTCGTGATAATCTCCATAAAGACCTAATGCTATTAATCTCACTACTGAAACAGAGTCACTGCAGTGAATATCAACAATATTTCCTTTACATTCAAAATTATCTAAATCATCAGCGTAATGAATATCATAATTGCTTTTTTCAAAAGTATTTGCTGATGGTAGAGGAAACCCAGAACCTAATGGGGTTAGAGTTACTTCTTTGCCATCTTCACTGCATTGAAAAGCTTTATTATTAAACTGATTTTTAATATTTACTTTGATCATTCTGTCATTCCCCCTTATTAGAGAATTTATTGAAATACATTCCCATTTTCTTGTAGCATATTTAAAAGATTTAGATGCTTTTTCGTGGATGTCAGCAGTCAGTTTATTTTTCCTTCAGTCTTCTCCTTGTTTTGATTATTTTATGCTAACCTTTAGTATAGTTAATCACATGAATATTCCTTTGTCTCTATAAAGAATACCTTTCAAAATACGGTCTCTATTTTGGTAATAAAGTTCATTTTAATAATAAAATTTTGATATTTCATTACTACACTACTAATTAAAAGATATAATAAACTAAAAAAACTGAATGATTGATCAAAGTCTCCTCTGATAAATTATTCAGCCTTCATTACTATTTTTATATTTTATCTGGACAATTAAATATGCTCATGCTATTTATTCTCTTAAAGTCAGGATTTTAGTTTCCTCTTTCATTATTTTTACACAATATGCTCTAAACCCAATATAGGTTTTTAAGATTTCCCTCAAGTTTAAAAGACGCTCCTGATCTCCTTGAATATCGAGTTGCATTTCATAGTATCCACCTTCAGAATATTTATTTACTAGATAGAAATAGGCGCGCATAATCTGACTTTCTTCATCATAATGACTGAATACATCTTTCCCATAGCTTAAGGTTCGCCTTATTATCTTCGATGCATCTGTAATATTATCTGCTTGTGATAATATAGTGCCATATAAATTCCGTGGTTTCCCACGATTGGAAGCACGATGGTCTTCAATGGCTTCCATCATTATTGTGATTTCTTTTTCAGAATATTTACGAGAAATAACTGGATCTTGTGCCAATAACTGAGCAGAATAGTAGTGATGATTTCTCCGTCCTTTATTCAACCCAATATCATGAAAATATGCTACTATTTTCACTACCTGTAAATCTACAAATTTAAATAGCTTTGCTATACTCAAAGATCGTTCTAAAACTTCCATGATGTGTTCTGGATCATGTCCCTGATCAAATTCTGAGTAAATCGGTAAAATATGATTCTCCAGATATTCATCCAGGTTGGAACTTTTTAAGTTATTATTTTTTGCGATCATTTCTTGTTCCATACTATTCAACACCTAACAGCGCCTCCTCCCTGTCAAGCTCTATAACTTTGCCATCTACTACTTTTAAGAATCGATTACACTTCTCTATAGTAGACCTACGGTGAGAAATAATGATAAGGGTGCTTATGTGCGTCCAAATAGTATCCAATTCAGACAGAATGCCTCTTTCATTATTTAAATCCAAAGAATTAGTCGCCTCATCAAGAACAAGAACTTCTATTTCTCTAACCACTTGTCGGGCAATCATCAATCTCTGTTTCTGACCACCTGAAAGTTTCATCCCCTTATCACCAATGTTACGCTCATAACCTGCTGAAGATTCCTGCACAAAAGTCAGTAAATTACTTTTTTCTATGTCCATTTGATGCTGCAGCCTACTCTTTTTATCCAAACCAAAAAAGAGATTTTCCTCGATCGTACTTGAAAAAAGATTGGCATCTTGAAAAACAAAGCCAATTCTCTTCAATATGGTACTTTCTCCAATTTCTTTGATAGCATTTCCTGATAAAAGAATTCTGCCTTGATCAGGGAAAACAATTCCTGCAAGTAACTTCATCAATGTTGACTTTCCAGAACCGCTATTTCCAATGATCGCTACTTTATCCCCTCTATTAATAACAAATGAACAGTTATTCAACACAGGTTTATGATTGTATGAAAAAGAAATGTTCTCAAATTCTATAGAATCTATATTCTCAAGTATCCGTTCATTTTGAGGAACTTTTAGTATGGTTTGAATAGTATTCAACTCTGCAGAGATATTAGCGTAGTATGGCTTGTCATTATTCAGGCTGTTGTTTATAGCAGTCAATTGATTAATAGATTGGAGAAAAAAATTGAAGTAGGATATAAAAACCAATAGGGATCCTACCGTCATTTCATTTTGTATAATTAACAATCCGCCAAAAAAATATAAACTAAATTTTGCAATAAATTCATTTTTTACTCTTGGAAGAATTCTATTGCTAATCACCCAAAGATTTGTCCATTTCCGATGATACGATGCGTAATTTTGTACTAATTTACTAAATTTTTCCATCTGAAAGTTCTGCATTCCAAAGGCCTTAATATCTTTCCAACCATAAACAGAATTTTTAATCCAATTTGAAATCGTCCGATCATTTTCCCTGTTCTCCAAATTCATCTTACCTTGCGCTTTTGAAATCATTCCGTCCACTACAATTGAAATCACTGAGACTATTAATGCTAAAAAACCTAGTTTTAGATTAATCAAAAATAATAACAGGATTGCTGCGACCGCTGTAAAAAGCTGAACAATGTATCCTTCAATTTGTTCGGATAAAAAAGTGTATAACGGTCTTGTATCCGCTTCGATATTTATGAATTTATCCTCGATATCCAGCCCATTCAATGCAGATAGACTTTTGGAAATCTCTTTTTTCCATAATAGCTCTTTCACTCCTCTAACTAGAGCAAATGCATTTTTGTAACTCACCTTAAAATAGATCATATTTATCGCACTTTTAACAACATAAGCAACTACATACAGTAACAGTAACTGTGGCAATACTGCAATTTTCTTTTCCAAAATTACTTCATTAATGAAACTTTTATACAGAAGTGGAAATAAGAACTGGGAACCAGACAGCAACAAACACAGAAGTCCACTGAATAATAACAGCTTTCTTTTTATCAGTCCCTTATAATTAAATGTCTTAAATAAACTGACCTTAGTTTTAATTAACCCATTCTCCTTAATCATATCCCCCTCCTGTATTAAATAGTTTCTTTAGCTCAGCTGACCGTATTAATACTTCATTCGGCGCACCTGTTTCAATGATTTCCCCAGCCTTTAGCACAATCACCCTGTCACAATAATTGGTATTACTCAATTTGTGGGTTATCATAATAGCTGTTTTGTTCTGAGTCAAATTCTCCCACGAAGCTAAAACTTTTGCCTCAGATATTTTATCTAATCCCCTCGTTGCCTCATCAAAAATGAGAATGGCTGGATCCTCAAGACAAATTCTGGCAATTCCTAACATTTGTAGTTGTCCCCCAGAAAAAATATTCTCTGTATCACTTATCCAAGTATCCAATTTTTCTGGCTGCATTCGAAGGAAATCATTTAAGCCTGCTCGATTACAGGCATCAAGAATTTTTTCATCGCTAACATCCATTTTGCCCATAGTGATGTTCTCTCTTAATGTTCCTGGAAATACTAATATCTGTTGCTGAACAATCCCAATATTTCTTCTCAAACTTTTTACAGAAAATTTTGTTATATCCTGATTATCGATAAATATGCCACCCGACTGTATCTCCATAAATCTTAATAGTAATAATGCTAGCGTAGATTTTCCACTACCACTTTCACCAACGATTGCGATCCTTTCTCCTGGAGACATTGAGAGTGACAGATCCTTTAAAATATCCGCTTTCTTTTTATAACTGAAATTGACTTTACAAAAATCAATTTGCCCAGCAGTTATTTGGATATCATCATAACCATCATACTCTTTTTCACTTTCTGAATGAAGAAACATCTTCAGTTCATGTATATTGTTTATTCTCTCTTGTGCAACCAAGTTAGAATGAACAATAGCAGATAAACATTTTCCTATATCAAAAAAATAGATGAGAATGACTGAAATCATTCCTATTGTTAATTGGTTTCTATAAGAAAACATCGCTAAAAGGCTGTATATGATCAACTGTATAATAAGGTTGATCCCTTCATAAAGAATTTTCAAATTATTTATCGAAGTATCTACCTTTAACTTGTTATCTAGAAGTTTGTTATTTTCAAAGCTAAATATTTTTATAGCATTTTTTTCTCCACTCAAAAATTTTATTTCAGTAAAATTAGCCAGCAAGTCAAAAATTCTACCATCATATTTTTCTTTAAGTACTCTATTGTTATTAAACAAGCTATTTATTTTCTTGTTTAACAATGTAGAAAAAAATACCGATATTGGTATAAGCAGTGAGATAAGGAATCCGAGTTGAACATTCATTATATAAATATAGGCTAGGCAAAAAATGACATTAAAAAGATTATTTAGATTAAAAATAATGTCTTTTATCAAAAATGCCAAACAATCATTACTATACTGATTAACAATAGTAACAATTTCACCTGCTTTTTTATTAATAAAATATATTGATTTACTTTCTAACAGATGCTCGTAAGCCTTCTTTTTGACATTCATAATGAAACCAGTAGTTAGAATATCGTGTTGTTTATACATATGTACATAGAGAAAAATATAAAAAAATAAAAACACGATAATGAGACTGCTTATTGACAAAAATAAACTGATATTTTTGTAGTAGACAATTTGATCCAGCATTAAACCAAAAATAATCGGAGTAATAATATATAAAAAATAATCAAAGAAGCAGCTAATAAAAAAAAGCAACAGGTTTCCCTTATATCCCTTCAAAAAAATATCAATAAATTTATAGGTACTGATAAAATTTTCTTTTCTATTCAAAAGTCTTCCCTCCTCTGCAAAATAATAATTCTAAAAGTGAAAGTTGTTTCGTTGTATATTCAAGAATATATTTTTCTTTTAGACGTAAGTGTAACTCTGCGTGTTCCTCAGTGGGAAAATCAATATAAATATACGTTCCCTCTTGATCAACCACATTCCCTACCTGAACATCTTGATTTCGTTCTTTATAAACATATACCTGATTCGTAATTATGTTCCCATTTCCTATAAAACGATAACTTTTTGATTCGCTCTTTTTTACTAATGTAATAGTTTCTGTCGCTCTAATATCAACAGGTATTTTTATTGCAATAACTGTTGATATTGTGCAGAAAAAAGTAACAATCAAAAAATATTGGATAATATTATATGTTTTTTTCATCTATCCTATCCTCATTTGTATTTTTATAACGGTTGCTGAAACAGCATTCGAAAAAACATCATTTGTGAAATTTACCATACCCTCCATCATCCAACAAATCATCAGATGAGGGATAGATATTAAAATCAGTTTGAATAAGAAATGTTAAAATACTGTATCCTGATTCGTAGGTTTTCTTATTTTCTATAGTTTCTTTTTGACTATTTAAATAACTAATCATTTCGAGTATATGAAAAACAAGATAGAAAATTTGATTTTTTTCAAATGTCTCATCAATCCTATCTATTCCATATCCGTGTAAAAAATGTTTTATTGTTGAAGTATCAAAGTGAAAGGTTCGCCAAAACAACTTAGCAAAATCATACTCATAGTGTCCAACAATCGCTCGTTCAAAATCAATTAGGTAAACTTGATCTTTTACATGATTGTAGATAATATTATCTGAAAGAAGATCGTTATGGAGAAGCTGAGAGGTCATTTCTTCTTTGGTCTGATTAAAAATACTTTTTTCTTTCAAATAATTTATTGCAAGACCCAGTTGTCGGTCTTGCAAATTTAACTCAAACTGCTTAATCCTATCATTAACATATACCTTCCAGTTTACAGGTAAAAATGTACCTGTCTGTTGATTGACTAGCTGTCTAGAATATCTGTGGAAACAACATAATGCTTCACCAATTTTTCGGGCCAGTTTGACTTGTGTATCCGAGGACTGTTCTTCATTAAATTGGACTGTTTCTCCAGGTACATATTCCATTATCACCGAATAAATGTTAGTTGTTGATGTTTCATTATCTATACGCCTATTTAAAATAAACGAATCACCATAAATCAACTTTAAACAATTTGTATCTGTTACAAATGAGTGCCTAGATTTATAAAATTTTAAGACTCTGCACTGTTTGCCATTTTTTAGAAGATATAGGTTATTCGTTTCAAATTTTGATTGAATTCGTTCAATTTTTTTTGGCATACTATCATAGGCTGCAGATAGATATTCTTTAATCAATTCGTTATTCATACTCAGATACAAACCTATTTTTAATCAAATAATTTTTATAAGCAGATTCCGTTAAAAGTCCTTTATCAAATGTCAAAACGTCAATAACATTGACCAGCTTATTCAAAACGTCATCAATTTGATGTTTTTTGTGTGAATAATTAAGGTTAACATTATTAAAACAATAAAACAAGATTCCTCTATTTATCGATTCTCCATAAAATTCATTCCCTAAATCTTCAGTCTCAAATATGATATGAAAAGCCGAAGCATCTTTGTAAAAACATTTTGCTGGGAATTTCTTTTTTAAAAATAATTTGTCCAATTCTTCAGCAAAGTATCGTCCTAAATTTTCTATATATGAAGCGACATTATATTTTTCAAGCAATTCAATTGTACTTATCGATGCCCTTATAGAAGATGCTTCTGTATCAAATGTCCCAGATAAATGAGTTTCTTCTTCGGCAAACATCAGCTTATCAAAACCTGCTACTGCAGAAATCGCATATCCATTACCCATAGCTTTACTAAAAGTAGCTGCATCTGGAATTATTCCTATTTTACTCTGAAATCCTTCTAAACTCGTTCTGAAACCTGTTTTTATTTCATCAAATAGGAATAGGGTGTTATATTTTCTCGATAGGTGAAAACATTCTTCATAAAATTCTTTACCAAAGAAACAGAGTTCCGGTGTAATAAATATAGCCGCTACTGAGCCAGAATATTTGACTAAAAGTTTTTCTAAAAGATTGACGTTATATTGGAAATCCAATGTATAGTTGCTATTTTCTGTTAAAACTCCATTTCGTACCCCAGTAAAAGTATCATGCCACCCATGGTAACCTGATGTTAGAATAATCTCTTTTTTAGTATATGCTCTGGCTAATCTTATCAACGCAGAGGCCGCACAAGATCCGGTTCTAAAAAGTCTGACCCTTTCTGCGCATGGAATTTTTTCATTGATTATTCTTGCCAGTTCATTTTGTATAGGATTACTCAATGGCATAAAATTAGACATATTTATCTGATTAACAACCTGACTGTTCACTTCATCATTTGCATAACCTAATATTATCGCACCCTTTCCAGAAATAAAATCTACATATTCATTTCCATCAATATCCCAAACAATAGAACCTTTTGCTCGTGAAAAATAAATGGGAAATTTTTCTATTGGTCCTAATTTATTCATTTTCTTTACGCCACCGACAATCAATGATTGCGCAGCATAATACTCTTTTATTGATTTAGTAAATTCCATTTAGTGCTCTCACTTCCTTCATAAAAAATTATTACCTATCTGTTTTGTATTTCTTGTAATTTTTTATTTTTATTTTCTTCAAAATAAATGTTAGTGCAGGCAAATTTCTTGTAAAAGAATAAAATACAACTCCTATTGCCGTGAACAGCCAATTATATTTTTTTTTATTAATTAGGTTTCTTTCCATTAGCTGATATTGGAGCAATAGGCAAAAACAAGCATTTGCTGTTATCAATGTACTCAATAGCAAAAAATAAGGCAGTTTAGTAAATGAAAGCAACAAACAGATAATCAAGATCGATGGCCCAAACAGCCATGAGAAGGTATCTCTGATAAGAAAACAGATAGTAAAGTAGTATGAACGTAAACGATAATAATTTTCTTTGTGATTTTTTTTGTAATAATTCTTATAATTGAATACATCAAACATACCTGAAAACCATGTCATTTTTTGATTAAATAATGAATAGATGGTACTCGGATTCAATGTATTTTCAATAGCTAAAATAGGTATTATCGGAATTTTCAGGCAACTTAATAAATAACCTGTATATAAATCCTCCAAATTAGTTTTTTCATTTAATTTTCCCATTTGCCCATAAAAGTCCATTCGGAAAGTCATTCCATGCCCAATCATGTATCTACTTCTTAACTTAAACATAAAAGATTGTTTTTTCCAATTATCAGAAGTTCTTTTTAACATAGGATATTCACAACCTAGACTCCACCTAGACTGATAAAGTGCACTTCCTTTTAAATAATGGCCAATTATCCCAGAATATTGTGAATAATTTAAAGTATAAACCCTTATAAGCTGTAACACATCAGGATATTCATTGGCTTTTATCTCTTTGACAAGTGAGGCTTCTAAATCAGTCGATGGTTTACAATCAGCATTATAGACCATAAAATAGTCATTTGGAGATTTCTCGCTACTTTCATTATTGATAGTCTTCCAACAATAATTAACTTGAGAGGCCATACAGCTGGTATCGTTTTTTTCTTCTAGTAAAATAACATTTTTCCAATTGTTTATTTTTATCGATTCTACTACTGTTTCGTACGTTGTTTTTTTATCTGAATAGATTGCTTGAATAGATGCCAAAACATCTTTGAATTCTTCTGACTGATACTTTTCACAAATCCATATGAGTTCTTCCCTATCAAATAAATGATTATATTTTTCACAGATTGAAAAGCTCTTTTCCCTCTTGCATATACTCCAAGCCAATTCTTCTAAATAATGATAATTCTCTGTTTTTTCACTATTTTCTTTTGAAGTAGTTACAACATAGATTCTAACATTCACAATCTTAAAACAAGATAATAATTCTGATATGGTTTTTTCAATAATACTTTGTTCTCTTAAACATGGAATACAAATATTCAACGTGAAGAGACCAGTATCGAGTTCCTCGACCAATGCGGGGGTTTTCAACTTGTTCAATGTCCATAAAATATTATAGTTAATTCTTACATACCTAAAAAATATAACTAAAAATAACACTAAAAACATTTTTTTATAGGGCCTCCTCTTGAACTATAATAATAACTTGCAGTATCCCACATAATTTGTTCTCCTAATTTTCGTATTAAGATTGCAGGTGGCTTTAATCGCAGCACATCTTCACATCTAATAAAGCACTTTGTAACTATTTTCGTAAGTAGTGATGGTTTACTGGTAATCTCTGTCATCCCCCAGTAAGAAAATAATTGCTGAAGAATTATTTTTATTGGGTAAATTCTATTTTTAAGTTTAAAGTGCTCAATCTTATTCGCCAAGCTGGTACAATCATACTTCCCGATTTTTAATAAGAAAATCAAATCCAAATATTTGGATAAACAAGTTCTGGTATACCAGTCTTTACTAATATTAACAAGTGCCAAAATAATTTGATTTTCATCACTTACTATTTCTATCTCTTCATTTAGCAGATAATTCGTTTGGGCTTCTTTAAAAAAGATATCGGGATAATCCAAGTTCCCATAATCAATATTCCAATGTATCTCAATCGGAATATCCTGTTTAAACGCAGTATAGTGGTAGTGATTGTTTAAACTTTTTTCCATTTCTTCTCTGTTAATAAAAAATCCATTTTTTTCTAGACTGTCTGCCACAGTGTAGATATCTTTTTTCCTGATCAACAGATCAATATCTCCAACTATTCTCATATGATAATGATTATATAGACGTTTTGATAGTAAAATTCCCTTTAGAGGAAGCCAGCTGATTTCAGATCGTTTAAATATACTAGCCAACTCAACTAACAACTTTAAATGTTTCTCACTCTTTCCAAGTAATTTTTTTTCATATTGCTTCAAACATACCCTAGTTTTTTTTCCCTCACCAAAATCCATTTCAGCCAATACATTAGGATAACTCAAAAAGAACGGGGTCAATTTATGCTGGTATAAAAAAGTATATATATCCTTAGTCCCACTATCTAAAGCAAACTGTGTTCCTTCATTAGCCAACCCAGTAAGGATCTCAGTAAATTTCTGACTATTATTTTGCATCTACTTTCCTTCCGTTATTCAAAATCGTTTAATAGCTGTTGACTATCATTAAAAATATTTTTCCCAAACTCAATTTGATAAACCTTTGTTTGTTCAATCATATGGTCAACCAATTTTTCCGAGTACTCTAAAATGAATTGATCGGTCTCTCTTCTTTTTTTTAGCCATGGTTCAATCCAATTTTCATCCAAAGGGCTCATACATTGTTCCTGCAATAATGTCGCCGCCTTCTTACTGTCCATTTCTGAAACATGTATGTCAGATATACTCAGATTTATTTTAGGAAAAATAATTGTTTTTAGATTAGCCTGTTCTTTCAGATTTACGGCGAATAGCTCTTTTAATTCTTTCGAAGTAATTTCGAGTTTCACAGCCGAGCCAAAATCTTCACGTTCATCTAGATTCACTTGATTTCTAATTTCTTCAACTTGCGGCCTGCTCCATTTTTGACCATTATCATTCACTTTTTTTGCTAGTTGTGGAATAGCAGCTATCGTTCCACGGCCGATTCTCATAGAAATTGGAAAATATTTCATTAAAAAACCTTGTTTTGTTTCCTTTACCAACAGTCTATCATTAGAAATATAATCCGCTCCATTTAAAATCAGTGAAAGTAGCATCGTTGTTTTTCCTGAAGCCTTATCTCCACAAACCATAATTCCACTTTCTTTAAAAACAACTGCTCCAGCGTGAAACATTATGAAGCCATCATCTTCAGAAGTTCTAAAAATAACCTCTCTCACCACCCTAAATGCCAAATTAAGGTCAACCTCATTTTTTAGAATAATAAAGTAACATAGATCTACTTTTAATATTAGGTAGCGTGGATTCCCGGTTTCTTCTATATAGATTGTACTTTCATTTCCAACTAGGTATTCTTTATGAAAAATGCCGTCTTTAAATGTTTTTATTAGATTATGTTCCATGTTCTTTAATTTAATGAACATGTTTTCAAACAGAACTGGAGAAGTAATCATAACTATTTCAAACTGTCTTGTATGATTCATTTTGTCGACTCCAGTATGTGAATAGTCTTCAATTAGTTTATCAATTTTATCCAAATCTCTACTGTTCGGTGAATAGAAATGAAATTGAGAATCATAAAATGTGTATCCTTTACTCTTATTCAATTCTTTTTTTCTATTAAAAAGCTCATATATTATATCATTCATTCTTCCTCTACTCCTTCTAGATTTACAGTCATTATCTATAGTAAAATCAAGACTGCCAAAAATCTATCATTTTATCTACATAGTCTTGCCATTCCATAGCGGTAGTGTTCAGTATGAAACCTTCTAAGTCATTTTTTGCATGTGCCTGTTTTAGTTTTATCTGCTTTTCTTTAAACATCTGAGTCAATTCCTGGGTATTAAGGTGAAACGAATCTAGATAAGCACTCCACGCTGGAGTGCGGTACTTCTTTGTTAACAATACGGATCTCTTCTCTATAGAATCTTCCTCAAGCTGCAAGAATACTTGTTTTGTATCATAATTGTTTAACCTATCCAGTACTCGCTCTTCTAGTTCTTTCGTTGTCTCATTTTCTATAAAACTGTTACTCATAGAATTTTCCAAAAGCAGACCTATCTCTTTTTTTCCTTCCATCCGTTCAAGTGTCGCAAGAAATTCCTCTATGGTTTCATAGAACTCCTTCAAACTTTTTTCTAAGTCTTTACATGCGTTTTGAGAGTGGTAAGCTGACAAAAAAAATACGGATGAAAAATTTAGTTTTTCACAGTTCATCATCATTTTTTTAAATAAAGTAGACTTTCCTGAACCAGTTATACCTGATAGCATCATTATTTTCATCTAGTCATTTCCTCATTTCACACATTGAAAGAATTATCTTTGTATAGTATTCCCAATCTTTTTCACTGGTGTCGATCCTCAAAACTTCACCCGCAACTCCTTGGAGTTTTTCAATCATCAGCAACTGTCTTTCTGTAAAAATTTTTAGCGCCTTTTCATTTCCACCTAAAGCTTCAATATAGTTTTTCCACCCGCTCTTCCTATACATTAAGGTTTCCTCAATACAACGCTTCTTTAGTAATGTTTCTGGTAGTTCAAAAAATACTGTTTTAAATCCAAGTTTCTTTAATCGTTGATCAATTCTTATAAATTCATCTTCCGAAATTAACTCTCGTGAATAAGCATTTAGATGAAACCCTTCAAAACAGACGCTGATTTTCTGTTGCTGTCCATTTGATGTTTTATCTAGTTGTGCTTCAAAAAAAAGCTGATCTTGGAGCTCTATGAAACTTAGAAGTTGATCAAATACATACTCAGATTTATTAGCCATTTTTTCAAATGTTCTAAGTGTATAATACTCTGATAACACCAGCGTGTTTAGTTTCATTTGTTTCAATCTTAATTCTTTAAAAACACTTGATTTTCCTGATCCTGTTACTCCTTCTAAAATAATTCTCATCTTACATTCACCTGTTCCAATAAAGCTAATTCACATTTTTGACAAAAAAAGGCTTTCGCAGGATCTGTTTCTCCATATATTTGCTCTCTTATGCTATTAACTTTTTTTGAATCCCATATTTCTTTTATAGTTTGAGTTTTCAAATCGCCAATAATTACTTGCTTTCTCCAATCCTGACAACATAACGATACTGTACCGTCGTAATTAATCGCCAATCGATTTTTCAAATAATCCGATTTACAGCCAACAACTTTGTATTTATCTTCTAAAAACGTCTTTTCATTTTTACTACCATTATTTTCAGCGCGATCTAAATACGGATAAACTTTAAATTTTACTCCCAACTCTTTAAAGTATTTTCTTGCAACAGTAATTTCTTCTTGGCTTATTAAACCGACTTTATCTATCATGGTGAATTGGATGGTCATTAATGATTTTTTCTGCTTTACTTTTTTCAGAAGATAAAAGAAATTATTCCATGTATTGATGTAGTCCAACCCCATAATCGACTGATATGTCTCATAAAAAAAACCAAAAATACTACATCTTAGTTCACTGATAAGCTCTTCTTCCACAATAGCATCGATTGTTTCGTAGTTAAGAACCGAAAGATTACTTGAAACTTCTACATTACAACCTATTTTTTTAATTTTTCTTAGTGTCTTTAAAAAATCTCTATCCAAAAAAGGTTCATTATTCAAATAAGGCTCAATGTTGATAATTTTATGTCGATAATGTTGACATTCTTCTAAAATCCGATCAATCAGTTGAACTTCCATTTTCCCGAGAGGTATTTCTTTTCTAACCTGTGGATGTGGACATACCTTACAAAAGGCGTTACATTTTCCGGAAAATTGAATCTCTATATATTCTGGAAAATCAGAAATTTCTGTGAATTCTTTATTTTTTTCAAGTTTTCCATCATTTCTTAACATAACTTTTTCCTGCTTCTTTAAATTTTCCATACTAAATAATTCCCCATAAATAAATAATCAATATCTGACTCCAAAAAACAATCAATTGCATCGTGTGGACTTTCACAAATAGGACGACCTTTAATGTTAAATGATGTATTTAAAACAACTGGAATACTGGACAGTTTATAAAATTCCTGTATAACTGAATAAAATTGTGGATTGAACGTTTTCGTTACAGATTGTACTCTTGCTGTTCCGTCAACATGAACCACAGCGGGTATTCGAGAAATCACTTCTTTGTTTGTTTCCGGAATTAGCAACATATACTCATTGCTTTTTATCATTTCAAAATATTCTTTTTCATGTTCTGCCATCACTGCAGGAGCAAATGGCCGGTAACTTTCTCTAAACTTTACTCTATTATTTAAAATGTCCTTCATCTTCGGATTACAAGGATTTGCCAATATACTTCTATTGCCTAAACTTCTGGGTCCAAATTCAGAACCTCCTTGATACCAAGCAATAATCCTATTCTCCTTTATGAGTTTTGCTGCAAGCTTTTCACCGTTCGCTAATTTACTGTAAAAAATTTTATCTTGCTGCTTTTCCAAGCTCTGTTCTATTTCTTCGTTATTGTACGAGAAACCATAAAAATTATTTTTCATCTCTTTTTTTGAACAGTTATTTTTTTCATAAAACTTTGATAAAGCAGCTCCTATTGAGGTACCCGCATCATTTGCTGCTGGGCAAATAAAGATGTTTTCAAATTTTGTATCCATTAAAATTTTCTGATTTGCTAATCCGTTTAATCCAACACCTCCAGCGATACATATGTTTTTACTTTTAGTAATTTCATATAAATAATCTGCACATTTTACTACTAAATCTTCTAATATCTTCTGAGCAGTAGCGGCCAAATTCATTTTAGTTTCCTGCTCACTTTTAGTTTCAGCCAAAACTTTTTCTACGTATTGTCTGATATTCTCAATTTCAATCTCTACCTGCCCTTGTTCAAAACGAATAAAACGCTCAAAATCCTCTTTATATACAGGTTTTCCATAAGAAGATAGGCCCATCAATTTTCCTGATTCACTGTGAATCTTATTATCTCCACCCATGCTTTGACATCCAAGCATTTTTGCTATCATAGAATAAAAATAACCTATTGAATTATTCGGTTTTTTTACAATTCCATTTTTTATCTCACCATCACCACTTACTCTATCCATAAGTGCAATTCTATTTTCTGTCCCTCTATAATATGAAATAGTTTCCGTAGAAAGCCCTTTGGAGTCCTTTATGATACTGCCACTATGATCAATCACCAAAATAGCTGTATCTTCAAATCCAGACTCATAAAATGCACTTGCTGCATGTGTATAGTGATGATTATAAAGTTGACTCATCTTCCCTTTTACACAATCAAAATAGTCCTTATTCAATAAGTCATTACTGACAAAATAGTCAATTTCGGCTTCTTTAGTATTCGTTTTTTCAAGAACATATTTATAAGCCAGATTCTCTCTTAACTCACAGCCGTACCCATACTTTTTTTTTGCCAACCGTTCTTCCTCAATCGCAATTTTCACTTCTCCATTTTCAACTAAACAAACTGAAAAATCATGAGTTGATCCTCCAAAACCAATTATTTTCATAGTTCCCTCCTATTTTCATTTTATCGTTCTTAGGGTTTTTCTTTCTGTAAACACTTTCTCAGAACAATCATTAACTCTCTGTTTTCTAAAGCTACACCTCTGTAATCACTTGAGTTTATTTTGTTATACAAACTATCTAATTCTAGTTTATTAATAGGATCAGTATACTCAGTAAAATGTGGAACCTGCAGATTTTCAAACATTTCTATCAAAGTCTGTTCAATACAACTGTTACCAATTGCAGTCTCAATATTCTTCATTTTTTCATCGATTTTCTTATCCTTAGAACGAAGTTGCTTTATTGTTTCAACTAAAGTAAATACACTCGCAAAACCATGTGGTATTTTATATGTTGGTCCCAATACATCACTTATATGATGTGAAAAAGTTAAACCTACACCAGTTGCGAAAGACATCGTTGCTAGCAAACTTGCTAAAAACATATTTTCTGCAGCCTCTTCATTCTGATTATTTTGATATAGTTTTTCAAGATTCATACTAATAAGCTTTAGTGCAGAGATTGAGAATAAACGACAAATTTCATTCTTATCATTAACAAGATAAGATTCTAGTGCATGAGACAAGGCATCTACTCCAGAGGCAGCAATCTGTTCTTTTTTCAATGTTTTTGCTACTAGTGGATCAATCAACGCGATGTCTGCAAAGCACTCTCCACTACTAAATCCCCGCTTAATTTTATGCTGTTGATCATATAGTACAGTCCCTCTGGTAATTTCGGCACCAGTACCTGCAGTTGTCGGAATCAAAATCATAGGAATTTTTTTCTCAGCCAAAGTTGTGTTTGGGACGAGATAGTCTTCAATATTATTGGCTTTAGAGCTCAATAATATATTGACAGCTTTTGCCGAGTCCAAACAACTGCCACCGCCTATTCCGATGATTCCATCATAAGAACAATCCATACATATTTCTGCAATTGCATTAATAGACTGATCTGTAGGTTCGCATACTACATAAGGACAAACATCTACGCTGATACTATCCTTACACAAATCTTCCCGCATCTTCTCAAACCATTTTTTTTTACTAATTTCTTCATCTGTCAGAATTAGGATAGCAGACATATTCAGTCTGTTTGTATATTCTAAAATCTCCTTCAAAATTCCTTTTTTAAAGTGAACCTCCACAGGTAAATGGTACTTAAAGTCATACTTCATAATGCCTCATTCCTTTCTGAATTGTTGATATTTTTCCATACGATTAAAGTCAAAAACACGTTCTCCAATATGCAAGGAATCAATTATTTTTGTTTTCCCATCAAAAGAATACAATTCATGTGTCTTGGCAGATGGATATTCTTTTATTAGATCTAAAATTGAAGGTTCATTTAAACCAAAGAAGTCATTACAAATTGAAAAAGTATAGAGTACTTCATCAGATACTTGAAAATCCTCCACTCTGGTAATAAAAGAATCTAGTTTTTTTTCTTTCAATACTTTATGAATCAAAATATGAACATCACAAAGCTTATAAAGCGCTAAATCTTTGTAGGTTTTAACTTTTTCCAATGATACAGCTTCTTTGTAGAAATGGATACAGACGAAAAGAAGCAAATCGATTAAACTCAACGAATAAAAAGATTGTTTATCTTTTTTTCCAGCATATAAAAATCGGCTACCATGCATCTTATTTACATACTCATCTGTTCTATTGGTTGAAAATAAATCTAACGAAAATTGAAAGTCCAGAATATGATAATTCAGATACTCATTATCCACTTGCTTAATCAATGGATAAATTTCATGAGAAGACAGAGGCCTCATCAGCACTGCTTTTCTGGTGGCTTCTTTAATTCCATTATGAATATAGTCCTTTTTTCCAAAAACATATCCTTCATCTTTTGCAATTCTGACAATAGCATCTAGATCTTTTTGTTTAACAAGAATATCATTATCATTAAAACTTCTGTATACATCTTCTGGATACCCGTATTCAGATAGGGCAAGACCTTTGACTAAAACATATTCAATCGCTTCTTCAGTCATTTTTTGGGTAATCCTAAGCGTTTGTTTCTCTTGTGCACTGTTAATGCTTTGCAATAATTTATTTTCCTGATCTAAAATCGTTATAAATCGATCATAGGAACACAAAAAATTTTCTTTTTTAAAACAGTATTTCTTTACAGTTGCCCAAGAAATACCGAAAATCCGATGTATTGCCAACTGACCTAAAACAACGGACCAATCTAATCCATTCTCCATTAAATGAATTAGTTCAAGCTCTTCTTTTTCATCTAAATAATATTTAGCTAACAAAGTAACTAACCTATATTCTTTTTTCATTTCACTGATTTTCATATTTTTCTCCAATTGATTAATTTTTCAATAAATAAATCTAAAAAACAAACTAATTCTCCTGTTAAAGAAATATTTGAAGCTTCTACTGCTTCTGCTTCTGATTCTCTAACACTAACTCCAATACTAGCTGCTTCTAACAGTTCAACATCATCTTTATCGTTTCCAAAGAACATCGTATTCTGAAATGTAGATTCCTTAAATTCTGAAAAAAGAAACTGTGCTGCCCCTTCTTTTTTTGTTATTTCAGGAAAAATCCTTACGGTGTTAAGCTTTCTGTACTGTCTTATGACTACACCTTCTACCTCTAAATATTCCAAGTTAAATGACGTGTTAGGAAATATATAAATACTTAATACAGCTTCTTCTTTTAGCTTTTGTTTAAGCAAATCACTTGATATCTCGGCTAGTCTACTTGAAGCTACTTGAAAAACCATTTGATATTTTATTCTACTTTTTTTATTTATAGTATAGATGTGTTCTGGACAGACAATTGCATAATCATATCCTCTTCTAGTAACAAACGTAATTATTTTTTCTATGCTTTCCGAATTGAGTCTGTGAATAAATTGATTTTTTCCACTTTCTGAATAGGTAATATTTCCAAACTGACCCAAAGATTTCTCATAAAAATATTGGTCTATTTGATCCTTTTTTACAAATTCTTCTAGACTATCATATTCTCGTCCACTAATAATAATGGAGATAATTCCTAATTTTTTTAACTGCTCTACTCTTCTTAAAACTGGCTTTACATTGGCATTTGTTTTTGTAATTATCGTTCCATCAATATCAAAAAAGCAGTATTTGATTTTTTCTATTTCCTTCAACCCTTCTCCTCTTTTCAAAATTGTTGGTCAAGGCAGTAGTATGCTCTCAATCGTCTCTTTAAGCTTCTCAAAATTTTCAAATGTTCCAGGAACTAAATAGCTGTCAGGGATTTGAATATCAAATTCAGTTTCAATTGAAATCAGAAGCTCAATTGACGACATAGAATCTAATCCGAGGTTTCTTAAATTTTCACTCTTTTGAATTTCCTTAATGTCTTCATATAAATAATTATTTATAATACGTTCCAATTTTTTTTCCACTTTATAACTCCAATCTACATTTTTGACTTCAAAACCTTTAAAAATTATCTTTTGTCTGGTGGCATTCCTCCCAAATATCCCTGTTATTTTCGATATTTTACTATGCTAACTATTTATTTTTTTACCAAAGCCTTTCCACAAAAAAAGAATTTGATTATTAACGATTATAGTAAAAATAGGAACTGAAGTTAATAATTTAGATAAAGGTCAAAAGAAGATTTTTATCATACATATAAATCCATATTTCAAACATTCATTTTGTTTTACCGCTTTTTATAAAATATTCAAAAAAACTATAGCCGCGAACTATCATAATTTAATGACAGTTCGCGGCTATAGTTCAGAAAAATATTTCCATTTTCTATTTCATCACAAAACATATTTGTATCCAACTTCTCACATACAAAGTTTCATTTCTTTTTTTGAATCAAACTTCACTTCTTTTTTCGAATTAATTCTCATAATTTTATCCTCCTTTTTCAAAAATTGATACTGATTAATATCTTCTTTTATTATAAAGTACTAGAAAAAGGTAAACTAGATTATCTCTGTTTTCCAAAATTTTTTTAGCGTGATTAAGTTTTTCAAGCTGTTAACTAAACTCTTTTGTCTTTTAAAAATAACGTAAAACAATGTATACTTTAGATCATTAACGTCCAAATATTATAAGATATCTAATTAAAATTCAATTTCACTTTTTTCAATGATAGTCTGAGAAATAGAAACAATTTGATTATTGTAAAAGCAAATCTCTTTAGGTACTTCTCTGCTTAAAAAATTGATTAAGCTAGAGGATAAACCGTATGCTCCAACATTGTTTATATAAAATAGGTCTCCCGAGTAAATCTCTCTTGATGTTTCAACGCGAGAATTAACGATATCCAAAGGAGAACATGACGGCCCAACTAATCTGTAACAATTTTCTCCCCGGCTACTATTCATAAAATTGATATCATTTTTAGGTGGTAGTGTTCTCCTACTTCCAGAAAACCCGTTCAAACAATGTATTCCAACGTCTGAAATCAAATACGGTATGCCTTTGCTCACTTTTTTATATAAAATACTCCCTAAAAGAACTCCAGATTCAGAAGTCAAATATCTGCCAGATTCAAAGAAACATTTCTTACTTTCTCGATTATCAATCTTCATAAAACATTTTTCAAGATTTTCTTTTAGGGAAGTAAGCTCAAATGCATTATCATTACTTGCATACGGGGCTGGAAATCCACCACCTAAATCTAGCATCTGTAAAGAAATACCCATGTGCTCAATTTTATTTCCTATTTCCACTATCGCTTCTACATTTGAAACTATTTCATTCAAGTCTGTAATATTACTACCAAAAAAACTGTGTATACCCTTCACTGTAATGTGTCCCGATTTAAACCTGTCTATATTTTCTAGAAAAACCTCGAGATCTATGCCAAATTGACTCGAACTGCCCCCCATTTTTAATGATGAGTGACTATTTTTTGAAGAAATGTTTAACCTAATAAAAATGCCAATTTCTTTATTTAATGACATACAAAGATGGTTGAGCATTTCAAATTCTGGAATAGATTCACATGAAATCAGACTAAGTCCATGACAAATCATATAATGTACTTCATTATACGTTTTTGCCGGAGAAGTAAAAAGAATTTTGCTAGGTTCTACATTATTTTTTATTAATAGCATAAATTCTTCTTTGTTTGCAACTTCGAAGTGACTACCTAACTTACTTAAATGCCTAATTACCCCTGGATTGTTATTACATTTCACTGAATATAAAATAGTACTATCTTTTGGTAAAGCTTTTTTCAGTCGTGTATATGCTTTCGAAATTATATTCAAATCATAGATATATACGGGGCTGCCGTAGTTTTCGATTACTTTTTCAAGATTCATTTTTTATCTCTTTGACCCTTTCTTTTAAAAAATCCACTGCATCATGTTCCATTACTGTTATTTCTTTCAATAATCGCTCCATTGTGTCATAAATTTCTTCTTGAATACAAGTTGATACGATTATTTTTAAAATAGACATAAATACATTTGACCATTTAGTATAAATTTTAAGATAGAGAGATCGAATTTTTACTTCACCTCTAAGCTCAAAAAAATCGGCTGCCTGTTTCCTACTTCTTCGAATAGTATCAATTCCTTCTGAGAAGCTATCTAGTCTGTAAAAATCTTTGTTCACTATTGCTTTTAAAATATCTGTTACAATTTTTTCTAAGGCGTCGAATCCATAACTAAACTGGTAATCCCCATAGGACTGATATATATTCTGATCAGTCATCAATTTTATATTATGTTGCAATGCTTCTAACGTACTAATCTCTTTGCAAGTTGCCGCATCTATTACTTCTATTCGAACAAACTTACATTTAACAAATTCTTGGGAATAATTCCACCATGATAGTAAGGTTTCCTTCTCTATGATTTTCTCACAGCCAAAGTAATTATCCTGAATCGAAACTAGATCTTCGTTTATATCTATTATGAATGCATGAATATGATGCTCTTTTTGATACATATTACAGTAATTCAGAAAAAAATAATCTAGTTTAATTATATAACTCCCACTCTGCTCTATTTCCACTTCAATAGCAGGATTAATTTTTTCCTCAAGAAGTATACCAAAATAGTTCAAGAAATAGTAATCATAATAATGATCTTGGGTAGCGATTGTAAATAAATTAGAGTGGCATTGCTTTCCATATTCCAAACCAGCTCTCCAAAAAAAATGTTTAAATTCATAATTCATAGCTTTTAATTTTTCTGCTAAAAGCATCTCAAAACAATTAAACTGTGGCTCTTGTAACATTTAATCTACCCCTCTATTTTTAAAATAATGTGATTGCAAAAATCCGAATACATAAATTATCTGGTAATTTTATATAGTCTACTTTATATTCTGAATCTAAAGGTACCTTCATCTCAAAAACAGAAGCCTGTTGATTGATTTTTCTTGCTTCTGGGTGTTGGGAAATAACATATTTTGTTGTGTAAAAAATAGAAGTATTCTCAAAATTGACAGATGTTCTGCTAAAATTCGGGAAATTAACTTCTACTTCATACTCGCCTCTTTCTGATCCAACAACGACTTTTTCTATATAATCACCATACAACCCCAAAGCGATGATTCCCAGATAATCAAATTTTTCTTTTGCTTCAATTTTAATATTATTATTTTTCGCTTCAAAATTATCTAATTCTTCATCATAGCAAATTTTATAATCTGATCGATTGCTAAATATATTTTTAGGGTAAGGAAAAGCGGTACCCAATAAAGTCAGCATAGCCTCATTATCAAGATCATCTTTCTGATAAGCTTTGTTATTGAAATGTTTTGATATATTTATACTTTTCATTCAGTAGGGCTCTCCAATTCAGCACAATATTTTTTAAGCTTTAGAACATCTATTTTTCTGTTAGAGGTCAATGGCATTTTTTTTATTTTTAACACTTTAGGAATTTTGTACTTATCGAGTTTAAACTTTAATCCATCTCTTACGATTTTTTCTGAACATTCTCCCTGATAGACCAAAAAGAAATGGTCATCAAGTGTAAATACTTTTGCAAAAACCACTTCAGGGGTTTTCATTGCGATTGATTCTATTTCAAATGGATCAATCCGATAGCCATTATATTTGATAAATTCTGAACTGCGCCCTTCAAAAAATAAGTAACCTTGCTGATCAATATAAAATTGATCTCCAGTTCTAAAATATCGCGCTTTATCAATCTCAAAATAGTGGATAGCTTCTTCTGTTGATTTATCTGATAAATATCCAAATGTAACACTTGGTCCTTCTACAACTAATTCGCCATAACCATATTCACTTAATTTATTTGATTCATGATCTATCACATAAGCTTTTGTTCCCGGCAATGGTTTTCCTACAGAAGTTGGTTTAAATTTGAATTCTTCCGGAGTTAAAATAGAAACTCTCTTACATTCCGTAATGCCGTACATAAAATAGATATTTAAATTTAGATTTTGTTCCCAAATTAGTTCCTGTATTGAAGGAGATAAATATTCTCCTGTGTTTGTTATCGTTTTTAACGACAACATATTCAACAAATTGTTTCTTTTGGCCAACCAGATTAAATTTGTTGTCGTTTTAGGTAATGAGGGCAGAAAAGTTATTTTTCTCTCTGAAATAAAAGACAGCAGCGCAAACTCTGAATACTCTTCAGAAAAGAATTCTAATCTACAATTTTTAATTACTGTAAAAAAAATATGATACAATCCGTAATCAAATGTAATCGGAAGAAATAGACCAATTCTATCCTCCGAACTTAGTTTCAATATCTTTAAAATAGATTCGATACAAAAATAAATATTAGACATCATTATTTTAATCCCTTTGGGTACACCTGTAGAACCTGAAGTAAAAATGGTCAGTACTTGTCTATCTTCAATGAAATAGTCAATATCAGTTTTATTTCCAGTATACTTTGAGGAATAAATTGACTTGATAGAAATCTCATTATTAACTAATACATTCTCACTCTCCATAATAATTATTTCTGGATGAAAAATAATTCTACGTTGTTTTTTTGATTTACTTTCTCTTTTTAAATCAACTAAACAGATATTTATTCCTAAAGTAATTGTAGCTATCAATATAGGAATAATTTCAATCTCATCAAAAAATTCAATTAATATACTTTGATCAAATATTTTATGGGCATTGAAGTAATTTATACAACATTGAGTTTTTTCATATAAGATTTTATTAGTTAGTTCATTTTTCCCTGACTTAAAAATAATTTTATAAGGACTATTTTTTGCATTTTTAATCACATTTTTATATAGAATATCGCATTCTCCTTCCTAAGTTGCTATAATAATTTTTTGTTCATTTTACCTATTCAAACAGTATTTATTTAAGGAATTCTTGTTTTATATTAACGAACTTTTTTGTTGCACATAGTATATTTAGTCAACTTTTCTGATTTTATTAAGTATTCAGCAGCTTTTTTATATTTTCTATGATTAAAATAAAAATGGGCCAAGCTTCTAATAGCAGCTTTTTGATATAAAAGCACATGATTGTTACAAAAAAAACTACAACACAAAAGCATTGTCTCTTCATAATGTAAAAAATTAATATTTTCTTCTAAATTAATACAACAATACATATAAATATGCTCTAGTGTTTTATTGTAAATTATTCCTTTGACTTTTTTTAATTCTTCTTTTGCAAGTTCCTTTTCGCGAATTTCTAACAAGCAAAAACTCTTAATGATCTTTAGAAAATTGTCTTTAGGTAATTTCTCATTATTCTTATCAATCAATTCTAGACTATCTTGAAAGCTTTCTTTTGTTATATGCTCCATGATAAGCAGCATTAATTGCTTTTGATTACAGTCTGAATCACTCACTTCATCTTGAAAAACAGTATTTTCGACCTCTGTATTTAAACTTGCCATAATTTGTATAACTTCTTCAACTTGCCAATTCACTTTCTTCTCGATACTATCCGTACATCTTCCTATTTTTATCAACTGCTCATTACAAGCAGAGGCTCCTTCATAAATTTTTTTTAAGCAAAAAACTAGTTCTATAACATTTGAATCTTCTGAAGAAATTAATTCAGACATTTTATTGATTAAAGAATAGAAAATATCAAAATTAATACAGTCTAATTTGAACATTGCAGACTCAAATTGACAATTTGAAAATAAATCAGCGATCTCATAAATATTATCAATAAAAAAATGTTTAAATAACTCATTTGTTAATCTCATATTTTTAAAATGATTTGATACCTGCATTCTATCTAACATCAAAAAATATGTTTGCTGGTCAAAATGATACTTACCTGATATCATATTTGAAAAATGACTTTCACTTATAATTCCTTCACATAATTTCTTTTGTGGAATACATTTTTTCTTACATAAGAATAATGCAATAAACATTCTCATCCTTTCACCCATTTAATCTCCACCTTTTTTAACTTAATTCTAATAAAAAGCCAGCATTTTTTTAATACTTTATGCTAAGCAACAAAATTTTTTCTTTTATTCACAGTTTATTAAGAAATTATAGAAATACTTTTTTCTTCTATTTTATGCTTAAAATACAAAAAAAAAGCCAGAATTAGTCTATTCTAACTGTTCCAAATACAGTATCTTACTAAGTATATTCCAACACCCATTCCTACCATGCAAACTAGAGTTTGGGACGTAAGTCCTAAGAACCAAAAAATAGAAGACCGAAAATCATAAAAAAGATTTTCAGTCTTCTATTTTTTAGATTATGGGGAGAATCATGTTTATTATTGGGTCTATTCAATCGATATTTCCTTAAATTTACAGCCATTAACGCAAAGCCAATTTCATTATGTGTCTTCTGTTTTCCTCGAACAGAGAACCGAGTGAAGCCTAAACAAGCTTTCAAATGTCCGAAAGCTGGTTCAACGTCAATTTTTCGTTGACGGTAGAGTTTACCTGTTTTTGCTTCTGAAAGTAGCTGTTGAATCCTCGCTTTAAAGTATTCCCAGTTCATGTTCTTATGAATCCCACAATTCTTGTTACTCTTCGCTTTTGTACATTGGCTTCGAAGAGGACTATTCGAGCAGTCTTCACGTTCATATTGTTTTAAATACCGTGTAAACCCATACTTATCTGTACGAATAGAATAATTTCGAAAATTCATTATAAAGGAAGGTTGATTTCTCAGTGAGCTTTTTGTCAAAGTTATCAACGGATTTTCTCCAAACAAAGGTATATTTATTTGCGTTGGCTTCAATCTTTGTGCCATCTATAAAAATGTCATCTTCATCGATTAATTGTTCCTTGACTAATTGACTACGGAATTGGACGAAGCACTCCCGAAGGAGTGCGTTCACTAAGGGATTCACACGGAAACGATTGATCGTTCGATAGCTCGGCTGATAACTTTGAGTGAGCCACATCATCCGGATACTATCCTTCGTTAAAGCTTCAATCTTTCGACCAGAGAACACAGATTGTGTATAGGCACATAAAATCATCTTCATCATCATTTTCGGATGATAAGAAGAAGGGCCCATTTGATGGTGAAAAGGAAGAAAATGTGCCTCGGGAATACTTTCAACTAATTGATCAATAGCGAATGCGATATCATTATTTTCTAACTGAAAGCTAAAATCTAGAGGAAGAATGACTTGATTTGTGGTATAATTTTTAAAAATAATCCAGATGCCAATCAATTTGACTGGTATCTGGATTTTTCGTTAGGACTTATTATACGAAAACTAAACTCGTAAAAAAAACAAAAAAAGGCTACCTCCTACCTAATGCGTAGTTAGCCATAATTGGTCTAGAACACTTTAGCAGTTATATATTAGAGTGTTCTTTCTATTTTTTAAATAACTTTCTCCAAGTTCATCATAGCGGGACTGATCGGAAAACATCCGATAAATGATACGTAACAATAAATGAACGGTCGCTACAACCGATTTTTTGTGTCCAGCATTTCTTCTTACTCGAAAGAAAAATGCTTGAATTCGAGTAGGTTTCCCTTGGGAAACCGCCAGTGCCCCTTGTGCTAAGACTTTTTTTAGATAAGAATTTCCTTTTCCTACCCGTTTACTTCGCGTCTTTCCAGCACTTTGATTATTTCCTGGACTCGCTCCTGCCCATGAAGCCAAATGCCCAGATGAGAGGAAAACAGACATATCTATTCCTACTTCTGCAAGTACAACTGCCGCCGTTCTTCGATTGATTCCAGGGATTTCCTCTAAACGTTCTACGTATTCTTCATAAGGAACGAGATAGTCGTTTATTGTTTCTTCGACTTCTACTAATTGTTTTTCTAGGGATTCAAGCAATTGAGGCACTTTTCTGCGTAATGTTGTATAAACACACTCTAAAATGAGTGTTTCTGTGATTGGCCTGTTTTTTACTAAAGCATAGAGCAACGCTCTACCTGATTTTCCGTAGATATCTTTAATCACCGAGGTTAATTTGATTCCAGCATTCTGTATTACCATGTGTCCGCGATTTTTTTCCCGATTCAAATCTTCCACTAAATGTTTGCGATAACGTGTTAAATCTCTCAATTCTTGAATAGGTTCTGGTGGAACAAAACTTGTAGGAACGACTCCTAATCGTGTGAGACGAGCAATCCATTCCGCATCTTTCATATCCGTTTTTTTTCCTGGAATATTTTTGATGTGACGAGGATTCGCTAACTGCAGCTCAAAATGATTCTGTAAAATCCGCCACACGCATTTCCAATAAACACCGGTACTTTCCATACTTATATGTGTGACTTCGTAAGAAGTCAACCAATCAGATAGGTCAAAAAGACCACGAGTTGTCGTATCAAAACTACCAAAGAATTTTTCTGGGCGTTTTTTCCCTTCAGCAGAACGAATAATGCACGCAACAATTACTTTTTGATGGATGTCTAATCCAGCACAACAAGAACGAAGTACATCTTCCATTTTCAACATTCCTCCTTGAAAAAAATTACAGAAGAGGTTATTCTACTTATAGAAACAATTTATTTTTATACGCAGGTTCTATGACCTAATGATTGGTGCAAATAAGTAGAATGATCTAGTTTGTCCCTCAAGGTTACTTGGAGCAGAACCTCAATAAGTGATCGACCTACAAGCCACTCCTGTCATCTCTAAGTATGACAGGAAAAAGCCTGCAGGTCGATCACTTTCGTTTTCATTCTGTTCGGTGAGGGCGATCGCCCTCATGGGTGTTTGTCCCAAGCTCTGGTCTAACTGTTAAAGTCTATTATGAGCGTGTTTTACAAGCCATAGTACACACCTCCATCTATATATTGATTTCAATACTAATCAGTACCACTATATATTTTATTATGTTTAACTTTTATTAACCACATGAGTTATACTTTTCAAAAGTGGTTACTTCGATTATGAAGTATTTATGTTTAATGATATTTATTTTTGTTCTCAAGGTATAAGTCATTTGTCATTTTCAACAATCACTCGTGAGAGCTATCGAACGTATAAATCTAATCCAAAACTCTGCATTCATTGTCCATTACTTGAACCCTGTACTCTGAGTGAAAAACATCAAAAAGTTGTGACTCGATATGTTTGGGCTGATCTGATGGACAAACTTGAACATCAACGCCATACGACGTTGAATAAAGAAATGTATAGAAAGAGAAAACAGACAATTGAACGAATATTTGCAGATGCAAAAGAAAAGCATGGAATGCGTTGGACGAACTATATATTTTCGTCCTATTTAGATAAGAATAAAGACTTTTGCGAGCCATGTCTATATAATAAAAAGAAGAGGTCAAAAGACTATTTGACAAGGGAGGTAAGACATTGGTGAGACACAAAAAAATGAATAAGGAGTGGTCAAAAAAGAAAACAAAGGAAATTACTAGAAGCCCATTATGAAGATGCAATTCCAATCGAACTTTTCAAAAAGGAACAAGCCACTTTGAAAAATTCACTTATCGGTATTGATAACCAATTGAAGCTCCATGTTAATTATGGTCAACATGCAAAAGAGAACTATAGTCGAATTCTTGAGATGATCGAAGGTTGCCATAAAGTGTATGCTACTGCACCCAATTATATCAAACACTTGTTTAACCAAGCATTATTTGCTAAAGTTCTTGTATACTCAAGTTGCAACCTATCTTATGAAGCTGCTGATAGCTTCGACCCCGTAATAAGCATTAAAGCGCACAATAAAAAAGAATCCGCTAATTCTAGCGGATTCTTCGACACATTTATCTCAGTACCTAACACCTTAAAAAATTTTTTTGGTGCAGGCTTAAATAATGACAAAATGGTCGGGAAGACAGGATTCGAACCTGCGACCCCTTGGTCCCAAACCAAGTGCTCTACCAAGCTGAGCTACTTCCCGTAGCTATAATAATAAAAAAAGACTAAATGCTTAAAAGGAACTAGTACCACTACCCTCTAAACCGTAGTCAGACATTTCAACT